>CAVZVM010000001.1:0-90574 GCA_963778705.1 uncultured Acidobacteriaceae bacterium
TGCCTTGTCCGCAACATAGACCAGCACCGAACGCGTGGTCAGCACATCGCAGGACTCGTCGCCAACCCCATCGAGCTCTTCGGCGGATGTCTGAACAAATGTGCAGCCGTCCTGCACACCCAGCTCGACGGCACGCTCTTCGGCCCGTTGCAGCAGAGCTCTCGATGGCTCGGCGAAAACCGCGCGCAGAGAAGGGCCAACCCGCTCGAATGCGCCAAATGCGATCAGGCCGTCGCCCGCCCCAACGTCGACCAGAACTTTTCCCGCAAGCGGTCCAGCCCCATCCAGCACGCGGTCACGAATGCGTTGGACATGCCCCTGTACAACCGGCTCATGGGCCGGTGCGCCTCCGCGCCTGCGGCGAAGCAGCCACTCCGACCAGGGATCGGTCGAAGCAGGGTCTGGATCTTGCATTGTCAAACGCTTGCTCTGGGGCCCATTATCGACCCCAGGGCCAGCGCGCGATCGGAATTACTTCGCAATCGCCACCCGCAAATCCCCGCCCGTCATCTCCTTCGGCAGCCCCAGATTCAGCAGACTCAGCAGCGTCGGCGAAATATCGCGCAGCGATCCATCCGTCCGCAGCCGAAAATTGCTTCGCATCCTCGCTCACATAAATCATCGGCACCGGATTCGTCGTGTGCGCCGTGTGCGGCCCGCCCGTCACCGGATCGACCATCAGCTCCGCGTTGCCGTGGTCGGCCGTGATCAGCCAGCTCCCGTTCGCTCCTTCATCGCCTTGTAAATCCGCCCCAGCTGCGCGTCCACCGCCTCGCACGCCTTGATCGTCGGCTCCAGCCTGCCCGAGTGGCCCACCATGTCCGCATTCGCGAAGTTCGCCACAACCACGTCGAACGCCGTGTCGTTCACCGCCTTCACAATCGTGTCGCCGATCCCCTCCGCCTACATCTCCGGCGCCAGATCGTACGTCGCCACCTTCTGCGACGGAATCAGCGCCCGGTCCTCGCCGGGAAAAGGCTTCTCGATGCCGCCGTTGAAGAAGTACGTCACATGCGCAAACTTCTCCGTCTCCGCCACCCGCAGATTGCGCAGTGATGCTGCCGACAAAATGTCCGCCAGCAGGTTGTCCATCGACTCCGGCAGAATGACCATCGGCAGCTCGTAAAGCTTGTCGTATTGCGTCATGCACACGTAGTGCAGATTCTTCGGAATCTCGCTGCGCGGAATCGTCTCGTCCAGCGACTCCCAGCCTTGGAGATCGCGCCCGCCCTTCTTGTTCAGCCCGCTCTCGCGCGCCAGCACCCGCGTAATCTGCCGCGCCCGATCCGCGCGAAAGTTGAAGTTGAGGCACACATCCTCGTCGCGAATCTGCCCCACCGGCTTGCCCGCCTCATCCGTCACAACAAACGGGATCATGAACTCATCCGTGATGCCGTTGTTGTAGCACTCCTTGACCCGCGCCACCGCATCCTTGTACGCGCCGCCCTCGGCCTTGCCCGTTCACCATCGCGTCGAACGCCTTGCTTCTCCCGCTCCCAGCGCTTGTCGCGGTCCATCGCGTAGTAGCGGCCATTGATCGCTGGCCAGCTTGCCCACGCCGTACTCGCGCATCTTCTGCTCCAGCGCCGCAAGGTAGCCCGCGCCCGACGTCGGCAGCGTGTCGCGCCCATCCATAAAGGCGTGTACGAACACCCGCTCCACGCCGTACTCGCTTCGCCGTCCGCAGCAGCGCGTACAGATGCTCCTGGTGCGAGTGCACGCCGCCGTCCGACACCAGCCCGAACAGATGCAGTTGCCGCCCGCCCTCCCGCGCCCGCTGCATCGCCTGCACGATCGTCGGGTGCTTCTGGAATTCGCCCGTCGCGATCAGCGCATCGATGCGCGTGATGTCCATCTGCACAATGCGCCCCGCGCCGATATTCAGATGACCCACTTCGCTGTTGCCCATCTGCCCATCCGGCAGCCCCACAAAATGTTCCGACGCATGAATCAGCGTGTTGGGAACTCGCGCAGCAGCTTGTCGTAAGTAGGCTTGCGCGCCAGCGCAATCGCGTTGTTCGCAGTTTCGGCGCGATAGCCCCATCCATCCAGAATGGTCAGAACCAGTGGATGCTTGGGCACGAAGAAAATACCTCGATATCGATAGAGATGTCCTGTCCCAAGAATAAATGCCAGACCAGCAGCCTCCTTTGTGCCCCTGCGCACTGATGTTGTGCAGGCGATTGAGCGCCCCTGCTCGCAATTCCTGAGCGCATCTGAACCGCGATTCCCGATCGCAATTCTATGGTCGCAATTGCTGAGTCACTGCGGCTTCGAGCCCCAGCTACTCAGCAATTGCCCGCGGGGCCTGTTGGCCACTTCTTGCCAGCAGCGGCCAACAGGCCCCGCTATCATCAAAGGCGCGGCGCTGCGAGCCGCGCCTTCGGTCTCGGGTCTGGAGAACCCCGCATCAGCCCGTTGGGCCGCTGCGGGATTCTCCAGACCCGAACCAATAAAAGGAGAACAAAAAATGGAAATCAAGCGCGCAGGTTCTCGCCCCTCCGCCAAAGGACCGGCAGACTGGTTCACCGGCACGGTCCGCATCGATCCGCTCTTTGAAGCGCCCGAGCCCGCCCGTGTCGCCGGCGCGCAGGTCACCTTCGAGCCCGGTGCGCGACGGCGTGGCACACCCATCCGCTCGGCCAGACTCTGATCGTCACCTCCGGCTGCGGCCGCGTCCAGCGCTGGGGCTCGCCCATCGAGGAGATCCGGCCCGGCGATGTCATCGGTTTTGCGCCCGGCGAAAAGCACTGGCATGGAGCGGCGTCCACAACAGCCATGACCCACATCGCCATCCAGGAGAAGCTCGACGGCAAAACGGTCGACTGGCTCGAGCACGTCACCGACGAGCAGTATCAGGGGTAGAGCTGGTTGCATCAATTTGAGCTGTGAGAGGGCCACGGCTTCAGGGCGTGTGGGAGAAAGCTTGTTGTGCTGCTGTTCTGTAACATGCATGAGTTCACTCGTGCCGCAAAGAGAGCCAAATGAATTTGGGCTTTAGCCCCTGCGGAGCTGCGGAGGGAGCATGGGCCTTCAGGCCCCTTAAAGCATCACCACCGCCGTGTCATCCCGAGAACCCGCACGTCTGGGGCCCCAATCGAACAGCAGTGCGATTGGAGTCAGCGGGGCGAGGGATCTGCATTTCGGTTCTTTCATGCAAGGCCGTCCCACGAATGTCAGATCCCAGAGCCCTATCCTACCAAAGAGCGGTCTTTGCTCTTTGGGGCAGAGCTCGGGCGTGGTGAGCCGAAGAATCTGCATGCAAGAGCGGTCGTCGTTCAACACCCCCACCAGATCGCTTGGCGCCAGCCGACTTCAGGGGAGTAATCCAGGGCAAAACGCGACGAGCGTGCCGGGTAGTGCACAACCAGTAACTTCCGCATAGGGGGTTATTCGACCAAAATCAATGCTTAGCTTTCTTCCTTCGAAGCTTCCCCCTGTTTGCAGGCCACATCTGCGCATAGCCAGGTGGCTCGACGCGCTGAAATTCGAGGCTATTAAAATCGGCTATCTGTTTGCTCTCCTCAATCGGACCAAACTTGCCCTTTGAAGGACGAGGCAAACAGACAGCCAGATTGTGTAAAAAGCAGATCTCCATCTTGCGACGAATCAGCCCAATCACTTCTTCCGATGTCCCCTACGTAACCTTCGCCACCAAAGCAGAATGCTCGATGACATACCAGGGACCGTTTCGTTCACTCATCCCAAAGATGGACATTCTCAAGGTGTACTTCTTGGGCCAAAGCGGGTGCGCTCTTTCCCACGTAATCGGAGGGTCGAACTCAAAGTGGACCTTCGCTGCGCGATCTTTCTTTGTTGGGCCGCAATCTGCCGTTAACGTCCAGCCTGTCTCGTTGGAGGCGCGTTGACCAGATCGGATCATCCTCAACGCCTCCAGACCATTCTCCGCATGGACCAATTGCGAGCCATTTCGGAACTGAAAAGTTCGGTGCTGAGATCCATTTCGCGGCTGGAATGGTTCAACAGCAACCGCGTGTTTGAGGCGAATTGTCCACCTCCGCCCCAAGCAGTCGCCCTTGGGCCAAAGAGCAAGGGCTGTAAAGAAAAGGGGGACGGCTAATCGCAGACCAAGACCCAATTGATCTGCGAAAGTCGGATGCAAAATAGACCAGTAATTCCCCATCAGGCGACAGGTCACAGCGTCGTTCGTAGACTCTCCCCTTGAGCCACTGACCAAATTCAAAGGTGTCTTTATCAAGGTTCCACTTGATGAGATGCACCTGGCTGGACGGCCCACGGCGAAATATAACGGCCTGCGAGATACCTCGGGCGAGTAGAACATAAAGGCGGGCGGCGGGTTTTCACGCATCAATTATGCCGCAGACTGCATATTGATCTGATCGTCCCCATCTCGCGAGAAGGACTGTTTTCGAGGGTTTCGTCGGATTGTTTGAATGCTAAGTCGAGGAGGAGCACGAGGGTGTTACAAAGGCTGAACTCAGCTGCGCGCTGATTCAGAGAACTACCCACGGAGGCTCCTCGAGACCCTATGTACTACATCGGACTTGATGTTCACAAGAAGACGATCAGCTATTGCGTGAAGGACGCGGCCGGCAAGATCCATCAGGAAGGCAAGATCGGATCGACGCGGCGCGAACTTGATGCCTGGATCAATACCCTTCCCCAACCCCGGATGATCGCGATGGAAGCGACGATCTTCACCGGCTGGATCTACGATCACCTGCTTCCACATGCCGAAAAGGTGAAGGTTGCCCATCCCCTGATGCTGCGGGCCATTGCCGCGGCGAAGAGGAAGAACGACAAGATCGATGCCAGCAAGATCGCCGACTGCCTTCGTTGTGATTTCCTTCCCGAGTGCTACATGACATCGACCGAGATCCGCGACCGGCGGCGTACACTGCGCTATCGCGGATTGCTCGTAAAGCAGATGGTTCAGATGAAGAACCGGATCTCGGGCCTGTTGATGGAGACCGGCGCGAGTTTCAACAAGCAGCGATTACACAAAGTGGGCTACTTCACCGAGTTGATGTCAGGCAACGAAGAGATCGACTGTGTCAGGCCGCTGTTGAAGTTGAGCCGGGAGACGATCAATCGATCGCAGAAGCTGGACTATGCGCTGGTGAGCTCTCTCGAGCGCGATCCGCTGCTGTCCGAGCGGCTGGAGCGTTTGAGAACAGTTCCCGGAGTGGGTCCGATTACGGCCCTGACTTGGGTTCTGGAGATCGGGGATGTGGCACGCTTCCAATCGATCAAAAACGCTATCAGTTATTGCGGACTGTGCGGAGCCGAGAAGCGTTCAGCAGACAAGGTCGTACGCACACCGATTTCCAAGCAGCGCAACAAACATATCCAGCAGGTGCTGGTCGAAGCCGCGAAGCTGGCACCGAGATACAGCCATGAACTGAGCCTGATTTACGAAAAGGAAAAACAGCGGGGCAATCGCAACCGCGCCACGCTGGCCGTAGCCAGGAAGATGGTGGCCTGGATGGTTGCCGTAGAACGCAGAAAACAGGATTTTGTGCCTGCCGAGAAACGCGGAGGCACGGTGGCAGCCTAAAAACCTGCCCATGAATGAAAAACACCAGGATTATTCCGATGCGCAGACTGCCAGGCCCCGCAGGTCGGCCACTGTGCGAAGGAGTGAAAACTCCGGAGGCTCCCGTTGGGTTGTTTCGGGGCTGGCAGAGAACACAAACTCAATCTTCTGTGCGGACTCTCCGGAGTCTTAGACAGCAAATGGATGTGTGGTTCTGCTTGATGCAGGAATTTGCGGATCATCGGCCGAGAGGCACTGTTGCGTAGAGGCAGATCCTGATCAGACCAATTGCGCGCCCTCCGGTGCGCGCCTAGGGATTCTGTGCTTTTCTCTTGACTTTGACTTACATAGACGTGGCCTACACTTCCGTTACCAAAAATGGTGCACTCCCGGATGGCAGGTGATCGGGCCGGATCGATCCTGACTTCATGTAGTGTTTGAACCGAATGCGTTATGAACCGTATGTATTCAAGCTGAAGAACACACCCACATAAAGAGAGACTAGAGTCGCGGCAGTGGAAATCGTCACCAGCTTCGTTCGCCTGTTAGAACCCGTCACAACACCTGACCTTGAAAGCCAAAAGTAATACAGATAGAACGCGGCGCACGATGGGCGGGTGGTCACGATCTCGATTACGAATCAAAAACCAACTGAGGGTGCCCCCGGTCCCTCGCAGTTGGGGACCGGGGATTCTCACAGAACACAAACTGACCGGAACCAGGAGACCGCACCCCGTTAAGTCCCGGCAAACGCCCGTCAGTCCAGCATTCCCGCCGCCGTCGTATGCTACTCCCGTGCCCTTCGGGAGAACCCCATGAAGATTGTTCCCGTCATCAAATCCAGCGATCTGCAACGTTCCGTCCGCTTCTACACCGAAGTCCTCGACTTCGAACCCAAATGGCCCGGCTACGAAGAGCAGGAGAAGGCCAACGGAGTCGCTCACCTGACCAAAGACGGCGCCGAGCTCCTGCTCTCACGCCATGCCGGCGACGGCGTCTTCGGCTCCGTCAATCGCGTCTTTGTCGACGATGTCGACGAGCGCTACACGACTTTACGTGCCCGCGGTCTCGATACAACCCAGCGACCCGAGTCTCCGATTCATATCGCACCCGTCAATCAAACCTGGGGCCTGCGTGAATTTGCCGTCACCGATCCCGACGGCAACGGCCTCTGCTTCTGCGCGCCCATCCGCTGAGACCTCCACCCGGCTCACCGCAAACTGCGCTTCTACCCCGACGCCCTCTTCCGTCCCGGCCCCGTCCGCTGACTTCTCCGCATGCGCTGCAGCATCTCCGCATGGCCCAGCCGCGTGAGTCCCCACTTCCTCTTCCATCCCTGCGGCCGTCCCGGCTTCTTCCGTGGTCCAACGTGAATCCCGCACGCTTCAAGCGCCAGCCGCGCCGCGAACCGCAGCGCGTCGGCGCACCCCGCAGCGCTATCCAGATTGATTCCGTTTCTTACACACTTCTTCGCAAACGCCTTCTTCTCCCGTCTCTCCTGTCGGTCCACCCGTGCGCGCAGCGCCATCCTTTCCACCGAACCCGTGCGCGGAACCACCGCATAAACCAGCACGCAATCCATCGCCTCGGCTACGCGGCGCAGGTTGCCGAGCGTCACCCGTCCATCCCACTCCACTCCCTCCAGCCGAAAAATCTCCCGCACCCGCACGCCTCGCCGTCGCGCCAGCTTCGCAGCGGAGATTCCTAACGCCCTGCGCACCGCGCGCAACCAGGGCCGCTGTCCGCCCATCGCCCGCCGCGCCGCCTGAAACCCCGCCACCGCATTCTCCAGCCCCCGCCAACTCTCGCTCTTCACCATTCACTCCACTCCCTCATCGCTCGCCATCCGTCTGTGCCCCATCCAAGCTCTGCTTGGGTGGGAAAGCTACTCCCCAGTCCCTCGTCTCTAGCCCCTCGTCCCTTAGTCCCTCAGTCCCTGCTTTTCGCGTCGTCGCCGGGTGCCCCATCCAAGCTCTGCTTGGGTGGGAAAGCTAGCCCCCAGTCCCTCGGCCACCTGTCGTCCCCGTCTCTCCGCTACCCAAAACAGTGTCATCCTGAGAACCCGCGCGTCTCGTCGGGGTCCCCAAGGACAGGTCCACGTCCTTGGGGTGATTCTGGGGCCCCATGAACAGCGTGAGATGTTCATGGGGTAAGCGGGGCGAAGGATCTGCTGTTCGGTAACCAACGCCCCCACCTGCTGTTCTCTGACCGCTGACCACGGACGACTGACGACTGACGACTGAGGACTGACGACCGCTACTCAATCCCTGCTTTCCCCATCGTCGCCAGAATCCCCTCCCGCGCCTTCCTCCGTCCTTCCTTCGTCCGCAGGCCAGCCTTCCACTCCACCCGCTCGCGCATTCGTTCGGCCTCGCGCCGCACGCGGATGTCCCCCAGCCTCCCCTCCTGCGGCATCACCGCATACACCAGCTCGCAGCCCATCGCCTCCGCCATCCGCTGCAGGCTCCTCAGCTCGATCCGTCCCTCCCGTTCCGACTCCTCCAGCTTGATCACGTTCCTCTCGCACACGCCCATCCGTCTCCCCACCTCGGCCGCAGGAACCCCGATCGCGTGCCGCATCGCGCGCAGCCATCCCGCCGGCTCGGCATGTCCCCGCGTCAGCCGGAACGCCGTCAACACTTCGTCCAGCTCCTCTCGTTGCCGCTCCTGCTCATCCGTTTCGATCCGTGCCCTTCGTCCATCCTTGTTCATCGCTCTCTCCATACCCCTGTAAATAATTGTCTCGAAAAGGGAGGTAATTATCTGCACACGGTTTTGCACTTCGGCCCCCAACGGTTCCTCTTACACCCGTTCGAGATCGCAAACACGGAGGGAGCAGAGGCAGATACGAGCCGAGTCGAGAGGCACGGAGGGAGCAGAGACAGACACGAGCCGACTTGAGAGGCACGGAGGGAGCAGGGGGCTTCAGCCCCCTGAAAAACCGGCCTAGATCAGAGGAATGTCAGGTTGCTCTGTCTTGTGTCAGGGCACGACTTTAGTCGTGCCGAGAACAGACACCATAAAGGGCCGGGCTTTAGCCCCTGAGGGCGCGTCTTCACTTGCCATAGACAGGTCGATGCGACCTGCTAGCTCACCGTGTGCCTGCGCACTGCGATAAACTCGGGGCGGGATGAGGGTTTTCGGCATCGATTGTGGGACCGAAATCACCGGCTACGGTGTAGTCGAAACCGACGACGCCAGCCGGCAGCCTCGCCTCCTCTGCTGTGCCCGCGGCGCCATTCGCTTGCCGAAAACAAAGTCGCTGCCCGAGCGCCTCGAGCAGGTCTATCGCGAACTCACGGAACAGCTTGCCCGCTGGCAGCCCGAGGTCGTTGCGATCGAAGAAGTCTTCTACTCCGTCAACGCCAAGTCCGCGCTCAAGCTGGGACAAGTCCGGGGCGTGGCCCTGCTCGCCGCCGCCACCATGGGCCTGCCGGTTGCCGAATACGCGCCTTTGCGTATCAAATCGAGTGTGGTGGGATACGGCCTCGCAAAGAAGGAGCAGGTGCAGTTCATGGTAGCCAGGCTGCTCGAACTGGAGGAGTTGCCGGAACCACCCGACGTCGCCGACGCGCTCGCTATCGCCATCTGCCACATCCACACCGCGCAGACGCTGCTGCAGCAGGGGTCAGTTCTTCGATGAGTGCAATGAAGTTGAAGGGATTGTCTCTGGCACTGGGTGTGGCCTTGAACCTGGGGATGACCCCGGGATTCGGAGCGATGCAGGCCAGCGCACAGGAAGACACCACCTTGCGCGTCGACTTCTCCAACCCCGGCCTGACCCCCTCCACCTGGACGCTGGAGCTCCATCCCGACGGCCGAGCCCACTTCCGCTCCGATCCGGGCACCAAAACTGCAGCGGAATTACACGAGATCGAACCCGGCCCCATCGACCGCGATATCCAACTCAGCCATGATTTTGTCGACCGCACCTTCGCCGTCGCCCGCCGCAACAAGCTCTTCGACGAAAAGTGCGACAGCCATCTCAAGGTCGCCTTCCAGGGCTGGAAGAAGTTCACCTACACCGGCCCCGACGGAACCGGAACCTGCGAGTTCAACTACTCCAGGAACAACGATCTCCAATCCCTCTCCGACGCTTTTGTGGCGGTCGCGTCGACGATCGTGGAGGGTGCGCGGCTAGAGCTTCTTCTGCAACACGATCCACTTGGGTTGGATAAGGAAATGGAGTTCATGAAAGAGGCGTCCGCGGATGGACGCTTAAGGGAGATGTGTGCGATCCAGCCGATTCTGGCCAGGCTGGCGGACGATGAGGATGTGATGGAACGGGTGAGGCGGCGGGCAAGGATGCTCCTCGAAGACTCGAAGTAACCGAGAGCCATGTTTTTGGTGATGGGTACGCAGAACCAAGTGACAGGGGCCCCGGGTAGAAATGACAATGTTTGGACGCGACTTTATGAGCTGCCGGGGTGTCCAATCTTAGTGGGTGATGGTGGAGTGCTGGTTCGGGCCCGGAGCCTGGGGGGCACCATGACGAACGGAACGAAATCAATGAGAAGGTATCTTGGGCTGGCTGCGATTGTGGCCAGCTTTTTTGCAGGTGCCGGATGGTCGCTGGGGCAGGATGGAGTTCAGGCTCCGCCACCGGGAGAAGCGGCTCCTGCTCCGCAAGGCCAGCCCGCGGCGCGTGCGGTGCGTCTGAGCAGTGTCGACGGGCAGGTTCAACTTTCGCAAGGGACCGAGATCTTGGCCGCGCAGGCGCTCGCAAATACGCCATTGTTTGAAGGAACCCAAATCGCGACGTCGGACGACGGGCGCGCCGAAGTGCAGTTTGAGGACGGCAGTGTCGCCCGCATCTCGCCGAACAGCTCGCTGACCCTGGGAACGCTGGGCCAGCAGGGCGCGACGATGCAAACCGACCTGGTGCTGAACAGCGGTCTCGGGTACTTCGAGATTCAGGGCAATGGCGAAGCGAACCAGATTCGGGTGCACTTCGGGAATGAAGTGGCGGCGGTGAGCGGCTTCACGGTGCTGCGCATCAATCTCGACTACCCCCCGGGCGAGGTTGCCGTGTTTTCAGGCAATGCGCACGTCGAGGGGAACACGCTGTCGCTGGATCTGCACGGCGGAGAAAGCGTGAAGCTGAACGGAGCCGACACGGGCAACTACGTGGTGGCGGAGACAATCGAGCCGGACTCCTGGGATACGTGGAACTCCGATCGCGACCAGGCACTCACGGCACAGGAGACCGACCGCACGACGGCAACGAACGGGATGCCGGACAGCACCAATCCGGCATGGAGCGATCTGGATTCGAACGGCAGCTGGTACAACGTGCCGGGCCAGGGCAATGTGTGGTCGCCCTACGAAGCGGAGTCGTCGGGCTGGGATCCTTATGGCTGCGGCAGCTGGATGTGGACGCCGCGCTTCGGCTATATGTGGGTTTCGTGCGAGTCGTGGGGCTACATGCCGTACGCGTTCGGCACGTGGAACTATTACGACGGGTTCGGCTGGGGCTGGGCTCCGGGTGCGGGCTATCCATGGTGGGGTGGCGGCGGCTGGGGATTCAACATTGGCGTCAGGCCCGTGCGGTATAGGCCGCCGCATCGTCCGGTGGGCGGACCGCGGCCGGGCGGACCGATACGAGTTGCAGGCGGGCGATATCAGCCGTTTCCGGTGATTGCAGTGAACCGCGTTCACGATCCGACGAGCGGCACGCCGATTCGTGCGCACAATGCCCCAGTTACAATTGCCGGCAACACGATCCAGCCGCTGCATCCGTTGTCTCCGCGACCGGTGTATGGCAACACGTTTGTGGGTGGGACGAATCATCTTCCTGTGGCTCCGATTCGAGTGAATCCTGGCGTGCGGTACGGGTTTATGCCGGCACCGAATCCCGGACATCAAGGAACCTGGACGCCACCGGCAAATGCATATCGGCCGCCAATCAACACGTATCGTCCGCCGGAGAACACCTACCGTCCGCCAGCGCCCATTTATCGTGCACCGGCGCCATCGGCGCCAAGTCGTCCGATGCCGATGGGCGGAGGAGGAGGTGGTGGTGGGGCGCATCCGTCGGGCGGGGGCGGATCGCATCCGTCGGGCAGTGGTGGGCATCGCTAGATTCATATGAGGAATGCAGGAGGGCCGCAGGCAAGGTGCTGCGGCCTTTTTGTTTTCTGCCCGAGTGAATCTGTTAGTCCCTAGACTGGAGGCGGCGGGAGGCCCTTCCAGAGAGTTGCGAGAGATTCGATGGAGAGCGCTTCGGCGCGGACTTGGGGATCGACGCCGGCGGATCCGAGAGCGTTCGTGATGGCGGCAGGTGCGATGCCCGCAGCGCGGAGATTGTTGGCGAGCGTCTTGCGCTTTTGCGCGAAGGCCTGGCGAACGAAACAGAGGAAACTGACTTCGTCCTCGATTCCCAGCGGTGTGAAGCGCGCAGCGAATCGCCAGCGAATCACGGTGGAGTGGACCTGTGGCGGCGGCGAGAATGCTCCGGGCCCCAGCGTGAACAACTTCTCGACGGAGCCATACATCTGCACGGTGACAGATAAGAGGCCGTAGTCCCGCGAGCCTGGCTCGGCGGCGACGCGATCCGCGACTTCCCTCTGCATCATCAGAACGGCTCGATCAATGGAAGCATGACTCGCGGCAAGCTTCAGCAGGATCGGCGAAGTGATGTAGTAGGGCAAATTGCCTACGACAGCTAGGCGATGTCCGGCTCGCCTTGATGCGTCGCCAAAGTCGAACTCCAGCACATCTTGGTGGACGACGGTGACCCGCTCCGGGGGGAACTCCGCGCGCAGCGCTGCCGTGAGGTCGTCGTCGAGTTCGATGGCCAGCACCTGTGCGGCTTGGGCGGCCAGCACACGTGTGACAGCGCCGCGGCCAGGACCGATTTCTATGACCGTTTCGTGGGAGCAGTCGCCCAGCGCGGCCACAATGCGCTGGATGGCTTGCGGATCGTGAAGGAAGTTCTGGCCGAGCTTCGGCTTGGTGGGCATGGATAGGAACGATGGTAGATCAGGGACCAGGGAGCAAGGGCCAGCGGCTCGGGGTCAGCAATCCCTTAAGAGTCTCTCTTCAGCACCGCCAGATGGAAGGTGCAGCGTTTTTCGTATCCCAGCGCGTGATAGACGCGAATAGCAGAATGGTTATCCGCGAAGGTGTGCAGGAACGGCGTATCGCCGGAGTCGAGGATCAGTTTCATGACGGCGGACATGAGAATGCGAGCATAGCCTCGGCCGCGGGCGTCGGGATGCGTGCAGACGGCGCTGACTTCGACAAAGCCAGGAACGCGCATGCGCTGACCGGCCATCGAGAGCAGGCGGTCGCCCTCCAAGATCCCGTAGAAAGTGCCGAGTTCGTGAGTGCGGTCGCGGAACGGGCCGGGCTCCGTGAGCGTAGCGAGTTCGACCATGGCACTCACATCGGCTGCGGCGAGTAGGCGCATTTCCGCTGGGCTCCGCAGGTTATCAACGTGTGAACCGGTGAAGACCATCTGGTCGACGAGGCCACCGCGGATGAGCGTCCAGCCAGCGCGCGGAACGGGCGGCTCGTGAAGAAAGAGAACATGAATGCCGTTGGGAGCCGCGAGGCGATGGAGGTCGTCGTAAGTCGCAGGAGACTGCTCCGCGAGGCCACTCAGTGGGCCGATCGCGGGAAGATACGCGCGTGCCAGCCCATCGCCGACTGCGAAGTGAGACTGCGCTGTGGTGAGCGCGCTCCACATGGGCTGGTCAAGGAGTTGGATGTCGGCCATAGGTCAAAGATGAGCGAGCTGCAGGTTGCGATGCCAGGATGTCGCGAACGGGCCATTTCTCTAAACGCCGGACCGGTCGGGCAAGGTTCAGACGGGATGGCTTTCGTCCATAGGAACAGACGGTCCGTACCTCTTGCGCACAATCCAGAGAACAGGCAGGCCGGCGAGGATCAACACTGTGCCGATCAGCGAGCCTTCGAGGTTACCGAGGTAGCTCCAGACAAGTACGGCCGCGGCGCAGACAACAAAGATCGCCGGCAGAAATGGATATCCCCAGACTCGATAGGGGCGCGCGAGGTCAGGCCGCTTGCGGCGGTAGTAGAAGACAGTCGTCGTCGTGAGCATGTAGAAGAGCCATTCCGCGAAGACGGCGAGCTCAAAGTGCTGCTGAAACTGGCTGAGGAAAAGCAGCAAGATGGTCGACAGCAGTCCCTGGACGATGAGCGATGTGGACGGCGACTGAAAGCGCGGATGGATGTGTGCGAACTGCGCGAAGAAGAGGCGATCGCGTGCTGCGGCGTAGGGAACGCGCGCGCCGGACATCACCGTTCCGTTGAGGGTGACGAAGATGCTGAGGGCCATGGCCCCGGCCACGAAACCTGCGCCGCGCGGGCCGGCAACGATGGACAACGCCGCAACCGCGGGGCGCTCGCTGGCCGCGATTTGCGCAGCAGGCAGTATGTATTGAATCGCCGCGTTGGTGGCCATGAAGAGCGCACCGACGATGAACAATCCGCCGATCAGAGCGACGGGCAGGCTGCGCTCGGGGCTGCGCACTTCGCCGGCGACCATAGTGAGGTCGTTCCAGCCGTCATAGGCCCACAGCGTGGCGATCAGCGCAAGCATGAAGCCGCTGAATCCGCCCACCGCGTGCGGCAGACCGGTCGAGAAGTTGGTCCACGATCCCGACGCAGAGGCGAAGCACAGCGCCGCGACGATCAGGATCAGGATGCCTTTGAGAACAGTAAAGACAAGCTGAAAGTCGCCGGCCTTTTTGATGCCGAGATAATTCAGTCCGGTCATGAACCACGTGACAGCGATGGCGAACACCTGCGACCAAAGCAGCGGCAGTCCGGGCACATGCGTGGAGAGCCCGTGCAGGGCAGGGAAGACACCGAGCGTGCGCGCGAGACCGCTGGTGACGGCGGCGATCGAGGCGGGCTTGGCCACGGCGAACCACGTCCACATATAGAGGAAAGCGGTTGTGTCGCCGTAGGCGCCGCGCAGATAGACGTATTCTCCGCCCGCGTAGGGCAGCATCGCGCCCAACTCCGCGTAGGTCATGGCGCCGAACAGCGACAGCAGGCCGCCGACGATCCACGCGAGGTAGACCATCGCCGAAGAGCCGGTGTCGCGCATCATCTCGCTGGGGACCAGGAAGATGCCGCTGCCGATGATGGTGCCGACGACGATAGCCGTGGCCTGGCTCGCGCCCAATACACGAGGTAGGTCGCGAGGGAAATCGCGAAGCGGCGCGGTTTGGGTTGTAGGCGTTGGCGCGGAGAGTGGTTGAGTCATCCGGTGATTGTGAAGGTATCACGAAGCGATGCAGATTTGAGCGGACGCGAGGGAACCTTTCAGGGGCCCGAAGCTCGTTCGTGAGTCGGATCGCGTCGTACAAACACGAGGTGATGCGGGTCACGGGCAGCGGTTATGTTTCGGCCTACTCTCATGCTGCGGGCGATTCCTGAACCTCGTCGGCCCCTGTGGGCCGCGACGCGATTGGTTCCTTTCACCGTTTCGGTGACGAATTCAGCGGGGATCGCCTGCACTGGATCGTCGAGGAGGGTTCCTATGGAAGCCACCTGTTCAAAGTGCAAAACCCAGCTCATGTCGCAGTGGGGCTTCTGCCCTCATTGCGGAGAAGCGGTGGTGCATCACGCGCCGCAGCCGCAAGAGCACGAACATCATCCGGCGCGCGGAGCGTTCGGCGGACTGGCCTATGGGCTGATTGCCGCGCCGATCCTGATTGTTGCCGGCGTGATGATCTGCCTGACCGGGTGGGGCCTGTTCCTCGGGATTCCCGTGATTCTGATGGGCATCATGGCGCCGCTCGCCGGACCGCTCTTTGGCATGAGCGAGCACACGGCGAAGTGCCCGGAGTGTGGGACCAGGGTGATCACAGTAGCCGACGGCAAGGTCCATGCGTGTCCCACGTGCAATGCGAGCTTCGCCGTGAGCGAGCACGACAAGCACGCGGTGGCCGGGGCGAGGTAAGTTCAGCTCTCAGCTTTCAGCTTGGTCCCGTCCGAAGGCTAGCAGCTGAGGGCGAAACTGAGTCGGTCCATCCCCCACCAGGAGCGGCAAGCCGACACCGAAGCAGCCAAGCTACGGAAGCTTGAAAAGAATTCCAAGAGCTTTGGCGACTTTCTCCAGTTTGGCGTCGCGCGTCCAGAGTCGTGTGCCTGGCGTGAGAAGGCAGGAAGCGACGAGATGCGCATCCGTGAGGCGGATGCCCTTGGCGTAGAGCGTGTGCGCCTCGATCATGCGGCGCACTTCGCTCTGTCTTGCCACTTTCACATTGAGAAGCATGTCCAAGTCGGCAAGCTTCTTTCGGCGATTCTTCAATGAGCCGAGAGCAATCTCCGCCACGACGAACGGGTGCATAAGGATCTGCCCTGCGCTGAGGAGCTGTACCATCTCGGGGCTGGATGCCCGGATATGGTCGATCCAGACCGAGGTGTCGGCGAGAATCACAGATCGTCAACTCGCAGGCGCTTGATGTCTTCCAAATCAGGCTGCGATCCGCCCAGCGCTGCGAGCCTGCGTGAAGCCTCCACGTGCAGCAGGGCTTTCAGGGCTTCGCGGAGCAGGGCAGTTCTCTCGGTGATGCCCGTAATCGCCTGGGCCTTGCGGACCAATTCGTCGTCAAGTGCAACCGTTGTCCTCATGGGGACCTCACGCATCAATTCTAGCATCATTTGATGCTCATAGCGATGCCCTATCCCGTGACCCGGCCCGTGTGTCAGAACCAGTGTGAGTGCATTTGCTCCAGGAATGCCGTCGTGATGGGATAGCCGGACGCAGAGCCGATTACAGAATTAACCGGACATTCAGGACAGATCGCGGTCTGTCCGTCGTCGATCCTTCTGTGATTCGCGATGGCGGGAAAATGGCCAAGCAGTAGAAACACCCGCGGAGATCGCTTCGTTCCAACTCTGCACGATGGAGCGAACAGTGTTCATGTGCGGCGATGTGGTCGGGTTCAAAAGTTCGAGGTCGAATCGTCATGACGCGCAACTGATTTTAGTCGCTACGCGCAGGTGTCGCTGGGCACAGGTTCATGGAAATGCCGCCAGATCGTCTGCGCCGTCTTGCGCGGGACCACTGCGGCCAGCGAGTCGGCTGTTGCTTGCTGCACGTCGCGCAGACTCCCGAAGTGCGTGAGGAGGCGCTGGCGCGTTTGCGGGCCCACTCCGGGGATATCCAGTAATTCAGAAGTCCGGTCGCGCATGGCCCGGCGCTGCCGGTGATAGCCGATGGCGAAGCGATGGCTCTCGTCGCGAATGAGCTGCACCAGATGCAGCACGGGCGAGCGGCGATCGAGGACCACGGGCTCGTCCTCGTTGCCGTAAAGGTAGATGACTTCCTCTTTTTTGGCGATGGAGGCAAGTGGCTGCGAAGTGAAGCCGAGAGACTCAAGCGCGTCGGCGGCGGCGTGGAGTTGGCCAAGGCCGCCATCGATGAGGACGAGGGAAGGCATGGTGGTGGGTTCTTTGGAGGATTTCGGCTAGCCCTCGGGCGATTCGCAGACTGCGCTGTGCGTTGGCGCTACCCGCATCGCGAATGCGGCGGTAGCGGCGGGCGACCACTTCGCGCATCGACGCAAAGTCGTCGACACCGACGACGGTCATGACCTTGAACTTGCGATAGGCCGACTTGTTCATCTTGCCGTTCTCCCACACAACCATCGACGCGACGGTTTCAGCGCCCTGAATGTGAGAGATGTCGAAGCACTCGATGCGCTTGGGCAACTCGGGCAGCATCAGCCTGTCGGCGAGTTCTTCCTGTATGGCTTTCTGCGAAGGAATCAGCACGCGGAAGCGCTGCGTGTAGGATTGCTTGGCATTCTGGCCGGCAAGGTCGACGAGGGAACGCTTTTCGCCACGCTGCGGCACGAGGAGCTCGATGCGATGCCCGGTTCGTTCGGTGAGCAGGGTAGCGAGCGGTTCGCGATCGTCGAAGTCGACGGGGACGAGGATGGTGCGCGGGACATATTGCTGGTCGATGTAGAGCTGTTTGACGAGCGCGCCGAGGACTTCGTGAGGTTCCTGTTGCTTGGATTCGGAGATGTCTTTGCCTTCCCAGGTCCCCAAAGGCGAGGGACCTGGGGCACCCAGAGTCTTGCTCGTTCCCTCTGCTGCGGTCGCTTCTTCGGCATCGATCAGTGCGGGCAACTCGTCCCAGAAAAACTCACGGCGATCGACGATCTTGCCGGCGCGCATGTGGAAGAGATTGACGGCAAGGCTGTCGTCTTCGAAGTGATAACCGAAGACGTCTGCGTCATCATCTTGTTCAGCGGTGGCGATGCGCTGCTTCTCCTGCAATTGATGAACGGTGGAGAGCTGATCGCGCAAACGGGCTGCGCCTTCAAAGTTTTCGGCTTCGGCGGCGCCGAGCATTCGCACATTGAGGGAGCGTTCGAGCTCCGTGTGGCGACCTTCCAGGAACAGCTGCGCATCGCGCACGGCTTGCGCGTAGATCTCGGGCGTCGTCAGCCCTTCGACACAGGGGCCGAGGCAGCGATGGATGTAGTACTCGAGACAGGCGCGGGGATGGAAGCGCGCGAGATCGACTTTGCAGCTAGGCAGGAGAAAGCTGCGATGAATGAGCTCGGCGACACGGTAGGCGAGATTGCCGGGGAAGTACGGGCCGTAGTAGGCGGAGCCGTCTTTGCGCAGGCGGCGGGTGACGAAGACTTTGGGGAAGCGGTCGGCGAGGGTGAGCTTGACGTAGGGGTAGGTCTTATCGTCCCGTAGCAGGATGTTGAAACGCGGCTTGCGCTGCTTGATGAGATTGTTTTCGAGAGCCAGCGCTTCGTGCTCGTTGGCGACAAGAATGTACTCGAGGTCGACGGCCTCGCGCATGAGCGAGCCGGTTTTGGCGTTGGCCTGCGAGGCTTCGAGCAGATAAGAGCGGACGCGCGAGCGCAGATTCTTGGCCTTGCCCACGTAGATGACTTCGCCGTCGGCGTTCTTGTAGAGGTAAACGCCGGGCTGGGTGGGCAGGGTGCGGATTTTCTCGTGGAGGTCCATCTGGGGAGTTCAGGGGCTGGCGTGCCAATCTTAAGCATAGCGGTCTGGCGGAAACTACGCGCAGGATTGAAGTTGGAGCGGCAAAGCTTACGTGTCCACGTAATTTTTACATTGTTTAAATCTCGGGGAGCGGCGCTATTTCTGCGCATAACTAATTTGGTTTCTTATTGTTGCGATGAGGTGCGCAGCGCTCTCGAGTTTGGTGCGACGGATGCTAATAAGGAGGCGTACGGAACAGATCTCCGCCTTCGTGGGTCCAAGGACCTGACAAAGGGCGGCGGGAGGATGAACGATATGAACTACCGATTTGGCCTTTGGATGGCATCCGCTGCGTTGGCGGTGATGGGTGCAACGGGTTGCGCGACCAAGAATTGGGTGAAGTCCCAGACCGCTCCGATTGTGGATCACACCGGACAGCTGGAAGATAAGACGGCGGCGAACGGCCGCGCGATTCGCGACACCGACGATCGTGCGCAGGCCGGCATCAAGCAGGCCCAGGCCGCAGCCGACAACGCCACCCAGAACGCGCAGGGAGCGACCAAGGCAGCAGGCGATGCAGAGACTGCGGCGAACGATGCGGTGCACCGCGCCGATTCGCTCGACAGCGTTGTGAAGGGTCTCGACAACTACAAGACGATGGCGAACGCGACCGTGAACTTCGGCTTCGACAAGGCCATGCTGACCAAGGACGACAAAGATCAGCTCGACAGCTTTGCTGGGCAGCTGAGCTCGGCCAAGAGCTACATTCTCGAAGTGACGGGTGGAACCGACTCGACCGGACCGGCGCAGTACAACTATGACCTGAGCCAGCGCCGCGCCGATGCGGTGGTGCAGTATCTGGCCGCGAAGTACAACATTCCCGCGCACCGGTTCTACCTGATCGGCATCGGTAAGGACGACGCCGTTGCAGACAACAGCACGGCGGACGGCCGCAAGCAGAACCGCCGCGTGCAGATTCAGCTGCTCTCGAACACGAGCGGAAGCCAAACCGCGCCGGCGACAACGCCGACGGGTTCGGGTTCGGGACGGTAAGTTAACGCAGCTCGGCAGTAAGTCAGGCAGGCCATCCGGAGACGGGTGGCCTGTTTTGCGTTGGTGTAGAGAAAACAGAGAAGCCGAGAGATAGGCCGCTTGTCCCGCTTGCCTTCTACCTTGCACCTTCCAGCTGGCGGACGTGTTCGGTGCGCACATCGTTGGCAGTGAAGAGACGCAGAAATGGTGCTCCGGCTGCGGCTGATTCGACGGCGGGGCGGCCGTTGGCTTCTTCTCGCTCCACGATGCAGACCACGGCGGCAACAATCATGCCGGCCTCCTGCGCAGCCCCGATGGCGTTAGTGGTAGAGGTGCCGGTCGTGCAGACGTCGTCGACGATCGCGACGCGCGCGCCCTCTTTACAAAATCCTTCAATGCGGCGTCCGGTGCCGTGGGCCTTCTCCGCTTTGCGGACCAGAAATCCGTGGAGCAGGGGCGCGCCGGGTGTCTCAACAGCGCGCCAGGCGCTTGCCGTGGCCACATTGGAGACGATGGGGTCGGCGCCCATGGTCAATCCGCCGACCGCTTCGGCGTCGATTTTGTGTGCTTCCAGCAATTCAAGAATGGCATGCCCGGTGAGGCGGCCGCCTTCGGCGTGCAGCGTCGTGGTGCGGCAATCGATGTAGTAGTCGCTGGTGCCGCCGGAGGAGAGCTTGAACTGGCCGAGCTTGAAGCTGATGCGGGCGAGGATGGAGAGAAGTTGCTGGGCGTGGGTAGGTGAAGTCATCAAGTGAGATTTTACGGGACTCGGCACAGAGGGAAACTGGGGAACGGTGACGGCCCGAAGGGCATGCGCCTGGACGGCTCGTCCCGGCCAGTTCACATCTTGTCGAGGTGGCGGAAGCCGCTGGTGCCGATCAGCATGAACGAGAACAGCAGGAAATTATAGGTGGCGTGGAGCAGGACGCTGGCGGCCAGCGAGCGCAGGCGCAGGCGCGCGGTGCAGAGCACGAGGCTGACCACGATGAGCAGCAGGAAAGGGCCAACGGAGTAGCTGGTCTGGTCGGCGTGCATGAAGGCGAACAGGATGCTGGTGAGAATCGAGGCGACGACCATCGCCGGCATGGACCAGTTCGGGTGGCCATTCCAGTCGAGGTCGGGGCGGGTCCGGTGTGTGGTCTTCTCGACGGTCCAGTCGAAGGCGGTGGCAAGCGAGGGGAGAAGAAAGCCGCGGAAGGCGATCTCCTCGAAGAATGGCGCAAAGGTGACGCCGAAGGCGAAGAGGATCCAGGCGGCGCCGGGCATGCGGAAGATGCGGTCGATGGGGGCGTCTTTGGGGCCGGGGAAGAAGTAGCCGTCGATCATGGCCAGGACGAAGCAGAGGCCTGCGGCTCCGATGAGATATCCGCTGAACTGGAGGGCTCTGCTCCCGCGCCACTGCAGGCCCGCGAACAGGCTCTTGTGCCAGACCAGGGGAAAGACGATCAGGCTACCGGCAAAGGTGAAAAGGTAGAGCAGCGCCTGGGTTCCGAGAAGATAACGGACGTTGGAGGCCGCGTCCGCGAGTGAGGTAACGCCAAAGACGTGGCGCATCACGGCGACCTGCGCCACAACTGCGACAATGGCAAGTCCGCTGACGGCGAGCAGGCCGAGCAGCGCAAGGTGGCCCAGGTGCGGGATGCGGTCCTGCGGAGGCAGCATGTACTGCTCGAAGAGTAGCGGCGCATCTGATTGATAAGGGATGCCATCTTGCGGCGTTGAATGCGGGGAGAATGGGGCCGGTACGTTCGGCTGGGCAGGCTCCGTCGGTCCGGTCTGGGTGGGTTGAGCCAGGAACGATTCCGAAGCGGCAATCGGTTCCGAGGGGCGCGGGTCGGTGTCCAATGCGGAGCTGAGATCGGGAGGGAGCTGCTCGGGCAGATCGTTCATGAAGCCACCGGCGTGGTGGGGCGCGTTCTCTTCTTGGACTCGGAAGAAGGGCCGATGGACGCATTCTCGGGGACGCCGGTTTTCTTACGGGGTTTCTTCTTTGCTGCAGTACTTATGTAGGCGTCGCCATTGCTTCCTCCGGGGCTGAAGCCCTTCGTCGTCCGCAGGCCCTTTTCAGGGGCCTGAAGGCCCTTGCTCCCTCCGTTTTTGTAATCTCCGATCGAGAGCATGGCAGCGGTGTCGTCAACCGGCTCGAGATGGCCATTGTGAGAGCTGTAGTAGCGCTTGAGAAACTGGCCCGTATAGGACTCAGAAATATGGGCGATGTGAGCAGGACGGCCTTCGCCAACGAGGCGGCCGCCATCCTCGCCGCCTTCGGGGCCGAGGTCGAGGATCCAGTCGGCGTTTCGAATCACGTCGAGGTTGTGCTCGATGATGATGATCGTGTTGCCGAGATCGGTGAGCCTGTGCAGGACCTCGAGAAGCTTGCGCACGTCGTCGAAGTGGAGGCCGGTCGTCGGCTCGTCGAGTAAGTAAAGAGTCCGGCCGGTCTGGCGCTTGGAGAGCTCGCGGGCCAGCTTCATCCGTTGCGCCTCCCCGCCGCTGAGTGTCGTGGCGCTTTGTCCGAGGTGGACGTAGCCAAGACCGACATCGACCAGGGTCTGGAGCTTCTGGCGGACGGTGGGCACGTCGACAAGGACATTGAGGGCGTCCTCAATGGTCAGCTCGAGGATGTCGGCGATGGAGTAGCCGTGGAATTTCACGGCGAGAGTCTCCTGGTTATAGCGGCGTCCGTTGCAGACCTCACACTGTACGTAGACGTCGGGCATGAAGTTCATCTCAATCCGGCGCTGTCCGTCGCCCTGGCAGGCCTCGCAACGGCCACCGGCAACGTTGAAGCTAAAGCGGCCTGGTTTGTAGCCGCGCTCGCGTGCCTCAGGGAGCATAGCGAAGAGATCGCGGAGGGGCGAGAAGACCTGAGTGTAGGTGGCCGGGTTGGAGCGGGGTGTGCGGCCAATCGGCGACTGGTCGATGCGGATGACCTTGTCGATCTGGTCCTGGCCGGAGAGCTCGTCGTGCACGCCCGGTTCTTCGCGCGATCCATAGAGATTCTTGGCTAACGATCTGTAAAGAATGTCGTTAATGAGAGTGCTCTTGCCGCTGCCGCTGACGCCAGTCACGACTGTCATGACGCCGAGGGGGACACGGATGGTGAGGTCCTGGAGGTTGTGTTCGCGGGCGCCGGCGACGGTAAGCCATTTGCCGGTGAGCGAGCGCGGCTCGGCGCGATGAAGGATGCCTGTGGCTCCGGAGAGATAGCGGCCGGTGAGCGACTCAGGGCAGGCCATGATCTGCTCGGGCGTGCCCTGGGCGACGACATGACCGCCGAGGCGTCCCGCTCCGGGCCCAAGATCGAGGACGAAATCGGCGTGGCGGATGGTGTCTTCATCGTGCTCGACGACGAGGACAGTATTGCCAAGGTCGCGCAGCTTTTCGAGCGCTTCGATCAGGCGCTCGTTGTCGCGCTGGTGCAAGCCGATTGAAGGCTCGTCCAAAACGTACAAGACACCGCGCAGGCGGGAACCGATCTGCGTCGCCAGACGAATGCGCTGGCCTTCGCCGCCGGAGAGTGTCGCGGCGCTGCGGTCAAGGGCGAGATAACTGAGGCCCACGGCGCAGAGGAATTCGAGGCGTTCGGCGATTTCGCGGCGGATGCGTTCGGCTATCAGAGCTTCGCGCGCCGTGAACCGCAGATTGATGGCAGCGGAGAGCGCCTTGTTCAGCGGCAAGGCGGTGAAGTCGGCAATAGAAAGACCGCCGATCTTGACGGCGAGCGATTCAGGGCGCAGGCGCTTGCCGCGGCAAACGGGGCAGGGCGTCGCCGACATGAAACTCATCATGTACTCGCGATAGCCCTCGCTGCGTGCTTCGGCAACGGAATCGCGCAGGTAGGCGAGGATGCCGTGAAAGCCGGTGCGCGGGCCTTCGCCTTTGGGAGGGCCATAGACAAGGATGTGCTGCTGCTTCGGCGGAAGGTCCTCGAAGGGCGTCTTGAGATCGATTTTGTAGCGGTCTGCGGCGAGCTGAATGAGCTTGAGGAGGTACTGCGAGGCCGAGCCCGGACCGAGGCCGCCGTCAAGCAGGGGCTTGGACCAGTCCGTAATCACCTTCGCGGGATCGAAATCGTAGAGCGAGCCGAGCCCATGGCACTCAGGGCAGGCGCCAAAGGTCGAGTTGAACGAGAAGCTGCGCGGCTCGAGCTTGGGCACGTCGAGGCCGCAGTCGGGGCAGGCCATCGAAGAGGAGAAGAGCTGCTCGTCGGGCTTTTCGCCAGAGGCACGGGCAACTGCGACGAGGACCAGGCCGTTGGCCAGTTGGAGAGCCTTGGAGACGGCGGCTTCGAGGCGTTTTTCGACGGCTCGGCTTGCCAGGCACCTGCGGTGCGGCTAACTTAGATCCGTCCCGGGTCCCAGAATCGGGACCGGGGGCACCCAGGTTCTTGCCGGCCGTTCCTTCGGCGGGCTTCAATAGAACACGATCGATGATGGCTTCGATGGCGTGGTTCTTGCGCTTATCGAGAGCAGGCGGCTCGGACAGGTCGACGATCTCACCGTCCACGCGGGCGCGGAAGCCTTGCTGATCCAATTCATCCAACAGGTCTTTGAACTCGCCTTTGCGGCCGCGGACGACCGGAGCCATGATGGTGACACGCTCCCCGGTTCCCAGATCGAGAATGCGCTGCACGATCTGGTCCGCGGTCTGACGAGCAATGGGCCGGCCGCAGTTGGGGCAATGCGGCGTGCCGATCGATGCGTACAGCAGACGCAGGTAGTCGTAGATCTCGGTGATGGTGCCGACCGTGGAGCGAGGGCTGCGGCTGGTGGTCTTCTGTTCGATCGAGATGGCCGGCGAAAGGCCTTCGATGGAGTCCACGTCGGGGCGTTCGATCTGATCCAGAAATTGGCGTGCGTAGGCCGACAAGGTTTCGACGTAGCGGCGCTGTCCCTCGGCGTAGATGGTGTCGAAGGCCAGCGAGCTTTTGCCGGAGCCGGATAAGCCCGTAACCACCGTGAGCGTATTCCGGGGGATGCGCACGTGGATGTCGCGCAGATTATGCTGGCGTGCGCCCCGCACCGAGATGTGTGTGATCGACATGATTCAGGCTACGACCGCGGTGCAGACGCTCCGAAAGTGAATTCGGCCAGGAGACGGATGCCTGCCGCAACGCGGCGGCTCGTGCAAGAGAAAGAGCCGTTCTGGGAACGGCAAAGTCAATACGGGATTTCCAAACTTTGGTTTCCTGCCCAAGAGAAGCTGCTTAACCGGACTGCAACCCACTGGAGGTATTCTATTTGCCAATAGAAACAAGGGTCAACGCGACGACTTTTCTGCGAAAATCGCATGGACTGACTGTCTCGAACTCGCGGTGGCCCTTGCCGATAGAGTATTGCAAGACGTGTCTTTGATTATTGCGGTAGACCAACGGGATTTATGACGGATTCATTGAGTGTATTGATGTCGATTTGTGCGGCTGTGGGGTCAATGGCGTTTGGTGTGTTGGCGGCGTATGCGATCTTCCGTATCGCATTTGGGCTGATGAAGCCCCAGGATCATGCTGTTCCTGTAAAGACGCGGCCAGAAACAGCCGGGATCCTCTAGCCTCCTCCATTTTTCCTTCCCGCTGACCAGCGCAGGGAAATCACTCGAAGCTCGACTTGTCTCGAAGCGCTCAACCGGTGCTGCGGGGATGGCGTGCGCACGGCTGCATCCACATCCCTTATCGCGATGTCTGGCGCAGATCCGGACCCGTCCCGAGGGATTATGGATTGGGCGGGTTGGTCTGTGGCTGGCCTTGCGGCTGCTGACCTGGCTGCTGAGGAGTGCCCATCCCTCCCGGAATGGCGGGGTTGAATCCCGGTCGCATGGGTTGTTGCACCTGCGGAGGTTGCTGCGGCTGCGGAGGTGGATCGTACTGGACCTCCGGTACCGCGTCGTCGTCGTTCTCTTCGGACGCTGCGCGCGCGCCGCCCTGGGGCGTCTTGCCTGCGTTTCGTGTCGAGAGGATGATCTGGCGGGGAAGGCCCTGGCCTTGATCGCCGATCATCATGACGTTGTAGCCGGTCCCCTGCAGCAGCTGCGCGAGCACATCGCGCGCAGGAGCGGGACCAAAGGTGCCGAAGACTCTTTCGTCTTTGGTGACGCCGTCCACCGAAGCGCCGGTGGCTGATGCGACATCGGTGAGAATCTGCTCCAGGCTGGAGTTCGCGGCGTCAATGCTGAGCTCGTGCTTCTTCCACAAGATCGTCGCAGGCTTGGGCTGAGCATTGATGGGCCAGTCTGGCGCGGGAGGCTTGGTGGAGGCGGCTTCCTGTGCGGGCGATGGCTTCTGAGCATGTTCCTGTACCGCTGCGGCGGGCGGTGCCTGCTGGGCTGCTCCCGCAGGCTGCGTCTGCGCGGAGAGTACCGGCGCCAGCGTTGCAAACGCAGACAGAATCCAGACCCTGCACAGGCTCCGCGTGAGGCGAAGTCGGAGATCGCAGAGACGGTGCCGGATCGAGTCGTGCATGGGGGATGACTCCCGCGGGCCGATGCGTTCGCTGGCTGGCTGCCCTACGTACTAGACTAGCAGTGGCCTGCAGACGCTCGCAAAAGATTCCGGGCCAAGAGGAAATCTTCAACATGCGCCTCTGCTTCAGAGGATGGATCGCGGCGGCTTTACTGGCCGCGCCGATGACAAGTCTGGCCGTCACCTGTACAACGCAGGCAGCATTGCAGAACTCGGATCGGGCTGTGCTGGCCGCCGTGGGCCAACGCCTGACCGATGCGATCCTGCAGCAGAACTATGCGACACTCCAGGCGCAACTGCTGCCGGCCATCTCCTCGCAGTGGGACGGCATGCGCGGCGAGATCGAGTTGGGCGCGCCCCTGCTGAAGGGCGGCCAGGCGCAGCTGCAGAGTATCTATCTGCTGGACGCGTCTGCCCAGACCGAAACCACCGACGATCAGTTCTTCTGCTCGAATGCAAGCGGCTCGCTGACCGTGACCATCACCATGCATGCACTGCCGCCCGGCAAGTATGCTGTGATTCTCGCGCAGGCAGCGGGCGCGCCTCTGGGTGGCCAAATCGGGCTCATCGTCGTCTGGGATCCGACCGCGACGCCTGCGGCGTGGAAGCTGGGTGGCGTATCGGTGCGGCAGGGAAGCATCGATGGGCACGACGGAGTCTGGTACTGGACGCGGGCACGAGCTGAAGCGGGAACCGGTCAGCCCTGGAGCGCGTGGTACAGCTATGACATGGCGCGGTACTTGTTGTTGCCGGTGGATTTTTTGTCGTCGCCGAATCTGGAGAAGCTGGGCCGCGAGCAATCGGAGATTAAGGACCCGCCGGGTGGATTTCCTATCTCCCTGAGCGATGGGCCGCGGACATGGAAGATCGACAGCGTGCGGATCGATACGACGTTGCGCCAGGACGATCTGAGCGTAACCTATGAATCGCTTGGCATCAGCGATCCGGCAGCCGCGCGCACTGAGGCGACCGCCGTATTGAGCGCCATGCTGAAAGCACACCCGGAGCTGAAGGCGAACTTTCACGGGATGTGGGCGGTGGCATCGAAGGACGGCAAGCTGACGCCGGTGATGGAGCTGCCGATGGTACAGATACCGTAAGAAGCAGTTCATTGCTTGTGGTTCACACTTCGCACCATGCAGGGGACAACGGATGGAAGAGTTGATTGATTTGCGTTCCGACACAGTGACGCGGCCAACTCCTGAGATGCGTGCCGCAATGGCTGCGGCGGAGGTAGGCGACGACGTCTACGGCGAAGACCCGACTGTGAATCTGTTGGAGAAGCGCGCCGCGGAGATCTTCGGACGCGAGGCAGCTCTCTTTGTTCCCACGGGCACGATGGGCAATCAGATCGGAATTCGGCTGCACACCGAGCCGGGCCAGGAAGTGATCTGCGAGTCGCGGTCGCACATTCTGGATTGGGAGATGGCAACCATCGCCGTCTTCTCTGGATGTGTGATTCGCGCCGTGCCGACCGCAAGCGGCACCTTGACCTGGAAAGACATCGAGCCGGTGATTTATGGACGCAGCTCGTTTCGTGCGTCGACGGGACTGATCGAGATTGAGAACACGGCGAACTTAGCGGGTGGCAGGTGCACGCGCGTCGATGTATTGAACGAGATTTGGGCCGAAGCGAAGGAGCGGAATATCCCGATCCATCTCGATGGCGCACGCATTTTCAATGCGGCGACCGCGCTGGGCGTGGATATGAGGACGCTGACGCGCGGGTTCGACACCATCATGTTCTGCTTGTCAAAGGGACTCGGCGCGCCGGTGGGATCGATGCTGGTGGGCTCGGCGGAGCTGATGGAGCGCGCGCGAATCTATCGCAAGGCGCTCGGCGGAGGCATGCGGCAGGCCGGCGTGCTGGCTGCTGCCGGTTTGATTGCGCTCGAAACAATGCCGACGCGGCTCCATGAAGATCACGCCAATGCGAAGTTCCTGGCCGAGACGCTGTCGCACATCGAGGGAGTCATCGTCGACCCAGACACCGTCGAGACGAACATCGTGATCTTCAGGCTGGCCGAGGGCGTAGGTGCGCACGATCTTGTGGTACGACTCAAGGCGCGCGGTGTACTCGCGGGCTCGGTAGGGCCGGATGCGATTCGCCTGGTGACGCACAACGATGTGAGCCGGGCAGACTGCATTGCGGCTTCCGACGTGTTGGCCGAAGAGATCGAAGCCCTTTCGCCCGTGCGGCGGTAACTCTTTCGTGTCAACGAGAGGCGCCCGCCAGGGGCGCAGCCGCGCAACTTTTGCCCGGATTCACCGTTCAAACTCTTCAAGAAGCCGGAGAGCCTCCAAACGGCTCCGGTACAAATCCCTTGCTGAGGAGTTTGCATCGTGAAGAAGATCGCCCTTGCTGCTTTGCTTGCGTTTTCACTGCTTCCCGCGGCCTCGAATGCTCAGGTATATGTGCGCATTGGCCCACCCGCTCCGATCGTGGAGCACTACGGTCCGCCCCCGCATCCAGGCTACGCGTGGGTCGCCGGCTATCACCGCTGGGATGGCGCCCGTTATGTCTGGGTTCCGGGGTATTATGCGGCGCCTCCGCGTCCGCACGCCGTGTGGGTGGCGCATCACTGGGTCCATCGCCACGGCGGATGGGTGCTGGTTGAAGGACACTGGCGGTAACAAAAAGTTCAGTCATAAACGGGAGAGCGGAGCCGCGATGCTCCGCTTTTCTTGTGCGAAGCGGCCGCCCCCTCCTTCTTCCACGGTCGATTGCCGCCGGCAATTTGCAGAAAATATTCGTCGTTTAGTGCACGATGGAATTGAGAGAGGGTTGCGATGTTTCAGTGGGTGAAGACGGCGAACAGAACGTGCGTTGTCGATGGTCGCCCCGAATTGTTCGTACCCCCCTCCCCCGCCTGTTAATAACTAGGGTACTGGGTCAGTTGACCCAGTACCCTAACTAGGCAATAACCGTCGCGCGAAAAGTCAGTCCGCCCTTGCAGAGAATTTGGCATGGATGTGCAGAGGGTCGAAGTGAAAGATGCAGCTGGCGCTTGCTATTCGAGCATCTTGCGATAGACAACGAAGCCGCTGTTCTCGGCGATGTTGTCGTAGAGTAGCATCGCGGTCGCATTGGTCTCGTGGGTGTGCCAATAGACGCGGCCTGAGCCAGCAATCTGCGCGCGTCGATAGACCTCTTCAATCAGTGCACGTCCGACACCTTTGCCGCGCGCCGCTTCCAGCGTGAACAGGTCCTGCAGATAGCAGTTGGTCGTCAACGAGATCGTGCTGCGGTGAAAGATGTAGTGCACAAGCCCGAGAAGTTGTCCGGCCTGATCCGCGACCAGCGCGTGAACTGGTTCGTACGCATCGAAGAAGCGCGCCCAAGTTTGCTGAGTAACTTCGTCGGTAAGTGCAGTCTCGTCCTTGCGACCGTAGAAGGCGTTGTATCCATCCCAAAGCAGCTTCCATTGATTGAAATCGCTGCTTTGAACAGACCGGATCAGCACTTCGTTGTCCAAGGTTCACTCCTTCGAGCCGTCAGCCCAAATGATCTCGGTCACATCAGCACATACGACGGACCTGATCTCCGCGCCTTGTTTCTGGCGCGGACCGGCCGAAGGCAGTTAGCCCCACCGCAGGTGGCGCAGGTGCTTAGCTGATTTCGATCACGTCGCTGCTCGCGGCAGCTGCAATGTTGGCGCGCTCCATCAGCCTTTCGGCGATCGAAAAGAATTCAGCGGCCTGCGGGCTTTTTGGTCCAGCGAGCGTGACGGGCAGGCCGCGATCGCCGCCTTCACGAATCGCGGGAACAAGTTCGATCGATCCGAGAAAGGGAACGTTGAACTGTTTCGCTGTGCGCTCGGCGCCTCCCTTGGAGAAGATGTCGATCTCGTGGTGGCAATGCGGGCAGGTGAAGTGGCTCATGTTCTCGACGATGCCCAGAACTTCGACGTTGACCTGGCCGAACATCTCGAGAGCCTTGCGCGCATCCTGCAGAGCAACGTCGCTGGGCGTGCTGACCACGACTGCGCCGGTGAGCGGGACCGTTTGGACCAGAGAGATAACCACATCGCCGGTGCCGGGGGGCAGATCGATGATGAGGTAGTCGAGTTCGCCCCAATCGACCTGTTGCAGGAACTGGCGAATGATCTGGTGCAGCATGGGACCGCGCATCACCATGGGCTTGTCGCCAGGCGAGATGTAGCCGATGGAGATGGTCTTGATGCCGTGCGTCAGGTTCGGCTGGATCTGGTTGTTCGCGCCGACCATGGGCTGCTGCGTCGAGCCCATCATCGTGGGGACATTGGGGCCGTAGATGTCTGCGTCGATCAGGCCAACGCGCTGGCCCAGCTTGGAGAGGGCGATGGCGAGGTTGACAGCGACGGTGGTCTTGCCGACGCCGCCTTTGCCGGAACCAATAGCGACGATCTTGGAGACGCCGGGCAGAGCCACCGGCGTGGGCATGGCATGTGAATGAGCCATAGGGCCTGAACTACTCCTTTTGAACGAACCAATCTCTTCAATCTTACAGGAGCTTGGAATCGAGTCAGTGGCCCGCCAAAAGTTCAGTTCTCACGTCGGCGCCAACGACGCCGGTGAGAATCGCGTGGATGAAGCGCACGCCGTCTGTGAGCGACGCTGGGCCGGGTTGAAGGATCGTGGTCGAGGGGACCTCGTAGATGTGATCGTTGCGGACAGCGGAGATGGCACTCCAGCCGGAACGGGAGCGAATGACGTCGGGTTTCACCTGCATACCGCACCAGGACGCGAGGATGACGTCGGGGTTGCGAGCGATGACTGCGGCTGGATCGACGACACGATCGTGCGCTTTGCCGCAGTTGCGCAGTTCGGGAAAGGCGAGCTCGCCGCCGGCGATTTCTACGAGCTCTTCAACCCACCCGATGCCGCTGATAAGCGGGTCGTGCCACTCTTCGAAGTAGACACGCGGACGGTGAGGGAATTTGGCCGCTGCACCTGCGATCTGGTCCAGGCCGCCTTGCAGCTTTTCGATCAGGGTCGCGCCTGCTGCCGGTTTGCCGACGATGCGCGCGAGCACAGCGATCATGTCGTAGATCTCGGCGATGGTGCGCTGGTTGAAGTTCAGCACGGAGGCGCCGCGCAGGATGAGGCTGCGCGCGATCTCCGCTTGCACGTCGGAGAAAGTCAGCACCAGGTCGGGCTTGAGGTCGAGGATGGCATCGATGTTGGCGTCGCGAAAGGCAGCGACACGAGGTTTGCTACGCACCTCGGCAGGCCGCTTGGCGTAGCCGGAGACGCCGACAATGCGGTCCTGCTCGCCGAGAAGGTAAAGGGTTTCGACGGTCTCCTCGGTGAGGCAGACGATGCGGCGCGGGAAGCCGGAATGGCCCATGGATATTGAAGAATCGACCATCGGGCTAGCCGGCGCTTTTGGCTTGTGCAGCGATGGCAGCTTTGGCCTGTTTGCGGCGTACGGCTTCCGCTTCGCGGTATTCGCGCCGGCGCAGGGCATCGTTGTAACGGCGCACTTCGGTTGGTGTTTCTGGCTGCAGCGCGGGAACCTTCTGCCGGTTGCCTTGCTTGTCGATGGCGACGAACACAAGATAGGCGCTGGCGACGTGGAGCAGCGACCCAGTCTGCGGATGCTCGACCCACACCTTGACGCCGACTTCGACCGAAGTATTAAATGCGCGATTGACGCTGGACTTGAGGATCAGCAGATCCCCGACGTGCACGGGCTGGATGAAATCGATGTGATCCATTGCGGCGGTGACGACGTGCGTGCGCGTGTGACGATAGGCAGCCATGGCGCCGGTCAGATCGATGAAGTGCATGAGACGGCCGCCGAGCAGGTTGCCGAGGGTGTTGGCGTCGTTGGGCAGAATGATTTCAGTCATTTCCGACTGCGTGCTGGCGACAGTGCGGACAATGGGCGTCGGGTCGTTGGAACTCATGCGTGCCTGGTTCCTTTCATTCACCGTCGCTTGACCAAATCTTCGCTACAATAGGTGGGCGGAGCCGGTCCGACGGACCTTTCCAGTTTCGGCAATCCGCGTTAATTAAGCAAACGGTCTCAGGGAAACTCGATACAAGATGAGCAGCACAGACAAGATTGCCGGATTGCGCGAGATTCTTGCGCTTGATGCGAAGAATAGCTTTGCCCGTTACGGTATTGCCATGGAGCTGGCCGGACGCGGCGACGCGGACGAGGCGCTCAGGGAGTTTGACGCACTGCTGGCCAACGATCCCGACTACACAGCCGCCTACTTCATGTCGGCACAGACGCTGGCCAATGCGGGGCGGACAAAGGAAGCGATCGAACGGCTGAAGGGCGGCATCAGCTGCGCCGCGCGCACAGGCAATCGCCACGCGCTGAGCGAGATGCAGGGGATGCTCGATGAATTGGATCGATAGTTGATCTGCCGGCGAGCCTGATTTTGGCACTTCTTGACTGAGTTGCTTCGGCGCTCCCGGTGTGCATCCGATTCAACTCAGAAGCGTCTATACTATTGGATATGCCGAAATACTCCATCGTTGTTCCCTTTCACAACGAAGAGGAAAACGTAACCGTTCTCTATGCCCGCCTGAAGCAGGTGATGGAGCAGGTGGGGCATCCCTTTGAGCTGGTCCTTGTGGACGATGGCTCGAGCGATCGCACCTACAAACTTCTCGAAGAGATTGCCGCGGTAGACAGCCGGGTGCTGGTGGTGAAGCTGCGCCGCAATTTTGGGCAGACATCGGCGCTGGCTGCCGGCTTCGATCATGCGTCGGGTGATTTCATCCTGGCGATGGACGGCGATTTGCAGCACGATCCGAACGAGATTCCCAATTTCGTCGAGAAGCTGGAAGAGGGCTATGACGTTGTCTCAGGATGGCGCAAGGAGCGCATCGACAACTTCGTAATGCGGCGGATTCCTTCGCGCTGCGCGAACTGGCTGATGGCAAAGCTGTCGGGCGTGGACATTCACGACTTCGGCACGACGTTCAAAGCCTACCGGCGCGAAGTGATCACCAACATTCCTCTCTATGGCGAGATGCACCGGTTTATTCCGGCGCTGGCGAGCTGGTATGGCGCGTCGATCTGCGAGATTCCGATTCGTAACGTGCAGCGCGAGCGCGGCAAGAGCCACTACGGGATCGGGCGCACGTTTCGCGTGTTCTTCGATCTGCTGACGATTCGCTTCCTGCTCAAGTACATGAGCCGGCCGCTGCACTTCTTCGGCAGCTTCGGCGCACTCGGTATCCTGGGTGGGAGCTTCATCTCGGCAGTGCTGCTGGGGATGAAGATATGGAATCCGCACCTGAATGTGATGGATCAGCATGGGCCTCTGTTTGTGATCGCGGGGGTGCTCATCCTGGCCGGCATTCAGCTGCTGGCGATCGGGCTCCTGGGCGAGCTCCAGGTTCGACACTATTACACCACGCAACAGCGCGTGCCCTATGCAATCGATCGACTGGTGCGGCTGCGCTCACCCGAAGAGCCGAGCATGCTGAGCGACAGGGAATAGAAGACAGGGTCCAAGGGACTCGGGACTGACCGACAAATGGGCCTCGTTGGAAAACTCCAGCGAGGCTCGCAGTGTTTTTTGGGTGTGAGCGCGCGGAGTTGTGCGGGTCGCGTGTGCGATTAAAGCTTGCGGCGGCGCCGCCAAAAGATGCATCCTTGCGTGTGATGAAAGCCATACAGATTCAAGAGACAGGTGGGCCTGAGGTTCTGCGCGTCGCGGAGCTGGATATTCCGGAACCAGGGCCAGGGCAGGTGTTGATTCGCGTCGAAGCTGTAGGCGTGAACTTCGTCGAGATCTATTTTCGCAAGGGAACCTACAAGACGACGGTGCCGTTCACGCCGGGGAGCGAGGCTGCGGGCACCGTGGAAAAGCTGGGCCACGGTGTAACGGGTTTCGAAGAAGGCGACCTGGTTGCTTCGGTCAGCGTCATGGGCAGCTATGCGGAATATGCGCTGGTGCCCGCAGAGAAGCTTGTCAAAGTACCGTCGCGCTTGAGTCCCGAGAAGGCTGCCGCTGCGATGCTGCAGGGCATGACAGCGCACTATCTGGCCTACTCGACCTTCGAGTTGAAGGCAGGAGACACGGCGCTGGTGCACGCGGGTGCGGGAGGCGTTGGCTTGCTGTTGACGCAGATCGCGGCGCGGTTGGGCGCGAAAGTGATCACGACGGTTTCAACGAAGGAGAAGGCGGAGTTGTCGCGCGAAGCCGGTGCGAAGGACGTGATTCTCTACACCGAGCAGGATTTTGAGGCCGAGGTCAAGCGGATCACCAATGGCAAAGGTGTCGACGTGGTGTACGACTCGGTGGGCAAGACGACGTTCGAAAAGAGCCTGAATTGTCTGCGACCGCGCGGGCTGCTGGCGCTGTTTGGGGCATCGAGTGGGCCCGTTCCGCCGTTCGATTTGATTCAGTTGAGTAGCAAGGGCTCGTTATTCTTGACGCGGCCGACGTTGTGGCACTACATCGCTACGCGCGCGGAACTGGAATGGCGCGCTGGAAAGATTCTGGATTGGGCGGCGACGGGCGAGTTGAAGCTGCGTATGGAGCATATGTATCCCCTGACAGAAGCGGCACAGGCGCAGACCGATCTCGAAGCGCGGAAAACCACGGGCAAGATCCTGCTGGAGCCTTAGAGACAGGGAATAGGGAATAAGAGCGAGAGATGGAGCGGATTGTTGTAGCGCCGGGGGACCGGGTGTTTGCGCTAACAGGCGCGGGGATCAGTGCAGAGAGCGGGTTGCCCACGTTTCGCGCGGAAGACGGGCTTTGGGCAGGATATCGCGTCGAGGATGTGTGCACGCCCGATGCGTGGCGGCGCGATCCTGCCGGCGTGTGGGCGTTCTATTCGGGGCGGCGTGAGTCGGGATGGAAGGCGCAGCCAAATCCCGCACACGTTGCACTCGCCGAGCTTGAAGCCGAGTTAGGCGACCGGTTCTTTTTGTGTACGCAGAATGTGGACGATCTGCATGAGCGTGCCGGATCGAAGCGACTGCTGCACATGCACGGCGAGCTGGCGAAGTCGCGCTGCGAACGGGAGTGCGGCAGGGAGCCGGTCGAGGATCGGGCGGTCTACAAGAACCTGGCTGAAGTTGGGCGCTGCGCCTGCGGCGGTCGCCTGCGGCCGCATATCGTGTTCTTCGGCGAGACTCCTCTGGAGATGGATCGGATCGAGCGCGAGATTGCGAAGGCCTCGATGATGGTGGTGATCGGGACCTCGGGCAACGTATATCCAGCGGCGAACTTTGTGCACTGGGCGCGGCAGAGCGGGGCGAGAACCGTGTACATCGGACCGGAGCGGCCGCTGAATGCGCAGGCCTTCAACGATGTGGTCCTGGGGAAGGCCGGCGAAGTGTTGCCGGGGCTGTTTGCAGTTGAGCGGGACACCGAACTCGGAGGGTTAGCAAGTTAGCGAGTTCGCTCCGCTTTGCGCATATGCGCGTTATTCAGGCGGCTCGACGCTTGAGAGCCAGGCCGAAAGAAGAATCACTAGGGCGAGACAGAGTGCCTCTACGCGCAGTGTCCGCAGAAGGGTCTTCTTCTCGCCGGCGCTCCATGCGCGTTCTCCATTGTGGACTTTGCGGCGATGAACAAAGCCGAGCCCAAGCGCGATACAGACCAAAGACAACTTGGCCAGCAGGATTCGGCTCCATCCGGGTTGCGCGAGATTTCCGAGTTTGGCGCCGATCGCGATCCAGCCCTTGAGAGCACCGGTCAGGATCGCTGTGGATGCGGCACCCGCGGATGTGTTGGACAGCCGGCGCAGATAGGTTGTGTAGATCCGCGTCGGGGCATCGTCGAAGAGAGGCAGAGCTAAAAAGGCGGAGACAAAAACACCGCCAGCCCAAACTGCCATCGACCCGAGATGCAGGAACTGGAGAAGCTCGGCGCGGGTGAAGTCGCCGTCGCTGGCGGCATGACCAAGGGCTGCGTGGAAGAAGAAGATGCCAGCGAGCAAAACTGCACAGACGGGATTCTGTGCGCGTGCCGCTATGCCGCGAAGATGGAAGAGGACAGTGGCGGCGAGCAGGACGGACAGTGACAACATACCTACCGTGACGCTGCCGGCGTGCGTGGAAGCCACGGCAGGCATCGACTGCAGGATTGCGCCGGGAGCGGACTGGTCTGTCATCGACCTGGTCAGCAGCCAGAACTGGGCACCGAGCGCGGCAAACAGAATGAGAGCGGGCCAGCGCAAAGAGGGATGGAATGCGGGGGCGGTTGTTGCGATTCCTGCGGACGCACGGCTCCGCTCGATCCAAAGGCCGGCTAGCAAGAGGCCGGAGAGAGAAGCGAGTGTGCAGTCCACGAAGGACAGGCAGAGGACCTGTCCCCCAAGCAGCAGGTTGTCCATCCTTTGGAGTCTACTTCACGGTGAATTTGTAATTGCCTTCCAGACGATGGCCGTCGGTGGCAACCGAGACCCAGCGAACACTGTAAATGCCGGGAGGAAGCATCGGCAGATCGAGGGTCATGTGCTTGGGATCGGCAGCGGACACATTAGACGCGGTTTTGCTTACTATCGTGCCACCCTGATTTGTCAGGTGCAGCGAGCTGAATTTGGGATCGAGCGCCTCAGAGAACTCGATGGATACGTGTTTCGGCGCGGTCACGGTTGAGTCGGGTGCAGGATCCATGACTTTGGGGTGGGCGTGAGCCAGCGCGACCGCGGGCGCCAGCAAGGCGAAGCGCGGCGACGGCCGTGAAGCGCAGTGTACGAAGTTGCATTGGACTCTCCATTCATCGAGATTCTAAGCGTGCATTTTCGACGCGATGTGCTCCGATCGCGGGACACATTCAGAAGTGGAAGCGATAGCGCAGCTCGGCAGAGAACATACGCGGGTCATTGGTGTGAAAGCCGCCGATGGTGATTGAGTTGTCGAGCAGCACGCGGTGGTTGGTGACATTGAGGATGTTTGCGGAGACCCTCCAGTTTTCGCCGAAGCTGTGTCCAGCGGAGACATCGAAGGTGGTGTGAACAGGCAGATTGGGGCCCTGATACGGACCTTCACCGGAACCGGCGAGGCCGTTGGTGAAGCCGGAACCGTAGTAGACATTGGACGCAAACCAGGTGCGTAGAGGAAGGTTTGCGGTGAAGCCGGCATTCAGCGTGTGGCGTTGATCGTGATCGACAGGTGTGTAGTCGGGGCCGAGGGCGCAGGCGGGATCGGTGGGATCGCTGCAAGTGAAGCCACCGATCACGTCGCCGCGTTGCTCGGCGATTTGATTCGAATAGGCAACGTGAAACTGGCCGAAGTGGGCCAGTTCGGGTGAGCGGAGAGTCATCTCCCAGGCGCGAACCAGAGCGCCATCGACGGCGATGGGGAAGTACATGTTCGACTCGCCGATGTTGGAGTGATCGAGAAAGTTGTTGATGCGGTTTTTGAAGGTGTCGACGTCGAGCATCCAGCCCCTCCACGGAATCTGAATGCCGAACTGATGCTCTTCGTCGCGCTCGGAGGGAAGGGCTGTGAAGGCGTTTTCGCCTCCGCCGAGGTTGCTGGCATAGTTGAGCACCGACGAAGAGACGGTTTCGATGGGGGCGGGTTGGAAGAAATGGCCGTAGAAGCCGCGGAGGACCCAGTGCAAACGGGGGATCTCGACGGTGGCGCCAATGCGGGGATAGATCGCTGTCTCGTTGAGTCCGGCATCGTAAACGGAGAAGCGTTCCCCGCCGAGGAGGGTGACATAGCGGCCAAGGCGAAGATGATCGGCGAGGTAGAACTCGAAGAGTGCCGCGCCGGCGTTGGACTGCGTGTTGGGTTGGGAGGGCGCGGAGCCGTCGTTGATCAGTACGCCGAAGAGATCGCGCTCTGCCTGATAGAAGGTGTAGACCCCGGCGGAGAAGTTGTTGGGGCCGATGCTGTCGTGTGCGTCGGCCTGGCCGCCAACGTAGTTCGAGCTCTGGTGCCAGGTGGTTGAGACGGGAAGGTCGGTTGAGGGCGAATCGTAGTTGGCCTGGTTGAAGTGGTAGAAGGGCGCGAAGGAGAAAAGCGCCTTGGGTGAGAGCGTGTGGACCCAGTTGCCGATGAGGAAGGCGTCGCGTTCCTTCTGTCCGTCGCGCAGACCGTAGGAGCAGTAGTAGTCGGAAGCGCACTCGTAGTCGTTCGGGTCCGGATCGTAGGGAATCTGGAAGAAGTCCTGACGGTATTGGGCGTCGAGGCGAAGCTGATCTTGGGCGGTTTGATTGCGAATGAGCGAAACAAAGCCGCTGCCAGAGTTGGTAGCGTCGTGCAAGATTTGCGGTATCGGGGTCGCGAGGCCGTAGTTGGAACGTGAGCCCGTGAAGCTTGTGTACCACGCTGTTTTGGCGGAGTGATCGCCGAGCGAGAGCTGGGCTTCGCCGGAGTAAAGATTGCCGCCGTAGAGAAGTAACTCGCCTTCGCGATCGCGCTCGAAGCCGTTGCGGGGAAGTACGTTGAAGACGCCGTAGGTGCGATCGCCAATGTCGGACGCGTAACTGCCGCGCTGGGTCTCGAGCGAGTCGATGTCCTTGGGGTCGATTTGCGGACCGACGTTGGAGGCGATCTTGGTGTTGGGGATGGAGACACCGTCGATGAGCCACGAGGTCTGATGGCCGCCGCGCATGTGAAGCATGTCGTGGGTCATGTAGGCGCCGGGCACGTAGTCGGTGATCATCTCCATGCCGTCGGTGCGAGAGGCTCCGGGAGTTTCGTCAATGTCCTGGCGGGTGACGAGCGTGGTGGGAGTGACGGTGTCGGCGGCGGAGACGCTGGCGGTTGCGGCCTCGACCAGGACCGATTCAGTTGCGCCTTTGAGGGCGAGGGGAATGTGCAGGACAGGGTTGGTGCCGGAGGCGATGGTAATGGATTGCGCACTGGTTGCGAAGTCCTTGGCGGAGACTTCGAGCCGGTAGACGCCGATGGGGGTCTGGGGTAGTTCGAACGTGCCGTCGGCGCCGGACGTCGCTTCAACAGTAAAGGCAGAATCGGCCGCGTGCAGGGCCACGTGCGCGCCGGCGATGGGGCGATGCTGCGGATCGTGGACGATGCCGTGAAGGTTAGCGAAGACGGTCGCTTGCGCAGATGTGACGAATAGAGATAAGAGCAAAAGAAGAATGGAAAAACGGCAAAGCATCAACAGACCTCCGGAACGCGCTGCAGGTTCATGGATAGGCATCGTCGTGGGACGGCGGGTTGTTCGCGCAAACCGCGATCTGCATGCGCAGAAGGGAAGCCGAGCGCCGTTGACAACGGCAGCGCGCAACTCAGAGCCACGAGAGCGTCACGCTGTCATGCGCATTGCGCGCGAGGATGCCTGATACAGGAGTTCAGCAGAAGTAGCGGGACGGGGGGCCGCGAACGGAGAGATTGCGGATCGGGCGATTTGCGGGAACCAGACTGCGCTGGCTGGACAGATAGGACGCGGAGAGAAGATTGCTCGCATGCGCATGCGCGGCGGCGAGAGCGTGCGTGCACGTGGATGGCGCCGGTGTGCCCTGGGGATAGAGCGGGCAATGCGCGGGAGCCGTAAAGACGTGCATGCCGCTGGCGAGAATGGCGACAGCCAAGGCGGCTTCGCTCATGGCGCAGTGGTGCGCGCCGTGACGGCGGCAGCAGGCAGGGAGACGCGCGTCGTCGGTCTCTCCGAACAGGGCCGTAAGCGGGCCGATGGCGAAGAAGAGAGTGAGGAAGATGGAGAGGGCACGCCTCATCTGCACCGATGGTACACGAGACCTTATTCGGCCGAGAAGGGCGACTTTACGGTCAGGTATCATCGAGTCATAGCAAACAAGAAGGAACCGATGGGACCGCAGAAGACTTCATCCGTGACAGAGAAGGTTGAATTTGCGCCGGAATCGCATGCGCGGCGGCAGCTGCGGATCGCACTTTTTGGTTTTGGGACAGTGGGCAGCTCGGTAGCTCGCATTCTGGTGGAGTCGAAGCCCCAGGGTCTGGAGCTGACCCACGTCTTCAACCGCGGAGTGGCTCGGAAGAAGGTGGACTGGGCTCCGGCGAATCTGGTCTGGACAGAGGACGCCGATGCGGTGCTGGCTTCGGATGTCGACGTGATCGTGGAACTGGCTGGCGGATTGGAGCCGGCGGGAACGTGGGTGCGCAAGGCGCTTGAGCGCGGCAAGAGCGTGGTCACCGCGAACAAAAAACTGATCGCGTATCACGGTGTGGAACTGGAGCGGCTGGCCGCGGCGAAGGGCGGCCACTTGAAGTACGGTGCCGCTGTAGCTGGAGGCATTCCTGTGATTCCAGGCCTTGAGCAGGGACTGGCCGGCGATCGCATTGAGCGCATGGAAGGCATTCTGAATGGGACCTGCAATTTCATCCTGAGCCGCATGGAGACGGGCGCCGAGTATGCGACGGTGCTGGCGGCGGCGCAGGCGAAAGGGTATGCGGAGGCCGATCCGACCGAGGATGTGGGCGGATTCGATGCGCGGGCCAAGCTGGCGATTCTGATGCGCCTGGCGCTGCGGGTGGTGGTCGATCCGGAGGAGATTGTGCCGCAGGCGATCACTGCGGTGACGGCGGTCGACTTCAGCTATGCGAAGGATCTGGGCTGCACGATTCGGCAGGTGGCGCGGGCCGAGGAGAAGGACGGCGGCGTGGCAGCGACGGTGGGACCGATGCTCGTCGATTTGCGCTCGCCGCTGGCCTGGTCGCGGAACACGGAGAATATGGTAATTCTCACGGGGCATTACGGGGGGGATGTCGTGTTTTCGGGGCATGGCGCAGGTGGGCACCCCACGGCCGTGGCAGTGGTGAGTGATCTGACCGCGCTTGCGTACGGATCGCGCAGGGTAGAGATCCCTTCTGTTCCTGCGAAGAATAGGGGCGGAATTTGAAGTGCCACATTACATTCGCTTCCTGGTCGTCGACCGGCCCGGGATCGTCGCGGAGATCACAGGTGCGCTGGCCAAGGAGCGAATCAACATCCGTGCGATCGTGCAGAAGGCGGGCTATCCGTCGCACGCGCTGCCGTTCGTGGTGACCGTGGAACCGTGCAAGTCGTCGTGTCTCAAACGGGCGCTGGCGATGATTGGCAAGATGGAATGCCTGCTGGAACAGCCGTTGAATTTGCAGATGCTTGAATAAGGCAGGGACCGAGAGCAAGGGAATGAGAGACGGGGCGATGAGAAGCTATCAGGGGGTCGAAGGTGATCGATACTGTCTATCGATGTGAGATTTGCGGACTGGAGAGCGACAATCCGCGCGGATGGATTGTGATCCACTGCAGCGATCTGCAGTTGAACGTTTTCAAGTGGACGAAGGAAGCGGCGGACGCGAAGAGTGCGCGCCACTACTGCGGCGAGGGGCACGCGCAGGTCTACATCGGCCGCTGGTTCGAATCCTACTGCAAGTGAAGAGTCAGGGACCAAGGGAACCAGGGAACGAGGTCTCCAAGGCTTAGGCGTCCGAGGCCTAACGCTTGCGGGCGGGGCCGGTTGACTCGCGTACGACCAGTTCGGGCGCCATCACAATGTCCGACGGATACTCCTTTTCCCGGTCGGCGATGCGGTCGAGCAGAATCTGAGCGCCGCGCTTTCCCATCTCCAGCAAAGGCTGACGCACAGTGGTAAGCGACGGCGTGGCATAGGCCGCCGAGAGGATGTCGTCGAATCCGACGACAGAGACATCGCCCGGAACCGAGAGGCCCGCATCTTTAAGGGCCCGAATGGCCCCGATGGCGGAGATGTCGTTAAAGCAAAAGATGGCGGTGAAGTCGCGTGATTTCTCAAGCAGAGCCTGCATGGGTTTGTAGCCGATTTCCGGGGCCATGGGGTGGTAGCCGGCCTTCATGGACCAGCCCGCGCTGTCAATGCGGATGACGTGTGCCGGATCGATGTGCAGTCCCATCTCCCGCGTGACGTTCTGAATGCTCTCCCAACGAAACTCCGAGTCGGGAATCGCGCGCGGGCCGCGCATGAAGGCGATGTTGCGATGACCGAGCTCAAATAGGTGCACCAGCGCGCTTTCGACCGCGGCATGGTGGTCGAGGACAATGTTGGTGACGTTTTCGTTGGCGATGTGGGCCGAGATGGCGACAACCGGAACCGGCACGGAGATCTCGTCCGCAGCAGTGTTGAGCAACAGAAAGCCGTCGACTGATCGTTCGACGAGCATGCGCGGGTACTGCTCGATGAGCTCCTTCTTCCAATCATGGCAGGCGGTGAAGTAGAAGTAGTGCGCCAGGGAAAGCTCTTCGACCACGCCGCTCATGACGCGGGTGAAGTAGCCCTCGCTCAGGTCGGGCGCGAGAACACCGACGCTCATCGAGCGGCTCTGCCGCAAAGATCGGGCGAAGTAGTTGGGCCGGTAGTTGAGGCGCTGGGCGGCCTCGATGACGCGTGCGCGCGTCTCCTGCGGGATGGACTTTGCCGACGGTGAGTTGTTCAGAACCAGCGAAACGGTGGTTTGAGATAGCTCCAGGTGTTCGGCCAGCATCTTCAGGTTGACATGGCCGGGCGGTGTCGAACTCTTACCCTTGGGCATGGTGGAGTTTTAACACGTTTTAACACATGCAGGAAAGCCGCGAAGTCCCGGAAAGAATCGATTTGCCTCGTCCTGGGCAACGAGGCCGTGCTGTTCAACCTGCGCACACGAGCGGCGGCACTCCGCTAGCGAATATGAATCCGATTTGCGCCGGGATGAAGCGGCCAGCTTCGCCCGTCGTAGTCAAAGGTTCCAGCGAGTGTGCCTGGCAGAGTCACGGTGGCATCGAAGGAATCGCCGTTGTGGTGGTATTCGACTTGGATCATGCCCTGGGGATGGGGGTAGCTGGCTTTGAGCGAAGGCAGCGCGCCCAGGTGCGGGGCGATGCGGACCGAGGCAAAGCCCGGACTGGCGGGCTCGATGCCGGCAACAAGGGTGAGCAGGTCGTAGATAGGGTGCGCCGACCAGGCGTGGGAGTCGGAGCGCGTTTCGCCGGGGGTTTCGGGCCATGTGCTGAAGTGCAGAGGCAGGATCTTGCGCCAGGGGCCGAGAGATTCAAGGTAGTCGTCGGCCATCCCGGCATGGTCAAGCGCGCGGGCCAGGTAGAAGCGGAAGTAGTAGGAGGCGCTCATCACGCCGTCGGGTGTGGTCCCAGGCTCGATGGCAAGAACCTTGCGGAGCACTTGCTGTCGTTGTTCTTTGGGAACGACGTCGTACAGAACGGCAAGGATGTTGGCTTGCTGGCTGAAGACGGTCTGATCGGGATTGTCGGCGAGAAGGCCACGAGAAGAGTTCCAGCACTTGCCGTAGAGACCTGAACGGACCTGTGCCGCGCGGGTGTGGTCGCGATCGGCGGCGACGGAATCGCCGAGGGCTTTCTCGAGATCGGCGGCATCGCCTAGAGCGCCCAGATACTCTAGGGTCGTCATGCAGGATTCGCCGCTCTTGCTGTAGGTGGGGATGACCTGCTTGTCCTGCACCCAGTCGATGAAGCTCCACCACGGGACTTCGTGGAGCAGGCCGTCTGGCTGTTCATAGTGCTCGAACCAGCCCAGTACCGAGCGAATGCCAGGGAGGGCGTCGCGGACGGGCGCCGGATCAGACCGGAACATCCACCAGTCGTGCAACATGCCGATCCAGAGCAGGGAAAACGTCGGAATGGTTTGCGGGAGCGAGCTGGGATAGCGGCTGCGTGTGAGGCCTTCGGGGATGCGTGAGTCATTGAAGGCGTCGAGGGCTTGCCGGGCGAGACGATCGTCGCCTGCGACGGAGTAGGAGATGAGGGCCTGGATGCGCGTATCGCCGATGTACTGGAGCTGCTCGTAGTACGGCGTATCCATGTACGTCTCGTGGGCATCGAGACGGGCAGTGCGCCAGGAGACCTCCCATATCTTGCCGAGGTCGGCGGCGAGGGTGGGGTCGGCGGTCGAGCTGGCGGCGGTGAAGGTTGCGCGCTCTTCAAATGGATAGGCGGTGAAGTTGGCTGTGAGGGAATCGAGGGTGAGTGCCTCGGAGCCGGTGGTGATGTCGAGATCGAGATAACGCCAGGTGCGCCACCAGAGAGGCGTGAAGGTGCGATGGGTGCCGCCGTCGGGCAGGAAGCTGTCGCGCAGGCCAAGCGCCTCATGCGGTCATCCGATCGTGCGTCGCGGTCGCCCTTTTGCCTGTTCTTGTCGTAGAGGGCTTCGGAATAGGTGATCCAGATGTGAGCACCTTTGCCGCCGGAGACGGTGAGCGTCGGATACGCGGTGGTGAGGGTCTTGCGGTCGAGGAGGATGTGGGTATGAGTCTGCGGCGGAACAAGGACCGGGTCGTCGGGGAATGGAGCCCGCAGAGCGATGTCGGCACGGACGGTCTCACCGACCGACGTCGGCGCGTACGCCATGTGGGGCAGCGCGTCGGGGATGAGGCCCCAGGGATTGTCGCCGGTGACCGAGGCAGAGTGGGCTTCGTTGACGGGGAAGATGCTGTCGCGCATGGGTGAGGCGACCGGGACCCAGGCCGAGGCGGAGGCAGTTAGGTCATCCCAGTTCCAGTCGTAGTGGGCGGCGTCGATTTCCTCGCCGGGACCGGAGGCGAAGTAGGTCAGCACGTTGACCGAGGTGCGATCGAGGGGACGCTGGCCGGGCTCGACTTCGACCTGCCAGTCCTTGGGTGTGCTGATCGAATCGGCTCCGGTAGCCTCGGATTCGAGCAGAAAGGCGGTGCGATCGCTCATTTGGGCGATTGGAGCGTAGACGCCGAAGTTCCAGACAGTTGCGGTGATGGTGTTGTGGCCGGACTTCAAATACGGTGCGAGGTCAAAGAGTTCGTACCGCCAATGGGTCAGATCGCCACGGGCAGGACCGTCGCCGACGCGCTGTCCATTGACATAAAGAATGAAGCGGTTATCGGCGCTGACCCGCACCTGGTAGGAGGCAGGGACAGATGCGAGGTCGAGGGCGCGCCTGAAGTGGAGGACAACCGGCTCGCGCAGGGGAGCGGTGGGGTGGGTAACCCAGGCGGCATGCCACTCGCGCTGCGGCGGGTCGGGCTGGGTCGCGCTCTGCGCAGGAGTAAGGAGGGGGCTGCAGGTAAGAATGGCTAGGGCCACTATTCGGCGCATGAGTGAGTACCCCTGGAATTCCAGTTCACAAGGGTAACGGAGGCTGGAGCAGGAGTGGTGGAAATCGTGCCTGAATCTCGAGCGTCGGGGGCGGCGGGCCAGCTACGGGAAGGTTGAAGGGAGCAGCGATCGATGCGGTGGGTCAGTTTTCCTCTGTATGCATTTGATTTAGCGGCCTTGTAACCTCCTGTTCATCTTGGCCCAGTAGCCTACCGTTGGTGATGGACACTGTGCCAGAGATTCGCATTTCTCAACCACCCATTCAGCGTGAATCCCCCCCACCGGTAGACCGACCTGCCGCGGAGACAGCGACTGCAGAGCCGTCGCCGATCCGGCAGTATCTGCTGTCGCGTGGAAGCGCGACAATGGCGGATCGAGGCTTTCGATGGTTGATGATTCTGTGCGGTCTCAGCATATTCGCCATCGTTTTGCTGATTTTGTACGCGCTGCTGATGGGTTCGTCGCTGTCCTGGCACAAGTTCGGCTTTGGCTTCTTCTATCAAGCGTTCACCGATCCGGATACCCTTACGAAGTTGTATTGGGATCCGGTGAACGAGCGGTTCAGTGCCTTGCCGTTCATCTATGGGACGCTGGTCTCTTCGGGACTTGCACTGCTGATCGCTGTGCCCCTCGCGATCGGCGTTGCCATTTTTCTGACCGAGATGTGTCCGGGCGCTCTGCGTGGGCCACTGTCCTTCCTTACCGAGCTTCTGGCGGCCATTCCGAGCGTGATTTATGGGTTCTGGGCGTACACGGTGTTGGTTCCGTTGCTGCGCCAGCACGTGAATCCAGTACTGGTCGGTCTGCTGGGGTGGACTGGGCTGTTTGTGGACGACAATCCGACTGGGCTGGGCTTTGTTGCGGCGGGAGTGATCCTGTCCATCATGATTCTGCCGATCATTTCGTCGCTGACGCGCGAGGTGATGTCGGCGGTACCGCACTCGCAGCGGGAGGCGGTGCTGGCCTTGGGTGCGACCCGGTGGGAAATGATTCGGATGGCCGTGCTGCGCAACGCGCGCATCGGCATCGTGGGCTCCATCATTCTGGGTCTGGGACGCGCGCTGGGCGAGACGATGGCGGTTGCCATGGTCATCGGCAACACGCCGGACATTCATCGCTCGCTGCTTTCGACCGGCAGTTCGATGGCTTCGGTGATTGCGAACGAGTATGCGGAGGCGGTGTCGGACATGCACTACAGCGCGCTCACAGAACTCGGTCTTGCGCTGTTTCTAGTGACAATTGTCGTGAATATTATCGCGCAGCTGCTGGTATGGGCAGTGACCCGCGGAACGCCGGCGCAAGCGCGTTGAGGAGACTGGATTGAGCGCGGAGAACTTCAAAGTTCGGGCACAAGTCCGAGGTATTGTAGACCGGTTGGTCACCGGGCTCTCGATATTGGCCACGGTGATTGTGGTAGCGCCGCTGGTGGCGATCTTCGTTTATCTGCTTTACATGGGAGCCAGTTCAGTAAATCTCGCGTTTTTCACAAAGCCTCCAGCGCCGGTGGGTGAACCGGGCGGCGGCATGGCCAATGCGATTCTCGGGTCCGCCATTCTTCTGGCCCTGGCGAGCCTCATAGGCGTTCCCACCGGAATCGGCGGCGGTATTTTGCTGGCTGAGTTTGGCCGAGGTACAACTCTTGCCAACGCGATCCGTTTCACAGCCGATGTGCTGAACGGAGTTCCTTCTATCGTGATGGGCATGGCGATCTATGTTCTGATCGTGAAGCCCAAGATTCCGTTCCTCCCTTTTACCGGGCACTTTTCGGCGTTTTCGGGCGGCGTGGCACTGGGGATCATGATGATTCCGACCGTGTGCCGGACCACAGAAGAGATGCTGCTGATGGTGCCGCACGCGGTGCGCGAGGCCGCGCTGGGTCTGGGTGTGCCAAACTGGCGCTCGGTTCTTTCGATCACGTTGAAGACTGCCTCGCCCGGCATCATTACCGGATGCATGCTGGCCTTCGCGCGCGTGGCAGGCGAGACGGCGCCGCTGCTCTTTACGGCCCTGGGTAACCAGTTCTGGAGCGCAAGCCTGGACCGTCCGATCGCGGCACTGCCGCTGCAGATCTACGTGTATGCTCTGTCGCCCTATGACGACTGGCACCGCATGGCGTGGGCGGGATCGCTCGTGTTGATCGCGTTGATTGTTATCTCGGTAGCGCTGGTGCGTTATGTGACCAGCCGCGGCGTTCTGAAAGGGGCAAGCTAAGGTGGGTGTCGGGATCGAAGTCAACAACCTGAATGCGTGGTATGGAACGAATCACACGCTGCAGGACATCACGCTCAATATCCCCGCGAATCATGCCACGGCTCTGATTGGGCCTTCGGGATGCGGCAAGAGCACGTTTGTCCGCTGTCTGAACCGGATGCATGAAACCAATCCGATTGCGCGGGTGACCGGCTCGGTTCGCGTTGGCGATCTGGACATCTACAACGACGCCAAGCCTGTACAGGTACGGCGCCGTATTGGGATGGTGTTCCAGCGGCCGAATCCCTTTCCAACAATGTCGATTTACGACAATGTGGCGTCGGGACTGAAGCTGAACGGCTACAGCAATCGCCGCGTGCTGGACGATATTGTGGAGAAGTCGCTGAAGAATTCAGCGCTGTGGGATGAGGTCAAGGACGATTTGAAGAAGAAGTCGGGTGCGAGTCTCTCGGGCGGACAGCAGCAGCGGCTTTGTATTGCTCGGGCGTTGGCGGTCGATCCCGAGGTGCTGCTGATGGACGAGCCGGCGTCGGCGCTCGATCCGGTCTCGACCTCGAAGATTGAAGACCTGATTTTCCAGCTAAAATCGCAGTACACTATCGTGATTGTGACCCACAATATGCAGCAGGCTGCGCGCGTTGCGGAGAAGACTGGATTCTTCTTGAATGGCCGCATGGTGGAGTTCGACTCGACTCACAAGATCTTCACCAACCCCAGCGACAAGCGCACAGAGGATTACATCACGGGCAGGTTCGGATGACACGGATTCGATTTCAGAAGAGTCTCGACGAATTGAAAGAGAACCTGCTGGTGATGGCGGGACTCGCAGAGCAGGCGATCCAACGGGCGATCGAAGCCTATCGCGTGCGCGATCTGTCGATCTGCGACCTGGTGAGCCGGAGCGAGAACGCCATCAATCGCATGGAGCGCGACATCGACCAGGCAGCACTCGATCTGCTGGCGATGGAACAGCCGATGGCGATCGACCTGCGTTTCATCCTGAGCGTGATCAAGATCAACGCCGACCTGGAGCGTGTTGGTGATTCCGCCAAGAGCATCAGCGATCGGGTGCGCAACATGGAGCAGATGGCAACTGCCGAATTGCCCGTGGACATTCCGCGGATGGCAACGCTCGCGGCCGAGATGGTGCGCAAGAGCCTGCAGGCCTTCATCGAGGGAGATGCAGAGATTGCGCGCAATGTGCTGACCATGGACGATGCCGTGGATGCCATGAACCGGGCGGCCTACAAGGCCTTGACCAAAGTGATGGAAGACCAGAGTCAGATTGCTCCCCAGGCCCTGAATGCGTTGATGATCAGCCGCGCATTGGAGCGCGTGGCGGACCATGCTACCAATATTGCCGAAGACGTAATCTTCTGGGTCGAGGGTGACGACGTTCGCCACCGCAAGAGCGTGGCGTCACAAAAAGACGGGAGAGCGGCCGCACCAAGCGGGGCTTAAAGAGCTTCGGCGCGTTCCCAAGACGCGCTCAGGGTTCGATCTCCCACCAATCCAACAACGACATGCGAGGGTAGTAGAGGCCGGCGCGGATTGGACGATTCGCGTCCGGCAAATTGCGCAGGATTGCGGCGTAGGCTCCAAGCTGCGGCGCAAAGAGGCTGCGCAGAGTGGACCTGGCGACGGAGGCATCGAGGTTTTCGGTGTGTGCCGTCTTGTAGTCGATGATCCACCAGGCTTCATCATTGTCCGTGAGGGGCTCGAGTCCGGCGCGGAAGATGCGATCGATACGGACGGCGCGCAGCTCGCTCGCAACAATTCCCGCCCAGGATGCTTCGCTTGCGGCATCGGCGTGCGGCGACAGAATCCATTGACCCTGAGGGTCGTAGGTGGCTTCGAGTGCGATCTTGAGTGCGCGGGCCGCGATGGAGTCGGCCTCACCCTGCGTGAGTCCCGTGGAGCGAATACGGGATTTGACGGCAGGCAACGCCTGGGGTAGGGCAGAGCGAGCCGCGGGCCAGTCCAACGTTTGGCGCAGGCGTGCGGATTCTTCGAGGAGCTTGTGAACGGCTGTGCCGAGCGTTCGTGAGGCGATGCCGCCTTCATGGCGACGGTAGGCCTCGCTGTTGCCGATCTTGACGGAATCACGAGACGCGACTTGGAGTCCAGGGCCGAGCGACGGCTGAGGTTTGAAGTCGACGGGGAGGCGGCGAACGCGCGTGGGCTTGCCCGGCGAGTCGGCGGAGGCAGCGAGCGATTCGAGAACCGCCGGCTCGGGTTGCCGCAAGGCTTTGCGATCCGAGCGCCAGTCGTCGAATCGAGCACGAATCTCCTCCCCGAAGGCAGGCCAAGCGGTGGCAAGCAGGCAGTTCCATGGCTCGGTGAGGCGCGGTTCCGCAGGATCGGCCCGGTATTCCGGACGAGCGAAGAAGTGAAGCTCTTCGCGCGCGCGGGTAGCGGCAACGTAGAGAATGCGGCGCATTTCCTGCGCTTCGCGTTCGCGATAGAGCCGGTCGACCCAGGCTCGGGTAGCGCTTCGGTCGGCGCCCTTTGTTTGCACGGGCGCGATGAGGAATTCCGTGATCGCCCCGGACTCATTGGGTTCGGGCAGGCCGCGCTCCATCCACGACAGCAGACCGCCTCGCGTCGTGAAACCGTGTGCCTGTAAATCGGGGACGATCACCACTTCGAATTCGAGGCCTTTGGACCTGTGGATGGTCATAAGCTGGACGCCGCAGTTTGGCGTGGAGTCCGGGTCGGGGATTGCGGTGAGGGTTTCGAGGGCGCGATCGAGCGCGGTTCCAACAAAGTCTTGTGCGCCGTTGGGTAGGGCATCGAGGCAGCGCCACAGCAGGTTGAGATTCGCCTGCGCTACATCGTCGACGCAGGCCGCACCGCCGATGCAGAGCCAGACTTGCTCGAGCCATGTACCGAACGTGAAGTTGGGTGAAGATGCAGCGATGCGGGGTGCAGAGGCGGTCGCGTCGAGGATGCGCTGCGCCGCGGCACGCGACGCAGGTGTGAGCAGGCCGAGCCGTTCGTGCATGAGCTGCAGAATGGAGAGATCGAGCAGTTCTGGGTCGTCGGCGCTGGCGAGGGTATGGAGTTCGGCAAGATCGAGCCCGCACCACGGCGCACGCAGCACGCCGAGCCACGCGATGCGGTCATGGGGATTGAGTAATGCGCGGCCGAGGGCAAGGGCGTCGAGGACTTCGGGGCGGTCTTTGAGCTGTTCGAGCTCGATGGCACGAAAGGGAAGGCGCGCATCGCGGAGCGCCGAGGCGATAGGTTCGAGAATCTTGCGCGTTCGGCCGAGGACGGCGACGCGGAACTTCTCGCCTTGTTTCCGAGCACGCTGGATGGCGCCGGTGTAGCTGCGGATCTGCTCGACGATCCTGCCGGTCTGGGTAACGAGCACGGATTCGCGTTCCAGACGGATCGCTTGCTTCTGCTGCTGCGCGATGGGATCGGACAAGTCCCCAGCGGGAATCTGCGGCATGAAGATGGTATGCAGCGCGAGCCGCGGAAAGAGATCGATGACGCCGTCGCGCGCAGGTGTGGCGGTCGAGAAGCTGATCCCGCTGCCGTCCTCTTCAGCGAAGACGCGTGCGAAGGTGTCGTTGAGCTCGTGGACCAACGCCGGCTGAGTGCGGAAATTAGCGCGCAACGAGACGTAGTGGAAGGGCAGCGACTCGGCCGTGGGCAGTTCGAGGCCAAAATTGCGCACGCGTGGGAAGAGCTCGGCGTCGGCATCGCGGAAGGAGTAGATGGACTGCATGGGATCGCCGACGACGAAGATGCTACGGCCGGCTGGGTCGGGCCATGCCGCGGCGAGGCTGGCGATGAGCTGGTGCTGACGGCGGCTCGTGTCTTGAAATTCGTCAACGAGCAGGTGTCGGGTGTTGTCGGCGAGTGCGAGTGCCGCGTCGCTGGGAAGACCATCTTCGCTGCGCAGAACGCGCTGCGCGAGCTGCGCCACTTCAATAAAGTCGACGGCGCCCTTTTCGGCAAAGACGATGCGAAGTTCTGCGGCAGCCTGGCGCAGGAGCGTAAAGCAGGCGCGCACGATATGCCAGTCTTCGTCCGTGAAGCGTGGGGTAGGGAGGTTGCCCAAATCGGCGAGCGCGGATTCGAGGCCGGCGATGCCTCTGAGCGCGTGAATGAGAGAGAGGACACGGCTCTTTTCCGCATTGCTTCCGGGAGGAAAGCCGCTGTTCTTGTCGAGACGCTGCTTAAAGTTCCCGTCCTTTTTCAGGAGAAGGTCGGCGAGGCTGCGGTAAGCGGCGAAAGTGTCTTCAACGGCTTCACGGGTGTCGAATGGTCCGCGCGGGAATTCTGCGAGCTCGGCGAGGTCCTTATGAAGTACGCCGCCGGTCTGTTCGCAGGCGAAGCAGGCGAGCGCGTGCGCTTCGAAACGCGCACCAGGGACCTGATCGAGCATTCGATCGAGACGGACGATCGCATCGCGGATGAAGCGGACGAACGGAGTCTCGAGGCGAAGGCGGAGATCGTCTTCATCGAGCTCACGGTCCAGAACGAAGTCGTGCATCCAGCTATCGCGCTTGGCGAGCATCTTCACGAGCAGGTCTTCGAGTTCGAGCCAGTTGTTGTCACGCCACAGGAGAAGGCTTTCGATGGCGGCTTGCATTGCGCCGTCGTTGCCTTCAACTCTTTGCAGAGTGCGGCGCGCAGCCCGGCGGTAGAGCTCGAAGGGTTGTTCGTCCACGCGAAGATCGCTGCCGAAACCGGAGAGCAGTGGTTGCTGGATGGCAAGCTCGCGACAGAAGGAATCGATGGTGGAGATCCGCAATTGCGCGGGGAGGTCGATGAGCTGCCAGCCGAGCGTGCGGGAACGAACCAGCGCACGGCGGGCGAGACCCTCCATCGATGAGTCGTCGGCTGGGGATGTGAGTGAGTGTGTCGACGCCTTTTCGAGCTCGGCAAGAATGCGATGACGCATCTCGGCGGCGGCTGCCTTGGTGAAGGTGATGGCGACGATCTCGCCGGGTTCGTCAACTTCGCCGAGGAGCGAGAGAAAGCGGCGCGTGAGCAGATCGGTTTTTCCCGAGCCGGCAGGCGCTTCTACGAGAATGGACCGCGAGGTATCAAGGGCCTGTTCGCGTTCGGATTGATCAGGTGGAACAGGCCTGAGGGAGGGCTTAGTCACGGGGCAGCTCCTCTTCTTCCTCGGGTTCCGGCTCGACCCAGTTATCGTGGATGCGGCAGATGGCGTGGAGGCCGCATGTGTCGCAGGTCTTCGGATAGTCGCGCGGATCGACGTCAGCGCGGCCTGCGAGGAAATCGCGTGCAAGCTGCTCGATATAGTCGCGCCAGTCGGCGAGCTGTTCGGGTGTGAGGGGTTTCCTCACGAGGCCGGTGTTGCGTCCTAGATTGCCGAGCAGAGTGCCCGTGGCATCGGCAGTGCGGCCTGCAAATTCGAGTTGGCCGGCGCGGAGCTTGGCGAAGAGGAGGCCGCCAGGCTGTGTGCTGCACGCGAAGCCTGCATAGAGAGGGAGCTGTACGTCGTTGGGACGCGGAAGGTCCCAATCGCGCGGGCTGACGTTGCCGGTCTTGTAGTCGATAACGAGGAGCGAGCCGTCTCTGAGCTGGTCGGTCCGATCGAGTCGTAAGTCAAGCGAAAGGCCGGCGATGGAAACTGTGCGGGCGGATTCGGTTTCGACGACGGTGAACGGATGACGCCCGGCTTCGTAATCGAGCCACTCGGTGACGACGCGGGTGAGGCGTGTTGCTTCGAGAGCAAGGTACTGCCGCGGCATGCGGAGCCTGGTATCGTCGGGCATCTGTGCGAGAACGCGGTCAACGTGTGCGGAGACAAAGGCGTGCTTGTCGGTGCAGGCGAGCAGATCGTGGAGAGTGAGGAATCCGTCGGGAGGGCCCGCCCACACAGCATGCATCACCTCATGAATCAGGAGGCCGCGCTGCGATGCGGAGAGGCCGAACTCTGCGGGTTCCCACGGTCTTGCTCCAAGGCGCGAGGTGGCAAAGGCTCTGAATGGGCATTGCGATTGTGCGGTGAGTACAAATGCGCCGCCGGGTGCCTTGCCGGGTGCGAAAGGGACGCGCGAAGTGTCTTCGAAGGTGATCGCGATTGGAGTCGCGCTGAACTGGACATTGAGATGCGCCGGGATAGGAGGCGGAGAATCGGCCTGCTGTGCGACGATGCGCGAGGGACGTGCTTCGGCTTCCTCTTTTTGGGAGGCATAGCTGAAGGTCACGACCGGCGCCGAAGCGATCAGGCGGCTAGTGATGGAGGTGGCGAGTTCAGCGTCGTGCCGCGGCGAGGCGTGGGGCATTCCGAACTCGCGCTGAATGGAGAGAGGAAGCAAAGGATGAGCCGAGCCGGAGGCGGGCCAGGAATCTTCGTCGCAGCCCAGAAACCAGATGCCGTCGCCCGTGAGGCCGGCAGATTCGCCGGGACCGACGATCTGGATGGGAGCATCGGTGGATTCGGGGGCGAAGAGTGTGGTTTCGAGAATGCGTTCGTATGAAGAGATGAAGTCCGACCACGCGATCCGGCGGCCATCGAAGCCGAGAGAGGCGATCCCCTCGAGGGCATACTCCCAGCGCTGCCAGGCTTGGAACTCTGCGCTCGAGAGCGTCCGTTCAGCGGGCAGGCCGACTGCGTGCAGCAGATCCGGAACGAGTGCGGCCCATTCGAGCGGGGTGCGGATGCGGCCGCGTGCAGCGGAGAGAAGATGTTCTGTGCGGGTAATGCGGCGGAGCCAAGCGGGTGGGAGCTGGCCGGAGCGAAGGAAGGTGTCGAGGGTCCAGTCGGGGCGAGCGCGGTTGCGGCGGCGCAAAGAGCGCATGTGCGCCTGAAGTGTGAGAGCTTCTTGGGGGCCCGAAGTCATATATCCCAAGGCGAAGAACCAGTCAAGTTCCGTTTCCGTGAGCGGGCTGTCGAGCCAACGCAGGAGAAGAAACGCAGCACGGGCAAGCGGGATCTGGAGCAGGGGCACGCCTAGAGAGAACTCGAAGAGTTGTGCAGAGCCTGGAGGCGTTGCCCGAAGGAAGGCTCGTTCGACTTCTCCGCGACGGTCCGCGATGTCCTGAGAGACGACAAGAAGACGCGCGTCAGGCTTGAGGGCGAGTTGTTGTGTGCACCACGACGCGCAAGCGGCAAGCTCGGCCTCTTCGTCGCGCGCCGCATAGAAGTGGATGTCGCTCGACTTCGGACCAGGTTCCGGTTGCCGCGATGTTCCCCATGCCTCGAAGAGTGTGGCATGGATGGGGAGCAAGCGATCGAAGCCGAGGAGCAAGATAGGGGGGCGTGCAGCGGAGTCGCCCTGAAGGATCGGAACGAGATCGACCGCGAGACGCGATTGGCTAACGAAGGAGCCGCCGCTACAGGCCTCGTTGAAGGCAGAGAGCCAACGACTGAAAGCGCCGGCGTCGCGATCCCAGGCGCTGCGCGCGGACTCGCGCAAGAAACGCGGGGCGTAAGCACAGAGCAGCGCGCAAGCATCCATGGCGAGGCGGGCCATGCGACGGCGGGGGGCGTCGAGCGCTGTGATGAGACTTCTTTCGCGTCCGACGATCCCGGACCAGAGCTCAAGCTCCTGCGCTGAATTCAGGATCATCCGCTCGTCGTGCGCTAACTGCTCCCAGGCAGAAGAGACAAAGGCTGTCCACGACTGAATGGGGGGTGCGGGCCAGGCCGTGGCGCCCTCGGCACGGCGGCGGCGATGGTAGGCCATCTGTGCAGAACGTGCGGCACGATCGCTGGCGGCGACGACGATACCCCCATTGTCGATCCACTCGTCAGTGGACGATGGCCGAACGAATGAGCCCATACGTGGGTTATACGCCGCGCCGCTGGTCTGGTGTCCCGGAGGAAGCGGTGGAAACCTGGTTGTAAACTTGTCTTGTCATGCGCCGATTTTTCGCTTCGTTCTTGTTGGCTTTTGTCGCTGTCGGTTGTCATTCCTCAAGCCCTAGCAATCAATCGCAGAGCGAGGCGACGCCAACCTACAAGGTGTACCACCTGCGTGGCAAAGTGATCGGGACGAACGCCGCGACGGGTGAGGTGACGCTGGACCATGAGGCCATTCCCGGCTTTATGGAAGCGATGACCATGCCGTACAAGTTAAAGGACCCGAGCATCCTGAGCGAATTGCATATGGGTGACGTGATCACAGCGGATGTGCTGGTGTCGCAGGGCGCGGATGCGGACGTGCTGCTGGATCATATCGTGGTCGTTGCGCAGGGCAAGGCCGACTACAAGCCTGCAGTGATCTACCATGTGCCGGCGCCGGGCGACGCCGTGCCGGATTTTGCGCTGCGTAACGAAGACGGCCGGGAGATTCATCTCAAGCAGTTTCAAGGCAAGGAACTGCTGATCACCTTTATCTATACGCGTTGCCCGCTGCCCACGTTCTGCCCGCGTGTGACCCGCAATTTTGCGGCGATGGAGAAGGCGCTGGCGGCAGATCCGGAACTTTACGCCCATACGCATCTGCTGAGTGTGAGTTTCGATCCAGAGCACGATACCCCGGAGCGGCTGCGGGCGTATGGCGCGCAATACATCGGCGGCGATGCAAAGGGGGCTTTCGCCCACTGGGACTTTGCGGTGCCCACAAAACCGGTTCTAACGGAGATGGCACGCTACTTCGATGTTGGAATCACTCCGGGGCCGGACGAGACGATTACGCATACGCTCTCGACGACACTCATCGGGCGCAACGGCAAGGTGGTGCAGTTCTACCCCGGCAACGACTGGACACCCGAGCAGGTATTAGCAGACGTGAAGGCGGCCAGCGCCGGCGCATAGGTGCCTCGCTCTTCGCCACGAGAAACTGCATCGCGGCCCGCCGGGATTCATCCAACCAACTGATACCCTAGAGACTGCCATGGCAAAGGTGACACTGATTTTCGCTCTTCTTTTGGTCCTGCTGGGACTGGCAGGATTTCTGGGAACAGGGAGCCAGCACCCAACAGCGCTGATCCCGACGTGGTTCGGACTGGTGCTGGGGATCTTCGGGTTTCTCGCGATCAACCCCAATCCAGGGCGGCGCAAACTCTTCATGCACATCAACGTGACCATCGGCCTGCTGGGCTTTCTGGGCGGGGCAGTCGAGGCGATTCGGGGCTATGTGCACGCGAAATCGGCGGGGCTTGAGCCGGATCAGATCGCATTGGCGTCGAAGCTGACGATGACGGGGCTTCTGCTGGTTTACGTGATTCTCTGCGTAAGGTCGTTCATCGCCGCGCGCCGTTCAGGAGCTGTGTAGCGCATGGGAACGATGCGCGGCGGCATGGGGATGGGGATGCGCGCAGAGCGCACGCCCCACGGACGCAGCGCTCGGGCTGGCCAGGCCGATCAGTCAAAGCACAAAGTCAGCATCAAAAAACTGTGGCCTCAGATCCGGGCATTGGTGGTGCCGCGCAAGGGGCTGCTGGTCCTCGGCCTGTGTTTGATGGCCGTGAACCGGGTGGCAGGACTGGTGCTGCCCTACACCTCGAAGCCGCTGCTCGATAAGGTGCTGTCGCCGCATGGAGATGCCGCGCTGCTGCCGCGGTTCATCTTATATGTGTTCTCTGCCATGCTGTTGCAAGCGATCACGTCGTTCTCGCTGACGCAGTTGCTCTCGAAAGCGGGCCAGAGGCTGATCGCCGACATGCGGCGGCAGGTGCAGAAGCACGTAGGGCTGCTCTCTGTTGCCTACTACGACGAGAACCGCACAGGCACCTTGGTGTCGCGCATCATGACCGACGTCGAAGGCATCCGCAACCTCGTCGGCACGGGGCTGGTCGAGTTTCTCGGCGGCATGGTGACCGCAGTGCTCGCGTTCGTGTACCTGCTGCATCGCAGTGTGACGGTTACGCTCACTGTTTTCTCCGTCGTCGGTTCGTTCGTCTTCGTTCTGCAATATGCATTCAAGAAGATCCGTCCGGTGTTCCGCGAACGCGCGAAGATCAACGCCGAGGTGACGGGCCGGTTGACAGAGTCGCTGGGCGGCGTGCGCGTGATCAAGGGCTACCACGCCGAAGATCGCGAGCATAGCGTGTTTTCGGGCGGTGTGGATCGGCTGCTGAGCAATGTGATGAAGTCACTGACGATGACCAGCGCGATGTCGGCTGCATCGACGACCGTGCTGGGACTGGTTTCCGCGTTGGTGATGTGGTTGGGTGGCCACAGCGTTCTTCGTGGTACGTGGACCGTCGGCGACTACTTCAGTTACAACATGTTTCTCGCATTTATGATTGCGCCGCTGTTTCAGATTGTGAATATCGGTACGCAATTGACCGAAGCTTTCGCAGGGCTTGATCGAACAAGCGAGATCATGGCAGAGCTCGAAGAGAACAAGGTGGCGGGTAGAGCAGTGAAGATGCCACCGATCCAGGGTACGGTGCGCTTCGAAGATGTCGAGTTCTCGTACGAACCGGAGAAACCCGTGCTGCACGGAATCAGCTTTGTGGCGGAGCCGGGCTCGGTGACAGCTCTGGTGGGCTCGTCGGGATCGGGCAAGTCGACGATCATCAGCCTGCTGTGCGCGTTTCACACCCCTTCGAAGGGACGCGTCGTGGTCGATGATGTCGACTTGGCGATGGTCGATCTGCACACGTTCCGGTCGCAGCTCGGTGTGGTTTTGCAGGACTCGTTCCTGTTCGATGGGACGATTCGCGAGAACATCCTGTTCTCGCGGCCTGACGCGACGGAGGAGCAGTTCCTGTTTGCATGCCGTACCGCGCGTGTGGATGAGTTCGCCGAGCGGTTCCCGGATTCGTATGACACGGTCGTGGGCGAACGAGGGGTGAAGCTGTCCGGTGGGCAGCGGCAGCGCCTGTCCATTGCGCGAGCGCTCTTGGCGCAGCCGCGGATCCTGATTCTGGACGAAGCGACGAGTTCGCTCGACTCGGAGTCGGAAGCGATGATCCAGGCGGGGCTGAATCAGTTGATGCAGGGACGCACGACTTTCGTCATTGCGCACAGGCTGTCCACGATCCGGCGCGCGGACCAGATTCTCGTTGTAGAGCAGGGCGTGATCGTGGAGCGCGGCAGCCACGCGGAGCTCTATGCACTGGGCGGGCGCTACTACGATCTCTACACGCGGCAACACGGCCTGGAAGCGAATCTGTTCCTTGCACCGGGCGAAGGCGACGTTGTGCCAGCGTGAAGTTTCCATAGCGGTGAATTCGACAGGCCAAAACAAATGGTTCACGGGTTGACGGGGAGTCCCATATCCTGAGAAACTGGTCTCGATCAAGGCGCGAAACAAAGGACCACTATGCGAGACGCTACTCCCCAAGGCACATACCGTGTTCAGGCCCTGGACCGGGCCTTTGCTGTTCTGGATTTGCTGGGTGAGAGCGAGACACCGCTCGGCCTGGCGCAGGTTGCCTCCTCTCTTCAGTTGCACAAGAGCACCGCACACCGATTCCTGATGGTGCTGGAACGTCACCATATGGTGGAGCGGACGACGAACGGGAAGTTCCGGCTGGGGCTCCGCTTGTTCGATTTCGGCAACCGCGCGATTGAGCAGTATGACCTGCGCGAGCGGGCGCAGCCGCATTTGCGGCGACTGGTGGCGGAGACGGAAGAGACGGCGCACCTCTGCGTGCTGGAGCAGGCGCGCGTCATTTACATCGATAAAATCGAGCCGGCCCGCTCGGTGCGCATGATTACGCGGATCGGATCAAGCAACCCGGTGCATTGCACGTCGGTGGGCAAAGCCATCCTGGCGTTTTTACCCGAGGAACGCGTGACCGAGATTCTGCGGCGGACCAAGTTCGAACGGTTTACGCAACGGACCATCGGTTCGGCTGAGGCGCTCCGCGTGGAAATCGAAAAGACGCGTCGGCGCGGCTATGCCGTGGATGACGAGGAGTACGAAGAGGGGCTGCGGTGCATTGCCGTGCCATTGCTCGATGCTCAGCGGTTCCCGGTCGGTGCCGTGAGTGTGTCGGGACCGTCCTTCCGCGTGACAGCGCAGAAGCTGCCGTCGATCGCGAATCATTTGGTGCAGTGCGTGCGCGGCATTTCGTCGGACATGGGGTTCACGTCATCGAGCAAGAACAGCCGCGTGGCTTGGACGGCTTAGCTTCTTTCGTCGATCCGGGTCAATACTTCCTGGTTGGCAACCCTACTCTCCATCGATCCAATTGGGACCGATCAGCTCGCGCAGCATCTGCGGCGTGGCCCACGGGGCTCTATCTTTGAAGCGATTGATCCACGCCGGTCCGGCACCGATGTGTACGCGATCCGGCGTGAACTCGGGTGAGAGCGCATTGGCCATCAGGGCGTAGCTGACTCCCTCGTGCAGCTTGAGAGCCTTCCAGCAGCCGCCGGGCACTGCGACGAGAGGCCGCTCGCCATGAGCTACATCGCGGCCCAGTACCACCTTCTCCACATGACCATCGGGATGAAAGATGAAGTAGTCGACGGGGCCGCCCTCGATCAGGATGTGCGTGTCGTCGGGCGCAAGCCAATGAAGGTAGTTGATGGGGCGATCGCGGGTGAGCATGTAATAGACCTGGCTCTGAATCGCGAGGGAGCGGCCGCCGATGGTGGCCCTCTGTGCCGACTCGCCGATCAGTCCGAGGTAGCCGGACTCTTTGGGCAGGACGTGGAGATGGAGCTCGCGCATCAGCTCTTGCGCTCGGGCATCGGTATCTGAGGGAGCGGCGCTGTTGGTCGTAGCCAACGAAAAGAGGGCAATCGCCGCGATGAAGGCAGGTCGCATGAAGAGAGGGTAGACGATCAGGTTAGGAGCGAGCGGCATGTTTTCGACAATCGCCGGGACGCGCAGGGATCCGCACGGGGGCGAACGGTCCCTGCGTCTGCTTCGTATTCTGGCTCAGCTCAGTTCAATTACTTTCTGGCAATCGTCATCGAGATGATCACGAAACGCGCACACATTGTCGAAGACCATGGTGCCGTTGGTAGTCGGATTGAAGGGCTTCCAACGTGGAAGATCCGCGTGATTCGGGTCTCCGGTTGCCGCAAAATGCACCCAGGCTTCGCTCATCTTCGCTGCCAGAGCGCGTGCGGCGGCGCTATTGCCGGTCATGTTCTCGCAACGTGCGGTATTGTCGAACACAAATGCCAACTCCGAACAGTGAAATGCCATCGGTCTGCCGTCCAGGACAGGCGTCTGCCAATCGAAGCGGTAGAGATAGGCAGGAGCCGCGTGCTGTGCGGCCTTGCGCCGTACCTGTTCGAGCGCGGTGGCACGGACGCCGCCCGTGGCAATGACCGACCACAACTGAAAGTGATTCGCGTTGGGGAAGCTCTTACGATAAGTTGCGATTACGTCACTCGCCTTTGCCATGTAGACCTTCTTGACGTTGGTTTCGAGCTCTTCCTGCGTCATTTTGAAAGCTTCCGGCTTGTTGATGCCGTTTACGAACTCGTTGAGGGTGTTGCCCACGATCATGGGTACCGATGCGGAGATCTCCGGTGCCGCCGGGTCGAAGGGCTGACTCGGAAGAGCCGCATTGCCGGCGACGGGCGACCAGCCGAGGTTTCTTCCGATACGGCGGAAATCGATGACGCCGGACGCCGGCATGCGCATCGCAGTGACCTCGCTGGCTGCCTTTTCCAGAGCCTCGAAGGGCATTTGCTGCAGCTTGTCCACGTCGGAGCCGCTGATTTCAAGACGCTTCAGCAGCTTCTCGGCCAGAGTGCTCGAACTCTCGATGGTGGCTGAGGTCAACAAGGAGCCGCTCTCTACGATGGCGCGATGAAACAGCCCCGTAGCTCCGGGCATCGCCATCAACGCAGTCACTTTGCCCCCACCGCCGGACTGGCCGAAGATCGTGACACGGCTCGGGTCGCCGCCGAAGTTTGATATGTTGTCGCGTACCCACTCGAGTGCTGCAACGATGTCAAGCATACCGACGTTGGCCGAGAGTGCGTACTTGTCACCATAGCTGGCCAGGTTCAAGAAGCCCAAAACGTTGAGGCGATGCGTGACGCTGACGAGCACAACACCGCGGCGAGCCAGACTCTCGCCGTCGTAGGAGGGCAGTTCGGTCGCTGAGCCAGCTGAGAAACCTCCGCCATGCAACCACACCATGACTGGGCGCTTGGTGCCATCGGTGGCCTGCGTCCAGACATTCAGATTGAGGCAGTCTTCGTCCTGGATGCCGTCGTCCCAGGAGAAGAGCCAGGACTCTTCGTTGTTCTTCCAACCATTGCGCGCAGCCTGCGGTGAGACCCAGCCGTGATAGAGGCAGGGCCGCACACCGGTCCACGGAGCGGGCTTTTGAGGAGGCATGAAGCGATTCGAGCCCGAAGTTTCCGCGCCATAAGGGATGTCTTTGAAAGCGCAAATGCCGTTCCGCACGTAGCCACGAATTCGACCATAGACGGTTTCGACCATAGGATCGGCATCTGCGGCGCGCACGGTTGCGCCTATCGAAAGGACAGGCGTCGGATAACCTTCGGATGCAACTGGCGCCGCAGCTTCGGCATTCACAGCGCGGCTCAGGCCGCCGGAAATTGCGGCCAAGGCCAGACCTTTCATTACATCCCGCCGCGACGAGTCGATTCGCTCCGCGCTATTAGATTCATTGCCGTCAAGATCAGTCTTTTCACACTTCGCGAAGTTGAGCATGATTCCTCCGAGAGAACCGAGCAGAGTGTGGTGTGCCGGCATAGAGCCTACGCACCTGGGTTGATGTTGCAGCTAGAACTGCTGCTTGAGATCGAACTTGAGAACACAAGGAGTATATGCGTATGTCATGGAAGTGAGCGCGCCAAAGTTCGAACCGTCTTTAAACCACAAAAAACCCCTCGCTCACACAAAACGAGAGGAAACAAGGTCTTTGAGGATACCCAGTTTTTGGCTAGCAGCGAGAAAGCGCAGAGATCATCGATAGCGATTGTCGGAACGATGAAGGAGCTCGCGATCGGGGAACCAGCGAACGTGAGCGTACGGCTCGTTCAACAGAGTAATGCGCAGCAGCGGATTGAAGATGCTGCTCCATCCGGAGAGAAATGAAGCTGTACGGATCAATGCCGTACAGCGGGACAGGAGAAGGCAATTGACAAGGGCTTCAAATCCTTTTCTATGCCCGCTGCCGGCCGGGTTTGTATGGATAGCCTGTGCGTCACGGCTGCGCTCTTCATCCGGATGCACAATGACCGAGAACGTTCCGGCAGCCTGGCGAGTAAACCACTCGATAAACTGCGGGTCATCGCTCGATACGAAGACCTTCCTTACGTGAGGCTGGTCAGCTGCAAGCTTCGTCACAGCCCTGAAACAACTTGCCCAATCAACTGGCTCCGCTTCCAGCCGCTTGTCGGTCCCTCGGAAGTGTAAGCCGATAGCTCCGCCTTCGCCGAACTCCCTCGTCGCAAACTCTGTGACATACGACTCGATGTCGGGCTTGACGCGATAGTACGTGGTAATGAGGCGGTGCGCCCACTCGATCGTCATCGACGGCGCATACTGGGCGGCGAACCGGGTCTCGTGAATATGACGAATCGACAATGAGCTCGTCCGCACACCTGATTTCGATGCCGGTTCCAGCGCATCTTCGAAGAAGTCGTGGAGCCAGTCATGATTGGGTATGTCACTGTACTGAGTTCCAGTTAGTCTTAAACTAGGATGCAGATCGTGCTGCTCGCAGTAAGCAAGAATGTAGAGGCACCAGTTCAATTGCGCGAAGAATCCCAGGCTCGCGTTGATCTCCACTGCAAGCGCGTCGAATTGCCTGTTGAGGCGTAGCTCGTTCATGACTCGAAGGGGAGCTTGAAGGCGAGGGAAGTGAGCCATGAGAATCTCCAGGGTTGGCGAAGGCACGAAGTTAGAAGGTCAGGTAGGTCGGTGCCAGCACTAACACCGTTACCCGGTCGCGGCCGGTTTATGCCTCACAACATTCGTAGGCGGGATATCCGTGCTCCCGAACAAGAGCCTCTTTCTCGGCTGCTGCAAAATCTTCTGTAACCATCTCCCGGATAAGATCCGGAAAGCTGGTTGTGGGCGTCCAACCGAGCTCGGCACGGGCACGGGACGCATCTCCCAGCAGGGTCTCGACTTCGGTCGGCCGGAAGTAGCGCGGATCCACGGATACGATAATCTCGCCTCGATCGTTGTAGGCTCGCGCGTCGACCCCGCGTCCTTCCCACGTCAAATCTAAATTGAGAGATCGCGCGGCTAAATCGATCAACTCGCGTACACTGTGCTGCTCGCCACTGGCGATCACGTAATCTTTCGGATGTTGCTGCTGCAACATTAGCCACTGCATTTCAACATAATCCCGTGCGTGTCCCCAGTCTCGCAGAGCATCAAGGTTGCCGAGATAGATCCTCTTCTGGAGGCCGGCCTTAATGCGGGCCAACCCTCGTGTGATTTTTCTTGTTACAAAGGTCTCACCGCGTCGCGGGGACTCGTGATTGAACAGGATGCCGTTGCAGGCATAGATCCCATAGGCTTCGCGATAGTTCACTGTGATCCAGTACGCGTAAAGCTTGGCAACAGCGTAGGGCGAACGGGGGTAGAACGGTGTTGTCTCGCGCTGCGGGATCTCCTGAACGAGGCCATATAGCTCGGAAGTCGACGCCTGATAGAAGTGCGTCTTGTTCTCAAGACCAAGAATTCTAATTGCTTCGAGGAGCCGCAAGGTGCCAAGACCATCTGCATTCGCCGTGTACTCCGGCTCGTCAAACGACACTTGAACGTGGCTCTGCGCGGCGAGATTGTATATCTCGTCCGGCTGCACGCTTTGGACGACGCGGATCAGAGCGCTCGAATCTGTAAGATCGCCGTAGTGGAGCTTGAATCGACTGTCGGTGACATGCGGGTCTTCGTAGAGGTGGTCGATGCGCGCTGTATTGAACAAAGAAGTTCTGCGTTTGATTCCATGCACCTCGTAGCCCTTCGCCAGCAAGAGTTCCGCGAGATAGGATCCGTCTTGACCAGTGATGCCGGTGATGAGTGCTCTTTTCATGAGAGGTGTTGCTCCTTTTCAATTTACTGGATCTGATCCAAAGTGAATCCACTCCGTGTGCCGACGGTTCTATAGACCGATCCGCTCACGAGCGAGAAGGAAGACAAATTGCGAGTTGTACACGAGGTATCTCTTCCACAGCCTGCGTGGATTCGTGAGTAATCGATAGAACCATTCCAGGCCGCTTTCTCTCATCCAGGCTGGTGCCTGTCTTACGCGCCCCGAATAGATGTCGAATGCCTGCCCGACAGAGGCGATAACCGGGACATGCAGATGCGACCGATGTTCGAATGCCCACTTCTCTTGCTTTGGGCAGCCCAGGCCGAGCCATAAGACGTCCGGATGCGCTTGATTGATCATCTCAACGACCTCATCGTCCTCTGCCTGTGTCATTGGCCGAAATGGGGGAGAATACACTCCCACAACATTGCTTCCCGGGTACTCGTTCTTGATATTCGTGGCCAACCGCTCAGGCACACCGGGAGCGCCTCCATAAAAGAAATGACGATAGCCTTTGCGCGCTGCGATCTCGCAGAAAGCACGCATCAAGTCGGGGCCGTAGACACGACTTGTGAGCTTGTAGCCCAAAGCACGGCCGAGCCATACTAAGGGCATACCGTCGGGAACATTGAAGGCGGCCTGATCCGCGAGCATCTGCTGGAAAGTCCGATCCCGTTGAGCTTCCATAACGACATGTACATTTGCAAAGGTCAGGCAATGTCCACGCTCGCCCCATTCGATCCATCCTTCCATCGTGGATACGAGCTCTGGAATCTCGAGAGCTTTGAGAGGGACGTCGAGAATTGAGTATTCTCGCTGCGTAAACTTAGACGGAACATTGGTAGATGTATTCATTCGCACGATCCCTCATTGCCTGGTCGGCACGATACGGTTGAAGATGAAGCCAATCTGGATTGCCGGGAAGGGGGACTGGGAAGACGGAAGGCTAGTGTCGCCAGAGACCGAGCACAATCCAATGGTTGACGTAGTAACCTGGCTTGCTGCGCATACGATCAACCACCGTACGGAACTGTGGGTCCATGGCTGTAGCGATACCGAGCGTTGCCAGACTTTCTCTGGGGTCCCATACTTTGCTGAAATGCGCCACTCCGGCTTGCATCCGCTCCTTGTCAAACGGAACTCCGGAATGCACGAACTCTTCGTGTTGCTTCAGCCCCTCGGCGTAGGGCACGAGCCAGGTGACTGCTGCCACAAGCGACGAACCCGTCGGGCTTTGCCAATGGAACCAATCCAGCTCATGCTCGTGCGCTGCCTCGGCCGCCATAAGCAGGGGATCCAGATCGTAAGTCACATAGTGAAGCGCATCGCGCTGATGGAAATCCTCGAGAGTGCCATCTGGATACACGTTCGCCGTGATCTGAGCCCGGTAAGCCATCTTTGCAGCCTGTATCAGATTGCGGTCACCCAGGGAGAACGCGCCCATCGTGATGAGTTTTACGCGCAGACTCTGCCAGTTTGTGGTGTCGGGCTTTTTCAAGTGTGCTATCGAAGTCAAATAGCCTTCCACCATTCTGCGGATAAAGGAGTCAACCTTTTCTCTCAGTTCACGCGGAAAATCCTCTCGACATAAATCATTGGCGAGCATCAGTGCATCGAAGCCGGTTTCATCGATGGGATTGTAGCTGAATTGATAGGTAGACACCCATGCATCCATGAAGCGTTGGACTTGATCGAGATACTTGGTGTCTCCAGTCAGACGATAAGCAAGTGCAAAGTCGCGAATGAGGCCTAGTTCCGCCAGAGCCGCGATGCTCTGGTCAAATATGCCCTGGTGAGGAAGAGTTCCTTCCACATGGATCCTCGTGACTGGTGCAGGAGAAAGCCCGAGATTCTTGCTCGCTACAGAGATTGCATACCGCCCCTCCATCGTCTCAGCCAGCTCGGGCATGCGCTGCATCGCGGATGGGGAAATGATGGCGTAGTTCTGCGCAACGCCGACTCCCGGAAAGGAGAAGCTGCATAGCAACGTCAAAAGGCAGAACCTTCTTGGCCCGGTCATTGCTCTCTCCCTCTGTGTCGTTGCAATTTGTGCGTGATCACATCTAGCATGGCTATCGGCGGCTGGCACGTGTGGTTCGAAGCCATTCCACTGTCTCGCGAACCCCGTCTTCCAAAGAGGTCATCGGCGGACCCAAGAGAGCATATGTCGGTTCCATGGGAGTTGGATAGTCCTCGGTCATGCTTCTTAGGCGAGACGAGAAGATGGGGAACTTGACGCCCATTGCGACAAGACAGTCACCCATCCAGGCAAGCAGACAAAGCAAACTTTGCGGAATCACACGCGCTCGGTGGCCAGTTAGCTGAATGGAAAAGGCATTTACCCAATCGAGAAGTGTGATCGGCGGATCCCCAACATAAAGGACCTTCTGATGGACAGATTTCGATGGTGCTTGAAGGATAGCGCACATCTGCTCGACCACATTTCTGACATAGCCATAAGAACGCGTGACGGGTTTGGATCCTGGATGGAAGTACAGGCCGCGTTGCAGGACTTTCCAAAACTCTCGTGGGTAGCGCGGATGCCAGCTACCCCATACGTTCGTGGGACGAACAATGGTCCAGGTGCAATCGAGATCGCTGTTCCTGACGGCTAGCTCGCCGAGAACCTTGCTTTCCCCATAGATGGTGTGCGCTCGAAAATCCAAATCGTGCCGTGGCAAAGGCCCAGGTCCCACAACGAACTGCGTAGAGACAAATATCGCTCTCTCTATGCTCTCGGATGAAGCGATTGCGGCAAGTAAGTTCTGCGTGCCGACATGGTTGATTGCATAGTCGTCGACTGTCTTGCCGTCCATGTCGGTTCTTGCTGCGAGATGTGCTACAAAGTTCGGACTAAGATCTGCGACGATGCGCTGCAGTTGGACCGGCTGCATGATGTCGCACCTTAACCAGTAGCGAAGGTGGCTCTGTTTGCGAGGAGGCTCCAGGTCGAGATTGACGATCCGGAGACCCGCATGACGTTCGAGCGCGTCTACAAGATGCGTTCCGATAAAGCCGCTGCCACCGGTGATTACAATCGTTCCTTTCAATGGAGTTCTCTCCTTTCGTGTCGAGACTCAAGACCGCCGGTTCGAACAATGTCCCACTTCGTTCGGCGGAGTGAACCCTCTGGACCGGCCTACGTGCTCGTCTCTTGGCGGAGAAAGAAAGCGGACTTGTGGCGTGAACGCCAGGTAAAGAGCAAGCGCGCTCGCTGTCGCGTTCGTTGTGGGAAGAGCCACATGCCCAGGTAGAGCGCAAGATGCAGCACTGTAGGTCGGCCGTTCGCAATCGCTTCACGCAGCAAGAGAGGGAATGCGACCCAATCCCGTTTGTCCGATGCCGCCGATCCTGCGCTGGTGAGAACAAAACCGGCAAACGCCCGCGGTCCGAGGAAGCTGCGAACGCTGCGGATCCAATCAAGCGACTGACGCCAGTCGTAGGAGGTGCTGATCCTGGCGCGCCCGATATCATCGTTGAATTGCACCAGAGGCTCAGTCGCATAAACGAACCGGGCCCCTCGTTCAATCGACCGAATCACCCAATCTGTATCCTGGTGCCGACGAAGCGTCGTGGAAAAGGGCATCGGATCGAATACGGCTTTGCGAACCAAGAGTGTCGAGGTGATGATTGCTGCCTCACCGTTGAAAACGGACCGCCGGTTGAAGAGATAGTCTCCAATCTTCTCTCCCACCTCAGGCAGACGCTTGGGCCAGCTCATCGTGCCGTGCGAGGAGTGGGAGAAAAAGCGGCAGCCCACGATATCTGCAGACTCGGTATAAGTGAGTTGGGTCTCGAGCTTGGTGGGTAACCACTCGTCATCGTCATCGAGGAATGCAATCCACTCCGACGAAGCGGAGGCAGCACCCCGATTGCGCGCATTGTTCGAACCACCGGAGGTTGGAAGCAAGATGATGCGCAGTCTCGGATCTTCGAGTGCTGTCAGCGCCGATACCGTCGCATCATCGGGTCCGTCGACAACGACGATGACCTGCTTCACTTTGTGCGTCTGGGCAAGTGCGCTCGCAGCGGCACGAGCCACAAGTTGGGGTCGATTGCGGGTAGGGATAACAACGGTGACGTCGTTTTTCATAGATAGCGCAGTGAGACGTGAGAATCGGGTCAGGCAGTGCCAAAGATGGCTGAGCCGGTTGGCATGTTACGACGGATCACGTGATGGAATATCTTCATCAAGAGGTCTTGATTGGCTGCCGGGTTGTACTTGGTCTCGACAACTGTACGCACTTGGGCACCCATTCGCGATACTCGATCGGGAGAGCTGTAGAGGTTCTCGATTTTCTGAGTGAGATCGAGCGGATCGCCTGGCTCAAAGAGCAGGCCTGTACGACCCTCCTCGATCAGGTCTGCGGTCGCGCCGAGCCTGCTTCCGATCACGGGTTTCCCGGCGGCCCATGCCTCAAGCAACACCATAGGAAACATCTCGTACCATTCGGAGGGCATGATCGTGAACATGCAGTTGCGTAGAAACTCATCTCTGGCTTCGCCGGAGAGAAACCCGAGCAACTGGACATTCTGGACGCCTTTCTTTTCAATGTACTCGCGAATCGCGCTTTCCTCTGGACCCGTGCCGGCGATCTTCAGGACGGGTCCGTGCACGTGCTCCATCGCGTGGATGAGCGTCCATATCCCCTTTTCCTTCGACAGGCGCCCGATATAGCCGACGTAGTCGCCGGTGCCGATGGCGGGAGCTTTCTGCGCAACGTCGATGCAGTTTGGCCTGACGAATAGTTGTTCGCGCGACACTCCTGCGCTTTCCAGCTTGCGTCGAGCGAAGTCAGTGAGGCAGACAAACGCATCTACTTTGGCCATTACTCCAGAACCGCGGGCATACGTGAGCGCAGCGGCATAGAGCGCGCTGTAGGCGTAGTTGTCCTTATAGCAGCGGTGCCGGATTGCATTGAGGTAGTTACCGCCCTTGCAGCGCTCACAGACGCCTTCATGGTTGTAAAACCATCCATTCGTGCAGAGGGGTCGAAAGTCGTGAATCACCTGCACGATCGGCACGCCGAGAGAGTGGAGCGCATGATAGATCGACGGTGAGATGAGCGGATAGATATTGTGGAGATAGGCTACATCCGGCCGGTGCTCAGCGACAAGCGCACGGATGTCAGTGCGCGTGCGATGCGAGTCTATTGTAGCAACTAAGGCACTGGCTTTCCGGAGCGGTCCGATGTCAAGCAAGTCGTTGTTATGCCGGCTGTAGAAGCATACTTCGTGCGTCTCCTTCAGCCTCTCCAGTTCGTCGAGGACGACTTGATCTTCTCCGCCAAACTGCTGGTAGAAGTTGTGGACGAGCAGTATTCGCATATGTATCCTACGTCGACTCAGCTTAGGTGTAGACCTGAGCGGGAATGGCTGTGGGTGAATCGATGACTGGAATGTCGTCGATCTCGCTCTCGTACTGCTCGGACCGCTCGCGTATCTCCGCCTGCTGCAGAGAGACGAAGACCGTTACAAAAATGAGGAACTCAAATGTAGTGCGAGTCAGTAGAGTGCTTTCTGCAGTATTGTGCAGCGCAAAAAAGCAGAGATATGCAACCGGCCATGCAGCGACGGCACGCCGGTCGTAGCGCAAATGTTTCAATGCCATCCGCATTGCTCTGAAGAAAAGGAGAAAGTACACCGCCATTCCCACTAGTCCGATGCTCAGCCACAAGTCCAGATAGCCGTTGTGCGCCATCGGAACAAGCCATCCAGTCGCCTCAAGGATTCCTCTTGAATTACCTTTGAAGCCTTGCCAGAAAGCCTCGTATCCGTAACCGAGAATGGGGCGCTTCCAGATCTCATCCATGACAAGTGACCACAACTGTGCACGGCCAGACAGAGTCGAATCCTTCCCCAGGAGAGGCAGCAGCTCGTCGGAATAGTTCGTGACCAGAAACATGCTTAGAAGAGCGGTGCCGCCAAAGAGACTGTAGGCAACGACTCTTTCCTGGATACGGAGCCTAGAGACGCGACGGAGCACGGGGATCAACAGGATGACAACGCCACAAGCGAGAGTCGGTGTGATCGAGTGCGCGAGATAGAGCAGAACCACGGATGCTACGAAGAAGGCGGCGTGCATCAGGCGGTGCCGCCTGAATCGAACCAGCATCAGAAGCAGAACCGTGACTGCCATACTCTCGCCAAAGACATTCTTGTGAATCGTGAGGCCCTTCCAAGCGCCTACGTGCGACGGGTCAAGTACCTTCGCAGGCGAGATGAAGAACATTGCGACGGACCCGAAGATCAGCCAGCATTGTGCTTCTGCAAACAAACCTGCAAACTCTTCGATTGTGAATCGCTCGCCAAGATAGATCGACATGATCGTTGAAAGAGTGAAGAATGAACTGCGGCGAAGCGTGAGCAGGGGATCGACACTCCAAAGGCTCGATGCGATCGTGAGTGCCGGAAGCAGCAGGATCGGCCATGCGTTCCGTACTGCGCAGAGTGTGGTCCTCCATCGCGGCAGCACAAGCATTGCACACCAGAGATAGAGCGCGATCTCCGCAATCACCGAGGGAAGATGGACTGCGGTTGAAACGATTGCATTGCTCGTCTCCGTGTCGACTTCGCTCGAGCTCAGCAGACCGCTGACAACGTGCATGCTGACGAGGATGAGCACGATCACAAACAGATGTTCCGCGGTGCGCTGTGTCATCCCACCTCCGGAGCTACAGGTCCGACACAGAGGGTCTCTGCAGATCGACTCTGCTCTTTACGCACATAGAACCGAATCAGCAAATAGAGAAGGATGGCGAGAAGCATCTCACTGGCAATACTCGACCAGGAGGCACCGCGCCACGCCCACCCACGAATGAGCCAAAGATTGATGAGCACATTGAATACGGCCACGCAGATCTGGCACCATGACCGCTGGACTTGGAAGTTTGCTCCCGTCAGCCCGTCACTGAGAAAGGCATGCACGCTCTGAATTAACGGCAATGGGCAAAGCCAGCGCAGGGCTATCGTGCTGTCGGCATAGGCTGACCCCATGACGAGAGGAAGAAACTGAGCCGACAGAAACAGAACAATAGAGGCGAAGAGTCCGTAGAGAACAGATCTGTGAAGGATACGTTTCGCGAATGTGAAGCTTGACTTGACCCCATGCGCACCGTGCCTGAAGAACTCAGGGTAGGCAGCACTTTGCAGTGAGCGGATCGGAAGCATCGATACTTCGATGAACCTATATGCGACGGCATAGATTGCTGCGTTTTGCACAGAGCTCAGCCGCGCCAGCATCGTCTTATCGATGTCGTTGTAAACCGTCTGCGCCGCGAGGGAGGTGGAGAAGTGAAAGCCCTCCCGAATCGTGCTCCACAGCATGCCGAGCGTAAAGCGGGGAGCCGAGCAGTTCCGGCAGATCACGACGGATGCATAGGCGGACGCGAGTATGCTTGCCCCCAGATAGAAACCTACCCATCGTGCGACAGTTGGAGTACCCGTAGCGACGAGAAGGACGGCAGCTGCAAGTCTCGTACAGGCCGACACAACCATAAGGGAGGAAGACTGCCGCGCCCGACCCGAAGCGAGCAAAGCTTGTGCGCACACATAAGTGATTTGGGCACAGATCAGGTCTGCGGTGCCGATGGCGAACACCATTGCGATTGAGACTGCTGCTGGGAGCAGCAAATGTCGAAGCAGGGAAGTGGCGACGATGAGGATGAGTCCCATCCCCAAAGTAATGATGAGCGCATTGCCCAGATACAGCGGCATCAGCTTCTCGTTCCGGGCGGTGTATTTCACCAACACCTGCCCAGTACCGAGCGGTGAGAAGGGAGCTATTACTGCCACCAGGGCCGTACACGCCAGAAATGTGCCGTAGCCTGTTGGACCAAGTACACGCGCAATGATAAGGAAGTAGCCCACCTGGGCCATTAATTGCATTCCACGCCCAACCAAGATCCACGTCGCATTCCGCGCGATTCCTGGCTTTGGAGTGGAGCCAATTTCGATCGGGCTGGCTAAAGTGCTCACAGGAAGATTCGACGACCTCGGATCGTTCAACGATGTGTACTAGGTTCCGCTCCCGGGAAAGCAGCTGCCAGGGGACACTCACTCAGGCGCTGAGCCAATTCAGCGGGTCTCTGGCTCCGGCATTGTGCCACTTCCTAGATTCGTATCCTGCGATTCCTCGCCTTGGGCCGTGGTGTGGGCGTCCGCCTCAACGGGGTTCGGCGATTGACGGAGCCGCGACTGGCGAAAACGATTGAGCGGCCGCTCCAGAAGAAGGAGCGACAGATAAGCAACGCAGCACGAAACAAGGACTCCCAACGCGGTGCGACTGAGTATGCCGAGCCGCGCTGCGTTGTGGTTGAGTATCTGGACGAAGTTGAAATGACACAAATAGAGCGGATAGGAAAGCTCTCCCATTTGCCGGTCGAACTGGAGTGCGCCTGTCCAGCGAAAGAGGAATGGTACAGCGCACGCGACATAGGAGAAATACAGGAGCCTCGTCGTACTGAAGAACATGCCGTGGCTGTGATCGTAAAGCGGGAACAGAAGAATCGCCGGAATGATCGCAGACGCAAAGAGCTTTGAAGGTATGGATGAAGGCCGGTGCCTGAAACGGAGATAAATTAACCGGTAAGACAGGACTCCGGTGAAGAACAGCGCGAGCTCGTTAGGGAAGAAACGATAGGACCATGGGTCGGCGCGGAGTCCCATCTGCCAGAGAAGAAACCGGATCATGAGCGAGATAGCAATCAATCCAACGAGCCACCGGGTACGCCTTCGGAGCATCCATGGAGCGAGGGCATAGAAGGTTAACTCCAAACTGAGCGACCACGCTGGAGAGATCAATAGGAAAGCGGGGACGATCGGTACGCTTTGCCAAAAGTCTGTCGTCCAATGAAGGCCGTGGTGGCCGATGGCCAGAAAGAGGGTCATTCCCTGGCCGAAGATCAAGATATTGGACAGCACTAAGAACGATTGCCCAACACTGCCAAGGCGTGAAGCATTTTGTTTCCATGTATCGAACAAGCTGTGGTGCAGCGCGAAGTGCGCTGCCAGCTGCATGAGTATTGCCGCGATCAGAAATAGCCAGTAGGAGCTATAGATTCGCAGCGCGCGATTGGAGTAAAAGACCCATAGCTGCCCCGGCCCGTTGTACTTCACGTCCAATATCATCGCAATCAGAAAGCCGGAGATGATGTAGAAGGTCTGTACCGAGACGGCGCCCCCCGTCATGACGTAGGCACAACCCCGAGTATGTTGCAGGAGTACTGCAATGGCCAGCAGCAGACGGAACAGGCCCATCGTATCCTCGAATCTGCGTCGAATGAGGCTGGCACGCAGTGCGTGCGGTTGACGCAAGCTGGACCGACAGGGATAGGACGGGGGTCCCTTCTGGGCCTGCAGGTGGGGAGAAGCAAAGCAAATTGCTGACTTCAGCTAAAGGATGAGAACCAGTCGGTGTCGCGGAACGAGATCTGTGAAATGCAGAACGACTTCCGTATCTGTCGAATGAGGCAGACTGGGGAAGGGAATCGTAGGACAAGCCAGAGCGTCGCGGGATTCAATGTCTCGATGTATCCTCTCGGACTACTTCTGATAGTGGCGTGTCCTGCTTTAGCGGGGAGTTAGGCCGCCCCCGCACCCTTCAGGACTGCGGGAACCGTTTTTGCCAGTATTTTGAAATCAAGCCAAAGCGACCATTCATCCATATACTGCAGATCGAGAAGCATCCATTGATCGAATGAGATTCCACTGCGACCGTTGACCTGCCACAGGCAGGTGATCCCAGGTTTTACGCTGAATCGGCGCCTCTGCCAGTCTTCGCTGAACCCTTCGTAGTCACGCACAGGAAGAGGGCGCGGACCGACGAGGCTCATGTCGCCCTTCAAAACGTTCAGTAGCTGCGGCAGCTCATCAATACTGCTTCGCCTCAGGAATCTCCCCAGTGGAGTGATCCGCGGATCCTCTTTGATCTTGAATACAGGGCCTTGTGCTTCGTTACGGCCTTCGAGCAGGTGCATGACTCTTTCTGCATTGGGGATCATCGTGCGAAATTTATAGATCTTGAAGCGCCTCTTATTGATTCCGATGCGCTCTTGCAGAAAAAAGACCGGCCCCCTGGAGGTCAACTTGATGGCAATCGCTGTGGCAATGAGCAAGGGAGCCAGCAGAACGAGCAAGGTGGAGGAGATGACAATGTCGAGCGTCCGTTTGATCGCAAGCGGCCAGCCTTCTCCTGCGCCGGTGTAGGAAGATATATAGTGCCCGTTGCCGTGCTCCTCGGCGAACCAGCGCGCGTTGAGGCCGAAGATGTCGGAATTGAGGCGAAGTCGAATTCCGTTATGAGCGCATAAACGTGCCGTCTCTGTCCAATAACGCCGGAAAGACTCGAAGGGCAGATAGATGACCATCTCGTCGACTACATTGCGCCGCAGGAACTCCGCCAGACCGGTATATTCGCACACAGTGTGAAACCCGCTCTCGCGAAAGTCAGCCATTCCTTGCCAGTCATCGTCAACGAAACCCAATAATCGATAGCCTAGCTCAGGACTACCGGCAATTCGTTGAGCAAACGACACGGCGCGCTTGTTGGTCCCGAATATCAGCAAGTTGCGTTGGTTCCTTCCGTTGGCACGGATGCGCCGTAGAAGGTGTCGGAGCGCGACTCGAAACGCGCAGGCGCAGGTTGTATTGATGGCCCAGAAACTCAGCAGAAAGATCGGTGTAAACATCCGAATGGAGAATGTCAGGCCGATTACGACAAGGGCTCCGACAAAGAGCGTATCCGCTTTGAGTACGTCGGCAATCTCGGCTCCTGCCCCCGAGAGACGCCTGGACTGGTAGAGACCGAACATGCGAAACAGCAAGTGGTAGATCAGAAGAGTAAGGAGAAAGAGGGCGAAATTCGCGATCTTGATCCTCATCGAGAGGAACTGGGTGAACGCGAGTTGATTTTGTTCGTGAACGATCAATGCAGTCGCAAGTCCGAAGGACACGAGGGCCAGACAAAGATCCGCCAATTTGACAATGGAGATCGAAAGATGCTTGTTCTCGGTCATTGAATCACTCCACACGTCGGATGAGCGCTATTGGCGCTTAAGCCAATGGCGTGCTAGGTGGTGACAAGGGAGGAGACGGTAAGGAGTCAGGAATTGAGCAATTTGTAGACGGATTCAGGGATGGGAAACTTCCGGTTGTTAAGAACTGCGCCAAGAATGGGAATCTTCGCAGACCGCAATGTTGATACTGCCAACTGAGCCGCCTCCCGCCGCGTTGTCTCTGCTTCCAGGACTAAGACCATCCCGTCCGCGAGCTGGCCAATCGCTAGAGCGTCTGTGTATCGAGTGAGAGATGGAGCGTCAATGACAATCAAGGAAAACTCGTCTCGAAGTTCGTCGAGCCTTGCTCTAATGCGCTCCGAGCTGAGGAGATTTGGAGAGTCGAGGGCACGTGTGCCGCTTGGAAGAAGCCACAAAGACTCCGAACCAACAGGTTTGGCGAACGACCGAATCGGACCATCCCGCAGAAGAGCATCCGACAAGCCACGATGATTTGCCATACCGAAGAGAGTATGCAAAGTAGGCGACCGAAAGTTGGCCTCGACAATGCAAATGGGCCCAAGGCCGTTTTGTGCGAGAGTGCCCGCAACGGAAGCGCAAAATCCCGTGCATCCATCACCGGGATTGACCCCCGCGAAAACTACCATTCGAGGCGAGGTGTCGCTCTGGGGCAAAAAAACTCGTTGCGCAAGGCTGAGGGCTTCATCGCTCGCCCAACGGTTGTTTCCAGACCGGATGGGAATCTCTTCCAACCTGGTGAGCGTTGGATCGATGACATCGCTGACAGCCAGGGAAGAATCGAGCTCAAGCTGCTGCATCAGTTGGAAGTTCCTGCTCATTGGCTTAAGACCTCTTTTGCTTGGATCGCTCGAAGGATCGGTGCAGACACCCTCGCATCTTTCGAGGGGTCCTGATGCTGCGGGATAGAGACGACCCGACCGGCATCGAGGCTGTCTGCGTTGAGGAGCCATGGATTGAGACGACGGATCGCGTCGAACTCCCTGGTGTGGCAGATCCTTGAAAAGGCTTCAGCACACAGCTGCGAAAACGTCTCGCCCGGTGTGACTATGATCGTGTCCTTCGGTGAGGAGAGTGTCTGCATGGCGATTGGCTGTTGAGAAGGCTCTGAGATAGTCGCAGCGGGCGCATCCGGCGTTGAGACTGACTGGCCGGGCTTGGATGCGGTGGCTTCCTGGACCGCCTTCACTGTACTTTCCACGGTGGGGGTTGCCCTGGCATACATGGCGCCCGCTTTCGCTATCACTCGACCTTCTGTTTCAGGTGTGGCCGAAACAAGAAGCAAAGCTGCAGTGACTGCGCCAGCGCGGAGCATCCAGGTTTGACGACCCGGCTTAACCAGTTCCAACTCATGCTTTGCCCGGCTTGGTTTTCGAGACAAGTTCGCAATGGCAGTGAGGGCGCTGAGGTCGGAGTCCGCAACCACTTCGCGAATGATGTCTTTGTCGATCGTTCTCTTCTTTAGTGCGCAGCCGATCGACATCGCGTTGAAACAGAGATTGTTGATGTTGCGCGGGATTCCGCCACTGTGTTCAGCAATCAACTTCAAGGCTGCTGGAGTGAACAAAGGTTCCTTGAGGCAATACCCGGCAGCTTCCAATCTGTGATGGATGTAGAGCGTCGTTTCTTCCAGGGAAAGCGTCTGCAGATGCGCAATAATAGACAGCCTCTGGCGCAATTGCAAGAGCTCCGGTGAAGCCAGTTTGGTGGCAAGTTGAGGCTGCCCGGACAAGATGATCTGCATCAGCTTGTCCTTTGATGTCTCGAAGTTCGAGAGCATTCGGATAAGCTCAAGGACAGAATTGTCGAGGTTTTGAGCCTCGTCGATGACTACGACTAACTGCTCGCCCCGCTGCGCTTGTTCCAGAAGAACCTGCGTCAGCTTCGCCTGCAATTCGACGAGGCCGCCCGGTTCGTTCTCGATCCCGAGATCGTTTAGGAACGTTCGCAAGAAATCGACAGGCGTTGCGATGGACTGAAAGAGGAAGACCGTCTTCGCTTTGCCCTTCATCTCGTTCAGGGTGCGAAAGAGGAGTGTGGTCTTCCCCATCCCCGGGCTTGCAATCAGGGCGATGAATCCGCGACCCTCCCTGATCCCGTAGAGGAGCGACGCAAGTGCTTCGCGATGCGTATCGCTCGAGAACAGGAATGAGGCGTCCGGTGTTGCACCGAAAGGCTGTTCACGCAGTTGATAGAAGTCGAGAACCATGCTTCGCCTACGCTCTCTTAGGAACGGCAACCACTACAGGAATATCGAGGATGTCGATTACCTGCGCCGGGGTATGGAAGGAGGCGTCGAGATAATCTGCGACATATGCAGCGATAACGCTTAGAACAACTGAGGCAGCAAATCCTGCTAGAAGCAATGTCGTGAGGCTGTATACAGGCAGAGCGGGGACTTCGGGGGGATCGGCAATCGCAACGTTGGAGATCCTTGTCCTATCTAGGGCATCGGATGTTTGCTGCTGCTGCCATTTGGATTGGTACAGCAGATAGTTGTCTTCATTGACTTTCACGTCGCGCAGCAGGTCCTGCTGCTGCAGCGCCTTTGCATCCAGCGCTACCATCTGGCTTTGCATGTCCTTGATGCCGCCCTTCAACGCGGCAATGCTGGCACGTTGCGAAGCCGCATCCGCCTTTGTTTTCGCCAGATCCTGACGGATCGATTCGTATGTCGGATCTTTGTCGGTGGTCGCGGTCAGGTACTTTGTCTTCTCTCCAGTTTCAATTGCGGCCTGGATCTGAGCTATTTCATCGTCTGCCTCGCGAACCAATGGATACTGCGCGTCGAACTTCACGGCGAGCTGGGCACGTTTGGCTTTCGCGGCTACAAGTTGTTCGGTCAGATCTTCCAGAAGCTTATCTGCCGGACCAAGCTGTTGCATCGTAGGGGACCGTTCCGGTGTAGTGCTCAGTTGTGCTTCATCGCTGCGAATGTGCGCCTGGTCTCCAGCGGCTAATTGCTCGGCGGCCTGCAACTGACCGATTGCGTTGGCTACCTGTTGCGCCAGGTCCGTTCGTTCCACATCGGGGGCCGACAGACCTTGATCGTGGCTGAAATCTCGGAGCCGTTGCTCGGAGGCATCAAGCGCGCGCTTGTATTTATCGGCTTCGCCTGCGAAAAATTCGGCAGAACCGAGAGGCCGATGTACTTCGACGTGCTTTTCGAGATAAAAGCTTGCGAGGGCGTGCATCACCGCATAAGACAGCCGGGGATCGGGCGACTTATAGGTGACATCGATAAGATTGCTCTTGGTGGTTCCTGTCTCGACCTTCAGCTTCTTCGCCAGTTTCCGAACGGCGTTCTCCAGACGATCTGCAGCGGTCTGGTTGGGTTGGAGCAGGCTCCCGACGCTGCTCATCATTCGGCTTACCCACGTGTCGTTGTGCGGCTTGTCTAGTCCGCTCGCGAGAACCACTTTCTCGAGAACATCGTGGCTCTGGAGTAGCTCGACCTCAGAGTTAGTTTCCTCTTCGGTGACCGAAGGGCTTCCGGTGATTACCTGCGTTGTGGCCTCGGTAGAGACCAGCGGGTCAAGACGATCCCGTTTCACAAGCACTGCCATGTGTGCCCTGTAGGGGGGGTGAACTAGAAAGGCCGCGAGACCGGTGAGTGTGAGCAACGCGAAGCACGTCACGAGCAGGAGGCGGATCCTTCGAAAGAGCGGTGACACTACTTCGCGAATGGAAATTTTGAAGGTCTCTTCACTTTCCCGATGGGCTCGATTCACTCGTTCCATGGATCACCTAGGATGACCGTGACGGTCGGTTGGTCGTGAATATTGCAGGCTGAGTGGGTGAAGATGCTCCTCCGAGAGTTCTCTCATCGGGCCGCGAGGCGTCTTCGAGAGATCTGCTCGCGAGCTGGAGTCAGGGGGTCTCGCTCAAATAGGACCCGGCGTTAGCCGAATAAGGCACATACTTCCGGAATTTCGTAATTGCGCTCTCGGGTACAAAAACCATATCGCCCGGTTTGATGAAGGCGTCTTCGTTGACCTTCTTCCCATTCAGGATGTCTCTGAGATTGATTTTCTCGACCTTGAGCCAGTCATTCGTGGATCGATGAAACAGGAAGATCTGCTGCGTCTTGGCTGTGGCCAGCATTCCGCCCGCGACCGCGATCGCCTCGGCCACTGTAATGTCGGATCGCAACTCGTACTGGCCCGGCTTTCCCACCTGGCCTGTAACGGTGAAGAACGGCTTCTGAAAATCCTGGAGGTCGACTGTGACGATAGGATTGTTGAGCACGCCGGCATAAGCGTGTTTTACAGCTGCTGCTACGTCCGGTACGGTCATACCCTGCACGTGCACACTGCCTGCGCTTTGTAAGTTGATATACCCGTCCGGCTGGACCGTGACGGTCTGATTCATCTCCGGCGACAGCGGGAATGAAAGCAGAAGCACGTCTTGTCGTTGAATCACATACCGGGGATAGCGTTGCTCCAGCTGGGGCCCTGGCATTGCCAGTCTGTTTGGCGCCTCGACAGCGGCTCTGGAGGATTCCGGTGGCGGAGCTGTCTCCTGGCCGGCGAGTCCCCCTGTGCCGACGAACAACGCAGCGCAGGCCATTGCGAGGCCACGAAGAAAGTAAGTGTTCATTGGGTATCCTCGACATTCGAAACTCATGAGCGCTCTATCCGAAGCGCCCAGCGCCCTCGAGAGTTAGGAGAGAATCATGCGATGGAGAGCGCCGGCATTCCGGAGACTGTCTGCGCATGAGCCGGGGTTCCGACGGGCTCTACGTCCGTTACGCTGATGCTTACAGCGATCGACTGGCGAATCATTTCGACCGAAAGCACGAGCTTGGAATCAGCATGGGCCCGCAAAAGAGTACCCTCAACGCCCGCAAGCGCGCCGCGTATGACTCGGACCCGATTGCCGATCGGAATAGAGGAATAAGCAGAGTACTGCATCTTTTGTGTAATTACAGTCCGGATGTTCTCTATCTCATAATCGGGAACAGGTAGAGGACCAGCCTGAGTCCCAACGAGGCCAGCAACGCCAGGAGTATTCAGTACGCGAAAGCGCGTGTCCTTGGTAGGATTCATCCGCGCAAATAGGTAGCCTTTGAAAAGAGGAGTTGTAACCGTTTGATTGCGATCACTCCAGCGATGGATCTCGGATTTCAGTGGAAGGAAATGCGCGATTCCGAGAGCTTCAAAAACGGAAGCGACGGCCTTTTCTTGTCGCGATCGCGTCCAAATGGCGAACCAGGAACTGCCTGGAGAGTAGCACACGTCTTCGGATGTCATCGTCCTCCTTTTCGCTACGGGGCATAACTGCGCATAGCTTCGCCCTTTCAGTCCCACAACCGATTTCCCGTCTCGTGTGGACCTTCGTAACTTGACGAACTGATCGTGTAAGCGAGCTTTACTGTCCCGTGATTTGTTCGTCGTCAAAGGTTCCCTGAATTCCGAAGACGCTGCATTCAGGATTCTCCGCGACTCGAGTGACTCTTCCGATGCATCTGATGTGCAACTCGTTGCCACCGTCATCAGGCTGCGGGATTAGAACTTCCACCAGAACGGCTGAGCCGACTGGCGGACACATTCTGCTCTGAATCAAAGCGCCTGTGGTCCCGACATCGCTCGTAAAGCCTTTGTCAGTGCGCCTTCTTCCATCATTCCACTGAAACGTAACCGGAAGGCGCAGCCTATACCTCGTCGCATGTCTGCGTTCGAGAGTGCATTCCGAGATTGAGTCGCGGCACATCCGTGAGGGCAGAATATGGCGTGCTTTCGTTCTTGACAAGCGGGCGAGAGTTTGAAAACCGGACGAGATGAATGGCACGGTCCTAGCTACAATATTCTCTACTCGCTCTCCTCACGCCATCGATAGACGGCGTTTGGTGCGCAAAGGCCCCTGCTTTCTACTAGAGACGAAAGTATGTGGTAGCCGAGAAACCACTTGCAAAATCTCCGCATCTCTGTACATTGAGGGCAAGGCGTTCGTCGGCATCTTGACTCCCCCTGCGTTCCTTTGTCCAGATGCTTCCGTCGGAAATATGGCGGCTCAGATGAATGCTCCTTCAATCGCACTAGGGCACGCGACTGTTAGCCCAGGAACGATCACGAATCGATAACTTGTCATACATCAATCGGTATCCAGTCCAACCTACACTGGATAGCAGTAGGAGGATCCCCCTTGCTCCTGTCTTCATCCAACTCTCAGGGTGCTTCTTTCCAGGTTCCGGCACAGCAAAAGAAGATATCATCGAGCCTCAACAAAGGAGTTGTAAGACTTACGCCAAAGGGCGTCGAATCGAGATATAGAGTCCTCATCGTTGATCGGGATCCAATGAGCAGCGATCTTCTCGCAAATGCACTTGTCCATGAAAGGAAATGTGACGCATCCACAATCCAGCCGTCGGAACTCCTACCTGCTCTAACCACGGACACGATCGACCTCGTAGTCATTGGTGCGGAAGCACGCTCTGATCTCGGTGATGGCTTCGATCTGGCGAATCTGGTCGATCGCTCCTATTCACATGTCAGCATCGTGATTCTGCTTAACGTGACTAATCAGGAGTCAGTGATCAAGGCGTTTCGATCCGGAGCCCGTGGAGTGTTCTCACGCCTCCAGTCCATGCCCGAGTTCTTTGACTGCATCGAGCACGTGAGGAAAGGCTACATCTGGGCAGGAAGACAGGAGACCAACTCCTTGATGGACGCGTTTAAGAGTATTCCGGCTTTCAACTTGGTCTCAGCTCACGAAGCGCAAAGCCTGACGGCCCGCGAGCTGCAGGTAGTGCACTGTGCGGCCAAAGGCAAGACGAATCGAGCGATCGCGAACGAACTGAACCTGAGCGAGCACACGGTGAAAAACTACCTATTCCGAGCCTTCGAGAAGCTTGGGGTCTCAAGTCGCGTCGAATTGCTCTTTTACCTGGCCCTTCAAAACCAGAACCCTCCTGCGGCAACTGGACAGAACACCGCGATGAATCGAGATGCAGATTTGGGCAGGAGAGCGGAGAGAAATCGTCAAGTCGGTTAACAGTTGCTCCTCCGCACGAGGGTAGGTCGAGTCAGAAGCGACGCGCGGCGCCGGTTTGCCCTCTGGGGGAGTGAGGGGAGAACCATGCGAATCCCATTCCTTGGCCTCGTTCTTCTCGGAGGTCAGCTGGTCACGATGCAGTCCAGGCCTGTCACCCATTTGCAGCCACACAAGAACATGATTGAGGCTGGATTCGGGGGAAGTCTAGTGGAACTCATCAATGCGCCGATTGTTATCTATCTGCCGCCGTCCCCTCCCAAGGGGGATGCACAAGGCGTGCCGTGGTCGGTCGACGTAAAGAATCTCGGCCCAGTAAGCGTGATGATCACCAGCGCCCAATCGCATTTTCAGGCTATGGTTGGCACCGGACAGACCGTCCATATTGCCTCGAACGGTACGACCTATCTGCTCAAGCGCTAGTCTCGAATGCCGGTATTGGATTAAGGGGGCCGAGCGACAGCCAGCACCGAACCGTAGCGGAGAGGGTGAGATTCGTTCTCGAATGGGCAAAATAGAATCTGTAAGTTAGAGAAAGTACGATGCCGCAAATGCCATGAATGCCATCGATCCCGTGGCGCATTGCCGCTATTGCCCGCTTGCCTGGTTTCGTGGAGCTAGAAAAATCGACTAGAACGCCTCGAGCGAAATCTCATTGTGAGCCTTGAGGGTCACTTGATTGGCTGCCCATTTTGCGTTAGTTGCGAGAGAAGCGCCTGGCCCTGTTGTTGAACCGGAGGTGGCAGCTTTGCATACCAGAGCTGTTCCGCCACGTCCTGGCCAGTCGAAAGTGCGTAGGCGATGTAATCCTTCAGAGCCGCCTGGTCGCCTTTAAGGCCCTTATTGTCCTTCGGAATGAGGATGAACGATAGGCCAGTGATTGGATATGCGCCCTTGGCCGTCGCCGGGGGATCTACGATGGGAGTGCGGAGATCCTTCGCCAGGATATCGACCGCAGCATTCACCGCAAGATATGCGCTCTCCGGGCTTGGCACCACATATTCACCCGCTCGATTCTGGATCGAGGCGACCGGCAGACCGGCGTTCTTCGCATAGGCAAGTTCAGCATAGCCAATCGCTCCGACACTTCCTTTCACTGCGTTGAGAACGGCATTGCTCCCGTTGCTGCCGACGCCGACGGGCCAGCTGACCGTGAGGCCTTGCCCATGCTTCGCCTTCCAGGACGAACTCACCTTGCTGAGATAGTTTGTGAAGATGGTTGTCGTTCCGCTGCCATCTGAGCGATGAACGACCATGATGGGCGCATGAGGCAGCGCTGAGCCTGTGTTCTCGCTTGTGATGGCAGGGTCTTGCCAAGTAGCGATCTCCCCCGCGAAGATGCGGGCCAAAGTACCACCGCTCAGCTTGAGGGGGGCTTTCAGTCCCGGCAGATTGTAGATAACGCAGACCGGACCTGCAGTGACGGGAAACTGCACGATTGGCGGGAGACTCTGGAGTTGATCGTCGCTCAGCGGGGCGTCACTAACTGAGAATGCACCGTATCCCTTCCGCAAACGGTCGATTCCACCGCCGCTGCCAACCGGAAGATAGTTGATGTGTAACGAATGAGACTTTCCGTAGTCGCTGTCCCAGCGGTCAATGATCGGTTCGATGAATGTGCTTCCGCCCGCAGCAAGGGTGCGTATATTCGAGGTCGCGGTAAGACTGTCGTCCGCTGGCTTGCCATCTTCACCGTAGTGGTTTTTGCAGCCGGTCACGAGCAGACCTAGAAATGTTCCAAGAACCAATGGCGCCGTGACGTGCAGTCTCAGATTGAATTTCATTTTCCTTCACCGTCCTCAGTACACTTTGACTCACCGATTTTGGTCCGAATGCGAGACTCTTGAAGCAATGCCGGTGCATCCAGAGCCTCAAAGCACAATAGTCTATGCGCCTAGACAGATATGAATCATAGGGCTCCAATTATGAAAACGGGATGAATAAAAGTGCACATTTCAGACTCCGCGCTCCGTCTGAAGTTGGTGATATTCTCCGGATAGTTGTAGCCTGGGGAGCGGCGATTCATCCCATGATGGAAGTGGAGACCGTCTTTAAAGCATTAGGGGATACGAACCGCCTACGGATCGTGAATCTGCTGCTGCATGGCGAACTCTGCGTTTGCGATATCCAGTACGTGTTGGAGAACTCCCAACCGAACATTTCCAGGCATCTGGCGTACCTGAAGAGGTCGGAGATGGTGCTCGACCGCCGTGACGGATATAGAGTCTTTTATCGCCTCGCCAATGTAAAGAGGTCTGAGAAGAAACGTCTCTTCGAGTTCTTGCGTCGGATATTTGAGAGCGAGACGCAATTGAGTCGGGATACACAGCGATTGAAAGAAGCCATCGCCAGCGGCTGCTGCACTCTGAGCGAGTGGAAGCCGTTTTCGGCTATAGAGAGAAGAGGAAATCACAAAGCCACGGCCTGAAAAGGTCCATTCGCTCCCGAGCGAATGGATCAGCGCAGTCCGCAGAGGCTTGACGGTCGCCTAGGGAGCGTCCTCCGCCGCATGCACTGAAAACGCTCGGCCGTCCGCAGCAAAGAATCGTTTGCGCATCCAGAACGCGACGTTGACCAGCCCGATCAACGCTGGCACTTCGATCAATGGCCCGACGACTCCAACGAAGGCCTCGCCCGAGTTCAATCCGAAGACGGCGACAGCGACGGCAATCGCCAACTCGAAGTTGTTTCCCGCGGCCGTAAACGCAAGAGTGGCCGACTGCGCATAGTCGGCACCCAGCCGCTTGCCCATCCAGAAGCTGACCAGAAACATAATGAGAAAGTAGATGACCAATGGGATCGCAATGCGAATCACATCGAACGGCAATCGCACAATAAGGTCGCCCTTGAGCGAGAACATCACCAGGATCGTGAAGAGCAAGGCCACCAAGGTCAGCGGGCTGATTTTGGGGATGAAGCGCGTGCGATACCATTCCTCGCCCTTGATCTGAATGAGCGTGAACCGAGTGATCAAGCCGGAAGCAAACGGAATGCCAAGATAGATTCCGACACTCTTCGCAATCTGCGCGATGCCGACTTGCACAACACTGCTCTGAAGGCCAAACCACCTGGGAAACACCGTGATGAAGGCCCACGCGTAGAGACTGTAGAAGAGAACCTGAAAGACACTGTTGATGGCGACGAGCCCGGCAGCGTAGTCGGTATCCCCGTTCGCCAACTCATTCCACACCAGGACCATGGCGATGCAGCGTGCAATACCGATCAGGATGAGTCCGCGCATGTATGCAGGTTCGTCCCGCAGGAATACGATCGCCAGGACGAACATCAGCGCAGGGCCAATGAGCCAGTTCTGAACCAATGAGAGCCCGAGAACTCTCTTCTTGCGGAAGACTTCGCCCAGCTTTTCGTATCGCACTTTCGCCAGCGGCGGAAACATCATCACGATGAGCCCGATGGCGATCGGGATATTCGTTGTCCCGGATTGGAAGCGATTGACGAAAACGGCAGAGCCCGGGATGAAGTGCCCGAGTGCTACTCCAATCGCCATGGCGAGAAAAATCCAGAGAGTGAGAAAACGATCAAGGAAGGAGAGCTTCTTCCTCTGCAACGGAGCGCATATCTGCCCCTGAGTAAATGGCTGGCTCGACATGGTCATCTGGCCTCAAGTGGGGCGGAACAATCGACCGGAACCGGTAGAGGCGCCCCCTGAAGTGCGGCAAATTTCGCCGGGCTGCAGCAAGCCTTCGAAAGACGCATCCGGTCCGCCTGCATCGTCCGGTCCTCTTTCAACCACGCCAGCGTCTGACGCAATACCTGGGCGGCTCCAATATTCGGGGGCATGGCAATGCGGTAGTGCATCCACTTGCCCTCCCGTCGGGATGTAACGATTCCGGCGCGGCGAAGATAAGCCAGATGCCTCGAGATCTTTGGCTGCCCCTGCCCCAGAATCTCGACAAAGTAGCAGACGCAGATCTCCTGATCTCCCATCAGGTTAAGCAGACGGAGACGCGTATTGTCTCCCAGCGCCTGAAAGAACCGCTCCATGTTGAAGGTAGGTGATTTTACCGCCATGACTTGTTTATACGCATTGACGAATATGTTGGCAAGGGATATAGTCGCTTTTGCGAATATGTTTCCGAGGTGCACGCTGTGAACGAGCAAGTGCTGGATTCGGTCAAGTCGAAGTACGGAGCGGTGGCCGGGAGTTCGCTTTCGAGCGATCACGCAGGAGTGAGGGCGGTTGCCGAAGCTTTCGGCTATACACCCGAAGAGCTCACCTCGATACCGGCGGAAGCCAACATGGGGCTGTCCTGCGGCAATCCGACCGCAACCGCGCACATTCGGCCGGGAGAGATTGTGGTCGATCTTGGTTCCGGCGGCGGCCTCGACGTCTTTCTTGCATCGAAGATGGTTGGGCCCGAAGGCCGCGCCATCGGCATCGATATGACCCCGGCCATGATTGAGCGGGCGCGAGCCAACGCCGAAAAGGGCAGCTACACCAATGTCGAGTTCCACTTGTCAACCATCGACAGAATCCCGCTTCCGGATGCGTCGGTCGATTGCGTCATCTCGAACTGCGTCCTCAACCTCGCACCCGATAAGCCGGCAGTCTTTCGCGAGATTGCACGAGTTCTGAAGCCCGGCGGACGCCTTGCGGTGAGCGACATCGCCTTGAAACACGAGCTGCCCGAGCAAATCGCGAACAGCATCGCCGCCTATGTTGGCTGCATTGCGGGAGCAATTCAGATCGACGAATACAAAGCAGGACTGCTGGCGGCAGGATTCGAGCACGTGGAGATCGTGGACAGCGGCGCCGACCTGAACGCGTATGCCAAGGTGGAGAATCAATCCGGTTGTTGTTCCCCGAAAATGGACGCATCGAATCCTTTTCAGGTCGTTGAAGAGCCTTGCTGCTCTCCTGCACCGGATCAATCAGGGTCGCTGCATGAGGAATTGAGAGAACTCCTCTCGCAATATGACGTCAATGAGGCCGCGGCCAGCGTGAAAGTCTACGCGATCAAGCCCAGCTAAACTCATAACCTCGCTTCGAAAGGCGAAAGGAAGTGCGATGCCACGCTACAACGTGTTGTTTCTTTGCACTGGGAACTCAGCCCGCTCCATTATGGCCGAGGCAATCATGAGAAAGAAGGGCTTCCCAAATTTCAATGCGCATAGTGCGGGAAGCCATCCGTCTGGATTCGTGCGGCCGGAAGCTCTTCGCCAGATCGAAGCGGCACACATAAGCACCGAAGGCCTCCGCAGCAAGTCCTGGGACGAGTTTTCGGGGCCCGATGCACCCCCGCTCCACTTTGTTTTTACGGTATGCGACAACGCCGCGAAGGAAGTCTGCCCCTATTGGCCTGGCCAGCCTATGACGGCTCACTGGGGCGTTCCCGATCCCGCAGCCGTGCAGGGAACTCCCGAAGAGATCGCGAGCGCCTTTGCAAAGGCATTCGCAACCCTCGATCGCCGGATCAGCCTCTTTCTCTGTTTACCTCTGGGAACGCTGGATTCGTTCGCCCTCCAAAGAGAAATCGACAGTATCGGAAAGCAGTAGGTCGGCATGAGATTGCTGATCATCGGTGGCAGCGATGCAGGCATCAGCGCTGCTCTTCGCGCACGGGAACTCGATCGGAAGGTGGAAGTCACCGTCCTGTTGGCGGATGATTTCCCCAACTACAGCATCTGCGGGCTCCCTTTCTTTCTGAGTGGGGAGACTCCAGACTGGCATAGCCTTGCGCATCGGACCGAATTCGAGGGCATTGACGTCCGTCGTGGACACACCGCGATTCGAATCAATCCTGATGCGAAGACCGTTGACGTCCGAACGGTTGCAGCGGGCGACTTGAGCTTTTCCTACGACAAGCTGATCGTCGGCACCGGCGCGGGACCTGTGGAGCCGCCAATCGAAGGATGGCGGGCTACGGGCGTGTTTCCGCTTCACACAATGCACGACAGCTTCGCCGTACGCGATTATCTCGAAACAGCAAAGCCGAGACGTGCCGTGATTATCGGCGCTGGCTACATCGGGCTTGAGATGGCCGACGCTCTCACCCATCGGGGCATTGAAGTCACGGTCGCATGCCGTCCGGCCACTTTGCTGTCAACCGTCGACGCAGAGTTCGGGAGAGCCGTCTCCAGTGAGCTTCAGGGTCAAGGCGTGAAAGTTTTTACCAATGTCGAAGTAAACCGGATCTCCCGGCTTGGGGACCACCTTCGCATCGCAGGAACCAGTCATTTCGAGGAAGAATGCGAGATGGTTCTTGTCGCTGTGGGCGTAAAGCCCAACACGGCGCTGGGGACTCAAGCTGGCCTGGAGACCGGAGTAAAGGGCGCTCTCAAGGTGAATTGCAGAATGGAGACAAAGTTCTCAGATATCTATGTTGCCGGCGATTGCGGAGAGACTTTTCACCGGCTACTGAACCGAAACACCTATCTGCCGCTCGGCACGACAGCGCACAAGCAGGGGCGCGTTGCAGCCGAGAATGCTTTGGGGGGTAATCGCGAGTTCGCCGGTTCCCTGGGAACACAGGTGGTCAAGATCTTCAACCTTGTCTTTGCACGTACAGGACTTCGCCACGACGAAGCAAAGAAAGAATCTTTCGATCCGTTTACAACGGAGAGCACGGTGAATGACCACAAGGCCTACTATCCGGGGGCAACTCAGCTTCGGGCCCGCGTGACCGGTGACCTCGGAACTGCCCGCTTGCTTGGAGCACAACTGATGGGATCCTGGGGCGCGGAGGTGTCGAAACGGCTCGATGTTTTCGCGACGGCACTTTTCCATGGAATGACGGTTGACCAGATCTCCGATCTCGATCTCAGCTATACTCCGCCTCTGAGCAGTCCGTGGGACCCAGTCCAGATGGCCAGCCAGGCCTGGTGCGCCAAAGTCAATTCGTTGATAGCGGAGAAACAGAGTGTTTAAAGTCATTTTCGCCTGCGTTCATAATGCAGGCCGGTCACAGATGGCAGCTGCTTTTTTCAATCAACTCGCTGATCGAAATAAGGCTGAGGCCGTTTCGGCCGGGACAGAACCCGGCTTGCGAATTCACCCGGAAGTGCAGGCGGCGATGCAGGAAATCGGAATCGATCTATCCAACGCGAAGCCCCAAAGGCTGACCGAAGACTTGGCGAGAGATGCACACCTTCTGGTCACGATGGGCTGCGGCGACAAATGCCCGTATGTACCAGGCCTTCGTCGAGACGACTGGCCGCTGCGCGATCCAAAAGGACAACCTATGGGCGAAGTGCGCCTAATTAGAGATGAAATCAGAGGCAGAGTGGAATCACTGCTTGGTCAAGAAGGCATTAGCGGCTAACGTGAAGCTGCTTGGACATCCGTGGAATCTTCCCACACACCCTGGAGAGGTTTCTTGAAATCGTCAGGGTGATCGAGCAGCATTCGGGTTTGATGATCTCTTGCGACATCATCACGTTCCCTCCCGTCCCCATCGGCAGCGGCGAAGGCGTTTGCCTGGCCTGCAATTGAACTCCAGCACTCCGAACCGTTCAAGCGGATCAACTCCGGCGGCCAGCCATATTGGGTCCTTGAGCGGCAATTCGATCTAGGTAAGGACAGATTGATCCTCGCTTCCGCTGCGCCGGCCGGCGGAAACCTGCTTGTGCTGGATCGTTCTTGGGAGGGGTTGATCGCCTCGATGCCAGTGCTGTTAATTGTTTCGTCGGCGGGTGGATACTGGCTGAGCCGAAGGGCCTTGTGTCCCGTCGATCAAATCACGGCGACCGCGCGCTCCATCAGCATTCGCAATCTAGCCGAACGTCTTCCGGCCGCGCAAACCGGAGACGAGTTGGATCGTCTCACCGAGACATTCAATGCCATGCTGGTGCGCCTCGAGTCAGCTGTGAATCAGATCAGGCAGTTCACTGGCGATGCCTCGCATGAATTGCGCAGTCCGCTGTCCTTTGTTCGTACCGTCGCCGAGGTAGCCCTCCGGAATCCGAAAACGGATAAGGCAAGTCGCCAGGCTTTCCAGGACATCGTCGAAGAATCGTCCAAGGCCGCTGTGCTACTGGACGACATGCTCACTCTTGCGCGCGCAGATGCCGACCGCGGCCTGGCCGTGATGGAACCGCTCGATCTCTCCGCAGTCATAGAAGAAGTCTGTGATAGTGCACGCCCTCTTCCCACACTATGCGATGGACTGTTTACTGAGATAAGTGATCATCCCGATGAGAAATTAATGGGATGGTACGCGGCCGTCCACTCGCACAATTGCATTCTGGTTCTCTACGTTCAATGCAACTTCGATCCGGCCCGAGCCTGAGTGTACTTGAGCGCGTTGTCGAAGAGGATCCACAAGAGTCTTCGCAGCGCTTAGAAGTAGCCGAGAACTGTGACCGGCAGATCCTTATCTAAGGAAGCAGTGAGAGTGAGTTGGCGTTCCGCGGCAACGGTGATCGAATAGAAGGGGATCCGATTTAAAGGCTTCCATGAGGTATCTCCCTGCGGTTGATACCCACGTCGACTTGCAATCCTTGTTTATGTAGCTCAAGAAAGTGTCACAAGAAGGGGATAACTATCTATTAAGTGATTTATGTTCAAATACTTGGCGGAGAGGGTGAGATT
>CAVZVM010000002.1:0-242866 GCA_963778705.1 uncultured Acidobacteriaceae bacterium
CTAAGCTCGCCTTTGATGCAATAAAGATCGACCGCTCATTCGTACGCGAGCTGCTTACATGCCCCGAAACCAGGGCACTTGTGGAGTCGATCTTGACCTTGGCACGGAACCTGGATATGAAAGTGATCGTTGAAGGAATAGAAACTGAGGAGCAGCTGGCGTTAGTCGGAAAACTGGGAGGGGACGAAGCACAGGGTTATCTGCTCGGTCGTCCAAGTCCCGATCCTGGGAGTCAGCTTCGTCGTCAACGCGCGCTGATTGATGGGCTTCAATCGTTGAAGACTGTCGGATAGTTCAAATGAAGAGCTCCCAGTTTTTTCCAAACGCACCAACCAAGCTCTTGTCCACAGCCGCCGGAAGGCGGATTGGAGTCCGCTCGTGTGAACCGACTCCGAGGGGCCTCGACCCTCATCGGTCAAGCAGTTACGCACGATCACCGTGCCTTTTCGGCAACCCCAAATGCTGCATAACCTTGCGGGGGTATAAGCGGGGGTATCACACAAGATGACGAGCTCAATTTCTAGCTGGCTTCTAGAGGATTCGAGGGTATTTCGAATCCCTCTCCCTCCGCCATAGAGTATCGACGATCAATAGCTTACGAAGAGGGTTCGAGCTTCCGAATCCTTCCGGCCAATTTCGCGGATGTTCAACCTCGCAAACATCGGCGATGCGGCGCCTAAGCGCGATATGCATGGGGCGACCATGCGCCGGTCTTGTGCCGCGCATGATCACTGCGATCGGTTGCCGCGTCGATGTGCGCGTCTCTTCTGAATCGGTGGTCGACTTGGGGGGGCGCTGGGAAGATCCCGGCGCAAAACAGCCGGGACCTTCCTCGCAGGATCAGTAGTAGACCTTTACAGCAAGCTGCAGCAATCGCGGAGCGAGCGCCCCGGTGAGATCGCCAAAGGTCGGGGTGCCCATGATCGTTGAGTTAATCGAATTCTGTGGGCCGGGTGCGGCGAATTGGAAGTTCGGGTGATTGAAAGCGTTGAATGCTTCGGCGCGCAGCTCGATGTGGCGTTGTTCGCCCAGAGGGATCTTCTTCAGCAGGGCGAAGTCAACATTCTTTTCGTTCGGCCCTTCGAGGCTGTTCATGCTGACGTCGCCCGTGGAACCGAGAGCCGGATTCTGAAAAGCGCAGGTGTTGAAGAAGGTGCCAGGAACACAAGGCGTCGATGTCGCTTTCACGCCGGGAACGAAGTCAGGACGCTGCTGGCCATCGGAGTTGGCGAAGTCCGCGTTGCCGTCGGTGACCGTGAACCATGTGCCTGACGACAGAGTCACGATGCCGGACCAGTTCCAGTCGCCGATAATGTGGTCAACGATCGAGTTGTGTGTCGCGAGGCGGTGACCCGTGCCGAACGGCAGGTCATAGAGGTAGCTAGCTACGAAACGATTCCGCACATCGAAATCGAGCGGGCCGTATTCCTGATTGGGGTACAGGCTGTTGCGGAAACCGTCGTTGTTCTGCGATCCGAGGTCGGCGCTGCTGGCGTTCCCCAGCGCTTTGCTGTAGGTGTAGTTGACGATGAACTCGAGGCCCTGTGCGAGGCGCTGCTGGAACGATGTCTGCAGGCCGTTATAGTTCGACGATCCCGACGAACGGAGATAGCCGATCGCAGCATCCACATAGGGGAACGGGCGCCGCGGAGCGGTGGCAGCCGATGGATCGGCCGTAGGCTGTGCCTGGTTCCCGTTCAGGTAGATATAGGAGCGGTCGGCCTTGGATCCGACATAGGCGACTTCGAACATCGTCTTGCCGGTCAGCTCATATTGCGTGCTCAGGTGCCACTGCAGCACATAGGGCATGCGCAGGTCGGTTTGAAGAGCAAAGAGCGTAGGCGTATTGGGATCGGTGAGTGAGTTGGTGGGGAATCCCTGAGAGAGGACGCTGATACCGGGCACCGAGCAATCCTCTGCTGCCGCCGCATACGAGGGCAGACCGCAGGGAGCCGCGAAGGTCTGGCTGATGAAATAGGGCGGATTGAAGCCAGGACTCGGATTGCTGTAGGGGCCGGCTTCATCTCCGTTGAAGAAAACGCCGAAGGCACTTTGGATAGCAAGACGTTTGGTGGCGTTATAGGCCAAACCAACGCGTGGACCGAAGTCTTTGTAGTCGGTCGAGATTAAGGCGCTCGATGCGTTGTGATTGACCGGCAGGGTTGCAGCGAGTGTGGGCGTGAGGCTGACATTGCTGTCGTGCGGAATGTCGAGGTTGCCGGTAACCGGATTGAAGTTCGCCTGCGCATCGTCCTTGGAATACACGGGAGAAAAGAACTCGTAGCGCAGCCCGAGATTCACGGTGAGTTTCGGGAGGACGCGCCAGTCGTCCTGCGCGAACAGTGCATACGTATGACGGTAATAGTCGATGTTATTCAGGTTGTTGATATTGCCGCCGCTGGGCTGGCCGGTGAGCAGTGTGGCGAGGCTGTTGCCGCCCGTGCCGGGATCGCCTGCGTTGTCGGTGTACACGTGGGTGAAGCTCATGGTGCCGCGCGGATCGGCAGGCTCATAGATAGAGAACCGCTCGGGACGGACTTCGCCGCCGAGCTTCCAGGTATGGCGACCGGCGATCAGAGTGAACGTATCGGATATCTGGTAGGTGGTTTGCCTTTCGATGGCCGGAAGAAAAGTTGGGCTACCCAGAGTGGAGGCATCGCTGAATGTAAGTTGCGGCAAACCGCCATTGCTCGTTCCGGCGACATAGGGTACGCCGGGGAATCCGACCTGAGCGGAGATGTTCTGACCGGAGTTTTCCTGAACCCGGCTGGTCTTGATCCAGTTAAAGCCAAGACGGAATTCGTTCACCTTGTGTGCGGAGAACACATGCACTTCATTGGCTGCGCCAGCGTATGCAGTGATCTGCTGGATGCCGTCGAAGAATCCACCGCCATCAGCAAGGCCTGGGAATGGTGATCCGATGTTCTCGGGGGTGTTGCTCATGCTGAACCGATAGAATGCTGTGTCATGCTGCGACCAGACCTGGTCTACGCGTACGTCGCCCTGGTTCGACGTCTGAATCGTGACCGGATCGGACAGGTAGTTAAAGCCGTTTCCGGACGTATTGGAACTGGGAAAGAGATTGATCAGCGTGTTGCCGAGCGAATCGATTTTGGAAGACGGAATGACATTGGTTGGATTGCCGTTGGCGTAGCCGAAGGGGACGCCGCAGAAGCCACCTGCTGTCGCCTGCGTCTGGGTGGTATCGAACAACTCACCCTGATAGGTTGGCACGCCGTTGCAATCGAGGACCCCGGTCGGGGATGTGAGGTCGAGTTGGTCTGAAAAGTCACCCGCCCTTTGCGCAGCGGTGGGCACGACCGATGTGGTTGTTTGCGCCTGGCTCTGGCGGAGCCCTTGATAATCGGCAAAGAAGAGCAGTTTGTCGCGAATGATTCTGCCGCCAATGCTGGCGCCGAACTGATTCTGGTGATAGGGCTGGCGCGCGGTATCGAAGTAGTTCATCGCGTCCATGTTCTGGTTGCGCAGGAACTCATAGAGAGCACCGTGGAAGTCGTTCGCTCCGCCTTTAGTTGTGGCATTGACGATCGCGCCGGTCGAGCGTCCGAACTCGGCATCGTAGTTGCCGGTTTCTACCTTGAACTCCTGGAGAGCATCGGGAGGAGGCATCACGACGTAGTTGGCTTCGTTCAGCAGGTCGGGCAGGTTGGAGTTGTTGTCGACGCCATCGAGCAGGAAGTTGTTGTCGAGAGAGCGTGAGCCGCTGGCGCTGAAGCCGAATCCACCGGAGTCGCGTGCTCCCGGTTCGCTGGTGGTGACGCCGACACTCAGCTGGGCGAGTTGGACAGGATTGCGGCCATTCAGCGGGAAGCCGACCATCGAAACACTGTCGATGACTTGGCCGGTCTCAGAGGAATCCGTTTCGAGAAGGGGGGCGGCTCCCTCCACGACAACTTTTTCGCTTACCGCGCCCAATTGGAGGGTCACATCGGCGCGTTGGCGCTGTTGGACGTCGAGAGTGATGGGACCGACAACCGACTGCTTGAAACCTGGCGCGGAGATGGTGAGCGTGTAGGTGCCGATGCGCACCGGGCTGATGCTCCAGGAGCCCGACTCATCGCTCTGGGCATGGTAAGTGAAGTTGGTTGCGGTGTTCACGGCGGCAACGGAGGCATTGGCAACGACCGCGCCGGAAGAGTCGACGACCCGTCCTTCCAGGGAGGCGGCGTCGCGTTGCGCGAAGAGAGAACAAGAAGCTGACGCCGTGAGCAGCGCCAAACAGGCGAATCGACGCATACTGGGAACGAGAGACATCTGCAGAGCCTCCTGAATGTACTTTGAGTTGGGCCGGTGAAGGACAACGGAAAGTCCAAATCCCGGCTCATCTGCTGCCGCAAGATCAAACAGCGAAGAAAAAATCGAAGCAATACAAAGAAACAAAAAGAAAGCGTTGTTTTTCTTCGTAATATTACGAACATTAACGAAATTGTCAATCATTTTTTATAAGATGAGCACCAAAACTCAGCAGAGAACTCTAATAAGTTCATGTATTAATAGACAGTTAGCAACTTATCCCAATTCTTTCGAGTGGTGCTGCGCCGTCTGGAGACGGCCCCCATGAGTGCCCAATTGACGGTTACGGAACGCCTATGTATACTTACGATTAGTTTCTAATCTGCGAGATCGTGGTCCTTCACCGTGGGCGTTTTCTCGCGGATCAGGATGTACGGGAGTTTGCATGCGACAGAAAACGAGTGGCTCCGCGCCAACGGAAGTCGAGGCCGTGGGTCACTTCACCTTGCAGGAGATCGCACACCAACCAGAGCTTTGGCCAGTTGTGTCCCGCGATGTTCACTCGGTTGCCAACCGGCTGCGCAGCGATCGGGATCTGCTCGGCAAGCGAATACTGATTACCGGCGCGGGGAGTTCCGCCTATGCTGCTGCTGCAGTCGCTGCGGCGTGGCCCGGCGCAATTGCCATCCCGACAACCGATCTCATTCTGGATACAGAACGCTATCTCGACAAAGTAGATGCGGTTCTGTCTCTTGCGCGCTCGGGCGAAAGCCCTGAAAGCGCGGCCGTGGTGGAACGGATACGGAACCTGCATCCCGAGATTCTGCAGCTGGCAATTGTCTGCAACTCCGACAGCTCTCTGGCGCGCGCAAACATGGACGAGCTGATCGCCCTGGACCCACGAACCAACGATCGCAGTCTGGTGATGACGAGTTCGTTTTCAAGCCTGGTTCTTGCCGGCCTCGTTCTGGCGCGGCCCGACGCAGTGGCGGCGGGAGTGGCGGCGCACAGCGCGCGCGGTGCGGCACTGTTGCCAGAGATTGGTGTCGCCTGTCAGCATCTGGCAGGTCGAATTCGCGATCGAGTTGTTGTTTTGTCGTCCTCCCCTTTACTGGGATGGGCGCGCGAAGCGGGCCTGAAGATATTGGAGATGACATCGGGACACTTTGCCGTGGTGACCGAGACGTTCCTGGCCTTACGGCATGGACCGATGTCTTTTGTCACGCCGGATACGGTCGTTCTGTGTCTACTCTCGAGCGATCCTCTGCGCCGCTCCTATGAGATCGATCTCATCGATGAGCTTCGCACGAAGAAGATTGGGTATCTGGTGGGCATCGCCGATCCCGATGAATCGGATCAACTGTTCGACGAGAAGATCCCGTCGATCGCACCGCACGAAGACGATGCACTGCGCACACCCTATGAGATTATCGGACCGCAATTGCTGGGATATCACTTGAGCCTGCGCATCGGACTGAATCCCGACAATCCCAGTCCTGACGGAATCATCAATCGTGTGGTGAGCGGGGTAAAGATCTACTCGTAGCCTTTCGGTGCACGGTTGTCCGCAGTCCATCCGATCGTGCTGTGCAGTTACGGCAAGCAGTCCAGACCGCAACAAGGGTGGGAAGATCCGATGAGCGAGGGGAGCAGCTCGGGAGTCACCGACAAGTTTGTCGACCTGGTGAGCGCGACCGCTGAAGTCGATCTTCGCCTGAGCGACTTCCATCCTTGTTCCGCGCTGAGGACTCCGGTTCATCGGGTTGAGCAGCCACGCTTCCCTGTCGTTGATTACCACAACCATCTGGACTCGATGCGTCCCGAAGATGTTCTGGCGGTGATGGACCAGTGCGGCATCGAACGCGTGGTGAACATCACCATGCGGGTTGGACAGGCGGCGCTCGACATTATCGACCGTTATCACGCTCTGCCTGACCGCTTCTCTTCGATCGGCTGGATGGACTGGAGCGGCGTCGAACGGAAGGATTTTGTTCAGGTCACACTGGACCGGATTCATCGCCTCGTGGAGCACGGCGTCTGCGGGATCAAGTTCTGGAAGGATTTCGGACTCACCGTGCGCGACGCCAACGGCAGACTGCTGCGCATCGACGACGAGCGGTTTGCGCCGATCTTCGATGAGTGCGGCAGGTTGGGCCTTCCGGTGATGTTTCACACTGCCGATCCAAGCGCATTCTTCGAGCCGTTGGATGCAACCAACGAACGGTACGAAGAGCTTGCCGCGCATCCCGACTGGAGCTTCGCGTCGTCAGGAGTCTCCAAGCGAACGCTTCTCGAGCAGCGCAATCGAGTCATTGCGCGCCATCCTGCGACAACTTTTGTGGGGGCGCATTGCGCAGAGAGCAGCGAGGATCTCGCGCATCTCGGAGAACAACTGGACGCGCTGCCGAATCTTTTGGTCGATATCAGCGCCCGCGCTTCGGAGTTGGGAAGACAGCCGTACGCGGCCCGTGCCTTCTTTGTCAAATATGCGGATCGCATCTTGTTCGGCACGGACCTCTTGCCCGAAGTCGAGATGTATCGGCTTTATTACCGCTTCCTGGAGACGGCCGATGAGTACTTCGAGTACCCCTCACACGCTTCACGCCAGGGGCGCTGGAATATCTATGGTATTTTTCTTCCCGACGATGTCTTGCGGAAGGTGTATCGTGAAAACGCTCTGAAGCTACTGCAGGGCGCCGGTTGAGAGAGCAGATCGCTCTCCGCGCAAACGAATGGAGGACCGATGAAAGAACTCGAGACTGAGCTATGGAGCAGGCGCAGATTCATGCAGGTCAGCGCAGGAGCCGCGATTGCAGCGAGCACTGTCGCCCACGCCGACGAGCCGACCGGCAAGGCCCACCGCTCCATGATGAATGTGGCGTTCGAGAAGCGCGAGCCGCGTATCGCCATTATTGGAACGGGCGGGCGCGGGACCTCTCTGCTGGGCGAGATTCTCGCAGCGGACGGCCAGGTCGTCGCTCTCTGCGATATCGTGCGCTCCAAGGCAGAAGCAGCCGGAGACCTGGTTGTAAAGAAGGGGCAAAAGCAGCCCGACCTTTATACCGATGGCGACCACGCCTACGAGAAGATGCTCGACCGGAGCGATGTCGACCTGGTGATCGTGGCAACGCCGTGGTCCTGGCACGCTCCCATGGCGCTTTACGCGATGCAGCACGGCAAGGATGTAGCGATTGAAGTCCCAGGGGTCACTACGATCGATGACTGCTGGAACATTGTGAAGACATCGGAGCAGACCGGCAAGCACTGCATGATGCTGGAGAACTGCTGTTACGGCTACAACGAGACGCTGCTGCTGCGCATGACGCACGCGGGGGTTCTCGGCGACCTTCTCTATGGCGAGGGCGCGTACCTGCACGATCTGCGCGAGGAGCTCTTCTCAAACAAGGGCGAGGGATTGTGGCGCAGGACCGAGCACACGCTGCACAACGGCAATCTCTATCCCACGCACGGACTCGGCCCGGTGGCGAACTACATGGGGATCCAGCGGGGAGATCGCTTCGCCTACATTGTCTCGATGAGCACCAAGCAGCGCGGTCTCGATGTCTATCGCAGCGCCCACCTCGATCCTGCCGATCCCCGCATGCGCGAGCGCTACATCACGGGCGATATGAGTGTATCGCTCATCCATACCGCCAATGGATTGACGATTACAGTGAAGCACACGGTTTCGACGCCGCATCCCTACGATCGCATCAATCAGATTGCCGGGACCAAGGGGATCTTCGAGGACTATCCACCGCGTATCTACATCGATGGGCAGAACGCGGACGAATCATGGGAGCCGGTGGAAGAGGGCGAGAGCAAGTGGAAGCAGTATGAGCATCCGTTATGGACGCAGGAAGGCGAAGCGGCGAGAAAAAATGGCGGGCACGGCGGCATGGACTACATCATGATCTACCGGCTGCTGCAGTGCGTACGCGAGGGCTTGCCGCCGGATATGGATGTCTACGACGCAGCTGCTTGGTCTTCGGTCGCTCCGCTGAGCGAGCAGTCCGTGAAAAGCGGCAGCGCGCCGATTGAGTTCCCCGATTTCACGCGTGGGGATTGGAACAGGCGATCGGCTTCTGCGATTGCGACGCTCGCCTAGTTCGTACACAACCCAACGCAAAGAATAAGAGCCTGCCGCGATGTGCGACAGGCTCATTTTTTGGCTCAAATTCGCGGGATCAAATCTTGACGAAGATCTTCTTCCGGTACATCCAGAAGAGCATCAGCCAGTAGATCAACATGACCGCAACGCCAAGCAGGAACGGTTCGAGCCCGGGACCGAGGATCGCGAAAGGCGCGTAGCCGAGATTGGTATGCAGTGAGCCGATGATGAAGTCCTCGCACAGGTGCGCGATGAGGTAGGCTGCCATCGAATTCAAGCCCACGACGACCAGCGGGAAGGCCCAGCGGCGGAATCCTTTGATATCGATGATCCAGGCGAAGGCTGAGAGGAAGAAAAAGCAGATGCCGCCCGAGAAGAGCGTCCAGCCTGGAGTCCAGATGCGCTTGACGATCGGGCAGATGCCCGTGAAGTGGAACAGCAGCGCGAGGGCGACGAGACCCACACCCGTGACCATGAATTTCTTGAGCGGAGTCCCTCCGGGAGACTCGCGATACCAGCGGCCCGCGAAGAGGCCGAGGAGCATGGTGCCCAGGGTCGGGATGAAGCTCAGGGTGAGATAGCCGCCTTCGTTGTCGATAAAGGGCGAGGTGCGGGGAAACAGGTTGAGGAACCACACATCGAAGGCTTGACCGAAATTGCTGTTCTTATTCCAGTGGGAGGCGAAGCCGGTGAAGTTGTGGTGCCAATCGGGCGGGACGCCGACCGCTGCATAGTTAAACGCGGGACCTGGAGCCGGATAGACTGCCCACGCCAGCCAGTAGGCAAAGAGGATCGAGGCGAAGGCGATCCACTGCCAGCGAGGGCGACAGAAATAGAGAAGAAACGCAAAGGTGTAACCCAGGCCGATCTGCGTCAGCGTGTCCTCGAATGTGAAGTACGTGATCGGTTTTCCGATGGAGCGAAGGAAGATGCCCAGGACGATCAGCAGGAGCGAACGCCAGAGCGCATGCCCCAGCTGGTGCGCGAAGCTCTCGCCTTTGCGCACACGTGACGCGATGGAATAGGGCAGAGCGACGCCCACGAGAAAGGTAAACGAGGGCTGGATCATGTCGTGCAGTCCCATGCCGGCCCACTCGACGTGCGTCTGGTTATAGGCGAGCACGCGCCAGAACAGGCTGGCGGGATAGGCGCGATGGACGTCAGCGAAGCGCATCACCTCGCCCATCATCAGCAGCATCACCAGGCCGCGGTAGGCGTCGACGGCTACGTTTCTCTGGAGGGGTTTCTCGATGTGTTTCTCGGGGATCGCGGCAGGCGGCGCTAGATCCCGGCCGGGATGCCGCATCGTCTCATCAACAACGGTTGTGGCGCTCATGGCGACCTCATCACTGAGTTTGTTCGTCGATCGGGCAAAATACTCTGTCCGCGGAAAACGCCCGACCGAGAGGTGCTGCTCTGTCGGAAAGGAGCCCTCGCTTTGCCCGCCCGCTTCTTCGGCGCGGTTTCTATGCCTAACGAATGCTTTCCTATTTCTCCGCATTGGCGAGGTAAATGTCAAGAAAGAAATTCTGGTTTACCGGTTCGAGCAGGCCGACATGCAGATGCGTGCACTTTTGACCAAATGCCTTGTATTTATGGCATTAACGCCCCCAATCACCTCGTGAATTCAAATAACCGGACGACGCGATTCGTGGCACGACTCATCTCGGAAATAGAAATTTGGGGTCCATGATGCGTGCTTATTATATTTCGTTTTATTTCACATGATATACAATGAGGTTTCGCAGAGGTTCGTCTCAAGCAGAGGATCCCCGCCCGATAGACGAATCCAGAGGAGCCCAGCCCAGGTGTCCAACACCCTTCAGCAGCTCGCCGTCGCGCGGCAACAGAAGAAACCGAAGGGAATCTATTCGGTTTGTTCTGCCCACCCCTGGGTGCTCGAAGCTGCGATCGAACAGGCAATCGACGACGATTCAGAGATCCTAATCGAGGCCACTTCCAACCAGGTCAACCACCACGGTGGGTATACCGGGATGCAGCCGGAGGACTTTCGCCGGCTGGTGCTGGAGATTGCAAAACGCAAGGGCCTCGATGCGACGCGGGTGATCCTGGGGGGCGACCATCTGGGGCCAAATCCGTGGCAGAGGCAGCCCGCCGCCGAGGCAATGGCCGAAGCTGAGCAGATGGTCCAGGCGTACGCGCGCGCCGGATTCGAGAAGATTCACCTGGATGCCAGCATGTCCTGTGCCGGCGATCCGCATCCATTGCCGAACGAGACTGTGGCGCGGCGAGCGGCCGCATTGTGCGTCGCCGCTGAAAGAGTGGCTGGCGCGAAGAAACCCGTGTACGTGATCGGCACGGAAGTTCCGGTTCCTGGTGGAGCCACCGAGAGCCTGACCGAACTAACCCCCACACGGCGTGAAGACGCGGCTGGAGACTCTCGAGGTACATCGACGCGTCTTCGAAGAGGCCGGGCTCGCCGAGGCATGGCCGAGGGTCATCGCGCTGGTGGTGCAGCCGGGCGTCGAATTCAATCACGACACGGTTGTGGACTACGTTCCCGAGCGCGCCTCGCACCTGACGGCGCTGCTGGACGATACGAGCGGGCTGGTCTTTGAGGCACACTCCACCGACTACCAGAAGCCCGAAGCGTATCGTGCGCTGGTCCATGATGGGTTCGCGATTCTCAAAGTCGGCCCGGCACTGACTTTTGCCATGCGCGAGGCGCTGGAAGCGTTGTCGCTGATCGAGTCCGAGTTGGTGCCTCAGGAAAAGCGTGCGGGGCTGATGGATGTGATGGAGCAGGTGATGCTGAAAGACCGCCGCAACTGGGAGCATCACTATCCGGGCGACGCGGAGACACAGCGCCTGCTGCGCCGTTACAGTTATAGCGATCGGGTGCGCTATTACTGGAACGATCCTGACGCGACGCGAGCGGTCGATACGCTGATCCTGAATCTGCGCCAGACGCGGATTCCGGAGACGGTGCTCAGTACATTTCTGCCCGACCAGTATCGTGCTGTTCGCACTGGGATGTTGGAACCTGACGCCGAAGCGCTTGTAAAGCATCGCATCCGGCAGGTGCTGCGGACTTACTCGGACGCCTGCAAGGCACAGCCGTTCTGAGGTCAGGCGCCGCTCCGGGGCAGAGGTTGCGCGCCTCTCAGCTTCTGGCCGCGAGTAGTGTCTCGACCAAAGCCGGGTCACGAAAGGATTCGGTACCGCCGGAACGTAATGTAGAGAGCGCTGCGGTGCGGTTTCCGAAGGCCGCACAGGACTGAAGCGACTCGTCGCGCAGCCAAGCCGACAGGAATCCCGCATTGAAGCTATCGCCGGCGCCGATCGTATCGACTGGAGTGACGGGTTCGGTGGGGACCGTCCACTGACGATCGCCTGCACGCACGAGGGCTCCGCGCTTACCGCACTTCACGACAACGACAGGCACCCGCAGGGCGAGGGCAGCAGCGGCGGTCTCCGCGTCTGCCGCACCGGTGATGCGCCTGGCCTCGTCTTCGTTGGGTAGAAAGATGTCCACGAGTCCAAGCAATTCATCGAGTCCACCTTGCCAGCGATCTTCCGGATCGTCGTTCGTATCGAGCGAGAGCGTCAGCCCCGAAGACTTCAGCTTTCGAAAGATGCCGGGCAGATCGGGCTGCAATGCTTTGTGGAGAAAGAGCGAGGAGAGGTGAAAGTGGCGGCCCGACGCGAGGTAATCCATATCGAGATCGGCAGCATTCATCTCGAACATGGTTCCGGGGTAGGTCAAGATGTGGCGCTTTGCGCCGTGATGGAGCAGGACGGTCACGCCGGTCGCGGTGCCGCCCTTGATCTGTCTGACGCGAGAGAGATCGACGCCTCGTTCCGACTAGCCGCTCGAGCGCCAGCTTCCCCAATGAGTCGTCGCCGAGGCGGGTGATGAAACCCACTGAATTGCCCAGCGCCGCCAGGTTGTGGGCGAGAATCGCCGAAGAGCTGCCCAGGGTCATGCGAAAGTCGCTTGCCAGGAGCTCGCGTTCCATGGGCATCTGCTCTGGAAACCCGTAGAGGATCAGGTCCAGATTGGTCTCTCCGGCGATGGTGACATCGAAGCGCCTTTTCACTGATCTCCCTTTGATTGCATCGTTCACCGCGCGGAGCGGATCAAGACCCGGCTTGCAGACTGCTTGAGATTGTCTACTCTGGCGCCAATTCTATAGGAAACGAAACACAAAATCACCGCAAACGATCTATTTCGTAAATCAACATCGAAGGAGGCTGATGGTCGGGCACGCGGGCGCTTTTGAGCACAATTTCCGGTTCTCGACCATCGAATCCGACTTCCGTATGGTTATCCTTCATTTCTAAAGATGTTGAAAAGTGGCCAGATTCTTGGGCACCTCGCAGCCCCTCCGGTGGCTAATAACATCAATACAATCTTTGGCTTATTCCAAGATGGAGCAGCTTGCGTGACTTGTCTCTGCGTTTGGTGTACCCTTCCAACGGAAAGCAGGCGAAACTGAATGGCGCGAACCCAGGCGGCAGCTGCCGAACCCGGTCAGCTTCTGATTGAAGAACGGCGGCAGCATATTCTCTCTCTGATTCAGAACGATGGCCGCGTTCTGGTGGGAGATCTGTCGAGAAACCTCGGCATCTCGCAGATCACGATCCGCAAGGACCTCGAGTACCTGCAGTCGAAAGGTTTGGTGCAGCGCACGCATGGCGGAGCGCTGCGCATTCAGTCGAGCGCCCTGTTTGACCCGTCGCTGCAGGAAAAGCAGAAGCAGCACTCGCAGGAAAAGCAGCGGATTGCGGAAGCCGCGGCGAAGATGGTGGAAGACAGCCAGTGCGTGATGCTGGACTCCGGCACTACGACGACGGCGATTGCGCACGAGTTGCGGCGCTTCTCTCAGCTCACGGTGATCACCAACGCCGTGAACATTGCGGCCGAGCTAGCCAGCACGAATCTGGAAGTGATCCTGATTGGCGGGAGCCTGCGCAAGAATTCTTTCTCACTGGTTGGGCCGCTTGCGGAAGACGTGCTTGAAGAGATGCACGCCGACATTCTCTTCCTCGGTGTGGACGGGTTCGATCCGGAAGTGGGGCTAACAACGCCGAACTTCCTTGAGTCGCGTGTCAACCGCGCCATGGTGAAAGCCTCACGACGCGTGGTGGCGGTCTGCGATTCGACGAAGTTCAATCGACGCAGTCTTTCGCGCATTGTGCCCCCCTCGGCAGTGCACTGCGTCATCACCGACCGCGGTCTTTCGAACGAGACGGCCGAGGCTCTGCGCGGGCAGAACATCGAAGTTGTGCTGGTGTAGTGAGCTGCCCCTTGTTGGAAACGCGAAGCAGCGCTCCTACTTCGATTCGTAGCGCTTCTTCGCCGCAGGCATGAAGACTGTGGGCAGATGACCGGTGACATGCACTCTGCAGCTCTTTTCGGCGGGCACCTGATCCAGTCCATTGGCTTGCACGCGGACGTCGTAGTCTCCCGGCTCAGTCCAAGCGTGCGTCGCATGCGATCCCTCTGTCTGCACACCGTCTCCAAAGTTCCATCGCCACGACAGGACCGGCACAGGATCGCTCGCCGTGGCGGAGAAACCCACATTCTCACCGGCTGTTGCGGATGCGCGGCAATTCGCGGCGATTGACGGCGCCTGGGCCTTCACGCTTTCGTCGACGATCTTCAGCACGCGGACCGAATGAGGCGGTTGATCGAGCGAGAGCGCGCCAGAGGCTGCGTCCAGTGGCTTCCGATCGAGTGCGTCTGTAATCGTGTACCGGCTGGTCGGTGAAAGGCCAAGATCGGAGAGATGAATCGTTCGGGAGAGCGGCTTCTCCGTCCAGTTGAAGACGGTGAGGATGCTCTGACGATCGGACTCACGCAGATAGAAGACACTCGGCTGCTGATCGGGCGCGTCATACTCCATCAGGTCAATCGGAGTGGAGGCCTTCCCGAGCCGCGCCATATCGATCAAGTCGCGATTCTCGAGCAGAGCGAGTCGCTCCGGAGAGTCCTGGAGAGCAGGAAGATTGTCGCCAATCTCCAGCATGCCTCCGGAGACAGCAGCCAGCGCCATCGACACGCGCGCTTCGTCCAGGCTGAGCTGCCCTTGACCGTCGGGCCACGGCTGATCGCGGACGATCTGGCTCGATACTGTGAATGCGTCGGGGTCCGCTACAAAGAAGTTGCGGTTCATGTAGTAGCGCGCAGCAATGCCCGGGGCAGCATCGCGACTCTCGACAAAGTTATGGCCTGTGTCCTGCGAGATGCGGCCGAAGTCGACGTAGCCGACGGGATTCAGCATGACGCTGCCGTCTTTGTCCAGATAGACGTCTTCGCCGACGGCATCGCGAATGATCTGGAGGCCGATTCGCTGCGCCTCCATCGCCGTGGTGTGGGGCTTGTAGTAGTAGCCCTCGATGGCGCTGTCGTCCATGAAGTCCATCTTGATGTAGCGAATTCCCCACTCGCGGACGAGTTTGCGGTAAGTCGCGCGCAGATAGTCCTGGGCCGCAGGGTTGGTGGTATCGAGAATGTAGAGCGGGTCTTTGCCGTCGACCACAAAGCCCGCATGGATCGGCTTTCCTTCCGCGTTCTTCACCAGCCAGTCCGGATGCTGCTGATAGACATAGGACCGCTCGGAAGCTTCGAAGGGCGCTGTCCAGATGCCGGGCGTGAGGCCGAGCCCACGGGCTTTGTCTTCGAGCGGCAAGAGCCCATGCGGGAAGAGAACTTCGTCGGGCGTTGTGTACTCTCCCCGGGCATACTGATAACCCTCGTCGATATGAAAGACATCGTAGCCGAAGGACTTCAGATGCTGCGCCTCCCATGCAGCATTGGTGAGCGCGGCTCCTTCATTGAGTCCGAAGTAGAACGCGGTCCAGCTCCACCATCCCATCAACGCCGGCGCGGAGACGCGAGCATGATGAATCTGGCGGATAAGCGCACCGTAGGCTTCCAGCTGATGGTGGTAATCCTTGCCGGCGCCGATCGCGAGGGTCTCCGACGACAATTCGCTGCCGGTCGCAACGGGCAAACTCAGCTCGACGCGATCGACCGGTGCCGATTCTTCAAGCGAGTTTTCGAGCTCCAGCTCGGTTGTGCCGGTGGAATCGACCTCGTAGCGCGAGATCCGGGTTCCGTCGACGTGCAGGCGCAGGATGGTGAGGAAGCGATCGGATGTGAGCGCTCCCACGAACAGGCTCTCGTGCGAAGCGCGGTTATAGATCAGCTGGCTGCCAACGGCGCGGTGCATCCCGTGCTCGGCATCGCCGAGATCGTGAATCTTCATCCCCGGACGGTCTTCGCTGAAGCTGTCGGACAAGACGCGATCGGCGGAAGCCGGACCACCAAGCTGTGCCACCGCATCGCCAGCGGCTTCGACAACGCGGATGCTCTCGACGGTGATCGGCGACGAGGTGTTGTTGCGCACGGTGACCAGCAGGTCGGCAAAAGGCTGTGTGGCGTATGCGCGGAGCCGATATGTGAGATCCGGCTTGCCAGCAAGGCCGGAAAACGTCACACGCCACTGTTCGGCAGGTCCTGCGTATCCGTCTGCAGACGTTTTCTCGATGGCGTGCTTTGGGTAGTCGGCGGAATGCACCCAATGTCCGTCGATCTTGGCAGCCACGCCCGAAACGAGGGTCGGCTTGTCGGGCGCTCCAATGATGTAGTCTCCATGCGGGTCGATCGAGACCGCCAGCGGCTTCTGCTGGGCAGCAAGGCTGCACGCCAGCCCCAGAACGCCTGCCAGAACCGGAACAGAGGAAACGCCGCAAATCTTTCGGATATTTGGCACGCAATTTCCTTTCATTTGATGTTTCGTTTAGTTATGATTATGATCGGAAGGCTAGAAGAATGGAAGGCGGATGTCAAGCGCCTCCCGTCCGGCCAACGATCGCTGAAACCGTGGGAAATTCCGCGCAGGAAGCGAGCCTTCTCGTTCCGGGGACGGTCATCGAGCTCATCTTCCAAGTTTCTTGAATCGCTCGCAATCGAAAAGGCCGGGATCGTTCGTAGCTTCTACCTGCCCGATGCCCGGAGGAGTCGTTCGTGGAGATTTCCGCTCTTACCTCGAAGTCGGAGCCTCAGATGCAGCCCTCCGGTCTGCGCCGCTCGCTCAAGCTCTGGCACCTGATCCTCTACGGCATCATCATCATCCAGCCGACGGCTCCGATGAGCATCTATGGCGTGGTCAGCAATGCGGCTGGCGGCCACGTAGTCACGACCATTCTGATTGCGATGGTTGCCATGCTCTTTACGGCGGTGAGTTATGGCCGTATGGCGCGCGTCTATCCCAGCGCCGGATCCGCGTTCACATACGTCGCCCGTGAAGTTCATCCACTGGGTGGATACATGGTGGGCTGGTCCATGCTGATGGACTACATGCTGAACCCCATTATTTGCGCCATCTGGTGCAGCGTCGCTTTGCACGATATCTTTCCCGTGATCCCGTATGCGGCGTGGGCGCTAGCGATTGTGCTGGTTTTCACGGGACTCAACCTCTGTGGCGTACAGGCCTCGGCGCGCGTCAATGGTCTTCTCGCGCTGGGCATGAGTATTGTCGTGGTGGTGTTCCTTGCGTACGCGTTTTACTTCATTGCCACTGTGATGAAGCCGATTGGCGGAGCATGGCTACGGCCGTTCTACGATCCGGCCACATTCTCGACGCGAACGCTGTTGCATGGCACCTCGATCGCGGTGTTGACTTACATCGGCTTCGATGGGATCTCGACAATGTCGGAAGAAGTGGAGAATCCGCGGCGGAACATCATGCTGGGGACAGTTCTGACTTGCCTCGCGATCGGAGTGCTCTCGGCCGTGGAGGCCTATGCTGCCCAGCTCGCGTGGCCGGCCAACTCTCCGTTCGCGCCGGAGATTCTCGATACGGCGTATGTCCATGTCGCGCTGCGCGTGGGCGGGCGATTCCTGTTCCTGCTGCTGAATGGAACGTTGATCGTGGCCAACATGGGTTCGGGTATCGCTGCACAGTTTGGCGCAGCCAGACTGCTCTATGGCATGGGGCGCGAGAACGCTCTGCCCCGCAGCTTCTTCGGCGTCACCAGCCGACGGACAGCAATCCCGCGCAATAATGTTCTGCTATTAGGCGCGATCACGTTGGCCGGGTGCTTTGTGTTGAGCTTCGATCGCGGCGCCGAGTTGCTCAATTTCGGCGCCTTCATTGCGTTCATGGGCGTCAATCTCGCGGCTCTACTGCACTATCGATTCCGCTCGGCGGAGAAGGTGCTTCTACCCGGGCTCATCCCTTTGCTTGGGCTCATTGTCTGCGCGTTCATCTGGCTCAATCTGGCGCGTATGGCGCAGCTTCTGGGCGCGGCATGGATCGTGGTGGGCCTGCTGGTCTACCTGCTGATGCGCCGCAAGACAGATAGACTCGGCGTCAAGCTCTCGGAGGAGTGAACCGCGCGCGTTTGTCGTGTAGCTGGAATGATCGAGACAACGGCAAGTCGACCGGGAATCGCGGCCGGCCCTTCCGCGCCCATTCCGATTGGGCGATATAGACATAGGAGAAGCCGCCGGATAAACTTGCAGTCAACTTCCCGACTTACGCTTGCCGGTGCAACTCGCAAACATGGCCTTTCAACTCTCCTTCGCAGGATTCGCCTGGAAGAATCTCGGACGCAGAGATGTCAGGACGCTCCTGACTCTGTGCGCAGTTGGAATGGGCGTTGGCGCATTCGCCGGTTCGGTGAGCACGATCGCTTACGCAGCGGACACGCGAGCAATCCTCGCACGCGCGCGTCAGAGCATCGAGACGGCGGACTATCGCGCTACAGGAAGGCTCGTCAGAATCGATGCGAGCGGGAGCCGAACGAACTATGCACTGAAAATCAAGGCGCACTGGTTCCCAGGCGTTCTCCGCGCACTGGTTGAGATTGTTCCGCCTTCAGAAGCGGCTGGACATGCAAGTCACGACGGCCGCCTTCGCATTCTGCTCGAGATGCGGCCCGACGGACAGAATACGATCCGGATTGCTCATCCCGGTGATGCCGCTGCGGCGAATCTACCGTTTGAGAAGTGGAGCGAGAGTCCCTTCGACGGCGCATTCAATTATGAAGACTTTCTCGAATCGCAGTACTACTGGCAGAACCAGACGATCCTGAAAGAGGCAAAGTTCGGCGCACGCGATTGCGATGTTCTGAAGAGCGCGCCGGGGACTTCGGACCAAACACACTATGCCGAGGTACAAACCTGGCTCGATCACACAATCGGCTACCCGGTCTACGCGGAGAAAACGATGAAGGAAAAGGGAGTCGTGAAGGAATTCACGTACCTTGGATTGCGTCAAACGAGCGGAGTCTGGTCGGCCAGCCAGATCGAAGCGAAGATTCGCGGGCGGGCCGGCTCGAGTCTCCTGATGATTGAGCGCGGAAGCGCAAAAGCAAATCTCAGCGCCAAGGATTTCAGTCTGGCGCAACTCATCCACTTCGAGGATCGACCATGAGCCTTCCACTCGTGATTCTGTGCGCCGTCGCGACGGTGCTTGTCGCGGGATTTATCTATCAGTACCACGGTGCCAGCCGCGATCGGAAGCGATACACCGGGCCGGGCCGATGGATCGACATTGGCCAAAAGCGAAAGCTCTATGTGGTTGAGAAGGGATCCGGCACTCCCGCGGTGCTGTTCGAGGCCGGGATCGCGGCCACCACGCTCAACTGGCATCACATTCAGGAGAATGTTTCTCGTTTCACCTTGACGGCGGCGTACGATCGCAGTGGCCTCGGCTGGAGCAGTCCATGCCGCACGACGCGCACACCGAGCAACATTGCGGCCGAACTTCACACGATGCTGCAGTCGGCAGGTATAAAACCGCCGTACATCCTGGTCGGGCACTCCTTCGGAGGGTTGGTGATGCGCCGCTATGCAGTGACCTATCCTGAGGACGTCGCCGGTGTTGTGCTGATCGATCCTATGCGCTGCGAGGAGTGGCCGCCACTCAACCCCGCCAAGCAACACATGATCGATCGCGGCAAGAGACTCTCCCGTTACGCGATTCCGATTGCACGCTTCGGACTGGCGCGACTTGCGTTGACCTCCCTGCTGGGCCGGTCAGGGCGCCTCTCGGGGCATCTGGCAAGCGCCACCGGCAACGGCGGCCGTCATGTTCTGCAGCGCGTAACAGAAGAAGTGGGCAAGATGCCCAAAGAAGTTTGGCCCGTTGTTGCCGCACACTGGTCTCGGCCGGGATACTATGCCGGGATGCAACGCCACGTCGAAGCCGTGCCTGAATCCGTGCGCGAGATGGAGAACACTGAGCCGATTCGCGAGATCCCTGTCCTGGTGTTGACGCCCGGGAAATCCACGCCGCTCTCAAGCCAGTGCCTCGACAAAATCGGGGATCGGGTACAGCAAGTCATTGCGACGGAGAGCGCACATTGGATCCACCTCGATGAGCCTGAACTGGTGATTGATTCGATTCGCGAGATGGTGATGGCGGCAACCGCGTCGGCACTTCAAGCGACAGTGTGACCCGGCGTGCTGCGTGAGCAGATACGAGCCGATTTCTTAACGGGACCATCGCCCTTAGTGCATCGACTCGGAAAAACGCTCCTGGAGTGCCCGGCGAAGGAACTTGCCATTGTGATTCTGAGGCAATTCGCCGGGTTCGAGAATCCAGATTCGTCGCGGTGCTTTGTAGGGCGCGAGATTCTTGCGGCACCAATCCAGCAGCTCGCTCTCTCCGGGAGCCGAACCTGGCTGCAATTCAACCGCGGCCACCGGAACCTCCCCTTTCTCCTTGTGCGGCAGGCCAAATGCGACTGCGCGAGCGACGGTGGGATTGGCCAGCAACGCTTCTTCCAACTCCCGTACGTAGACCGAGTATCCGCCCGATTTGATTACGTCCTTCATCCGCCCCACAAGCCGGATGAGCCCGGCGCGGTTGCGGATTGCCAGATCGCCGGTGCGCAACCAGCCATCTTCAGTAAGGAGTCCGGAGTCTTTGTCTTTCCAATAATGGGGTGTGAGACCAGGGCGACGAATCTGGCACTCGCCCGTTACGCCCGGGGCTACTGTCCGTCCGTTCTCATCGGCTATACGTACACGGAAAGGCGGCATCGGCAGGCACAGATCGCCGCTCCCGGGCAGAAAGGATAGCTCAATCCCCATCATGGCGAGGCCGCCCAACTCTACCATGCCATAGCCATTCAGCAGGACGGGCGGAACTCGCAATCCTCCGGGCAGGCGAAGCAAGGCTCCAAACTGGCGCAGTTGTGCACGCACTTCGGACGGAAGGTGGTCGCTCGCCGAGAGCCACACGCGCACGCTTGCCAGGCGACGCGGCTCAGGGTTGCTGTTGACCAGCCGGGCAAACATCGCCGGCACACCCACGACCGCGGTGATGCGGAAGCGCTCAATCAGATCGAGCGCCGCGTCGAGTTCAAAGCGGTCAAGAAAGCAACCGCGTATCCCTGCCATGAGCCCGTAGAGAGCAATACTCACCGCCATGATGTGCGACCAGGGTAACGCCACCAGCGCCAGGTCGCGGGGCCCCAGAAGGAAACCGGCGAGGACCGTGGATGCGCGCGCCCCCAACAGTGCGTTGCTCGAAAGAGCGGCACCCTTGGGAAATCCGCTGGTGCCGGACGTATGGAAGATAGCGATCGTTGCTGTTGGATCGATGGCGACAGGGGCCGATGCCTTCTCTGCTTCTGAGATCCGGAGGAATCCGTCGAGTGTCTGCGTTTCGTCATCGGCCTGGATCCAGGTGCGCACATTGAGCACGCCGCGATCGCCGATGTTTCGCTCGAAGACCGCGCGGTCAGTCACGAGAATCTCTGTTCCGCTGTCTGCGAGAATTCGACGCACCTCGGCAACCGAGAGCTGCGGGTTCAGCGGAACAGCGATTCCGCCGGCGCGGATAATCGCGAGAAACCAATGAAAGCATCCGCGGTCGTTGGTGCGATAGATAGCAACCGGCTGGCTGGGGCGAAGGGCGATGGTCCGTCGTAGAAAGGCGTCGATTGTGCAGACTGCAGAGTGCAGATCGGCCAAAGAAAAAGAAACACCGTCCTCCAGGCTGACTTCGCAATTCCCTTTCCTGCGCAGCAACTCGTCCACGATGTTGGCGACGGTGATGCCAGTGTCTCGGGCGAGTCGATATCGCTGGATGAAGCTCATTGTGCAGGAACCGGCTTGCGGCCCCAGTCGCTGGCCACGCAGTAGTGGAAGAGGCGGTCGAGATAGTCAAGGACAGGCGGCGGGCTCAGACCGGCGGGTTGCAACAGACGCTCGGCGTTGCTGGTGTCGAATTGCATCCGCATGCTGAAGTAGTCGCGATAGGCGCGCCCGTCGCGTAACACACGGCGCTTACGTCCCCAGAGTGAGAGAAATAGAAGCGGCCGGATCACTGCGAAGAAGAACTTCGGATCGACATAGCGCGGCTCAGGCCCGTTGAAGAACTCCATGGCGCGATGAGCGACTTCGTCGATGGTTGCGCTGCCCCGCGGTCCGGCACAAAGATGAACTGTGCTATTCAGAGCTGCCTGATCGAAGAGAAGTCGAGCCACCGCGTTTGCGACAAAGTCAACCGGTACGATGTCCAGGACCGCATCTGGATAGCCAGGCACGGTGCGCCATAGTCGTCGCGCGTAGATCTTCAGTGGCCAGTACATCATCTTGAAGCTCGACGTGACGCCTGTACGTGAGTCTCCAACAATGATGCTTGGACGCAGGATCACGCCGGGAAGAGAGCCCAGGCGCGACCGCACAAGCGCCTCGGCCTCGGCCTTGGTTTGTTCGTAGGTGTTGCGATAGGTTTGACCCACGGCAAGCTCGTCTTCGCGCACGAGGTTGGTACGCTCACCTGCCACGTACGCTGTCCCGACGTATGCGAAGCTTCGAAGCTGCTGTGCGCCGCTCGCAAAATCGAGAATGCGGCGGGTGCCGTCGACGTTCGTTCGGCGTGCTTCGTCAAGCGAGTGATCGAAACGAACGGTGGCTGCGGAGTGAACCACGCGCGTAGTCTCTGCGGAAAGCCGCTCGTAGTCTGTCTTCTCCAGCCCGCAGTTCGGCTGGCTCACGTCGCCGGAAAAGGCCAGAACGCGCGGTCGGTCCGGCTCGGGGATGAAGGAATGTGCGCGCTGCTGCCCCGACTGTCCGGGTCTGTCACGAATGAGCAGCGCGAGGGAGGCGTTCGGCTGGCGCTCGAGTAACTCGCGCACAAGCTGCACTCCAAGAAAGCCGGTCGCGCCGGTCACGAAGATCAATTCCCTGCCGTTCAAGGCGAAGCCTGACTCCATCCGAAAACCATCCGAAAGCCCTTGAAAGATCACTGGCGCCATGAGATGGAGGGGTTAGGGCTATTATAGCTGGCGGAATCGAGCAGATGAACGTCGAGAGGTGTAGCGATCTCGACGCCAACATTTCGCCGACCCGCTTCTCACTGGCGACCGTAGAGTTGAAATGGAGCCCAGTAAAACGGGATGCGGAATCTCGTTTGCGAATGCAGCAAGGACAGCTTGGCGTTGTGAAGGGCCGTTGCTGGAGATTCGCCACTGACAAGACCTTGGTAAAGCTTGTCCATCAGGCGTGGGGTCGAGTCGTCGCTCACTTCCCACAACGCACCGATCACCTTGTGTGCTCCAGCGCGCAGGAACGCCCAGGAAAGGCCGACCAAGCCCTCACCGGCGTAGGCACGGGTTCCGCTGCCGTAGCAAGCGGAGATGGTGACAAGTTTCGCATCGATGGGATGTCGGATGATCTCACGCGCGTAGAGCTTGTAGGAGTCCTCCTGGCCAGCGGAGTTAGAGAGAATGATGGCGGAGTCGAGGGGAGCACTACTATTCGCAACTGCATGCGAAACAAAGTGCATGTACGAATAGCGTTCTGGCTGGCTCGAACCGTAGGCGGCTGGCGTAGCATTCGGTCCAGCGACAACCGACAGCTGGCCGGAAGCGAAGTGGCTTTCGATGTTCGCCATTTCGGATGAAAACATGGGAAGCGTGGGAAAGTCCCGATCGGGAGAGACCGGGTTGCCGATCAGAAGCATCCGCTGCCGTGCTCCCGGTGCAGGTTTTGCAGCTGCGAGCATCGCGAGCGAGGGCGCCGATGAAAGGATGAGATCGTCGATCAGGTAGTGGAGTTGTGCGCGCGAATCGGGCATGTGCCCGGAGATCGGCGATGGGCCTGGAACAATCAGGGTTTCAAAATTCAGCTTGCTCAGAATTCCGTCATTGAGAAGGATCACCTGCTTATGCGGCTGGATCATCGCCGCCGCAGGAGCAACGAGCATCCGATAGAGGGCCTGACCGTCGTCGTTGCTGGACTCGAGAGGATCGCGCAGATCAAGCAGCGCCTTGCGATAGCTTTCGATGCGGCTGGCGATCTGCTGCCGTGGCGGCAAAGGAAACAGTGCGACCTTCGTCGGCGTGACGGCCCAGAGGTAGGATTGCTTTTCCCCGAGCCAATAGAAGAGAAGGGTCGAATCTGTAGTTTTGGCGATCCGACGAGGATCGAACCTCACCGGCTGCGACGGCTGTGTGCTGCTCGTGCCGAGACTTTCTTCCAGCGTGCGGGCGCGGCTTTGGTCGGCGATAGAAAGTGCATCGAGCTGCCGGCCCTGCTGCACGAGAGAGTGGATGTAGTCGTCGTAGATGGCGGTCGCGTTAGCCAAGAAAGGCAGGCGCGAGTCTTCCCGTTTGAGTTGGTCTCGCGCTTGTTCGAAGGTCCCCAATGTCGACTGGTAGGCCTTGTCCGCGTCGGTAGCGTGCCCTTCGGCTTCGTCGAGGAGAGCAAGTTGACGGCCGGCTTCGAGCTTTATTGAGGTCTGGCTGTCGGGGTCTTGCAGCACTGCGCGGAGGAAAGTCTCGGCGTCCTGGTCTCGGTGGCGTAGCCTGGCAAGGCGACCGCGCGCTAGTTCAGCCCAAAGCGCATCGGTGTGGTCGCCACTCGCTCGAACCAAGGGATCCAATTCGTTCAGGTAGGAATCTGCTTCAGCTAGGTTTCCCGCATCGATGGATGCGAACGAGAGGTCTTCTAACGTGATCGCAATATCGTCTCTGTTATCGTTGCGTCTGGCTAACTCCAAGGCTTGGCGATACACGGGAATCGCTTGCGTCGGCTCACCCTCAGCTTGATGGACATATCCAATATTCTCCAACCATCTGAGTCGAGAACGAGAATCGTCGAGCTGTGCCGCACGGCGCTCCGAGTCGAGAAAAAGCTCTAAAGCCCTCGCACGATCGCCCAATTCGAAGTAAGCCCAGCCGAGATTACCAGACGCCGCTTGCGCGACGTCTTCGGCATGCTGAGTTATGGCGATTCGATAGGCTGCTGTTGACCAGTCCATCGCCTCATCATAGAGGTTCTGCTGGAGGGCCCCATAGCCGAGATTCACGAGAGTCGTTGCCTCCAAGTAGCCGTCATGATGCAGGCGGGCAAAGGATAGACTCTGAAGGAGCGCCATTCGCCCCGCGACGAACCGACCGCTATTGATTGCACCGACGCCTCGCGCTCGAAGCACGGTCCCGCAGGCGTCGAGGGCTGCCGCTTTGCAAAGGTCCTCGGCTTGCTTGAGCTTCTGTTCTGCTTGGAGGGGTTGATCCAGCCGAGAGAGCGCCGCACTCTCAAGTGCCAGTTTCGTGACGAAATCGTCCGTAGTTGAGGAGCCCGATAGGTCGGACAAGATGCGCAAGGCGTTGGAGGGGGCGCTCCTGCGAAGCACGATCTCCGCCATCAGCAATTGGAATTTAGAGTCCCAGTGGGGGTTTGATAAATAGAACCGTCGATAGCTCTCCTGCGCAGCCTGCCACGACGCGGCCATCTGGCCACGAAGGAATAGGTTTCGTGCATATTGGTAGGCGATTGGTGCGGCATCTGGGCGAGTATCGCGTAGCCGAAGGAGCATCAGAAACGCGAGGCCAAGAAGCAGAATACGGCCGAAACCGCGAATGCGATTGAGGCCACCCCGATCACATTGGCAACTCAATCGCTCGCTGGATGCCGGCTTCGGACCAACGACACTGAGCTCCGCTCGGGCTATGGGAAGCTTGTTCCGTTGTTGCCGCCTCTGCCCACGGCCATCGACCCATCGATTGCGCAGCCAAAATTGAAGTCGATCATGGTCAGGCCGACGGTCGTCTTTCTGGGAATCTTCGAGTTCGGGTGCGGATCCTCGTGCACCACGGTCAGCTTGGCCAGCGTGATCTCGCCGAAGTCCGGGACGCGCACCTTGTGCCCAAAGGAGAGACCGGGATAGCGACCAGATGCCTGATTGACCAGCGAACATTCCAGTGTCTCCGCGTTGCCCAGCGTCGCATTGAGCCGATTGTACTGTTCCGCCAAATCCCCCGGTAGATGACCGTGACCGAGGATTCGCTCGTACTGCTGGCGGGCGCGACCGAGGACGCCTTCGTGGCGCGTATAGGGTGCGTCGTTCTCCGGTTTCGAACCGAGGATATAGGGGTCGAGATCGAGGTCGACTGGATGGCCCGCGATGCGCAAGTTCTCAAAGCGGGAGCCAAGAAAGGAGACGGTAGGCACGTAACCATCCAGCGGGTGCTCGGTGATGGTCTGGCCCACGATTCGGTCGGCGGTCACGATTTCCAGCACGTTCAGGCCCTCGACCACTGTGGTTGAAATTGTCGTCCAGCCCTGTCCCGGCTTGGTGCTGCGATTTCCTGCGACATGCGTGTAGGCGGTGCGGAAGGAGATGACAGACTCGAGGCGATAGTTCTCAGAGCGTTCGGAAAGATAGCCGCCCTCTTCCCGCAAATGGGCGTGGGCCTGCGGCTCGATCTTCTGAACGAGCGGAAGCCGCAGGTGGCCCAACAAGATGGTTGCATCTGCGTTATAGCGATGTGTTCTGCCGTTCACTTCGGACGTAGGCATTCTAATGCTCCTTTGTTGATGGGCATGGAATTCAACGCAAACGCAGATTGTGCTTCGATTGGCCTCGCTGGGAAAGAGGGTGGATCACGAGGAGCTTCGGCGTTCCAGGACGTCTGGAATCTTCTAGTTCGTCACCACTATATCAAATGGATATTCCTCGACCGAGGACCGTTCACCCTTGGCCCCGAGATTCGCAACACTGAGGGTATAGGCGCCACTGCTCAGCTTCGCGCCGGGAATAAACAGGGAAAGCTGCTGTTCTGCCTCCGATTCATGCCCACTCGCAGGTATCGTCGCGGTCCAGGCCGATTTTCCCTGGGCGTCGTGCAGCTCAAGGGAATAGGAAACCGTGGCAACGGCTTCGGCCTCGACAGGGAGATCGATCTGCAGGGCAACCCCGTGGATGCGGTCAGCAGTGAGCGCAAGATGGGAGCTGCCCCTTGTTGCCGGACGAAGGTGGGTCAACGGGACAAGGCGGGGTTGGGTGGCTGCGTCACGCAGTGCTGGCAGAGTCACTACGTTTTGGAAAGCAACGACCGCCAGCAGTGCGGCGAAAGCAGGGGCGACAAACGCCGGGCGCATCCAGTGAAGCCAGAAGCCTGGTTTCGACTTGGATGGCGACACAACGGCTGACGCCTTGGGCCGCTCGACGATCCCGGGCAATTGAGCCTTGGCCTCATCCACAAAAGCAGCGCCGGCACGAAGATCGAGGGCGCATTCCGTACAGTCGAAGAGATGCTCCTCAAACGCCTCGCGGGCATCGGGAGTCAGCTCTTCCAGAAGGTATCGCTCTGCGGCCATCTGTTCTAGTGCTTCGCTATGGTTCATGTCTTTCCTCTCTTTCCGTTTGTGCCGGGCTACGCCGATCTGTTGTTTAACCATCGGCTCCGAGAGGCGCCTGATTTCCAATGCGCTTGACGTATTCGACTTTGAATTCCTGTTTGGCCCGATGAAGCAACACCCTCAAGTACTCCCGCTCTACGCCGAACTGGCGACAGACCTCGTCGCGATCGCGCTCTTCGAGAAAGACTGCTTTGAGCAAGGAGCGGTCGCGGGGCGCAAGTCTCAGCAGGATCTCGCGTACTTTACGCTTCATCTGTTGAGCAGTCGCCATGTCGAGTGCAGTGGCTCCGGTGGCGGCAGGTTCAGGCTTTCCCTCTTCGTCTAACGACTCGCTGCGACTGGACGAACGGTACTCCTCAAAGAGCACATAATTGCAGGTGGTATTGACGAACGCTCCGAGGCGCTCCGGCTCGCGTAAACCGCCATCCCTGCGAAGGACCGAAAACACGCGCGCAAATGTTTCCTGGCATACGTCTTCGATTGCATGGGGTGACTGGAGTCTTGACCGAAGCTTCAGCCGAAGCAGTTCGGTAAAGTAGCGGACAAAATGCTCCTGCGTCTCGCGGTCCCCGGCACACAGATTTCCTATGTATCTCGCATCGAATGAGTGGAATTGCAAGGTACACACCGCCCGGAAAGGAAGAGACGAGTATAGCATCGGGGGCGGTGCGGGCCAATGAATGTCCACGGGGCTTCTTGAGACTAATGGCTTTCGGCTTCTCTTCGAGATGCGCGGCGAATCCTTGCTGCGAGCGGCGCAGTTCATTGTGAAATCTCGCATTGTCTGCGTCGGAGAGGAAGGAATTTCTCCGTCGCGTGGTACCGATCGGCGCATTGGAGAGCAGGCTCATTCGACACGATTTCTGGAGAACAGACAAATTGCAGGCTGCCTGCCGCGCCCTTCCACAGAAAGGTGCCGGTGGAAAGCACCTGGCCGCTCAAGAAAAGACCAACCCAGCCTCGACTCATCCAGATGGCAACGAGCGAAGATATCCAGACGCCGATGCAGCAAACCCAAGTTGAGATGTCAGTACCGCGATAATGAAAACCGGCCAAACCGGCAAACCTTGGCAAGCGCCGCAGCTTCCAATCCACTGTGAGTGCAGCCGGCCACCTTAGAGGCCGGGGGGCTTGGGTTCTGCATCGATTGATCTGGTTGACGCTCATCGCAGTTCCGATCCTTTCAAACGAGACGGCAAACGGAGCCCGCCCTGGAAGGCGAACCCCGTCTGTCCTTGGGGAGGGACTGGTCCTCAATCACTCCGCTTGGCGACTACGAGCTGCGCTTTACGGGTGACTGTCCATGGCCGATTTGCTGGCCACGAGAGGTAGTGCATCTCAAGGAGGGATCGTTTCAAGTGAAGCGAGTTTTCCGTCTCTGTAGCTCAAAAGTGTTAACGACGATGAAACGAAAGTAAGCCGGCTTTCACTATCAGGTGAGCAGAAGCTTCTCCGCCCTGCTGACGATCTGGGCCCGATTTCCCCAGCCCGAAGTTTTCCTGGATTCATTCGAAGTGGGGCGACGCCACTGCGGAACTTCCTAGAAGACCGATCAACCATTCGCCCTTGTGGAGGGAATTTCATGCTGAACAGCTTTGCATACACCTTCGACGCTCCAATGAACGCCGGGTGGCCTCCACTGAATCGGCCGATCCGCCCCTCGATTCAGATGTCAGACCATTCGGCCCAGCATGAGAAGACCGATGGCACACAGGGCGAGTTCTCGAAAGCAATCGTCATTGAAAGCGGGTCTCATGGAGCCTACTACCGGCTGGTTCGCCGGCCCAACGTTCACGGCATGGCAGTCGTCGCTCAATTTCCCGGATCGCGGCGGCAAGCGGGTTTGTCGAGTCAGAGCGATCAAGAACGGCGGTCAAACATCGGGAACTTCCACCGTGTTCTTGTCGCAGAGCATCACAAGAGCACGCGCCTGATGCTGATGCAGATGCTCAGCAAGTGGGGATTCGAAGTCGTCCCGGCCAGAGACGCGACGGAAGCGATGCAGATTGTCGAGCAACAAAGACCGCCTGAACTGATCATCCTGGGCACGATGCCATCTGGCATCGATGCTGCCGAACTATGCAGTCTCATCGGCAGTCGAGATGGCGATTATTCGCCGTACATTCTGCTTCTGGCCGCGCAGGACGAAAAACAGCAGATGGTGCGAGCGCTTGAATCTGGAGCAGCAGCCTGCCTTACAACGCCTTTTGAGGCAAAGGAACTGAGAGCTCGACTCGTGGTCGCAGCCCGGCTCCTTCAACGTCAGGAAGGCCTCATCAGTGCTCGCGACCGCTTTCGTGACCTGGCGGCAAGGGACACACTGACTGGGATTTGGAACAGGAGATCGATTGACCAGATTCTCAAAGAAGAACTGGAGCAGGCTGGACGCACCAGAAGAACCACAGGCGTGCTCCTGGTCGATCTTGACTACTTCAAAAGGGTCAACGACACCCATGGTCATTTAGTAGGGGATTTGGTGTTGCGAGAAACGAGCCGCCGTCTGAAGAGTGCTCTGCGCACCTATGATTCAATCGGCCGCTACGGAGGCGAGGAGTTTCTAATCGTTGTGCCCGGTTCGAGCGAAGCAGAGCTCCACGAACTTGCCGAGCGTTTGCGCAAAGCGATCGAAAAGGACCCGATCTGCGCAGGAGAGCGCAAGATCCGGCTCACTCTCAGCATTGGGGCCGCGATTGCGCCCTCGCGTGGGAAATCGCCGTCAACCGTTGTAGCAGCAGCGGATGCGGCACTCTACGACGCGAAGCGCTCCGGCCGCAATCGCACCTGTGTGCGGGGTTCGTCGGTCGAGGCAATCCCTGTCGTCTCTCTTTCGCAAAAAACGATGCCTGTCTGTGCTTTCCCGGGGCGTGGATAGACATTCTGTCTGTAGTGAAAGTCGCCGACGCCAGCGAAATATAGTCCATGTGCATCGCGAAGAGCTATATTGCTCGTTGAGACATGCTGGCAGCCCTTGGCTTATTGACAGTTCTTTCGCTCCTGGTGGCAATCCTCAGCAAAAGGGTGTCTCCCCTGGTGGCGCTGGTCTTCTTTCCGGTCGCGGCTTCATTGTGCGCTGGGTTCGGACTGGAAACAGCGCGCTTCGCGCTCTTAGGAATTCAGGGTATCGCCGGCGTGATTGGCATGTTTGTGTTCGCCATTCTCTTTTTCGGAATCATGACGGATGCGGGGCTGCTCTCACCTTTGATCAGCTGGTTATTACGCGCGATAGGCACGCGTCCTTCCCGCATCGTGCCCGGAAGCGCTTTGCTGGGTCTTTTGGTGCATCTGGACGGATCAGGAGCGGTGGTCTTTCTGGTCACGATCCCTGCGTTGTTGCCTCTTTACCAGAGGGTGGGGATCGACCGGCGGATTCTTGCCTGCGTGATCTCGCTTGCCGCGGGAGTGAACTTTCTTCCCTGGACCGGTCCAACGCTGCGCGCTTCGGCTGCCCTGCACATTCCGGTCTCGTCGATCTTTCAGCCGATGATTGGCGTTCAAGCGGTGGGATTGGCCTTTGTATTCTTCGTTGCGTGGATTCTTGGCACGCGCGAGGAGAGGCGACTGGCGAAGATGGAATCCCCGATTCAGGCCGAAAGTCAATCTGCCGGAGGGCAAGAGAAACTTCCACGGCACTTCTTCCTCAATCTCGCGCTCACGGTTCTGGTGCTCGCGGCGATGATCAGCGGCAAAGTGGATCCGGTCATGGTCTTTATGATTGGAACCGTCGTTGCCCTCACACTGAACTTTCCGCAACCGCAATCCCAGCAGGCCGTGCTGATGGCCCATGCCCCCGCCGCAATCCTCATGGCGAGCATTTTATTTGCGGCCGGATCATTCACAGGAATCATGAAAGGAACAGGAATGTTGATGGCTATGGCCAACGGCGCAGTCCACGCGCTGCCGGCCAGTGGCGTTCACCATGTTCCCTTCATTCTCGGTATCGTCTCGATGCCGTTGAGCTTGCTTTTCGATCCCGACTCCTTCTACTTTGGGGTTTTGCCGGTGCTTGCCGGCGCGACCAGCGCAGTCGGGATCGCTCCAACGACCATAGCGCAGGCGGCGTTGCTTGGTGTTCATACAACGGGTTTCCCCGTCAGCCCACTCACGCCTGCTACATTTCTGGTGGTCGGATTGTCTGAGATCACTCTCGCTCAGCATCAGCGTTTTACCATTCCTTATCTCTTCGCAGCCTCGCTGCTGATGACTGCTGCGGCCGTAGCTTTTCAGATCATTCCGTTGTGAGGGACAAGGAGCTCGATCGTGCGACGCATAAGAATTGGGGCCGGCGCCGGCTATTCGGGAGATCGGATCGATCCAGCGATCGAGCTCGCGCAGAAAGGTTCCATATCCTATCTGGTTTTTGAATGTCTTGCAGAGCGCACGATTGCTCTCGCTCAAAGAGCACGCCTCATGGACCCATCGACCGGATACGATCCACTGCTCGAGGAGCGGATGGAGGCGGTTCTGGCTCTGTGTGCGCACAACAAGATTCGGATCATTAGCAACATGGGTGCTGCAAACCCCCTTGCCGCAGTCGCCAAGACACGGGACATCGCGCAACGCCTCGGGTTGTCAGGGCTCCGGATCGCTGCGATCACCGGCGACGACGTCTTGTCGATTGTTCGGAACGGGACGTTCACGCTGAAGGAAAGTGGGTGCTCATCGGAATCGCTCGCCGGTCGCACGCTCTCCGCAAATGCGTATTTGGGCGCAGAACCGATTGTTGAAGCTCTTCGGAGTGGCGCCGATGTGATCCTGACCGGACGGGTAGCCGACCCATCTTTGTTTCTTGCGCCTCAGATCCACGAATTTGGGTGGTCCGTAGAGGATTGGAATCAACTCGGCCAAGGTACTGTGATCGGCCATTTGCTCGAATGCGCTGGACAGCTCACGGGGGGCTATTTCGCCGATCCGGGATACAAAGAGGTTCCGAATCTCGCACACCTGGGGTTCCCAATAGCAGAGATAGAAGAAGATGGATCAGCGGTGGTCACCAAGGTGGAAGGATCGGGCGGCCTACTCACGAGAGCAACGTGCACCGAGCAGCTTCTCTACGAAATTGAGGATCCACGCGCTTATCTGACACCCGATGTCACCGCGGACTTCTCATCCGTTTTGCTTACCGAAGTGGGCCGCGATCAAGTGAAAGTGTGCGGCGGCCGGGGCAAACACAGGCCAGACAAGCTGAAGGTATCCATTGGATATCATGACGGGTACGTGGGCGAGGGCCAGATATCCTACGCGGGTCCGGGAGCACGGGAGCGCGCCGAACTCGCGCGCGACATTCTCGTCGAAAGGATGAAGTCCCGCTCTTTCCAGGAGCTGCGCTTCGACCTCATTGGTATCAATTCGATTCATGGCGACAAGCTGTCCCAATCGGACCGTCAGCCGCCTGAGGTGCGATTGCGTGCGGTTGCCCGGTTTGACTCGCAACGCGCGGCGGCCATGATTCAGCGCGAAGTCGAAGCCCTCTACACCAATGGTCCTGCCGGAGGAGGCGGAGTTGCGGGTTCGATCAAAGAAACCATCGGGATCGCTTCCACCTTCATACCTCGCGAGATGATTGTGCCAAGGATTCATATTGAGGAGGTGTGAAATGCTGCTGCGGGAGATTGCCCACGCGCGCGCTGGCGATAAGGGAAATATCGTGACAATTTCACTGGTCGCCTATAAGCAAGAGGACTATTCCCTGCTCGAAGAACGGGTGACAGCATCGCGCGTTGGTGAGCATTTCGCCGAGTTCGTCGATCGTCCTGTTGTACGTTACACCCTGCCCGGTTTGGGCGCATTGAACTTTGTGCTTTCGCGTCCCGATGCACAATCCGTGACGCACTCTCTGGCGCTCGATGCGCACGGGAAATGCCTGGGCTCTGCGCTTCTGGCAATGCAGATTTGAGTGTTCGGGATCAGGAAGGAGCCTTGTGAACAAGATTCATGCCACGCCCGCTGCGGCACTCGATGGACTGATCGAAGATGGAATGACGCTCGCAGTGGGCGGCTTCGGACTCTGCGGGATTCCGGAGAATCTGATTCTCGCGCTCAGAGAAACGGGCAAGAGGAATCTGGAAGTCGTCAGCAACAATGCTGGAGTCGACGATTGGGGCTTGGGCTTACTGCTTCAATCGCGCCAGATTCGCAAAATGATTTCAAGCTACGTGGGTGAAAACAGCGAGTTCGAACGCCAGTTTCTGACCGGCGAGCTGGAAGTCGAATTCTGCCCCCAAGGGACGTTGGCGGAGCGCATGCGCGCGGGCGGCGCCGGAATTCCTGGCTTTTATACGGCGACCGGGGTCGGGACTCAGGTCGCGGAAGGCAAAGACCATCGCCAGTTTGACGACCGTACCTATATTCTCGAACGCGGAATCCGCGCCGATGTGGCTTTAGTCAAAGCCTGGAAGGGCGATGCAGCGGGCAACCTCGTCTATCGCAAGACCGCCCGCAACTTCAATCCCCTTGCTGCCTCCTGCGGGGCGGTGACGGTCGCCGAGGTTGAAGAGCTTGTAGCGATCGGAGAGATCGATCCCGACCAGGTACACACACCGGGCATTTATGTCGATCGCATCGTGGAGTGCCGGAATCAACAAAAACGAATCGAGCAACGAATTACAAGAACGGTGATTTGATGGCGTGGTCTCGAATCCAGATGGCCCAGCGTGCTGCCCTCGAATTGCACGACGGCGACTATGTGAACCTTGGCATCGGCATGCCTACCATGGTGGCCGGGTGCCTGCCGGCCGGGGTCTCCGTGACGCTGCAGTCTGAAAACGGACTACTCGGCATTGGCGATTTTCCGTTGGATCACGAAGTCGATGCCGACCTCATCAATGCCGGAAAACAAACTGTGACCGCGATTCCGGGAGCGAGCTACTTCTCCAGCGCGGAGTCATTTGCCATGATCCGTGGGGGACACATCGACCTCGCCATTTTGGGAGCGATGCAGGTCTCCGAAAAGGGTGACCTGGCCAACTGGATGATCCCGGGCCAGATGGTTAAGGGAATGGGCGGCGCTATGGATCTTGTCGCGGGCGTTCGCAGGGTGGTGGTGATGATGGAGCACACAACGAAGTCGGGACAACCCAAGATATTGAAGAAGTGCTCTCTTCCCTTGACCGGCACACATGTGGTCCATCGCGTGATCACAGATCTGTGCGTCCTCGATGTGACCGGCAGCGGCCTTGTGCTTGTGGAGTTGGCGCCCGCCGTCTCAAGGCAAGAGGTGCAGTCGAAGACTGAACCGACGCTCCTCCACTGACTGCGTTATCAGCGGATCACACTACGGCCCGGTATCGGCCGATCAGCGATCCGTGCAGGAGTAGCAGGGGTCGACAGATGCCTGAATGAGCGGCGCATCGGCGACGCGCGCCCCTTGCACCATCCAGCGCACTGCCGGCATGTTCGCGTAGGTAGGCGTGCGCACATGGACGCGGCTCGGGTTGCGGGAGTTCTGCTTCCAGCTCACGCTGTAGAGGACTTCTCCACGCGGCGCCTCGACGCGACTGATTGCGGTCCCTGTCATGAAGACCGGCTTGGGCTCGCCACAGTTGTAGTCGCCGGGTGGCAACTTGTCCAGTGCCTGACGCAAAATGCGGCAGCTCTCTAACAGCTCAAGAGCGCGCACTAAAAGCCGGGCGCGGACGTCGCCATCCGATTGCACCGGAACCTCGAAGTCCAAGTCCGCATACGCTGCATAGGGAGCCGCGCGGCGGAGATCCTGGGGGACACCGGATGCGCGCGCAGTCGGCCCGATGACGCCACAAGACAAGGCTTTCTCGTGGGTAAGAATGCCGACGCCGGCACACCGCGAGCGTGCGGTCGTACTGCTGGTGAAAACCGGAACCAGCTCTCGCGTAATTGCGGTCTCGAGTTCCTTCACCATATTCAGGATCGCGCCGGGATCCGTGATGTCGCGATTCACGCCCCCGATGCGGTTCATCGAGTAGTTCACGCGATTGCCGGAGATAGCCTGGAGAATATCCATGACTTGCTCGCGATAGGCAAAGCAGGCCATGAACATGGTCTTGAAGCCCATGAGTTTCGCGGCGATGCCTGCCCAGAGCACGTGCGAGTGGAGCCGCTCCAGCTCGGCCATGATGACGCGGATGTAGTGTGCCCGCGGTGGCGGCTCAATGCCGGTCAGCTTCTCGAGCGCCAGGCACAATGTCATCGTGTGAATGAATGAGCAGATGCCGCAAACTCTCTCCATGAGAGCGATGACCTGGACGTAATTGCGGGTCTCGGCCAGGTGTTCAATTCCGCGAAAGTTGAAGCCGATATGCAGCTTCGCGTCGCAGATGGTCTCGCCTTCGCAGATCATTTCCAGCTTGTAAGGCTCTTCGAGACCGGGATGAAAGGGACCCATCGGCAGTTTGTAGCTCATTGCGCCACCTCATGCAGATTCACGCCCAGCTTGTCTCCTTCGCGCAATAACAGCGGCTCGTACACGCGTCCGGAGAAGTCAATCGCAAACTCCTCGTGAATCTCCCGCTCGATCCAGTCGGCGGCTTCGCAGATGTCGAAGATGCTTGGCACCGTCTTATCGGAAATGTGCAGCGAGAAGCCCCACAATTGGCCGTTGAGATCCCACAGGTACTCGAGACGGAACCCAGCGGCTTCTGGCAACTCGTAGGTTGTGATGGTGATGAAGCGGGCACCCTTCTGTTGCAGTGACTGCGTCAATTGCCGCGCGTCGAGAGCGCCGGCGGCCAGCCACTTGACGCCATTCACGTCGGCAGCGACATCGGCATCATCGCGAGGGTCCATCGGAGGATCAATTGGCGGGGGATCAGTTGGGTTCATGTGCGCCTCCTGCGTCGGCATTCGTCTTCACGATCGGATTCGGAGCTTTCGCCTGAGGAGTCTTGCGCGCAACAGTGTAGCTACGGCGAAGCGTGCCGGCAGCAAAGTAGATCGGCGGACACTCGGGGTCTTGACTCAGGGCGTGATCCTTGCATCCATCGACGCAGCGGCCACAAAAAGTGCATTGCCCCGGATCGTAGGCCCAGGTGAACTCTTTGCCTCGAGCTGCGAACGTGATTGCTCGCGCGGTGCACCTGAACCGGCACATGGCGCAGCCCGTGCAGAGAAGTGGATCGAAGTGCACGAGTCCTCGGAAGCCTTGCGTCACCGGCGGTGCGGCCGGGTAACGCAGCGTTGCAATGCCGCGGCGAACGTTATTCCAGAGCAGCCGCAGGATCTTCATAGCCAGGGCCTCATCAACAGGGCGGAAGAAATGGCGAGAACCGCAAATACCACCGTGCACTGCCAGTAGAAGCGCACCGTCGTGTCAATGGCGACACGCGCAGTGCTTGCCGCCACCAGCGAAAGCAGGAGCACAAGAGCAAGACCAGCACAAAGTGCAAGGGCCAGAGTGAGCCATGCGTGCGCCGTTGGGGGGATGGCCAGGGTTGCTACCAGCCCAACGCCCGCGACCCATTCGAGTCCGTGCGAAAGCTGCCACAAGGCGAGTTCGAACCCGGCGTATTCAGTCATCGGACCGGCGTAGATCTCCTGCTCTGCATTGGGCAGAGAGAAGGGGTTCACATGCAGCTTCGCCGGCAGGCACAACAGAATCGCGAGCAGACCGAGATAACGCCAGAGTGTCGGCGGTGCGCCCGCCAATGCTTCCAACCGGAACGAGCCCTGGGAGACGGCAATCGAGGTTGCCGCGAGCAGAAAGACAACGTTGTACGAGACCAGAAGAACCGCCTCGCGCGCCGACCCGATTTCGCCGAAGAGCGAGCGCGAAGTGAATCCCGCAACAATCATGCAGATAGCCGGAATTTCCATCAGCGCGAGCAGCAAGATCAGGTCGCCTTGAAATCCAGCGCGGAATGGCAATACGGGGAGCAATCCCACCGCTCCGGCGGATGCAGAGACTGCAATCAAGGGCCACGCGCGCATCAACTCGCCTTCCAAACCGATGCGTGGCGGCGTGCTTTTTCCCAGCAGCTTGATGAAGTCAAAGAACGGCTGGCCGAACGGAGGGCCAATTCGCTGCTGCAGGACCGCGATGAATTTGCGCTCCAGCCACAGGATGAACCATGCGACCGGGACTGCAAATAACAATCCGGGAAAGATGAGAATGCGAGCGAACGCGATGAGGAGGCTCATGAATGCACCTCCACTTCCGGGGCGTCGACCACGGCGGGCTTGGGAGATTCAGCAGCCTCGCGCTCGGCGAGCAAGTTCGCGGCAGCAGCGATTCCGCGGACGATGGCATCGGGGCGGGGCGGACAGCCGGGGACAAACACATCCACAGGAATGTGCTTATCAAGCGGGCCGACCAGCACACGGCTGTCAATGAAAACATTGGTGCTGGCCGGGCACGATCCGATGGCGATCACAGCTTTGGGGCCGCATACCTGCTCGTAAACGGTGTGGATCGCATTGGCCGCAGTTTGCGTTACGGGCCCTGTGACGCAGAGGATGTCGGCATGGCGCGGGCTGCCTTGCAGGAGCACGCCGAGCTGTTCGGCATCGTAGCGCGGCGTGAGCGAGGCAATCAACTCGATATCGCAGCCGTTGCAGCTTCCCGAATTCATGTGGAAGATCCACGGGCTTCGCCGCCGGCACGCACAGAGAAGTCGATTCCAAAGCTTCATAGCCGACCTCCACGGAATCCTTCAAGAATCATCTGTGGCCAAAGCCCAGCGCTGAGCAGGATGGCGAAGAGAGCAACAATCGCTGCCTTCAGGATCAGGGACTCATGCCTTGGAGGCTGCAGATGCAATCCCGCTGCACCAGTCGGATTGGCCTCATGGTGTTCTGCGGGAGACGGGCTTCCCCACCAGACATTTGTGAACGCGATCACGTAGGCAAACAGGGAGAGAATCGAAGCCAGGAGAAAACCGATCAGCAAAGCCGGATGAATGCGCAAGGCTGTCTCATACAGTTTCCATCGGCCTGCGAAACCCAGCAGAGGCGGTACTCCGAGCATTGTGAGCATTCCCATCAGGAACCCGAACGCGCTGACCGGATAACGTGAAGCCAGGCCGGACTCTCCACGATCGAGCATGCCATCATGCTCAGGCAGCGCAATCGAGATAAATAGGAGGCTCTTGCCAAGGGCGTGCGATGCAGCGGCCAAAATCACTCCATCTCGACCTAATGCACCGAGGGATGCGACACCCAGGATCAGAAACCCACAGTCTTCGATACTTGAGAGCACAAGCAAGCGCTTAAGGCTTCGCTGGGCAAGCATCAGAATGGCCGCTGCCAGACTGGTAAGAACCGCAATCACGAGCCATGGACCTGCGGGCGTAAATATGCCCGGATCAACCTGCGCGCGCAGCAGCAATTCTCCCATCGCTGCCATGTCCACCACCGCCACGACGAGGGCAAGGACCACGCTCGGCACCTCATCCGCAAGCCGCAGCAACCAGAAGGAGAACGGGACCGCCGCGAACTTCATACACGCGCTGGTGAATAAGAACGCACGACTCACACCCGGCTGTCCTGCGCTGCTGAGTACATCCGACAACACCAGACATGCTCCGGAGATCACGACCACTGCCGGATACACGAATCGCGCCGTGCCGGCTCGTGTTGCCTTCCACACGGGCACAATGCTGAGCAACGCTGCTGCCTCGAGCAAGCCGGAACGCAACCATTCGGTTCCAGCGATGCATCCGATCACCGCACAAGCGGCCGGCGTCGCAATCTGGAGAGGAAGAAGCCTGTCCTCGCTTGTTTCCGCCGCAGCACTCACCAACGCCACCGCCGCAATGCATAGAGCAGCGATCAACGGCTCGGGCATTGGTGGCAAAGGCAGCTTCTCGCCGAACGAAGTTGCCTGCCCCATCCATGCGGCAAGGGCGAGTATCGCCGCGCCCAGAACGAGAACACTCGCCAGTGCATGCTTCTCGAGCCACGCGACTTGATGCGCCAACAGTCGTGCTGTCGACCTCAGTCCGTGCAGCAGGTAGGCATAGGCCCGATCGACATTCGTCCAGCGGAAGAAGGTGCGCCAGTTTTGTTCGAAGATGCGTGAGAAGTCGGATGCGGTCAGGTGGTCCTGTTCCCAGAGAGGCTCGCCGCCAGTGAATACCCCACCGCCACCACCACCCAGCACGATGGTTCCGCTTCCGGCGGTTGAGGTGCGTACTTGGGTTCCGCCCGACATACGAGCGAGCGCGAAAATCGCCCCACCCAATACGAAAGACACAATTGCCAACGCCAAGCCGCCGAACGTCGAGTACGATGCCGCCCCCGAGAACAGACCGAGCCACGTTACGTTGAGCGATGTATCGAGTCCGAGCGCGGCAAGCATCGGATGGAAGAAATACACGACCGCCAGCTGCGGCGCCACGCCGAGAACGATGCTTCCGCATGCCATCAGTCCCATGGCCCACTGCATTGACGGAGACGCCTCGTGCGCGTCGCGGGTTGCCTCTGTCGCGGGCCCGAGAAAGACGGCGCTGGTCGCCTTGGCGCACACAAACACCGTTCCCAGGCTCACGATCCACGCGATCACCGCGGGCATTGCCCAGCCCGCCTGCAACGCGGCAGTATAGAGCATCCACTTGCTCACGAAGCCGCTCATTAACGGGATGCCGGCCATGTTTCCGACTCCGACCATCCAGAAGAGAAAGGTGCGGGGCATGCGCTGTCCGAGCCCGCCAAGCTCGTTCATGTCGCGCGTACCGGCAGCATGCTGCACGGCGCCTGCATTCAGAAACAGCCCGCCCTTGAAAAATCCGTGATTGAGGCAATGCAGCAGGCCGGCCATGATTCCCAGCGGCGTGCCGATACCGATGCCAAGCAGCATGTATCCGATCTGGCTAACCGTGGAGAAGGCCAGGGTGCGTTTCAGATCCTTCTGCACCAGCGCGTACATCACACCTACCACCATGGTCGCGGTGGCAATCGTAATCAGCGTCGCATTCCACGCAGGCTGGCCATACGCCGAAGCTGCGCATCCGCGCGGCCAGATACACGCCCGCGGTCACGTAGCATGCGGCATGGAGGAGCGAACTCACCGGAGTCGGAGCAGCCATCGCGTCGGGAATCCAGGTGTGCAGAGGCACCTGCACCGACTTCGCCAACAGAGCTACCAGCATCAGCAGAAACACGCCAGTGGTGAAGGCCCGAGGAATCGCAGGGTCCGTCCAAATCGCTGTGCCGGTGCGGAAATACAGAATCAGAATCGCGGCCAGCAGGCCATAGCCCGCTACATGCGTCATCAACAATACTTTGCGCGCGCCGTCGACCGCCTCCTTCTGCCTGAACCAGAAGCCGACAAGGCTAAAGGAGCACAGACCGATTAGTTCCCAGCAGAGGTAAACGAGAAAGAGGTTGGCGCAAAAGACGAGAGCCACGAAGCCAGCTATGAAAAGCTGCATCGTTGCGTAGAACCGTGTCGCGGAACGATCGTGCGCCATGTACCCGATTGAGTAGAGCAGCACGATTGTGCCCAGCAGCGTCCCCATTGATGCGAACAACGCGCTCAATGCATCTGCATGCAGCACGATTGCCAGTGGGCCATCCCACGGTCCCAGGGAAACGTCAAAAGTGTTACCCGCTCGAATCGCAGGCAGAAGTGCAACCACACCGGCCAGAGCCGGAATCGAGCACATGGTTGCCACAATTCCCTTGCCGCGTGACGAAAGAATTGGCGCCAAGAGAATTTGCAGCAATGCGCCCGCGCAAAGCGCGCCCGAAGGCAAGAGAAGAAGAACGGCGCTGTTTGAAAACGGCATCAAGACCTCCCATCGAGATGGGACGGGCCCGATCTTTCCATCCGCCCGTTGCTTTCCGGGCGGACTTACCGCCAGGATTACATCGAGCTAAGACAGCCTGCCGTTGGGGCGTAAGGGCCGATCTGAGAACCGGCTATCGGCTTCTGCTGTTCTACGCGCCGCGGCCCGCTGTCGAGCCTAGTTTGTTGGTAACACAGTGGCACGCAGGGCTGGTGTGATTGACATCACCGCTGCAGCCGCCGATGTTGAATCTTCAGCACTTTTGCGCTATGCATCGCTTCGCGTAATCGCAATTTGGAGTATGCTGTGTGTCCAGATTCGAACTCTTCCACTAGGAGGCACGATCATGGAAGGAATCTGGTACGCGCATTTCACATCGGGTCCCACTCAAGGGGACGGCCTTGCGGTTCTGCGCAACGGCGAAATCCTCGGAGGCGATCCCTCCCACATATACAAAGGCTCCTATCAGGAAGACGGCGCAAATCTGTATGTGAACGTGCAGGTGGCGCCGTATATCGGGTCGAAGGTTCCTCTCGATATCGATCATCCGGTGTCTCTGTTCCTGACCGGTTCGGTGCACGGAGATGTCGCGCAGGTGTCGGGCCACTTCGATAATCGCCGGGACGTCATGGTCCTGGTGGATTTACGGAAGGGCGACTGATCCCTGCACTCTGCCGAAAGCCCGCAGTCCCTTTCGATCCAGCCAGACTGCACGCTTCAGAGGCAGAGAATGCGCCGAGCGCGGTCCTCGCTGTTGCAAGCGCACACAGGACTTCGCGACGACGCTCCGTGCAGGCAGCGCATCGCCCGCTTACGCCGCTGCTCATCGTCGACGAAACACGGGGACCGCTGGATGAAGGGCCTTGAGGAGGCTCCATGCAGAGTCAATTAGAGGGAGTCTTGAGTGCACGCGAGAAACTAGCGATTGAACAGGCGATCGCCGAACACGAGAATAAGCCTGGTGTCTTGCTTGGCATTCTTGAAGCTGTTCAACAAGGCAATCCGCACCACTATCTTTCGCAGCCGAGCTTGCAGTACATCGCCGATAAGACCGGACTGCCGCCCGCGCGCGTCTACAGCACCGCCACCTTCTTCTCGCTCTTCAGTCTCGCTCCGCAGGGCGACAACGTCATTTCAGTCTGCCGCGGCACAGCGTGCCATACGCGCAACTCACGTGCTCTACTCGAAAAACTATGCATGGATCTCGGACTTGCCGGCAACGATGTGCATGCTCTGAGCGATGCAGACAAGCTTTCCCTCACTAGTCAAGATCGAAAGTTCACGATTCGCACCGTGGCCTGCTTCGGCCAGTGTGCGCTCGCGCCTGTCGTCGAAGTCAATCACCGCATCCTCAGCCACGTGAATGAGCGCACGCTTCAGCGCGAAGTCAAAGCCCTGAAGCAGGGAGGGCATGATGCCACGAATCCGCGACCTCGGTGACTTCAATGCCACGCGTGAGGCCGGCCTCGCCAAGTTATTGCCGCCCACGCCCAGAATCACCGTGGGCATGGGAACATGCGGGCGTGGCAACGGAGGCGAAGAGTTGTTCCATGCATTTCACGATGCCATCGGGCATAGCGGCCAGGATGTATTCCTCGCCGGTGTGGGGTGCTTTGGCGCCTGTCATCAAGAGCCCCTCGTCACGGTGCATGCTCCCGGCGCCCCGCTCATCATGCTGAGGCGCGTTCGTTCGCAGGATGCATCCGTTATCCTCGAGAGCATCGCAACTCATGCGATGCCTCCCGAGCTGATCTACTGCAAGATCGAAGAGTGGGACCACATCACTGCACAGCTTCGCTACGGGCAGGGGTATCCCGAGATCCCTGCATGGAATGCCATTCCCTTCTTTCAGGGTCAGAAGAAAATCGTGCTGCGCAACTGCGGCCTCATCAACCCTGAAGATATCGAAGAGTACATGGGCGCGGGAGGCTACCAGGCGCTGTACAAGGTGCTGATCGACAGTCATCCCGAAGCGGTCGTCGACCTGATTAAGGCTGCACGTCTGCGGGGCCGTGGTGGAGCAGGATTCCTTACCGGGAATAAGTGGGACTATCTCGCCAAAGCCAAGGCCGAAATCAAGTTCCTCATCTGCAACGCCGACGAGGGCGATCCCGGCGCCTACATGAATCGCAACGAGATCGAAGGCGATCCACACGCGTTGATCGAAGGCATGATCATTGGCGCCTATGCCACAGGTGGAACACACGGTATCATCTACGTCCGCGCCGAGTATCCTCTGGCGGTCCGGCGTCTGACCCGCGCCATCGAACAAGCACGCGAATATGGGTTGCTCGGTCCGAACATCCTTAATCGCGGATTCAACTTCGATGTCGAACTCGTGCAGGGTGCGGGCGCATTCGTGTGCGGCGAAGAAACCGCCCTCATCGCGTCGCTTGAAGACGCCGCCGGCAGGCCGAGACCCCGCCCACCCTATCCGGCCGAGCGCGGCCTCTGGGGGCATCCAACCAACATCAACAACGTCGAAACCTGGTGCAACATTGCACCCATCGTCACGCGCGGAGCGGGCTGGTTCGCAGAGACCGGCAGTGTGAAAAGCCCCGGCACGAAGGTCTTTTCTCTGGTGGGGAAAGTACAGAATACCGGCCTGGTCGAAGCGCCGCTGGGCACCACGCTGAAGACCTTCATCTACGACATCGGCGAAGGTGCGACGAACGGGCGCAAGGTAAAAGCCGTGCAGACGGGAGGACCTTCCGGCGGATGCATACCCGTGGAGATGTTCGACACTCCCGTCGATTATGAGAGCCTCGCGCAGATCGGCTCCATCATGGGTTCGGGCGGCATGGTGGTGATGGATGAAGACAATTGCATGGTCGATGTGGCCCGCTACTTCATCGAATTCACACACTCCGAGTCGTGCGGCAAGTGTGTCTCCTGTCGCGTCGGCCTCGAGAAGGCGCTGCGGATTCTCAACACAATCACCAGCGGTAACGCCACCGAGCAGCAGTTCGCTCAGCTCGACGAACTGGCGCGCATGATCCGCGAGACCTCTCTCTGCGGTCTCGGCCAGTCAGCCCCGAACCCGGTACTTACGACCATCCGCCACTTCCGCGAAGAGTATGACGACCACATCCTAGCCCATCGCTGTCGTGCAGGCGTCTGCCAGGAGCTCGCGGTTTCGCCCTGCGAGAACAGCTGCCCGCTGCGCATGAACATTCCGCGGTTCCTTGAGCTCCTCCAGGAAGGCCGCCTCGAAGAGGCCTTCGAGTCCGTCATCCTCGACAACCCACTGCCCGCCTCCACGGGCCGAGTCTGCCAGCATCCCTGCGACAATCGATGCCGCCGTCAGGCCTTCGACGAGGTGGTCAGCATCCGCGAAGTACATCGCTTCATCGCCGACTCGGTCTATGACGGCCCGCTCTTTGAGCCGATGGTACAGCGCATTCTTTCTCATAAGCTGCCTGCGACCGGACGCCACATCGCCGTTGCCGGATCGGGTCCCACGGGCATCACCGCTGCCTTCTATCTTGCCCTCCTCGGGCACGAAGTCACCATCTTCGAAGACCACGCTGAAGCCGGCGGGATGCTGCGCTATGCCATCCCCGAATACCGTCTTCCCAAGTCCACTTTAAGGCGCGAACTCGAGCTCATCGAGAGGGTTGGCGTCAAGATGGTCTTCAACACGCGCGTCGGCGCCGATCTTGCTCTGAATGAAATCGCGTCGACCTTCGATGCTGTCTTCCTGTCCATTGGTACGTGGAAGGAATCCTGGCTCTATCTGCCCGGCACAGAATTGAAGGGCGTGCAGCCCGCGCTGCCTTTTCTTGAGGCCTCGGCTTCGCAGCACTTAGCCCTGCGCGCTCCGCGGGTCGCAGTGATCGGTGGCGGCAACGCGGCGATCGATTCCGCACGCACCCTGCGGCGTATGGGCAGTGCGGTCACGATCTACTACCGGCGGGAACGGAAGGACATGCCGGCCATCGACGAAGAGATCCTGGCGGCCGAAGAGGAGGGCGTGCAATTCGTCTTCCTCGCTGCGCCGCATCGCCTCATTGGCGGAGGCAACGGATTCGTCAAGGCGATCGAGATTTGCAAGACGCGCCCAGGCGAATACGACAACTCCGGACGCCGCCGTCCGATCCCCACCGACGAAGTACAACGCTTCGAATGCGACGCTGCGATCCTTGCTGTCGGCGAGACGTTTGACCCCGACTTCTGCCGCGCTTCGGGGCTCGAGCTTAAGGACGACGGCACGATCAAAGCCGATCGCTTCACGCTGGAGACGAGCCGCCCCTTCTTCTACGCGGGCGGTGACATCATTACTGGAGCCTCCAATGTTTCCAACGCTATGGCCGGCGGGAAGCAAGCCGCGCGCTCGATCGACGAACGCCTCATGAACGAATCCCGCTGGGAGCAGATCTTCGCCAACTTCGATTACAGCCGGACAGCGCCCGGTGAGCCGAGTCTCAGCCGCCGTCATCGGCCCGCATCTCTCGCTCCCTCCTCCAGAATCCGCTCGCTCGAAGAGGTTGTCGCCGGATTCTCTGTTGCCGATGCGCTCGAAGAATGCCGCCGCTGCCTCCGTTGCGACCTGCGCGCACCCGTCAACGAAGAATAGGAGCAAACCGTGCCGATCAAGACGATCTCAGCTCGCATCGATGGCGAACTCGTAGTGGCCCAGGAAGGGCAAACCATCCTCGAGGTAGCGCGCAAATACAACAAGCACATCCCGACCCTTTGCGCGATGGAAGGCCTGAGCCCGGCAGGTGCCTGCCGCCTCTGCATGGTTGAGCTTGCCGGCACGCAGCGCCTGTTACCTTCTTGCACCACACCGCTTAAGGACGGGATGTCTATTCGCACCAGTTCCGAGTCGCTGACGCTTTATCGCCGCATGGCCGTCGAGCTCCTGCTCGTCGAACGCAACCACACTTGCTCTGTATGCGTATCGAATGGCTCCTGCGAGCTGCAGGATGTTGCTCGTTCGCTTGGTGTGACGCACGTGCGCTATGCCTATACCAACCAACGTCTCTTCGTGGACATGTCGCACCCTCGCTTCGTTTTCGATCAGAACCGCTGCATCCTGTGCACGCGCTGCGTGCGCGTCTGCGCGGAGATCGAAGGCGCCAGTGTCTGGGAGGTTGCATCGCGCGGAATATCCTCGCGAGTGGTCTGCGACCTGGCGGGCGACTGGGGCTCGTCGAAAGGCTGCACCTCGTGCGGCAAGTGCGTTCAGGCCTGTCCAACCGGTGCACTTGCGGAAAAAGGCCGTCTGTCCCACGATCTCTACAAGAACGAGGAAATGATTGCCGACCTGACACGAAGGAGATCGAGCAGAACCGCGCGTGGGCGGTTGAGTGCGCGATGATCTGTCTTCGTCACCCGGCTCCGGTGAGTCAAGCCGCTGGGTCGAATGAACCGACCTTCTTTAACGCCCGCCGAGATTTCATGGCCAGTAGGCGAAATGAGTTCGTTCCCGCAGGCTCCATCATAAGGACGACCCTGCTTCCGTCTGCCTTGCAACTGCTATCCTTTGCCGTGAGCCACGCGCACAGACGCGGATCGGCAATTTCAGGCTGCTTCCGCCAGAAGCTTTGCCCAAGTTCACACTGGATTTGCACTTGATCCAAATCCAGGTCGACCGTCGACACACTTCTGGTGAAATATCGCTTTACATTTCGGGAACCGATTTGAAGGCCAGTGACACCTCGGCCTGTCGCCTGCATCTTGACGATCATGGGGGAGCTCCATAAGTCTGGATTTCACTCTGTCAACTGAGAAATCTGTAGAGCCGCTTCTGGGAGGGCTGCGTGGCGGCTCGTGCAGATCGCGTTTGTGCGGTAAGAGTGAACCGATGTTGACTGCACGAGGACCGGATGTCAATGGCAAACGCAGATTTGAGCAGACCAGGCGTGATGGATATCACCCAGACACGATCAGCGTCCCGAAGTGGAACAAGGGGAAGCCGTTGACGATGATGAGCGCTGGCGCCACTCTTGGGGGAGATGAGCTGCTCTCGTGCCGATCTTTCATGGCGTGTCCACGATAGGCGAATGCCTTCGCACAATATCGTGGCGACACTACCCGCCCGTCCCAGCTTAGGTCAGAACCTGGAATACTTTAGCCGCAGCAGGGTACATGGCAATTGGTTAGCGCACCTATGTCTTTTCCAGTTAGATCACTGCATTTACTACTAAGTAAATAAACGTATATACTTATTGGTTAGTAGCTTTGCCTCGATCGGTTTATGGCAGCGGCACGGGCCTTGACACTCCAACCTTCAATACAAACGGAATGCCTATGAAGCCTCCCATCTTCTTCGCGATGCCCGCGCAATGCGACGGGGGCGCGTTGCCTAATACCCATCTAACTTACACGCAGGCGCGATGCTTCATTCAAGCAATGGTTTCGGGCTGTGCGCTATTTAGTTCTTGACAAAGAAAACCACCGAGAACATGCTTGCAACGACATCAGTGACAGAGATCACCTCGGAATATCTGACTATGCAATAACGTTCTAGGCACACCGAGATATTCCATGACTATCGCAATCATTGAGGGTCGCATTTTCACTTAGCCCCGAACGTGAATGCGGGTATCGTGGTCCGGAGAAACAGCAGTCTACGTTTCTACGCAAATACTTTCGATCCGAATGATCCACGCACATAGGTGGTTCAAAATGGATGGACCAAGCAAGTGGGTTTATGTCCGCCAGAATTGTTCACTTCGGAGAAGATCGTTTCAATCGACTTGGGCCCCTTAGAGACGCAGGCTACTCGGTTCATGCCTGTGGCACACTCGAGGAACTTCGTACCGCCGTTGTCTCGTGCCTGCCGGTCGATGCTCTGACCATCGCGGAAACTGAAGATGCGCCGCTCGACGACGCGATGGCGATAGCCCGTTCCGCATCTCGGGCGCCGCTCATTTTCTTCCAGGGCTCGACGCACGATCGAAACAGGTCGGAGTTCAGTTTGGTGGTTCCGCTTCTCGCAGATCCAGGAACCTGGCTGGCGGAGATTGCCGTGCTCATTGAGCGCAGCCGCGCACAGCGAGCGAAACCGCAGAAACCCTTCCAGGAGGTCCGTGCGCACCAGACCGAGCCACCAACGTCTCGCGCGAGAATCGCTGCCCTCCCGCGCCCAGGATCGCCGGCCGCAGAGCGCGCACGGCGATCCAATCCCACCGGGCCGGGCTTTCTAGCCTTCAACTCCGAGCAGATCAGCCTCCAAAACAACAGGCCCGGTCAGTTTCTTAAAGCTCTGACGTCCGAGATGTTGCGCGAGCTGGAATCCGTGATGTCGGTCTCGTTTTGTGCTCCGGGAACGGTTTTGTTCCTCGAGGGCCAGACGCCGCACGAAGTCTTTGTACTGCTGGAAGGTCAGGCCCGAGTGTTCATGAATTCGCACGACGGCAGACGATTAACGGTGCATATCGCGAGCCCGGGAGAGGTTCTTGGACTGGCTTCCGCTTTCGCCTCCTCCTTGCATCGAACCAGCGTGGAGACGTTTTACCCTTCGCGGGTTGCCTGTATTCTCTGCACCGATTTTCTGAAGTTTCTCCTCGTCCATCCCAAAGCAGCGCAGGCGGCGACGCGCGAGTTAGGCGAGTCGTGCGACAGAACGTATACGCGCCTCCGGACCATTGGAGTGACCCCCTCCAACCGAGCGAAGTTAGCTCGACTGCTTCTGGAATGGTCTACGCAGGGCAAGTCAACCGATCGCGGCATCCAGATCCACGTCGCGCTGAAACACGGAGAAATTGCCGAGTGCATTGGAACCTGCCGTGAGTCCGTCACGCGCATCATGCGCGACCTGCAGCGATGGAACGTCATCGAGTTGCATGGTTCTCTGCTGACAATTACAGACCTGTCTGCTCTGGAGCAGTGCGCCGAACAGTAGAGATTCGGCACAGGCTTGGATCGTCTTCTGAGTCGAGTCGAATCAGCCGTTTGCAAGCTCATACGAGACGCGCTGAACCCCTGCAATCGATGAAGGATCGACGTCTTCCCATTCAAGGATCGGCTCGGTCCGTTGCAGGAATGCGACGAACGCACACTGCCGCGTGACCCACAATACAAATGCTGCGGCGGACTAGGTGCCATGATCGGCACTTGGAGGGACGCTCTCTGTGCACCTCTCTATATCGCCACCTGAAAACTCGCATCCATCGAAACCTGCTGACTTCCTAAGGCCCGGAGCAGCAGAGGACTTCTTGCGCAACCTTGAGCATCTTTCCAAGCCCCTCGATGTTGGTCCTGATCGCGTGCTATGTCGCGAAGGCGATCAACCGAAACGCTTCTATCTTCTCAGGAGCGGCGAGGCTGTGTTTACTGTGCAATCCGAAGGCGGAGTTGTTCCCTGCTTCGCCGTGGGCACAGGCTCCATGATCGGTCTCTCCGCAATTCTCGCCCACACGCCCTTCGCGCTCACGGCCACAGTGAGTCCTGGAGCCGAGGTCCGGCAGATCGATGCACAGGAATTCCTCGCTCTGATCGAAGGCCGACCCGACCGCTATATGTGCGTCCTCCGGATCCTCGCAGAGGAGACGCACAGAGCACATCAGGCCCTGGCAGAACTCCTCGCATCCTAGTCTTCGGCCCCAACGCTTCGATCTTGACTCGATGCGCAGGTCATCCCTTCGCCGCACCGACCTCGTTCAGAACCTTCTGCGACAGCGTTTGCCGCGTGCGCGCCATCTCTTTCCAGGGATCGTGCTTTAGCCTGGATCTCCACTGTGCCAGATCGGATACGTGATAGGAAGGCGCCCTCTTCGATTCCAGCTCATTCCAGTCCATGGTGACGGCGACCGGCACGCCGCTGCGCGCCCGGGGCGAAAAGGGGGAAATCGAAGTCGCTTCCCACTCGTTGCGCAGGTAGTCCAGATAGATTCGCCCCGTACGGAGCGCCTTGGTCATCTTGGTCACATAGAGGTTTGGCTGATCCTTTTCCATGCTCAGGACAACCTTACGCGCAAAATCCTTCACCACCGGCCAGGGATGTTCGGCCTCGATGGGAACCACGATGTGAAGGCCCTTACCGCCTGTCTGTTTGAGGAAGCCGGCGAGACCCAACTGCCTGAGACGGCCCCGCAGCTCCCGCGCCGCAGACGCGAGCGTTTGCCACGAGATCGCAGTGTCGGGATCGAGATCGAATACAACGCGGTCGGGTTGCTCCAAAGATTTGTTGCGCGAGCCCCAGGGATGAATCTCCAGAACGCCCATCTGCGCAAGACCGACTAACCCATCCTGCGAGGCGACGGTTAGATAGTCCTCCCGCTTGCCTGTCTTCCGGTTGGGAATCGAAACGCTCTTCACGCCCTCCGGCATCCCCATGCCGAGGTGCTTCTGGAAGAAGCATTGGCCCCCCGTACCGTCTGGGCAACGGACTACGCTGAGCGGGCGATCGGCAACATGCGGCAGCATACGTTCGGCTACGGCGACGTAGTACTCCGCCAGCATCCCCTTGGTCATTCCGCTCTCGGCGTCCAGGATCTTTCCCGGATGCGTGATCGGCAGCGAGGTTGCTGAGGCCGGCGCTTGACTCCTCACCACCTTCTTCACCTGAATCCCCGGCTTTGCCGCGGCGGATCGCATGTTCCTCGGGACAGGGCTCGAAGAAACGGACTCCCGTTCGACCTCATTTGCCGGCTTGTCTTCACGCAGCCCTTTGAAAGCCGCCTGTCGGACAAGGTTGTCGTTCGTCCAGGCGGCAAAGGCCACCTGTGCCACCAACTCCGGCTTCACCCAGAACACGCCGCGCCGGGCATCGGGCGGAATCCGCTCGAGGCTGGAAGTCTTCACGATCAGCTTGTTCAGCCGAGTGCGCAGCCTCCCGCTGACCTGCTGAGTAAACCCCGTGCCTGCGCGCCCGGCATAGCGCAGCTTCCCCTGCTCGTAGTACCCAAGAAGCAACGCACCGATTCCGTGTCCGCCCTTTGCCGGAGCGGTGAACCCGATGATGGCGAACTCCTGCTCCAGGGTGCATTTCACCTTGCGCCACCCGCTGCTGCGGCCTGGTTGATACACGCTGGAAGCAAGCTTCGACACAATGCCTTCGGCGCCAAGCGCGGAGGCCTTCGCAAAGACCGTACTGCCCTTGGCTTCAAAATGCTCGCTCAGACGCAGCGGACTCGCATTCTTGTCTCCGGAAAAGAGACTTGCAAGCAACTGCTTCCGCTTCAAGAGAGGAAGGCCGCGCAGATTGTGCCCATCCAGATGCAGGAGATCGAAGGCAAAGTAGGTGAGGTTGTGACTCCCACCCTCCTGAAATGCAGCCTGCAATGCACCGAAATCCGGAAGGCCCTCGGCGTTGAGAACCACGACCTCGCCGTCGAGAATGGCATCGGTTACCGGCAAGATGGCTGCGGCGCGGGCAAGGTCCGGCATGCGGTGCGTCCAATCCAGCCCCGTCCGTGTCAGAAGCCTGGCCTCCCGTGTGAGTTTGCCGCTCTTCCTGCTGGGGCGTATATGAATTTGAATGCGGTAGCCGTCCAGCTTGATTTCGTGAACCCAGTCGCTTTGATCGGGAGCAGCGGTGGCCGGCTCCGCCAACTGCGGTGAGATGAAACCGGGGAACCGCTCGTGTGGCGCTGTCTTTAGAATCTGCGATACCGGATTCGTGAGCCTGCGGACCCTTTTGATCGCGGGCTCCGCCGGCGTTGGCTCCGGCTCGTGAGCCGGAACGCGCCTCTGCTTCGATCGCTGGTCTTCGCGGGAGCGGTGTTCCTCGCGGCTCCCGCTCTGCCAGACGTGATCGCCGCTCGCAGCGATCTCCTCCATGGTTCGATTGGTGACGGCGCTGTTCGGCGCTGTGTCGGTAATCGCAGGATCCGATTCGGCCCGGACGAATTCGTCTCTTTCTTTGATCAGGAGCCAGTTTGGTTTGTCGGGCCGCTCGTTGCGGCCTTTCATCCGCACCAGAGCCCATGCGCCTTTCAGCTTCTTCCCGCGCAATTCGAACTTCAAATTCCCATCACGCAGCCCACGGTCCACGTCGACCAGGGGCCTCCAATCGCCGAAGTCCCACACCATGACGGCGCCGCCGCCGTATTGCCCTTTCGGAATGGTTCCTTCGAAGCCCGCGTACTCCATGGGATGGTCTTCGACTTCGACGGCTAGCCGCTTGTCGCCAGGAAAAAAGCTTGGCCCCTTGGTCACCGCCCAGCTCTTCATAACCCCGTTCCATCCAAGGCGAAAGTCGTAGTGCAGCCGCGTCGCAGCATGTTTCTGCACCACAAAGGGCAGCTCTTGCGTTGCTCGCGTCGACTTCAGTCTTGACCCGCCACTAGGTTCCGCGGTGACGTGAAAGTCCCGCATGGCGCGATAGCGCGCAAGCTGCTCGTCCACCAGTTGGGAAGCGCGCGAAGCCGCCTTAGTTCGTGTGGCCATCGATTCACCTGGTCTCAATGTTTCGCAACGGCAATGCAACGAATCATACAATCCTCCATTCTCCTTCCCATTTCCATGCCTCCGGTCGGAGTGTTAAGCTCTCCTCGTGCAGTTTCAGCCGCCGGCCTTCCCCAAGATCAACAAAGGATGAATGCCGGCGGGCGCAACCTCGCTTAGGTCCAAATCATCTGATAAGCGCGCACGGACTTCTCTTCTGGCATCTCCGGTTACTGGCCGGTCGCTGATCCCGCGCGCGCACTCAGGTCGAATCTTGCTCACAGTCCCGGTGACTCCGTTCCGTGGGGTCCTCCGATGACATCGCGCCGAGGATAGAGATGCTCGTTTCTCTTGAACTGCTTGCTGCCAGCTCGGACATCGCGCAATCCACTCACGCCTTCGCTTCATGCGCCGCGCATTCGGGGAGCCACGCCGGCTTGCGTTTCTTGTCACTCATCTTCGATCAGCCTGCGGGCAGCATCTTCGCTCCTCAGGCCACTCCGGCGCGCTCGATCTTCAGCCTCTCCCTCCTCGTCCTCGGAATTTGTGGCGCCATCTTTCTCATCGTTGCGGGACTCCTGCTCTTTACCCTCATTCGCTACCGCCATCGGCGCGGCTACACCCAACGAGAGCCCGCGCAAATCTACGGCAGCACCCAGATCGAGCTGTCGTGGACGGTGATCCCCATTCTGATCGTTGTTGTTTTGTTCCTCGCCACAGCGCGCGTCATCTTCGTCACGCAGACCGCCGCCAAGCCCAGCAACGCCCTCGACGTCGTGGTCATCGGCCATCAATATTGGTGGGAGTACCGCTATCCGAAACTCGGCGTCGTCACGGCCAACGAACTGCACATTCCCGTCAGCAACTCCAATCAGCCCCGACCGACCTATCTGACCATGTCGTCGGCAGACACCGACCACAGCTTCTGGGTGCCGCGGCTGGCCGGAAAGATGGACTTGATTCCGAACAAGGTCAACACCATGTGGATCGACCCTGAGAAGCCGGGGCTTTATCTCGGCCAGTGCGCGCAGTACTGTGGCGTGCAGCATGCCAAGATGCTGATCCGCGTCTACGCCCAATCGCCGGCCGATTTCGACGCGTGGATCAAGCAGCAGCAGTTAACCGCGGCACAGGATATCAACGTGGCGCATGGCCGCGCTGTGTTTGAAGGCAACGCTTGCGCCAACTGCCACACCATCTCAGGCACGACAGCGCACGGTGCCTTTGGCCCTAATCTGTCCCATCTTGCCAGCCGCGACACCATCGCGTCCGGCGCGGTCCCGAATAATGCACAGAATCTGCGCGCCTTCATCGACGACCCCGCACACTTCAAACCCGGCGCGCTGATGCCGGCAATGCATCTCACCGACCACGATCTCGATGCCGTAACGCAGTACCTGCTCACGCTCCACTGAGGCGCACGAAAAACCATGGCGACGCAAACACAGGTCATCGTCAATCCGGCCACTCATCGCGGCTGGCTCGATCATGTGCAGGATTGGGTCACCACCGTCGACCACAAGAAGATCGGCCTGATGTACATCGGCTACGCGTTGATCTTTCTCGTGATCGCAGGCTTCGAAGCCATCCTGATGCGCATCCAGTTGCTGGTCCCGAATAACCACTTCGTTTCGCCAGAGGTTTTCAACCAGCTATTCACCATGCACGGTACGACGATGGTGTTCTTCGTGGGCATGCCGATTCTCTTTGGCTTCGGCAACTATCTTGTGCCGCTCATGATCGGCGCACGCGACATGGCTTTCCCGCGCCTCAATGCCTTCAGCTTCTGGATCTCCGCCTTTGGCGGTCTGCTGCTCTACTTCAGCTATTTCGCGGGGAGCGGTCTTTATGGTGCGGGCACCGCACCCGATGTCGGTTGGTTCGCCTACGCCCCTTTGACTGCGCGTGTCTTTTCGCCGGGCCACTCCACCGACTACTGGACACTCAGCATCTTCATCAGCGGTGTCGGCTCGATCGGCACTGCCCTCAACATCGTCGCCACCACGCTCTGCATGCGCTGCCCCGGCATGAAGCTGAGCCGCATGCCGCTGCTGGTCTGGCTTTATCTCGTCACCAGCGGACTCGTCTTCGTCACCATCAGCCCGCTCACGGCCGCGCAGATCATGCTCTGCATCGATCGCTATTTGGGCGGTCACTTCTTCGACACGCAGGCCGGCGGCTCCGCCGTTCTCTGGATGCATTTCTTCTGGATCTTCGGCCATCCCGAGGTTTATGTTCTCGTTCTGCCCGCTTTCGCCTTCGCCAACGAGATCATCCCCGTCTTCTCACGGAAAGCGATCTTCGGCTATCCGGCAATGGTGGCAGCCTCTGTTGGCATTGGCTTCGTCAGCCTAAGTGTATGGGCGCATCACATGTTCACTGTCGGCATGGGCCCGGGTCCAAACGCCTTCTTCACTTTCTCGACGATGGTGATCTCTGTTCCTACCGGCATTAAGATCTTCAACTGGCTTGCAACGCTGTGGGGCGGCAACATTCACTTCACCACGCCCATGAAGTTCGCGATCGGGTTCCTCTTTCAGTTCCTCATTGCCGGACTTACCGGCATCATGCTGTCGGTCTCCCCCTTTGACTGGCAGCTCGGCAACTCCTACTTTGTTGTCGCTCATTTTCACTACGTGCTGGTCGGCGCCATCCTCTTCATGATCTTCGCGGCCTTCTACTACTGGTACCCGAAGATGACCGGCCGCATGCTCTCCGACAAGCTCGGCTCATGGCACTTCTGGCTCTTTCTCATCGGCTTCCATCTCACCTTCGACTTCATGCACATCCCCGGCCTGGAGGGCATGCCGCGCCGCATCTACACCTACGAGGCCGACCGCGGCTGGACCCTGCTCAACCAGATTGTCTCCAGCGGAGCCGTCTTTCAGGCCGTTGCAACGCTCATCTTCGTCTGGAACATGGTCGCCTCGTACTTCAAGGGCGAAAAAGCCGGACCCGATCCGTGGGACGCCTGGACCCTCGAGTGGAGTACCAGCTCGCCGCCGCCAAGCTACAACTTCGCGACACTGCCGGTCGTCGAAAGCCGCCGTCCGCTGTGGGATCGCAAGCATCCCGAAGAACCCGACGCGCAGTACGAGTGAGGAGAAATACCATGAGCACTGCGGTCGCACTGACACACGAACAAATCGAAGAATGGAAGCAGCCCTCGCGCGGCATTGTCGGGATGGCTTGTCTGGTCATCGCCGAGTCGGCGATCTTTATCATTTTTGTCGTTGCGTATCTCTTCTACATTGGCAAAAGCCTCAATGGACCCACACCGCGCGAAGTTCTCGAGATTCCTTGGTTCGCGTCGATCTGTCTGCTCTCGAGCAGCATCACTGTCCACTTCGCCGTGCACGATCTGCGCCTGAGCCGCATCGGCCGATTCACGACGTGGCTCGCGGCAACGGTCGTGCTTGGCAGCATCTTCCTTGCCGCCACGGCCATGGAATGGTATGACCTGATCTACCATTACGGCCTCACCATTCGCACCAATCTCTTCGGAACGACTTTCTATTCTCTCGTCGGTCTGCACGCGTCGCACGTCATCGTCGGCCTCATCATGCTCGGACTTACGCTGGTCTTCGCCTTCATGGGCAAAGTCAATCAACATCATGCGGAGCGCCTTGAAGTCGTCTCGATCTATTGGCACTTCGTCGATGCTGTTTGGGTTGTAGTCTTCACCGTTGTTTACGTCGTTGGCCGTTAGAGCGCTGACCGGAAGAACACTATGGAACACGAAAACAAACTCGACCACAGCTCGATCCACATGCCCGCACCCACCGCCTGGCCCATCGTGCTGGCCCTCGGCGTCGCGCTCATCGTTACGGGCATGGTCACGAGCGGCTATGTCAGTCTTCTGGGCCTGGTGCTCACGGTTTTCGCCGTGGTCGGCTGGTTCTGCAACGTGCTTCCGATTGAAGCGGCCGAGTTCGTTGATGCCAAAACCGAGCCCGTGCAGATTCCCAGTTATCGCAAGTCCATCGAGCATCTGCCCGTTAGTCCGATGCATCGCAAGGTCATACCAGTCGAAACATTCCAGTTCACAACTGGTCTCAAGGGCGGCTTCGCCGGCGGCACGGCCATGATCGCTCCCGCGCTCGTCTTCAGTCTGATCAGGTACCACAGCCTCTGGTACGCCATGAATCTGTTGGCAGCTGGCGGCTTCGTCAGTTGGGCAGGACAGAGCGATCAGTTTCTTGCACAGTTTCACATGCAGGGGTTTCTCGCGGCAGTTGCCATCCACACCGTGTCCTCACTTCTCGTCGGGCTGCTTTATGGCGCGATGCTCCCGATGTTTCCGCGCTGGCCGATTTTGACTGCGGGATTCATCGCACCGCTCTTGTGGACAGGCCTTCTCTCCTCGGTGCTCGACGTTGTGAGCCCCATCCTCAACGAGCGCATCGACTGGTATTGGTTCATACCGTCGCAGATCGCCTTCGGCCTCGTCTGCGGTTTCGTCGTGAACCTGCAGACCAAGGTGCGCACCCCGCAGTTTCAAGCGCTGCCCTTCGCCGTACGTGCGGGCCTGCACGCGAGCGAACAGGTTGACGAGAATAACTCCTCGGAAGGCCTGAAATGACGGAACGTCTTCGCGCTGTTTCGGTCCTCGCCGCGACACTCCTGCTCGCCTGCTGCGGATGCGCGCATGTGCCCGGAGCTCCTGCAGAATCAGCCGAGGTTGTTCGCCCTGACCAGCAGCTCGACTTCCATGTGCTCTACAAGCAGAACTGCTCGGGCTGCCACGGAGACAACGGCCGCGGCGGCGCTGCGATTCCCCTAAACAATCCCGCCTATCTCGCGGTCGCCGGCGCACAGAATCTCCGCACCGCTGCGGCGAAGGGCTTGCCCGGTACGCTCATGCCTGCGTTCGCCCAAAGTTCCGGAGGCATGCTGACCGATGCGCAGGTCGACGCGCTCGTGCAGGGCATGATCCGCGAATGGAGCCGTCCGTCCGATTTCTCCGGAGTCGCGCTTCCGCCGTATGCCGTGACGACGCCGGGCAACTCAGCCGATGGAGAGAAAGCGTACACGGTCGCGTGCGCGCGCTGTCACGGCGCCGATGGCACGGGCGTTAAAACACCGAACGCTGCATCTGGCACACAAGGCGCAACGTCGCATTCCATCGTCGACCCGTCGTATCTCGCGCTCGTCAACGATCAGAATCTGCGCAGCTATGTGATCGCCGGCCACCTCGACGATAACGCGCCGGACTGGCGCTCTTACATTCCCAACCACGCGCTGTCGCCGCAGGAGATCACCGACATCGTTGCCTGGATTGCTGCCCGTCGTGCGCCGACCGCCGAGCAAGCCGCCAGTGCGCCGCGCACCAGCCCTGCCGGAACTGCCACCAAGGAGAAACCATGAGCACAGAGCACGAATCCGGCCACCCAGTGCCGCAGCAATCGGCGCCGGTACCGACCGTCTCCGAGCCGCAGATCGCGTCTTCGCACGCGGGACCTGTTCACCGCGACTCGCGCCGTAGCTTTCTCTTCAAGCTTTCGCTGGTACTCAATGGGGCTGTCGGCGCGGTTCTCGCCGTCCCAATTCTCGGCTACCTGCTCGGCCCGGCTCTTAAGCGCGATCAGGAATTCAAGTCGTGGATACCGCTTGGCGCCGTCGGCGACTTCCCCGAAGGTGAGACGCGTCTCGTCGACTACCGCAATCCCGTCGTCACTGCGGACGACGGCGTGACCGCCAACGTCGCGTGCTGGGTTCGCCATGTGCAGGGCGACCAGTTTCAAGTCTTCGCCATCAACTGCGCGCACCTTGGCTGTCCGGTGCGCTGGTTCCCACAATCGCACCTCTTCATGTGCCCCTGCCACGGCGGCGCCTACTACGAAGATGGCTCGCGCGCATCCGGCCCGCCTGAGCGCGGTCTGTTCGAGTATCAACACTCCATCGTCAACGGCAAGTTGATGATCAATGCCGGCCAGATGCCAACGCTCTCGAATCGCGCGTGCAATCAGAAGCCGCTGATTCAGATTGCTCCGACGTCATCCGGCCAAAACGAGGAGAGATCGTAATGGCCGGCTTGAAAGATCGCGCGTTCAGTATCTACGCATGGTTTGAGCGCCGGCTCGGCCTCGAAAAGCCGATCAGCGAGGCTGCCGCGCATCCCACGCCGCCCAGAAGCGCCAGCTGGTGGTATGTCTTCGGCTCTGCGGCAACCGTGCTGTTCATGCTGCAGATCGTCACCGGTATTCTGCTCGCACTGGTCTATACGCCATCGGCGGGCGAGGCGTGGTCGAGCCTCGAGTTCCTCAATCACCAGATCACGCTCGGCTGGTTTCTGCGCGCCATTCACGGCTGGGGATCGGACTTCATGGTCGCGATCGTCCTCATCCACATGACGCAGGTCTTCCTCTTCGGCGCCTACAAATATCCCCGCGAGCTGACCTGGATCATCGGCGTCTTCCTGCTGCTCTTCACACTCGGCATGGCTTTCACTGGCCAGGTCCTGCGCTTCGATCAGGACGCCTACTGGGGCCTCGGCATCGGCGCTTCGATCATGAGCCGCGTGCCATGGATCGGGGGCCAGCTTGTCCACTTCATGCTCGGCGGCCCGATTATCGCCGGCCAAACGCTGTCGCGCTTCTTCGCGCTCCATGTTTTTATCATTCCCGGGGTTCTCATCGCTGGTGTCGCCGTGCATGTGTGGATGGTGCTCCATCTTGGCGTGAATGAGTGGCCGATGCCTGGCCGTGTCGTCAGCAAAGCCACTTACGACCGCGAGTATCACGAACTCACCTCGACGACCGGCGTGCCCTTCGTTCCCGATGCCGCTTGGAAAGATGCCGTCTTCGCCGCGGCGATTCTTCTTTCGGTGATTGCCTGCGCGCTCTTCTTCGGACCGTTCGGCCCAAGCGGCGTACCCGATCCCACGATCATTCAGACTGCGCCCAAGCCCGACTTTTTCTTCTTGTGGATCTATGCGGTGCTCGCCTATCTGCCGCCCGAGCTTGAAACGCCGTTCCTGTTCATTGCGCCAACCGTTGTGATCGTGGGCATGCTGCTCCTGCCTCTTGTTGCCGGAGAAGGCGAGAAGCACTGGTCGCGCCGTCCCGTGGCCGTGCTCATGGTCGCAGTCATCGCTGTTGCACTCGGCATCTTCACGCACCTGGGCACCTACACGCCGTGGAGCCCGATCATGGAATCCTGGTCCGGCGATCCGACGCCCACTTACTTCCTCAAGGGCCGGTCGCCGCTGGAACGACAGGGCGCGCTCGTTCTGCAGAATAAGCAGTGTCGCAACTGCCACGCTCTCGGCGGACGCGGCGGCATGCGTGGCCCCGCACTCGATGCCATCGCGACGCGCATGACCGAGGACCAGATGATTCGCCAGGTGCTACAGGGCGGCGGCAATATGCCTGCCTACGGTAAAGCGCTCTCGCCTGCGGAGACTCGCGCGCTGGTTGCGTTCCTGATGACGCTGCGCGGCAAGGACAACCTTGCGCCGGCCATCGATGCCTCACGTACACTCACACAATCGGGAGCGATGCGCGTGCCCATGGTCCGTGCGCCGGCAGCCAAGACTCCCTAGCGCATGGAAGCCGACTTATTCCAATCCGCGCAGGACGACTGGTCGTTTCCGATCGGTCTCACGCTCGCGATTGCTCTCACGGCGCTGATCTACGTGCGTGGCTGGCTCGCTCTGCGCAAGACCCGGCCCACGCAGTTCAATCTAGATCGGCTCATGGCATTTCTCGGCGGACTCGCCTGCCTCTGGATTGCGATCGGGTCGCCCCTCGAAGCGCTGGCCGACGATCTGCTCAGCGCGCACATGATCGAGCACCTGATCCTGATGTCGCTGGTTCCGCCGCTCGTTCTTCTTGGCCTTCCCGTTGTTCCACTGCTGCGAGGACTGCCGAGGGTCTTGCGCGTCTATCTAGCCGGCCCGCTTCTGCGATTCCGGCCGCTGCGCGGGCTCGTTCACTTTCTGGTGCGCAAGCGCGTGGCGTGGCTGGCTATGAACATCACTTTTGTTCTATGGCATATCCCAGCGGCTTACGATTTCGCGCTGGAGCACGAGTTCTGGCATGACGTGGAGCACATCTGCTTCCTGGGCACATCGCTGCTTTTCTGGTGGTGCATCATTCGCCCCTGGCCTGCGGGGCAGCGCAAGCATAGCTGGGGCATCCTGATCTATCTTGTCGGCGCCGATTTCGTGAACACCGGGCTCTCGGCTTTTCTGGCATTCTGCGGCCGGGCGGTCTACCCGTATTACTCTGCCCATCCCAATCCGCTCGGGATCGATCCTCTGGCCGATCAAGTGCTGGGCGGTGTCGTGATGTGGGTGTTCGGATCGACGGCCTTTCTCATTCCTGCGGCGGTGATCGCCTTCGCCCTGCTGCAGCCCTCGCAAAAGCGGAGGGTGATTCCAGCGGCGTCGGCGCGCGCCTGACCCCTCCCCCCACCCCCTTTTTGCGTAAATATCTCTATCTATTGGAGTTAGAGAGATGATTATGCACTTGACACAGAGAAACCGTTCCGGTGATCATATTGGTGCCGTGACAGGGTTGGTTCTCTTCGTTGTTTGAATGGTCCCGTTCGGTTTATAGGGAGAAAACCTAGGCATTTCTAGTATAATTTCATGTTTTCTGCCTTATATACTCGTTCATGTGGAATTGCAAGAGGTAATTGCCGGTTTTTCCACAAAAAAGGGTTGAATTGTGGAAAAAAGTGTTGCATAATGTCGGCCCTTACCTCAAAATCGATTACAGGCTACGCGCTCGTTGCGATACGAGCTATCCCCTGGTCCCGGGGTAATGGGCATTGAAGGCCGCCGCAAGGTGGCCTTCTCTATTTATTGCGTGGATGCTTCGCGGGCAATTTGATGCAGCCGTTATGGTACGTTGCATCGCTCCAAAAAGAAGTCATTACTGCGCGAGTTGAATCGGCCCGTTTGGCAATAAGAACTATCTTCATTTCGTTGCCAACAGAGCGTTGATATCTCTTGCAATAGACATCCGTCCCATTATTTCGGATGTTTTCATGAATGCTATCTGGGTTGCTAATAATCTCTGGAACCCAGAACAACGTGCGCGGTCGTGAACTGTCTCCGATGCGATAACGGCTTTCGTCGAGGCTCATATTCTTAAGCTGAGCAACGGCCTCAGTTGCACGCGCGTCCACCCACTGATTTATTTTGCGGTTAAAGAATTCTAATTTAACAAGATGTGGGAAGTTTTCGGCTAGAAACCAATTGCTTTCTCCGCAGGGATCTACTACGCAGGTCCCTTCAAGACGCGCCATGTATTCTTCGTACAATTCCGCAATCGTTCCCACTCTGTAGCTCGATGGGCAGCGTGGGGGTTGAGGGAAAAGGGCCTCAAGCTTTGATCGTAAGTCTCCCATTCCAACTCATTTCTGTTGTTGCTATAGTGTAAAGCCGGGGGCGGAAAGCGGGAGATTCGAACTCCATCCCGTCATAGGGAATCCGGGGATATAAAGCCCCTTCTGGCACCTGCCAGACGCCTTCCACAGGGCACATCACACTTTCGTGATGTCTCACCTTCGATAAAATATCACAAAAAGGTGATAGTATGGCGTTTTCCGTGTACGATTTCATTGACGGAGATGGAGAGAGCGTCATTGTGCAGTGGAGAAGCGGCCTTACCGCTCGCAGCAAGGCTCAGTTGGACAGCAAGTTGCACATGTTGCAGGTAAGCGGTTCCGATCTGGGACCAAAACTTCTCGCAGGCCCAATCCAGAAGACCGGGCACATTCTCAAGCTCATAATCCATGCCGATGTAATGCTTAGGCCGATGCTGTGTAGAGGCCCTTTTTCGATGGATACCGAGTTCACACTCCTGATTGGCGCAAGAGAGCTTCAAGGCAAGCTGATCCCCGGCCCAGAGGGTGCCTTGGAAAATCGCAGGGTCTTACTCGCGGACCGGCAGAGGCGGATATCTCATGTTTGGTGATATCGAATACGCACTTCGAGAAAATCTCAGGGATCGAGAATACGCCGAGGAGTACGCTAAGGCGTTTCTGAACGCGTACATCGCGACCCAGATCAAGGTGATTCGCGAACAACGCGGAATGACCCAAGCCACGTTGGGGAGAGAAGTAGGAACAACTCAAACAGGCATCTCTCGGTACGAAGATGTTAATTATTCATCCTGGAGTCTACGGACGCTACAGAAACTTGCCCATGCGTTCGACGTGCGTCTCCGGGTTTCATTTGAGCCTTATGGAACACTGCCAGATGAAGTAGTTCGATTTGACCGCGCACGTCTTCAAACCGTAGAGCGGGAGAAGGACGCAGCCCTCCAACCAACGAGTTCGATTCTTGCAATAGATGATGACCGTCTCGTGGATATTGGAGCTTTCAAAGCGCTGGCGGGGACATTTAAGAACCTGCCGAGCGAAGACAATCGACCAAACGAAAACGCTGAGGTCCGGGAATATGGAACAGACAACAGTCATGCTGGCGAGAACACTCGTGATGTTGGAATTGGACGCGCTGACGAACGGTGGGCGGATACGAATGTCGGATTGCGTTCAGCCATTAGTGGGGTACTTTGATTTTCAGCAGTTTCCTACCAAGCCAGAAGACTTCGACTTAGACAAGGGTGTGAAATTTGAATCCGGTAAGTCTGGTGGGTTGTTTGTCCAGACGTTAACGATTTACGGAGGGGCCATCGCGCTCGACACTCTTGCAAACACTAATGAATCGAAACGAATCTTGCTAGAGATGCTTGAATGGGGCAGAGAAGCTCTTGGTCTTTCGTTCAACTCAAACATGATTCGACGTTTTGGGCACATCAGTCACATCACATTCAAATCCGATATTCCGCTTTTGGCGCTTCACAGTTCTCCAGCACAAAAACTCGCTGCAAAAACAACTGCCGTCACAGAGGAGACATTTGGTGGTTTGAAGTATCAGACTAGTCAGCTATGGATTGGCCATGACCCCATGGAGCGAAAGTATGGCATAGCAAGTCTAGTTCTCGTTCATCGCGGTAACACTCTTTTTGACGAGAATGTTTTCTGGTCCGAAGCTCCCCTTCCCACCGATTTGCATGTTCAATTTCTTCAGGAATTTGAAGACGATGTGAGAGCATCAATCAAATGAAAGTCGATAAGGACAAATTCGACAGCCTGCTCTCGCGGCTTCTCAGGCAAAAGCCGGAGAAGACTCAGGCTATAAAGGGCTCACCGACGCCCCAGCGCCGGGAGCCGATAATCCCTAAGCCTCGCCCTTCGGGATCGCAATAAGCTCCACGTAAGGCATCGGGGCAATGCCTGCCATCCGGCGCAGCGTCCGGCTGAACCTGTCCTCATCCTTGCGAATGTTGAAGCGGAATTCAAACTCGCTCAGGTAGCGGTGCAAGTGTTTTATCGAGACGCGATGGAAGCTCCCTATCAGGCCACGTTTCAAGAGCGAGAATGCCGATTCCACCGTGTTCGTGTGGATGTTGGTTCCCGGCACTATCCATTGAATCGAGTGGTTCACCGAACGGTGCTTTTTGCGTAGCTCAGGATCGAATGCCCAGTTGTAGACCGAGGCATCATCGGTGTAGATGCGCGTAGGGGACGGCACTACATGCTTGCGGACTTCTTCGCGGATCGTCTTCGCCTTGCCGTCCTTGATGTGAACGAACTTCACCCGCCCCGGCTTACCCTTTTCGCCGCGTTCACGCATTCCAAGAACCATGTCAACGCGTTCTTCGCGCGGTTTCCTATTGCGGATGCGACCATGACGGTCCTTCGACTTTCCTGAAAGATACGTCTCGTCAAGCTCTACGATCCCGCGCAATTGGTCAAAAGGGCCGATCTCTTCCACCATCGCTTTCCTGATGCGGTGCGCCATGTACCAGGCGGTGCGATACGAACCGATGCCCAGATGCTCTCTCAGTTGGTTCGCGCTGATGCTCTTCTTCGCGTCCACAACGATTGCAAGGGCCATGAACCACTTGTGCAGGGGGAGATGCGAGTCGTTGAAGATTGTGCCGGACGTGGCTGAGAATTGCTGTTTGCAGGTAGGCTCTAGGCACTGATACAGGCTCTTGCGCTTGTTTGCCTTCTTCGATTCGTCGCCATCCTTGCGGACGTTCGTGCGAGTGATCCGGCTGATTTTGTCATTGCCGCAGACAGGGCAGCGCACGACACCATCGGGCCAGCGCATCTTTTCGATGTACCCTAAGCACTCTTCATCGGTCGGAAACTGCTGCGTTACGTCTATCAGGTTCATGTGATTCCTATCACCGGCTGTGACATTCACCACAACCGGTGCCAACAATCACAGTGTCGCTCAGATCGCCATCTGTGTCAAGTGCATAATCATCGTTAGAGAATCAATAACTTAGCAGAACTCGTTTGGAATGAACGACTTGTGGCGAAATATCTCTCGCCAAAAGACTTAGAGGCTAGTCGAAGGCGAAGTCGCAGGATGATTACGGGCTAAAGCCTTCTCAAAGAAAAACTTACGAACGGCATCCGAGGGATCCGACTCAATCCATCCGTGGGAGTTCGTCGCCTGTCCTAAAGATAGGCCTTATGAGCCTAATTCTTCGCAACGGAGCGATCCCATCTTTCGATGGGACAAAGACAATCGACCAGGGGCTCCGGACTTTCTTTGACTCCCTAAGCAACTAATCCTTTAGTTGAGCGTCTATAGTGGTTGTCAGGGTGCTCAAGAAGACGGAGCGCCGAGCAGAGTCGATTCCTCAACATGCCGCCGAGAAGATCCAACACGCTGACCGAGGCCGAGCTCCGGCTGATGAAGATTCTCTGGCGCCGGGGAGAATCCGCCGTCACCGACCTCGTCGCCGGCCTGCCCGAGGACGAGCCGCTGGCCTATAACTCGGTACTCACGACGATTCGCATCCTCGAACAGAAGGGCTACGTCACGCATCGCCAGGAGGGCCGGGCGTTCCTTTACAGCCCATGCATTGCAGAGCAGGAGGCAAGCCGCTCCGAGGTACGCCATGTCCTCGGTCGATTCTTCGGCAACTCGCGCGAGCGCCTGCTGCTTTCTCTTCTCGGCGACGACGATCTTTCGCCCGATGAACTGCAGCGGTTGAAAAAAGCGATCGCCCAGGCGACACCCGATAGAGCGGAGGAGGCTTAAGGCATGAGCTTCACCAGTCTCTTCGATTCGTTCGCGCATGCGGCTGCCCCCGTCGCTGTAACTGGCCTCTGGCAAGGGCTTGCTCTCGCGCTCGCACTCTTTTTGTGCCTGAAGTGGGCGCGGACCATCTCGGCTGCCCAGCGCTTCGTACTCTGGTCCATTGGATTTCTTGCTGCCGGCATATTGCCGCTGTCGCCTCTGGTCTTCCCTCTCAGCTCGAACCACTCGGCCGGACCGTTTGCCGCTATCGCGCCGCATGCCTGGCTTCAGTTCGATGCGCGTTGGACGCTGGTGCTTGCGGGTCTGTGGCTCATCGCGTCTGCTGCTCGGGCCGCGGACCTTGTCTTTCACGTTGTCCGTCTGTGCCACCTCTGGCGCACGGCAACTCCGGTCGACGTTGCGACTTCCCTGCAGCACAAACGCTCTTTCAGGGTCTGCTCCACGCAGTCACTGGACCGGCCCAGCGTGATTGGATTCTTCGCGCCGCGTGTGCTGATTCCCGACTGGCTTCTGCCACGCCTGACAGGCGATGAACTGAATCAGATCGTGCTCCACGAGTCGACGCATCTCGCGCGTTACGACGACTGGACGAATCTGCTGCAGAAGCTGTGCCTGGTTGTGTTTCCGTTGAACCCCGGACTGTTCTTGATCGATCGCGAGCTAGCCAAAGAGCGGGAGATGGCCTGCGATGAAGCGGTTGTGCGCATCACGCAGGCGCCGCGTGCGTATGCCGCGTGCCTCGCCAGTCTCGCGGAGCGCGGCATGGCGCGTCGGCGCGAAGCCCTGTCTCTGGGGACCTGGCAGCGCCGCTCCGAGCTCGTGAGCCGCATCCATCGCATTCTGCGCGGCCATCCTGGTCTGTCGCCTGCCGCCGCCCGCCTGCTGCTTGGCGCTTTCGGATGTGGTCTCCTTCTCGTCACCTTCGAGCTGGCGCGCTGCCCGCAACTGGTCGCCTTTGTTCCTGCGGTCGAGAAAGCCCAATCTGTTCCCCCTGCCGGCAGCGCATCAGCACAGTTTGGCGATGCGGTGTATCCAGCCAATCCGCGGCTCGAAGCCCTTACGCCGGGGGCACACATGGTTCAGACCAGAGCGGTGTTGCCGGCGGCTTCGATCGCGAAGCCCTTTGCAGGCCGGGCTCATGCAAAGATCCGCGCGGAGGGAGAGCTGCGCGCTGCGGCCTCTGAGCCCGGTACCAATGCGCATGCCTCCACCCACCAGCTCATCAACGCCCGCGCCAAGACGGACGCTCCAGAACAGCTGATCGTCTTCACCACGTGGGCGCAGATCGAAACAACGCCGGCGGGATCGCGGACGGCGATCGCCGACTACGAGACATCGCCTGCCGCCAACACAGACGTATCGACGCAGGCCGCCGCGTCCACGACGGCAAGGAACAATACGCAGTCGACGGCCAACAGGCGGGCGGCGGGCTCGATCCAACACCGGGCAACAGTCACGCAGCTCATCCTGCGCGTCGTGCCCACAGATTCCAATACCTCGCAGCCCATTGCACTACCGCTGGGCTGGTTTGTGATCCAACTTTAAACCTGACTTCACTCACACGGAGAAAACGACCTATGCAAGTAACAACTAATTCATTAGTAGCAAAGACGAGGCAGTTAGTGGCGCCTGCGACTGCCGTCGGCGCCGTCTTGGCCATAGCCCTGATCGCATTTGCACATAGCCCGGTCCATGCCTCCAGCTCGTCTGCTTTGCTGAACACGGCATCTCCGCTCGACGACAGCAGCGTTTCCTCGCTGGTATCGCTCGACAACGCGGTGGAAGCTGTCGCGGCCCGGGTCACGCCTGCAGTTGTCAACGTCTCGGTGACGTCGCACGGTTCTTCGGACGATGGCAACGACGATGGCGCCGACTCCGGCAACGGAATGCAGAGTCTGCCTCCCGAGTTCCGTCGCTTCTTCGGCTTTGGGTCGCAGGGCCCGATGCAGCAGATGCCGCAGCAGCGACAAATTGAACACGGCATCGGCAGCGGCGTGATCCTCTCGCCCGACGGCTACATCCTCACCAACAATCACGTCGTCGATGGTTCGATGAAGATCAATGTCACGCTCGACGACCGTCGCGTCTTTCCTGCCAAGCTGATCGGCGTCGACAAGCTGAACGATCTTGCCGTGATCAAGATCGACGCGCACAATCTGCCCAGCATCGCCTGGGGCGACTCATCGCAGCTTCACCCAGGACAGACCGTGCTCGCCTTCGGCAGCCCATTCGGCTACTTCCAGTTCTCGGTCACGCGGGGCATCGTCAGTGCGCTCCATCGTCCCAATCCCTATAGCGACGACGCGCGCAAGCCGGGCGACTTTATTCAGACCGACGCTGCGATCAACCAGGGGAACTCGGGCGGTCCGCTCGTCAATGCACATGGCGAACTGGTCGGCATCAACACTTTCATCATCACGGGAAGCGGCTCGTTTGCCGGAGCAGGTTTCGCGATTCCCTCGGAGATCGCGCGTGCCTCGGCCGAGCAGATTATCAAGAGCGGTACGGTGCACCACGGCTATCTCGGGATCAGCATGAACAATGTGACGCCCGACAATGCGACGTTCTTCAACCTTCCCGACGCGACCGGCGCGATCGTCAGCCAGGTCACGCCCGATTCTCCCGCCAGCCGTGCCGGCTTGAAGAGCGGCGATGTGCTGCGCGAACTGAATGGCAAGAAGATCGACAACAGCAGCGCGCTGCAAGTGGCAGTCAGCGAGATGACGCCGGGAAACACAATCAGCCTTGGCATCCTGCGCGACGGCAAATCCGAAACTCTCAAGGCAACGGTGGGCGAGTTCCACAAGGAAGCCGAGGAAGCCGCAAACGGCGCTTCAGGCGATCACCAGCACGGGAAGCTCGGCCTGGCGGTTGCAAACCTCACGCCCGACCTGAGACAGCAGTTCAACATCCCGACGCAGGTGAAAGGCGCGGCCATCGAGAACGTACGCCCGGCCAGCCCTGCCGACGATGCCGGGCTCTCTCCCGGAGACGTGATCCTTGAAGTTAATCGGCATGCAGTGGAAAGCGCCGACAATTTCGTCAGCCAGGTCCACTCCGTACCTGCCGGTAAGGACATACTGTTGCTGGTCTGGTCGCATGGAGGCGCAAGCTACAGGGTGGTTCATCCCGACCAGGACAACACCGACAACGGGATGTAGTGCCGAGGGGCGTGGTTGGGATTGCACGACACAGTTGTCGGATCGCGCGAGCGGCGAAGCCGCGCGTTCGATCCGACAACAACAGCCGGCGATCCTTCTATGTGGGTCGCCTTCGGCGACCGGATTGAAGGATCGGCCTAGTCTTTTTTGATCGCGAATCGCAGCGTGACGCGATTTCCGTCCGCCAACCGCTCATATTCAACCGAATTGGCAAAGCGAAACAACAGGCGCAGGCCCTGGCCGCCCGGCTGGATCGTAGTCAGATCCTCAGGTACGGCATCGGCAGGCTGCCTGGGCTCGAAGGCTGGGGCGCTGTCTTCGACAACGAAGATTGCGCCGGACTCGGCACGCACAAATTCCACGCTGAGATTGTGGCCGGACTCGCCGCTGTAGCCGTGGCGCACGATGTTCGAGAGCACCTCTTCCAGGCACAACTCAATCGCAAACCGCGTCTCGTTGGGGATTTCGAATTCCGCAGCCAGCTCGCCGATCCAGGGGGAAACCCTGCCAAGCTCGGCCAGGCTGCTGGTGAGCGACAGCCTTCTGCGAACATCGTGAGGATAAGGCTGGGTCATGGCCTGGCTGAGCATCGTCGCTGCCTGCGGTTAGGCGAGCGCGGCAAGCGCTTCGGTCATGTCGTGGTGAATGGGAAGGATGGCCTGCAGGTTACTCGCCAGCAATACATCCTGCACCATCTTCACTGGACCAAACAGGATGACCTTGCCTCCGCGGCGCTTCACCGCTTGCGCAGGCAGCACCAGCGACCGAAGCCCCATTGAACCCAGAAAAGAAACCTGCTGCATGTCGATGAGGAGCTTCTTCGCGGTTCCCGCTGTTACGTTCATACGCAGATCGACCGCTGCGGCGCCCTCAATATCGAGGCGCCCGTTCAGGGTCACCTTGGTGATGCCGCCTTCCAACTCCTCGGATGCGAACGTCATAGTTGTTACTCCTTGCACTAAACTACCTGCCCGACTGACTCTTAAGGAAGGTCAGGTCTCGAAATCACGCGATGGGTCACCAAGTCTCACGCTATGCTACGCGCCGATTGTGACAAAACTGTTAGAAAAAGAAACGATCCTGCTTGAGGGTTGCTACGACCTGGGTCGCCGCATCGAGCGTCGCAGCTGAAGCTGCCGGCGCCGGCCGGAGCTCGATCTTCAAACTCATCCGCTTTTTTGCGACAAAGTCGCCACTGACGGTGTTGGAGGCCTTTGCCCCAGAACCCGACCCCACTGTGATCCGCAGCTCGTGCATCCCCGGGGGCGCAAAGAGCGTGTCGAAGTCCTGCTTGTTCCCTGCCGTCCCCTTGTAGTAGATCTTGCCATCCATCTGCACAGTGAAGGCGAACTTGGCCGGCACTTTGCCGAGATCGAATTTGAGCCGCGTGTTCTGCTTCGGGTCGAGCGCCTTGGGATTGAAGTCGACCGCTGCAGCGGCCTTGCTCGCGGCCGGCGTGGGGGCACTTTCACTCGAAGGGGGCTGTGGAACAACTTGCTCCTTCACCGTTGCCGGTGAAGGCTTAGCGCTCGGCGTTGCTGGCGGGGCTGGCGTCGGACTCGCCACCGGAGGTGCCGCCGGCGCGGGCTGGCTGCGGTGCAATCCAAACCAAGCAATTCCATTGGCGATGGCGAGGACTACGAGAGCCGCGGCGACAAGTACGGTGTTGCCCCGCTGCTTCACCGGTGCTGGCCCCACGGCAGACGTGGGCACCACAGGAACCTCCGACACCGGTGCAACACGGGGAACTCGGAGGCTTGGCAACGCATCGATCGTCGCGTCTGCAGCCATCGTCCTCGGCATGGAAACTTCGGGGATCGGTCCCGATCCCGCAGCCTTGCTTCGCTGCGCGGATAGCGCATGTGCAAGGTCGTCGCCTGTTTGATAGCGCTCTGCGGGATTCTTCGCCAGGCACCTCAGAATCACGGCTTCCAGTCCCGATGAAACCGACGGGTTCAGCTTGCTGGGCGGAATGGGATCGGTATGGACCACCTTGTAGGAGACCGAGGTCATCGTCTCGCCGGAAAAGGGCTGCTCACCCGTGGCCATCCAGTAGAGGATCACGCCCACCGAGAAGACATCCGTGCGCCCGTCGATCGGGGCTCCGGTAAACTGCTCAGGCGGCATGAACGCCGGCGTACCCACCATCTTTCCCGATGTTGTCAATTCGCTGGCCGAGAACTTGGCCACGCCGAAATCGGCAATCTTGGCGCGCTCGACCCCATACACCTCTCGCGAGGTGAGCAGCACATTCGCGGGCTTGATGTCGCGATGCACAATCCCCTTGCGATGCGCATAGGCCAATGCCTCGGCTAGCTGCTGCCCGATTTCGCACACCCGGTCCAGTGTCGACAGCCCACCGTCGCGCATCGACTGAGCAAGTGTCTGGCCGCTCACATACTCCATCACAAGGTACGGTGCACCCTCGTGCTCGCCCACATCGAAGATCGGTACGATGCCGGGATGCGCCAGCGCACCGGCTGCGCGTGCCTCGCGATAGAACCGCTCGCGGAATTCCTTGCCGTCGTCGCTTGCCAGGACACTGGGCAGAATGGTCTTCACTGCGACCATGCGCCCCATCGCCGGATCCTTGGCGCGGTAGACGCTACCCATGGCGCCCCGGCCCAATTCATCGATGATTTCGTAACGGCCAATCGTTGCGGGAATATCCATTCTTGAATTCGCAATCCGTCGAACAAATCAAATCTATCTCTTAAGGCCGCTTCAGGTGTTCAGGCTGGCGTGCGGTAGCGGACAATCAGCACTGTGATATCGTCCGATTGCGCGGTTCCCCGGGACCACTCGTTCACACGTTCCACAATATGCCGGCGCAGATCTTCGATGGAATCCTGCTGTCGTCCCGCGAGCGCTTCGCATAGCCTCTCGGTGCCGAAGAGCGTGCGGCTCTTGTCCTCGGCCTCGGTCACGCCGTCGCTATACATGACCAGCGTATCGTCGGGCTCCAGCTGCACCTTGGTTGAGGTGTACTCGGCTCCCTCGATCAGACCAACGGGGAACGACCCGCCACCGAACAGTTCCGTCACCTCACTTTTGCGCAACAGGAGCGGCGGCGGATGGCCGCCGGAAATATACTCCAATGTTCCGTCCCGCGCGACAGTGGCAAAAAACATCGTGGCGTACCTGCCTGTCCCCGAGTGCTCGCAAAGAAACTGATTGATGTGGTTGAACACCTGAACTGGGTCGGCGCCGATGGTCATGCCCGAGAGCGCGCCCTGGAGCACCGCCGTCAGCAGCGCGGCGCCAATCCCCTTACCCGCTACGTCGGCAATCAGGACGGCGGTCCGATCCTCCGAGACCGGAAACACATCGTAGTAATCGCCGCCTACCTCATGGCAGGGAGCGTGCCCGCCCGTGACAGCCAGATGCGGAAAGTCGCGCAGCCCCTGGGGCACGAGCGCCTGCTGGATATCGCGGGCAATGGTCATCTCCTGCTCCATCCGCTGCCGCTCGCGCTCACGCTCGACCAGGCGCGCATTGTCCAGAATGCTCGCCGCCTGCGCACCAAGCGCATCCAGAATCTGCCGGTCCAACGCCGAAAATGCGGTCACATGACGCGAATCGAGGTAGAGCACGCCCAGCAGTTGGCCAAGATCGTGCGTTTCAGACTCGTCGGCCTCCGCACGCAGCGAGGCATAGAGAGGAATCACCACGACCGCGCGCAGCCCTTGCACTACGATGCTGGCGGCATTCTGCAGCGCCGCGTCGGCAAGGTTCAGATCGTCGGTAATCACCGCGGCGCGCCTGTCGAGCGCCTGCTTCAGCGCCGTCTGGCTTGGCGTGAAACTCTCCGGCGGGAGAGCTTCGCCCTTCCCGTCGCGAGCCAGCCGCACCTTCAGCGAACCGCCTTCTTCCGGCTCCAGCAGCAGCCCGCGGTCGGCATGCGTAATCACGATCGCGTGCTGCAGCATCGATCCCAACACTGAATCCAGCGGCAACTGAGAGTGCAGAAGCGAAGTTGCTTCGAGCAGAAGATTCAGGCGGCTCAGCCCTTTCGTCGACTGCGGCCCGGTCACCTCGGGAAGACTTCCAAGACGCGACAGCATATCGTCGATCGATGCCTGGTCGGAGGCATTGCGAAAAACGATCTCGCAACAGTCCTCGAGCCCGAAATCGATCACGTCGCCGTCCCGGAGCTGCTTCTGCTCCACCTTGACGCCGTTCACGAAGACACCCGCCCCATTGCCGCGGTCTTCGAGACGATAACTGTCGCCTGCCGCCACAATGGCCGCACAGCGGCGCGAGATCCGCCGGTCATCGAGTTGAAGGTGATTGCCCGCCTCCGAACCGCGGCCGATCAGGAAGGGCAGCTCTGTGACACGAACCACTTGCTTCGCAACTCCGGGAGTAACGACCTCAAGCGTTGCGCCGATGGTTCCTATTTCCATGGTCATGGGGAGCTGGATGGGAGGAATGCACTGAATTTTAGCATGTGCGTGGGCTTCACCGAATAGGGTTCTCGGAACCCCTGAGCCGGGTGAGAACGTCCTCGGCTCCGATCGAAAGGCATCTCACGCCGTGCGAGCGGGTCGCGACTTCGGCAGGAGAAACCCAACCGCGATGATCCACACAAAGCCCGGGAACCGCACCAGCGGAATCAGAAAAAGCAGCTTCGGAAACGCAAGGTTCAACCAGCTGAGTTCGCCAGCGACGGCAAGGATCATGCCCAGAACAATCACCCATCTGGGAAGTAGCTTGAGGAAGGCAGCTGTTACCGAAACTCCGGCCATGAGGAGCCCCATCGGCACGGAGAAACCCGGCCCTCCAAGTCCGAATCCGAGATAGTAGAGAGCCAGCACAACGGAGGGTTGATCGACGATTCCAGGTCGCAGCGTCGTCCACATCGCCATTGTGCCGGCGAAAGAGTCGGCAACAACGAGAAGTCCACCAACCAGCGCGATCATGGTGCCCGCGGCACGCGCCCCCAGAAAGTGGAGCCGGCTCACAACCGTCGCGGTGAAGAGGCCAAGGCACACCATGGCCCCGAACTGCAGCACGATGCAGAAGAGGACCCGTGCCCCATAGTTCTGGAAATACGGAATAATGACCGACGCTGCCTCCCACGGTCCGGGCCAATAGGGCTGTTTGTACAAGGCCGTCACCGGGTAAAGACCGATGCAGAAGAGGGCTGTGTAGAGAACCGCGAACATGCCGGGATGAGGGCCTTTGTGGGTTGAAACCAGCGCCGCCGTGTTCATACGATTTCCTCCGTTGGGGGTCTGTGTCCGCGCAGCCAGAGTTCCATAGCCAGTGTGTTGATCGAGAAACCGATCCAGAAAGCGACGCCGAAGAACTGGTGCGGCGTCAGGTGCGTTGCCCGCGCGGTCGCAAAAAAGATACCCATGACTGGTCGCGTCGTGCCGATGCCGAGCAGCATGGCGACGGCGCGCAGCATCCATCGCCGCTTCTCGGCTTCATTGTGTCTGCGGCTCCATGCCAGTGCCCTCACGAGCGACACCACAAAGAGCGTGTTGAAGAGCAGAACCGCGCTGCGCTCGATCCATCCTCCTACCGCCGCGGAGACAGTCATCGCATACGCAGTCGCAGCGACGAGAAAACCGAGCCCCCAAAACGCCGACATCAGCGTTCGCGACCCGCGCGTCCTCGTCCAGAACAGGAACGGCAAGAGCAAAACGAAGGCCAGCGCGCAGAGAATGTGCGCCCAGGTTAGAACGGCATGCGCCGAGAAAAGAGCGTCGAGCTGAGCCAACTGGGGCGGCACCGCACTCCCGCCTGGTGCAACCGTGAGGGCGATCGCGCGGCGGATTACAGCGGCTACGGCAACAACGATGCAGCCCCAGAAACCGATGCGCATCCACAACGGAAATCGGCTTCCCGCCGGCTCGGTCCGAACCGGACTGCCCTTCGACCAATCGGTATGGATGTCAGCGACCTTCATCGGGAGAACCCTCGTGACACAATCACCCTACATTTAATTTTACATATTGTCAAACTAAACTTGCGCCATAGAATGTATCCGTGACCTCACGAAATTCCGAAGACGCCCGGCGTCCCTACGAACTCGGGAAGCGCCTGGAGCAGATGGACCAAAGCCGTGCAGCGATCTTGCGCGCGGCCCGGGCCCAGCTTGAGGCCAACGGTTACACACAAATGACGATGTCCACTCTGGCGGCCGAAAGCGGGGTCACACGCCAGACAGTCCACAATCTTTTCGGGACGAAGGCGGCAGTTCTTGAGGCGCTGTTCGACGTGATTGCGCTCGAAGGCGGCATGGAGAACATGCGCGAGGCCATGACCCAACCCTCCCCACAGGCAATGCTCGAGCGATTTGTCGCGGTCTTCTGTCGCTTCTGGGCCGGCAATCGGTTATTCCTCAGGCGCATTCATGGGATAGGCGCGATCGATCCCGAATTTGGCGCAGTGATTGAGGAGCGGAACCGCCGCAGGCTTGGCGCCGCCACGCGCATCGTCAACCTAAGCGGTGTCTCGAGTGACCAGAAACAGAGAGCGGCGGTACTGGCAGCGCTCACGTCATTCGAGTTCTTCGATGCGTTGGTCGGGGGCTCCGTCGATGAGGATGGGGCGAGTGCAATCGTCCTCGATCTGGCGCGCAAAGTGCTGTCGGAGGCTGCCGCGAACTCTGTACGACCTCACTCATCGAGGCCGGGCGACTGAATTAGCGGGCAGCTCCCGCGACCAGGTTGCGGGACATGCCGCGCCCGGGCCGGGACCAGGACGGTCGGCCTTTTTCTGCGGTATTCTTTGCAAATCGCAAGAAACGTGTGTGCTAACCCGCACAAATGTTCCACGTAGAACATTCTTCCGCTTGTCGCTGCGATGAAGAACAGGCTTGCATCAGGTGCGCGAGAGGCCGTCGGTTCTCTACCTGTCGCTTCGGACGCGCTGCAAAAACAGCTCAATCTGTTCTCTGTCCACTCCGGGAACCCGGTTGTCGATTGCAGGGTCTTTTCCATTGCGTTTGTCCTCATTGAGAACAAACTGCAGTCCCACTCCATCGTTGCCGGCGCGCATGACTCGGGCATGGGCGGTCAAGGAACGATCTTGAGTTGGGTGGCGTCCATCGGTCAGCGTCACTCGGATGACGGTCCCTGGATACCAGCGCTCTTCGGTAAGCACATAAAGGCCCGACGAGCTGATATCGCGCACTGCGTAGGCTACGGGCTTGCCGCCCGTGAAGAAGTAGGCACCCAGCCACGGAATCGCCTCCCTCGAAGCCCTTCGAGGGTCAGCCGGCTCGGATGCCAGGAAACGCCCCAGCCAGCTTTTCGGAGCCTTGTATCTCTTGGCCCAGGGCTGATCTTCATCTGGTTCGGGAGTCGGGGGCTGCGAAGTGGCGCTGGGAGCAACGACGGGTTCAGCGGCAGCCGGGGCCACCTCGATTGGTGCAGCACTCTCGGCAGGAGGCGCTGCCAGAGGCGCGGGCCGCGAGCGATCGACCCAGGGGAGAACATTTCCTCCGGCCTTGGGCGCCGATTGATTGGAGCCCGATGCAGAGTCCGGCCCGGAGATATCGCTCCGCTCCACCTGATTCGCCGCTTTGGCCTGAGCAAGTTGCTGCAGACGGAGTTTCATCTCCTCCGACGGATACAGAAGCAACTGATCTCCGCGACTTGTGCCCGTGGAAGCTATGGACTGAGCCGGCATAGCCAAAACGCTGGCGGGTGCCGTAGCCGAAGAGGGTATCTGAGAGATCGGATACGAATCGACTGTGTGGAGCACTACTCCGCGCTCGTTGAGGAAGATCAGATCGATCGGGAAGCGCACGCTCGTGGGCGAAATTCCCCGAAACGGCACGATCCACAGGGCGGTGCTGCAACCCGCTGTGAGGGAGGGCAGACGGGTGTTGAGAACCGCCGGAGCAAAGTCCCCGGCGTCGACGTCGACGCTGACAAAACGTTCACGGGTCTGGTTGTAGGCACAAACTTTGCTTGGCTCGGCGCCGGGTTGAGGCCCGGACGTACCCGTGCCTGGCCCATCAAGCTTGGGGGCGGTAGCAAAACGCAAATACGGCTGCTCTTTCATACACCTCTCAGAACTCATCGGCTCATTTGGCCTTTGGTTCCAGTGAGTTTCAGACAAAACCTGTTTGGGACCGGGTGCTGAAACGGCCATTCGGGATCGCGGCACGCAACCAATGCAGACGTAGCATTGCCGGTTCGCCTCCATCGTGCGCCAACAAAGCGCTTTATTTTCTTAGATTTTCAGGTGGCTCGAGGCTCAAAATCATCTTCCGGAAGGACTGGTCGGGATTCGGACCAATTTGGTTGCAATTTCGACTCGTTCCTGCAATCATCAAGGCATGGATGTTCGCCTCTGTTGTCGGCAATGTTGCACGCTTCGCGCGCACGGCTGACCATGGCTTGAACGTCTCCGCATCTTAAGGTCTCCGGAAGCCCGCGAATCAGTTCCCACTGTCGCGGGCTTTCTTATTCCCCAAAAGAGGTCAAATGGATCAAGCTATCGCACCGAAGGAAACTAAGGCTCAACGCTCCGAGCGCCTGAAGCTCGCTAAGAACCCCTGGGAGGCGTTCGACGAGGTGCGCCAGTTCGCGCGCGAGGGCCGCTCCAGCGTCGTGCCGGAGTGGGCCTCTCTCTACTTCAAGTGGTGGGGAATTTACACGCAGGGCGACGGTGTGGGCGCTACGGGGGGCAAAGGTGGCGAGGGTCTGACCTCGGACTACTTCATGATGCGCATCGGAATTCCCAACGGTATCCTTACCGCGCATCAGCTTCGAGTCATTGCGGGCCTCACGCGCAAACATGCACGCAATCTGGCCGACATCACGGTGCGCCAGAATATTCAGTTGCACTGGCTCACGATCGAGTCGCTGCCCGAAGTGGTCGACGCGCTGGATGCGATTGGCCTCTCGCCCAAGGGTGCCTGCGGCGACGTGGTTCGCAACGTCACCGGCTGCCCCCTGGCCGGCATCGCTGCCGATGAAGTTCTGGACGCCTCGCCGATCGCGACCGAGGTTGCGCACCTTTTGACGGCCAATCCCGAGTTCTACAATCTGCCGCGCAAGTTCAAGATCTCGGCAACCGGATGCCCACACTGGTGCACCTATCCCGAGATCAACGATATTGGTCTCACCCCCGCGAAGCGCGATGGCGAGCTGGGTTATTCGCTGCGCGTCGGCGGCGGCCTGTCGAACGAGCCTCATCTCGCGGTTCGCCTCAACGTCTTCGTGCGGCCGGATCAGGCCGTACGGGTTGTGCGCGCCGTGACCGAAATCTTCAGAGAGCAGCAAGGGCTGCGCGAGAGCCGCGATCGTGCGCGACTGAAATATCTCTTCATGAAGGAGGGCTGGACGCCGCAGCGCTTCGAGGAAGAGCTGCAAGCGCGCCTCGACTTCACCCTGCTCCCGGCAGGCGAGGAAGACGTACCCAGCGATGTTTTTCGGGATCATGCCGGCGTTCATCCGCAGCGCCAGACGGGCCTGAGCTACGTGGGAGCAACGGTGCTGCGCGGCCGCCTGACCGGCGAACAGCTCGAAGCCGCTGCAGAGCTGTCGGAGCGTTTCGGGACGGGCGAACTTCGGGCCACGGTTTCGCAGAATCTCGTTTTCATCAACGTACCCAATGCCAAGGTTGGCGAGCTGGTGCGCGAACTCGGCCAAATCGGCCTGCACGTCGAAGCCACTAACTTCTGGCGGGGCACAGTCGCCTGTACCGGTACCGAGTTCTGCAAGCTCGCCATCACCGAGACCAAGGGCTTCGCACGATGGTTGGTCGGCGAACTCGAGGAGCGGGTCCCGCAATTCGATCAGCAGCTGCGCCTGCATGTGACTGGATGCCCGAATGGCTGCGGGCAGCACTGGATCGCCGACATCGGCATCGAAGGCAAAAAGATCAAGCACGAGGGTGTGCTGACGGATGCCTACTACTTCTGCCTTGGTGGCGCGGTAGGCCAGTTCGCAAATGTCGCTCGTCCAGTTGGCTATCGCTGCCCGGCGCCCCTGGTGCCGGAAGCGATCGAGCGTTTGTTGAGGCAGTATCTGGCCGATCGCAGGCACGATGAGAACCTGCGCCAATGGTTCGCGCGCCATACCAACGAAGAACTGCGCGCGCATTTGGCCGGTGAAGTGTTGGTTGCGGTGGAACGCGACCTGCCCACAGGCCGTGTGCCGCACGGTGTAGCCGAATAAGGATCCGCGATGAGTTTGCTGCCAATCTTTCTCAAACTCGACGGTCGCCCCGGTCTGCTGGTCGGTGCGGGCACGGTTGCGCTGGACAAGATCGGCAGCCTGCTCAAGACCGGTATTCGACTTCGGGTCGTGGCGCCGCAAGCACACGCCGAGATTAGGCGGCTCGCTGCTGAGGGAAAGCTGGAGTGGATCGAACGTTCGTTCGAGCCGACCGATCTTGACGGAAATTTCATTGTCATTGCGGCAACCGATGTGCCCGAAGTGAATGCAGATGTCTATCGTGGAGCCGTGAAACGCGGCATTCCCTGCAACTCCGTCGATGACATTCCCAACTGCGATTTCTTCTTTGGCTCGGTTGTGAGCCGCGGGGATCTGCAGATTGCGATTTCGACGGCCGGAGAGAGCCCCGCTTTTGCGCAACGACTGCGGCGCGAGATCGATGAGCAACTGCCGGCGGATCTTGGTCCCTGGCTTGCGCAGCTCGGCGAACTTCGCCGCGAAGTTCTTGCGACGCATCTACGAAGCGAGGGGCGCAAGCTGCTGCTGCACGAGTTGGCCCAGCGACAGATCTGCGATTCACCGGCCTGCTCTACTCGCCAGCTGGCGCGAGCCACTCAAGACCAGCGCGGCAAGGTCTTCCTTGTGGGCGCCGGCCCTGGCGATCCCGACCTGTTGACGGTGAAGGCCCTGCGCCTTATCCAATCTGCCGATGTGATTCTGCACGACGATCTGGTTCCGCAGCCGATCCTCGATCTAGCTGCTCCGACGGCAGAGATTGTCAATGTCGGCAAGCGCTGCGGCAAGAAGAACATCACGCAGGAAGAGATTCACCGGTTGATGATCGACCATGCGCGTGGGAATCGCAGTGTGGTTCGCTTGAAGAGCGGCGACCCGCTCCTCTTCGGGCGCGCTGCCGAAGAGATCGAAGCACTGACTGCCGCCGAGGTTCCCTTCGAGATCGTTCCCGGCGTCACGGCAGCCTCCGCAGCCGCCGCTGCGGTTGGCGTTTCGCTGACCAGCCGCAACGCTGCCTCCAAACTTGTTATCTCGACTGGTCATCACGCCGCCTCGCACGACTCCGCCGCGATCCCCGAGCGTGAAAGTGCCACGCGCGTTGTCTATATGCCGGGCCGCGATCTGAGGCTGCTGGCCCTGGAGTGGCTCGACGAAGGCCTGCCCGCCGATTTCCCTTGCGCAATCGTCTCGCGCGCAGGCCATCCGGACCAGCTGATCCGTCTCACGACGCTCGGACAGCTCCAGTTCGAGGAGCCTGTTCCGGCCCCCAGCCTGCTTCTGGCCGGGTGGGCGCTTTCCGGTTCGTTGGAGGCCGCACAAGCGGTGACGCACGCGGTCACTCTTCCCCGCTGACCACTCCGCGCTTTGTCCAGATCGGTCTCACCTCGGCACATGGGCACCGTCGCATCCAACCCAACCTTTATACTGAGATGTTTGTGGCACAATCTGCCCGCGCTTCAGATTCTGCAGGCGTGTCGCGGGTAAGGAGCACGACTTGTCTCAGGCGGAGATCGGCATCATTGGCGGCAGTGGACTTTACTCCATGCCCGGCTTCACCAACCAGCATGAAGTGCGCGTCGAGACCCCTTTCGGCGAACCCTCCGATCCATTCGTTCTGGGCGAACTGGAGGGACGCCAGGTCGCCTTCCTGGCGCGCCACGGACGCGGGCATCGCATTCTTCCATCCGAGTTGAACTTCCGGGCCAACATTTACGCCTTCAAGAAGCTCGGCGTGGAGCGCATCCTGTCTGTGTCCGCGGTCGGCTCGCTGAAAGAGGAACACAAGCCAACCGACTTCGTGATTCCCGATCAGTTCATCGATCGCACATTCCATCGCGTCTCCACATTCTTCGGCGACGGCATCGTCGGGCATGTGGCCTTTGGCGATCCGGTCTGCTCGGTTGTAGCGAACGCCGCGTCGCGTGCCTGCGGGGTGGTCGGCGTCGTCGGCAAACTGGGCGGCACCTACGTGTGTATGGAGGGTCCGCAATTCTCGACAAAGGCCGAGTCGAATCTCTACCGGAGTTGGGGCGCCGATGTGATTGGCATGACCAATCTGCAGGAAGCGAAGCTCGCGCGTGAAGCGGAGATTTGCTACGCCACCATCGCCATGGTCACCGATTACGACTGCTGGCGGGAGGGCCACGACGCCGTGACGATCGAGGAAATTGTCGCGGTGCTCCATCAGAACGCCGAGAATGCCTGCAAGGTGGTGAAGGCCGCGGTGGCCGCGCTGCCGTCCACATCGAGCGTCGCCCGCACGTGCTCTTGCGCAACAGCGGGCAAGTTTGCGGTCCTGACGCAGCCGGACGCAATTCCAGCCGAGGCCAAGGAACGGCTCAAGCTGCTCTACGGCAAATACCACGGCTGGTAGCCACCTGCGGTGGGGCCAATCCCTTAAAACGATTGAAAGGATACGAAGACTAAATGGCAATTACTGTTGTGGGCAGCGTTGCATTTGACACTGTCGAAACTCCCGCAGGACGCCGGGAGCGCTGCCTGGCCGGAGCGGCCACTTACTTCTCGCTCTCTGCAAGCTTTTTCACAGACGTGCGCGTGATTGCCGTCGTGGGTGAGGACTTCGGCGCTGAACAGACAGGCTGTGTTCGACGCACACAAGATCGATACGCGTGGCATTGAGCGCGCTCCTGGCAAGAGCTTTTTCTGGCAGGGTTCGTATCTCGAAAACATCAACGAAGCCAAGACACTGCAGACGGACTTGAACGTATTCGCAGGCTTCGAGCCGAAGATTCCGGATGCCTACCGGGATTCGCAGTTCCTCTTTCTGGCGAACATCGACCCTGTGCTGCAGCGGCGCGTGCGTGAGGCCACGCCCAACGCGAAACTGGTGGCCGGCGACACCATGAACTACTGGATCAAGGATCATAAGCCGGCGTTGCTCGAAGTCCTCAAGGGGCTCGACATCCTGCTCATCAACGACACCGAGGCGCGGATGCTGGCCGGCAATCCAAATCTCGTGCAGGCAGCACGCGCAGTGATGGGAATGGGACCGCGCTTTCTCGTCGTCAAGCACGGCGAGTATGGCGCAACGTTGTTCCACGGCGCTACTCCAAAAAGCAAAGGCGCGGAGCGCAGCTTCCGTGCTCCGGCCATGCTGCTCGAACAAGTGATCGATCCCACCGGCGCGGGCGACAGCTTTGCCGGAGGGTTCTTTGGCTATCTGGCGTCGCAAAAGGAGCTGACGCCGGGCGCGTTTCGGCGCGCCATGTTCTACGGCTCGGTCATGGGATCCTTCGCGTGCGAGCGCTTCGGGACGGAGCGGCTGCAGGAGCTGTCGCGCAAGGAAATCGACGAGCGATTCCACTTTTTCCGCGAGCTGACCCACCTTGACTGATGAGCCATTTCGCCGCGCAGAAGGCCTGCTGGTTGTAGGCTGCTGCGCGGTGCTCTCGCTGGCGGCCGTGCTGTGGAGTTGGCAGAATGGCGCGATGTTGAACTACGGGGATGCTGTTGCGCACCTCGCCATCGCACGGCGCGTCATCGACTCCCACTATCCGGGGCTAAAGCAACTCGGCTCGGTGTGGCTGCCACTGCCGCATCTACTGATGATTCCGTTTGTTGCGGTTTATCGCTGGTGGGCGGATGGGATTGCGGGCATGATTCCGTCCGCGCTGGCTTACATCTTCAGTTGTCTGGGAATCTATCGTCTGGCGCGGCAGTGGTTGTCGAGGTTTGCGGCCATTGTTGCGCTGATCTTCTTTGCGATTAATCCGAATCTGCTCTATCTGCAGACGACGGCGATGACGGAGCCGCTCTTCTTGTGCGAGCTGATCTGGTCGGCGGTTTGGCTGGTGGAGTGGCGGCGGGCTCTCGATTCCGAGCCAGAGCGAAGTGGCCGTATACTTTGGCCAATTGCACTGATCCTCGTTGCGTCGGTCTACACGCGCTATGATGGCTGGATTCTGACGCTGCTCGCGTGGACGTTCATCGGGATCACGCTGCTGCGCCGCGGCAGACTAAGCTCTCCGGCCTTCTGGCTTGCAAGCGTTCTTGTGGTGGCTGCACCACTTGTTTGGTTTGCCTACAACGCCACTGTTTTTGGAGACTGGCTCGATTTCGCGCGTGGGCCGTACTCGGCAAAGGCAATTGAATTGCGTACGGCGACGCCTGGATCGGGCCCGCCGCATCCGGGCTGGCACGATCCGTGGGTCTCCCTGCTCTTCTTCATGCGTACAGCGGAGATCGATGCGTCGGCGGAGTTGTGGGGCAATCGGATGCTCGTGCTCAGTGTGCTCGGCGCGGCGTTCGGCTGTTTCACTGCGCGGCGGCGGGCTTTTCTCTGGACGCTACTCTTGTGGCTTCCGGTGCCGTTTTATGCCTATTCCATTGCTTACGGTTCGGTGCCGATCTTCATTCCCAAATGGTGGCCGCACTCCTGGTACAACACTCGCTATGGCATGGAACTGCTGCCGGCGTTTGCGCTGAGTCTCGGCTTCATTGCGCATTTTTTCCTCAAGAGCGTAAGTAAATTCAAACCGCGATGGGTCGTATATGCGGCCGTCCTTTTGGGCTCGCTGGCCGTTTGGAATGCCTGGAAGGTCACGGCGGAAAAGCCGCTGACCTACATTGAAGGAACCAAGAACATCGAAGCACGCCGACCTTTCGAAGAGCAGATTCCGCCGGTGTTGCGCAGCTTGCTAGCATCCCGCGAGCCGGGAGCAACCGTGTTGATGAAGACGTCGGTCTATCCGAACCTGGTTGCATTCACGGGAATTCCGCTGCGCCAGACCCTGAACGAAGGGGATGGCGATTTGTATCGTGCTGCACTGGCCGCGCCCGCGCAACATGCCGCGATTGTCGTCGGCTTCGAGGGCGACGAGATTGACCAAGCTGTGAAGGCGCATCCCGAGGGCCTGACCGCGGTTGGCCACTTCGCTGCTCCGGGCCAGGCGCCCGGCACGGTTTACGTCTCCGATACGTCACAGGTCAACAAGCAACCTTCGCGGTGATAGGATTCGGTCAAGATCGCCCCATGCACATGTTGATAGCCGAGTTCGCGCATCCGTTCAGCTTCGACTGGCTCGAGCAGATGCTCGTGGTCAACGGAGCGGTGGGTCGCCTGCTCCTAGCCTGCTTTCTTGGCGGGCTGATCGGGCTGGAGCGAGAGGCGAAACGGCGCGCGGCTGGTGTACGCACCAATCTGCTCATCTGCATGGGCGCTGCTTTTTTCACGCTTCTCTCTGCTGTGCTGGCCGGCGACACAAGCCCGAATAAGGGGCAGGTCGCTTCCAACATCGTTCAGGGCATCGGCTTTCTTGGCGCGGGTCTCATTCTTCACAATCGCAACCGCATCAGCGGACTCACCAGTGCGGCCAGCGTGTGGGTGGTGGCTTCGATCGGCATGGCCTGCGGCGCAGGACTGTTCGCAGCCGCGGCCGTTGCAACCGTCATCGTGATCCTGGCGCTCGAGTTGGTGGGCATTCTGGAGCGCCGCGCCAGCATCAAGATTTACCCTCTGGTCTACGAAGCCCGTGGGATCGACCAAATTGCCATGCTGCGATCGATCCTTGATGCCATGGACAAAGCGAAGGAGCGCCTCGCCGAGTACCAAGCCGACAGCATTGGCGATCTGCACCGGATCAGTTTTTCTATTACGGGGACCAAAAAGCAACATGCTCGGCTGCATGAGACGCTCGCTGCCGAGTCCGCGATTGCCACGCTGCTCACGTTCCGCGACCCGGAGGAAGATTGATTCCGTTCATCAAGGCTCACGCCTGTGGCAATGACTTTCTCGTCGTCCTCGAAGAAGACGTTGCCGGCTACGACAAAGCCGAACTCACGCGTGCCCTCTGCGAGCGAAACACTGGCGTGGGCGCCGATGGCGTGGAGTTCTTTCGATGGACGAGCGATCATGCCGGACGCATCAAGCTACACAACGCCGATGGATCGGTCGCTGAGATCAGCGGCAACGGCACGCGCTGCGTGGCTGCGTGGATGGCAGAGGAATCCGGGGCTCAGGCGGGCGACGAGCTCTCGATCGAAACCGACGCAGGGGCCCGTGTGTGTACCGTGAAGGAGTTCCGTACCTCTGCAGTCGCAGGACCGACGTTCTTGATCACAACCGATATGGATATCCCCGAGTTTGAGGAGCGCAAGGTCGAGTTGGCCGACGGGACTCTGATCGACGGGATTTCGGTTTCCATGGGCAATCCGCACTTTGTGATCGTGCTGCCTACGCAGAACCCAGATCTTGGCGGCGCCGACCCGTTCGATGCGAGCCAGCGCGCTCTATCGATGCTCGACTTCTCGATCGGCGGCCGCTCCTGGGAGGAGATCGGCGAAGAGATTTGCTTTCATCCGGATTTCCCCGAGCAGACGAATGTCGAGTTTGTTCATATCCTAGGAAGTCAATCGGAGCCCATTCGGCAGATTGCCATGCGTATCTTCGAGCGCGGTGTTGGTCCAACGAGCTCATCCGGCACGGGTACCTGCGCGGCTGCGACGGCCGTGATCGGCGTGCACCATGCAGCCCATGAGATCGAAGTGATTGCACCCGGAGGCGCACAAACCGTCGTGTGGCAAGGTCCGGGCGAAAAGCTCTACCTCAGCGGACCAGCGACGCTGGTTGCGCGCGGCGAATTTTGGGCGGGAGAGTGAGCTCGATGCCGCTGTTGAAGCCACTCGCGGTTGCACCCGATGCGCAATGGAGCGTCATTGCTCCGGCGTCGTTCGCGCAGCCCGAACGCGTGAACGGCGGAATGGAGGCTCTGCGGGAGCTCGGCTATTCGCCGTTGCCGACTGGGAACGCCCTCGAACGGGGCCCGCTTTACTTTGCCGGAACACGCGAGCAGCGCTTGACCGACCTTCATGCAGCTTTCGCCGATCCTGACGCGAGCGCTGTGATGGCGGTGCGCGGTGGATACGGGTCCAACTACCTGCTCGAAGGCCTCGATCTCGCGCACCTGCAGAAGCGGCCCAAGCCATTCTTTGCCTATAGCGACATGACGGGGATTCAGCTGCGTCTGCTCGATCGGGTTGGGCTGCCGGTGTTTCACGGCCCCATGCTGGCGGCTGATTTCTATAAGAAGGATGGTGTTCACTTCGAGAGCTTCCGGGCCTCGCTCGCGGGTCAACCGTATAGCGTGGGTGCAAGCGAAGGACTCCGTGTGCTGAAGGCTGGCGCGGCGCAGAGCGCATTCAGGGGAACTCTTTACGGCGGTTGCCTCAGCATTCTTGTCTCTTTGCTGGGCACCCCGTGGGAGCCACAGACCGAAGGCAAGCTTCTCTTCATTGAGGATGTGGGTGCGAAGCCCTATCAGATCGATCGCATGTTGTGGCAACTACGTGTCACCGGCAAGCTCGACCGAGTGCCCGGCATCGTCTTCGGAGAGATGCTCGATTGTTCGTCGCCCGGCGCAGCGCCCGATCTGCTCGAAAACACGATTCTGAGTGCGCTCGATGGATTTGAAGGTCCAATCGCGATTGGTCTGCGCAGCGGCCATGTCTCACGGCAGAATGTGACCCTAACGTTCGGAACCGAGGCCGAGCTCACTTTCGACGACAGCCCTCGCCTAAACCTGCTGGAGCCGGCGGTAACGAAATGACGACCACGCCTCGGCACATTCACCTGATCGGCATCTGCGGCACAGCCATGGCATCGCTCGCCGGTCTTCTTCAGTTGAAGGGCCACCGTATCACGGGTTCCGACAATGCAGCCTATCCGCCGATGAGCGACTTGTTGCGATCGCTGGGGATTCCCATTCTTGAGCCCTACGCCGCAGCCAATCTCGACCCGGCGCCCGATCTTGTGGTGGTCGGCAATGCTCTGTCGCGCGGCAACCCGGAGATCGAGCACGTTCTCGACAAGCGGATCCCCTTTACGTCGCTCGCCGCGCTGCTGCACGAGGAGTTCATCGCCGGCCGTGAGTCGCTGGTGGTCGCCGGCACGCACGGCAAAACCACAACGACGAGCATGCTCGCGTGGATCTATCAGGTTGCCTCGCGCAAGAATTCCGCACTTGAGCCGTCTTTTCTGATTGGCGGCGTAGCTGAGAACTTCGGCACCAGCTTCCACCTGCGGCCCACGCGCACCTTCATCATCGAAGGCGACGAGTACGACACGGCTTTCTTCGACAAGGGACCGAAGTTCCTGCACTACTTCCCCGATGGTCTGATTCTGACTCACGTCGAGTTCGATCACGCCGATATCTACGCCGATCTGGAAGCCGTGAAAGTCGCCTTCAAACGTCTCGTCAATCTTGTTCCCGGCCGCGGAATCATCGTTGCCTACGATGGCACTGCCAACGTGACGGAGTGCGTCGCGCACGCATTCTGCAAGGTGGAGCGCTATGGATTTGCACCGGATTCAGCGTGGCAATTGCGGAATCTGCGCCATGAGGACGGGCTCACTCGCTGGCAACTCCGGCACGACGGCGCACTCTGGTCTGAACTGGAGATGAGCCTTGCCGGCGAGCACAACGCACTCAACGCTTCGGCGGCGGCGGCGCTTGCCGCGAGTCAGGGCGTCGAAAAGGAAGCCATCGTGGAGGCGCTCGCGACTTTCAAAAGCGTCAAACGACGCCTTGAAGTGCGTGCTGAGATCGACGGCATCACCATCATTGACGATTTTGCGCATCATCCCACGGCGATCCGCGAAACGCTGCGAGCACTCCGTGCGGTCTATCCCCAGAGCCGCTTGTGGGCGGTGCTTGAGCCGCGATCGAACACACTGCGCCGCAAAGTCCTCGAGCAAGATCTGGTCGAGAGTCTCGGCTTGGCCGATCGCGTGATTCTCGCGGGCGTCTATCAGCAGCAGCGCATCCCCGACGCCGAGCGCCTGCACCCGGAAGACGTAGTCCGGGCACTCAACGCAGCCGGCACCCCCGCTGAATTGCATCCGGGCGTAAGCGAGATCGTCGACTCGATCGGACCGCAGCTCAAGGCCGGCGATGTCGTGGCCATCCTCTCCAATGGCGGGTTCGACGGCATCTATGAGAAACTGCCTGCGCGTCTCAGGTCACGCGTTCGCTGAATCCGCCATGATCGCCTCTCTCATCTTGCTCGGCACGATCGTTGTGCTCGGCGCGCCCAGCGCGCTGCTCTTCATTCCCTGGGCCATGCTTACGGGCAATGCGACGCCGCTCTATAACGTGTCGCTGGGGATTGTTCGAGCCGGCTTCCGTCTCGCAAGGATTCGTGTCGAGGTGTCAGGACTCGAGAATGTGCCGTCGCACACGCCGTGCATCTTCATGGCGAATCATGTGTCGAATCTCGACCCGCCGGCGCTGCTCCCCAATGTCCCGGGCCGGACGTCGGCCTTCGTCAAACGGTCGCTGATGAAGATTCCTGCATTCGGTTACGCGATGAAGCTCGGCGATTTCATCCCTGTGGATCGTGACGGCAGTGTTGAGAATGCAATCGAGAGCGTACGCACCGCGCGGAGAGTCCTGGGCAAGGGTTTTCACATCACGACATTTGTGGAGGGCACGCGCTCCCGCGATGGCCGCATGCTGCCCTTCAAGAAGGGCCCTTTCTATCTGGCGATGGAGACTGCGGCGCCCTGCATTCCCGTGTCGATCCACGGGACCGAGACGATGATGAGCAAAGGCAGCCTGCGCATCAAGCCAAGTACGGCGTACATTACATTTCACGCGCCGCTCTATCCTGCAGACTTTGCCGATCGCCAGCAATTGATGGATGCCATGCGCGCGGCGATCGCATCCGGTCTTCCGGAGTGGATGCGGAAGTGAGGGGCTACGGGAGTACCACGGCGTTGTAGCCGTCGTTGAGCAGGCGCTGGCTCATTGAGTTGGCATCGGCGCGATCGGCGAATGGCCCGACCTGTACGTGAATGAGATTGTCGCCAATCTCACGCCGTGCGGTGACGGCATAGCCACGCTTCCGCAGCGCCGCCATCAAAACGTTGGCATCTTCAACGTGCGAGACAGCAGCGATCTGCACCATGATGCCGGCACCCGACGGCAATGCCGGCTGCACCTGGGAGGAGGTTGCCGCAGACGAATTGTCCTGCGCCGGCGAAGTGGGAGAGGCAATCGCTGGGCGTAAAGCGGAAGCGTTCGTTTGCGCACTTGGTTTGTCAGCCAGTTGGGGAGTAGAAGGGGGAACGGCATCAGCGGAGCTGGCACTGGAGGCAGCCTGCACGGCCGGAGGCGCAACTGTGGCGGCGGGCTTCTGCAAGTTGGTCGCCTGCTGGGCCAGCGTCTGGCCCGTGGCAGCTACTTTCGCAGCGATCATCTGCGAGCCGTTGCGCCTGCCCGCCGTGTAACCCACACCGAAACACACGGCACAGAGCAGAAGCAGAGTGCAAACAAACGCCAGCAAAATAGCCGGCCCAAGCGTAAGTTCTACATCTTTGCGTGGCCCTTCGGCTTCCATCTCCTCGTCGCGAGCGCTTCGCAGCATTCCGTTTCCTCAGGTTTACTTCTCTTCTACTGTACCTTTGGCACCTGCGCCAAGCTTGTTCAGCAGGGAGAGCAACTCCATCGGCAACGGGAAAACGATGGTTGTGTTCTTTTCGACCCCAATCTCGGTGAGGGTCTGCAAGTAACGCAACTGAAGCGTGATCGGTTGGGTGGCCAGCAGTGCTGCCGCGTCGACCAGCTTTTGCGCTGCGTTGAATTCGCCCTCGGCATGAATGATCTTCGACCGTTTCTCGCGTTCCGCCTCAGCCTGCTTGGCCATGGCGCGCAGCATCTGTTCGGGCAGGTCGACCTGTTTCACTTCCACCGAAGTCACCTTGACGCCAAACGGCTCGGTTCGTTGATCGATGATCGTTTGAATACGCAGGTTCAGCTTGTCGCGATGGCTCAACAGCTCATCCAGCTCTACTTCGCCCAACACAGAGCGCAGCGTGGTTTGCGCGAACTGCGAGGTCTGATAGACGTAGTTGGCCACCTTGATCGCTGCGGCGTTTGGATCGACCACGTATAGCGTGACCACCGCATTCACCTTGATGGTGACGTTGTCGCGCGTGATCACGTCCTGGGGCGGAACTTCCAGCACTTCCTGTCGCAGCGAGATGCGAACCATCTGGTCGATGGGCCTGAAGACCAAAATAACTCCCGGGCCCTTCGGTGGAGTCAGTGCGCGGCCAAGCCGGAAGATGACCGCCCGTTCATAGTCGCGAAGAATTTTGATGGAGTTCAGCAGATAGAGAACGACAATGGCAATCAGTACCAGCAATGGAATCGGCAATTCGGACATGGGCATTCCTCACTCAGCAGCGATTCTACTCTTGCCCCCACCCAAATAACCCGCTACACACCGTGCGCAGCGACCGCAGGCACATTCTGTGAATTGACGGGTTCGACACGCAGCAGATACTGATCGTGTCCCACCACCCGAAGTTTGGCTCCAGCCGTCACGGGCTGGTTCGCCACAGCAAGCCATATCTCGCCTTCCACCAGCACATGACCTTCGGGATTCAACAGCTCCATCGCGGAGGCGGAACTGCCCACCAGCGCGTCGGCGCCGAGCCGCACTTTCCTGCGCCGGGCACGCACGGCCAGCCGGACCAGAAACACTGTGATACCGCCAAATCCTGCACTGACGGCGATCGCGACCCATGGATTTACGGCCATTTGCGGAATGGGCGCGGCGACCAATGTGAGAGTCCCGAACATCAGGCAGACGATTCCGGCAATTGCCAGCGCGCCATGTCCGCCAAACTTTGCTTCGAGGGCCATCAGAACGATCGCGCCGACCAGGAGCGCCACGGCTGTATAGCGGATCGGCAGCAGATCGAGGCCGAAGATACCGAGCAGCACCAGCAGCGTACCCAGGGCGCCAGGCACGATGGTACCGGGTGTATTGAACTCGAGATAGATGAGCAATGCCCCGCCGACCAGGAGCAACAGCGCGATGTTCGGATTGACCAACCAACCCAGCAGCTGTTCGCGCAGTGTCGGCTCGACGGTCTCGATCCGTGCACCGGCGAGATGCAGCGTCACCTTTGTCCCATCGAAGCGCGTGATCTCTCGTCCGTTTAAATCCGCGAGCAGCTCGGCATCGTTTTTCGCGGTCAGGTCGATCAGGTGCTGCGAAAGAGCTTCTTCGGCCGTGTAGGAATGCGACGAAGCCACGGCGGCAAGAGCGGCATCGACATTGCGATTGCGTGGTTTGACGTAGGAGCGGAGAAAGGCTTCGGCATCGTTCTCAACCTTCTGCATCTCGGTGTCGTCGGGCTTGCCGCCCATGAAGACCACGTGCGCCGCTCCAGCTTCGGTGCCGGGCGCCATCGCCGCAACGTCGGCCGCTTCGAGGAGAAAGAATCCTGCCGAACCTGCGCGCGCTCCCGAAGGCGCCACAAAGACGATCACCGGAACGCGCGATTGCAGGATTGCGCCTGCCATGCCGCGCATTGAGTCCACGAGACCGCCGGGGGTATCCATTTCGATGAGCAAGGCGGCAGCGCCGGAGTCATTGGCCCGTTTCAGAGCCCGTTCCAGCATGCCTGCGCTCACCGGCTGAATTGTGTCCTTGAGAACGATCTTCTCGACCAAGGGTTGCTGAGCTGAGAGCGCAAAGCCCCAGCCCGCGACCAGGGCCATCGAAACGGCCAGCCTTAAGGCACGGTCCAGACCTATCCCGCCGATTTGCTGAAGCATGATTGCTCCGAGGAGTCCTGCTACTGACTCTTGCCCGTCTTCGATGCAACCTGACGGCTTAAATCCTGCGCTTCGCGGCTCGCCGGGTCAAGTTGCAGGGCCGCTCCGGCTTCTCTGCCTGCCTCATCGAGACGATTCTGGGCCAGGTCCAGGCGCCCCAGCACCAGATACGCCCGAGCGGAGGGCTTCAGTTCCAGCGATCTCTGCGCCTCTTTGCGTGCGAAGGCTGTATCGCCACCGCGCTCGCGCACTTCGGCCAGTCCTGCATGCGCCTCGGCGACCGAATCATCCGCAGCCACCGCCGACTGGTAGAGTTGCTCGGCTTCGAGCAGCAAGCCCCGATTGAGGTAGTCCCTGGCCTGGTCTGTGAGCTTCAAAGCGCGGTCGCGTGGCGCCAACACAGCCAGCCGCGCGGACTGCACCTGGTCCATCATGCCGGCAGCTTGCCGGAAGGCGACGGCATCAAAGGTGCGCACGATGCGTTCCAGCGGATCGGGCTTCGCTGCTGCGTCGGCATCCTGATCGACTCCTCCGTGAGCCGCTGGCGCAGGTTCGCGCCAATCTCGCTGCAGATCCTGCGCTTCGCTGTCGTTGGGCCGCAGTTTCAGGCACTGGGCCAACTCGGCAAAAGCCGCGCTCGTTTGACCTTTCCGCTTGAGAGTAACGGCGAGATTGAAGTGATAATCCGCCTGGTTCGGATCGGCGGCAGCAGCCGCGACGAACTGCGCACTGGCGTCCTTTCCCTGGCGGCTCACGGCAACACCCTCGTTGTTCAAAACCTCGGCTAGAGGAAGGACGGCGGCCACGTCGTGAAAGGCCGACTCGGCCTGCGGGTACTTGCCTGAGAAGAGCAGCGACAATCCGCGATAGAAGCCGGCTTCCAGTGCGTCGGGCTCGCTGCGGCCCACTTTGGCAAAGGCGGACGCCGCTTCGTCATATTGCTGCGCAGAATACTCTTCGCGCCCCAGCGCCATCCATGCGGCGCCAAAGCCCGGATTGAGCGCGACCGCCTGATTCAAGTGGCGCAGCCGTTCATCGTGATCCGGCTCTGTGATTCCGCGAATATACTGTTCAAACGCATCGAGCCGCAGTCCTCGCCCCGCGGCGATAAACGTCTCCTCGGCGCCGCTGAATGCAGGGTCCAGGACGCGTGTCAGCTTCCATGCGAGCGAGTCAAAGACAGCGATGAGGTCGTGCATCTCACCGTGGGCGCTCACCGTATCGCTCATGCGCAGATGGGGAACGTCGACGACACGGGCCTCGACCACGAGATTCGTCCCATCGGTCGAGTAGCTGCCCACGACGATCGAATCGGCGTCCAGGGTTTGGGCCAGCTTCAGCGAGCTTGCGCGCGAAGGTTGAAATCCCTCGGGCAGACCGAGGTGATCGAGCGCGTACATGCGGTCGGCACGGCTCAGGGGCGCAAAGCCCACCGACGTGAAGCGGCTGCTCAAAATCGATGCGGCGGCTTCGCGGATCCACTCCAGGCTGGGCTGATTGGTGCGGTTGTCGAAGGGGAGAACGAGCAGGATGCGCCCTTTGCCGGCGTTCTGTGTCTCCTGGGAGGACTCAGGAGTCGTCTGGGCCATCCCGGTGAGACTGAGCAGAGTGCCGATGAACAGCAGATAGGCGGCAGATCGCGCGTGTCTCTGCCGGAATGGAGAGCGACGATTCACTACTCTCGATTATAGGTTGCGGGCCACTGCGGGCGCAGATCGCGCGCCTATTCCGAACTGCGCGAAGAAGCGCCGTTCGGCTGCCCGGGCAACGCCGTCTGCCGATTGAACTGAATTAGCGCGATCCAGAAGCCGTGGTCTTCGCGCTGCCAATCGAGTGTGCCGTGCAGGCGGAGTGCGATTGTTTTCGGAGGCAGATCGTGGTGCAGGCCAAAGTAGCGCTCATCCATTGCCTCGCTCTTCGGGCCCAGGCTCAGCGGTAGGGACGGCGGGTCATATTTCGTCGAGAAGACCAGCGCCGCCGAGTACTTCTCCGGTTCGGCGGCGGCATGTTCGATTTGGGCTTCGGTGAAGTCGTCAATGCGGTCGACTGCGTAGGGTTGTTTCACGTAGCCCAACTCCGGACGAGTCAGTTCGTCGGTCACGGGCCACGCCGAGAGTACTGTTGCGCCGCGATCGCGACGATTCAACTGCGCAATTCCAGCGATGTGCAGCCGAATCACGCGGGCATACGCGAGGTTGTCTTCCGGAGCGAAGCGGTAGGGCGGATTCACAAACAGAGCGGCAACGAACGCTGCGGCGGAGAGGACCGCGAAGGCTTGCCAGTAGGGCACGCGGCGGCGGAATGTTGAGACGGCTACGACCAACACCAGCGGATACATGGGCAGCAGGTAGCGTGTGAGCAGCGCTCCGCCCAGGATGCTGAAGAGGATTGCGTTCGCAAGCAGCAGCCAGAAGATGCGCCAAAGTGCGGGCCGTTGGATGGGCCTACGTTCCTGTCCGTCGCGATCGAGGCGCGGTTTGAGCATCATGGCTGCGAGGGTCAGGATCGATGGGACAAACATATTCATGTGCGCAGTGAGATGCAGGATGCGGTGGCCGAATGCGACGAGAATCCGCAGCGGCGTCATCGTGGCTTCGGCGTTGTAGCGCAGAAATTCAGGATTGCCGAAGACAAATCCGGTCTTCGTGTAGTGCCATGCATACCATGCGCAGAGCGGCAACACGCTCGTTGCAAGCCATGCTGCTTCGCGCCAAGCTGCAGGCCGCTTTGGCACTTCACCCCGGATGCCTTCGACGACGCTCAGTGCGGCGAGCGTCAACGGAACGGCAATGGCGGTTTCTTTGCACAACGCCGCAGCCATGAACCAGAGCGCCGCGGCCCATGGCTTGCGCTCGCGGTCGGGAAGGGCGAAGACGAGGCCCCAGAGCGTGCACGCGGCGGCAAAGATGTCGGCGTGGGCCAGCGAGCTTTGTGCGAACCAGATCGGGTAGAGTCCGGTCAGCAACACCGTCCAGAAGGCGACCAGCGCCGAGTTGGTGAGCTTGAGCGCGAGCCGCCAGACAGCCAGCAGGCCCAGAGACGCGACGATCAAGACAGCCTCGCGGGTCACTTCGGGATAGAAGCCGGACGCTTTCCACCACAGCGCGAGATAGATGCTGGGGAGCGGCGGATGCGCATTGCTCAGTGTGGTGATCGGAATCAGCGAACCGGTGCGAAAGAAGTCCCATGCGGCGGGGATGTAGTAGCCCGCTTCATCCCAGTAGTAGGGCAGACCCAGCAGCGAAAAGTGGCTCGCATACAGCGCCGCGAAGATGACCGGGAAGATCATCCAGGTGGGAAAGGGACGGTCTTTTCGCGGTCCCAGTAGCTCGAGCAGGAGAGCTTTCATTCAGCCAAATGTTTTGCGCGCGGGCCTAGTTGACGGGGCCTTGAGGGAAGGGTTGCCCCTGCGGCTCCAAGTTCAGAGTGCCGAAGGCTTGCTCATACTGGGCAAGGTTCTGGCCGAGCACGTTCCAGAGCGCCTTGGCCTGCTGCGGGCTGAGGAAGATCGCGGCGTTGTTGCGGATGGTGACCTGCTCAGGGCTTTCGCTCGAGGCCAGGCCGAAGACGAGCTGAAAATCCCACACGCTGACGCGGACCTGAACACTGTTGGCGTAGGTCTCGCGGTAGTCGGAGGACTGGGCGACATTGAGGTGAGGTTGCTGCGGGGTCGGACTCATGATTCCCAGATTACTCGGACTAGCCCCTTCGGCGTTGCTCAGGGCAGGCCGTCCAGGCATTCCTCCTGACACATTGCAGGCTTTGACCAGCTTGTGGCGCGGGCGCAAATGTTCCACGTGGAACAATTCGCTCTCTCTGCGCCGTACTTTTGTGCCGTGGTGAGGTGGGATTGTTTGCGAAGAATTGCGGGGACCAGGATTAGTGAACAGGATCCCGTGCAGATCACACTTCTCTGAAATTCTTCGCACGGTGCGGAGAAGTTTTATGCACCCCGGTGATTGACTCTCTGGTTATTAACGGGGGGGAGGGGGTGGGGCAGTGGTCTGACCTCCCACTTTTGGTCCTTCGTCGTCCCCGCAGGGAGGAGGGAGGAGGGGTATTGTCCGGAGAACGGCCGGGTCGGCTTGTCGAGTTGGGAGGTTGCGCGCAGGGGACTCACTTAACCATCATGCGCCGAACGGGGGAAATACTTCGCAAATGGTTGGTGCGGAAGGCGCGAGTATCTTCTGCTAAAACTCCGAACGTATCGAGCTGCGGTAGCCTCTTCGGGCCGCGCGGTTAGACTGAGCAAGAGTGCACAGCTCATGACTTGAAAATCCACTCATTATGGTATGAAGCGTCGCATAACCGAAGTTGCTCCGAAAGCAGGTCACTCCCGGATCGGGCCGCACGATGCTCCGAACCTAAAAAATAGAAGGAAGCGCCTTCTGTAGTGTCACTTACATCTGTGTTGAGGCGGTCGAATCGGATCCGTCTAACTACTGGTTTTGGACCAGGAATCCACAACGACAACCCAACCCGCATACAGCCTTATTGCGATTTGCAGGCTCAAACAGAAAAGCGCCGGTGCAATGCCTTGCCGGTGAGGCAAAATTCGCGGTCCCGTTCCTCGATCGCATAAACCTTCCCCAGAGGATTGCGGACGTTTAGATCCTTTGATCCGGGATTCCGGAGATTCTTGGTGCAGCCACTTGTTTCAATCGTTATTCCCGCCTACAACGTCGAACGAACCGTTGCCGAAGCAATCCAGTCGGCGATAGGACAGACCTGGCCGCGGAAGGAGATCATCGTCGTCGACGATGGGTCTACCGATCGCACCGCTGAGATCGTGGATCGCTTTGGGCCGGCGGTCACGTTGGTCTCGAGCAGAAATCGCGGTCTTTCGGCGGCCGTGAATCTCGGGGTTCAACACTGCCACGGGGACTACATTCAAGAGCTGGATGCCGACGATCTTTTGACTCCAGACAAGATTGAGAGGCAGCTTTCAGCGCTTCGCCCCGGCGACAGCAAGCGCATTCTTCTTTCCTCGCAGTGGGCGAGGTTCTTCTATCGCACGCGGCACGCCCGGTTCGAGACCAACGCGCTTTGCCAGGATCTGTCCCCGGTGGAGTGGCTTCTGCGGAAGATGCGTGAGAATCTTTACATGCAGAACGCGACCTGGCTTGTGAGCCGGGAGCTTGTGGAGGCTGCGGGGCCCTGGGATACACGCCTGCACTATGACCAGGATGGCGAGTATTTTACCCGTGTGATTGCCGCCTCGGCGGGTACGCGCTTCGTCCCTGGAACCGGTGTCTTTTACAGAGCGAGTGGGCCAGGCAGCACCAGCTACATTGGCAACTCCGACGAAAAGAAGGAATCGCTGCTGCTTTCGATGCAACTTCATATCAAGTATCTGCGGAGGTTGGAAGACAGTGAACGGGTTCGCAGAGCCTGTATCACCTACCTTCAGAACTGGTATGAGGCTTTCTATCTGGAAAGGGGCGATTTGTCCGCGCAAGCGCAAAAGATGGCCGCGGAGCTTGGCGGCCGGATCGAGGAGCCGCGTCTACGATGGAAGTTCGCGTGGTTGAAGCCTTTGTTTGGATGGGGAACGGCCCGATGGGCGCAGAGGACGTTGCCACGCTTGAAGCAATCGCTGTTGCGATCGATCGATAAGACGATGTTTACGCTGGAGCACTCGCCGAACTGAAGCGAACGGCATTCGCGGCCGGGTGCATGGCGAGATCGCGGAGACCGCACAGAGATACTTCGCAAACCGCTGCTTGCCACGGAGCCAAGCCAGAACTTGAAGAGGCTGCCCACGATGTTCCCGGAATCGGGGTTGCACTCTCGTGTTTATACTCTCGTGTCAGAGACTTGATGCTTTGGCGTGGGAGATGACTCGATGACAACCGTTCGCATGTCCGGAGGAGTTGTCCACGACCTTCCGGCGGATCTCCGCAAGGCGCTCGCGTCGGACGCGAAGGCGCTGGCGGCCTGGGAAGACATCACGCCGCTGGCGCGCAACGAGTGGATCTGCTGGACGATCTCCGTGAAGAAAGATGAGACCAGGCGGCAGCATGTGGAGAGGGTGTGCTCGGAGCTGAAAGAGGGGATACGGCGGCCGTGTTGCTGGCCGGGCTGCCCGCATCGGTTCTAGGGCGAACTCGTGGATCGTTCAGCGACGGATCGACGCAGGGTTCCGTATTCAAGCAGTCCGACAGTTTCATCACATCGGGCTGTACCTTTCATCACTGAAGGGTCGTCTGGTATGCGAGCAGCGTTAGTCTCGGAAGGCTTGTCTTCCCGAAGAGCGCCTGCCCCGGCTCGCACGCCCCAGCAGGCCATCGAACTCGCTCGTTTCACCGAGTCTTGTTGCGTGCAGGTCTGACTCCCGCACAACCAAACCCCGACGAATTGAGCGGCTGGAGGTATTTCACCTAAACCCGTTCTTTCAAGGGTAAGGGGCCAGGGCCCACCCCTCATCGACGAAACGAGGCATCATGAACATCTCAGCTGCCCGAGTGAAGAAGCGTCTTTCGATCCTGAGGGCAACGTCCACTGAACCGACCGCGGTAATAGTTTGGACCAGATTCTCCGAGAGGTTCTTCGGTTTTGGGGCATTGTTCTTCGTGCTCATGCTCGCGGCCAGTTGCGGAGGGGGCACCGGCATAACAACACCGTCTCCGACGCCGACGCCGACGCCGACGCCGACACCTACACCTACACCTACACCTACACCTACACCTACACCTACACCTACACCGACACCGACACCAGTTCCGACTCCGACTGCCTCTAATGGGCACTTTCGCATTTTGAAGTCGGTCACGGCAACACAGTCGTCTTCCGCAATCGCCCTCGACACGTCCGACGCCCCAACCTCCACCATGACGTACTCCCGATCTCAAGCAACGACGACGTTGCTTGCAGACGGCCGCGTGCTGGTAGCAGGCGGTTCCTACGACCCCATCGGAACCTACACTGCGGAGGTGTTTGATCCCACGACCGAAATGTTCACATTACTGGGCTCTAAAATGTCATGGGGACGGGCCGATCATTGCGCGGTGACGCTTCCCGACAACCGGGTTCTCCTGATCGGTGGATGGGCCATGACATGGGTTGAGCCAATGACCATGGATTTACCGTCCACCGTAGACGTTTTCGATCCGACGACGAATACATTCAGTGCCCAGGCACTCACCGGTCCGCTACCAGACGGCGGCGACGGCCCTACCCAGTGTTTCCTCCTTTCTGGAAATCGCATCTTTATCAACGCTTTCAAAGCCGGCCCTATGATATTGGACACGAATACCTGGCAAACGCGTGCTCTTCCGTGGAGCGTCGGTCCCGAGTGGCTCTATAGCAGTGTGACCCAAACTCCCGATGGCAACGTATGGTTCGTCGGGGGATTGGGCGATGGAGGCGACCCGAACTGCACATCCACGGGAGACATCGTTCGGTTTGATCCTGAAACGGAGGGCCTCTCGATCGTAGGAGAGTTGCTTGAGGCTCGTAACAGTGCGGGAATCCTTCCTTTTCCAGATAACTCAGTCGAGGTCTATGGCGGGGTGTCCACGATCCCCCAGGATGGCGGTTGCTACAGCCTTGCCCTTTCCAGTATCGAACGCATCGATTCTGCGGGAATGGTCAGCAAGATTGGCGATTTGCCAATGCCGAAGGCCTTCCATACACCTGTCACGCTCCAAAATGGCAGGAGCCTCCAGGTGGGCGGATCTGACATCAATGGTTACGCCAACGACACGCAATATGTGTTCGACGAAACCACCCACATTTCCGGCGTCACTGGCAACATGGTCGAAGAGCGTGCAGACTACGGCATCACGCCTCTCTCCACCGGCCGCGTATTCATCGTGGGCGGCAACAATCATTACGGCCTCCAGAGCAATACGGCAGAAATCTTCGAGCCTGACGCGAGTATCTACGTGCTGATACCCAAGACCTCAGTTGCAGCCGGGGAGTTCATGCAACTCTCGACGGATTCTGTAACAGCTGGGGTCGTGACATGGACCGCAGAGTATGGGACGGTCACGACTACGGGCGGATACACTGCGCCATCGGAGAATCCGAACGGAGCTGCCAACTCGATCACGACTGTGCAGGACGAGGTGACCGCAACACTGCCAACTGGAGCCAAGGCCGTAGCTCCCATCACGGTCCAGTTTCCGGACTCAACAAACCCCTAACCCAGGGGGTGATCGCCCTATTGACCTGAGACGACTGATCGGGAACCGTCCGCGCGATTTCTTGCAGAGACTCGACCGCCGCGGCTCCAATTTCGGTGGTGCGGAAGGCGGGACTTGAACCCGCAAGCCTTGCGGCGCTAGCTCCTAAGGCTAGTGTGTTTGCCATTTCACCACTTCCGCGGTCTGGGTGAAACCGGCTGCTATCGGTGCGCCGGTCATTTCAAGTGTAGAAGCAGGGCGATTTCGTGGCAATATGGCATCCGCGGAGAGAACGCACCGAAAAGCAGATCCTTCGCCCCGCTTACCCCATGAACGACTAAGGTCGTTCACGGGGCCCCAGACGCGCGGGTTCTCAGGATGACACTGTGTTAATAGATGGGCTGCGGTGGGCGACAGGACGAATCCGAACGATGGGCTCAGTGTCGGCGCCTTGCCCGCTGCCGCGCACCTGAAATGCGCGACAGCGGGCAAGGCGCCGTGGCGAGGCCGAGAGCCTCTGTTCAGGGGCCTGAAGGCCCCTGCTCCCTCCTGGGCTGATGCCAGGGCTGGGCTGGGTCGTGCTTTCCCACGTCGCAGAATCGAGACATGGGGCACCCAGGTTCGTGCGGATTGAGGCTGCCCAAAAAGCAGATCCGCTTCGACTACGGCTCAGCGCAGGCTTTCGGCCCGTTTGGCGCATCGTCCGATCAGCGATTGATGAGAACTATTGATGTGAATGGAGACCTCGAACATGAAGCCGCATGAACCGAGCCGCACAGCCCTGATGATCGCTCGACAACGAGCTGCTCACCAGGTGCTCGATCGTGGCTCCATTCTCGATGACCCATTTGCCATGAAGATTCTGCGAGAAGACGAAAGGGACGTGCTTCAATTTGCGAACCAACACCCCTTGGCCAGCATCGGGCGTCTGTTCACCGCGGCGCGCAGCCGGATTGCGGAAGATGCTTTGTCGAGGGCTGTCGGAAGAGGGGTTCGGCAGATCGTGATTCTTGGTGCCGGACTCGACACGTTCGCTCTGCGGAATCCCCATGGCGGTGTAGAGATCTATGAGGTGGACCACCCCGCGACGCAGGCAGAGAAACGCGAGCGCCTCGCCGAAGCTCAAATCGCGCTTCCGCCCTGGCTTATTTTCGTGCCACTCGATTTCGAGCAGGATGATTTGGGAGAGAAGCTCGTGGCTGCAGGCTTTGAGCAGAACGCGCCTGCGTTCTTCACCTGGCTCGGAGTTGTGCCCTATCTGACGGAGGACGCAATCGGCCGGACTTTGGACTATGTGTCGTCGATCCAGCACTCGGAGGTGGTGTTCGACTACATGGAATCTCCGGAGGGATTCTCAGAAGAGCTGAGGCAGATAGAAAAGGCGCGGGCGGAACAGCTTGAGAGAATGGGCGAACGTTCGGCCACCCGTTTCGAGCCGGCTGGGATGGCAGGGATGCTTCGCGCGCACGGGTTTGGTGACGTTGAGGACATCGACTACCAGGAGATCGTGTCCAGGTTCGGCGGTGCCGTGCAAGGACTCGCGCCCGGACATGCTGGCCTTCATGTTGTCCACGCCAGAGCCTGTCATTAACTTTCCCGCGGACGTCGCAATGCGGCGAGCCTGGAACTTCCCGGGCCCGGCACCGTAGTATTTTTAGCGCGCGGAGGTTTACATGCTTTGGTTCTACGAATCGTTCTTTCCGGTGGTGTGGATTCTCTTTCTGCTCTACTGGCAGATCAAAGCCATCGGCACGAAAACCACACAGCGCCTCGAGCCGATTGCCTCGCGCATTCTGCGCGTGCTCATTTTCGGGCTCGCGATCGCGCTGCTCTCGACAGGGCGCATTCCGCTGCGCTGGCTTTACCTGCCGGTTTGGCCGGTGGGCCTTTGGCCGTTCTGGCTGGGAGCTGGCGTGATGATCGCCGGCCTACTATTCGCCGTGTGGGCGCGCGAGCACCTGGGCAGCAACTGGAGCCGGTCTGTGACGATTAAGCAGGACCACGAGCTGATCACGAGCGGTCCCTATGGCGTGGTGCGTCATCCCATCTATACCGGGATTCTGGCCGGGTTCCTGGGCACCGCGATTGCCCTGTCTCAGGTGCGCGGGTTCATCGCTTTCGGTCTCGTTTTCCTGGCGCTCTGGATGAAGCTCCGCATGGAGGAACAGTGGATGCGCTCCCAGTTCGGCGAGACGTATGCCACGTATGCTCATGAGACCGCTGCCCTGGTGCCCTATCTGCTGTGATCGTTTGGGATCGCGAAGATCGGATTGGAGGCATTAGACTCATCGGCGAGGCAATGCATGAGCAACAAAACCAAACTCATCGTAGCCGTCACGGGAATGGTGGTCGTGCTGGTCTGCGAGTTGGTGGCGGTTTTCGAACGCGCTTTGCTGGCCACGAGCCCGGCCTTCATCTTGGGATTTGCCGTCATCTCAGCCCTGGGCTTCTGGGCTATGTCGTTTCATCGCGCCGGACGATGAGCCGTCGGTTGTTGCCCATCACGATGGAAGATCGCGCAGTCGCGTTTGCCGGGCAGTCCGTCCTTCTTCTACTGTGGCACGGTGGCGGCCACCATCGTTTCGAGGGAATCTAAAATGAGGGGCTTAAATTCTCTTTTAATTGCAGCGCTCGCGGTTTCTCTGACAGCACCTGCGCAGACGGATTCCTCACCGCACAGGGTTCAGTTCGTCACCGTTGAGCCCGGTGTTCAGCTCGAGGTTTTGGATTGGGGGGGATCCGGTAGACCGCTTATCTTCCTGGCGGGCAATGGAGACAGCGCTCACGCGTTCGATAGTTTTGCTCCGAAGTTTACCGGCCAGAATCATGTCTACGGCATCACGCGCAAAGGCTTTGGCGCGTCGAGCAAGCCGGCACCGGCAAACGGAAACTACTCGGCAGATCGTCTGGGAGACGATGTCCTCGCAGTCATGCAAGCACTTCGGATCGAACGTCCTGTTCTGGTGGGCCACTCGCTGGCGGGTGAGGAGCTCAGCTCAATCGGCAGCCGCTTTCCGAATAAGGTATCCGGACTGGTCTATCTCGATGCGATAGCAAGCTGGTCTTTCTATGATCCCGCGCGCCCGCAGGTGGAGATCGAAATGAACGGCATCAAGAAGCGCATTGAGGAAATTGAAGCCGGGGGCGTCGATGAGCAGGAGAAACTACGCGAACTCGAAACAGCGATTGCCAAGTTCGAGACTGTGCTTCACCAGAACAATGAAGACGTGAAGACGATGCCTCCGCTGCCGCCGCGGTCGCCGATTGGGGCCGCGCTGAATTTCGGCGCGGAAAAGTACACGTCCATCCCGGTGCCGGTGCTCGCAATCGTTGCCTGCCCTCACGATTGGAGCCACTTCTTTGCGAACGACCCGGAACGCAGAGCCGCGCGACTTGCCGCGGATACTGCGGCCTGCTCGGCACGAGCCGAAGCTTTCGCGCTTGGAGTTCCCAGCGCTCGCGTCGTTCGCATTCCGAACGCGGACCACTACATCTATCGCTCGAATGAAGCGCAAGTGGTGGACGAGATGAAGAAGTTTCTTGGTACGCTTCCGTAGAGGATCATGCTGGCCAAATCGGCTCCTCGGCGCGCTCAGGTTTCGACCATGACGGAAGATCGCATTCTTAGCGAAGAGAAACAAGAACTAGCGGCGGCGCTGGACCGGGGCCGCGAGGCTCTTGCTCGGGCGCTTGAGGGGGTCGACGAGGACCTTGCGGCGCGCAAGCCGGCAAGTGGCGGCTGGTCGATTCTGGAGATCGTGAATCACCTTGTTGAATCGGAGAGCTATCTGCTGGGGCGGCTGCGGATCGCGCAGCGGACGGAGCAGCTGGTCGCAGCGCGCGAGCGTGAAGCCAGGATTGCTGCGCGTGCTGCCGATCGGACAAGGCCCATCGCTGCGCCGCCGGAGTCACAGCCGAAAGGCCGCTACGCGACTCTGCAGGAAGCGGTCGCTGCGTTCGACGCCACGCGGGCTGAGACGGTTCTCTTTCTCGAGCAGTTCGGCGGCGATTTGCGCTGCTGGGCGACCGATCATCCGCTCTTCCCTGGCCCGGTCAGCTGCCAGGAGACGGTGATCATGATGGCTGCGCATCCGGGACGTCATGCGGAACAGATTGTGGAGATTCGGGAGGCAGTGGAAGGATGATTCGCGGGTTTAGCAAGCGACGACGAGTGAAAAGCAGATCCTTCGCTCGGCTTACCCCACGTGCGCTGTCGCGCCCGCAGGGCCCCAAGCGTGCCGAATCTCAGGATGACAGTGCACGGAGGAATCAGCAGTAGTGGACGAGTGGACGCGTGGATTTCGTGCTTTCCCAGGTCCCCAAAGGCGAGGGACCTCCACCCCAGCGACGAAGACCTGTCGCCGGGGACCCCGGCCTGGGGCACCCACCGATTTTTGTGCTGACCGACACTTTGCGAGGACGCTGACACTTCGTGCTCTCCCACCTCTCAAATTCGAGATGTGGGGCACCCATTTTCGTGCTGACCGACGATTTGCACGGAGGCTTCCTGGCCACCCTCGACGCATTGACGCGCAACCCGACGCGCCTTAGGCTGAAATGATGGAATTCAAGGTAAGCGAGCTCGAGAAAGAGCCCATCGAGTTCGATCTGCAGTTGCCGATTGGAGCCATCGATTACGGCGAGGAAGCGACGCAGGACGGCCCGCTTGCGTCTTCAGGACGGGCTGAAGTGATTCACGAGCACCGCGGTCCGCGAGAGATCGTCCCCGACATCCGTCTGAAGGGCCGCCTGGAGGGCCAGTTCGAGGTTCCCTGCGCCCGGTGCATCGATCCGGTGAAGATTCCCCTGGCCGCCGACTTCGACCTGATCTTTCGGCCTATCGGCGCCGATGCCGACGCCCCCGAGCGCTCGATAACAGCGCCGGAGACCGAAATCGGTTATTATCAAGGAGACAGTCTTTTGCTTGAGGATGTGCTGCGTGAGCAGGTGCTTTTGTCCCTGCCGGTCAGGACGCTGTGCAAGCCTGACTGCAAAGGACTTTGCCCACGCTGCGGCAAGAATCGCAACCTCGAGGCGTGCTCCTGCGATGAGGCTCCTTCGGACGCCCGCTGGGAAGCGCTGGCAGGTCTCCGCAGCCGGATAAAGTCCTGAAAACTCAAAGATTGAGGGTCTCCTGAACCGGGCCGGAGGACGGGCCGTTCAGGCGGGGTACGGACGCGAGTCATGCCCGCCCAGATACGAAAGGAATTGCATCATGCCGAATCCGAAACGACGCCACTCAACGCGCCGCACCGCACTTCGCCGCTCCCACGACTTCCTCACCGCCACCGGTGTCTCGGAGTGCCCGAACTGCCACGAGAAGAAGCTGCCCCACCACGCGTGTGCCAAGTGCGGCACCTACAAGGGGCGCCAAGTGCTGGACACCAAGGAAGACGCCAAGTAATCTGAACCCGCACGGTTCCAGAAACTTCCTGGGCCGTTTGTGAGACAGCTGCTTTCAGCGAGGTTTCTCCCTGGTCAGGCCGAATCTGCTTACCGATATTGCGCTCGACGCTGTTGGCTCCGACAAGGCGCCCGAGCCTGAGATTCGAGGCGCAATTCTGGCCTGCCGGACTCTCCCAGTCCGCGTGCACCTGATTGGGCCTGAGCCCGAGTTGCGCGATCTGCTGGACGAACACCTCGAAAACGAAGATCTCGACCTGCCGATCGTCATCCATCACGCCTCGGAGCGGATCGGAATGGACGAAAAGGCGGCGCACGCGGTCCGGACAAAAAAAGACAGTTCGATGCGCGTTGGCCTGAAGCTGGTGCGTGAGCACAAGGCCTCGGGCTTTGTGACCGCCGGCAATACTGGCGCAGCGATGGCAACCGCGAAGATGGTTTTGGGCGCGCTGCCCGGTGTGGACCGGCCTGCGCTGGCCACGCCGATGCCGACAGCAAAGGGCAACCCCTGCGTGCTGCTGGATGTGGGCGCCAACGTGGATTGCAAGGCGCACAACCTCGAGCAATTCGCCGTGATGGGCGAGATGTATGCCCGCAGCGTGCTGAAGATTCACAAGCCGCGCGTCGGACTGCTCTCGATCGGCGAAGAGGAGACCAAGGGCAACGAGCTCACGCGAGAAGCCCTGCCTCTGCTGAAGGCGCTGCCCATCAATTTCATCGGCAACGTGGAGGGCCGCGACATCTTCAACAACCGCGCTGACGTGATCGTTTGCGATGGCTTTGTGGGCAATGTGGCTCTCAAGACCAGCGAAGGCGTCGGGCGGTTCGTTCGGGATGTGCTGCGCGAGTCGTTGACGCGGACTGTGACGGCACAGGTGGGAGCGCTGCTGTCGCGGCGTGCATTTAACGATTTTCGGCGGCGGCTGGACTACACCGAGTATGGGGGGGCACCGCTGCTCGGGGTGCGCGGCGTCTGCATCATCGGGCACGGTTCGTCGAATGATAATGCGATCTTCAATGGCATCCGGGTGGCCTACGAGTTCGCGCGCGCCGGCACCAATGAAAAGATCGAGCGCGAATTCGCAAGCCGTCCGCAAAGGCACACGTCTTCCGGGGACGAGCCGGAAGCCACGATCCAGTAGCGGCTGCACACGATGCCTTCCGATTCCCCATCCGATCAATTGAAGGCCATCTCAAGCTGGGCCGACGATCTGGCCTGTCCTGCCTGCCAGCAGGCCCTTCGGTTCAAGGACACCAGCGTTGTGTGCGCAGGCTGTGGACGCATCTATCCCATCCTTGACGACATTCCCGTGCTCATCCCTGACCGGGCCAGCCTACCTGAATCACCGCGAAAAGATGCACTTTGACTGGACTGCCGGCGACCTTGCAGAAGGTCTGCGTTGTTATCGCGCCCAGCAGTTCTGGCATGCGCACGAGCATTGGGAGGCCGTCTGGCTGAAGCTGGAGGGACAGGAGAAGACGTTCCTTCAGGCACTGATCCAGACGACGGCCGCGTTTCACCACTTGCAACGAGGGAACCTGATTGGAACGGCGTCTCTGCTGCGGAATGCTCTTGGGCGGCTCGATCCGCTGCCGGCTGAATTTGGTGGGATCGATGTCGATGCGCTGCGGGGGAGCCTTCGCGGCTGGCTAGACGCGCTCGATCGGGGTGAGGCTGTGGAACGGATCTCATTCCCAGAGCTTCGCTAGGGTTTCGCAGCACCAAGCTGTCCCGATAGACTGCGAGCGCTCCGACCGCAGAGTGGCCTTCATTCTTGCGATCAGGCAAAGAGATTCGCGAGTTCCGACATATAGAGCGCCTCATCGGCGAATCGGAATGTCCCGTCGTCGCGCACTTCGCGTGCAGCATGGTAGAAGGCAGTCAGCGCGACACGGCTGAAGCCCGAGCCGATACTCACGCGCCGAACACCCAGCGCACCGAGTTCCTGCACGGTGAGTGGCGGAGCACCCTTCATCCCCATCAGCACGTTCACCGGCTTGTGCACGGACGCACACACGGTGCGAATCTCCTTCGGATCGGTGATTCCTGGCGCGTACAGAACTTCTGCGCCGGCCTTCTCATAGGCCTGCAGTCGGCGGATCGTGTCGTCCAGATCGCGGCGACCATGAAGATAGTTCTCGGCGCGGGCAACGAACATGAATGGGAACGGCAACGCACGCGCGGCCGCTGCCGCAGCTGTCACGCGCTCGACGGCATGATCGAAGTCGTAGATCGGGTTGGCGGGATCGCCGGTGGCATCTTCGATCGACCCGCCGACAAGACCAGCATCCGCAGCCAGTCGGATGGTTTCGGCGGCGGCCTCGGGTGCGTGGCCGTAACCATTCTCAAGATCGGCAGCGACGGGCAGGTGGGTTGCAGCAACGATAGCCTTCGCGTTGGCCAGCGCTTCGTCGCGCGTGACACTCGCGGTGCCGTCGCGGCGTCCGAGGGTAAAGGCCAGCCCCGCGCTGGTTGTGGAGAGGGCTTCAAACCCCAGCCCAGTGAGAATTCGCGCAGTCCCTGCGTCCCAGGGATTTGCGATCACAAAGATTTGGTCTCTCTGGTGCAGGGCCTGGAATGCAGCGGCCTTCTCCGCTTGAGTCGGCATAGTCTCTTCTCCGTTTAGCGGTGACGGTAAAACGGCAGCACGATCAGTACGGCAATCGCCATTGCGGTAACGAGGGCAACGCCGAGAAGAGTGTAGATGAGCACGAGATTCGGCCCGCGATGCGAATCCTCTTCGGGTGCCTCGTGATTGGGAGGGTTCGTGTCACTCATACTTCAGCGCATCCACGGGGTCCATCTGTGCAGCACGTGTTGCCGGCACTGTGCCAAAGACAATGCCAACAATCGTTGCGGCAGCTAGTGCAATCACAATCGACCAGCCCGAGATCGGCAGCGCATAGTCGGTGAAGAATCGGACCGACAGCGGAATCGTCAGCCCAACCAGTACGCCGATTAACCCGCCGGACAGGGAGATGATGACGGCCTCAGCGAGAAACTGGAGCTTGATCTCGCGGTAAGTCGCACCCAGCGCCTTGCGAATGCCTATTTCGCGAATGCGAGAGCGCACATTGGCCAGCATGATGTTCATAATGCCCACACCGCCCACGGCAAGGGTGATGGCGGAAACCAGCACCAGCACCGCGGTCAGGGCATTGGATATCTCGGCAGCGTAGGTCAAAACCTCAGTAAGCGTCTGTGCTTTGTAGACAGACCCGGTGCGGTGGCGCCCTTGAATGATACGGATGATCTCCTTGGCTCCGTCCTCAACCTCATTCATGCTGCGCATCGAGAAGTAGATCTGCTTGACGTTCTCGGTGCCGGAGAAGAGGCGCGCAACGGAGTAAGGCACCAGGATCGTCTGGTCTGCGATCTCCGATTGCCCCATGTCGTCGACGCTCTCTTTGAAGATGCCGATGATCGTGAAGGGAATCCCCTGGATCTCGAAGGTCTGGCCCACGGCGGCAGACACGTTGCCGAATCGCTCCTTTGCAAATGCTTCGGTCACGACCGCGCATTTGGTATCGGAGGAGTCGTCGATCTCGTCGAGAAAGCGGCCGTAAGGCACAAGCAGGTTGCGGATGTTGCGATACTGCGGGCTCACGCCGAGCACCAGCGTGTCTTTCACGACACCGCCGCCGAAGCTGATGCGCGTGTGCATCTCGAGAATCGGCGAGGAGTACATCACGCCTGGAACCTGCTCATCGACCACCCTCTCGTCGTCGCGGGTCAGATAGTCGTTGTAGAGGACGCGTTCTGCGCCAGTGGCACCGCCGCCGGAATACTCCACCTCGACCGAGTTGGTGCCGATTTTTTGCAGCGTCTCGAGAACGTATTGCTTGCCTTTCATCCCGATGGTGACCACGAGGATGACCGATGCAGTACCGATCACCATGCCCAGTGCGGTGAGAGCAAAGCGCAGCTTCGAGGCGCGGAAGCTGTCGATGGCAAGCTTGAGGATCTCACTCATCAGCATCGTCCGGCGGGCGCTAAGAAGCGTCTGCTGGAATGCGACCTGACGGGCTTGATCGACTGGATTCATGGGTGCTGCTGGATAAGAGATGCGTCTGCCAGCACTCTCGTCTCCGACATTTCTTCGACGTCGCCGAACGGAAGTTGCTGCCGGCTACTTACTATCATATTTCTCGATCCATTTCAGTTCCTCACGGAGCTTGATATAGCCGTGCCAGGGATTTTTGTCGAGGCTATGGCCTTCTCCGGGAAAGACGAGGAAAGTGTGCGGAATGCCCAGGGCCTGGAGCGCCCGCTCCATCGTCTCGCCCTCCAGATAGCTTACGCGGATATCCGCACCGCCCTGGACCAGATGCGTTGGTGTCTTCACTTTGTCGAAGCGAAACAGCGCGGCCTCGCTTTGGTAGAGATCCGGATTTTGCCACGGCTGGCCGCCGAGATACCAGGCGTCGTCCCAGGTCTCGTCGTCGTTACCCCAGTTGGCGGCATGCTCCACGGCTCCGGCGCCGGTCACAGCGGAACGAAAGCGCGTGGTCTGGGTGATGAGCCAGTTGGTCATGTAGCCGCCGTAGCTGTAGCCGCCGATGGCCAGGTGGTCGGGGTCGGCGTAGCCGTCTTTCACCAGCGCGTCAACGCCCGAGAGAATGTCACGGCCAGGCTTCGATACGAGATGGGGTTCGATCTCGAGCATGAAGTCGTCGCCGTAGCCTGAGGAGCCGCGGTAGTTGGGACGGAAGACCAGCCATCCGCGGTCCGCGGCGAGCGTCGCCCAGTCATACCAGTCGGCGCCGAAGCGGTTGCCGTCCGCATCGGCCGGTCCGCCGTGAATGAGGGTGAACATGCGCAGGTGTTTCGCGTTTTTCTTTCCCGGCGGAAAGAGCAGCATGCCCTCCACCGTGCGTCCGTCGTCGGCCTTCCACGTGTAGGGCTGCCATTCGGGTTGGGCGCGGTCGTGGAAGATGGAGTTGAAGTTCGTGAGCTGTTTGAGCTGGTCTGGATGCAGGGGTTCGGTCGCGAGATAGACCTGGGTTGGATCGTTCACAGTGGAATGCCGGATCAGGATCGTATTCGAGTTCGGGGCCGACTCGAGGCCTGCATACGTGCCAGCGAGGCCCGGAAGCTTGGTCGCGTTGTCGCCTTCGACTAAATAGAGCTGCGTCTCCGTGCCTTTCAGACCGAGCGCGATTTCACGGCCATCAGGCAGCAAGGCAAACTGATCGAAGGAGCCGTCGAAGCTCGAACCGAGGCGCTCGACCTTCCCGGATTCGGTGTCGACACGGTAGAGTCGTCCCTGCACGTCGCGATACGGGCCCTCCAGTGAGCCGGCAGCGGCGGCGACGAGAAAATGAAGCGAGCGGCCATCGGGCGCCCACGCGATGCGCGATTCGAGTGCCTGATTGTGCGTCAATTGCCTTGCATCGCCGCCGCTGGTGCTGACGAGATAAATCTCATAGTCTGCGGGATTCTCTGTACGCCGATGAACCGGCACGGTCAAAAATGCCAATGTCTTGCCGTTCGGTGCGACAGCGATCTCGTCGATGGCGAGCTGGCATTTTGTAAGGACGCTGGCCGCGGCGGGAAGCATCGACCCGGGAATTGTATCGGCACGCCCCTTCGCAGTTTTGGCCGCGGCAGCTGGGTTCGGCAGAGGCGTGGCCAGATCGCTTTCAATCGCAGAGCCGATCTCCACCTTCATCAGCAGATCGCCGCGGTCCTGTTCTCGCCAGCGAATCACATCCTGCCACTCGGCTGCGCGCGCCTCCGATTGATCGCGATCGAGCGGCTGCTGGGCTGAGAAGTAGAGGGCGGAGCTGTCCGTCGACCAGGCGAAGGCGTGTACGTCCAGCTTCTCGCTGTAGAGCGGGAGGGCCTCGCCGCCGGCCGCGGGGATGATCCAGACGCGTTTCGGCTTTGTCGCGTCGGTCCCTGGCTCCGCATCGGACGAGGCGTCATCGCCCGGCAGCGACCGATCGGAAAGAAATGCGATCCATTTGCCGTCCGGACTCCATTTCCCGTCTTCTTCGCTGGCTGAGTGCGTCAGGGAGCGCAATCCGGAGCGCGCGTTCCAGACCCAAAGATCGTGCCGGTAGACGCTGTTCTTCCAGTCGGGCTGGTCCGTCTCGATGACCGCCGAAGAGCCGTCGGGCGACAAGCGCGCCGAAGAGATGTCAGTCGTGTTGAGGTATTCGTCGAGGGTGATGGCCGGTTTGGCCGATTGGCCGGAGACGGGGGAGCAAACCAGGCAGGCGCCAAGAGGAAGCACCATCCAGCAATGTTGCAAGCGCATATCAAAACTATACCTTTGCGATTTGCTGTTCACCCTTGGTTGGGCCCTGCGAAAATGATGAACGGCATGATCAGGATCGACGCACACCAGCACTTCTGGGAGTACTCTTCGGCGGAGTACGAATGGATCGACGGGTCGATGGCGGTGCTGAAGCGCGATTTTTTGCCGGGCGATCTCGCGCCGCTGCTCGAGGCGAATGGACTCAGCGGATCGATTGCAGTGCAGGCCCGGCAGAGTCTCGAAGAGACACGCTGGCTGCTCGAGCTGGCTAGGGAGAACGAATTCATTCGAGGTGTCGTGGGGTGGGTCGACTTGTCTTCGGCCGAGGTCGTCGAGCAGTTGCAGGCGTTCGCCGGGAATCAAAAGCTGGTTGGCGTCCGCCATGTGGTGCAAGCCGAACCGGACGATGAGTACATGCTGCGCCCGGAGTTTCGGAGCGGCATTGCGCAACTGGCCGAGTTCGGGCTGGTCTACGACCTTCTGCTCTATCCGCGTCATGTGCCGGTCGCGGTCCAGCTTGTCCGCGAGTTCCCCGATCAACCTTTCGTGTTGGACCACATTGCCAAGCCGCCGATCGCTGCTGGAACGCTGGAGCCGTGGGCACGTGACATCCGAACGCTCGCCGAGTTACCGAATGTCGCCTGCAAACTTTCCGGGATGGTGACGGAGGCGCGATGGAGTAGCTGGACGCAGGAAGATTTTCGTCCTTATCTCGATGTGGTTCTGGATTGCTTCGGGCCATCGCGCTTGATGATCGGATCGGACTGGCCGGTGTGCACGGTTTCGGCAGACTACGCGGCGACGGTGGGCATCGTGCTGGAGTTCATCGCGCAACTGACGAATTCGGAGCGGGATGCGGTTCTGGGCGGGACGTGTGCGGAGGTTTATCGAATCGAAACAGAACACACCGAAGGCCCTAAACAGCAGAAATAGCTTGACTTATGCCTCGATTTCTGGTATAATACTAAAGTGCCTTTGGGCGCGGAAGTTCACCTTATCTCTGGAATCGAGGAAACCCATGGAAGATACCCGCACGAGTGTCGAAGACTTCATTCGCCACTTCGAACGCAACAATAACAAGAGCGATTTCTCCGACGCGGTGTCGCAGTTCGCCGATGTTTTTATGGCGGCCGGCCCGCAAGGTGCGCAGTGTGTGAAAGCGAGCGATTTCGCGCTGGCCCTGCCGAAACGCAAGCAGCTGTTCGCGAGCTTTGGCTGTGACGGGATGAACCTGGTGAGTGTGGATGCCCATTCGCTGGGCAACCGCTACGCGATGGCGCACACGCGATGGAAGATCAATTTCACAGAGGACGCGCCATCGAGTCCTGCGGTCTTCGTCGATTCGACTTTTGTACTGGACAAAGCCGAGGGAGGGTTTCGGGTGGTGCTTTACCTCGCCCACCAGGATGTGATGGCGATCCTCAAAGAGCGAGCCGCCCTGAAATCCTGAGACGACAACCAGCAACCGTGAGACTAGCGGATGCGGGCGGGTGATTCGGAAGCAGGAAAATACTTGCTCGCGAATTGAAGGAAGGCGGGCCAGTTCGGCACGGGTGTGTGCCCGAACTGGTGCTGCCGGAATCCAAGGTCGCCTGAGAGGAGCGCAGTTCCGACCGGAGGGAACGTCGTTGTGCCGAGGTCCCTTGCGCCCAGGAGCCGATAGACTGGACCGGCATCCACCTCGGCGAGAAACATGCCTGTCGTATCCGCCCAGGCATCTCCGCTTGGATCGGCGTAGCCGTCGCCTGTGTTGGCGCCGCCGCCGATGAAGACCGGGCGGGGCGCACAGAGGGCGATGAGTTCGTGATTGTCCACGGGCAAGTCGGCAGGCGTCAGAGGCCCGCCGTAACGCAGGAAGTTGCCATCGAACCAGTGATAGAGCTCGGGGCCCGCCACATTCGGCATCTGCTCGCCGTAGATGTGTCGATAGAGCTTGGCGCCGCCTTCGCCCGATGAGCTGCTGTAGACGATGGCAAATCGTGAGTCGTAGGCCATGGCCACAAGTACGGTTTTTCCAAAGCGCGAGTGGCCTTCCAGCCCGACATGTTTCGCGTCGACGGCCGGATCGGTTTCGAGATAGTCCATGGCGCGGCTCGCGCCCCACGACCACGCACGCAGCGTGCCCCAATCCTCGAGACCGCGCGGCTGGCCATGATTCATGAGCCCGATGATGCCTGTAGTGAGGCCGGAGCCATCGTCGGGCTGAAAGCTCGTGGGCGAGAGCACCGCAAAGCCCCATCCTCGCTGGAGCAGAGGCCGACCCTCTACACCGTAGTGACCGTGGCCGACTGGAACCGCTTCGGAGACCGGCATCCCCAGCGCGTCCTCGAAGTCTCTATCGAAGGCCAGCTCCATCACGATCGGAACGGGACCCGCGGCATGGGCCGGCGTGCATAGAACCAACTGGATGTTCACGGCAATCTGCGGGTCGATGGAGTTGTCGACGTGCCCTACAAGGTGCTTGACGATGACATCGATGCCGCCGTATTTGCCCGATGTATTCTTGACCACTTCCCAGGTCACCTTGGGAAGGTTGGCCGGAGCCTTTCCGAGGATTTCTCGCTCATAGTCGGCGACGATTTCGGGACGTCGTTTCGACCACCACTGCTCCGGAGTTGTCACGCGCCGACCGTTCTTGAGCAGCAGCGGATCGGGAATGTTGGGATAGACGTTGGCCTTCGTCAGGTCGTAGTTTGTCGCGTTCGCCGCCTTCGCATCGCCGGAGGGCCGTGGCCGCATCTGCGCATCGTTCAGACCGAGCAGCCTCAGCATTCGTTCGCGATCCTGCACCGCGGTCAGATGAACCGGAGCACCATTGCCTGTGTCTGCTTGCTCTCCGGGTGCGTGCAGATAGCGGCCGGCGAAGGTCAGGAACGTCGGCCAGTTGGGAGCGGGTGTGTGCCCTCCAGTGTGCTGGCGAAATGCGATGTCGCCATCGATCAGCGTGGTCTCGATGGGCGGGAAGATCGTTGTCCCGAGATCTTTCTTGCCCAGCAGCCGATAGACCGGCCCGGCACCGGCAGCAGCAAGGAACATGCCCTTGGCATCGACCCAGCCGTCGCCTTCGACGGCTCCTCCGCTAATGAAGACGGGACGCGGCGCGACGAGCGCGATCAGCTCATTGGCGTCGACCGGCAGATCGCCTGGCGTCAGCGGTCCGGCATACTTCAAGAAGTTTCCGGCCATCCAGTGATACTCCTGAACGCCGGCGACGTTGCCCACCTGCTCACCGAAGATGTGCCGGTAGAGCTTCGCGCCGGCCTCGCCCGAGGAGCTGATGTAGCCGATGGCGAAGCGCGGATCGTAGGCCATCGCCACCAGCGCGGCCTTGCCGTAGCGCGAGTGGCCCTCGATGCCGACTTGTTTCGCGTCCACATCCTTGTCGGTTTCGAAGTAGTCGAGGCAGCGGCTCGCGCCCCAGGCCCAGGCCTTCAATGCGCCCCAGTCGTCGAGTTTGCGCGGTTGGCCTTTGTTGGCCAGGCCGATAATCCCCTCCGCCAGCCCTGCACCGTTGTCGGGCTGGACACTCGTTGGAATGTACTCGGCATAACCCCAGCCTTTCGCAAGCACCTGTTGTTGCCAAGTGGGCCCGTTTCCATTCATCGCGGCAAATTGCGGGAAGCGCTTGAGGAGCATCGCCAGGAACTCCTTGCTGAGGCCGAGCTCCATGATCACGGGAACGGGACCCTTGGCATCGGCAGGCGTGCTGAGTGTCAGGTCGATGTTCACTGTGATGTTGGGATCGGCGGAGTTGTCGACGTGCCCGACCAGGGTCCGGGTGATCACGGGGATATCGCCGTTCTTCTCACGCACGGTGCTCACGACCTCCCATTTGACCTTGGGAAGATTTTTCGGCGTGCGTCCATAGATCTCGCGATCGAAGAGCTCAACGATCTGTGGCCTACGTTCGTGCCACCACATTGCAGGGGTCGTGACGCGCTTGCCGTTGTTCAGCAGCAAAGGGTCGGGGATGTTGGTGTAGAGGTCGGCCTTCGATTCGTCATAGTTCGCGGCGTTGGGCGATTTGAGGTCGCCGTCGGCTCCGTGGCGGAGCGACTTGATGCCGAGTTCGTCCATCACACGCTGGTGATCCTTCTCCGAGGCTGCCTGGATGGCGAGTTGCTCAGGCGTGGGTGCAGGTGGCGCTGGTGCGGGAGGCGGTGGAGTGTTGGTTTGTTGCGCGTTGAGGGGTTGAAGAACCGGGAGAAAGAAAACGGAAAAGACGGCGGCATAAATCCCTGCAGCAAAGCGTCTGCTCGCGAACATGGGAAACCTCTCGGGCCGATCGATGAGAAACGAACGAGCGGCCCAAGGATATCGATTTACCCCTGCGGAGGCAAGCTTGGTTCAGCGACCGAGCCAGTGCGCCAAGCGCGATCCAGACGGAAGCGGGGCGAAGCCCGAACGGCGGGTGAAGGTGATTCCAGCGGTGATCTGCGACCGGGGGGTTCCCGCGGTGTAGGCGCGCGTGTACCCGGCATCGGCGACGAGCCATGGGCGAAGCGCCCACGAGGCACCGGTGAGGGCGGCGCCGTAGCGATCGGATGTGCCAGGCTGCGGGCCACCGTCGCTCTCGACGAGCCAGGTGAGACTCTTCGTGACTGGAAGAGACATGACCATACCGAACTGTGCTGCGCCATCTTTGCTGTTCGGCCCGCCGACGATCGTGCCGACAGTGTTGAAGTCGAAGTGCAGGCGACGTATGTCGCGGCTGGCGATGAAGACCAGTTGATGATCGAAGAAGCCGGTGCCGAAGCCTTTGGCGGGGTTGGCATGCGGGTCCTTGAGCCCATAGCTCAGGGCGAGCGCGGGCATCCATCGTCCCTGATCGAGAAACCGGTAGGTGATGCCGAAGCACTGATCGGTTACACCGTGGAGCGTGGAGGCGCCGCCTCCGCTCTGCGTGACTGGCCCGAACATGCCCCAGCGAAGGTCCATGCGGGGCGTTAGTCCGTAGCGCACGCTCGCCGGAAAAAGTGACTGCCGGACCCCGCGGCCCATCGGCGTGAGCAACCAACCGGAATCGAACTCGAGAACGTTGCACTGTGTGGTTGCGGCTCCAGCCGACCAGTTGGGACGCGAAGGCTGCGAAACGAGGTCGTCCGAGAGGCACGGGTCGGCAACCTTTTCTGCCACAGGCGGCCGCTCGAAGCTACTCGCGCCGGCCGTACCCTCGATGGCTGGACCGCCGGTGCCGGCACCGTTGATTGCAATGTCGGTCGCCGAAGCGACGAACTCGGGTGGTTGCTGCGCCTCGGCGCCCGGCAGCACGCCGGGAAGTGGAAGAACCCACAAGACGAGTGCAAGGTGAATCTTCATCTCTGGCCTCGGGTCTGGGCACAAGGCGTCCGAACCCAAAGGCTGCATCGGCGGTCATGAAGATTCCTTGATTCCTGTATGGGAAAGAGACAGAGCCGCCGAATGATTCAGGTAACGGGAAAGGAGTGATGGTGGATGGCGATTCTGCCGAGGCTGCGATGCGACAACGATGATTCCCACGTCGAAGGCGTGGTCCCCGCTTCAAGTTTCCCTTGCAAGAGCCGATGACAGTTGCTGAGAGAACATCCCAAAGACCCGAGCCAGGTTAGTCACGGAAGCCGAAGCACCGGGAGTAAGAGAGGACCCCTTCACTATGTCGTTCGTTCGCGATATCCCAGTCGGCCGCAAGTTCGCCCTCGCCTTTGGCCTTGTCTGCTTCTTCTGCGTTGGCCTTGGCATCTACACCTTTTTCACACTGCGCAGTCTCTCGGCTCGAAGCACCTCGATTGCCGAGGATGACTTTCCCTCCATCGTGGAGCTGGCGGGCATTCGCAACAGCATCAATCTGGTCCGGCGCGCCGATCTTGAGCTGCTGTTGTGCCAGACTCCGGCCTGTACCGCCACCGAGCAGGATCTTCGAGCCAAAGGGATCGCCGGCTATCAGGATGCGATGAAGGCATACCAGCCGTTTGTCACCGCCGGGAAGGAGCGCGAACTCACGGACAGCATCGGCGCGAGCTTTTCGCAGTATGTCGACGCCAGCGAACGTGGAAGAGTGTTGCTCACCGCGGGTAAGACAGGCGACGCGCTGGATGTCATGACCTCCGAAGCGACCCGTGCGGCCTTTAATGCAGCGTCAGACGCGGCCAGCGAGGACGTGCACTTCAATGTCGACGAAGGCATGCGCGACTCGAAGGAATCCGCCGACGCGAGCAGGCAGGCTACGTGGATCAATCTGTTCGCCAACCTCTTGATTGTCGCGCTGTCTGCGTTCGTGGGGATGGGATTAAACCGGGTCATTGGACCGCGAATCGCGCACGTGATGGAAGCACTGCAGCAGCTCGCGGCAAAGGATCTGACGGCACAGATCACAGTGACCGGTACAGACGAGATTGGCAGGATGGGTGACGCGCTGAATGCCAGCGTAGAGTCGATTCGTGAGGTGGTACAAGCAGTTGCGCAGAGCGCGCAGACGCTTTCGGCAGCTACCACCGAGATCAGCGCCCGTTCGGTCCAGTCGGCCGGCAATGCCAACACGCAGTCGAGCAAGACCAACCAGATTGCAGCGGCGGCGCAGGAGATGACGGCGACCATTGGCGAGATCAGTCACAACGCCGAGAACGCCGCGGGTTCCAGCCGCGCCTCTGCCGAAACCGCGCAACAGGGCGGTGTCGTGATGCAGGCTGCGGCCGCGACGATGGAGAAGATTGCCGCCGCCACGGGCACGGTGTCGGAGAAGATGACCTCGCTTGCGCAGCGTTCCGAGGAGATCGGCAAGGTGGTGAGCGTGATTCAGGAGATCAGCGAGCAGACCAATCTTCTGGCTCTTAATGCGGCTATTGAAGCAGCGCGTGCCGGAGAGCATGGACGCGGATTTGCCGTGGTTGCCGGTGAAGTGCGCCGACTGGCGGAGCGCACCAAAGGCGCGACCGAGGAGATTGCGGGCACGATCCGCAGTATTCAGGAGGAGACGCGCGCGACGATGGGGGTGATGGAGAGCAGCCGCACGGCGGTGGAGACCGGCATGGGAGAAACCGCCCGCGCCCGTCAAAGCCTCGAAGCGATCATCGAATCTTCAAATCAAGTGGAACATCAGATTCAGCTGATCGCCACTGCGGCCACCGAACAGACGGCTGCTTCCGGCGAGATTTCCGAATCCGCGGGCCATATATCCCAACTCGCCACGGAGAATTCTCAAGGAGCGGAAGAGGCTGTGGAGGCGTTGAAGAACCTGGCGTCCTTGGCCAACGATCTGGAAGTGATGATTCGTCAATTCCAACTCGAGAAGGGGCGTTCATCGGCCGCTCCTCCGCGCGGAGAATATCGCCCTGCGGCTCACATGGTGGCTCGTCCGGCGGCTGCCTGAGCTGCAATTCCCTTTCGGCACCGGCGATTCACGCAGTCGCCGGTACGCCTCGCGCAATGCCGATGGGTTCGTCCTGCTTGATGCGGAAACCGTTGAAATTCACGTGAGCTCGCTGTTCCCTGCACAGCACGGTATGGTAGCCTCCGGTTGGAGGCCGGGTGTCATGCGCCGCAGCCGAACCGAACTCCGGAGACGATTGCATGAGCGCCATTAAGTACGATCTGATCATTATTGGCTCGGGACCGTCGGGCCAGCGCGCAGCCGTGGCCGCTTCGAAGATGAAGAAGCGTGTGGCGGTGGTGGAGGCGCGGACAGTCGTCGGCGGCGTTTGCATCAATACCGGTACGATCCCGTCGAAAACGATGCGCGAAGCGGTTCTCCATCTTTCCGGTTACAACTACCGTTCGGTTTATGGAATGAACTATCGCGTGAAAGAGAAGATCACGATGGCCGACCTCGCGTTTCGCGTGCAGGCGGTGATCAAGACCGAAGTGGATGTGACCGAGGCGCAACTCTCGCGCAACGGGATCGACGTGGTGCAGGGCATCGCCCATTTTGTCGATCCACACACGGTTCGCACCGAGGGCGCGCAGGGCGATAGCACTCTCGAAGCCGAGCGCGTCATAATCGCGGTGGGCACGCGGCCCGCATCCTCACCGAAGGTCCCGATCAATGGCCGCACGATCATCAACAGCGACCAGGTGCTCGACCTGCCGGCGCTGCCCCGCACGCTGATCGTTGTTGGAGGCGGCGTGATCGGCGTGGAATATGCCTGCATGTTTGCGATTCTCGGGGTGCGCGTCACGCTGATTGAGAAGCGCAACCGGCTGCTCGAGTTTGCAGACCAGGAGATCATCGAGGCACTGAGCTATCACCTGCGTGACAGCCGAGTAACCATGCGCCTGGGAGAAGAAGTGGAAAGCGTGGAGGAGCTCGCGGACGGCGGAGTGGTGGCGAATCTCGAGAGCAAAAAGAAGGTCTCCGGCGACGCGCTGCTGTTCGCAGTAGGGCGGCAGGGCAACGTCGATGAGCTGAATCTGGCGGCGGCCGGCCTCGAAGCCGATAGCCGCGGCCGCATCCCGGTCGATGAGCACTTCGCGACCAAGGTCCCGCACATTTTCGCCGTGGGCGATGTCGTTGGATTTCCGGCTCTAGCTTCTGTATCGATGGAGCAGGGGCGCATCGCCGCAGCCCGCGCCTTCGACGATCACGCCATCTCATCGAACCCGAGCTTCTATCCCTACGGCATCTACACCATTCCGGAGATCAGCTTCATCGGCAAGACCGAGGAGCAACTGACGGACGAGGACGTGCCATACGAGGTGGGTATGGCGTATTATCGCGAGGTCGCGCGCGGACAGATTCGCGGCGATACAACGGGACGGTTGAAGCTGATCTTCCATCGCGACACGCGGAAAGTACTCGGGGTGCACATCATCGGCGAAGGCGCAAGCGAACTGGTCCACATCGGCCAAGCGGTGATGACGCTGGGCGGGACCATCGAGTACTTCGTCGATACCGTTTTCAATTACCCGACTCTTGCCGAGTGCTATAAGACGGCAGCGTTCAACGGTCTCGGCCGCCTGAGCCGGTATCAGGCTGGATGAGAGGATCTCATGAGCATCGCAATCGGCGCTGTCATGACCGAACATATCTCGGCTGGTGTTCTTGAGGATCAACGACTTGTCGGAAAGCCGCTTCGCTTCCCCGAAGACAAGGACGAATGCGATTCTCTGGTAGCCCTTCCCGGCGGGGAGCTGGTCGACGTTCTGGGCAAAGAGATCGCTGCACTCGCGAGCGGCCTCCAAAGTAAGCTCGACGGGATCGGCGTCGCTGTTCCCGGGGTTATCCGGCATGGGGTCGTGGAAGATTCGCCGAATCTGGTCCAGATCAAGGGTATGCGTCTTGCTGAGGAGCTGACCAAGGTTCTCGCCACGCGAGGCGTCTCTGCTCCGGTGTACATTGCCAACGATGCAGACGCAATTGCGGCCGGAGTGGCATCCACGCGCGGACAGCTCAACAAGCTGACACGCGTCTGGACGATCGGCAACGGCATCGGTTACGGCCGCTGGCCCTATGTCGAGGGCGTGTGGGAAGGCGGTCACGTGACGGTGACGCTCGATCCGAAGGAGCGTTTCTGCGGCTGCGGAGGGGTGGGCCATCTGGAAGGCATCATGGGTTACCGCGCGATGCGCATGCGCTTCCTCGATCTCGAACCCGAGGAAGTTTTTGCGCAGGCGAAGCAGGGAGATGTACGCTGCCGAGAATTTGTCGACCTGTGGCACCGCGCGCTGGCAGCAGCGACCGCTTCCTTCATTCATCTGGCAGGCCCTGGGCGCTTCTACTTCACCGGGCACAACGTGGGTTTTCTCGACCTAGCGACGCTGCGGGCCCACCTCGAAGGGATGGTCAAGATGAGTCCCCTGCTCAGCTATTCCCTGGAGATTCTGCCACCCGACGACGAAACCGCCCTGATTGGCGCCGGGGTGAGCGCGCTGCGCGCCCTGACCTGGTAGCAAAAAGAAAAGGCGCGGAAGACTCCGCGCCTCAAGTCCAGCAGAACAGCCTCAGCACCGGCGCCGCAAGTAGGTCCGCGAAATCCGATCGTGCCAGCTCAAGTGATCCTCGTCGAAGATGGCCCATGCCATGCCCAATCCCACGGGGAATAGAGAAACCAGCAAAGCCTTCAATCGCCCGCGCAGTTGTGCGCGGGTTGGGTACTCATCGTCGAAGGTGCAGAGCCCAATTCTGGCGTACATCATTCCTGGCGTCGACATGGTTGTCATCAGGAAGAACGCGTGATAGACCAGTCCGATCAGAATCAGCGCGGCAACCCCGCCGATCTCAGCCGCTTTCATGGTCGGCGCGTGGTGGAGGTGAGCCGCGATGCCCGCGATTCCTGCGCACACCAACCCGACAATCAGGGCGACATCGACGACCGCAGCCATGAGGCGCAGTTCAAGGGGAGCGAGATGAATGCGCGCCGTGATCGAGGGAGGCCCGCCGTCGAATTCGTCGATCTCTTTGCGCTCCAGTTCCAGATCGAGGCCCGCCCATTCCGGCCCGCTCCACGAGGGTGCTGGAGCGATTTCTTCGGCAATCGAAGCGGTCGGTTCAATCGAGATCGAGCCGGGATCCACTTCGAAGATGCTCAACTGGCCGAGCTGCTCTTCGAGCGAAAGATCGGCGGCCGATGAGCGCGGACGAATGCGCCGCGTCGCCACCAGCTCGCGCGGGAAATGGATCAGATTGGCGTGGATCGGCTGCGCTTCGGAGGATTCGTAGGCACGAGGAACGAAGCTCTCTTCCTTGGGCGTCCCCTGGGGCTCCGCGTGCAACGAGTCATTCAGATGCACTTCGCTCGAGGCTGATGCCGGCGGTTCGCTGTATTCCAGTGCAACATGCGAGCTCTCCGCTGAAGCTGCTTCCACCTCTGCCTGTCCTGCGTGATGAGCCTCAAACTCAACCCGCTCCTCGGCGATCCACTCGAGCTGCGCCAGCGCAGCCTGCGCGACAGCTTGAGCCTCGAGTGCGGCTCTGGTTGCCACCTCAGCCTCGCGCAGGGCGGCACGCGCCTCTGCAGCCTGCATCTCGGCATAACTTGGAGCATTGGAAAAACGCGCAGCAACACGTGCGGCGGCCTTCGCAGCGCGATCACTCACGCCCATGTGCTCTTGCGAGGCCCCAAGGTCATCGACGACCGACAGCCCCTTGCGGGATTGATGAGCCGCGAGCCTACGATTGACTTCTTCTTTCCACGATGGCTGAGAAACCCGTTGGCTCGCTCGCGTACTCACTTTTTTTGGAACCCCTTTGATCTGGACTCGGTACACGCTGCGCACGGACATCGGCTTAAAGGCTGTCTTCGACCCGATCACAACTGTGCGCTGAAGGCGCTGTTTCGGGATGGTTGATGCTTTCGGAGACTGCCGTTGTGCGTCCCAAGATTACGAGGCTCGCTTTGCTATGCTGGCCTTGGTCCCAGGATGCATCCTCGCAATCTCGTGTTTATCACGCTGCTGGCCCTCTGTCACCCGCTACTTCGCGGACAGATATTGACCAATGCGATCCCTCCTGCGACCGAGCCCGCTGCAGCATCTAATCCAACTGGTTCGAGCTCGCTCCCCGACGATCCCGGCCAGGAGCTTCTTCCCTTAGCGAACCCAGAGCCCGCGCCTCCCACGGGAGTACCCATCGAGTGGCAGGCGCAACGACAGACGCGCGAAGGTGACACCTGGACACTGAGCGGCCAGGTTGTTGTTCACTATCGCGACTTCATTTTTCGCGCCGACAGGGTTGTCTATCACCAGTCGACATCGGAGTTGGATGCAGACGGTCATCTCCAGGTGGCCGGGGGACCGGAGGATGTGCAAATCGAAGCTTCGCGAGGGCAGATGCGCCTCGACATGCACACAGCGCGCTTCTACGATGTCAGCGGTTCAGTCGGAGTTCGGCGCGCGGGCGCCGCTGTTGTGTACTCGACGACCAACCCGTTTCTCTTCTCCGGCCGGGTGCTGCTTCAAACCGGCGAAGGCAAGTACCGCATCATCGACGGAACGATGACCAATTGCCGGTTGCCACGGCCTGACTGGCAGCTCATCTCACGCGCGATCAAGATGGAGAACGGGGAAGCTTCCACGGCGAACACCTTCTTCAAGCTCTTCGGTGTCCCAATTCTCTATCTGCCTTACTTGCGCCATCCAGTCGAGGAGACCGGCCGTGAGAGCGGCATTCTTATTCCAGTGGTCAGCATGGGATCGTCGATTCGCGGCTACACTTTCGGCGAGCAGGTCTACGTTGTAGTCAATCGCAGCATGGACATGGTGATCGGCTCGGAGTACTTCTCGAAGCGAGGATTCGCCCCCAACGGGGACTTTCGATACAAGGGTCCTGGGCTCGACCACCTTCTGGTCCGATGGAATGCCTTGCTCGACCGCGGCGTCGCAGCCCCTCCGCCCGCAACGGGCTTACTCAATCAGGGCGGAGTCGACATCTCCGCCATGGGCCGCCAGGAGCTCACTCCAAGCACGCGCGTCGCGGGCAACGTTGAATACCTGTCGAGCTATGTCTATCGGCTGGTCTTCGACGATAACTACACACAGGCCGTCAACTCCGAGGTGCTCAGCACGCTGGGACTCACCCACGAGCACAACGGCTTCATCCCGTCGGGCTACTTCGGCCGTCTGCAAACATTCGCCAGCACAACTCCCGGCGATGAGGCTCGAATTCTCCATCTCCCGTCTCTGCGATTCGATTCGCTCGACCGCCCGCTTGGACCCTCTCCGCTTTATTGGGGCCTGAGTTCGTCGGTTAGCCATTTGAGCCGCGCGGAGCCCGATTTTCATGCTCACAATGTAGGCAGAACAGACATCTATCCCCACCTGTCGTGGCCCCTGGTTGTGGACGGCTGGAGCATCGTGCCGGAAGTAGCGCTCCGCGAGACGTTCTATTCCGGAAGTGAGACACCCGACCTGACCGGCGCCAACGGCGGCACACCCTCGATCAGCCATGACCCTCTGAACCGGACGGACGCGGAGGCCTCGCTCGATCTGCGCCCTCCCGCGCTTGAACGCGACTTTGTGCTCGCAAAATGGAACCGGACGCTGCGCCATGTGATCGAGCCTGAGCTGACCTACCGCTTCGTTGGAGGAATCGGTTCAGGCGCTCAGAATGTGCTTCTCGTCGATACCAGCGACATCGCTACGGATACCAATGAAGTCGGCTATTCCCTCACCCAGCGTTTCTATCTGCGGCCACTGCATCCAACGGGGTGCTCCGAGGTCAAGGCAGCGGCTGGTGAATGCAGGAATCAGGCTCGAGAATGGGCCAGCTGGCAGATTGGGCAGAAGCTTTTTGTCGATCCGAACTTCGGCGGCGCGATCATTCCGAATCGCCGCAACGTATTCGATTCGACGCTGGATCTGAGCGGTATTGCATTCCTGACCGCGGCGCGCAACGTGTCCCCAGTGATTTCGCGGTTGCGCTTCGAAGCGATCGACAACCTGCGGGTTGAGTGGGATATGGATTACGATCCCAGGCTGGGCCATATCGGCGCCGATGATCTTTACGCCGGCTACAGCTGGGGCCGCACCACGGTCGGGTTGGGGCATGCCATGCTGAACGCCGTGGACGAACAGGGCAGCGCGGCGACAACCATCCAGAGCCAGCAGCTTCAGCCGTTCCTGCAGATCGGCAAACCCAGCAGGGTCGGCTTCAATCTTGCCGCCAGCGGCGGGTACGACTTCGTTCACGGAGCATTACAGTATGGAGGAGTCCAGGCTGTCTACAACTGGGGCTGCTGCGGCCTGATGGTCGGCTACCGGCGTTTCGAGCTGGGCAACGTCAACAACGCTGGCCGCGACGAAACGGAGTGGCTCTACGGCTTTACGCTGGCCAACTTCGGCTCGGTGGGCGACATCCGTCACTCCAACAGCGTTTTCCGCGATCCGAACCTCCCTCCCCTCTACTGAGGGCTTTTTGCGCGCACTTGCGTCCATCCAAGGAGCGGTACAATCGCGCGCGCCGCACTGATTTATCCTTGAAGGAGAGGATGTACATCTTGCGTTTTCCATTCTTTGCCGGCTTGCTCGTGCTCGGGCTTGCCATTGGCTGCAAAGCCCAATCCACACAGCCGACGATGACGGGGCCGGAACTTAACCGGCGCATCGAGGTGCTGGTCCGTTCGCAATTCAACGTGCCGCAGGACTACTCAGTCACGGTTGGCGCACGCACCTCGAGCCAGGTCCCCGGCTACGATACTTTGCCGATTGCCTTCTCTCGCGGCGCGAAGAGCAGCACCACGAATTTCCTTATTTCTTCGGACGGTCAGACGCTCGCCCGTCTCGAGACATTCGATCTTGCCAAAGACCCAGCCTTCCACATCGACACCCAGGGAAGGCCGATTCGCGGGAATCCCGCGGCAAAGGTCACGCTGATTAACTTCGACGACCTCGAATGCCCCTATTGCGCCAAGATGCATCAATCCCTGTTCCCGTCGACCTTTGACCGTTACAGGGACAAAGTCCGGTTTATCTATAAGGACTATCCACTTGCCGAGGTCCATCCCTGGGCCATTCACGCGGCGGTTGACGCCAATTGCCTCGCCGCACAAAGCTCCGACGTCTACTGGACGTACGTCGACTATCTCCATGCACATGGGCAGGAGATTACCGGCGAGGATCGCGATCCGAGCAAGAGCAATGCCGCGCTCGATCGCATCGCGCGCCAGGAGTCCACGCTGGGCAAACTCGACTCGGCGAAGCTCGATGCCTGCCTAGCCAAGCAGGACGAAACCCAGGTCCGCGCATCGATGCAGGAGGGCGACAAACTCGGGGTCGATTCGACGCCTTCCCTCTTCGTGGATGGCGAACGGATCGTGGGCTGGCTGCCGGAGGACCAGATATGGATGGTCATCGATCGAGCCCTGCGCGCGGCCGGGGAACAGCCGCCTCCACCGCCCATGCCCTCAGCTCCAGAGCCTGCCACAGGGAGCAAAGGCTCTGGCAAGTAGTGGTGAAGCAGGGCGTGGTCGATCGGTATTTCCGAACCTTCTTCAAAACGAGATCGGGACGTGTGTAACCTCTCGCGCTTCCGGCCTGCGGGATTTATCCTGTAGGGATGAGGGCCGTTGGGCTCTTCAGGGAGAGGTTCAGGTTGCACGTCGAAGCACGTAGTGTTCAACAGCGATTCAAGATTCCGGCTCTTACGAGTGCGCTGCTTCTGGCTGCATTGGCTGGCTGCCACCGTCCCCCTTCTCCCGACGTCATGGCCACTGTAAACGGCAAAGACATCATGCGCGCCGATGTCGAAAAGTACTACAAGGCCAGTCTTGGAGAGAATGCGCAGGAGCCAAGCCCGGAGCAAGCCAGCATTGTTCACCTCAAACTGCTCGATCAGCTCATCCAGGACGAAATCCTGCAACAGCGCGCTGCCAAACTGAATCTCGCTGCTTCAGACGAAGATGTGACTGCAAAGTTGACCGAGATGAAGGCGCCCTACACGCAGGAAGAGTGGGACAAGCAGCTCAAGCAGCGCAACATCACACTCGACGATCTGAAGCGGGACTTGCGCCGTTCGCTGACCCAGGACAAGCTGCTGAACAAAGAGATCGAATCGAAGATCAATATCACCGATGCGGATATCACCAGCTACTACAATGCCCACAAGGCGGAGTTCAATCTGATCGAGCCGCAGTACCACATCTATCAGATCGTTGCCAGCGCGATCCCTGTGCAGCAGGGCAACAATCTACCGCCCAAACCGGTGAGCGAAGCGGACGCCAAGAACAAGATTGAGGTTCTGTACAACCGCCTGCGAAGCGGCGAGGATTTTGCCTCGGTCGCGATTCAGTTCTCAGACAATGCCAACAATGCGTCGAACGGCGGCGATATGGGCTTCGTCTACGAGTCGGCACTGCACGGCGACCCCGAGGCCTATGCGGCGATCACCAAGCTCAAACCCGGCGAGATCACCGAGCCCATTCCGATCTACGACAACGGCGGCCCGGGCCGGAAGATTGTAGGCTACGGTATCTACAAACTGGTCGCCCGCGAGCCGGCGGGCCAGCGCGAATTGAACGATCCGCGGGTGCAACAGACGATCCGGCAGTTCCTGCGCGAGAGCCACGCCCAGCTGCTCAAGAATGCGTACTTCGACATGCTGCACGACCAGGCAACGGTGCGCAATTACTACGCGGAGCAGATTCTAAAGAACGGGGCGCAGTAGCAGGCAGTTCGGCGAGGTTGAACTGCGCATCGCCAGAAATTGGCGGCTCGTTGTTTTGCCCGCGTGGCGCCCGAGAACATGGCAATCTTCGCGGCGCACATCGACGGCCAGGCGGATTGGACTTTCCAGCCTTGAGAGCCAATCCATCCTTGCACACTGTGCTGCGTACACCGCTTCGCGCCCTGCAGATCAAACGGGATATTTCCGGCCGGACCAGAACAAGCTTCCGGAAAAGAAGACGGCCTCCAATGATTGGAGGCCGTTGTCTTTAGAACGATCAGGGAGGCTACTTCAGGTTGCCGCTCGAATCCATCGTGATTCCGCCCGGTCCCTTTTCCTTCTTCTCTTCGTTAGCCTTGCGTGTTCCCATGGCCTTGGAGGTCCATTCTTCGGCGGAGGCCAGATCGGCCTTTACCGCGTCCGCATCGCCGAAGTCGACGTCGGCCTTGTTCCTGTAAATCAGGTTCATGTACTGCATGGCATCGTCGTAGTTGGGCCGGTTAGCAATCGCCTGATTGAGATAGTTCAGGGCCTCTTCGATCAACGGAGCATTCTCCTGCTTGATCGTGTCCATCACCTTCTTCGGAGCCTTTGCGTTGCCCTTGCCGTCATCGTCCAAGCCGACCGCGCTCAGTTCTTTCAGCTTGTTCTGGTGCGCCTCTGTCCAATCGATCACGCCGATGGTGTAGGCTGCCTCGGGATCCTTCGCATCGACAGCCAGCACCTTCTTCTGCCAGGTTCTGGCGTCATCCATTTTCTTGATGTTGAAGTAAATGCCGGCGATCTGTTTCAGACTGTTGACATCGTTGGGGTCTTTCGCCAGCACTTCCTGAAAGATGCTGATCGCCTGATTCGCGGTCTTCAGATTGTCCGGAGTGTCCAGGCCGGGGACGATGTTTTGCGAAAGAGCCGTGGCCAGATAGCTTTTGGCCATGGGAAGAGTTGGATCCAGTTCTGTTGCTTTCTGGAAATGTCCGATCGCCTCTTCGTATTTTCCGCTCTTGTACGCGTCGACGCCCTTGTTCAACTGATCGCGAGCTGCCAGGCGGTTGCACCCGCTGATGGAAAGCACCAGGCCGGCCAAAACAACCGCAAGCGCTGAAATTCGTGCGGGTCCATTCATTTTCTTCTCTTCTCCTTCAGGACGTGCCTCACACGACGCGCCTGGAATCTTGACTTTGACTGGCTGCGGCCGGGGCTTCCGGAGCCAGGCTGTGAAGAATTCTACTCCCGCCCAATCCGGGCGGATGCACTCCATGCAGAAACGGCGAGACGCGCGGCGCTCGCCGAATTCAGCAGATTCCGCCTCTATTGGCCAGCCAGGATCTTCGGCGTCATGAGCCCGATGTGATCCACGTTGGCGGCCCGGCCGATATCGATGACCTCGGCAACATACCGGAAGTCGATGTCGTCATCGCCCTTCACGAACATGACGCGCTCGGCGCGGTTGGCGTAGATATCGGTCAGCTTCGCCAGCAGTTCCGACTTCTGCACCGGTGTCTCGTTGATCTTGTAGTCCGGTGAAGCGCCCGGCTTGTAGAGAACCTGGACCACAATTGTGCGGTCGTTGGGCTGCTGCTGCTGTTTCTGATCCTTGGGGGGCTGCGGCACCAATGCATCAAGCCCCTTCGGCGTCACCGGCACGATGACCATGAATATGATCAAAAGCACCAGCAGAATGTCGATCATGGGCGTCACATTGATCTCGCCCATCGCGCCGCCACCACCACCAGTTGAAAATGCCATGGCTTCAAACTCCTCGGTTCCTCAAAATCGTTCGGTCATCTCGCGCGGTTCAGGTCTCATTGACCGCCGCTAAGATTTCCTTCTTTCTTCTGCGTCAACAATCCGACTTCGTCCACACCGGCCGTACGAACCGCATCGATCGCATCCTCGACGGCGCGAAACTGCGCGCGCGCATCGGCACGAACGAAGATCGTTTTGCCAGGAGTGTCCGCCAGTTTGTCGCGGACCTTGGCGCCAAGCTCGCTTGGTGCAACGCGGTCTTGTCCCAGGTACACGCCGCCGTCTCGCGTGACTGCCACGACGATGGCGTCTTCCTTGTCGGCATCCGGCATCGGCGTCGGATTATCCACCTTCGCCATGTCGACGGCCACCTTTTGCTGGAGCATGGGAGTGATGACCATGAAGATGATCAACAGCACGAGCATCACGTCGACCATGGGGGTGACGTTGATGTTGGAGTTGATCTTGCTGCCTTCGTTTCGAACTGCAACTGCCATTGGATTGGCTCCGTGCCTTGGATTTTGCTCCGGATGGCTCCGGCTTACTTGTACTTCGTCCCGGACGGGATTTGAAATCGGCGGACAGGAGAGATTCGCGTCTCTCCCGTCCTCCCAAATTCTCGCTCGAGCCGGATGAGCGCAGGCTTAGCGCTTGCCGCTCTGCTTGATGAAGTAGTCGATGAGTTCGCTCGAGGAGTTGTCCATCTCCACGTCGAAAGCCTCGACACGGCCGGTGAAGTAGTTGAACGCCATGACGGCCGGGATCGCCACGAGCAGACCGAATGCCGTGGTGACCAGGGCTTCAGAAATACCGCCGGCGACTGCGCCGATGCCGGAGGTTTTCTGGGTGGCGATTGCGTCGAACGCGTGCAGAATTCCGACGACGGTTCCGAACAGTCCGACGAACGGAGCGGTCGAACCGATGGTGGCGAGGACGCTGAGGCCTCTCTTCAGCTTGGCGTGGACGATGGCCTCGGCGCGGTCAAGAGCGCGCTGCGAGCTCTCGATATTGGCCTCGGTGGAGGCTCCGCCCGAAGCGCGGAACTCCTGCAGACCGGCGGTTACGACTTCGGCGAGGTGCGACTTCTTGTTGCGGTCGGCAATCTTGATGGCTTCTTCAAGCTTGCTGTCTTTCAGAGCGCCGGCAACCTTAGGCGCGAATTCGCGCGACTGTTTGCGGGCCGCTGAGAAGTAAAGATAACGGTCGATCATCACGGCGAGGGACCAGATGGACTCGATGAACAGCACGATGGCCACGGAGCGGGCCATCCACGCCATGTGATCCCATAGCCCGATTGGGCTGAAGCTGACGGTCTGGTCACCTTCCTGGAAGAAGAGAGCCAGACTGCTGACCGTGTGCGAAGCGAAATGTGCGAGCTGAGCGAGAATCACTTGAATCGTTCCTCCTAATGAGTTTCTTGTGGACTGCTACTGCAAGAACTGCGGGTTCTGGGAATGCGGCTCTATTTCGGATTCGCATTCAGGTCAAACGCAAAGCCCCTTCCCGCGAAGCGGGAAAGGGCCGGAAAACTGATCAGCCGCCGAGGCTGAAGATCACGTTGATTGTGGTCTCCACCTCAACCGGATCGTTGTTGAGGAGGTAAGGCCGATAGCGCCACGACCTGACCGCGTCGAGAGCCGCCTGCTGCAACATCGCAGGCCCACTGACAACGCGGAGGTTGGTGATCGTGCCTTCCTTTGAAATCGTCGCCTGAAGAATCACGGTGCCGGACACGCGCGCCGCCTTGGCGATGGGCGGATAAATCGGCTGTGTCTTCTGGATCAACATACCGACCGCAACACCGGCCGAGATATTGACCTTCTTCGGGACAGCTGCCTGAACCTTGGGGCCGCCGCTACCGAACACGCTGCCCATTACGCCGCTGGCGCTGCCGCCCAGACCTTCCATGCCGGCCACACCGAAGCTGGAGGGAGGCGCTTCCTTTTCCGCAACCTGCTTGATGCTGTTCGGAATCTTGGTGGGCGCAATCAGCTGGTTGTTCATCATCTCCGACTGCACGTGCACGACGTGCACCTCAGGTGGTGGAGGCGGCGGAGGGGGTGGCGGCGGAGGCGGCGGTGCAACCAGGAGTGTCTGCATCGCAGCCCTTGGCAAAGCTTCGGGATAGATCAGGGGAATAAGGATCAGCAGGACTAGAATCGAACCATTGGTGATGAATGTAACCATCATCCAATACTTACTTTTGCTCTTGATCCTGCCTGCAGATTCAAACGTGGAATCTTCGAACATGGCCAGCCTCGAGTCGGGTGTCTGTTACTTCAATTTAGACACCGGGTTGGTGACAAATGTTCCCGGAACCTAAATCGTTACTACAGCAGCGTGCTCCACCTATACCAGAACTGCGCGTGAGTTGCAAAACCTGCACCAAAACCTGTGCAGTCTTTGTGAACGACCCTTACACCTTGGCGCGTTTAGCCGCCGGCAAAACCGCCGAACCACCACGCGCTCCGCGCCATTGCTGGTAGGCCACCAGCATTGGTGCAGCAACCGCAATCGAGGAGTATGTGCCAATGAGGATGCCTATGACAAGAGCAAAAGAGAAGCCACGCAGAACCTGTCCGCCAAAGACGTAAAGGGAAAGCACAGTGATGAATGTGAGGCCCGAGGTCAGCACCGTCCGGCTCAACGTCTGATTGATGCTTCGATTGACGACATCGGGCAGAGCTTCGCGGCGGCTGATGCGCAGATTTTCACGAATACGATCGAAGACGACGATCGTGTCGTTCATCGAGTAACCCACCAAAGTTAGTATGGCGGCGATTACCGTCAGGCTGATCTCCTGATTCGTTAGTGCGAACGCGCCGACCGTGATGAGCGTGTCGTGGAAGCAAGCCACGACCGCAGCGATGCCGTAAATCAGCTGGAAGCGGAACCAGAGATAGACCAACATGCCGGCCATCGAGTAAAGCGTGGCGAGGCCTGCCTGCTTTTCCAACTGCTTGCCAACCGTCGGACCCACAACCTGCACGTTCCGCACGGTGAATGGATTGTCATAGTGGGCGTGGAGCGCGTTGACGATTTGCTCGCGCCCGGTGTCGAGGGCGGTTTCGTTGGTCTGCTCGGGCAGGCTGATCAGTACGTCGGTGCTCGAAGCCTGGTCAACATTCTTGATGTTTTGGATGCGCGCATCCTTGAGGCCGGACGCATCCATCGCCTTGCGGATCTTGTCTGTGTTTGGAGCCTGCGCAAATTGCACCTGCACCTGGGTTCCACCCTGAAAGTCCACACCGAGCAGGACGGGGCTGCCAATGTGCGACCAGTGCACGCCCATCGAGATAATGCCGGCAACGCTGAAGATCAGGGAGAAGCCCAGGAAGTACCACTTCTTCCCCAACCAATCGATACTGACGCTACGAAACAGTTCCACTCTTTTCTCCTAGCTATCAGCTTCTAGCTCCTAGCTTCTAGCTCTTTTTTCTGCGGAACCGAAAACTGTTGCCGATTCGCAGGAGGGCTGGAAGCTAGCCGCTAGCAGCTAGAAGCTGCTTTCTAAATCGAAACCAGTTCTCCGGGCTTCAGGTTGTTCAAGTGGGCCTCAAAGATGACACGAGACACGTAGACCGCCGTAAACAGGTTGGCGGCCAGACCGAATGTCAGGGTCACCGCAAATCCCTTTACCGGTCCGGTACCGAACAGGAAGAGGATCGCGGCCGACACGATGGTTGTGACGTGCGTATCGATGATTGTCACCCAGGCGTGGCCAAAGCCCTGATCCACGGCGGCCGAGGGCGCCTTGCCGGCACGCACCTCTTCGCGAATGCGCTCGAAGATCAGCACATTCGAGTCGACACCCATACCGATGGTGAGAATGACGCCAGCGATGCCCGGCAGGGTAAGCGTGGCCTGGGAGAATCCCATAAACCCAAGCAGGATCACCAGGTTCAGGAACAGCGCCAGATCGGCGTTGATGCCCGAGCCACGGTAGTAGATCAGCATGAAGACCATGACCAGCAGAACGCCGACAATGGCTGCGGTCACGCCCTCCTTGACGGAGTCTGCGCCCAGAGATGCGCCTACCGTGCGATCTTCGAGATAGTTGAGCGACGCCGGCAGTGCGCCGGTACGGAGCATCTTCGACAGGATATCGACTTCGTCCTGGGAGAAGCTACCCTCGATCAGGCCGGAATCGCGAATCGCGCTCTTGATATTCGCCACTTCGCGCACGCGCCCGCCGAGCACCACGGCCATCGCATGGCCCACGTTGGCGCTGGTGTACTCATAAAAGCGATCGCCTGCTTCGTTGGTCAGGGTGAAGCGCACGTTGCGCAGACCGTTGTCGCCGACGCTGGGATCGGCGGAGCGGAAGTCGCTGCCGGCCACCACAGGAATCCGCTGCAGCACATAGACGCTGTCGGCATCCGAGCCATTCGCCAGCGCACCCGAGCCATGAGCCAGCTCCTGATCCGCGGGCAGAGCACCGCCCACGCTGGCCAGCGCGGCCTGTTCGTCCTGATAAGGGCCGCCGACGACGGGATGAATCTCAAGGCGAGCCGTCGACTGAATAATGCTCTTCACGCGGTCCAGGTCTTCGATGCCGGGCAGCTCAACCAATATCTGGTTGTCGCCCAGGCCATACTCCTGAATCACCGGTTCGGACACGCCCAAGGTATCGACGCGATCGCGGATGGTCTCGATTGCCTGCTCGACGGTCTTCTTCTCGAGAGCCTGCTCGACGAGGGGCTTCATCGTGACTGTGACCGCGTTCTCCCCAGCGCTCGCGACGTCGTATTCGTTCGAGAACTTGGAGTCCAGCAGCGAGCTGACGTCGCTCGATTTGCCGGGTGCGATGCCCTCGATGCGGATCACTTCGGGCCTGCCCGTTCCATCGGGCTTCAGCGGGTCGGGCTTGATCACCTGGGAGTAGGTCAGATTCGCCGTCTTTAACGCCTGCTGAATGCGGCCCAGGGCGCTGTCGGTCTCGGCGCTCACCGCTTCTTTCACCACCACCTGCAGAATCAGGTGGGCCCCACCCTGAAGGTCCAATCCCAAGTGAATGCGCTTGGTGATGCTCTGCAACAACGCCGAACCACTTAAGCCTGCCGGCACGCCAAAGATGCCGTAGATGAATACAACCAGGACCGCAACAATCAGGGCAATTCTGCCTTTGAGATCTTTTTTCATTTCTCCACTTCTCTGATCAGGAATTCGAGCGCCGCCAGCTCAACTAGGAGTCCGAGGAGCTGTCTTGTGTGGTCACCGATGCGATGGCACTCTTGGCGATCTCGAGTTTCAGACTGTCGGGCGCCACACGGACGATGATCACGTCGTCCTTAATGGAAAGGATAATGCCACGGATGCCTCCGGCGGTGGTCACGCGGTCGCCGGTTTTCAGGCTCTTCAACATATCCTGCCACTGCTTTTGCTTCTTTTGCTGCGGCCGGATCATAAGGAAATACATCAGCGGGATGAACAGCAGCAGGGGAAGCATGCCAATGCCGCCACCGAATCCGCTGGGACTCGCCAGAAAAGCCAAACTCACTTCCACACGTATCCTTTGCTCGCCCTTGCGACGTGCGGCCATCGCTCAGGACACAGGCACATCGGCTTCTGCCGATCGCCTGAAGAGATTTGTCTCCGGGAATGCTCCTGGCACCGAGTCAGTTCAGCTCAGGATCTGGAAGGAGGGTCGGAATCGACACGCTTGCTTGAGAGAACCCAGCCAGCAGGTGCTGACAGCCCCGAACCCAACTACCGTTTACTTCCTGTTCGACACAGGCTTCGTCTGGATCGGCCCGGCGTTTCCCTGTTTCCCGCAATTGTTTCCGGCCAGAATCCCGAGGAAGTCCTCTCAAGATAAGAAACGCGCAGACACTGGTGTGTCAAGGCTGCGGCGCACCATGGGGCGCTCCCTTCGTGGCTGGGTTCGAGGGGTCGCGGAGCCACCGATTCGGCCATGTGCCCTTTACAAAGCTCTTACGGATTCAATGCTCCACCTTTACCGGCCGGAGTCTTTTCTGGATGCAGCGGCCCTGGATGGTCATGGGCTGCCGGAAAGCGTGCATCGTGCGCGCTTGCGGAGTGTTGGATGCATCGCTACGATTTCGATCTGCTGTTCGTTGTGCCGTTCGCCTTGGGGGTCGTGTTCATGCTGTGGGTGTTCTGGAAGCTCGCCAAGCAGATCAAGCGGTAGGTCCGCGGTCTGTGGCGTTCAGCCGAAGTGGTTGGCATGTGGACGCCCAGTACGAACCTCATTCCGGCGCCCAGTCGCGCAACTCCGGGTGGGCGCAGGGGAGGCACAGCCGCTCGCCGTTCACTTCTGCGAAACGGCCGAAGTTGACGCCTTCGCCGCAACGCGGGCACAGGAACCGTTCGCCTCGATAGCCCGGCAATTCGGAGGGATCGGGAGCGACTCGTACCCACTGTTCGCGAAACAGCTGTTCGTCGGACAGGTCGCGGTAGGCCGCCATTTGCTGGGCTTTCTTTCCCTCAACGTGGGGATAGAGCTTTTGTGCAAGCTCGCGGGAGTCCTCGAGAGCGACGATGCGAATGCCTCGGCCCGACTCGAGATCGACAAAGGTGGCCGCCATCTTGCCCCAATCGCGAAACTTGAGCGACCGCTTGCCGAGCCGGCAGCCGGTCACCATGCCGATGGCATCGGTGGCACAGCGATCGATTTCGATGTAAGTGATAAGACGCTTGCGGTCGACACCGCGCGGATCGTGGATGCCGAGCCGCTGGAGCCCCAGCATCGCCATGCGGACGCCGAGGACCTGGCCTGGACACATGTGCCCATGGGCGGCTTCGGCCTTCAGCAGCAATTCGTCGAAGGATTCCATACGTTAGGCTCCACGCCTTTGGGGGCTCAGGAATCGCTGTCGCAGGCGAGCGCTGGCGAACGATTTTCGGTAGCTCCACTTCGAACTTAGACTAATTCGTTTTCGACGACGCCGCGTCGGCATCCTCGTCGGATTCTTCGACCAGCACAGCTGAGCCGGGAACCAGATCGAAGCTCACGGCATCCTGCCCGGTGGGATGAAAGGTGACGCGCATGGGATCGCGCTGCCATTCTGGTGTTGCACAGGGCGGACCGGATTGATTGCCTGGGTCAAAGGCAGAAAGCTTTTTGGCCAGCATCGGCTTGCGCGCGGCCAACTGGGCTACGACGGCATACAGGCTTTTGCCGCTGGCGGTCAGGCCGCAATAGGCGCCGTAGTCGCGAAACCAGCTGACCTGACTGACGCCTGGATCGTAGTCCGGTAGCTTGAGTGCGGTGACATGGCCCGTGACGCGATCGACCATCAGCCAGGGGCCGCGCTGCCACACCCAGGTCTCTTTTGCCGCGCTGGGTTTATCACCGGGCAAGGCATCGTTGAGGCGAAGCGCACGGCGCACGAGAAAGCTGCGGTCTGTAACGTCGTGTATCTCGCCGGTTGTCCACTCCTTCACCTGGCCATCCACGAGCAGAGCACGGGTCTTCAATGTGGTTTCATCCGCAGTGGCGCCAGAGGGATCGCCTGCCTTGGAGTAGGGCACGCGCCTGGGTGCGCCGAGAAAGACCGTGTGAATTTTGCGAGGTGCAGCCGAAGCTGACTCGGACCCCACGATCAACACAGCGGCCAGAGAGGCCGCCACACAAAACCGTCCAACGTGCATGACGGTTGACTCCTAACTCTGCGCCGCCTCGACCGCCCGGGCTACGCGGAAGGCCGTGCCTTCGTTCAGGTGCGCGGCCAGGACCTGCATGCCCACAGGCAAACCGGCCTTGGTGGCGCCACACGGCACGTTTACTCCGCAAATGCCTGCGAGGCTCGCAGTCACCGTATAGATATCCGCTAAATACATTGCTAATGGATCGCCAGTCTTCTCGCCCAATTTGAACGCCGGCATGGGTGCGGTCGGCGTCACGATCGCATCGACATCAGCAAAGGCCTTGATAAACTCCTCGGCCAGAAGCCGTCGCACCTGCTGCGCTTTCAAATAGTAGGCATCGTAGTAGCCGGCGCTGAGGGCATAGGTGCCCAGCAGAATGCGCCGCTTGACCTCGGCTCCGAAGCCCTCGTCGCGCGAGTGCCGGTACATCGCCGATAGCGTGTCGGAAGCCTTGGAGCGATGGCCGTAGCGCACGCCGTCGAAACGGGCAAGGTTGGCGCTGGCCTCCGCGGTCGCGACCAGATAGTAGGTTGGAATCGCATACCTGGTGTGCGGCAGCGAGATCGGCTTGATGGTGCAGCCGGCGGCTTTCAGGTCGTCGATGCCCTTTTGGATCGCCGCGCGCACCTCGGGATCGAGCCCTTCGCCGAAGTACTCGGCTGGCACGCCGATGCGCAGGCCTTCGGCGGGTTTGTCGCTTTCGACAGCATAGTCCGGCACAGGCGCGGGTGAGCTCGTGGCGTCGCATGGATCGTGCCCTGCAATCACACCGAGCAGTGTGGCCGCGTCGCGTACATTCCCGGCAAAGGGCCCGATGCGATCGAGCGACGAAGCAAACGCGATCAGACCGTAGCGCGACACGCGACCGTAGGTAGGCAGCACACCCACAACGCCGCAGAAACTGGCCGGCTGTCGAATCGATCCGCCGGTATCGGTGCCGAGGGTTGCCACGGCAAGATTGGCTGCCACCGCCGCGGCTGAGCCGCCGCTCGAACCACCCGGCACGCGTTCCGTGTCGACAGGATTGCGCACCGGCCCGTAGGCGGAGTTTTCGTTCGACGAGCCCATGGCGAACTCGTCGCAATTGAGCTTGCCGAGGAGCACCGCACCTGCCGCTTCGAGTCGACGGACGGCGGTGGCATCGTAGGGCGGTTGATAGCCTTTCAGAATCTTCGAACCGGCAGTGGCAGGAGCGCCGCGCACTACAAGTACGTCTTTGATTCCGACGGGAATGCCGGCCAGAGGACCGAGCGGATCGCCCTTGGCTGCCGCTGCATCCACGTGCGCGGCCTGTTCCAACGCGCGCTCTTTGGTTAGGCTCAGATAGACATTCAGGTGCGGATTGATCTCCGCAATCCGGGTGTAGTACTGATCAGCCAGATCGGTCGCCTTGGTGCGACCCGCGGCGATCTCCTCGCGCAGCGCAGCGAGCGCCTTCGGCTTCTCAACGTAGCTTTTCACTTCGCTCGGCAATGCTCGGCTATCCTCTCGTGGGCTTTACTGCGGCTCTTCCATGAGTACGCGAAAACAGAATCGGGATCAGCGTTCAATCACCTTCGGCACCTTGAAGAAAACCCCATCGGACTCGGGAGCCTGCGGAGTGACAGCGGCCCGATCCAGGGAGGGAACCTTGGTGTCGGCGCGCAGAACGCTGGCGCTGCCTGCCCCTTCGAGTTCGTTCATCTGCGCCAGGGGCACCACTCCGGCGGTATCGAGCTCGCTCAACTGAGCAACGTAGTCGAGAATGGCATTCAGATCGTGCAGCATAGCGCGCGACTCTTCGGGCTGGAGCTCCAGATTGGCGAGTTCGGCGACCCGCTCGACTTCCGCAACAGTGACTCTCTCGGCCATTCTTCCTTCGCTCGTTTCCCAGGCTTCGGTCCTCTCGGACCGGCCTGCGGTGGTGGCGGTTCTCAAGAGACGTTGGAAGTTCAAGTATATCCGTTGCTCGCTGCAGACTCTCTTCAGCAATGACTCCTCAAGATGTCTCCGATCCGATCAATCGACGGTCAGCGTAACCGTCACGGTGTGTGTGACGCCATTTGCTGCGACGGTTACGGGGATTGAAAACGTGCCGACTGACGCTGTCGAGTTTCCTTGTCCTCCCGCGGGCCCTGCTCCTGTGCCGCCACCCGAACCGGCGCAACTCGAGAGGCCGCAAATCAGAACTGCGAGCAACGCGGAGAGCCAGAGCGCGTTTCGTCTGCTCCGCACAGCCAAGGGCAAGAACAGGAGCGCACAAATTGCAACACCGGCGCCCCAAGCGGCTCCGCCGGGCCGTTGGATCGAACTCGCGTGTCCGGTCGCAATCTGCACCGCGACATTGCCGGTCGTGTTCGGACTCACAGTTTCGCTCGCGGGGTTGAAGCTACAGGCGGCTCCGGCAGGCAGTGAGCCGCAGTGCAGGGTGAACGTCCCGGAGGATCCGTTCATGGGGCTGAGCACCACCGTGAAGCTGGCGACCTGACCGCTGGAGATTGTCTGGCTGGATGCGCCGAGGACTGCAGCGCCAAAATCGAAACCCATACCGGAAAGCGCCGCCGGGACCGGCGCTGCCAACGCGCTGCTGGTCACGGTCAGGCTGCCTGTCAGCGGTCCGGCGGTGGAAGGCGTGAAGGCGACGCTTGCTGTGCAGCTTGCTCCCATCGAAAGTGTGGTTGGACAAGTCGTGCCGACCAACCGATAGCCGCTGGATGCATTCAGCGCGAACGTCGCGAGATCGACGGGCCCGGTGTTCGTCAGCGTGACTGTTTGCGACTTGCTCTCGACGCCTACACCCGTTGTGGGAAAATTCAGCACCGCAGGTTGCACCTGCAGCGAACCTGCGGTGCCACCAATCCCGTTCAGGATCACAACAGCCGAATTCGACGTCGTCGAGGTGATCGTCAATGCTTCGGTGATTGCGCCGTTTGCAACTGGGGTAAAGGTCACGTCAGCCGAGCAGCTGGCTCCGGCGGCAAGAGCTTCTCCGCACGTGTTCTGTCCAAGCGTGAACGGCGCATTCACTGCAAACGCAAGCCCGCTGGCGGTCTGCGTGCCTGTATTGCTGATGGTAGCTGTCTGGGGAATGCTTGCCTGACCGAGAGTCGTCGACGTAATCGTCATCTGCGCCGGGCTGACGTTGAGGCCTGCCGGAGCATGACCAGTGCCTGTAAGCGGCACCTGCACGGCCTTGACTCCGAGCGTGGATGAGGAGATGGTCAAGGCTGCTGCTGCGCCGCCTGCTGCCGCCGGAGTGAAGATTACCTGCACCGTACAGCTGCTTCCGCTGGCCAGGATCGCCCCGCATGAGGTGGTGCCCGTCGCAAAACTTGCACTCGAAATACCCGCGACCTGAAAGCCGATATTCGCCATTGCCGCGCCCCCGGTATTGCCGATGGTCAATGAGACCGGCGCGCTGGCCACGCCGAGGGACTGAACCGGGAAGTCCAAGGATGCCGGATTCACCGCGAACTGTGGAGGCGGCAAACCCGTTCCCGAGAGAGCTACTGTCTGTGTGCGCAAGGCGTCGGCGATGGTGAGGATTCCGGTCTGGGTTCCCACCGCTGTCGGAATGAAGACGACACCAATCGTGCAGCTCGAATTCGCGGCCAACTGCGTGGTGCAGTTGCCTGAGACCTGAAAGGGACCGCTGGCTGTGGCGGCAATCGAGGTCAGAGGAACGCCTCCAGTGTTGGCGATCGAGACGGTCTGCTGTGCCGACATCTGGCCAGCGATCGTCGCAGGAAAGGTGAGCGAATTCGGAGAGAGGGTGTCGGTGGGCGGGGCCTCGCCACTGCCGCTTAGGCTCACCTTCTGCGTGCCCGCGCTGTCGACAATAGCGAGCGTACCTGCCGCGTTGCCCGCTTGTGTTGGCGTGAAGGTAACGAGCAACTGACAATCGCTGTTCGCCGCCAGGGTTGCTCCGCAGGCATTGGCTGAGAGCGCGAACGACCCAGTTACGGCAACACTGGCTACGGGCACGGAGGACGCGGTTGCATTCTCTACCGTCACCTGCAAACCGCTGGCCGTGGCGCCGACAGCGATCTGACCGAAGTTGAGCGCGGGAGGAATCATTGCGACTCCGGTCGGATTTGCGCCGGTCCCGCTGAGAGATATTGGCAGCTGCCCGCCGCCCACGTTGCCTTCAATCGTGAGTTGCCCCTGCCTGGCCCCAGGCTGTGTCGGTGTAAATGTAACCTGCACCGTGCAGCTCGCTCCACTTGCGATGGGGAGGTTCTGGCAGCTATCGGTCTCGTTGAAGTCCCCGCTTGCCGCGATCGATGAGATTGTCAACGCAGTCCCGCCTGTATTGGTCACGGTAACGGTCTGCGCAGCACTTGTGGAATCGTACGCCTGCGTTGAGAAGGTGAGAGACGCCGGGCTGGCGCTGGCGGTTGTGGATTGCGACTCTGCTGTCCACAGGGGAATCTGCCACACGCCGCGTCCGTAGGTTCCGGCGACGAGCGTGTTGCCCGACAGGCTCAACTGGGTCACAGGCGATTCCGGCAGCCCTGTCCCGTAGGCCGACCAGCAGTTGTTTTGACTACTGAGGCAATTGCCGATTTGCCGCGTGGAGAACACGCCCGCATCAAGCGCGATGTACACCGTGTTCGCATCCTGGGGATCGACCATGAGCGAATTCGCCGGTGAGGGCAGCAGGTTCGAGATCAACCTCTGCCAGTGCGCGCCGCCATCCGTCGAGCGATAAACGGTGGGGGTGTTTGCCGAGATCTCCGGCATCCCTTCCACGGTCACGTACACGGTATTGCCAGTTGCATCGTGGGAGTCAATGTAGAGGCTGGAGATGTCGAAGCCGTAGGCATTCATCCCTATTGTGTCGTTGATCACCGGATTTGCGGTTAGATCGGCCCAGGCCGGATTCGAGCTTGCACTGGGATCGAAAACCGCGCGAAAGATGTGTCCTGGCAGCTTCCCTCCGCCGTCGAGTGCGCCATACGTCCCGGCATAGATGACTTCCCTTCCGTCGCCCAACGACGTCGCCGCCAGGATGCGGATCAGCGGATCGCCGCTGCACGCACCACTTCTCTGCATTCCATCGAGGAAGGGGCCGATGGCATTCGCGCTGCTCCAACTCGATCCGTTCGCAGATCCTCGCCAGACGCGGCAGGTGCCGATGAGCAATTGCGATGAATCCACCGGATCGACCAGGAATGGCGCCGGGCTGGCCATGTTGGTTCCATCGCCGCCCACGTCGGCGTTCGTCACGATTGGCGTCGCTCCGAAGTCCGTCGGGGTACAGGCATCGCCCTGCGTGCACAGATGAATCGACACACCGGGCTGGTTGTTCACATACCAATTCGACGGATTCGTTGCATCGATGGCCACCGGCCCGCCGTAGCCGTCGAGAATCTGCGGCCAGCTGGTCGCCGGCCCGGAAGGGCTGTTTGCGCCTGCTGTTCCATTCATACCCAGGCCGGCCATGATTGTGAGAGGCGGTGAACCCGCTACAGCCATGCTGACGACTTCGCTAAGCGAACCGACGGCACCGTTCAAATTCTGGAAGTGGTCGGCATCGCTCGGATCGCACGCCGATCCTGTTTCTCCGATCGCGTCCAGCGAGCGCCAAAGCCCGCTATCGTTGCCGATCAGAATCTCCTGGGGATTCGTCGCGCTCCAGGTGAGGGCATGTTGAAACGGTGCGACCCTGGCGCTCTTGCATGTGGTGGCATTGGTTGTGTTATGCCATGGGCAGCCAGCCGCGAGGCTGCACCTCCACAGATCGTCGCCACCGGCGAGAAGCAACGTGTCCTGCCCTGAAGGCACTGCGGCCAAAGCGAGCGTGTAATCGCCATTCTCGAGAGTGGCCGGTCCCTGCTGGGCGTCGTTCGTTTCCAGCGCCGCGGTGCTCCATCGTTTGGCAAACGCGATGTTCTGATTCGCGCAGACGCCGGCGCTCAGCGCGCACCGATCCTGCCAAAGCCCCTGATCCTGGTTGTAGGCATCCACGGTCCACGCGAACGTGTCGCCGGTCTCGGGATTCACGGCGAGCGATCCGCGAAAGATCGGACAAGAAAGCGATCCGATTTCTCCAGGATTGGCCGGGCAGTTCGCCGTCGTCAATCCGCTTCCCGGCTGCGCGCTCAGGCGGGTCCAGGTTGCGCCATCCGCCGATTGGTAGTATCCGTGGAAGCGCACCGCGGCGAGGAAGACCTTGCGCACAGGATTCCAAACCACGGAAGTCGCGGCATTGCCATCCGGCTCAGCAAACGCAAAGGCTGGCCCCTGCACGTCCAACCCGCTTCCATCTGTGATGCGCGCCAAGGACCACGTTGCACCACTGTCGGTTGAGAGATAGAGCCCCTCATAGCTGGCCTGCGCGCGGGTCGCGTTGGTCAGAACGGCTTCAAGAGCCTGCGACACCGCTGCCACTACAAGCTGCGGATGCGCGGTGCTCCACGCGAATCCCGAGAAGCCTTCTCCGGCAAAGACCCACTCCTGATCGGCTGTGGCCTGAATCAGATTCCAGGTGTTGCCACCATCTGTCGAGCGCAGAATCCCCGCGCCATAGTAGGAGTCGAGGGCATCGTTTGGGTCGCCTGTCCCGGCCAGCACAACGCCTGTGCCCCCAGGCTGCACTGTGAGCGCACCGATACTGATCGAGGAATACAACGCGCTCCTCAGGGCGCCCACGGTATCCGTGAGTGGAGCGAACTGCACGTTCGCGGTGCTCGCCGTCGCAGCGTTTTGCGACAGCCACACGCCGCCGCCGGTCGTTCCGATATAAACGCGATTGCCAGTAGAGTCGATGGGATCGAGAGCGATCGACGATACGCGTCCCGTAACCAGACCATAGCTCGCCGTGCTTACGGCGAGCGGCCCCACGGGTTGCCAGGTGGCCGTCGATGCTGTTCCGGCTGTCGATTGAGGCAGAACTGCTTGAACGCGCGATTGTGCCGAGGCAAGACGAGCCCGGCTTGCCGGCCAACCTCGCTGCGCAAGGAAGCGTTGCGCCGCAGTGACGCGCAACGGAAGACCCGGTGCTTCCGGTGGCGGCATTGGGGGATCTTGCGCTGTGGAGTTGAATAGCCCGCCGAACGCCAACAGCACAAAGATCGCTGCGGAGCAGAGATGCTGCGCAGCGCGCCCAAGGCAAGGAGGCGCGCTTCGCACGGCTATGCGGCTTTGTCGTTCACCGCTCGATTGGAATGAAATGGGCCCGATGGTCACACGCGTCCGGTATCCGATTTCCGCCTTCCCCTCTTTTGACAATCGTGGGAGATTGAGCAGAACCCTTTGGAGTACGCAACGCGAAACATGCAGCTATTGGGATTGAAGTTGTGCTTCCTATTAGGCCGTGGAATACGGCGCAGCGATGTGATCGCCACTACAGGAGGACATTCCCACTTTGGGACGGAAGCCATTCCTCTCGGTCGCTGTTCTGCCGAATATAGGTTGCAGCGTCGAACTTCTTCGCGAAGGAATTCGCCGTCATCGGGCGCACCAGACCAAAGACGGGCCGGTCGAACCAGGGTCGATCGTGCTTGCCGACGATCGCCCATGCGATGCCGGCGTAGCCATTCGGATCGCGTCCATCGAGCTCGTACTTGTCGTTCAACATGACGGCCCACTCGAAGGCGCGGGCCGGATCGGGCGCCCACTCGAGAATCTTTTTCGCCCAGTACATGCGGAGCATGTTGTGCATCCAGCCGGTCGCGACCATCTCCCGCTGCGCGGCATTCCAGAGTTCGTCCCGGGTCTCGGCGCGCTCGATCTGCGCAAGGGTGTAGCGCGGGCGATTGTCGCCGGCATGCTCGATGAGGGTCTTGCGCGCCCAGGGCTCCGCGCACTCCCAGTTGTCGTAGTTGGGGTTGTACTTCACAAACAGGACGGACAGCTCGCGCCAGCCAATGAGCTGGTCGAGGAAGCGGTCACGCGTTGCCGCTGAGATCTTGCCTTGTGTTGCTGCATCTTCGACGGCGAGTGCGATGGTGAGCGGCCCGATATTGCCGAAGTGGAGATAGGGCGAGAGCCTGCTCGTGCCTTTTGTCTCAGGATGATTGCGCTGTGTGTCATAGGATGTCAGATCGTGCGCAATGAATTCCTTAAGTCGAGCGAGTGCCGCGTGCGTTCCGCCGCTGAAGGTGTCGACTGGCCGCACAGTGCGATCGAGCTTGGTGAATCCCTCGGTCGGATCGCGATCGACGGGAAAGCTTCCTGGAGGATTGTCCGGCTTCCATGCGTACTGCGGATCGATGTTCGCGGGCGCAACGAGATACTTTGGCAGCTCGGCTTTGAGATGCGGACGGAAGTGATGCAGCAGAAAGAAGCTCTTGCCGAAGACGCGCGAGGGCACGACCACGTCGGCGTCGACGGTCCAGAACGGCAATTTGAGTTTTTTGGCGAGCACGGTTCGCCAGCGCTCCGGCTCGCGGCAGGGATTCTCGTCACCAATCAGGAGCGCGGCATGGACTTCGCCGAGAAATGCTTCGAGCGAGTTGTCGGGGGGGCGGCGCAAGACGAAACCGATGCCGCGCTCGGCTGCGTCGGCGGCGACGTCGCGCAAACCCTGAGCCAGAAAGTGATAGTGGCGCAGATTGGCGTTGGGGTAATTCGGAATCACCGAGAAGTAGACGATGACCGGCAATCCGAGAATGTTGCCTGCCTTAATCGCGATATCCAGCGCAGGATTGTCGGCGATGCGCATGGAGCGCTGCATCCAGTAGACGACGCATCTGGCACCTTTTGCGGGTGCACCTGGCCGGCGCACCAGGACGCGGGGCTGGTCGGCAAGTTGGGCGAGTTCAACAGGAATCTGAGGATGGGTAGACATGCGACGGTCTATTTCGATTCTGCCTGCGTGCAATGGCCAGGCCTTCGTGATCCGACCGAACTCTTCAGCGACCTCAACAAGCGGTGCGCTCGGCTTCGATGCGGTGAAAGCCATGGCCCGGTCGCGGCCCAGGGGCAGGCTGTCTAGTTCCAACAACCCAACGCCGAAAGTGAGGGAGGTCCCCCGGTTTTTGGCTAAAGTCGTCTCCGTGCTTTGGGGTTATGGTCGTCTATCTAAAGCTATTGTAATCATTAACTTAAATCGTAGATTCGCCCAGGCCGAGAACGCAGGAGCGGTTCGGCGCGCCTGGAGACCGGACGCAACCAAGTCGCGGGTTTTCAGGTGTCGCGTTTTGCTGGGAAGCATCGCACCAACGCACAGTATGATCCTGATCGAGAAATGATCTGCAAAGCGACGGGAGCTTGCTGGTCCGGGATCAGGTCCGGGATCAGGTCCGGATAGGCGTTGACGGGATCGGAGGCCGATGGCCACTGCGGCTCGCCAATTTAAAGAATGAATGATAGCGTTAGGCTTCTTTAGGGGTACACGAGAGCCCGCTACTCCCGGCGAGAAAGAACCGGTTGACCGCATTGAATCGATGTTGCCGTCACCAAAGTAGAATCGCACCGGTCGAATGAAGGGAATGCGTGGCACCGCCCGATGCCTGGGCAATTCTTCTCTGCGAGGTGATCCGTTGCGTAATCTTGTGCTGGCTCTGGCCGTAATGGCATGGGCGCTGCCTGTTCTGGCAGCCAAACCGGTGAGCGTTGCCGCGCTCGAGCAGATACTGACAGCGCAGGAGGCGGCGCACAAGAGCGATAGCGCGATTGCGCAAGAGCTGAGCGATCTGGATCTGACCGAAGAGCTGACGGCGCCGACACTCCATCGCATCACGGCCAGTGCGCAGCCTGGGCCGGAGACAGTACAGGCGCTGGAACTGCTGGCCGACGCTTCAGCCCTGCTGGCGCCGCCGGCCGACGAGATTCCTGCGGCGGCACGACCGGCTATGGCAGCGCAACGGGCGATGTACACGGGTGCTTTGAACTATGTGGTGAAAACGCTGCAGCGCCTGCCGGATTTTCTGGCAACGCGGGAGACGCGGAGCTTCAATGACAGTCCGACCGTCGTGGGCCACAGCGGCTACGCGCCGGTGACGCCGATGCACGCGGCGGGGACATTCCAACGCGAGATCACGTATCGCGACGGAAAAGAAGTTTTGGAAGCGGAGGAGGCTGCGGCAAAAAAGACACCGGCGCCGGTGGGGCTGACGACGTGGGGGGAATTTGGGCCAGTGCTGGCAATCATCCTGACCGATTCGCTGAAGGGGCGGGTGACGTGGAGCCGTTGGGAAGATGGCGCAAACGGGCGTGTGGGAGTGTTTCACTACGAGGTGCCTAAGGCTGCGTCGCACTATCACGTGGATTTCTGCTGCGCCTGGCAAGATTCGGGCGCGGCGTTGCTGGAGTATCACGGTACACCTGGTTATCACGGAGAGCTGTATCTCGATCCGGCGAGCGGCGCGATCGAGCGCGTGACGCTGGAGGCGGAACTGGGTGAGACGGAAGTGGTCCGGAAGGCGGCGATTTCGGTTGAATACGGCCCGGTGGATATTGGGGGAACGACTTACATTTGCCCGACGCGGAGCGTGGCGATCTCTCAGGACATGAACCGGCCAGGCAAGACGATTGGGGGGGCGATGCCGGTGACGCGGGTCAATGAGACGCGCTTCACGGGCTATCACCGCTTTGGGTCGACGGTGCGCATTCTGGCGGGGACGCCGGAGAATCTGCCGCCTTCGGGTGCGGAGAATGCCGGTGCGCCGGCTGAAGCGCCTGCGACAAACGCGGCCCAATCAGCGAGCGAGCCGCAAGCGGCAACTGCAGCAGTGGAGAACGCAGCGCCAGCGACAGCGCGGAGTGCAAGCCCTACGACGGCGACGACGGAAACAAAGACGGGTGCTACGGCAGCGGAAAACACAAACACGGCGGAGAGCGCGAAGCCGGCTCCGGCCCCGGCGGCCGAGGTGCAGACGGAAACCGCGACCAACGCGGCGGTAGCGGCGGCAACGTCGTCAACCGAACAGGGCGCACAGGCGACGCCGGTGTTCAAGACGACGGCGCGGGATGTTGTGCTGGACGTGGTGGTGACGAAGGGCAGCGGTGACGCCGTGACAGGGTTGGGCAAGCAGGATTTTTCGGTGACGGAGGATGGTCAGCCGCAGACAGTGGACTTCTTTGATGAACACACGGCGAGCGAGGCCACGACGAACACTGCGCCGGAGATGCCGCCGTTGCCTGCGGGAGCGGTGACGAATGTTCCACCGGCAGCAGCAGGCGATGCGGTGAATGTGCTTTTGTTGGACAGCCTGAACACTCCAGCACAGGACCAGGCGAATGTGCACCGGGAGATTCTGGATTTTTTGAAGAAGATGAAGCCGGGCACGCGCATGGCGATTTTTACGCTGGGGTCGAAGCTGCGTTTTGTGCAGGGATTCACGACGGACAGTTCGGCGCTGCTGGCGGCGTTGAAAGAGGGAGAGCAGGGAGAGAAGCACGGACGCACGCGGAGCGACGCGGCCGACGATGCGTCGGAGATTGCCGGGCTACAGGCGATGCGGGCGTCGGGATTTGCGACTGACACGCTGCAGGCTGAGCAGGCCAATGCACGCGCCACGGACCAGGCAGCACGCGCGAGCATGACATTTCAGGCGCTGACGTATCTGGCGCAATATCTCGCGGGCGTCCCGGGACGCAAAAACCTGCTGTGGTTTGCGAGCACGTTTCCGGTAGTGATTTTTCCGTCGCAGGAGGAGACGAAGAGCATCGAGAAGAATCCGGCGCTGCGCGGGACACTGGAGCGGGCGAAGGAGACGGCGGATCTGTTTACGACCGCGCAGATCTCGATCTATCCGATTGGGGCAGGAGGGATGATGACGGAGTCCGCGATGGATGCCGATGCGGCGGGACCGGGGGCACCGGCAGGCATGGGACATGCGGGCAGCACCGCAGACGGTCCCATGAGCAATGGCACCATGTCTCCGTTTGTCGCGGGGGCGGGCGAGAGGGCGCAGGTGGTGAACGAGATGGAGCAACTGGCGGCGTCGACGGGCGGCAAGGCGTTCTATAACACCAACGACCTGAACGGCGCGATGGAGAAGGCGATCGACGACGGAGCGAGTTACTACACGATCGGCTACTCGCCGACGGATAAGACGATGGATGGGAGCTTTCGGCGGATCGATGTGAAGGTGACCCATGGGAAGTACAAGCTGGCCTATCGGCACGGGTACAACGCGGAAGAGAGGCCGGAGGCGGATGCTCAGGCGAAAGCGAATCCGCTGACGTCGCTGTTGGAGTATGGACTGCCGGGAGCGACAGGCGTTTTGTATGGTGTGGCAGCGAAGGCCGGTCCGACGGAAGAAGCATCGCCGTCGAATCGCGCCGGAGCTAACACGGCGCTGCAGGGGATGGTGACGCGTTATCGCGTGGACTTCACGATTCGTGCGGGAGACTTGGGGCTACGGCCCAGCGCGGGAGGCGGAAGGAGCGGGCGGCTGCTGATTGGATTGAAGGTCTATGACCGCGACGGGAATGCGGTGAACTGGGAAGGCGACGACGAGACTCTGGACCTGAAGGACACGGAGTATGGAGCGCTGGCGAAGAGCGGAATTCCGGTGCATCTGATGATCGATATACCGGCGAATGTGCAGGGCCACCTGGTGACGGCGGTATACGATTGGAACTCGGGCAGGGCAGGCACGGTTGAGGTGCCGCTGGGCGCGAAGTAAGCAGTAAGCGAGTCGCGACGGGGTGTCTCCGCAGACCAAGAAAAGGCCCCCGGAGGGCCGGGGGCCTTTTTCTTAGTCGTGCATGAGGGTTACGCGCTGAAGAGCAGAATGCCGGCAGCCTTCTCTTCGCTGCCGCTGTCGTCGGCGCTGACCGGGCGATAGAACAGCTGGTTGTTCTCGAGGTAGACCTCGAGAAACGCTGGCCGTGCGGTGATTTGACCGGCGATGAGCGCCTCGGAGAGCGGGTCTTCGACGTAACGCTGCAGAGCGCGGCGGAGGGGACGAGCCCCGTAGCTGCGGTCGACTAGAGTCTTATCGAGAATCCACTTCTTGGCTTCCTCGGTGACGGAGATGGTGATGGCCTTCTGCGCCAGGTTGGAGTTGAGCTGCTGGACAAGCAGTTCGACGATTTGAATCAGGTCGGCATCGTTGAGCGACTGGAACAGAATCACTTCGTCGAGACGGTTGAGGAACTCGGGGTTGAAGGTCTTCTTGACCTCATTTTTGACCAGCTCTTCGACCTTCTCGCTGACCAGGTCGTCGCGATCGCTCTGGAAGCCGAGGCCCTGCTTCTTCATCAGGTGCCGTGCGCCGATATTGGACGTCATGATGAGGATGGTGTTCTTGAAGTCGACGGTATTGCCGAGGCCGTCGGTCAATTGGCCATCTTCAAAGACTTGCAGGAGCAGGTTGAAGACGTCGGGATGCGCCTTCTCGACCTCGTCGAGCAGGACGACGGAGTAGGGCGAACGCCGGACGCGCTCGGTGAGCTGACCGCCCTCCTCGTAGCCCACATACCCCGGAGGCGAACCGATGAGCTTGGAGACCGAGTGCTTCTCCATGAACTCGGACATATCGAAGCGGATGAGTGCCTTGTCGGAGCCGAACAAGAACTGAGCCAGTGTCCGGGCCATTTCGGTTTTGCCGACACCGGTCGGTCCAAGGAAGAGGAAGCTGCCGATGGGACGATGCGGCGACTTCAGGCCAGCACGGCTGCGGCGGATGGCACGAGCCAGAGCCGAGATCGCCTTCTCCTGCGAGATGACGCGCTTGTGGAGCTCTTCTTCGACGCGGAGGAGCTTCTGGGTCTCTTCTTCCTTGATGCTGGTGACGGGGACGCCGGTCCAGCGGCTGACGACATCCTCGATGTCTTCGCGGCCGACGATGCCGGCGGCGGAGTCATCGAGGTGATATTTGTCGCGAAGAGCACGCAGGTTTTCGCGCTCTTTGCGTTCCTCGTCTGAGTAGAAACGGGCCTTCTCGAACTCGTGGTTCGCGATAGCCGAGTCCATACGGTGGACGATGAACTTGATGCGCTTCTGCACCTCGGTGATCTCCTCGGGCAGCGAAGTCTGGCGCAGCTTGACGCGAGCGCCGGCTTCGTCGATGAGGTCGATGGCCTTGTCGGGCAGGAAGCGGTCGGGAATATAGCGGTTGGAATGGGAAACCGCAAACTCGATAGCGGCATCGGTGTAGCTGACCGCGTGGAACTTCTCGTAGCGGTCCTTGATGCCCATGATGATCTTGATGGCGTCGGCTTCGTTGGGCGGCGGAACCTTGACGGCCTGGAAGCGGCGTTCGAGGGAGCGGTCCTTTTCGATGGACTTGCGATACTCGGCGGGTGTGGTGGCGCCGATGCACTGAATCTCACCGCGCGAGAGGGCCGGTTTGAGGATGTTGGCGGCGTCGAGAGAGCCTTCGGCCGATCCGGCGCCGACCAGGGTGTGGAGCTCGTCGATAAAGATGATGGAGTTTTGATTCTCCATCAGCTCTTTCATGATGGTCTTGAGGCGCTCTTCGAACTGGCCGCGGTACTTGGTGCCGGCGACGATGAGCGAGAGATCGAGGGCAAGGACACGTTTGTCGGCGAGGAAGCTGGGCACTTCGCCGTCGGCGATGCGCTGGGCGAGGCCTTCGACGATGGCCGTCTTGCCGACGCCGGGTTCGCCGATCAAAACTGGATTATTTTTGGTGCGGCGGCACAGGATCTGGACAACGCGCTCCAGCTCGCCGTCGCGTCCGACGAGGGGATCGAGTTGCGCATCCATGGCGGCCTGGGTGAGGTCGCGCGAGAACTCAGCGAGCAGACTCGACTCACGCTGCCGCTGCTGTTGCGGCGCCTTTTCCTGGGTCACGCGGGCCAGCTCGTCGCGAATCTGCGCCAGCTTCAGGCCGCGCTCCTGCAGAATCTCGGAGGCGAAGCACTTTTCTTCGCGCAGCAGGCCGAGGAGCAGATGCTCGGTTCCGATGTGTTTGTGTCCGAGACGCTCTGCTTCTTCGGCGGCGTAGGCCAGGACGCGTTTGCACTCGTTGGAGAGGGGCAGGTCGACGCTGGTCGAAACTTTTTCACGAATGGTGGTGTGGGCTTCGATCTGTTTGCGAATCGATTCGACCGAAGCGTGCGAGCGCAGGAAACGGTTGGTTAACGCCTTGTCCTCGCGCAAAAGGCCAAGCAGCAGGTGCTCAGTCTCGATATAGGGCGAGCCGAACTGGCTGGCCTCATACCGCGCAAAGAAAATCACGCGCCGTGCCTTTTCCGTATAGCGTTCGAACATTTTTTCTCCCTTACAGCAGGGTCCCGGTAAGGAGTAGCCGTCCGGTATGTTTTTCCGGCCTCAGCCCAACCTGCGCGCCCTCATTCACGTCGCCGCCGGCAGCGCGGCTGAAAAAGCCCTTGCACGCGCCGAACAGCTCTTTTGGATGGTTCCGGACGCTGCTTGCTTGTCCGAACGTCTCCAATATTTCCGGAGACTACCATCCTGACCTCGACGGCCGGTTCGGGCTGTGTTCTCCCTCACTCGACCGCTTACTTCTCAGACTCGAAAACCACCCAAACGGTGCAAGTTCTGTTTATGCAACTCCAGCCTGGGAAGGTTCCCCCCAAGGGTGCAGGCGCCCGCTCTCCAGGCGCAGAGTCCGCGTACAGCGCGCGGCCAGTTCGAGGTTGTGGGTGACCACGATGGACGTGAGCCCGTGGGTGGTGTGCAGGCGCTCCAGGAGATCGAAGACGCGGCCCGCGGTGGTTTCGTCGAGATCGCCTGTGGGTTCGTCGGCCAAAAGCACCCGCGGACTCCCGACCAACGCGCGGGCCAGCGCTACCCGCTGCTGTTCGCCTCCGGAAAGCTCTCCGGGCCGATGATCGCCACGATCTTCCAGATCGACCTCTCTTAACCAATTCGATGCGGCAGCCAGAGATTCGCGTCGCGATTGACCGCGGGCAAGGAGCGGCATGGCTACGTTTTCAAGCGCCGTAAACTCCGGCATCAAATAGTGAAACTGCCACACATAACCAATCTCACGATTGCGGAAGGCGGCTGCCTCCCGGGGGGTCAGACTGGCCACATTGGTTGAGGCGCAGTGTACCGTTCCTTGAGTGGCGCAATCAAGAGCACCGAGGATGTGCAATAAGGTACTTTTGCCCGCCCCGGACTGGCCGACGATGGCTACCAGCTCTCCGGGGAGAACTTCTAAGTCCAATCCACGGAAGAGGGTAAGGGCACCACGCGCGGTGGTGTACGTCTTTTCCAGATTGTGCACATGAATTAGAGGCGCTCGCAGGTCCGGTTCCCGCTCTGGGCGGGAAGCCTCGGTGGCTGCCGCTGGAAGGGCCTGGTTCATCCGGTTGTGCCTATTCTATCGTGCTTCGTCGGGTGAATTCTCTGCAAAAGGGGGCGGCATTTCGTATTTCGGGTTCGCCGAAGCGAACCTGAGAAGCCTATCCGATCCTTGTTCGCTTTGCGGCAGCAAGGCGAACAAGGATCGGATAGGCGTGTGGCGGATTGTCTCCGCCTTTGGGCGAAAACAATCCGCTGCAGGCTGCGCGCTCATCGCTTCGGAACTGCCGCCCCGTTGAGCTTGGCGATCCGCCCGTTTGGACCGACGACGAACGGCAACGACAGCGCATTCCAGTTGCCGTCGTCGAGCAGATGCCAGGTTTTGCCGTCGTCGCGAGATATGTCCGAGCCGTTGGTCCCCACAGCGATCCAGGCTTTCAGAGTGTCTGACCATTGCACCGCCGAGCGGTAGCCATGCGGCGGAGTTTTGGCAGCGACCCAGCTCTCTCCCCCGTCGGAGGACCACGCCGCGGTCTTCGCCGAGTCGCCGGGGTTCTTATAGTCCCCGCCTACGGCAACGAAGATGGAGTTGTCGTTGAAGGTGCATTCGGCGCAGACACCGATGGTGACCGGATAGCGATAGGCGACTGCGAATGTCCCGGAACTGTCGGATCCAGCGCCGACTGGAATCTGGCTGGACTTCCAGGGAGGTTCCTTCCGCATCGCCTTTTCAAGCAGGCCGGTTTTCTCTTCGTTGGGCATGAAGGGCCGGCTGAAGAAGAACGATCCGCTCGTGCCGCCGGTTGCAAAGCCGCGGGTATAGAGCCCGTTGCCGATCGCGATCGCGCTGTTGCTTGCCGCGAACGCTGCCAGATCGCGCTTTCCCAGCGCCAACCCGGGATGCGGGTCGCGCTTCCAGCTTCTGCCGTCTTTGTCGGCAAGGAAAACAGCGAACTTGCCATTCACCGGATCGCCCAGGACGATGCCGTGCGAACCGTTGAACCAGAAGCTGTCAAAGAATCCGTTGGGCGCGTCGGGATTCGGCGAACAGAAGCCTCCACGAAGTGCAGCCGTCGGTGGTCTTGTAGAGGGCGCTTTTCGCCCCCGGCCCTGAGGCCATCACGATCGCCGTCTGCGCGTCGAAACCCTCGACGCCGCGCAGGTCCAGGGTGGCATCGGGCGACGCGCACTTGGTCCAGTGCGCGCCACTGTCGGTCGTCTTCAGGACCGTTCCGCCCGTCCCGCTGGCCCAGGCGATCCTTGCATTGACCGCGTGGATACCGCGCAGACTCGCCGTTGTGCCTGAATCCTGTATCTGCCACGGTCCACTTTGCTGCGCCGCCGACACCACTCCGGCCCATGCGCATAACAACCCCAACAACACACATCGCATGGGTCGCAGTATATCGGTCGGAGCTGTCTCCGATTCCTTGCCCGCGGACCGTGTTGCGAATCACTGATCCTCGGAATGCCGCTTGTTAGAAACAGACCAGCTCCCGTGACCGTTTCGCGCACGCTCGCTGCTTTCGCTCTCGCCGGAGGATGCCTTTCCGCTGTCGCGCAGACCTCCTTCTCCGAGCGGTTCCGCGCTCACAACGCGGATCTGGCCAGGTTTCAGCCGGCGATGGTGACGCCTCTTGTGGCGCCCGATCCGCGCCTGATCCAGTACTACCGCTTTGCGGTTGCGCACCAGTACACGCCTTCCGGCACTGAGACCACAAACTATGGCAATGCGCGCGGTGGGGGCATTATCGCCTTCAACCGATTCGAATTCGACCTGATGCCGCCTGCTTATATTCAGCACAACGGCGCGGCCGCGGACGGCTTCGGCGACACATCGTTCAATGGCAAGGTCCGTATCGCGTCGGGAGACGCGGAGCACGGCAACTTCGATCTCGCGGCGAGTCTGGCTCACTGTTTTGCGACCGGCAGCCATACGAACGGCGGGCGGACCGACTCGTTCACGCCGGCTTTCGCCGGCGAGTTCACGCGAGGGCATATGAGTTTCATCTCAGGATTTGCGGGGACATTGCCTACGGGAAAGATTGCCGCGCAGGGCCGGACCATCTCCTGGAACGAGGCGGCGCAATTCCATGCCACGCCGCGCATCTGGTTCGAAGCCGAAAACAACGCGACGTTTTATTTCGCCGGCGAGCATGACGGCCAGATGCAAAACTTTGTGACGCCGGCTGCCTTCTACGTGCTGCGCCGCAAGGCGTGGGCGTCGACGCATTCTTTTGCCGTGTTCGCGACAGGGATGCAGATCGCGACCTCTGGCTTTCACACCTACAACCACAACTTGATTGCCGAGCTGCGAATCCTGTTCTGACGGTCGCGGCAATGCAGCAGGACGGCGGCCATTGCGCCGGCAGATCAACAGAACGTTAACAATTCAGCTGGTCTTGAGCCGATACCATCGACTGGTGGCTTGGTTCGGCCGTGCAGCTATTTGAGATAGGCGCGGACAAGGTCGATCAGGTCTTCGGCGAGCTCCGGTGCAATCTGCTCCTTGGCTCCGTCCACCAGATGAAAACGAATATGCGTCTCCAGCACCTCGGCCATCAGGCTGTTCACGCCGCCGCGCACGGCCGCCAGAAGCATCAACTGATCGCCGCAGTCGGCGTCGGAGCTGAGCGACCTCTCAACGGCATCGAGCTGGCCGCGCAGTTTGCGCACGCGTTGCAGCAGTTTGATGGTCTCCCGGTCGTGATGCGACATGTGCAGCTCACCTCTTGACAATACCCATGGGGGGTATACCTTATACCCAGTGGGGGTATGGCTTTAGACCCTTCTCATTCTACCCCGTTTGCTCCATTTTTGGTGCGGACTTAGGAAAGGTTCTCCGATGCGGCTCGCGGACCGACAACTCGCCTGGTTCTGCGGTCTGGCGGGCCTAGCTGTCCTCGCGGCGACGGCGTCGAGCAGCGAAGCCCAGAGTCCCGACCAACTGCCTGCTGCGCCCAAGCCACAAGTCCTGCTGGCGCAGACGAACCTCGCAATGACCGGCGCTCCTGTGCACGATGAGGCGGCCGGTGGAGACGCTGCGGCTGCAGGCGGTCACCCGGCCGGCGACGCGGAGGCATCTCCTGTCGTGGCGATGCTTCCGCATCCAGAAGAGAGCCGCTACTGGATCTCCGGCCAGGCCAACATCATCTTTCAGGGCCGCCTTCCGTTCCACTCGCCTTATGAAGGGACGAACAGCTTCCGCAACTCCGCGGAGTACAAGACGTCGATGGTTGGCACGCTCTTCACTGCGGTGCGGCCCGTCCGTTCGGTCCGCTACAACACCGACCTGATTCTAGATTTTGAGAGTGCGGGCGGCCGTGGCTTGAGCCAGGCGCTTGGGCTGGCTGGCTTCACCAATCTCGACGTTGTGCGCAATCCGAATCTGGGCTCGACGCCCTACCTCGCGCGCTACGAGATTCACCAGGTGGTCGGCCTAAGCGATAAGACGATGAGCCAGGATCCGGGGCCCTTTGCGCTGGCGCCGAACGTGCCGGAGCGCCGTGTGGAATTGCGCATCGGCAAAATGACGCTGCCCGATTTCTTCGACATCAACGGACCGGGCTCCGACAGTCATCTGCAGTTTATGAACTGGACGGTCGACAACAATGGCGCGTGGGATTACGCCGCTGACACGCGCGGCTATACCGTCGGTGCGATGGCCGAGTACGACGATCGCGACTGGAGTCTCCGGTATGGACTGTTCGCGATGCCCACGGTGTCCAACGGCATCGACATGGACTGGGCCTTCAGCCGCGCGCATGGGCAGAACGGTGAGTTCGAGCTGCGGCAGAGCTGGATCCGCAGTCGCAAGGGCGTGACGCGCATTCTGTTCTACGCCAACCGCGCACATATGGGGACCTACCGTGAGGCTATAGAGGACTTTCTCAACGGCTCCGACACGGCGACCTATGGTGTTACCGTTCCGACGATCACACTGCATGAGCACTTCGGCGCCCTCAAGTATGGCTTCGGCTACAACACAGAGCAGGAGCTGACGGAGAATCTGCGCGTGTTTGGCCGCTTCGGATGGAACGAGGGCCAGCACGAGTCGTTCGCCTACACCGAGGTGGATCAGACGGTCGAAGTGGGCGCGGACTACTTCGGCGCTCGTTGGCACCGGCCCGTCGACAAGATTGGCTTGGTCGTTGTTTCGAACGCGATCAAGCGCGACCATCAGGATTATCTTCGCCTCGGCGGTCTGGGATTCCTGCTGGGGGACGGCAACCTGAACTACGGCCGCGAGAACATCGTGGAGTCCTATTACAACTGGCACGCCTGGCGGGGCCTCTTCTACTCGCTCGACGTGCAGCACATCGACAATCCGGGCTACAACCGCGATCGCGGTCCGGCATGGGTGGGCTCGGTGCGTGCCCACGTGGACTTCTAGCTTCACTTCATCGGGCCTCGCCAACGCGGCGTCCGCCGCTACAATAGCTTTGCTTTGTCCGCGGAGGAAAGCTTGGTCGCTGGGGTCTCCCGTGTTCTCTCGTACGACGTCGGAGGAAGCCACATCTCCGCGGCTGTCTGCTCCGAGGCTGACCTGTCGCTTGGGCCGGTCGTGAAAGCGCCGCTGCCGGAAGAGCAATCGGCGGAAGCATTTCTGGATGTGTTGACGCGGTTGGCCGCGCAGGCCGGCGCCACGCCGAAGACCACTGCAGGGGCCGCCTTTGCCATGCCCGGACCCTTCGACTACGTCGAGGGCATCAGCTGGATGAAGCACAAGATGCCCTATCTTTACGGGGTGAATCTGCGTGATGCACTGGCCAAGCGCATGGGCTGGGACGGCGGGCAGGTGCGTTTCCTCAACGATGCAGCGGCGTACTTGTTGGGCGAAGTGGGCGCAGGTGCGGCGCGTGGTGTGGGGCGTGTTGCCGGATTCACTCTGGGTACGGGCATTGGCTCGGGATTTGCGGTGAACGGCCGCATCGTTACGGAGGGTCCGGGTGTTCCGCCGGGCGGCGAGATCTGGAATGTTCCGTTCGAGGGTGGAATTGTCGAAGACCTGATTTCGACCCGCTCGATCAAGGGGGGCTATCTCGAACGAACCGGCGAGGAGAAGGAAGTGGCGGAGATTGCTGCGGGCGCGGCCAACGATCCTGCTGCCATGGAAGTCTTCGCCGAATTCGGCCGGAATCTTGGACGGGTTGTGCGGATCAAGCTCCACGACTTCGCGCCGGAGGTGATTGTCTTGGGCGGAGGGATTGCGCATTCGTCCCCTCTCTTTTTGGCGGCGGCTCAGCGAGAACTCGAAGAGCTTAAGGTTGAGCTGCGCATTTCGCTATTGTGGGAGAAGGCGCCGCTGGTGGGTGCGGCGGTGGCGTGGTTCGCACAAGCCGAAGCGAAGAAAGCCTGAGCGGGTTGAAAGAAGACCCGTACCAAGCCTATGGTCGGCACAAGGTGCGCGATTTGTGTGGCTATTTCGGGTTTGTCGCCGATTGGCTCTTGGGATCGGCAGGCAACGTATAGATGACTTCGCCCGGACGGGCATAGTGCAGCTGCTCGCGGGCTTCGTGCTCGATGGCGTTCGCGTCCGTCTTCAGGCGATCGACGTGATCGCGTAGCCGCGCGTTCTCCTGCTGCAGATCCTGAATCTCCTGGCGCAGTTGCTGATCCTGGACGCGCTGTTTCTGCCAGGACGAGAGCCCGTGCTTGCCGTTCACGACGCTCCAGCCAAACAACAGGATGAGCGCAACGGCCACCGACGTGCCGGCGGGCCGCCAAAAGGATTGAGCGGCGGCAAAAGCGCGCTCGCGGAGTGCTGCAAGATTCAGGTCAAGGTTTAGATCCCGATCTTGATTCTTCTCTTTAGTCTCGTCCTGCATCGGTCCCTAAGTTAGTACGAAATTCTTAGCCGCCGCGCTTAGCGATTCCATGTCGTGCTCGCTGCGCGCTTCGGTATAGGCTCTCACAACCGGTTCAGTGCCCGACAGCCTGTAACACACCCAAGACCCGTCGTTGAGAATCAGCTTGAGCCCGTCGGTGCGCACCACGCCGACGACTTTGCGTCCACTCAACTCGGTTGGATCGGCCTTTAACTTTTCAGTGAACGCGGCCATGCGCTCCGGGGTCAAGTGGAAGTTTTCGCGCACGGGGTAGAACGAACCAACCTTGCCAAATAACTCACGTAACTGTGTGCTCAGACTTTTTCCACGCACCGCAACCATCTCGGTTACCAGCAAGCCCGCAAGGACACCGTCTTTTTCGGGCACGTGACCGCGAATCGTCAACCCTGCCGACTCTTCGCCGCCAATGGCGATCTTGTCCGCGATGATCAGCTCGCCGATGTATTTGAAGCCCACCGGCGTCTCGTAGAGCTGCACTTTGTGCTGCTCGGCGAGGGCATTGACCAGATTTGTCGTGGCAACGCTCTTGGCCACGCCGTTCTTCCATCCGCGCGTCTCGACCAGATAGTCGAAGAGAAGAGCGATGATGTAGTTCGGCTGAATGAACGTGCCGTCTTCGTCCACGATGCCGAAGCGGTCTGCATCGCCATCCGTCGCGATGCCGATTTTGGCGCCGACTTCTTTCATCTTCGCCTTGGCATCGCCCAGCAGATGATCGTCGGGCTCGGGGGCATGCCCGCCAAAGAGCACATCGCGGTAGTCGTGCACCGTCTCGACGGTCACTCCGGCCTGGCGAAGAATATGACAACTGTAGCCGCGACCGGCTCCCCAGAACGGATCGTAGACGACTTTGATGCCCGACTTGGCGATGGCTTTCAAATCCACCAGTTCGGCGAGTCGCTTGAGAAAGTCCTCTTTCACGTCGGCGGTTTGGAATCCGCCGGCTGGTGCAGCAGCTTTGGGAACGGGTTTATCGGCAGGCCAGCCCGCGATCGCGGCTTCAATCTGCTTTGTCACTTCAGGCAGTGCGGGAGCGCCGTCGGGAGTCGAGTACTTGATGCCGTTGTACTCGGGCGGATTGTGCGAAGCGGTGAAGTTGATCGCGCCGTGCGTCTTCATCTGCCGCACGGCATACGCGATGGCCGGAGTCGGCGCTGCATGAGGAATCACGATCGGCGCGATGCCTGCGCCTGCGAGCACGCCGGCAGCTTCGCTAACAAAGCTCTCGCCCAGAAAGCGGGGGTCGCGCCCCACAAGCACCCGATGCGGTGCGGGCAGGGTTTTGACGTAAGCCGCGATGCCCGACACTGCGAGCCGGATGTTGGCTACCGTAAAGTCATCGGCAACAATCGCTCTCCAACCCGACGTTCCAAATTTGATCTTGCTCATTGGGTTCTTCTCCGCAAGCGGCGCCAGCCGCAAGGACCATACTGCAACAGCGGAGCCGAGTCGGCAAGTTGCGGATGCGAGAAAACCGCGGGCCGTACACTGGCTCCATGACAACCGTGTCCGGCGACGGCAACTTTGCCCGCATTGTGCTGACCACAGCGACCAATCCCGAAGAGGCGGAGCGTATCGCGCGCACCCTGGTGGAGGAGCGGCTGGCGGCATGCGCGACGCTCGTTCCATCGGTTCGATCGATCTACCGATGGGAGGGCAAGGTCGAAGATGCACAGGAGACGCTGTTGCTGATCAAGACTGGCACCGAGCAGTTGGCTGCGCTTGAGGCGCGCCTGCATACACTGCATAGCTACGAGACGCCGGAATTCCTGGTGATCGAGCCCGCTGCAGGGAGTGTCGCCTATCTCGCATGGATGCAGTCGAACCTGGTCGCGTAGAGTGGGTGAGCGACATCGACTTCGACGGGGCCGCAGCTCGTCCCATCGGCACGGAGATTTTCAGCCCATCTGCTATCCTGAGGTTTTGCAGTCATGCATTGGTTAATGATTGCTCTTCTTGTTTCGCTTGGTGCGCTTCTGCTCGCTACAGGGGGGCTTGCGCGTCATATCTGGTTGCACCGTGCCAGGCAACGGAAGGCACAGACGACACAGAGCGCGCGGGGCAGCGAAGATCTAGAATCAGAACCGTAAAAGGGATCGAATGCACAACGAAATTTCTACGCCGATGGTTCGATCGGCTGCGGGCACGAATGCGTCCCCGTGGCTTCGCACAGCAGGCATCGTCTTAGCGGGCAGTCTACTGCTTGCGGCTTGCGCGCACATCTCCCTGCCGCTGTGGTTTACGCCCGTGCCGCTTTCGCTGCAGCCGTTTGGCGTGCTCCTGCTCGGGCTTCTGCTGGGGCCGCGCATGGCTGGCGCCACGCTGATGGCGTATCTTGCCGAGGGTGTGGCCGGTCTGCCGGTCTTCGCACCGGGAATCGCTGCAGGCCCAGCCCATTTGCTTGGCCCCACGGGCGGCTACCTGATGGCCTATCCCGTCGCGGCGTGGCTCGTCTCGCTGGTGTGGAGACGCAGTGGCCGTGGGTTCTTCGCCGCTTTTGCGAGCGCAGCGCTCGGCGACCTGCTGATTCTGGTCGGCGGCGCGGCATGGCTCGCAGCAATAGCTCCAGCGCGCTCGACTTCCGTGCTCTTCGCAGCGATACTTACTTTCCTGCCCGGCGACGCGCTGAAAGCAGCAGCCGCAGCGAGCATCGCATGGGGCTGGCAAACTGCCCGACTCCGGCGCGGTCTCTAGTTATGTTGAAAGGATTTTCCAGCTCCGTGAGCAACGAGAAGTCAGCTATCGCCAGCACGCCGGCCGTCACCGATATCTCCATCGCGCACAGCCCCGACTCCGACGATGCCTTCATGTTCTATGGGCTGGCCACGAACAAGGTGCGCGTGCCTGGCTATCGCTTCAGCCATACGCTCTGCGACATCGAAACGCTGAATCGCCGTGCCCGCGAAGAGGCTTTCTACGACGTTACCGCGATCAGCTTTCATGCCTACCCGTACATTCAGAATGACTACACGTTGATGGGCTGCGGCGGCAGCGTGGGCGAAGGGTACGGGCCGATGGTGGTCTCGAACCGGCGGCTCACCCCGGAAGATCTCAGCCGCGTGCGCATCGCGGTGCCTGGCACGCTGACCACGGCATATCTCGCGCTGAAGGTCTTCAATCCCGATGTCGAGACCGTGGTCGTTCCCTTCGATCAGATCATCCCCGAGATTCTCGCCGGAAAGCACGAAGCGGGCCTCATCATTCACGAGGGGCAGCTGACCTATAGCTCCAGCGGTCTCTACCGCGTGCTCGATCTGGGCGTCTGGTGGCGCGAGCAAACGGGACTTGTGCTGCCTTTGGGCGGCAATGCGATTCGCCGTTCTCTTGGGGCGGACCAGCACAGGATCATCTCGAAAGCTCTGCGCGACAGCATCCAGCACGCGCTCGATCATAGGGAACAGGCGCTGGAATATGCGATGCAGTTTGCGCGCGATCTGGACACGACGCTGGCGAACCGGTTTGTGAGCATGTATGTAAACGACCGCACGCTCGACTACGGACCGGACGGCCGCGAGGCGATTCGCAAGCTGCTGCAGGTGGGTCACGAACGCGGAGTGATCTCGGTCAAGCCGAAGATCGACTTCGTTGACTAGTTATAGATCGACAAACTAAACCTTTTCCAATTCGTGCCGATGCATCCGGTGTCTGAGGTTTCCGGAATGCTCTCGCACCCGCAGTTGGATCCTTTGACCGGCGTGTTGACACGGCCGGCTCTGCTGGCCACGTTGTTTCGCGAAACGGACCGTGTGCAGCGATCGAGGCACCCACTCAGTTTGGCGCTGTTTTCGATCGACGATTTCGAACATTGGACAGCGCGCCTGACCAAGCTTCAGTGCGACGTCTTGCTCAAGAGCATTGCCGAGCGCGTGGGCCGGCTGTTGCGCAGCTACGACACCTTCGGGCGTACGGGGGATCACGAGTTTCTCCTGATTCTGCCCGGCTGCAGCGCTATCAATTCGAACCTGCTTGCGGAGCGGTTGCGTGGCGAAGTCTTTTCGATGCCCGTCGACGTGGATGGGGAGTCGCTGCGACTCTCGGCGTGCTTTGGCATCGCCTCCAGTGAAGGCCGGTCGCCAGTTGTGGTTTTGCAGGAAGCCGAGTCGGCTCTGTGCCGCGCTCAGGAAGCGGGGCCTGAATCCATCTGGACATTCACTCATGCTCTCAACGCGGAGATCGAGCCAATCGAGTTTCTGTCCTGATCCGGACAGCGGGAGGCGGCCCGCTACGAAGCGATCTCTCGCTGGGCGCGTTCGGCTTCGACTGGGCCGGTCAGGAACTCCTGAAAGACCTCGTTTGAGAGCAGACGACCGCGCGGAGTGAGACGAACAGTGCGCCCGTCCGACTGCACCAGACCCGAATCGGCCAGGCGCTCGACTACGGGCAGCGTTCGGGCGACGGGGGCCTTGCCAAATTCACGGCTCAGCTCTGTCAGCTTGACGCCACGATTCAGCCGCAGGCCGAGGAACCAGGCTTCTTCATACTGCTGTTCCGGAGAGAGCCAGCCGGTCTCGACGCTCCCGTCGCCAGCTAGATACTCCTTCAGTTCGTCGGTGGTCTTCGAGCGCAACAGGAGCCGCGTCTGGTCTTCGTCGGCGTAGAGCGCTGAAGACGCATCGAGGCCGATGCCGAGATAGGACCGCCGCTCCCAGTAGCGCATGTTGTGCAGCGATCGATGTCCGCGACGCGCGAAGTTCGAGATCTCATATTGTTTGAGTCCCGCCTTCTCCAGCCGCTCAATCGCCGACTCATACATTTCTGCGATCGCTTCGTCGGATGGGACAAGTTCCGCGTAGTAGCGCGCTCCGCCGCCGAGCATCTCTCGGCCCAGCCGCGAGTCCTCGTCCACTTCGAGCATGTAGATGCTTGCGTGCGGCACACCGGTGTCGATCAGAACTGCGAGCGACTCATCCCATGACGCCAACGTCTGACCGGCCAGGCCCGCAATCAGGTCCAAATTTAGATTTGTAATGCCCGCCGAGCGCAGCCGGCGCAGATCGTCCAGCACGGTCGCCCGCTTGTGCAGGCGTCCGCTCACCTGGGCTTCGCGATCGATGAACGACTGCACGCCGAGGCTCACGCGATTCACACCGGCTTGCGCGAGGGCTTCCAAGGCCGGATCGCTGAGCTGTCCGGGAGCGCATTCGACGGTAATTTCGGCGTCGTTTTGGACAGCAAACTCGGTCCGCATCACGGCGAAGAGTCTGGCGATTAACTCTGGCTCGAGCAGACTCGGTGTCCCACCGCCCAGATAGACGGAATCGACAATGCGTGGCAGTTCTACGCGCATGTCTGCGGCCCAGGCGCCAGCGCGTCTCAGGTCATGGATCAGCCGGTCCACATACCGTGCGTGCTCGCTTGCTGGGTACACCCCTGAAGCGAAGTTGCAGTAGGTGCACTTGGAGCGGCAGAACGGAATAGAAACGTACAGTCCGAGTTGGTCGCTGGGCACTTCCGTCATATCGAAATTCTTTCACGCCGGAGGCGAGCGCACGGCATCTTCGACCGGCGCGTGCCAGAATTAAAAAGAGGAGACGTGGATTGAAAGCATGGCCGATTCTGGGCATCGTCGTAGTTCAGGCTGTTCTTTGCCTCGCCCACTGGTTCCTCTACGTCACCTGGACCACATTCTGGTGGCCGCTTAGTCCGGCCGCAATCCTCGCATCGAAGTTCGCGTTCGTCTGCCTTTCGATGCTCTTCATCACCGCTGCGCTGTTCGGTTTTCGCTTCACCAACTGGCTCGTTGCTTTCATCTATCAGATTGCGGCGGTCTGGCTCGGCATGCTCAACTTCTTCCTTGTCGGGGCATGCGTGGCGTGGATCGTCGACTTCGCATTGCGGCCCTTCGTCTCAGGGTCCATTCGGTTTGAAGTCCGGCACATTACAGTGGCCGTCCTTCTCGTCGCGGCGATCGCGGCTGTCGTCTACGGCATCCTGAATGCTCGCGCCATCCGTATTCGTCGCTTTCCCATCACGCTCGACAAGCTGCCCGTCCCTTGGCGCGGACGGACCGCTCTGGTTTTCAGCGATATTCACCTTGGTAACATCAACGGCATCCGCTTTGCCCGGCGCCTCACAACGCTGGCCCAGCGCCTGAATCCGGACATCATCTTCATCCCCGGGGATCTCTACGATGGCACCAAGGCCGATCCGGAGAAGATCGCTGCGCCCCTGTTCGAACTCACGCCGCCGCTGGGTGTCTTTTTTGTGGCGGGCAACCACGAAGAGTTCGGCGGTTCCACGCACTACGCCGAAGCCTTGAAGCATCGCGGCTTTCATGTCCTCGACAACGAGCGCACCGTCGTCGATGATCTGCAGATCGTGGGCGTGCCCTACGAGGCGTCGAATTACCCGGTTCGTCTGCGTCACTTCCTGAACAGCTTGCGACTCGCCGACGGCCCTGCCAGCATCCTGTTGCAGCATGTCCCCACACGGCTGCCCATTGTGGAGCAGGCTGGGGTGAGCTTGCAGCTGAGCGGCCACACGCACGGCGGCCAGATCTTCCCTTTTTCGTGGATTACACGGCGCGCTTTCGGCGAGTTTACTCACGGCCACCAGCGGTTCGGCAGCCTGCAAGTCATCACCTCAAGCGGCGTTGGCACATGGGGTCCGCCCATGCGCGTCGGCACTCATCCCGAAGTCGTCTTGATTACCTTCCAGTAGAAGTGTTCTGATGGTCCTTCCGTTTTTTCAAGAAGGTGGGACTATGCAGACTCGTTCGACGCGCTTTTTTCTCTTCGCTGTCATCGCTTTCCTCACACTGGTCTCCCTCGCAGGCGCACAGTCCGCAAACCGCGACCCGGACCTCAGCTTTCCCACTGTGCTCTACGGAGTCGCCTACTACAACGAGTACATGCCGCAAGACACGCCCGATGCCCAGAGCGTCCGGCTTGAAAAGGATGTTGCGCTCATGAAGGCCGCCGGCCTCAACGTTGTGCGCATGGGCGAGTCCACCTGGAGCCTCTGGGAGCCCGAAGACGGCAAGTTCGACTACGCCTGGATGGATCGCATCGTGGACGCCATGGGCAAGGCTGGCATCAAAGTCATCCTCGGTACGCCGACATACTCGATTCCTGCGTGGATGGCCCATCAGCATCCGGAGATCTTTGCCGATCGCATCCCGCCGGGGATGTTCGGCGGCAAGCCAGTCTCCAGTACCTACGGCCTGCGCCAGAACATGGACACCGATTCACCTGCGTATCGCTTCTATGCCGAGCGGCTGATCCGCCACATCGTGGCGCACTACAAAGACAACCCGACCGTGATCGGTTGGCAGCTCGACAACGAGACATCGAGCTACGATGCGGCCAATACCGATGTGTTCATCGGCTTCCAGCACTATCTCGAAAAGAAGTTCGGCACACCGGAGGCGCTGAGCAAGGCATGGTTCCTGAACTACTGGGGTGAAAACCTGCATACGTGGGAAGACCTGCCACGGCGCGACGGGACAATCTCTACCGGCTACAAGCTCGAATGGACGCGCTGGAGCCAGATGCGCGTGACCGACTTTCTCCACTGGCAAGCAGGGCTGGTGCGCGAATGCGCCGGGGCAAGGCAATTCGTCACCACCGACTACGGCGGCATGATGAAGCGCGATGTGAACGAAGAGGCCGTGGCCGACTCGCTCGACATCGTTGCCGACAACATCTACCACGGCACGCAGGACCACTACGACGGCAGCTTTCAGTCTTTACAGAGCGACTTCACGCCGGTCGCTCAAGCACACCAACTTCCTGGTCACCGAAACCAACGCGCAGACCATTGGATGGACTTCGCAAAGCCAGTTCCCGCCTTACGACGGCCAGCTGCGCGAGGATGTCTACACCTATCTCGCCAACGGCGCCAATATGGTCGAGTACTGGCACTGGGCCTCGATCGCCGCCAACCAGGAGACCTACTGGAAGGGCATTCTGTCGCACGATCTAGAACCGAACCGCGAGTACGCCGAGATGAGCCGCACGGCGCACGAGTTGGAGAAGATCGGGCCAAAGCTGGTCGGCTTGAAGATTCACAACGACGTCGCGATCTTATGGAGCCGCGACTCGGCCAACGCGATTAGCTTCATGCCCTACGGCGGCGGCGTCCCTGCGCGCAGTTGGACCGGCGAGCCAGATGGCTACGCTTCGCTTGTGCAGCAGATGCATCACAGTCTCTACGACCTGAACATCGGCTGCTGATTTTGTCTTCCCCGAGACGGCCGACTTCTCGCAGTACAAATTGCTGATCGTTCCCGCGCTCTACATCTCCGACGACGCGCTGTTGCAGCGCATTTCGGATTACGTGAAGAACGGCGGTCACGTGGTGATGACGTTCAAGAGCGGATTCGCCAACGAGAACTCCGCCGTTCGCTGGGTCCGCGCGCCTGGGCCTCTGCGCGAGGCCGCGGGCATCAGCTATCAGGAGTTCTCGAACCTCGAGAAACCGCTCGCGCTCAAGGATGATCCCTTTCACGTTGGCGACGACAACAAGGTCCAATTCTGGGCCGAGTTCCTGATGCCCGAACACGCCAAGGCGCTGGCGTATTACGACCATCCCTTTTTCGGCAAGTGGCCGGCGATCACCGAGAATCAGTACGGAGCAGGCACGCTGCTCTACGAAGGAACCTGCGTCACCGACGCATTGCAGACCGCGCTGTTGAAACGAACCCTGGACCAGATTGGTCTCGCTGGCCCTGACCAGCAGCTCCCGCACCAGATCCACGTGTGGCATGGCGTGAATCGCGACGGCAAGCGTCTGCACTATTACTTCAACTACTCGGCCGACAGCGTGAAGTTCACCTATAGCTACGGTGACGGGACTGGCCTGATCCGGGGAACGACGCGCAGCAAGGGCCAGGAGATTACGCTGGGACCGTGGGATCTGGCCATCATCGAGGAATAGACGGAAGGCTCTTCGGAGCCTCAAGGTGGTGTGGCCGCCGAGAGGAGCGCGCTGTGGGCTCAGGCTGCGATGAAACGGAGTCATTGAACGGCGAGGTGATCCGCACGCGGCTCTGCGGCCATCAGCTGTTGTTGAATTCCCGTCTCAATAAGGGCACCGCGTTCACTGAAAAGGAGCGCGACATCTTCGGTCTGCATGGTCTTCTGCCGCCGCACATCGGGACGCTCGAAGACCAACGCGAACGCCGGATGAAGGTGCTGGCCGCCGAGCCGACGAGCTTCGCCAAATACAGCCTGATGCGCGACCTTCAAGACACGACGGAGACGCTCTTCTATTCATTGATCTCGCACAACATGGAAGAGCTGTTGCCCATTGTCTACACGCCGGCGGTGGGCGAGGGTTGCCAGCGTTTCAGCGAAATCTGGCGCAAGCCACGCGGGCTGTTCATCAGCTACGCCAATCGGCACCGCATCGACCAGATTCTCGCCGACCCCAGCTATGACGCGATTCGCTGCATCGTTGTCAGTGATGGCGAGCGCATTCTCGGGCTCGGCGATCAGGGCGCAGGCGGCATGGGCATCCCCATTGGCAAGATGGCGCTTTATACGGCACTCGGCGGCATCCCTCCGGAGCATTGTCTGCCCATCCTGCTCGATGTCGGCACCGACAACGAGGCGCTGCTCAACGATCCCATCTACATCGGCTGGCAGCAGAAGCGCGTGCGCGGCCAGGCCTACGACGACTTCGTCGAAAGCTTTGTGCGCGCCGTTGAGGCTCGCTGGCCGCACATTCTGTTGCAGTGGGAAGATTTTGCCGGTACCAATGCGCTTGCCCTGTTGGCTCGATATCGCGACCGTCTCTGCACCTTCAATGACGATATCCAGGGAACAGCCGCCGTCACGACGGCCACACTCCTGGCTGCTATTGGCGCCACCGGCGTCCCGCTCAAAGAGCAAACGATCGCCCTGTTCGGTTCAGGATCGGCGGGAATCGGCATCATCGATCTACTCATCGCCGCGATGAAAGAGGAAGGCCTTACCGAAGAGCAGGCGCGCGGGCGCATCTACGCCTTCAATCGCTACGGCCTCCTGATCGAAGGATGCCGGGGTGGCAGGCCCACGCAGCAGCCCCTGATGCGCAAGCGCTCTGAAGTCGCAGGATGGAAGCTCGAGGGTGGCGAAGACATCACACTGCTCGATGTAGTCCGCAACGCCGGGATCACCATTCTGGTTGGCGTGTCTGCGCAACCCGGAGCATTTTCCGAAGAGGTTGTCCGCACGATGGCCGCCCGTGTGGCTCGGCCGGTGATTTTTCCGCTCTCGAATCCCACGTCGAAATCCGAAGCCGTGCCGGAAGACCTGCTGCGCTGGACCGACGGGCGCGCGCTCATCGGCACCGGCAGCCCGTTTGCGGCTGTGGAATTCGGCGGCAAGCGGTTCCCCATCTCTCAGGTCAACAACTCCTACATCTTCCCCGGGCTCGCCCTCGGGATTCTCGTGAGCCGCGCACAGCGGGTCACCGATGCGATGATCATGGCCGCCGCCAAAACCCTCGCGTCGCTGTCCCCGTCCCGCACCGACAAGAACGCGCCGCTGCTTCCGCCGATCACTGACGCGCGCAAGGTCAGTCTGGTCGTCGCATCTGCCGTAGGACGCCAGGCAATCGCAGACAGGGTGGCCGCGCCGTGTCATCCTGACCAACTCGATGCGGATCTTCGTGCTTATGTGTGGGAACCGGTCTATCGGCCCTACGAGCGTATTCCATAGCCTATGACCTGCCCGAATTCTGGAAAATCGGCGCCATCGAACAGCATTGAGCCCCGTGCGCAGAAACCACCAGCCGGGCGCCACGCAAGAAATCTTAAGATTTCTTGTTTTCCCCTTTCGTGTGTCGCTGCTGATAGCATGACTTGTTGCTAAAACGTTTGAGTGAGGTCTTTGTATGCGGCTGTCTCGCTTCCGCTTCCCGTCGCTTGCCCTGCTGATTCTCGCGATTGTGTGCCTGACCGGCCTGAGTTTCGCGCAGCGCCAACCGCAAGCACCCGCCCCCACAGGGCCCTGGATGAACACGAGCCTTTCTCCGGATGAGCGCGCCGATCTTGTGCTGAAGGAGATGACACTCGACGAAAAAGTTGCCCTTCTGCACGGCGTGGGCATGCCGACGGACGAACCGGTGACTCCCGAGAACGCTGCATCGAATCGCGGTGTGGGCTATGACGTCGGCGTGCCTCGCCTCGGAATTCCCGGCATCGACATGAGCGACGCAGCCTACGGCGTGCGTTCGAGCGGCGTGAATGGCCGCTACTCTACGGCGCTGCCGGCCAACGTTGCCGCGGCCGCGAGCTGGGATCCCGATGCCGCTTTCGAATATGGCGCGCTCATCGGCCGCGAGCTGCGCGCGCAGGGCTTCAACATGTCGCTCGGCGGCGGCGTGAATCTTACCCGCGATCCGCGCAATGGCCGCACCTTCGAGTACCTCGGCGAAGACCCAGTGCTGGCCGGAACACTGGTGGCCAAGCTCATCGAGGGCACGCAGTCCGAGCACGTGATCGGCGACATCAAGCACTACGCGCTGAACGATCAGGAGAGCGGGCGCAACGCGGTCAACGTCAACATCGACAAACGTGCCGCTCGAGAGAGCGATCTTCTAGCCTTTGAGATCGGCGTGAGCAAGGGCCATCCCGCCGCGGTGATGTGTTCCTACAACCGCGTGAACGGCGACTTTGCCTGCGAGAACAAATACCTGCTCAGCGACGTGCTGAAGAAGGACTGGAAGTTCCCCGGCTTCGTACTGTCCGATTGGGGCGGAACACATTCGACCGAGAAGGCTTCAGCCGCGGGCCTCGACAATGAGGAGCCGGGCGACTTCTTCTTCAGCGACAAGTTCAAAGCTGCCGTCGAGGCAGGAACCATCTCTACTTCTGAGCTCGACGAACATGTGCACCGCATTCTGCGCTCGATGTTTGCCGTGGGCGTCATCGACTTTCCGCGCCAGCGCTTTGTCGTTGACCCCTTCGCCGGCTTTGAAACGGCACGCAAGATCGAGGAAGGCGGCATCGTCCTGCTGAAGAACGACCATGCGGTGCTGCCGCTCAACGCGGCGCGTCTGCATACGATTGCCGTGATCGGCTCGCACTCCGACGTGGGCATGATCTCCGGCGGCGGCTCGGCGCAGGTCGATCCCATTGGCGGTAACGCCATTATGCCGCCGGGCAAAGGCGCGACTCACTGGATGCAGGAGATCTGGTTCCCGACCTCGCCACTCAAGGCGATCCAGGCACGCGCTCCCAAGGCGACTGTGAAGTACGATCCCGGCACTGACCCAGCTGCAGCCGCGGCCGCAGCCAAGGGCGCCGATGTGGCCATTGTGTTCGCCTACATGTGGGCCAGCGAAGCCATGGACCTGCCCAGCCTCACGCTGCCACATGACCAGGATGCGGTAATCGCCGCGGTAGCTGCGGCGAACCCGCACACCATTGTGGTGCTCGAGACAGGCAACCCGGTGACGATGCCGTGGGTCGGCGCGCCGGCTGCGATTCTCGAAGCGTGGTTCGCGGGCAGCGATGGCGCCGATGCTGTGGGCAATGTGCTATTCGGGTCGGTGAATCCCAGCGGAAAGCTGCCCAACACTTTTCCAAAGAGCGAGGCAGATTTGCCGCATCCGACGCTCACCACACCTCCGGCCGAGTCGCAGCATTTCTCCGGGCCAGTGAATCGCGAGATGTGGGCCAAGGGCCTGCCGCCGTTCCAGGTCACGTATGACGAGGGCGCGAAGGTGGGCTACAAGTGGTATGAGGCCGAGAAGAAGCCGGTGCTGTTTCCGTTCGGATTCGGGCTTTCGTACACAACTTATAGCTATGCGGGACTGAAAGTGAGTTCAGGCGATACGGTGAAGGCCAGCTTCACGATCGCTAACACCGGGGCGCGCGAGGGCTCGGAGATCGCGGAGGTCTACGCAATGCTGCCTGACGCTGCGGGCGAGCCCTTCAAGCGGCTTGTGGGATTCACGAAGGTCAAGCTCGACGCAAAGCAGAAGCAGACGATCACGGTGGACATCGATCCGAAGTACCTGTCGATCTGGGACGAAGCGAAGGACGGCTGGACGCTGGCTCCCGGCGACTACACGATTCTGGTCGGCGGATCTTCGGTGGATTTGCCGTTGAAGGCTGTTGTGAATCTCAAGTAGCGAAGTGCGGGCGGGCCCTCACATGGGCTTGCCCCGCGCACTCGCGCTTACTCCAGCGCCTTCTCCAACACGACGAAATATAGATCGTCGCGGAGCGGATTCCCGAACCGCTTGTCGTCATACGGGAATGGCTTCGTCTCGCCGGTCAGCGTGTAGCCGCGCCGTTCATACCAGGCAATCAGCGTGTCGCGTACGTGCACGACGGTCATGCACATGCGGCGGGCGCCACGCTGCTTTGCGAAGTCTTCGGCAGCGGTCAGAAGAGCGCGCCCCAGTTGCTGTTTCTGCAAAGCGGGCCTGACGGTCAGCAAGCCCAGGTACCAGACACCGTCCTTCTTGGGATCGAGCCACACCGTGCCCAGAATCGTTCCATCGGCTGGATCGCGATGCACCAGCAGGTGAGCTTCAGGGCTGGCGGCCAGGTCTTCGCGGAGCAGCGAGTCGTTCATGCGCTGCCCTTCAATCACGCCCGACTCAATGTTCCAACTGGCGGTAGGGCCGGTTGCACGAAAGGCAACATTGATGAGGTCGACGATCGCCGGATAATCCGCTTCGTTTGCTGGTTCCAGTAGCATCGGCGCTAGTGTACTCACCGGCGCGACTCGACGGCTAGTCTCCGTCGGGTGGGACCTGCTCGAGCAGCCGTTTCCAGGTCTTCAGATTCCGGCGATAGCTGCGTTTCAGGTCCTCGAGAATGCGCTCGAAGTCGGTGTTGGTGCGGAGATTGTTCCATGCAGGGTTCTTTTGGAACCAGGGGTAGTTCTCGTTGCCGAGATAGATTGCTCGACGCAGCCAGTGGAGCGCCTCGGTCGAGTCGCCTTCGACCGCAAAGTAGGAGGCCAGGCGGTAGGCCATCTCACTGTCCGCCTCCGCCGCCGCCAGCGTATCGTCTTTGAGAAGCGCCGCGGCCCGCGCGCGATCGCCCGCCTGGACGTAACAGAGCGCCAATGTGGGCACGGCGATACGCATGAGCTCGTCGTCGCGAATCACATCTTCCAGAATTTCGATGGCTTTGGGCAGGTTGCCCTTGCGCCACTCCTGGTACGCCCCCGAGGTGCGCAGCAAGGGATGGCGCGGCTCGAGCGCCAGACCCTTCTCCAGCTCATCGCCGGCGAGCTCGATTTGGTTTTGATAGTGATAGACGCGCGCGCGATGGTTATAGAGAATCGCGGCATTGGCCGGGTTCAGCTTGAGTGCCCGGCTGAACTGATGCAGCGCCTCGAGGTACATGCCGTCGCCGCGCAGCGCGAGGCCCGCCACCATGTGCACGTTCCAATCGTTGCCCGCCGAGGCCAGCAGGTTGGCGATGCCGTGCCGCGCCGATTCTTTCTCTCCGCGCGACAGCAGCATGTAAATGCGGTAGAGGTTCGCCTCAGTGGACGCAGGATCGATGCGCAGCGCCTCATCGAAGGCACGGCGCGCATGCATCACGTGAATCTGCCCGCCGAAGCCGTGGCGCACATACTGCAGCTCGGCGATACCAAGGCCGCTCCAGCCCGCGGCGAACTCCGGGTCCTTCGTTGTCACACCGGTAAACAATGCATGAGCGCGGTCGAGGTCGGCACGCGCACCTGTGCGCACCATGAACGAACTCAACAGGGCGCGGGCCTGCAGGTACTCCTCGCTCACGGGGCCTGGCAGGGAGCCATCGCGTGCCGCCGGCCGCGGCGTCTCCCCTGCTGTCGCTTCGATGCGGCCTGCGCTCAGCCCGTGCAGAGCAGCAAACACTTCATTGGAGATCTCGGTCTGGACGGCGATCAGATCGAGCGAAGCGACCTGAATCGCGCCGCCCGAGCGCACACTCTGCGAAGGGACATCAAGCAACTGCCAGTTCAGATCGAAGCCAAGCTCGGAGCGCACAAAGCTGCCCGCGAGCACATAGGAAATGAGCAGCTTCTGGCCGACCGACAAAGGATCCATTTGCGCAATCGGCAACGACATGAGCGTACTCGAGGGTCGCACAATGAGCGAGGGAATGCGCGCCAGCCGTGCGGCGATGGCATCGGCGAGTGCGTAGCCGTAGAGCGGGGCCACCTCGGTCGCGCCGAGATTTGTGAACGGTAAGACCACCAGAGAATTCTGCTCCGACCGCTCCTGCGCCGACTCACGAAACCGCTCGGCCAGCATGGAGAGGATGCCGGTTGCTCGCTTCTCCGCTTCGGCTCCGGTTGTCGGCAGATTGGCTGCCGCATCGCCGGGGATGATGCCCGTCTCGATCTGCTGCGCCTTCATGATCGTCTTGAGCGCTTCACGCACTTCGGCCGCCGTGTTGTAGCGGGCCGCGGGATTCTTCTCGAGGCAGGTGGCGATCACGCTTTTGAGTTCGGTCGAAATTGTCGGAACGATCTCGGTCAAATCCGGCGGATCGGAGAACTGAATGGCGCGGATCGCCTGAAAATCTTCGGCGTCAGGCCGCGTGAATGGATGTCGACCGCTGGCAAGCTCGTAGAGAATCACGCCCAACGCCCACACATCCGACTGGACGCTTGACTGGCCGGTGACGAACTGCTCGGGCGCCATGTAGCGGATGGTGCCACCGCGCGCGGTGTAAGTGGCGGCCATCGATGCGTCTTTGGCCAACGCAGGCTTGCTCGGATCGAACGCTGCGTCTTCGGGCTGCAGGCGTCGCGCAAGACCGAAGTCGAGGATCTTCACCAGCCCGCCCTCAGTGAGCATCACGTTCTGCGGCTTCAGGTCGCGGTGAAAGATGCCCAAGCCATGCGCGGCCTGCAGTCCGTCGGCGATTTGAATGCCGACTGAAAGCAGCAGCTGCGGCCTGGCGGGCCCGCGCTCGATGAGCTGGTCTAACGATTGGCCGGGCACAAACTGCATGACGATATAGCCTTCGTCGCCGTTCTCGCCCACTTCGTAGATGGCGCAAACGTTGGGGTGCTCGATTGCCGAGGCCAATCGGGCCTCGCGCAGAATGGTCGAACGCATCTGTTGGGCTGAAAGTAAACCCGCGCGCAGAATTTTGAGCACCACTGGCCGCTGCAGCAGTGTGTCGGTGGCCAGATAGACCACGCCGCTGCCGCCCGCGCCCAGCTTGCGGACAATTTCGTAATGCTCGATCGTTTTGCGTGCCATCGTCGTCTTCAGTGTAACGATGAGCGCATAAGGAACAGGTTAGAGTGCAGGAGTCATCTGTGTGAAACGGGTCAGTGGCCGCGACGAGCTTCGCCTTCTTCGACTGGCGGAGGCGGCTCTTTGGCGAGCCGCGCCTGGCCGCGCCGTCCCAGGAGAAACATTGCCATCCCGAAGATCAGCAGCACCAGACCCCACCAAAGATTGGCGTTGATGCCCAGGCTTTTCTCGTAGAGTGCAACGTCGCCGTTGGTGCGCAGACCAAAGACGGTCAGAATCAAGCCGGTGAACGTGAACATCAGTCCCATGGGAATACGTAAGTCGAGATTCATCGTGTCCTCCGGCTATGCAAAGAAAATGTTCAGGGCAACCGCGCAAACCAGAATTGCGACAGCCAGCGCCTCGGGGCTCTTCCACCAGCGGTTGTGCGCGCGTGGCGGCTTAGGCGTGAGCGAATGGACGAGCCCAACTAACTCCGACTCGGGGTGCGGCTTGGTGAACAAACTCACAACTACGGTAACAATGAAATTGGTGCTGAAGGCGAAGATAGCTCCCCAGAAATTCTGCGCCATGTCACTGGGATAGTGGTGGACCACCGTGAGCCATCCACCATGAATTCCAGTGTGCGCCTCGATGGGGAGCGTCAGTCCGTGATGAAGCATGGCTGCAGCTGTGCCCGAAATCAAGCCCGCAAAAGCGCCATGCCCGGTTGCGCGCTTCCAGAACATGCCCAGCAAAAACGTTGCAAACAGCGGTGCGTTCACAAACGAGAAGACCAGTTGCAGCGTATCCATAATGTTGTTGAAGTTGATTGCGGCATAGGCCGTCGCGATCGAAAGCAGAATGCCTCCCACGGTTGCCCATCGACCCACCGCCATGTAGTGCCGATCGCTGCCGCCCTTGTGAATGTAGGACTGATAGAGGTCGTAGGTGAAGACAGTGTTGAACGCGGTCACGTTGCCTGCCATGCCGCTCATAAAGCTGGCCAGCAGAGCGGTCAGGCCGAGTCCGAGAATGCCGGTTGGGAAGTAATGCAGCAGCATGTTCGGCGTGGCCATGTCGTAATCGAGGAGCGGGTGGCCGCTGGCGTCGAGCATTGCCTGCCCAGTTACCGGATTGATTTTCGCCGGCACCAGTCCCCTGCCCTCTTCGACTTGCTTTGAGACGACATTTGTCTCGTGATAGATCACGCCGTTTTGAGTGTGAACCGTGGTGGTGGTGTGCGGTGTCGGCAAACCGATGGCCAACAGTCCTGGCAGAATCACGAGGAAGGGGAAGAACATTTTGGGAATAGCGGCGATCAACGGAACGCGGCGCGCCGACTCCATATTCTTCGAAGCCATTGCGGTTTGGATCACGAGAAAATCGGTGCACCAGTAGCCCGACCCGAGGACGAATCCCAGTCCCATACCGATTCCGATGATTTCGATTCCCATCGGGTTGGTGTTCGCATGCATCACGCCTTTCCACTCGTGCATGTAGGCCACGGGCACCGATGCTTTCAGGCCTGCCCAGCCCCCGATGTTTTTCAAACCCAGCAGCACTAACGGCAAGAATCCCGCAATGATGAGAAAGAATTGCAGCACTTCGTTGTAGATGGCACTGGTGAGGCCGCCGAGAAAGATGTAGAGAAGCACGATGATCGCCGACAGGACGATTGAAAAAGTGAAGATGCCTCCCGGAGCCCAACCGAGCGCGTTGAATAATCCGTCGAAGACGTGCAGCGCCTGAATAAGGCGGGCCATGGCATACATTGAAATGCCGGAGCTGAAGACGGTCATCACCGCAAACGAGCAGGCATTCAGCGCGCGGGTTTTCTCGTCGAAGCGCAATCGCAGAAATTCGGGCACGGAGCGCGCTTTAGACCCGTAATAGAAAGGCATCATGAAGATGCCCACGAAAATCATGGCTGGGATCGCGCCGATGCCGTAGAAGTGGGCCGTTTCCAGACCGTACTTGGCGCCCGAAGCGCCCATGCCGATGACTTCCTGCGCGCCCAGGTTGGCGCTGATAAAGGCCAGGCCGCAGACCCACGCCGGCAGCGCTCGGCCGGCCTGAAAGAAGTCCTTGCTCGTCTTCATGTAGCGCTTGAGGGCAAAACCGATGCCCAGCACAAAGACGAAGTACAGCAGCATGATCAGCCAGTCGACTGAGGTGAGTTTCAAGCCAGCTCCTTGCACTGCGGCCACACGCTATTTTGACCAGTCTTCGGGGCTACGGTCTCGGCATGCGGCATGGGAATACGGACTCCACTCTACGGAGGCAGATGGAGGCGCGTCCAGCATTTTTTGTAAATGTTTACAGCGCTGCCCCCTGCAGGGGGCGGACCTTTGGACGAAATGACCAGCTAAACTAAAAAGGCATGATTCCTACACTTGCCTGGACCCCGGAAGGTGTCCGCTTCATCGATCAGACGAAGCTTCCCCTCGAAGAAAGTTATGTGGTCGCAACCAGCTACGAGCAGGTGGCCGACGTCATTGTCACCATGGTGGTGCGCGGCGCGCCGGCGATCGGCGTGTCAGCTGCTTATGGCATTGTGCTGGGCGCGCAGAACACGAAGGCGAAGACCGCCGCTGAGTTTGGACCCGAGTTCGAGAAGATTTGCGCACGGCTTGCCGGCACGCGGCCGACGGCCGTCAATCTCTTCTGGGCCATCGACCGGATGAAGCGTCTGTTTGCGGAGCTTCGTTCGGCCAACGCGCCGATCGCCGTGGTGCGCGAAAGGATTTTGGCAGAAGCGCACGCCATGTACGAAGAAGACATCGCGGCTTGCAAGGCAATGGGAGCATTTGGCGGCGCGCTGCTGCCCGACGAGGGCGGCGTGTTGACCCATTGCAACGCGGGCGCTTTGGCGACGTGCGGGTATGGCACGGCGCTGGGAGTGATTCGCTCGGCGGTCGAGCAGGGCAAGAAGATTCATGTGTACGCCGATGAGACGCGGCCTTTTTTGCAGGGCGCGCGGCTGACGGCATGGGAGCTGATGGCCGACGGGATTCCAACGACTGTGATTTGCGACAACATGGCCGCAAGCCTGATGCGAGCCGGCAAAATCAAGGCTGTCGTCGTTGGAGCAGATCGCATCGCCGCGAACGGGGATTTCGCCAACAAGATCGGAACTTACAACGTGGCGATCCTTGCCAAGGAGCACGGCATTCCGTTTTACTGCGCCGCTCCGTGGTCCACGATCGATAGGGCAACACCCACCGGCGACGCCATCCCCATCGAGGAGCGGTCGGCAAAGGAAGTCACGCACCATGGCGGTAAGCAGCTGACCCCGCATGGCGTCGGCATCTGCAATCCGGCGTTCGACGTGACTCCTGCCAGGTACACGACCGCAATCATCACTGAGCGCGGAGTGCTGCGGGCGCCTTATGTCGACTCACTGCGTGAGATGGAACTGGTCGGGCGCTAGGCGCGCAGGATTACAGTAAAAGGAGTCGTGCGCCTCCGCTTCGCGGTCCTTCATATCCGACAAAAATCCCTCCTGCGCGGCATGATTCTCTCGCTGGGAACATTCGTCGCCAGCCTGCTGCTGGCTGGGTTCCCGAACATCGAGAATCTTCACGGCTCGTACTGGCAGATCGCGATGCTTTTTCTCGAGGCGTGGGGAATGGGCGAGGTCGCACGCTGCCTGCAGCGCAAGTGGAGCTTCTACCACGGGGGCGTTTTGCTGCTGCTCTACGCCGATCTCATGATTTTGGCGATGATGGTTTTTCTCGTCGCGTTCCCATGAGTCTCTTGCCGCATTTTCCGCATCCCACGAAATGCCCTGGACCAGTTTGTTGATTTGGCTTGCAGTCTCACATCTGCCGTGTAGCATGGCTAAGCAGAGCGGGCTGGGCAGTTTGACTGCACCGCTCAAGGGCCGTGGACCAGAAACGACTCAGGAGCTGGAGGAAAGACATGCTGAAGGGCTTTCGGGACTTTATTCTTCGCGGCAACGTGCTCGATCTCGCAGTGGGCGTCATCATGGGCGGCGCATTTGGGACGGTAGTCACATCTCTCGTCAAAGACGTATTCACCCCGTTCATCGGCAATCTCGTCGGCAAACCCGACTTCAGCGCGATCGCCGTCGACCACATCATGATCGGGAATTTTCTCAATGCGGTCATCGCATTTCTGCTGGTTGCCGCGTCGGTATATTTCTTCATCGTGCTGCCGGCGAACTCACTCATGGCGCGCTTCAAGAAGCCCATCCCCGAAGCGCCACCTGCGACCAAGGCCTGCCCGGAGTGCCTCAGCGACATTCCCGCTGCCGCGAAGCGCTGCGCGCACTGCGCACAGCCGGTGGCTTAATCAGGTTGCCCATCCTCGACGCGTTTGCATAGGAATCGGATCGGACGAGAGAGACAAATGCAGATTCCTCGCCCCGCTTACCCCACGAACGAGTTCATTGTTTGTGGGGCTCCAGGTGCGCGGGTTCTCGGAATGACACGGCGGTGATGGTATGGCCGGTGGAGTCAAGGGAGACGAGCAGTAGGTCGATGCGGTCGAGGGTGGGAAGTTTACGTTCCTAGTCCAATTCCCTCAAGGGCTGCGCAAAGGCATAGAAACCCACAAAGATCACTCCGGCCAGCCCTGCCATCATAGCCAGGGCATGGCCGGTGTCGATGTGCCGCGACAGCTCGCCGGCCAGAAGTGAGCCCAGCGGTGGCAGGCCGAGAAATGCGGTTGCGTAGATACTCATCACGCGGCCGCGCATTTCATCCGAGGACAGGTGCTGAATCGTCACGTTGAAGCAGGAAATCATCAGGATTCCGTTGAACCCCTCGAAGACGGCAAGACACTCGGAGAGCGCGAAGTTGTGCGAATAGCAAATGCCGACGATCGCAAAGAAGAAGAATACCCCGCAGATCGTGACCAGCTTTCCGCGATGCCGCAACACACCGAGACTCGCGACGGTCATAGCTGCTAACACGGCGCCTGTCCCCGAGCCTGCGAGCAGCCATCCCAAGCCGCTTTCGCCAGCGTTCAACTGCACCTTGGCGAAGTAGGGGATGAAGGTAAGAAAGGGAATCCCGAGCAAGCTCACGACAACGACCATACCCACCAGCACCAGCATCTGCGGCTCGCTGCGCAGATAGGCGAAGCCTCCACGCAGACTCGCCCAGATGCTCTCGTGCTTCGAGGGTGGTTCTTTTGGATACTCGATGCGCATCAGCGCCCAGAGCACGGCAAGAAAGCTCACGCCGTTCAGAAAGAAGTTGCCGGCCACGCCCAACACGATCATCGCGTAGCCGCCCAGCGACGGCCCCAGAATGCGCGACATGTTGAACTGCGCCGAGTTGAGCGCAATCGCATTGGTCAGGTCTTCGCGCTTGACCAGCCTCGGGACCATCGCCTGATAGCTAGGCGCGTTCATCGACATGGCCACGCCGTTCAGGAAGGCGATTGCTGCGACCTCCCAAATGGTGATGACCTTGAACCATGCCAACCCGGCGAGCAGAAAGGCCAGAAGCATCATCATCGTCTGGGTCACCATCAGCAGGCGACGCTTGTCCGCGCGGTCCGCGATGACTCCGCCGAAGAGCGTGAATAGAAGAAATGGAATCGCTCCGGCAAAGCCGACCACACCGAGCCAGAAGGCCGAGTTGGTGAGCAGCAGAACCAGCCAGCCCTGCGCCACATTCTGCATCCAGGTGCCGATATTGGAGAGGAAGTTGCCGCTCCAGAAGAGCCGGAAGTTGCGGTTGCGCAAAGCACGAATTGCCTGCGGCCACTGGTCGGTCTCCGGCTCCAGCAACGTCTGGACGATGGCGGCGGGGTCGTCGCAGGCAGCAGCCAGGTTTCCTTCATTCACTTTGGGTATGGGCTGCAGGGGGAGACTCCAGCATCTAGTGTAAGCTGATGTGAACTCGGCGGAGCCTGTTGTGTCCTTTCCGAGGTGACACTGCGGTCACGCGTCTCAAAGGCTTCGCTCATGCTCATCCGAAAACTTCCTGCGCTTGTTTTCGTCCTCATGCTGCTGTCGACCCGTCCTCTGCCGCCCTCGTTGGCGCAGGCAGAGGCGCCTACTGCTTTCGGCTATGTCGACTTTGCATCGGAGGCAGCCATCGAGGCAAAGTTCCTCGAGGTGCCCAACGCCAAACTTGCGGGCGAAGAGTTGAAGACGCTCACCGCGGAACCGCACCTGGCCGCTACGCCTGAAGACCGCAAGACCGCCGAGTATGTGGCTGAAAAATTCCGCGCCGCCGGTCTCGAAACGGAGATCGTGCCCTATCGGGTGTTGTTGAATCAGCCCAAGGTCGTGCGCGTCGAGGCCTATCGACGACGCAGGCAAGACGCTCATGACCGGCCCCACGCGCGAACATGTTGCGAACGATCCGGGCCAAGACAATCCGCGTGTGGTGATGCCCTTCAACGGGTCTTCTGGATCGGGCGACGTCACCGGTGAGGTGGTCTACGCCAACTACGGCCGCCTGGAAGACTTCGACAAGCTTGCGGCCGACCACATCGACTTGCACGGCAAGGTCGTGATCGTGCGCTATGGCGCCAACTTCCGCGGGGTGAAGGTTTATCTGGCGGAACAGCGCGGCGCCGCCGGCGTGCTCATCTACTCCGATCCGCAGGACGATGGCTACTTCAAGGGCGATGCGTATCCAACGGGTCCGTGGAGGCCCGCAACGGGCGTGCAGCGCGGGTCAGTGCAGTATTTGTTCAAATATCCCGGCGACCCCGAGACTCCCGGCGTCGCCTCAACGCCCGACCTGCCCGATTCCGCGCGCATCAATCCAGACGGAAATCAACCACACATCGTCTCCATCCCCATCAGCTATCACGACGCCTCGCCCATTCTGCAGGCACTGAAAGGATCCGGTGTTCCGCAAGGCTGGCAGGGCGCGCTTCCCTTCCGTTATCACGTCGGCCCGGGCGGGGTGAAGGTCCACCTTGTCTCCGAGCAGGATTATCAGCGCCGGATCATTTGGGATGTCATCGGCAAAATCAAAGGTTCGCAGTATCCCGAGGAGTGGGTCGTCAATGGGAACCATCGCGATGCCTGGGTCTACGGCGCGGTCGACCCCAACAGCGGAACTGCAGCGATGCTCGAAGCCGTGCACGGCGTCGGCGCGCTCCTCAAAGAAGGCTGGCGCCCCAAGCGCACGATGCTCTTTTGCAGCTGGGACGCAGAAGAAGAAGGCCTGATCGGATCGACTGAGTGGGTTGAGCAGCACGCCGACACCATCAATCATGCAGTCGCCTACTTCAACACCGACGTTGGAGTTGCCGGACCGAACTTCAATGCCTCGGCTGTGCCGTCGTTAAAACAATTCGTGCGGGACGTAACCAAGTCCGTGCCCAGCCCGGTCGGTGGCACAGTCTACCAGCAGTGGCGGCTCAACAAAGACAAGGTCAACGAACACCGTGAATCGAATGCTCCGCTGCTGCCCGGCGAAGAGGTGCGCGTCGCCGATCTCGGCTCGGGGTCCGACTTCACGCCTTTCCTGCAACATGCGGGTGTGCCGTCGACGGATGTCGGCTCGTCGGGTGACTACGGCGTCTACCACTCCACCTTCGACGACTACGCATGGTTCGTGATGAATGCCGATCCAAGATTCGTCTATCTGCAGGAGATGGCGCGCGTTTTCGGTCTCGAAGCCATCCGCATGGCCGACGCCGATGTGCTGCCGTTCGACTACGAAGCCTACGCGCGCGAGATCGGCGCCTACCTGGACGCAGCGAAGCGCAAAGCCGGCGACGATGGGTTCTCGTCGCTGGATTTTGGCCCTGCCCTGGCTGCAGTGAGCCGGTTCAGCGTCGCAGCGCACAAGGCACACGCTGCGCAGGAGGCAGCTACGGGCGATCTGGTCAAGCTGAATCAGGCTTTGCGGCAAGTGGAAACGGCCTTGCTGTCTCCGGACGGCCTGCCCAATCGACCCTGGTACAAGCACACGATTTACGCGCCGGGCGAGTTCACCGGCTACTCCGCCGTGGTGATCCCCGGGGTGAATGAGGCAATCGACGCCAAAGACGAGACAAGGGCCAGCCAGCAGCTAGCGGTGCTCACACAGGCTCTCGAACGGGCCGCGCAAGCTCTGGAGAGCGGGCTCTAAAGCATGTCAGGATGGAGACTTATGAGGGTCTTACGTATCCGGCGTTAGTGTGATCCAGATCACCCTAGTTACCCCAAATCATTGACCCCGCCCTTCCAGCACCGTATCGTTAGTTCTAGGTATGATGAAGTCTTCCAACTCGATCCGCATCGGCATCGCCGTCGCCATCATTGTGGGCACTATCGGCTGGCTTGCCTACTCGGGCTACGGCTCCAGCAAGAGCTACTACGTCACGATCGCCGAGTTGCGCGGAATGGGCGATAAGGCCTACAAGAGCAACCTGCGTGTAGAAGGCTTCGTGAAGCCCGGGTCGATCGAGCAGGCAGGAACGCACGTCACGTTTGTTCTGGATGAGTTTGAAAGCCACTCGCCCAAGGCTGGAAGCGGCCACGCTCTTCTGGTGAACTACAACGGCTCGGAGCCGCCACCGGACACCTTCAAGGACAATGCGCAGGCACTTGCTGCCGGGACCTTCGGACGCGACGGCGTCTTCCACGCCTCGGAACTGCAGGCCAAATGCGCCAGCAAGTATGCGCCGGTCCAGCCCGGACAGCAGCCGGCCAGCACGGCGCCGGCAAATCCACGCGCCGCCGCGACACCGCCGCCGAATCCCGCCGGAAACTAACCGCATGTCGACGCTCGCCCCGGAGGCTGCTGACTCGCCCCTCGGAGCCCGGCCCCTCTGTGCCCGAGTCGATCAAGTCTCTAAGCTCTTCGGGGCGTTTGCTGCGCTGCGGCAAGTTTCCGTCGACTTGGAGCCGGGCCGCTGTTATGTGCTGATCGGCGAAAACGGCGCGGGCAAATCGACCCTGCTGCGGATCCTCGCCGGGCTGCTGCGCCCCACCCACGGTTCGGTGAAGGTTTTTGGCGATCTCGATCCGCACGACGCCCGCGCGCGCATCGGCTATATGAGCCATGCACCGATGCTCTACGACGAGCTGACCGCCCAGGAGAACCTGCGCTACTTCGCCAGCCTCTACCCGGATCAGAAGTGCCTGACGCCAGAGGAAGCATTGCGTCAGGTCGGCCTCGATCCAAATCTTCCGCGGACTTTCGGCCAGTATTCGCAGGGCATGCGCCAGCGCACGTCTCTGGCGCGCGTTCTGCTGCCTGTTCCGGAGCTGCTCTTGCTCGATGAGCCCTTCTCCAACATGGATGTCGAGAGCGTGCAGCAGATGGTCGAGTTGCTTTCCGGATTTCGTCAGAGCAATCGGACGATTGTCATTACGACCCATCAGCGCGATGCCGCAGCGCCGATCGCGGATTGGGTGCTGCGATTGAAAGCCGGGCGTGTCGCGGAATTTTCTCAGGGATCGCCGAGTCTGCGCGAGGCAAGCACACAGGAGTCGCGTCGATGAAGACGAACGGTGCACGCTTTCTCGAATCCCTGAATATTCTCTTTGAATTGCGCGAGTACGAGGTCGATCCCGAAGATCTTTCGGCGATCACGGTCGCGAAAAAGATCGGCATGCCGGCCGAGCAGGTGTTCAAGACGCTGCTGACGACGGGCGGCCAGCACGAGTACGTCTTTGCGGTCATCCCCGGCGATGCCGAACTCGACTTCAAGAAGCTGGCCCGAGCTGCCGGTCTGCGCAAGGCGGAGATGGTCTCGCTCAAAGACGTACAGCCCCTTACGGGCTACATTCGGGGCGGGGTGACGATCTTCGGCGCGAAAAGGCCCTTTCCGGTCTTCGTGGATGAAACCGCGATTCTTTTCGAGAAGATCAGCGTCTCGGCCGGAACCCGCGGGACCCAGTTGATTCTCAGTCCCGACGACTATCTGCGGGCGGCCCAGGCTCTTGACGTTCCTGTAGTGACGGCCGACCTGACCAAGGCCGCAATTCCAGTTCCGGAGGTTTCCCGGCTATGACATCGGCCCTCTGGACTCATCTGATCAAGGATCTGCGCATCGAATGGCGATCGAAAGACGCCATCAACTCGATGCTGTTCTTCGCGCTTCTGGTCGTGGTGCTGTTTTCTATTTCCTTTGATCCGCGAGGCGCCTTTGCGCGCGACATTGCGGGCGGCGTGCTCTGCGTGGCGACAATGTTTGCGTCCGTGAGTGCGCTGAATCAGGCGTGGGCCCGTGAGATCAGGCATCAGGTTCTGGACGCGCAGCGCATGGCACCGACGCCTGGGGCCGAGCTCTTTCTGGCCAAGGTCATCGCCAACTTCCTCTTCGTCACCATTGTGCAGATCGCGCTCGCACCGATCTTTTTGGTGATGTACAACCTCAATATCCAGGGAGATGGCTGGCAACTGGCGCTGGTGCTGCCGCTCGGCACGTGGGCGCTGGTGGCCAACGGAACATTCTTTGCTGCGCTCGCCATTCGCAGCCGCAATCGTGAGCTTCTGCTGCCCTTGATTCTGTTTCCGATCTTTTTGCCTGCGCTCCTGGCGATGGTCGTCGCCACAAAAAGCATCCTGACCGGCGACAGCGATCCGTCTCTCTGGATCAAGCTGCTGGTGGGCTACGACATCATCTTCACGACGGTCAGCCTGCTGTTGTTCGACGTGATCTTCCATGCGGAGTAGGTCTCATCCGTTGGATGCAGACTACCGATTTGCTAGCGGGGTACACTGAAAGGGTTCGCACTCAGGATTCACCCATGAAGAAACTTGCCATTGGCCTCTATGCCGTCGTGACTATCGTGCTGATGATCTGGGGCTTCTATCAGGCGATGTATGTCGCCCCCGACGATGCGTTGCAGGGCTACATTTTTCGCATCATCTACTACCACGTGCCCTCTGCATCGGTTGCGTTCGTGTTCTTCGCAGTGAGCCTGCTCGGCTCCATCGGTTATCTTGCGTTCCGACGCAGCAACGACAATCGCGCGCAGATCGCCGATGCGTGGGCGCTGGCCGGCGCAGAAGTCGGCGTCATTTTCTGCACCGTGGTTCTGCTCACGGGTCCCATCTGGGGCCGCCGCGCCTGGGGCATCTGGTGGACCTGGGATGCACGGCTCACCACCACGCTGGTGCTGTGGCTCATTTATGTCAGCTACCTGCTGCTGCGCCGCTTCGCCGCCGGCCCGCAGATGCAGACGCTGGCCGCCGTGCTCGGCATCTTTGGTGCGCTCGATGTGCCCATTGTCTACATGTCGAACCGCTGGTGGCGTACGCAGCATCCTGCGCCCGTCTTCGGCGGCGATTCGGGCTCGGGCATGAAGGATCCTACGATGCTCGCGGCCTTTGGCTGGAACATGCTGGCGTGGTTTGCCTGGGGCATCTTTGTCCTGATCCTGCGCTTCAGCGTCGAGCGCAAACACCAGCAGTACGCCGAAGAGGAAGCCGAGGAAGCGTTGGCGGCAAACATATAGAGCACCGCAGCTCTCATCCAAGACAAGGAAAAGCATGAGTCAGGCAGAGATTCTCGATCACCAATTCGTTACCGCCGCCTACATCATTACCTGGGTCCTGCAGCTCGGCTACCTCGCATGGCTCGGGTTCAAGTGGCGGACCGAGAAGCGCAACGCGGAGCAGCGCCAGAAGCGCGGGTAGACTTGCCTCAGGATCCTGAGTCTTCGGGTCTCCATCGTAGGGTTGACTCGACCGCCCAAAACGCCCGCAAAATCCCTGTTTGCCGTACACTAATAGGTTTGAGAGGCCACTCATGCTTGTCGTCATGAAGGCGCAGGCCACGCCGGAAGAAATCCAGGCCGTCTGCGACCATATCGAACAAATGGGCTTCCGCGCCCATCCACTGCCCGGCGCACAGCGCACCGCCATCGGGATCACCGGCAATCCGGGGGAGATCGACCGCGGCAACTTCGAGGATCTTTCCGGTGTTGCCGATGTTATCCGCGTCACCAAACCCTACAAGCTCGCCAGCCGCGACGTGAAGGAAGAGGACACGGTCGTTCGCTTCCCCGGAACCAACGCGTCGATCGGCGGAAGAGACCTCGCCATGATCGCCGGACCTTGCTCGATCGAGAGCCCCGAACAGGCCTTCGCGATCGCCGAACAGGTTGCCGCGAACGGCGCGCAGTTCTTCCGGGGCGGCGCCTACAAGCCTCGCACTTCGCCCTACGCTTTCCAGGGTCTTGGTCTCGAAGCGTTGAAGATCATGTCCGAAATCAGGGAAAAATTTGGACTGCGCATCGTCACCGAGGCTATCGACAACGCCACTCTCGATCTGGTTGCGGAGTGGGCCGACGTCATCCAGATCGGCGCCCGCAACATGCAGAACTTCTCGCTGCTGAAACATGCTGGACGCCTGCGCAAGCCCGTACTGCTGAAGCGCGGACTGAGCGCCACGCTGGACGAGTTCCTGATGGCGGCCGAGTACATCATGAGCGAGGGCAACTACGAAGTCATCCTGTGCGAGCGCGGCGTGCGCACCTTCGCCGACCACACCCGCAACACCCTCGATCTCAGCATCGTGCCCGCCGTGCAACGGCTCAGCCACCTGCCCATTCTTGTGGACCCCAGTCATGGCACCGGCAAGCGCGACAGCGTGCTGCCCATGGCGCGCGCGGCGATCGCCTCGGGAGCCGACGGCATTCTTGTGGAAGTACACGACCACCCGGAAAAAGCTCTCTCAGACGGCGCGCAGTCGATCTATCCAAACCAGTTTGCCCAGATGATGGCCGAGATCGAACAGATCGCCCCCGTCGTCCACCGCAATCTGCCCCGTGGCGTTCACGCGGAGATGCATGCCGCCAAAGACAGCTAGACAAACTGTCGTGTCATTGAGGAACTGGGTGCCCCCGGTCTCGTTTCTGAGATCTGGGATCCTACCTTTCATTTGCCTCGGCGCTTCGCTGCTCTGGCTCACCGGCTGCCGCCCTCACGACTTTCCGCAGTACCCAGCCAACTACCGCGAATACGCCTACGTCACCAACGGCGGCAGTGGGACGGTGTCTATCTACGACGTCGTCAATGTCCGCCTAGACCGTGAAGTGCAGGTCGGTACAAATCCCGTTGCTGTCACGCCCAGCAGCACGCGCAACGAAGTGTACGTCGTTAACTCCGGCGCGCCTGGCGGCCAAGGCTCCGTCACCGTCCTCAACGCCGAGAACAACTCCGTCGCGGCCACGATTCCTGTCCACCGCCAACCAGTCGCCATCGCCATCGATCCCGGCGATGCCTTCGCCTACGTTGCCAACTCCGCCTCGAACAATGTCTCGGTGATCGATCTCAAAGCGCGACGAGTGGTTGCTGTCATTGGTACAGGTGAGGAGCCGGTTTCGGTTCGTGTCTCGCCCGACGGGAAGACGCTGGCGATTGCCAACCGCAAGGGCAATTCAGTAAGCCTTGTGGAGACGGCGACGCGGCAAGTGCGGGCGGTTTTTGAGGGCTGTCCTGGAGCGAATGACGTTGTCATCCTGCCGGACTCGACAAAAGTGTTTGCGGCGTGTTCGGGCGGCCACCAGATTCTCGCCATCGCGATCGCCCATGCCGGACATCCGGGCCAACAGGACGGATCGGCTACAGATCGAGTGGAAGCCTTGCTCGACGTGGGCCGCCAGCCCATTCATCTCGCCCTCAAGCCCGACGGTGGTGAGATCTTCGTGTCGAACTCGCTGAGCGACACGATCTCCGAAGTAATTACGGGGACCGATGACGTGCTAGGCGCGTACCTGATGGGCGACGACCCGGTGCGTGGCATCGTCTCGGCCGATAATTCTCTGCTTTACGTCGGCAACCGCCGATCGCAAGAGGTGACGATCTACGCCATCGATGACGGCAAACGGGAAGGCTCGATCCATGTCGGCGATGGGCCATCGGCTCTTGCTTTTTCCACCGCCGGCCATCTGCTCTTTGTCGTCGACGCCGGCTCAGGGGATGTCGCCGTGGTTCGCACGCTGAGCCATTCGCTCTTTACCATTCTGCCGGCCGGTCGCGGTCCGAATGCGATCGCTGTCAAGGCCTTCAGAGTGCCCTGAGTGCGTCCCAAAGTGCCAAGATCATCCTGCGCCGATGCCGACCAAGAGGAACTTCCAGGAAGTATCGAGGTAGAGCCATCGTTGGGTGCCGAACCAGCTTGTCGGCAGCGCCGGAACGTGAAGCAGCGTGGTTATAGGGAATGTCAAATGGCCCATTTAGGGAGTTTATGGATATTTAGAGAAACGAAGTGCCAAAGTTGTCATCCGTCGGGGCGGGCGATACCGGCGCGAAGCGCGGTTACTGCACGGCTAGTCCCGCGAAGCGCGTCTGCATGACGGCTAGTTCGCTGAGCGGCTGCTGGTCAGCTGTCCTTGTCGCGGGTCACGCTGAATTGCGCACCGGCGAACAGGATCAGACCGGAGATGTAGGCCCAGAACAACAGTCCTACCGAGACGAAGAACGGACCGTAGAGGGCCTTCAAATCGAGATAGGGCAGCACGGTTACGAAGATGTATCGCGACACCAGCCAGATCAGGCCAGTGATCACCGCCGTGCGCAGCACCTGGCGCGGCGGAGTGCGGCGGTTGGGCAGGAGCCAGTAGACAGAAAAGAAGAACAGAATCGCCGCCACGCCCGTGCAGAGCGTGAGCCAGACGTAGCTGATTCCCTGGTACACGAAATTGTCGGTGTGGTGGAAGAAGAGGAACGCCAGCACCTGCCTCTGGGCCGCACTGAGGACAATGCTGACCATCGCCAGCGCCGCCATCAGAATCACGAGCCCGAAGGCCACAAGCTGGTTGAGGATGTAGTTGCGGCTCTTGGTCACACCCCAAGCCTGGTTCAGGGCGACCTCGAGCGGCAAAAAGATCCCGGTGCAGGAGATGAGGATCATCACTAGCGAAAGAACCTGGACGCCATGCCGGGTCGACATCACAGCAACCGCCTCGAGGCTGCTGGCCATCCACTCCTGCCGCGCCGTGGAGGGCAGATAGTAGCGCACGACTTCGTCGACGACATCAGCCATGGCGTGCGAGTGGAAGACAGAAAGCGACAACGTATAGAGCAGCACCACAAATGGGATGAAGGAGATGATGGCGTTGGCCGCCACGCTGAAGGCGTAGGTGTGGACCTCGCTATCGAGGAGATAACGGATCACCGATGCGCAGCTCTTGCGCAGCCGGTACCACTTGGACTGCGTGACCGGTGGCGCCGCCGGCGGCATAACCTCGATCGCCGTCGCGCCCAGCGTACCGGTATTTGAGACATCGGACACGTATACCTCAGCGAATCAGACGCTTGGTGGCCGACGCCTTAAAGCGTTTTCTGCGGGCCTGTTCTCTAAGAATAGACCGTTTTCACTGGCTGTATGAGTGACAAAAGTCCACTGCGGACCTGAAGTCAGTGACCATTTTCTGCTTGCATCCTCTTTAGTTTCCTGCCATAACTGGAGCACGGCGCGCCGGGGGGCACGCTGTTCGTCACAATTGGAAGGCCATTTTGTTGGACGTTTTTGGTTCTTGGCGGGAACAACCAGGAGGTCATCGAGCTGCCACTCGCGCAGAAACGAGCGCTTGGGCGGCTCGCGATGTCTCTGGGGACTGAAATTCTACCCACGGGTGGGTTTTTCCGGCCACACACAAAGGAGCAGGCAGATGAAAGAACAAGGCGTAGTGAAGTGGTTTAACGGTGCAAAAGGCTACGGTTTCATCCAGCGGTCCAGCGGGGAAGACGTCTTTGTCCACTTCTCGGCGATTCAGGAGGAAGGTTACAAGACCCTGAATGAAGGGGAGGCCGTGGAGTTCGAGTGCCAGCAGGGTCCTAAGGGACTGAGTGCGGCAAATGTCATGCGCGCATCCTAGTTGAACTTTTTTGTGGCTGCAAATTGTTGGCCACACTTGCCGTGGTTCGAAGTGCCCAGATCCGTTCGGACCCATCTACAAATTGAGTTTCGCAAGCGCCCACATGGCAGCGGAGCGTAGGCCTTCGTCTGCCGCGCCGGCCCAGTCACGAAGCCTGGGCAGTAGGGCGTGCGTGCCTGTGTTGGCTGCGGCGATGGCAATGTTGCGCCGGAAGGCCGTGAAGCCAGTGCGGCGCAGTGGGCTGCCGTTAAACATGCGCTCGAAGGACTTCTCGTCCAATGCGGCGAGAGCGTCGAGGGCAGGATTGACCAGTTCGGCACGGGGCTCGAGATCCGGGTCTGCACCTACCGGCGCTTTGCGATTCCACGGACACACATCCTGGCAGATATCGCAGCCGAAGACCTGTCGGCCCATGCCTTTCATGAGATCGGGGGCGATCGGGCCCTTGTGCTCGATGGTGAGATAGGCGATGCACTTGGTTGCGTCCATCTTGTAGGGGTCGATCAATGCATTGGTCGGGCAGGCCTGGATGCAGCGGGTGCAGGTGCCGCAGCGATCGGGGACCAGCTCCGGCGCCGTGGGCGCTTTTCCCTCTTGGACCGGCAATGAGGTCAGAAGAACGCCGAGGAATCCGAATGAGCCTAGCTTGGGATGGATCAGGCAGGTGTTCTTGCCCGTCCATCCGAGACCAGCGGCCGTGGCGAGGGAGCGCTCGACGACGGGACCGGTATCGACATACGCCCGCGATTCGAATGTGCCGTATGAATCGCGAAGTTTGGCATCGAGTGCGCGCAAACGTTTCAGCAAAACCTTGTGATAGTCGGATGGACGGCGCGTGCCATCGGAATCGACGCGGCTCGACCAGGCGTAACGTGCGATCCATCCTGCATGAGGATCGGCGAGTGCCGTCGAGCGCGGATGCGCGGAGTTGTAATTGGCAAGGCAGACAATCGCGGAGCGTGCCCAAGGAAAAGGTGTCGCGACGCGTGCGCGTACCAGTCGCTTCGACTCGTCGGTACGCTCGAGCCAGGTCATGCTGCCTGCGTGGCCTGCCTCGATCCATGCCTCGAAGCGCGAGGCATCGCGTGATTCGTCGCGGTAGGGCAGAGCCACGAGGCCGGCCTCGCTGAATCCCGCATCGTGGGCCAACAAGCGCACCTGTTCCGGCGTCAGGCCAGTAACCGTTTCCTCGCCGTCGGCACCAACTTTGTGAACAACCAAGGGGAACTTCTCCATCTAATTTACGTACAACCTTGCAACATGTTCGATAGCGGACGCCAGGACCAAATCCGGACACCCGGGATCAAACAGGAGATAGGGCTGAGAGCTTGCATACCCTGTGATATCAGCATATTTCGGCCCAGCGGAGTTTGGCAGGCAGGGTGCACAACAAAGGGTGAGTAAGAAGCCACTTCCAAGCCTCTCCCTCCCCCTTCAAGTTACGGAGACGGCAGGAAACCCAAAGGAGGGTTTTATGAACGCCCAGGACACATTACTCATCGCGCCGGGCGAGTTGCACGAACTGGTACGCGGGCAGGAGCACGAGCTCGTGGACCGGCTGACACCGGTGGTACGCAAACAAAATGTCACTCTCGACTTCACGCACGTCGAGCGCATCGACGCGGCAGGCATTGCTGCGCTGATCTCGCTCTACGGCGCCGCACACGCCGCGGGGAACGATTTCGCATTGGTCAACGCTCGGACGCACGTAGCCGAGATCCTCACCCTGGTGGGCCTGGACCGCATCCTCATTTGTCGCGATGCGGTCCCCTGCCCGCAGGAACCCTGCTTTGCCCAACCCGCTGCCTAAGGCCACGCCGACCCACGACTCCATGAGTCGCAGGCGTAGCTCGACGGCGGCTTGTCAATCCTAAGATTGCACGAATCGCACTTATCTAACCTCTTCATCTTTCGACACGGCTCTCGGGTACAATCGCTTCTGTTTGTCTCCAGAAAGTGAGCCTTGTTTGTGCACGTCCTACAGCGAGTCTCGATCGCGTGCTTCGTCGTCCTGTGCGTGGCTGTCCCGTATGCGGTCGCGCAGGACACAGACTCGGCGAAGCGGTTTGTGGAGTCGCTCTATCGGCATTACACGAATCATGGCAAGGGAATCGATTTCAGCGGGCCCAGGGCGCTGAACTACTTCGACGCGTCGCTGAATGCTTTGATGGACGCTGATGCAAAGGCAGTGGGGCCCAATGAGGTCGGAGTGCTCGATGGAGACCCGATCTGCTCCTGTCAGGATTGGGAAGGCATTTGGGACCTGAAGATTGACGTTCAGATGCTGGGCAGCAGATCGGGCAAAAGCCTCGGTCAGGTTCGCGCTGTTCGCGCCAAAGGCGGGAGCGGACCGTGACGTCCGGTCTCTCGATATGACCCTTTTGCGGACGGGAAGTTCGTGGCGCATTGACAATATTCTTGATAAATCTGACCCGAAAGCGCCTTTCGATTTGCGGGCCGAATTGGAGAAGGAGATTCGGACGCTGAAACAATCCGCAAAACCGCATCGGCCCCATTAAAAGCGATTTACAGATTGTCACGGCCCGAATGCCGCTGCATGAAAGCCCCGTCAATTCAGGGCCTTCCCGCGAGCCCTGTGATGGAGGGCACATGCAAGTGTATACTTGGCGCGCTATCTGTTATAGCGATCGCGTTGTTCACAAGCGCAGTCGAAGTATCTGGAGTGACTGCCCTCGCCTGGGTTTCTCACCGAAATTTCCGCGATTGACCCGGCCCTTGCACTGCCACTCCCTCGTCTTGCGGACATCGCAACCTTTTAGGCGATTGGTTTTCGCCACACTTCTACACGGAGGCATCATTTCATGTCGCAGGGTGTACTGGATCCGCAACTCGCCGACTCGGCAAGTTCAACCTCAACCAAATATGTCTACTTTTTCGGCGACGGCAAAGCGGACGGCAACGGGAAGATGAAGGACGTGCTGGGCGGCAAAGGCGCCGGTCTGGCCGAGATGACGAATGCAGGTCTGCCGGTTCCTCCCGGGTTCACGATTCAGACCGAAGCGTGTCGTGAGTACATGCGCGGCAAGGTCAGCCCCAAGATCGAATCCGAGATGCTCGATGCGCTGGAGAAGCTGGAAAGGTTGCAAGGCCAGAAGCTGGGCGCGGGCGAAAACCCGCTGCTCGTCTCCGTCCGCTCCGGCGCGAAGTTCTCGATGCCCGGCATGATGGACACGATTCTGAACCTCGGCCTCAACGACATCGCGGTCGAAGCGCTTGCGAAGCGCAGCGGCAATCCGCGTTTTGCCTATGATTCCTACCGCCGCCTGATCCAGATGTTCGGCGATGTTGTGCTCGACGTTCCCAAGAAGAAGTTCGAACACATCTTCGACGGCGTGAAAGCAGCGAAGAAGATAAAGTTCGACTACGATCTGCAGCCCGATGCGCTGAAGCAGATCATCGCCGAATACAAGAAGCTGGTGAAAAAAGACACCGGTAAAGATTTTCCTCAAGACCCGCTGGTGCAGCTGGTGGCAGCGCGCGACGCCGTGTTCCGCAGCTGGCAGAATGACCGCGCCAAGACCTATCGCCGCATCAACCATATTGACGACTGGCTCGGTACAGCCGTGAACGTACAGGCCATGGTGTTCGGCAACCTGGGTGAGAACTCCGGCACCGGCGTCGGGTTCACCCGCAATCCTGCCACCGGCGAACACGTGTTCTTCGGCGAGTACCTGATGAACGCGCAGGGCGAAGACGTGGTCTCGGGCGTGCGTACACCGAACCCGATCAGCGAACTCGAGAAGGCCATGCCCAAGGTCTACGAGCAGCTGAAGGACATCACGCGTCGCATGGAGAAGCACTATCGCGACATGCAGGATTTCGAGTTCACTATCCAGGATGGCAAGCTCTACATGCTGCAGACCCGCAACGGCAAACGTACGGGGCTGGCGGCAGTGCGCGTCGCCATCGACATGGTGCGCGAAGGCCTGATCACGCAGGAAGAGGCAATCTTCCGCGTCGAGCCGAACCAGCTCTATGACTTCCTGGTTCCGCGGCTTGTGGAGAAAGGCGAGAAGATCGAAGTGCTCGCGACCGGACTGCCGGCATCCCCGGGAGCGGCCGTCGGCCAAATCGTCTTCACTGCCGAGGACGCCGTGAAGCATCACACCAACGGCAGCTACAAGACCATCATCCTGGTGCGCGGCGAAACCACGCCTGAGGACATCGCCGGCATGGAAGTCGCAGCCGGCATTCTGACCTCCCGCGGCGGCATGACCTCGCACGCTGCTGTCGTAACCCGCGGTATGGGCAAGTGCTGCGTGGCCGGCGCAGGCGACTGCGTTGTCGACGAAGGCAAGAAGGAACTTCGCGTGAAGGGCAAGACCTTCCGGCAGGGCGACTGGATATCGCTGGACGGCACGACGGGCCGCGTGATCGCAGGCAAGTTGAAGACGCTCGACGCGCAGCCCGACGACCCGGATCTCGTCAAGTTCATGAGCTGGGCCGATCCCGAGCGTCGTCTGCAGGTGTGGGCCAACGCCGACATTCCGCGCGACGCCAAACAGGCACGCGAGTTCGGCGCCGAGGGTATTGGGCTCTGCCGTACCGAGCACATGTTCTTTGCCGAAGACCGCATCGAACACATGCGCGCAATGATTCTGACCGACAACGAGAAGGATCGCCGCGCCGCTCTGAAGAAGCTTTTGCCCATGCAGCGCGCAGACTTCGCCGGTCTTTTCAAGTCGATGGACGGACTGCCGGTGGTGATCCGCTTGCTCGATCCGCCGCTGCATGAGTTTCTGCCCAAGCGCGAAGACCTGCTGGTGCAGATTGCACGGCTCGAAGTGAGCAAGCCGAAGTCGCCGAAGCTCAAGGAACTGCGTACGCTGCTGGCCCGCGTCGAAGAGCTGCATGAATTCAATCCAATGCTGGGTCTGCGCGGATGCCGTCTCGGCATCACCTTCCCGGAGATCACCGAGATGCAGGCACGCGCCATTCTCGAGGCCGCGGTTCAGGTCAAGAGCAAGGGCGGCAAACCACACGTCGAGATCATGATTCCGCTGATTGGTTCGATCGAGGAGATGCGGAACCAGACCGCGATCGTGCGCCAGGTCGCGGCAGAGGTCTTCAAGGAAAAGAAGACCAAGGTCGACTACATGGTCGGCACTATGATCGAGCTGCCGCGCGCTGCGCTGACCGCCGATCAGATTGCCGAAGAGGCCGAGTTCTTCTCGTTCGGCACCAACGACCTGACGCAGACGACGTTCGGTATCTCGCGCGACGACATCAACAACTTCCTGCCCGCGTATCTCAAGGCCGGCATCTTCAAGCAGGACCCCTTCGCCACCCTCGATCAGGTGGGTGTTGGGCAGCTGGTGAAGGGCGCCGTGGCCAAGGGACGCAATACGCGGCCGACGCTGAAGGTCGGCATCTGCGGCGAACATGGCGGCGATCCAGAGTCTGTCAAGTTCTGCCACAAGATCGGGCTCAACTACGTCTCCTGCTCGCCCTTCCGGTTGTTGACGGCACGGCTCGCGGCGGCGCAGGCGGCCCTGGAAGAGAAATCGGGCATGTCGCACACCAACAAGTAGTTCCAAAGCAGGTGTAAACACTGAGGGCGCAGCCAATGGCTGCGCCCTTGCTGTGTCTGCGAGCCTCTCTCGATCGCTTGGAACCCTGAAGGCATCAACGTGTTGCAACCATTTCAGGCCGCCCATGCAATCCTTTCCCACGTCTTGCCATCTAAGTAAGAAGGAGTGCCGTCGACGCGCCACGGGCACTCCTCGGCCGGACGCCGCAGGCCGTTTTCGCGTATGAGGAACTCCCCCAAAATGTTGATTCGTGTTGGATACGAGATCGAATTCAATCTGCCTGCTGAAACGGCCATGCTGGCCATGCTCAATGTGCATCCTTCGCGATCGCTCGATTTGCTGGAGCCCGACGAGGTCCGAACTGAACCCGGATTGCTGATCACCAATTACTTCGACAGCTTTGGCAATCGCTGCACGCGCTTCGTCGCGCCGGCGGGGAAGCTTCGACTATTCAATTCGACCCTTGTCCTCGATTCCGGCCGGCCCGATCCAGTGAAGCCCACCGCGCGCGAGTGCCCGGTCGGAGATCTGCCGGAAGAGGTCTTGACCTACCTGCTCAACAGCCGCTACTGCGAGGTCGACCGGCTCTCGAATGCCGCATCGGAGCTGTTCGGCGGCACAGCGCCGGGGTGGGCACGCGTGCAGGCCATCTGTGACTGGGTCCATGAGAAAGTTCGCTTCGATTACACGGCCGCTCGCCCCACCAAGAGTGCGCTCGATGTCTTCATCGAGCGCGCCGGCGTGTGCCGCGACTTCCAGCATCTGGCAGTCACGTTCTGCCGCGCGATGAACATTCCCGCGCGGTACGTGACCGGCTATCTCGGCGACATTGGCTTCCCCGCGAGCGGGCCGATGGATTTCAGCGCATGGTTCGAGGTCTTCCTCGACAATCGGTGGTGGACCTTCGATGCGCGCCACAACACGCCGCGCATCGGCCGCGTTCTCATGGCTGTGGGTCGGGATGCTTCCGACGTCGCCTTAACCACATCGTTCGGGCAAGCGGATCTCTGCCGCTTCTTCGTTGTCACCGAAGAGGAAAACAGCAAGCATCACGCAGAGCCCGTCGCAGAGCACGAACTGGTGGCGGTCGCCGGCTGACCAGCTTGCTCTACTTGTCTCCGCCCGGCGCGTAATAGCCTTCGCGCGTCTGCACGCTGAGGTCGCCGTTCTTGGCCTTGAGTTCGACCTTGTGGTAGCCGCCGTCGTTGTCGACCTTGTCGGGCGTGTAGGTCAGCAGGTATTGCCCGCGCAACTCGTCGGCGATAATGCCATAGATCTCTTCGAGGTCGTTCTTCTTCTTGGCCTCGAAGTAGCGGCCGCCGGTCTGCGTGGCGATCTTCTCCATGATCTTCTTGCCGTCGACCTGCGGCTCGCCGCCACCACGACGCCCGCCGCCACCTGGATAGCCACCACCGGGATAACCTCCACCACCGCCCCCAGGGAACCCGATGCCGCCGCGCCGCCCGCCAGGGAAGCCATTCGAATCGCGTTCCTGCTCGCCCTTGAAGTAGATGGTGTAGACGCTGACGTTGGCGTGCTCGGCCGCGTCCAGCGCCTCGCTCATCGACTCCTTGCTTCCGCGATCGACGCCGTCGGAGAAGACCACGAGGGCCTTGCGCCCGTCCTTGGGCTTCATCAGTTCATCCGAAGCAAGAAAGATGGCGTCGTACAACGTGGTTCCGCCACGGGAATTGCCGCCTCGCTGGCGATCACGGTCGTCCCCCGTTGTCTCCGGCCCCTGGCTGTCTTCGCGCGACCGAGAGGTTGGACCCATGTCTTCAATCTCGTGGTGGAGCTTGTCGCGGGTCGCGGTGAAATCCTGAAGGAGCTCGACCTCGCGGTCGAAGTGAAGCAGGAAGGCCTCGTCGTGACGGGTTGGCGAGGCATCGGCCGGCTTTGCCGAGCCAGAATCACCATTGCCGGCCTTGGGATCGGGCAGCATCTGGTCGACAAACTTGTCGGCAGCTTTGCGCTCATCCTCGATGGCGCCGGAGACGCTGCGGCTGGTGTCGACCAGCAAGCCTAGCTCGAAGGGCAGGTTCGTCTCGCGGGTGAAGCTCTTGATGACCTGCGGACGGCCGTCTTCTGTCAGCGTGAAATCGCTTTGCTGCAGGCTCGTGACCAAGGCGCCGTGCTTATCGCGAACCGTCACGGGCAGCAGCACTTCGCGGGCCTGCATGTGAAGCGTCGCAACGGGCTGGTCATTGGCTGCCTGTTGTGCGGCCGGAGCTGCCTGCTGTGCGGCGGGCTGCGGAGACGGCGGCCAGGGGCACAAGGAGAATTGCGGACAACCTCATTGCGAGGCGCGGATACGTATGAAGATGCTTGTTCATTGGGGCACACTTCCAGTTCATTAGACGGGGCAGAACCGAGACCGTTGACCGCCAGTGTATCCGAGAGGGGGTGCCTGTCCCGGTTGGGGTCTCGCTTAGACAGGCAGTTGCATCGGCTGGAGAAGCTACGCCGCGATGGTCGCGCCACGCTGGCCATTGCAGCGCGCAAACATTTCAAGCCCGAGCTTCGTCGGCATGGCTTTTGCCTCCGCGGGGTTATCCGGCGACGCCGAGCGGGGATTCTTCTCGACCAAGCCAAGCTCGGACAGCTCCCCAATCGACTTGTAGATTTTCACAAGATTGTTCGAGCGCGTGATCCGGGCGATTTCCTCTGCAGAACATGCAAGACGTGGCGGCGATCCTGCCGCGCTCTTTGTCATCGCCTGCATCACTTTCGCGCAGGACATGGTGAGAATCTGCGTGGGAAGTGGAGAAAGCTTGCTGAGAAGATTGATGTACTCGCGATTCGACTCGTCCTGGCCTTCCAAGGTGCACGAGGTCGCCAACAGGCCTGCCCACAACTCCTGCAGCCACTCCACATCGACCCACGAACCATGCTCCAGAGTACGCAGCATCAGGTCTGGATGAGCCGACCTGCAGTAGGCATCGGGCTCCTGAGCGAGCAGACGCTCCGCCTTCAATGCGATCTCAACCGTGTTCGCTGCTCGTACGTTGCTCAATGTCTTATGAAGGAGTTCTGTCACTCGTTCATCGGCAGGGGGGCAGATGCGCCGCATGAAGGCAAGAGCGCGCGCCATGCGAAGCTCGCGCACGATGCATTGCGGGTCTGTCTCATCCGCGCCATTGCGGCCGGGCATCTCCCAGAGCTTCAGTTCCATGCCGGTGGGCAGAACGAATGACATGCCTACGCCGTCCGCTCCCTCCCGAACGACTGCGCAGTCGAATTCGACGCGATGCTGAGAGTCGCCTTCGTAGGGCCCATTGCATTGCATGGTCAGCGATACCAGGGCGCCGGGCTCCCAACGCTCTTGCGTGCGCAAATAGAGGCCATGCGAGCTGACGTTGGCAACCTCATGCATGCGCGGTGTGTCGTCGACAAAGTCATAGGCCACGACTCCCTGCGAAGGCCGCCGTTCGGCGCTGCGGCGATTCTGATCGTAGAGAGCTGGGTAGAGCCACCGGAAGAGCCGGTTGACGGCGGGCGGCTTGGCCGGAGAGAGCGCCGTCGCTTCCTCTGCCGGTCGGATCGGGAGCGGCATCGTGCGCGCGGGCCCAGGCTTTTTGCGAGCTCGCTTTTTTGTAGCTGCCAAGGTCAGGGGGGAAAAGTCTTGCGCCGCGGACGGCTGTTCTTCGGCGAGGGCCGCTGAGATTGCAGTTGGTTCTGTTCGCAGGAATTCGGCGAGAACAAATCCCTCTTTCTCTTCGAGCGCCGGCTCTTGCCGATTTGGCTTCGCACATTCGATTGAGGGCGCCAGATCCAGCGGCTCCGGTTCGATGGTCGAAAGCGGATTGAGAAACGGCGATTCGAACTCCGCGAGCGGCCTTGCCGCTTCGACCCGTGGCGGCTCGACGTTCTCTGTGTCCCGCAGCGCAGGCTCCGGCAATCCCTGAGCTGGAGGCTCGCTCAGGCTGATTTCGGCCGCCTCCTCGGGCTCCGCCACCTCGTCGAAGACGAACTGGTCGCCGATGTCAACTTGTGCGGATGCAATCGTGTGAAGAGGCAGAACGAGCACGCTCAGGGCAGGCTTCTTGAATCGTGGGATCTGCGAGGTGGGCAGCAACTCAACGCGCTCGACCACGCGATGGTCGGCATCGAGATACAGCAGATCGAACGGAGAAATGCGCGGCACCATCGGAATGACCGTGACCTGAGTCAGCCACAGCGCGGGCTCTTCTCCGGAACCGAGTCCCTCGACCATCGCGCGCAGTGCGGTCAACGGCTCGCGCGCACAGTTGATCGCCGTAACGCCGGTGCTGACCGACGTTTCCCGTGTCTTGTTCTGGATCGTGTATCGTGTGGCGTCCATGAGCCAATTACCCGTGAGCGCCTTCCGCGCGCCAAAGCTCCTGCAAAGGCTCGGGCTGCGCTTCGGTCTAATCGTTTCGATCGGAGGAAAGGAGAATCGGGAAATCTATCTAAACAGCGGGCTTTTCATGCAGCCCTTATACCTCAATGCTAGCACTGGCCGCCTGGCCGTCTTCGTCCATCTGTTGCAACTTTCGTGGAGGCCGCGTGCACCATCGGGAATGTTGCGTTTTGAGGAGCGAGAGTTCGGCCCGACAAAGGAAAAGCCCGCTCAAATAGCGGGCTTTAGCGTATCTTGTCTGGTAGCGCTAACGGGAATCGAACCCGTGTTTTAAGATTGAGAATCTCACGTCCTAACCCCTAGACGATAGCGCCACTACGGGGGGTATGCAGCCTTTGCAGCCACCTGTTTTACTGTAACAAAAATCGGGCGTTGCACCAAAAACCCAGTCGGGTGCGGTGAGGCGGCAGGCCTATATGCCCAGCTTGCGCACCTCGTCGTTATAGTACTTCCGGTAGAGAATGTCCCACTCCTGGGAGCCTTCGAGGATGATCTTGCGCTGCGAGGCGATCTTCTGCCGCGCGGCGGTGTCGATCAATCCTTCCTGGGTCAGCAGCGTCTCCAGGGCCTTGCGCGCCTCCTGGCGGATGGTGTTCCGGTCTTCGAGGAACCCGACCTGGTCGATCTCGGCCAGGGTGTCGGCTACGGTGTGGGCGAGCTTATTGAGCTTGTCGCGGCTGATTCTCATAGCACCGCCTTGTACTTCTTCGCGAGCTCGGTCTTCACCTTCTTGAACATCTCGGCGTATTGCGCGCCGCTCTTACGCATCTCGTCGGAGTAGGCCTCGAGGATCACGCGCACTTCTTCATTGATGCGGTCTTCGAGCGAGAGCTCGTCGATCAAACCCCCCGTGACCCGTGCCTCGGTAGCCTTCAGGTCGCTGGTGGTGATCATTTTTGCATCGATGAGGTGTTTGACCGTACGGCGGGCCAGATACCCAATGTATTCGCGGGAGAAAATCATCGGCTGAATGAAGAGGATAGCGCATGGGACCACCGGGTGTACACCCTTGATACGAGGGCCAGTTAGGGCACCTTGGTCGAGTCGACCGCCGCTGCTCAGGGAATTGTGTCGAGGCTCACGCTCAGGTTTGAGGAGGAAGTGCCATTGCCGGCGAGAGCCGCGCGCAGGATGCCGTGCCTCAAGAGCACGAGCGGCGCACCGGGCGACTTTACAGCGTCAATCTCGAACCGGAGTGTGACGCCGGATGGCAGGCTGTTGCCCGTCCAGCAGAGGGGAATCTCCAGGGCACAGACTCTGGAAGAACCTCCGGCGGCTACCCCGGCGGCAAAGAAGTGCTTGCTCTCAGCCAGAGCGCCGGCTTCCGGTACGAGTTCCGCTTTGCACAGCACCATCGACCCCGAAAGCAGGGTGGAACGCAGATTGATGTCGAGACGGATCAGATTCCGATGGACCTCATTGGCATCGAGGCCTGGCGACGCCGCTCGTAGAGGAACGGCCCAACCGATTGCCGACAACAATACCGCAAGACAGAGCGAAGTGCGCATGGCAGTTCTCCGCTCTGTCTATCGGCGCACCGGGCAAAAGGATGAGGAGTACGCTGGGATGCCGCAAAACGAGTCACACGCCTGATGGAAGATCTCAACTGCGGTGCGGACAACTCTTCGTGTTCACGCATTCGTCGGCAATCCGCAGACGCTCCACGGGACGGCCGCCCAGCAGATGCTCATTCACAATCTCCGCCGCATCCTCCGGCTTCACGTTGCCATACCAGACTGCCTCCGGATATACGACGACCGTCGGCCCGTGCTCGCATTGATCGAGACAGCCGGATTTGTTGACGCGCACAGTCGAGCCCAGACCGGCAGCCTTCGCCAGTTGCTGCAGCTGGGTGTGCAATTCGCTTTTGCCGTCGCTGGTGCAGGAAGGGCGAGGCGCTCCCTGCGGGCGCACATTATGACAAACGAAGACATGATGTTCGAATGCGGGCAACGATGATCCTCCTGAATGGGGCTGTCTCAAGCTTACGTGGTTGGCCCCGCTTGGCCAGGGCCGGCGTTCGCTTTCCACAATGGACCGCTGCAACCCATCCGCATCTGAGAGAATGTGTGCTTGACTATGAGTTCGGACAATCTGCTTTCTCTGAAAGACGACATGGTGGCCTTTATTGAAGGGCATGGCCTGAGACGCCTGCCCGGCTATGTCACGGAAGATATCCCTTCGATCCTTTGGGAGAGCCAAAGCAATCCCGATGCGTGGAAGGACTTCGTGGAGATGGCCAAGCATGTGGGGGCGCCTTTCATCACGTTCAGCGAGATGACCCTCGAGCGAGACGAGTTGGAATCGCTGATCGAAGAAGCAGGAGAGATGAACTTTCCCGACGAGGAAGCAACGGAGCTCGTCGAGGCGCAATGGCTGCGCAAATACTCAGGCATGGTCGGCTATATTCAGCTTGGCTTCGTCTACCAGGGCATCGCTTTTCTGCACGAGACGACAACCGAGTGGTACGAGCGCTTTCAATCGCTGCTCGAGGATATCGAGAACTTCCATGACATCGTGATCGACGACCACGATCACGATGATGGCGAAGAGTAGGCCGGGTGGGCTCAGCCACAGACGCAGGCAGCGGTTCGACAACACGCCGCGCCCCTCGCCAACGTTGGATCATCGCCGAACGTCATACTCAGGAAGCTGAGGTCCTCGCGCGATCGGCGCGACTCCCGCAGGTACTCGCGGAACTGCTCGTCGCCCGCGGCATCACCCAACCCGCCGAGGCCTTCCGCTTTCTGAATCCAGAATCCGAGCATCTGCACGACCCCTCGCTCATGCTGGGCATGGCTGCCGCAGTCGAGCGCGTGGAGCGTGCTATCGCGGCACGCGAGCCAATCCTGCTTTATGGCGACTACGACGTCGACGGAACTACGGCGGTCGTGCTGCTGAAGACTGCCATTGAGATGCTCGATGGCGTAGTCAGTTTTCACGTGCCGCATCGGATTCGCGAGGGCTACGGGATGCAATCGAGCGTACTCGAGGCAGCCCATGCGGAAGGCATTCGGCTGGTGATCACCGTTGACACCGGCATGCGTGCCTTTGCCGAGGCTGAAACCGCGCACAGGCTCGGGCTGGACCTAATCGTGACCGACCACCACTTGCTCGATGCGCACGAGCGGATCCCGCACGCGCTTGCCATCCTGAATCCCAATCAACCGGGATGCGGTTACCCGGAGAAGGCTTTGTGTGGCGCAGCCATTGCGCTCAAGCTGGCCCAGGCATTGCTGGAGCGCCGCGATCCCATTCGCACACGCGAGAAGATTCTGCCTAGTTTTCTGAAGATGGCGGCGATCGCCACAATCGCCGACGCCGTCCCCTTGCGTGGCGAGAATCGGACCATTGCAGCACTTGGATTGCGCGAACTGCGCCGGCCAATGGGAGTTGGTCTGCGTGCGCTGTTTGCCGCTGCGGCGCTTGATCCTGCCTCAAAGCAGCTCACCGGCTTCGACGTTGCGTTCCGGCTCGCGCCGCGCATCAATGCCGCCGGCCGCATGGATGTGGCCTCGGAGGTCATCGAACTGTTTACCACTCGCGATTTCGGGCGAGCGACCGAGCTGGCGGCCAAGCTGGAAAAGCTGAACCGTGAGAGGCGAGATACAGAAGCATTCGTGCTGCGAACAATTGAGGAGCGTCTTGCGACCGAGGCCGATCTTGCTGCAGAGCGGCTGCTGGTCCTCGACGGCGACGGCTGGCACCGCGGGGTGATCGGCATTCTCGCTTCGCGCGTCGTGGAGCGCACTGCCAAGCCTGCGCTTGTGATCTGCGTCGAAGACGGGGTCGCCCATGGCTCGGGCCGCTCGGTCGATGGATTCCCCCTGCTCGAAGCGATCGAAACGTGCTCCGATCTCTTCACGCGCTATGGCGGACACGCTTTTGCGGTGGGGTTTGCGCTGCCCGCCGCGGCACTCCCGGAGCTGAAGAAACGCCTAAGCTCCTACGCTTCGGAACGGCTCGCGGCACGGGAGCCGGAGCGACTCCTGCACATTCACGCCGAACTGCCTCTGGATCGCATCACACCGGTTCTGGCAGGCTGGCTGCGCAAGCTCGAGCCGCTCGGCCATGGAAATCCTGAACCAGTCTTTCTCGCTCACAATGCGCGATTGCTCGCGCCCGTGCGCCTCATGAAAGACCGCCATATCCGACTCGATCTGACGCAGGATGTCGATCGCGGCGGTTCTCATGCGGGCAGCATCGGCTCGATGCGGGCGGTGGGATGGGACATGGCGTTTCGGGCCGCCGAACTTGGTCTCACGGCAGGCAGCCGCTTCAACCTCGCGTACCGCATTCGCGAGAACGATCATCCCGACTTCGGCGGAATCGAGGTCGAGATTGCCGGCATGGAGCCTGCGACCGACTGAAAAGAAGAAGGCCCGCGGCGAACCGCGGGCCTGTTGGCACTGAGATGAGCAGGGTTGCCTTAACGACCTTTGCCGTGGTCGTGATTGTCGTGCTCCGGCCGCCCTTGCGGTTTCCCCTCATTGTTGTGCGGCTGGCCCTGCGGAGCCGGATGCGACTCAGGCCGCGGTTGGTTCTGCGGATGGAATTCGTTGGTGTTGTGCGGCGCCTGATACTGCGGAGCCGGATGATAGTTGTTTTGTGGCGCCGGATGGTACGTGTTCTGCGGCGCAGAGTGGTATTGATTGGGCTGCCCATTGCCGCCCCGATTGTCGTGGAACGTGTTGGGCTCCGTGGGTCGCATTGCATTGGAGGGCCCCTCATGGTTGTCGTGCACCATTGGCCTCTCCACAGCAAGATTCTGCGGATGTCCGCCGTTGTTTCTGAAATAGGCGTTGTGGTCGGACATCGCTGCGTCTCTGTGCTGCGTTTGGAACGAAGTCGGAGCCATGTGCTGGTCGCGCATCGCCATGCGCTCTTCCGGAGCCGGGGCGTGATTGATGCCGCCTGGTCCGCCGCTGAAGGCCACATGCCGTTCATTCACGATGGTGTTGCGTTCGACAACCGTACGGTCGATGTAGGTGTTGTGGACGTAGACATTGTTCACGTGCACGACTGCGGTGTTGTAGACAAAATCGTGCCCGCGCCAGAGCCCGCCGGCAAAACCGATCCCCATGTAACCGAAACCATAGTTCACACCGCCGTAGTAGCCCACGTGCCGGCCCCAGTAACCCGGATGCCACATGTACAAACCTGTTTCAAAGCCCCAATAGCCAGGCGTCCACAGCGCGCCTTCATAGGGAGCAGGAACCCACGTGCCCGGCACCCAGTAGTAGCCATCCTCACCGTAGGCCCAGTAACCCGGAGTCCACATCAGCCCCGGCTGCGGGCAAGGCGGCTGCTCATAGACCACCAGCGGAGGTGGGGCAAAACCGACACTAATGAAAACACCCGCATACGACGATGCAGGAACAATCGAGAGCAGAAGCGCCATCAAAAACCAGCGCGCAGAGCGAAAGAATTGCATGGGAATCCTCCTGGTACCGGCCCATTTGCGAACCCTTCGCAGCGGCCAGGCTTTCTTGGACGAGTTATCCGCGGTCAGACTACTCCAGTTCGAACCCCGGTTGCCACCTGAAGTTGCCTGGGAACGGTATTACTTTGGGTTCGCAGTCTCACCCGACACGGCGAAGTATCTCTCCTAATGAGTGGTTGCTCTGCGGACGCTCATGCACCGGCGATCCAGGACCCGTCGTACACACGATCGCCGATGAAGGAGTCCTGCCGGCGATCGAGCGACGGCGCTCCCTGCCCATGCGACATACGATATTCTGGACCTTCCCGGTCCGACTCAATCCGCCGTACAAAACCCAGCAGTCATCAAGGAGGTCTCGTTGAAGGCGCTCTCTTCCTCCCTTCGCCGCTGCATCGTTCCACTCGCTGTATTCGCAGTATCCACGATCGGTTCAGCGATGGCGCAGACGGCCGCAGGCCCGGCGTACGATCCACGCGAAACCTTTGCTCCTCTCTCGCTTCCGGATCCTGTCAACGCTTATCGATCGAGCAATGGCGCACCTGGTCCCGCCTATTGGCAGAATGAAGCCGACTACGAGTTGCACGCCACGCTCGACACCAGCGCGAAGCAGTTGCATGCCACCGAAATCATCACCTACACCAACAACAGCCCCGATATTCTGCCCAGTGTCTGGCTGCAGCTTGAGCAGAATATCTATCGGAAGGACTCCCGCGGGCACGCCATCCTGGCGGGTTTTATGCGCCGCCGTCCGCAGTCCACGACCAGTGCGCAGCCCGCCGAAACCTCCAGCGACGGATTTGTCTTCGACTCGGTCGCGATCGAATCAGGAAAGCAATCGCTGAAGGCCGATTATCTCGTTGACGATACGCGGATGCAGATTCGTTTGCCCGAGCCGCTCAAAGCGCATGGCGGGCAACTCAAAATTCGCATCGAGTATCACTACCTGATCCCGGGCGTCTGGGGTGGACGCACTTCGTGGGGCATGTCGGAGAAGGGAGAGATCTATGACATGGCGCAGTGGTATCCGCGCATGGCAGTCTACGACGACCTGCGCGGCTGGGACACGCTTCCGTACATCGGCAGTGAGTTCTATCTTGAGTATGGCAACTTCGACTACTACCTTACTGTTCCTTCGAACATGATTGTGGTGGGCTCGGGAGAGCTGGTGAATCCCAGCGATGTGCTCACGAAGACAGAGATCGGGCGCCTGGAACAAGCGCGATCGAGCGACAAGACCATCTATATCCGCACCCCGGCTGAAGTCGGCGACCCTGCGAGCCGCCCCAAGCAAGCAGGAAATCTCACCTGGCACTTCCGTATGAATCGCACGCGCGACGTGTCATGGAGTGCCTCGCCTGTCTTTGTGTGGGATGCCGCGCGCATCGACCTTCCCGGCGGCAAGACAGCGCTCGCCATGAGCGCTTACCCGCCGGAGAGCGTGGGGCCCGATGCCTGGGATAAGTCGACCGAATACGTGAAGGACACAGTCGAGCATTTCTCAAAGCAGTGGTTTCCCTATCCCTGGCCAGCGGCCATCAATGTCGCCGGCTTTTCCACAGGGATGGAGTATCCCGGCATCGTTTTCGACGGCATTCCAGACAAAGGTTCTCTTCTGTTCTGGATTACCGCACATGAGATCGGGCATAGCTGGTTTCCGATGATCGTCGGTTCCAATGAGCGCCGCAATGCCTTTATGGATGAGGGCTTCAATACATTCATTGACATCGATGAGTCGGCGACTTACGGCAACGGAAAGTATGGGCCAAAGCGCGACTCGGAGTATTCGGCAGGCGGCGAGCCGCCCGACACGATCCTCAAAGTGTTGGATAACCGCGACGCCCCGACGATCCTGACCCGCGCCGACGGCTTCACGTTTCAGCTTGGGCACCCAGTGAGCTATTTCAAGGGCGCTTACGGAATGGTTCTGCTGCGCGAGCAGATCCTCGGTCCGAATCGTTTTGACTGGGCGTTTCGCAAATACATCCGTGACTGGGCCTACAAGCACCCATCGCCCTCGGACTTCTTCCGCGAGATGGAAAGCGAGGGCGGCGAGGACCTGAGCTGGTTCTGGCGTGGCTGGTACCTGAACAACTGGAGATACGATGTGGCCGTGGACAAGATCGATGGCGATTCGGTCACGTTCAGCAATCGCGGCCAGCTCGTGTTGCCGACCCCCGTCGAAGTCACATTCAAAGACGGAACAAAGACGCGGGTCAAGCTTGCGGTGGAAACCTGGCTGTCGAAAGGGCTCTACGTCTGGACGGCTGAGACGAAGACGCCGATTGCGTCGGTGGTTGTCGATCCGGATCACGTATTGCCCGACGACGACCGAAGCAACAACGAAAAGAAAGCCGAGTAGCTGCAGAGCTGTGGGTATCGGTTCTCCGCGCCTGCAAGACAAGGCGTTGGAGAACCCCTTGTATGCACCGCTTTCGAGCTCAGTACCGGAAGCTAAGCCCCATGCCGAACACGCTGTTCGCCTTCAGATCGACGGGAACAAGGACGTAGGGCGGATTCGGAAGCCCGGTCGGAATTGCCGTGTTGCCGATGGTTCCGGCCACGTGGCCGACTCCTGCGTCGACGGCGAAGTGCGGGTTCTCCTTCTGCGTAAACCGCACCGCGTAGTCCATCGTGGTGGGGATGTGCGCGCCGCTGCCAGGCGGGAACAGGATGGCGCTGAGGTTCGTCACCTGCGGCGGCTCCTGAGTAAATCCCACAGCCGGAACAAGCGCTGTGTGAAATGGCATGGGCAGCGGAATGCCAAGCCCTCCGAAGAGGCGCCCGCCAAAGCGTGTCGCCTGCCCACCGATGCCATAGATCGACGCATTGGTGGCCTTCCAGCCGAGGTTGATCAGGAACGGAACCGGTGGATGCAGCCAGGTCTTGGTCACCGCTACATAGATGTCTTCATTGGTATAGGATTTCAGGCTGCCGGTCAGCGCCTGATTCAACGCGCCGCTCACGAACTTGTCGCCCGTTCGCACCACAAAGCCGGCGCCGATGCCCGGAGTCCATGGCCCGAACTGCCCGTCCTTCAGAGCAACCACCTTGCCGTTGAAGATATTCATGCCGGCGTAGTGCCACAGGCTGCTGAAGAGTGCGCTATTGCCTTCGGTGTGCTCGCTACGGGTGTAGCCCAATTCCGCACGGTTCGCGAATCCCTCGGCGATGCTGAAGGTGTGCAGATTGCCGATTACGTTGGACGCATTCACAAAGTGGTAGCCGATCGCCGGATGCGAGAAGAACTTGCCTTTCGCGCCGTAGACCACATAGGCGGTTGGCGTGATGAAGCCGCCGGTTTGTCCTTCGAGAGTCAGGTTTTGGGCTTGTGTCGCCTGGGCAGCGAATAACGAAAGAACGCTTAAAAGGGCGATGCGAGGGAGGATACTGATCTTCACTGTCTTTCTACTCCGAGCGCGGTGGTCAGCGCACAAAATCATCTGTTTGTAACACAGCGGTGGCCCTGCCGTCTGTGTTACGAGCGGTGGTAGACTCTCGCCATGCCGCGCGGATTGTTTATCACTCTCGAAGGCCTTGACGGCTCCGGCAAAACCACGCAGATCAAGCGGCTGGCGGCGTGGATGCAAAAGCGCGGGCTTAACCCGATCGTCACGCGCCAACCAGGCGGCACAGCCACCGGCGATCGCATTCGTGCTTTACTCCTCGATTCAGGCTCAACGCCCATCGCACCCATGACCGAGATGGCGCTGATGTTTGCCGACCGCGCCCAGTGCATCGCCGAGGTCATTGAGCCGGGCCTCGCTGCGGGCAAGATTGTGCTCTGCGATCGTTTCACCGACTCCACCGAGGCTTACCAGGGCGGTGGCCGTGAAATCGGCTCGCAGGCCGTTCTCGACCTTCATCGGCTGATCTGCGGCAATCTGCAGCCGGATCTCACCCTTCTTCTGCTGCCCTCGCTGAACGTTTGTCTCGAACGCGCAAGACGTCGCAACGATCGGCAGCCGCAAAACGGCTCTGACGAAGGCCGTTTCGAGCAGGAGCAGGACGCGTTCTTTGGCCGCGTTTGGGAGAAATACCGCGAGATCGCACAGCGAGAGCCCGACCGCGTGGTGCTGATCGAGGGCAATCTGGCCGTCGATGAGGTGCATGAGCAGATCGTCGAGGCGGTCTCGGAGCGACTGATCGCTGCCGGCAAAAAGGCCTGAGCCTTTCGGACCGAGTGCCGGCGCGGGTTAGGGCTCAATCGCCAAAGTCGCGGTTGTGGCACAATATGAGATGAGGTTGTTTTCAGCTCCGAGTTGCCCATGACAGGAAACCGACAAAGACATGCGTGGATCTGGCTGGCGGTTGCTGCGATTGCAGTGGCTACCCTGGCCCGCGCGCAGTCCGGCCTGCCCAGGGCGACCGCGCTGACCCATCCGGTTCTGGCGTTTCTGTCGGCCCACTCAGGTGACGATGTTTCATCGACAGCCGCATGGGCGCACCGGTCCGGCTCAGCACGAGCCCAGCGCGTGTCGCATGGCGCTGGTTCCGATTCCTGGACGGTGTTTCTTCCGGTCCTGTTCATCGGCCTGATCGCGCCTCTCAGCCTCATTTCGTCGCGAGCCGCGTTGAGCGTCGGGCGCGCTCCCTCTGCTCCTGCACTTCCCTTCCTCTTCCAGCGTCCTCCTCCTTCGTTCCGCTTCTAGCCGTAGTTCCGCTTCGATCCGCGCCGGCCATCTTCGTTGCTGGATCGATCCTCTCGCTAAGAAGTCCGGGAACTGAAGGAGAGTTCCTCCATGGCATTGACTTTGTTGATTTGGTGCTCCAATCCGGTCACCTGGATGATCGCGATGATGCTGATCGCGGGCGGCGCGCGCATCTTCCGGAGCGGACCCAGAAGCCCGGAGCACGAGTCGCATATCGTCCGCGTTGGGAGTGGCGGTCCCGAAGGCGTGGCCGCGGCTCTGATGTTTTTGTCGACCGCCTATCGCCCCAGCCTTGAATTCGTTGCCAAAGCCGAGATTCAGGAGCACGAAGAGGCAGACGACGACGAACAGGGCGGTCCCGATTCGCCGAAGAGACACTTCGATCGGCAACTGCGTCGCATCCGCAACGGGGAAAATCTTGACCGCTTGGTATGGCGCCTCGAATGAAATCCGCGCACAGATGCTCGTTTCGGGCGGGCTTGCTCTGCACAGCCTGCAACTTTCCATCGATTTAAACTTGTAACTGGAGAATTCCGTGTTTTTCGATAAGGCACTGACAAAGATCTTCGGCACCGCGAATGAGCGCGTGATCAAGCGCATGATGCCCTTGGTCGCCGCCATCAACGCGCTCGAACCCCAGATTCAAAAGCTCTCCGACGATGAGCTGCGGGCCAAGACAGAAGAGTTCCGCGCGCGCATCAAGACCAAGCTCGAAGGCATCACCGACGCCGACGCCATCAAAGCGGCCGAGCGTGCCGCTCTCGACGAGATTCTGCCCGAAGCCTTTGCAGTGGTCCGTGAAGCCGGCTGGCGCGCGGTGCAGATGCGCCATTTCGATGTGCAGCTTATCGGCGGCATGGTTTTGCACCAGGGCAAGATTTCGGAGATGAAGACGGGCGAAGGGAAAACGCTGGTTGCCACTCTCTCGTGCTATCTGAATGCGCTGGCTGGCCGCGGCGTGCACGTGGTCACGGTCAACGACTACCTCGCCAAGCGCGACGCAGAGTGGATGGGCAAGATCTACGAGTTCCTCGGTCTCACGGTCGGCGTGATCGTGCACGACCTGAGCGATGACGAACGCCGCAAGGCCTACGCCGCCGACATCACCTACGGCACCAACAACGAGTTCGGCTTCGACTACTTGCGCGACAACATGAAGTTCGACATCAAAGACTGCGTGCAGCGCGGCCATTACTACGCGATCGTCGACGAGGTCGACTCGATCCTGATCGACGAGGCCCGCACCCCGTTGATCATCTCCGGCCCCACCGACCAGACCACCGACAAGTATGCCCGCGTCCGCCAGATCATTCCCAAGCTCGAACTCGGCGAAGAGGTCGAGTATCTCGATCACAAGCGGCAGGCGGAGCTCGGCATTCAACTGGCTGAGGGGGAAAAGTTCTTCTCGGGGGACTACGTCGTCGACGAGAAGCACAAGACCATCGGTGTTACGGACGAGGGATGGATCACGATCGAAAAGGCGCTCGGGATCGACAACATTGCAGATGCCGAGAACTGGGATCTGAAGCACTACGTGGAAACGGGCATTAAGGCCCACGCGCTCTATAAACGCGATGTGGACTATGTTGTCAAAGACGGTGAGGTCATCATTGTCGACGGGTTCACGGGCCGTCTCATGCCGGGTCGCCGCTGGTCCGATGGTCTGCACCAGTCAATTGAAGCCAAAGAAGGCGTGCAGATCCGCAAGGAAGATCAGACCCTCGCGACGATCACCTTCCAGAACTACTTCCGCCTGTACCAAAAACTCAGCGGCATGACCGGCACCGCCGAAACCGAAGCCGCCGAGTTCGAGAAAATCTACAAGCTTGAGATCGTCGTCGTTCCGACGAACAAGCCGATGCTACGCGTCGAAAACTCCGATGTCGTCTTCCGCACGACCAAGGAAAAATACACGGCGGTCGCGGATGAGATCGCCGAATTGCACGAGAAGAAACAGCCGGTGCTGGTCGGCACCACGTCGATCGAGAAGAGTGAGCTGCTCTCCGGCATTCTCCAGCGCAAGGGTGTGCGGCACGTTGTTCTGAACGCCAAACAGCACGAAAAGGAAGCGGAATACGTTGCCCAAGCCGGCCGCATGGGCATGGTGACCATCGCCACTAACATGGCCGGCCGAGGCACCGACATTCTGCTCGGCGGCAACGCAGACTTCATGACCCGCAAGCAGATGGTCGATCAGAAGAAGGCGCGCGCCATCAGCGTGGCCGAAGGCGCGATCAATCCTTCCGCGCCCAAGGGCTTCCTGCGCTTCTACTACCAGGGGCAGGAGTTCGAAGTCTCCCAAGGCGACTGGGCCGAGATCAATTCCGTCCATGCTGCATCTGCTAAAGACGAGCACGATGCAGTCATTGGCGTGGGTGGCTTGTTCATCCTCGGCACTGAGCGCCACGAGTCACGCCGTATCGACAACCAGCTCCGCGGTCGAGCGGGCCGCCAGGGCGACCCTGGCGCCTCGCGTTTCTATCTCTCGCTTGAAGACGACCTGATGCGCATCTTCGCCAAGCAGTGGGTCTCCGTGCTGCTGGAGAAGCTGGGCATGGAAGAAGGCGTTCCGATCGAGTCGCGCATGATCTCCAAGCGTATCGAGGGCGCACAGAAGGCCGTTGAATCCCAGAACTTCGAATCGCGCAAACACCTGCTTGAGTACGACGACGTGATGAACAAGCAGCGCGAGGCCGTCTACGCCCTGCGTCGCCAGTTGCTCGAAGGCGTCGAACAGCGCGAGTTGATTCTCGAGGACTACGTGGGCGGCATTCTGAGCGGAGTGCTCGACGAGTTTGCCGGCGAAAAAGTACGCCCCGACCAGTGGAACCTCAAGGGACTCGAGGGGAAGCTCATCGACCACTTCGGGATGAGCTTCGAGGCCGGGAGCATCAACCCATTGGAACTCTCCCGCCACGAACTCGGCGACGCGCTCTTTGAGAAGCTGAAGGAACTCTACGAGGCGAAGGAGCGGATCCTTGGCGCGGAGATGATGCGTTATCACGAGCGCATGGTGATGCTGAGCGTCATCGATGGCCTGTGGAAGGAACATTTGCTCTCGATGGATCACCTGAAGGAGGGCATAGGCCTGCGCGGCTACGCGCAGCAGGATCCGCTCGTGGCCTACAAACGCGAGTCCTTCGACATGTTCGAAGCGATGATGCTGAAGTTCCAGGAAGACACGGTACGCTTCCTGTTCCGCATGCAGATCGTGGATGCCGAAGGCAGGCCGGTCAACGCAGCGCCCGAGCCGCGGCGGGCAGTCCCGCCCGCTCCGCCGGTTGCCAGTGCCGCGCATCCGGTGAACGGAATTGGGTCGGGCAATGGCGCGGCACCGCGCGAGATCGGTATCGCTACACGTCAGCCTTCGACAACCATCGACGCACTCGAGAAGGAATTTCAGCGCAAGAAGCAGCGTGAACTGGCCGTAGCCAGCCGCGCTGGAGCGGGTGAAGCGAGCCAGCCCACGCAGCGACATGTGGGTGAGAAGGTCGGACGCAACGATCCCTGCCCTTGCGGTTCAGGCAAGAAGTACAAGAAGTGCCACGGAGCCGAGGGCTGACGCGAAGCGGGGCACACCGAGCAGAGGCTGCGCCCCCGCTCGATCGATTATTGTGCCAACTCGAAGTTCAGGTCCACGTCGACGATCGACTGACTCGGCCCAGGCACGAACTTCCATTTGCGGACGGCTTCTTCAGCGGACTCGGACAGCATGTGGTTGCCGCTGATCTGCTTCACGTCGGCGACTTTACCGTCGGGGTCCACTGTGACTTCGAGCCTCACCACTCCACCGATCTTCATGCGCTTTGCGATCTCCGGATAAACCGGCGCAACCCGCGACTTGACCGCCCGATCTTCAGCCCGCGCGCACAACACAAACGCGCATGCCAGCACAAAGGCACCGATGGTGCCCCGCCGCCACGCAAACCCAGACTTCTCCTTCTGTCCGAAAATCATGCACACCTCCGTTCACGCACACGGAGACTATCGGCGCGAACGAAGGCAACTTTAGAGAGAAACACTCGAAGCGTGGGTGGAGCGAAAACATGCGCCGAACACGTAGCGTGGCGATTATCTATCTTCGACAACGCTCTGCGCGATGGCGTCGAAGGTCAGATGTTCTGCGGTCGATTGATGGTCCGCGCGCCATTGATCGAAGAGCCGCCCATAGCTGAGCGTCATGAACTCGCTGGGTGTCACGCCCAGACGCGCAGCCACGCGATCGATCCATTCCGGCGTGCCTTCCAGCTCTGCGAAGTTGCCGATGGGCGTCTCATCCACAACGCAATGCCCTTCATTGTCGCTCCATTCCGAGCGCCACTTCTCATAGCGGAAGGCTTCCACTAATCCCAGCGACCGAAAGATCTCGGCCAGAGCATCGCCGTCGGAAACCACGGTCTCGGTCTCGATACGATGCTTGTGGCGATCTTCGCCCGGTCCAACATCCGGCAACCTTTTGTGCGTGACGACGCACCGTCGGCCGTAGTGGCGAATACGCAGAATCTCCGTGCGCGTACGCATGGCACGGTCCGGCGTATCGTAGAGGACATTGCTCTCAAACTCGCGCGGCGTCTCCAGCCGGAATCCCGTGGCCTCGAGCCGCGCAGCCAACCCCTGCAGATCTTCGACGCGAAATTTGATTTCGGTTTCGATCGCCATTAGTTGAGGTGAGTATACGGCAGTCAGCGCGCGACAATAGAGAGGTGAAGACCCTGCGCCTTGCCGTGGATCCCGTCCGACTCGATGCCCCCGCGTCGCGCGAAGCGATCGCACAGGCAGCCGAGATTCTGCGCAAAGGCGGGCTTGTCGCTCTGCCCACCGAAACAGTCTACGGCTTGGGCGCCAACGCCTTTGACGCTGCGGCCGTCACGCGCATCTTTGCCGCCAAGCAAAGACCTGCCTGGGATCCGATCATCGTCCACATCGCCGGGCCTGTCGCCGACAATACGATGCTCGCCGATCTGGTGACCAGCGTTCCCGACTCCGCCCGCAAGCTCATGGAAGCCTTCTGGCCTGGGCCGCTCACGCTTCTGCTGCCTCGCTCTGAAGCCGTGCCCGACGGCGTGACTGCCGGACGCCCGCTGGTCGGCATCCGGATGCCGGCGCACCCCGTCGCGTTCGAGCTGATCCGCATCACCGGTATCCCGGTAGCAGCACCCAGCGCCAACGTCTTCGGCCACATCAGCCCGACGACCGCCGCACACGTGCTTGAAGACCTCGACGGGCGCATCGATGCCGTGCTCGATGGTGGGTCAACTCAGCATGGAGTCGAGTCGACCGTCCTCGATCCGAACCAGACTCCAATGGTGATCTATCGTCCCGGCGCCATTACAGCGGAGCAGATTCGAACTGTAGCCGGCCCAGTCGGACTGTTCCACGCGATGCCAAGCACCCAAGACGAGCCACGCGAAGCGCTGCCTTCGCCGGGCGTCGGGCTGCGCCACTATGCACCACGTGCCCGGCTCGTTCTCATCGAAACTCCCCTTGCCGACTTGGCCGTCCGGCTCGCGGAAGAGGCCGAACGCCACGCTTCAGAGCGCCTTGGAATGATGCTTCCGACCGAAGTTTCCATTGCCGGGATTGTGCAACGCCATCCCGATGCGATCGTCTTTCCGTGGGGAAGCTGGTTCGCGCCGGATGAGCTGGCACAGAACCTCTACGCCGGCTTACGCACGCTCGATGCGCAGGGTTGCACCGTGATTGTCTGTCCATTGCCGCCAGTTGAAGGTCTCGGCGCAGCGATTCACGATCGGCTCAGAAAAGCTGCCCGCTAAGCTGAGTCACGCAGGAGAGCACTGCAGCCAGCAGGTGGTGGAAAGCCCGGAAGACCTCTAGATCCCGGAACCGTTCTCACCGACCTTGTACATGTATTTGATCGCGGACTTGTAAATCAGAACCTTCTCGCGCCCGCGCACCTTGAGGGCATTTCGGTCGTACCATTCAATGCAGCCTTCCACGCGCTCGCCGTCCGCCAGAACAATCGCCATCGGCGTCTGCGACTGAATCTGTTTCTGGAGATAAAACAGCTCGGCGTGTCGCTTTCCCGACTCCTCTTCGAGCGCGTGATGCGCGGGGTAGAAAGGCAGCGGGGCTTTCTTTCCTGTCCTTGGCGAAGGCAACGAAGGTGCTTCGATGACCTCGCTGTCGATCCCGGTCATGGCAGCTTCTGTATTCATGGAGACGTTCCTCCTTTGGTGCGTGAGGTCCGATTCCGAAACAGCTACATTGGACGGAAATACGGCGCGCACCGATGCGTGGTTCGTCGTTGGAGCTCACGTCGACTGCGCGATTACAGCTGCTCGAGCCCAGCGGACACACCTGCCGACTCCAGGAGATCCCGGTTTCTGCGTCTTTGCTGCTCGAGGATTCTGCTGATTCTACTCGAAAAGATGCCTGCCGATTGTCACAGGTTGCTCATTTTTCGCAGGAACTCGATCGTTTATCGCTCCGCCAAGCTGATCGCCATCGCATCCAGAGACAGCGATCGCAGCAGGTTGCGCCGCATTCCCTGCTCTACCTGGGCCAGAGCGCGCGCGGCGCCGTCGATCCAGTCGACTGTGAGCCCCTGCGCCAGCCGGTCCAACTCCGAAGCCAGGTCGATGTTCCGGACCAGCGCCGGGGTTCCCGCCACCACCAGCAAAAGGTCTTCGATCAAACTCCCAAGTGCACGAAGCAGGCTGATGGTCTTCTCCTGCCCATCGGCTCCAGCGCGATAGGTCTCGGTGGCGCGAAACAGCTGCGAATAATCCGGCTCCTTCAGGGCCGTCCGCAGCACGATCAGGGCATCCTGACGGCTGGCGAGATACGTCTCAAGATCGAGCCGGAGAGCCCTGCCTGCCGCGCCTTCGGCCAGCCGCGCAACGAGATTCCGTTCTGCGGCCTTCAATTCTGGCCGCCGCTGGGCAAGCACCAACTCCAGTTCCGCAACAGGCAGTGCACCGAGACGATAGACGATGGCCCGCGAGCGGATGGTCGGCAACAGCTCCTGTGGGTTCTCGGTGAGCAGGATCAGCGAGGTATGGGCCGGCGGTTCTTCGAGCAGCTTCAACAAACTGTTGGCCGCTTCCTTCATAAAAGCAGACGAAGTGAAGATCGTAAACGCTCGCCGTGCTTCCACCGGAGGCCGGTAGTACGCGACATGAATCGCCTGCCGTACCTGGCCCAGTTTGATGAGCAACTGCGGCGGATCGGGTGGGACAATCAGCACGTCGGGATGCGTCTGCACGAAGATGCGCGTCTCTCGCTTGTCCACATCGCGCATCTCGTCGCGTGCAGCGACCGCCTCGGCCACGCGGTCTTCAAGATTGGCGGACTCTCCGATCCGCTCGCAGTTAGAGCACACTCCACAAAAGTCCGGAAGACCGTCGCGATCGGTGGGGCTCAGACAGTTCACCGCTCGCGCCAGCATCAGCGCCAGGGTGTACTTGCCCGCTCCCTTGGGTCCGGCAAGAATCATGGCCTGTGGAAAGCGACCGGCCGCGATCGACTCGCGCAGGTGCGTCACGGTGGTCGAATTGCCGAGGAATTCCGCGAAACTCACAGTACGAGTCTAGTGCATCGTCCGCCGCGCGACCGGGGTCGCTCGCACACCGTAGCGCGGGCGCAACGTGATTTTCGGTTGGAGGGCAATGGGGTGACTGGCATCGATCTTCAACTGCCAGCGTTGCGCGATCGTGGCTAGAGCCAGCGTGGCTTCGAGCATGGCAAACGATTCGCCAATGCACTGCCTGCCGCCGCCGCCGAACGGGAAATAGGCAAAGCGCGGGCGGTCCATCTTCGCCTCCGGCGTGAAGCGTTGGGGCAGAAACCGGTCCGGCTCAGGAAACCAGCGCTGATTTCTCTGTACGATGTATTGACTGAAGAAAACCGAGGTTCCTTTCCGCAGCCGATAGGGGCCGATGGACACATCTTCCAATGCTTCGCGGCCCATGGCCCACGCCGGCGGGTAGAGCCGCATGGCTTCCGCCAAAACCATCGCGGTGTACTCGAGCTTCGGCACAACGTCGAGAGCCGCCGGCCTGCCGCCGAGAACGGCGTCGATCTCGGCGTGAAGCTGAGTCTCCGCCTCCGGATTCTGGCCCAGGAGAAGCCACGTCCACGCCAGCAGGTTGGCCACGGTCTCGTAACCTGCCAGAAAGAGCGTAAGCACCTGATCGCGGAGTTCGTCGCTCGAGAGCGCATGGTCCGCCTCACCAGCCTCGTCGTCGCTTGCAGCCAGCAGCATCGAGAGCAGATCGCCACGCGTCTCGAGTCCTTCCGGCGAGGCAAGCGCTTCCGCGCGCCGGCCACGAATCATCGCATCGACTACCTGATCGAGACGCGCCTTCGCCTTGCGGAAGCGCCGCATGCCGGGCAGAGGAGCATCAAGCAGAAGCTCCGCGCGGGGCATGGTGATCAGGTAGTTGTAGAGATCCATCACAATGTTGACTTGTTCGTTGATGACCTGGATTTCGGGAGTTACAGCGGTGTCAAACAGCGTGCGCGCCGTGATGCGGAGCGCCAGGTCCATCATCGCTGCAGCCACATCGAAAGGTTGACCTTCGACCCAGTCGTCGCAGAGCTCGCCGGCAAGGGCAACGATTTGGCCGGCGTGGCCCTCGATGCGACGACGATGAAAGGCCGGCGCTGCGACTCTTCTTCCCCGCTTGTGGGTTGCGCCGTCTGCGGTGATCATGCCTTCGCCCAGCAGGATCTTCATGCGCCGTTGCGTGCGATCTTTTCCGAACGATGCAGACTTGTCCACGAGCACTTCGCGGATATCGGTCGGATCGTGCAACAGCACCACATCGTTCCACAGGATTCGATAGTGCGCGGCACGCCCGTAGCGGGTGAGGTGTTCGAAGAGAAGGATCGGATTGCCGGGCTCAAAAAAGCTGTGAAAACGGTAGAACACCAGGTTCATCGGCAGGCCGGGCGGATACAGATACCGGCCGCGACGCACAAGTTGCGGTTCTTCGTTCCCTGCAAGGGCGTCGATGGCGCTTTCAGTCGCTCCCACGATACGAGTCTATTGCAAAAAGCGGTTGTGGCCTTTGCTCAGACAGCAAGCGACTCGCCCGCCTGCAACGCCGCCTTCGATCTCAACACAAAGAACACTGCGATCAATCGCTCCGATCAAATCGAGCCCCTTAATGCCCGCCGCTCGCGCCGCCTGCCTTGAAGCTCTTGGTCAACAGTACCAGCGGCGCCGCGACCAGGGTCAACACGCCGATCAGATGGAAACAGTCCATAAACCCCAGCAAATGCGATTGCGCCTGCAGTTGGTTGTAGAAGTGAGCCGTTGCCGCGCGCATGGCGTCGGCGTGCGAGAAACCGCGCTGCTGGAGGAAGGCCGCAGCTTGCTGCACCTGTTGCTGCAGCGCGCCCGACGATGCCGGCAGGTTGCTCCCTACCCTCTCCTGGTGAAAACTCAGCCGGCGCTCGGACACGGTATTGACGAAGGCAATGCCAAAGCTGCCGCCCCAGTTCCGGAAGAAGTTCGTCAACGACGATGCCTTGTTGTTCTCGCTCGGTTTCAACTGCGAGTAGGCAATCACCGAGAGGGGGACAAAGAAGAAGGCGTAGCCCAGCCCCTGCAGCGCCCGTGCCCATGCGTAGTGGCTATAGTCCGTGTCGAGATCGAAGTGGCTGTAGTGCAGGAACGAAAGACCCACGACGAGCACCGCGCCAAGGAGCAGAATGCGTGGCTGAATCACCTTGCGTTGCACCAGCTGCGCCCCCACAGGCGCCAGCACCGTGATGACGAGAGCGCCTGGGCCCAAGACGAGTCCGGCATCGATCGCTCGATAGCCGTAGAGCGATTGCAGGATCTGCGGAATCATCGTCGTCGACGCGAACAGTCCTACGCCAAAGACGAAATAGAACAGATTGGCGATGGCGAAGTTACGCGACTTGAGCAATCGAAGCTGAATCACTGGATCGCTCTGCCGCAACTCCCAGAAGATCGCCGCGCCCAGGGTCAGCACTGCAATCGCGAACATCCATGTTATGAAAGGCGATCCGAACCAGTCGTCGATCTCGCCGCGGTCGAGCATCATCTCCAAAGCCGCGGAGCCCAGGCCGATCAGCGCTATTCCGACACCATCCACACGCAGCTTTCCGTCCGGCCCGCGCACCGTTTTGCGCTCTTCCGCGAATGCGGGCGGATCGTGTACGAACCGCGTTGTCAGATACATCGACAGAAGCCCGATCGGGATGTTGATGAAGAAGACCCAGCGCCAGTTGAAATTATCCGTAATCCAGCCGCCGAGAACGGGCCCGATCGCTGGCGCGGTCACAATCGCCATGGTGTAAAGCGCAAAGGCCGAAGCGCGCTTCTCTGCCGGGAACGTGTCCACCAGAATCGCCTGCTCCACCGGCGCAAGCCCGCCGCCGCCGATCCCCTGCAGCACGCGCGCAAAGAGCAGGATGCCGAGGCTGGGTGCAATTCCGCATAGGAACGATGTGGCTGTGAACAGAGCCACGCACATGACGTAGTAGTTCTTGCGCCCGAGCACCCGCGAGAGCCAAGCCGACATGGGCAGGACTACGGCATTGGCTACCAGATACGTAGTAAGAATCCACGTCACTTCGTCGAAGGAGCGCCCGAGCCCGCCCGCGATATACGGCAGCGACACGTTGGCGATTGATGTATCCAACAGTTCCATAAAGGTCGCCAGGGTGACCGTCAAAGCGACGACCCAGGGGTTAACCGCCGGTCTGGCGAGGAGATGCAGCTGAGAAACTGGTTCCGAGCGAAGAGCAGCGGTTGCCACGGGGACCCCAAGGGGAAGAACTTTGAGACCGTTCGGTCTCGTATTTCATCAGATTCACTAGATTTGCGACCGATGCGTCTTTTTTGCGGTAAGCTGATCGGCAAGGAAGAACCCCATGAGCAAGGGAGACTTAACCCGGCAACGGATTGTTGCGCTTGCGGCGCCCCTGTTTAACCAACGAGGCTTCGAGGGCTGCTCGATGCAAGACGTCATGCAGGCAACGGGCCTTGAGAAGGGCGGCCTCTACAGGCACTTCTCCAGTAAGGAGGAGCTAGCGGCCGAGGCGTTTCGCTACTCTTTGAACAACGCGGTGAAAACCCGCACGGAAGGGCTGGAGGCGGTCGGCGATCCGCTTGAGCAGCTTCGTTATCTGATTCGCCGGTTTGTTGAGGAGCCGTCGTTTATGCCCGGAGGCTGCCCCTTGATGAACACAGCCATCGACGCGGACGATGGCAACGCCGTGCTGCGCAAGCTCGCGCTCGACGCAATCGAGGACTGGAAGACACGGCTCACCGCGATCGTGCTGGAAGGCATCCGGCGCCGCGAGATTCGGCGCGCCATCGATCCCGTCCGAATTGCCAACACCATCATCGCCACACTTGAAGGCGCCTTGATGATCAGCCGGCTTGAAGGCTCAAGGACCGCCCTGCGCGATGCACAGAGGTCGCTGGAGGACCTGCTCCAGGAGATCGCGTGTCCAGCTCGCAAGAATCATGGCACAGGCATGACGAGGAAACATTAGCCGCGGCGGGCGTTTCGACCACACCACCATCCCCGTACAATAGAAGAGAACGCTCCCCAGCACTCATGGCGGACAACGCAGAGAACAACAAACCCGCTACTCAAGCGCTCAAGCAGGCTCCTAAAGCTGACCCGCGCAGGGCCGACGAAGATCCTGTCGGCAAGGTCTACGACTCGCGGCTGATGAGGCGGCTGAGCCGCTATCTGCTGCCTTACTGGTGGCAAGCTACTGTCTCTTCGATTTCGGTCACACTGAAATCCCTGAGCGATGTGTCGGGCCCGTTCCTGGTCATGGTAGGCATCGACCACTACTTTCCCACCGGTTCAAACACGCACGCAGCAAGCCATGGACTCGGTGAGGCGGCATGGCTCACGCACCGCCTCAGCTCCGACCCGGTACGCGGCATCTCGCAGCTCGCCGCGATTTATCTTTGTCTGCAGATTTCTGCTTATCTATTCGAGTTCATTCAGACCTACCTGATGCAGTGGACCGGGCAGAAGATCATGTTCGATCTGCGCCGCGAGATCTTCCGCCACATGCAGCGTCTGCATGTCGGATTCTTCGATACGAACGCCGTCGGCCGCCTCGTCACCCGCCTCACCTCGGACGTCGATGCCATCAACGAAATGTTCACGGGCGGCATTCTCGCCATCGTCGACGACTTCTTTACGCTATCGATCATGGCGATCGTGATGCTCAGCATCAACTGGTGGCTGGCGTTGCTGGCCTTCGCCGTTTTGCCCATCATCCTCGTGGTCACGCGGATGTTTCGCAACAGCGTGCGTGAAAGCTATCGGCGCGTACGCGCGGCCATCGCACGCATCAACAGCTTCACGCAAGAGCACGTCAGCGGCATGCGGGTGGTGCAGCTCTTCAACCGCGAAGAGCGTGCCTACAAGGACTTCGAGGCCGTCAATCGGCTGCACATGATCGCGTTCAAAGACACGATCTTCGCTTACGCGCTTTACTACCCGGCTGTCGAACTACTCTCGGCGATCGCGATTGCTCTGGTCATCTGGCGCGGCGGTTTCGGTGTCCTCTCCGGCTCGGTCACGATCGGCATGCTCGCCAGCTTCAACATGTACTCACAGCGCTTCTGGCGTCCTATCCAGGACCTCAGCGACAAGTACAACATCCTGCAAGCTGCTATGGCGGCCTGTGAGCGCATTTTCAAGCTACTCGACACGGCGCCGGAGATTGTCACTCCCGCCTACCCGCGGACGGGCGATGAGAGCAACCGCATCGAATTCCGCCACGTCTGGTTCACCTATCAGAAGCTGACGCCGGAGCAGCAATCTGCAGTCGATCGCGCCGCAGGTGCTGCCAACCCGCACGCGGAGCTAGCAGCGATCAAAGACGTTGAGTGGATTCTCAAGAACGTAAGTTTCACCATTGAACCGGGGCATACGGTTGCGATCGTCGGCCACACCGGTGCAGGCAAAACGACGCTCACCAGTCTGATGATGCGCTTCTACGACGTCACGGCCGGACAGATTCTGATTGACGGCGTCGATCTGCACGAGCACGATCTGACCAAACTCCGCCAGCACTTCGCGGTCGTTCTGCAGGATCCATTCCTGTTCACAGGCACGATCGCCGAGAACATCCGGCTCGGCAACGACGCGATCACGGATCAGGACTTGCGCCTCGCGGCGCGGGACGTCAATGTGCTCGATTTCATTGAGTGCCTGCCCAGTGGGTTCGATGAACCGGTCCGTGAGCGCGGGAGTTCGCTTTCCACGGGCCAGAAACAGCTCGTCAATTTCGCTCGCGCGCTGGCCTTCAATCCTCGCATCCTGATCCTCGACGAAGCCACCTCGAGCGTGGACACCGAGACCGAGCTCCGTATTCGCGGCGCACTCGAACGGATGGTCGAGGGGCGGACCAGTGTGCTGATCGCGCATCGGCTTTCCACGGTGCAGCGTGCCGACACCATCCTCGTGATGCACAAGGGCCAATTACGCGAGATCGGCAGCCACCAGGAGCTTCTCGCCATGCGCGGGCTCTACTGGAAGCTCTATCAATTGCAGTACAAGGACCAGGAGATGAGCTCTGCTCCCCTGCCCGTGCGGGAGCCGACCGCTGCTCCCGCCATGTGACGAATGGTCGTCCACGCGTGACCGGATGCGACCTCCATGCCACATTCGCGCTATCATAGGGGGTCGAAGAACCTGCGCAACTCTTCTTGAAGCGGCGCCAGGAAATCGGTGACCGACACCCCATGAAAGCGCCCGAACCCAGAAGAGTCGAGTTGTTCGATACCAGCCTGCGCGATGGACTGCAGCAGCCGAATCTCGAAATCTCGGTACCCAGCGCCGTCCTGCTTCTGCAGCGCATGGGCGCGTTCGGCGTGCAATTTGCGGAGATCGGTTTCGCTGGGTCCAACCAGTTTGTCGCCGACCTGACCGCCGGCCTTGCATCTGCCGACACAGGCGCCATGAAACTGGCCCTTTTTGGCCGCACCCGCGGCCGCGGTGCCAAGGTCGAGGAGTGGCCCGACGTCCAGTTCATCGTGCGTTACAAACGGCGAGTTCCAGTTGCCGTGGTGGTGGTCAAATCGCGGCTGCTCGACGTTGAGAAATCCCTTGAGACCACACCCGATGAGAATCTCCGCATGACGTGGGAGACCATCGATTGCCTTCAGGACAACGGCCTTGAGATCATCGTCGACTTTGAGCACGCGATGGATGCCAACTGCGGCCGGCGCGAGAATGGTCTCCTGTGCGATCCCGATTTCCAGACACGCAGTCTCGACTACTTCCACCAGCTCACGGAACAATGTGTTCGCCAGAATGTGAGCCGCATTGTCGTGTGCGACACCACTGGCGGCGCGAGCCCCGAGGAAGTCACGGACGTGATCGGCGGTCTCGTACAGCGCTATCCAGATGCGCGCTTCGGATTCCATGGCCATACCGATCGCGGCCTGGGTGTAGCCAACACGCGGGCGGCGATCCTTGCCGGCGCGGTGCAGGTGCAGGGCACGCTGCTGGGCACAGGAGAGCGCTGCGGCAATGTGAATCTGACCACTGTGATCGGCGGCATGCAGTTGCGCGGCGAAGCCGAGTTCGTCCCCACAGAATCGCTGCGCGGACTCACCAGCCTTGCCCACTCGGCCTACGCAGCCTTCAGCCTTGAGACGCCCCATGGCGCACCTATTGTGGGACTGGGTGCGTTTGGAACGTGGGCTGGCATGCACGGCAGCAGCGAGCGCAAGAATCCTGGTGCATATCTCTGGTGCAATCCGGCTGCAGTGGGCGCCAGCCCGACCATCGGCGTGAACCGGCAATCGGGTAAGGCCAACATCATGCTGCTTTCCGCCGATCTCGGCGTTCCTCTCGACTCAGCGCAGGCGCAGGCTCTAATGGAAGCCAACGATGCCATGATCGAAGGCGGCGGTTTCACGGCGAGCGAAATCTCGTTCCGCCTGGCCTGCATGCGCATTCTTGGAACCCTGCCCGACCGCTTCGGCATCCGCAGCTGGCGCGTCTTCGACGAGTCCGACGAGATCGGCAACCGTTTCGTGCAGGCCTTCATGACTCTCTCGCTCGGTGATTCTACGGTGACCACGACGCGCGCCGAGGGCGCAGGCCCGGTCGATGCGCTCACCAAGGCGATGCGAGCCGAGCTGGAGAAGTGGTATCCAGCGCTGGTTCAGATGCGCCTGGGCACCTTCACCGTGACAGCACTCGATGTCTCCGCGCACGACTCGGCCGCACACGTGCGCGTCACGGTCAGCTTCCATGCCGACGGCTATGAACCCTGGATCACGGCGGGTGTGAGCAGCGATATGAACCAGGCAGCGCTGATGGCAATTGTCGACGGCTTCAACTACTGGCTGCTGGTGCAATCCCAGTCTGGAGACAAGACGGATTCGCTAAGAACTAGCCGGCCCGCACAACTGCTCGTCTGACGGTTCGCTTGCTGTGGTGGGCTCCGTCCGTCCGATCAGCAGGGTCCTCCACTGAGGGAGTGCCAGCCTTCACGACTGAATCGAACGATTTCACCCTATGAGCGCATCCACTTCCCCTGGTCTTGCTGCCGAATCGCCCCAGCCCTCTGAATCAAGCAAGCGGCTGCTTCCCTGGCTGGTCGCGGTCGCTTTCTTCATGGAGTCGCTGGACACGACTATTCTGAACACCGCCGTTCCAGCGGTCTCCGAGGCGCTGAACGTCGCTCCGCTTGCCATGAAGGCCGTGCTCGCCAGCTACACGCTCAGCCTTGCAGTATTCATTCCTATCAGCGGCTGGATGGCCGATCGCTTCGGTACGCGCCGCGTCTTCTCCTCCGCCATCGGTCTGTTCACTTTCGGCTCATTGCTCTGCGGTCTCTGCAGCAACATCCATCTCCTCGTCGCCTGCCGCATCGTGCAGGGCATGGGCGGTGCGCTCATGGTTCCTGTTGGCCGGCTCACGCTGGTGCGCACGTTCCCCCGGTCCGACCTGATTCGCATTATGAGCTTCGTCTCGATTCCCGCCCTGGTTGCGCCCATGCTCGGGCCCATTGCGGGCGGCCTGATCGTCGGTTACTTCCATTGGCGTGTCATCTTCTTCCTGAACATTCCGATTGGCATTGTCGGGCTGATTATGGTCTATCTCCACCTGCCTAACTACTCCGAAGAAACCCATGCACTCGATGCTGTCGGGCTGATCCTGTTTGGTTCCGGAATTGCGCTCCTGTCGTATGTCCTCGAGGTCTTTGGAGAGCACACTCTGAGCGGCCGCGAGATCGCCAGCATGCTTGGCCTGTCGCTGGCGTTGTTGCTGGGCTACTGGCTGCATGCAAAGACGCTTCAGTATCCCCTTTTGCAACTGCGGCTCCTCGCAATTCGCACCCTCCGCGTCTCCGTCAGCGGCGGGCTGTTCACCCGGCTCGGCATCGGTGGCGTGCCATTCCTGCTGCCGTTGCTCTATCAAACGGGCCTCGGTTACACACCCATCCAGTCGGGGCTTCTCATCATGCCGCAGGCGTTGGGGGCCATGGGCGTCAAAGCTGTTCTCCGCCCTGTTCTGGGGCTGCTGGGATATCGCGGCGTTCTGATCTCGAACACCATCGTCATCGGAGCGCTGCTCGCAGTCTTTTCCATCATCGGCGAGCACACCCCGGTGTGGGTCATCGTGCTGCTGCAGTTCGTCTACGGCTGGTTCACTTCGCTCCAATACACAAGCATGAACACCCTGGTGTATGCGGACATTGGGGACCACGACGCCAGTGCGGCAAGTTCCATCGCCAGCACGATACAGCAGATGTCGATCAGCTTCGGCGTCGCCACTGCCGGACTGACCACTGCATTTTTCGTGCCCGGGGCAGCTTCGTCCGTCCCCTCAGAAATGATTCATGGCATCCATCTGGCATTTCGTGCGCTTGGGGCGTTGACGGTCGTGTCCACTCTTGTCTTCGCCGGTCTCAAGCGCGATGACGGTCAGTCCGTCAGCCGCCAGAAGCCGATGCAACAGCAACATCCAGACGGCTAAAGAGGATGACCCGGATCTCGCTCTGAAGACCACTTGGGCGCTCTTCACCGCTAGATTTCTGCCCGCCCGATCTTTCCCTAACCGCCCCCAAAGACCTGGTGTCTAATGGGTCGCATGGACACGAACGACCAGGCTGCGATCCGTGCAGTCCTCTGCGGAGACAGGGACGCGTATGCAGCGCTGGTCGCGCATCATAGCCGCAGCGTATTTCGCGTGGCATATCGCATCACCGGGAACGAGGCGGACGCCGAAGAGGTGGTGCAGGATGCGTTCATGCGTGGGTATCGGAAGCTCGAGAGTTTTGAATCGCGCGCGAATTTCGGCACCTGGATTTATCGCATTGCCGTCCGTTGCGCGCTGGACAAGGTCGGAAGCCGGGCTAGCGAACATCGGCAGACGACCATCCCGATCGACGGTGAACCCGAACCGATCCAGGTGCCGGATCGGACGCCGAGTCCGGAAGACTTCGTGCTGAGCGGGGAGATTGGAGCATTCCGCGAATCGGCGATGCACAGCCTTACGCCGCTGGAGCGGACGGCGTTCACGCTGCGGCACATGGAGGATTGTTCGATGGAAGAGATCGCGGCGGTGCTGGAGATTGCACCGAACGCGGCTAAGCAAGCGGTCTATCGCGCTGTGCACAAATTGCGCCAGCGCCTTGCGCTCCTGAAGGTGAGGATATGAATCATTTGAGCGAAGAGCAGCTGATCGAACTCTATTACAGCGAAGACGGCCCCGAGGCCGCGCACCACCTGAACACATGCTCGGAGTGCGCCCGGAATTACGAGGCGCTGCAAGCCGATCTCGGCGACATGAAGCCGGTGCAGCCGCCGTCGCGGGACGAAACGTACGAACAGCAAGTGTGGGAGTCGATCGCGGATCGTTTGCCCGCTTACACGCAGCCAAAGAAGGACTGGGGTCTTCGACCCTTGTGGCTGGGATTCAGCGCCGCAGCCGCCTGCGCTCTGCTGGTCGCTGCCTTCTACGCCGGCCGCATGTGGGAGCACCGCCAACCTCCGGCCCAATCTGTGGCCGTGGCTATGCCGGCGCCGGCTGCGCCGCCGCGCGTCGTTGTGGTTGTCCTCAGCGACCATCTCGAACGCTCCGAAAGGTTCCTGGTTGAGCTCAAGCATGCCAGCGCCGACGATGACGAACTTGCACAGCCGTTGCGCGACGAGGCGCGCAGCCTTCTTGCCGCCAACCGTAAATGCCAGCAGGAGGCGGAGGCTTCAGGTGACCCGACGCTGACCAAAGCTCTCGATCACTTGAACGATGTCCTTTCAGAACTCGCCGATCATCCCGGCGGCCTCAACGCGGATGCGATCGCCAAATTGCGGCAGGAGATGGATGCGGAGGGCCTGCTGTTCGAAGTGCGTGTCCTGCGCTCGCGGATCCCCGATCACGAGACGTCCATGCACAAGCACGGTACAGGAGGGGTCGCATGAAGACGAACAGCCTGTTCCTGAGCGTTTTGTTCCCAACGCTGCTTGGTGCGCCGACGGCATACGGCTTGCAAGCCGCGATCGGACAGAGTTTGCTCCCCACGGGCGGTGCGACGAGCCTGACGGCAGATCCCGCTCCCGGCAACTCATCGGATGACAATGCCTACGCCGACGGAGTGCGTGCTATCAACGCCGGCAAATGGTCCGATGCGATTGCAATATTCTCTCGTGTTGCCGCGCAAGGCAGCTCCCATGCAGAAGGCGCGCTCTATTGGAAGGCCTACGCCGAGAACAAGCAAGGCCTGGCCAATACAGCTCTGGATACCTGCGGCGCTCTGCGTCATGAGCATCCCGGCAGCACCTGGATTGAAGAGTGCGGCGCGCTGGAGATTGAGATTCGCGCCAGGAGCGGCCAGCCTGTGCCTCCCGGAGCAGAGCAAAACGACGAACTGAAACTGCTGGCTCTGGCGTCGCTCATGCAGCGCGACGAGAAGAAGGCCCTGGTGCAGATCGACGACATTCTCAACAGCGACGCCTCCGAAAAGCTCAAGCAGGGTGCACTCTTCATCATGGGTGAGCATCACTCCGACACCATCTATCCGCAGATCGCACGGCTCAGCTTCGTGGATGGCGACGTAAGGATCGAGCGAGGCCGGAGTGCTCGTAGCAAGGACATCACTTGGGAGGCCGCGGCCACGGGCGTTGCCATCGAGAGCGGCTACAACATCGTGACCGGCGATGGCCGCGCCGAGATTGAGCTCGAAGACGCCTCGACTCTCTACCTGGCGCCCAATTCTGTGTTGACTGTGAACGACCTCAGCACCATGGCCGGCATTCCGCATACCGACCTCGCCTTGCTTTCCGGCACGGTCTCACTTCATGTGCGTCCCTACGTCGCAGGCGAGACCTTCCTGCTTCGCACCCCGACCGACAACGTCTTCACGAAGTATCCAATGGTCTCGAGCCTCCGCATCACCAGCTACCTGGACGGTGTGGCCATCGCCGGGTTGGACAGAGCCGTGCTGAGTATGGGAGTGAATGGAGCAAGCCAGATTCAGATGCCGCTCGACCAGACTCTCTATTTCAAAGACGGGCGGCGCATCGTCGAAGCCGGGCCGATTCATCCCGAAGACTTTGCCGGCTGGGATCAATGGGTCTCCACACGCTACGAAGCCCGCACTGCCGCTCTGGCGGAAGTCGCGAAGGAAGCAGGTGTTGCCGCGCCGCTTCCCGGGATGGCCGACATGGAAGGCAAAGGCCGTTTCTTCGATTGCGAGCCCTACGGCACTTGTTGGGAACCGACACCTGCGGCCATGCCCGCAAACTCAGCCTCCGGGCAGGCTGCTGCCTCTTCTCAGGCACAAATTGCGGAGCGAGCGGTCGGACAAACTTCCTCGGAAAAGACGTCCGCTCCGGCACGGAACATTCGCTTCGTCGGCCCGCCTGCCGCCTCAGGACCTCCTCCCGCGTATTCGGACATGGATTCCTTTTTCCCATGCATTCCCGGAGCGGTGCAGGCCACGTACCTGAGGGCCATAGTTCCGGCGAGCGCTTCGATTTCGCTGCAAACGGCGCCCGCATGGGCCTGGACTGTCTGTCACTCCGGAAGCTGGATCTACCAGGGCGATCGCTACGTGTGGGTTGCCGGGCATCGCCATCATCGCCCGTGTGTGCACTGGATCAAGGATGGCCATACTGTCGCGTTCGTTCCTATTCACCCGCACGATGTGAAGGACCATCTGCCCGTGAACCGCAAAGCACCCGCTTTTTCGGTGAACACGAAAAACGGCGGTCCCGTCGGGCGCATCGTGCTCGGCAACGAACATCCAATCGAACTGCTCAGGGAGCCGCCGAAGGAGTTCCGCACCGCGACGCCGATGCCTCTGCCGCGTGCGGCTGATCCGCACATGGAGGCGCACCAACTTCGAGATAGCTTTGTCGCCAAAAGCTCCGCACCACGGCCAACCGGGATTCCTCTCTCTTTCGATCACCGCTCGCAAAGCTTTATGATGCCCAACCATGCGCTGGAGGGGAACCGGATCAGCACCGGATTCGCACCCATCACGAATCGTGGAGGCGATCTGCAATCGCACTCCGGCGTGTACAACGGCAGTTCCGGCTTTCATGGTGGCTATAGCGGTGGTGAGGGCTACCACGGAGGAAGTGCAGGTTCCTTCCATGGAAGCGGAACCAGCGCAACCTCTGGCGGCGCTTCGCACAGCAGTGGCGGAAGCGTCAGCGCTCCGAGCGCAAGCTCCGCGACATCGAGTGCAAGCTCCAGTGGTGGTTCGCACAAATAGCCTCGGCGGCTTCCGCGTCTCAAGAATCACATCGAGCAAAGTAAAAGGCCGCTCCGCGCATTGCGGAACGGCCTTTGATTTTGGAACCGGGTATCAGAACTACTTGGCGCCCACCAGCGAGGGCCGCGTGTCGAGCTTGCCGCTCGCATAGCCCTTGGCCATCTCGGTAATCGGAATCTGGGCATAGTCGCCGGCATGGCCTGCCTGGCCAAACTGGGTCATGCGGAGCGCGACCACCTTGGCCATCGCCTCGCGCGCCGGCTTCATGTAGTCGCGCGGATCGAATTTATCCGGCGTCTCGGCGAACACCTTGCGGATTGCGCCCGTGATGGCCAGCCGGTTGTCGGTGTCGACGTTGATCTTGCGCACGCCATTCTTGATGCCCAGCTGAATCTCTTCCACTGGTACACCCCAGGTTTCCTTCAGCTTGCCGCCGTACTGGTTGATGATGTCCTGCAGATCCTTCGGCACCGACGAGCTGCCATGCATCACCAGGTGGGTGTGCGGCAGGCGGTTGTGAATCTTGATCAGCAGGTCCATCTTGAGGACCGAGCCATCCGGCTTCTTGTTGAATTTGTAGGCGCCGTGGCTGGTGCCGATGGCGATGGCCAGCGCGTCTACCCCGGTGCGCTCGGCAAACTCGACTGCCTGGTCGGGATCGGTGACATGCTCGAGACCCGAGCCGCCCGCGCCGTGGCCGTCTTCAATGCCGCCCAGCACGCCAATCTCGCCTTCCACGGTCACGCCACGAGGATGCGCATATTCCACCACGCGCCGCGTCACTTCCACATTCTCTTCAAACGTCGATGGCGTCTTGCCGTCTTCCTTGAGCGAGCCATCCATCATCACCGAGGTGTAGCCCAGTTCAATGGCGCTTTTGCAGGTCTCAAAACCGTTGCCGTGATCCTGGTGCATCGCGATCGGAATCTCGGGATTCAGCTCGGCGGCAGCCTGGATCAGACGAAAAAGATAAAGATCCTCGGCAAATTTGCGCGCGCCTCGGCTAGCCTGCACAATCACCGGGGACTTGGTCTCCTTCGCGGCAATCATGATCGCCTGGATCTGTTCCATATCGTTTACGTTGAACGCGCCGACGCCGTATCCGCCCTTGGCGGCCTCGTCGAGCAGTTGCCGCATGGAAACTAGAGGCATAGAAATCTCCTTTGTGCTAGGTCCCGCTGCCGGTTGGCTTTTGACCTCTGCGGACTGTGCGTCTACCGCCGAGTCGCGGGCATTGCAATCGCTTTTATGGTAGCAGACGCGGGAAAAGCCCAAGTGTGCGCCGTAACACATTGCGCCACAACACACAGGCGTATGGAATAATCCCTGCGTGCTTCCCGTCGCCGGCGCAACTCCATCGAGCTGGTTTCTCCTTTCCTGCGCTGCGGGCACGGTACTGCTTCTCCTTATTCTGATTGCGCGTGTCCGGCTGCATCCCGCCCTGGCACTTGCCGTCTCGGGATTTGCGCTCGGCATTGTCTCAGGCATGCCGCTTTCCAAAGTCCCGGCTTCGTTTACTGCGGGCGTTGGCGGCCTGATGGGCCACATTGCGATTGTGCTCGGCCTGGGCGCGATTCTTGGCCGACTGCTGGCGAGCTCCGGCGGCGCGGCAGCACTGGGCGGCACTCTGGTCGAGCGATGCGGACCTCGCGTCCTGCCCTGGGCACTGCTTGGCCTCGGCATCCTGGTTGGCATGCCCGTGTTCTTCGAGGTGGGTCTTGTCCTGATGATGCCGATCATCGCTGCTGCTGCACAGCGCAGCGGACGTCCGGCAATTCTCGTCGGCTTGCCGATGCTGGCAGGACTGTCCATCGTGCACGGCACCATCCCGCCTCACCCGGCAGCGATGCTTGCCGCCACGCAATACCACGCCGACCTGGGCCGCACCATCGTCTGGGGCGTACTCGTCGGCATTCCCGCTGGGATTATGGCGGGGCCGGTGCTGCAGTGGGTGCTCACGCGCTTTTGGCACAAGCCGGCGACAGAAGAAGCCACGCTCTTTGCCGAGTCTGCTGCCGTCCCGGATTCTCAATCCTCAGGGTTGGCCGCACCGCAGGTGCCCACACCGCAGGTGTCGCCTGCTGGTCCCGTCCGCGCAGCCTTCACGGTCCTCTTTCCCATCGGACTTATCTTTCTCGGCAGCTGGGCTGACACGTTGGCTGCCCGAGGCGGCAGCCTGAACGCTGCGCTCCACTTTATCGGCAGCCCCGACGTTGCCCTCCTGATTGCAGTTCTTGCGGCGTTGGCCTTGCTTGGGCCACATATCCAGACAAACCGCCATCACGGACGCGAACTTCTGCGCAAGCTCACGTCGGAGTCCTTTGAGCCCATCGCCAACGTGCTGATCATTCTGGCCGCTGCCGGGGGTTTGAGCGGCGTCCTGCGTGACTCGGGCGCAGCCCAGGCCACCATCGGCCTTGCCCTCGGCGCGCACATGCCGCCGCTGGTGCTTGCCTGGCTGCTCGCCGCTGTCGTCCGCGTGTCTATGGGATCGGCGACTGTTGCGATGGCCGTCGCCTCGGGAGTCCTCGCGCCCATGGTCGGTCACGTCGGAGTCCGCCCCGAGTTGCTGGTGCTCGCCACTGGGACCGGATCGCTGATCTTCTCGCAGGTCAACGATCCCGGCTTCTGGATGGTCCAGACATTCTTCAACCTGGAGATGAAGGAGACCTTCGCCACCTGGACCGCACTGGAAACGATCCTGTCCATTGTTGGATTTGCCGGAACACTCGTGTTATCGGCGGTGCTCAGGTAGGACGGGCCGTCCAGGCGGAGCCGATGAGCGGGCCACGCCAGCTTTTCGCGCGCGATCCCCGACGGGCTCTGTCTCATGATTTGCAGAAGAGGGAAATCGATGCTGTGAAGCCGACATCCCGGGACCGATCTGCCGTCGACGAGTGATTTGGCGGAGATAAGCGGCCAATAAGCTGGGCCACGTGATCGTGGCTTGCAGTAAGAAGTTATATTTTCTTTCAGTTGGATTTTCTTCAGGAGGCGGAGCCCCGCTTCCTGCCAGCATCTTGGCGGATCGCAGCGGGAAGCGGGACCCGTGTGAGGTAACGATCCTCTTTGTCCCAGTGTCGGTCCCGCTGGAGCGGCTTGCTGCCTGCTGGGCCGAAGACTCGGACGAGATCATCTTACGCCGATGCCCGATTTGTGAACAGGATTCGATTGTTGGTCATGGTCGACGGCGCAAGCAGGCGCACGACGAGCATCACGATTGGATCAGGATTCGCCGGGGCCGCTGTGTCCGATGCGGAAAGACCTTTACGTTTCTGCCGGTGTTTTCTCTGCCCTACACGCATTACAGCCTGCTGGCGCGCTGCCAGGCATTGCTGCGTCGCTTTGTGGAGCACTGTTCGTGGGAGAAGGCGGCGCCGAAGTTCAAGGATGCTGACCGCGTACCCGATTCCTCTACTGTGCGCCGCTGGTCGCAAGGTGTGGACGAGTCACAGCCGGCCCTGTCTTTTCTCCGCAAGATGGCTGCGCGAGCGGCTCAGTGGCTGGAATCTGCTTACTCGGCATCAGGACGAGGCAGCGTTCTTATCCTGGCTGACTCCGGTTCTCGAAGTCCTCTGCCCTATGCGCCGCTGAGAAAAAATCCTTTTCCCCACCATCCTTGCCTGGGAACTCCGGCGTGGTTCTCCTACGCTGGGCTCCGGAGGCGAAAAGGCGCTGTGGGTGAAGACGTCGAAAGACTAAAGCGGCGAACGCCGCTGCTGGAGTACCTGCGGCAGCACAACTGGGCAGGGCGGCCCGCAGGCCGATTCGAGTATGTCGGACTCTGTCCGCTACACAAGGAGAGTCAGCCGTCGTTCTATGTGAACGCGCGCAAAGATGTCTTCTACTGTCACGGCTGCGGGCAGGGCGGCGATCTGATCCGCTTCGTCCAGTTATCGCGCGGCTTATCCTTCCGCCAGAGCCTGGCCAGCCTCGATCCGGAGATCGCTCCGGAAGCTGATTCCAGCGCTGTGCTCGAGGAGGCCGCGGCGTTCTATCAGCAGCAACTGGATCGTTGCCCCGAGGCGCTCGACTATCTCCACCGGCGCGGAGTGCATGATCCGGCACTGTTCCGGGAACTCGGCATCGGCTACGCACCTGGTGGAACCCTGCGCCGATATCTGACGGCGCAAGGTTATTCGTTCGAACTGCTGCGAAGGCTCGGCCTCATCAACGCTCGCGGCGCGGATGCTCTCTATCAGCGCATCGTGTTTCCGTTGCAGCCAGGGCGAGCACATCGTCAACCTCTACGGCCGCAGCATCGGCTCTGCGTTCGCCCATCGCTTCCTGCCCGGGAGCAAGGGCGGCCTGTATGCATGGGAGAAGGTTCGCAACTGCGCCGAGGTGATCCTGGTCGAAGGGCTGTTCGACTATGCCGTGTTGCGTCAGGCGGGCTTTTCGCAATGTGACCTGCTCGCTGGGCACGCATCTGAATGACACTCAGTTCCGCCAACTCTGTGAAGGCGAACGCACCGTCTATCTCACCTTCGATGTCGATCAGAACCAGAGCGGCCAGCAGGCTGCAGAGCAACTGGCTCATCGTCTTGTCGTGCACGGTATCTCGGCACGTCGCGTTCTGCTGCCTGAGGGACATGATCCCAACTCCTTCTTCGTTCAAGGAGGAGACGCACACCAGTTCCAGTCTCTGCTGGAGGCTGCGCAGCCATGAAGTTCCGCGTCATCTGCGCAGAAGACTTCTATCGGGCGCACATAGTCCGATTCAGGTGGTCGAGCAATCCACCGGCAAGGGCGTTGCGTGGATCAATCGGTACCTCGACCGCGAGTATGTCCGCCGCCTCGCAGACAAAAGTCTCTCTACAGCTACGCACATAGCCTGTTGCACTTCGTGCGCTGGTGGGAGAGCGTTCATCACACTGGCGAAATCTCCGCCGCGGACCTCACCGAGTCGACGCTGTTCGATTACGTGCGCTTCCAGTCGAGCCTGCGACCTCCGCCTTCTGCCTCCACCATCAACGACCGCACCGCCACTGCCGATCGTGCTATCCGCAATCAGTTCCCCGATGCTCCCTGTCAGGTCGCGCACGGCTTCCATCAGCCCTTCCTGCACCGCAGGCCGATGGGCCTGGGACGCCCCAGGTTCGAACTCAGCAGACTCAGAGTGCGGGAGCCCAGACTCAACATCGTTCCTCTCTCGGTCGATGAAGTGGCGCGCTTCTGGTCCAGTTTTCGAAACGCTCGCGACCTGGCCATCGTCGGCCTGATGCTGATGCAGGGGCTCCGCTCCGCCGAAGTGATGGCCTTGAACCGCGATGATGTGCTGTTCTCCGAAGGGCAGCTTCGGGTGCGCGGCAAGGGGAACAAGCTACGCTTGCTGCCCCTGGCGCCGGAAACCACGCAACTGCTCGATCACTATCTCCGCGTGGAGCGGCCCGATCCCTGCTCGGCGGCACTGTTCGTGGTGTTGAAAGGGCCCGCTCGCGGCCAACGCATGACACCTGCGGGATTACGCTCCCTGTTCCGCCATCATCGCCGCACCACCGGCGTCCAGCTGGCCAATCCCCACCGGTTCCGACACACCTTCGCCTCGGATATGGTGCGCGCCGGCATCAGCCTGCCCGCGCTGATGCAGCTGATGGGCCACGCCGACATCGAAACCACCATGCACTATGTGAAGGTCTCACCGCAGGATGTCTATCTCCAGTACGCCCGCGCGGCGGCGCAGTGCATCCATCCTCAACCGAGGATCTCCTGATGCGCTGGCGCCGTCCTCCACTTCAGCATCCCCTGGCGCCGGCCTTCGCGCACGCGGTCGAGTCTCTGTGCACAGCACTCACTCCTTCCAGCAAGCGCAACTACGACATCGTGGTGCGCAGCTTCCTCGTCTATCTCGGAACGAAATACCCGAAGATTACTCGTCTCGAACAACTGCGCCGCGATCCTCATATCCTCGGATGGATGGCGCACCTGCGCGCCCAGAATCCGCCTCTGGCCACGGCAACCTGCATCGGACGGCTCTTCGCGCTGCGCACCATCTTCCATGAGCTGGCTCGCACCAGCCATCTCGCTGAACTGGCCCACTTGCTGCTGCGCGAGGATATCCCGCGCTCGCCCCACACTCTGCCACGACCGCTCACCCCCGAACAGGATCAACTCCTCCAGCAGGAGTTCATGCGCCGCAACGATCTCGGCGGAAATGTCTTCCTCCTGCTCCGCTCGACCGGCATGCGTATCGGCGAGTGCGTCGATCTCTCCTATGACTGTCTGCGCTCCACGGGGCCGAACCAATGGGCCATCCATGTTCCCCTCGGCAAACTCAAGACCGAGCGCATGGTCCCCGTCGATGCCTTCGGCCGTGATCTCGTCCAACGTCTGCGCTTCTTCCGCTCCCTCGACCCGCTGCCTCCCGATGGACGGCTCCTGGCACGACCCGGAAGCAAAGTTGCTATCCTGGTTCAGCTCCGCGATTACCTGCATCAGGTCTGCCACTCGCTCGGACTCTCTACTCGCATCGTCCCCCATCAGTTCAGACACACTTACGCCACGGAGATGCTTCGCTCCGGCGTCAGCTTCCCCGTCCTGATGAAATTACTCGGCCACGTCGATCCGGGTATGACCATGCGTTACGTCGATGTCGCCCTCACCGATCTCGAACGCGAGTTCCAGTTGGCTCGCTCCAAACCAAGGCATCTGGCTCCACAACCCAAAACATCCACCGCACCCGTTCGGGCAGGCCTCGACGGCCTCATCGACTGCCTTAGTCGCCGCTCAACACCTCATGGAGATGTTCCGTCGATCGCTCACAAACGGCAACGCTCGCAATCGGCTCCTCAGGCTCTCCAAACGCCTCATCAAGATCCTGGCCGAGATAAGAAAACTCCAGACCACCTGAATGAAAATGGGCAGCGATTGGCCGGTTATGGCGATGATGCGCTCATTGAGGATTCAAGGCACCTCAAACGCCGATCAATGGACTGAATCCGTCTGCCGGTACTGAACCGAAGATTATTTAGTTGTTCAGAGCATTACTGACGAGCGGGCGACAAACCGGATGCGGTTTTGTAGTCAGCTCCAGCGGCTTGTTCGGTACCGATCTGTCTTTTGTCATCGTCTACGAACCTCGGCTGCTAGTCATCCCTTCATGCGTAATCGTGTGCCCCTGGTATCTATGGGTCAAATCTCGAATGAGAACATCCGCTGAAGAACAAGGTGCAGAGCACAGTTAGGGTCAGGTGCAAGCGTGCCATTGATGTTGACCTCGATTTGCGTCTTCGTCGCTATAGAGGAATGTAGCGCCATGTCTGCAAACCGGGCGACGCCTCTCTTTCAACGGCCAAACGCCCGTCGCCGAGAAAAACCATCGAATTCGACCATGCGAATTCTTCGGCGCGAGTGCAACTCCTGATTTCAGCGAGCGGCTTTTCGGTTCCGGTGGATTGTCGCAATCTTTCTCCGAGAGAGGGATTCAGCGGCGCAATATCACGCAAAAGATCGCACCATTCATATCGGGCCTCACGTTGTGGCTTTCTTGAAGTCTTCCTCTGTCAATCTTCCGCCAAGGTAATCCACGTTGTACTTGGCGTATAAAGCAACTATCTCTTCGCGGCTGGGAGGCGTAGGACCTGGGTTTCTGCGTCGTCGGGCGCCTTCTTCGAAGAACTCCTCCAGTCTGCCTCCCGGAGTAAGCCCGACGAACAGGGTGCCGGCTGTAGGTCCGTTGATGTACCGGTGCGGAATCTTCTGAGGGGCTACCAGACTGCCCCCTTCGACCACGCGATACAACTTTCCTCCAACTTCATATACGAATTCACCTTTGACGACATAGAACCATTCGTCGCCGTCGCGGTGACTATGAAGGGGTGGCCCTTCCCATGGATTGTGGTCGGCCAGCATAATACAGAGGCGACCTCCGAGGTCTGCCGTTCTCACCTTGCACTGCAATTCGTCTGGAACCACAAGGGAACGGCCATCGGCATGCCGTGTCTGGCCGGGTCCCACGATGATTGGCTCAGTTCTGGTCATTTGAGCCTCCTGCCCTGCACAAGACAGTGACAGCGAACCCGCAGACGCGGCCACCAGTTCGACAAATGATCTCCGGTTCATTGAGCACACCCGCTAAACTCTTCCGAATTTTAGTTCTCTTGGCCAACTACATTCCGTCCCGTCGTGCCGTTTCTTTCAACCCCACGAAGAGTCACAACTTTCTTGAAGGAGCCGCAGGTATGGCTCGATGGGACAAATGAGCCTCGAATTGCGATGACAAAATGCCCGACAATGATTGCCGGTAACCCGGAATTTGCGCGATTTTGGTGTGGCTGGCGGCAGAGACTTCCAATCTCGGATGAAAGTCGCGTCGGGGTAGAACGCAGAAAACAGGATTTCGTGCAGATGGTAGGCACATCGGCAGCCTAAAAGCCTGCCCATGAATGAAAAACATCAGGATTCTTACGATGCGCAGACTGCCAGGTCCCGCCATTAGGCCACTGGGCGAAGGAGTTCATTCTCCCGAGGCTCACCACGAATTGTTTCGGGACTGGCAGAGAACACAAACTCAATCTTCGGCAACGGCTCTTCGGAGCCCGAGGCTGCAAATGGATGTGTGGTTCTGCTTAGAGCAGGAACCAAAAGCCGAGAGGCGCTGTTGCGTAACGGCAGATTCTGATCAACACGGATCGCGCGCTCTCCTGAGCGCGCCCAGGAATCCTGTGCTTTTCTCTTGACTTTGACTTACATAGATGGCCAATCCGTCAATAACCGAAAATGGTGCAACTTCCGGATTGAGGGCCATCCAAGATCAATCGCTGAAATGAGTACAGGAACGAGTTCAATGGTGCCCATAAATCAGCGAGTTGGATAATAGGTGATCACTCTGCGCTCAATGTTGGAGCGCCGTAGCTGAGCTATGGTTGCTGCTGAATTATTCGCAGCATATCTTCAAATGTGAACGGGAAAGCGCTTTGCGATTGCCGCCCCTCTTTCGAGGATCCTGACGGCGGGCCTGGAGGCGCGTCGCTCACGGTATAGAGTTGACCGTCCCGCAAATAGAATCGATGCAGTTCATCGCGATTGAAGGGTCGCGCCCCGCGCCGGCCAAAAACGGCAAGTTGATTGCCGGTCTCGTCGACGGCGCGGTCTCGGTCAATACCGCGCGAAATTGCTAATGCAGGCTGGCTAGTTTTGTAACTCGCGATGAGTTTTGGAACAGGCCTCGGGCTGAATCCGGCAAAGTTCGGGTCGACTTCGGGCGAGAACACCTGCACGACCTGCACACCGTTGCGCCCATCAGCGACAAACGCAAACAGACCCGAGCTGACCATTCCCATTTTCACGTCGTAGGTGTCATTGAGCTTGCCGTCAGCATTGAATATCTGGTCGAGCCGCGGATGCTCGGGACTACCAATGTCAACAATCGCGATTCCCTGCTTGCCCGCCGCGACATAGGCATAGGTACGCGCCACGTAAATGTTCCGTGCGTCCTCCAGCGGAACGAGGGCGTCTTTCACGGCAACGGGGTGTGCAGGATCGGTAATGTCGAGAACCTTCAACCCGGCACGATCGACCACAAATGCATACCTGAACTGAATGGCAATGCCTTTCGGGCTATCGAGTGTAGGTGCGTCGATCTGTGCCGTAATTCTGGGCTGCAAAGGATTGTCGAGGTCGACGACCGCTAGGCCTCGATCACACAGTACGTAGGCAAAAGTACCTGCGAACGCGATACGGCGTGCGCAACTCAGAGCCCCATCAGGATTGAAAGTAAGCGCTCGTTTCAAGAAGTTGTTATTCGGATCGCCATCGAGGAGCGTACCGACTCCCGGGGTTTGGGCTTTCAGATTTGGATCACCGACAATGACCAGTCCCTCGTATTTGTCGGCGACGTAGAGGAAGCCGTACATCAAGTGGATCGGCTGTTCCTTCGTTCTCCCCGCGCTGGGTTCGCAGGGGATCGATGGCGAGAGTGCTTGGAGATGCGACGGCCTGCGCGAATTTCGTTTTTACATAGAATCTTTGCCCGAGCGCCGACACCGGCGCCGTGATAGTGCGCTCCGAAATATCCTTTTTGTTATCAACATTCGCAGTGTCGTAGACACGCAATCCTCCCTTGCCGGTCGCGGTGTAGAGATATTCGCCACGCTCCTGCACGTCGAGGACAGTGCCACCGTGATGAGATACCGAATCCAGACGTTTTCCGCTCCCGTGTGAACCGAGAGTAATCCTCGGGATAAGCGACCTTCTGAAAATCGCTGCCAATGATGGCGGGAGGCTCGTCATGTTCAGCAACGGCGACTGCATCGTAGCCGCCTTTGCCGCTTCCGACATACACATAGCGGCCGATGAAGTTCATCAGGCCGCCGCCCTGCAGAAACACCTGAGCCAGCCACGCGTTGTTGTCTTTCTGACTGGAGACGTGGCAATCGGTACAGCCGCGCGTCTCGCGCGTACGCACGGTATGGGGCACAAATGTACTGAAAGACTGCCCGCTGAATCCTTCGGCCGACACCGTCTGTTGCTGGTAATAGCCCCACGCCCGATCTGCGTTCTGCGAACTGACAAGCACGGCACATGCGGACCGCACCGGAGCGACGCGATGGTTCGTCACTGTCCCATCAATCCCCAGCATGAATAGATCGTCGCGCAGAATTTGGAAGTTATACGAAATGTAGTTGCGGGTCGTTAGCCCCTCGTTGTGCAACATAGGAGTGCGCTGGTTGGCGGTCTGTTGCAAATGGCACCCGAAGCAAGTCGGCAACCAGGAGGAATGGCACGCATAGCAAGTGATGTTCTTGTTGCTGTGCGCCAGCATCGAGTCATCTGTGCTTGATCCCCATTTTTTTCCATTCCTCTGCATCGTCTTTGCGAGTCGCGCCTTCTCGTTGTAGTTGGGATTCCCGGGAGTAATGGAATCGATGATCTGGATGATTTCCCATTCCTTGTCTCGTTCGAGCATCGAGCGCTGGAACAGGCGATTGTCGCGCCAATGAAAGCGCTTCTCTTTCCAGGGAATGACAAGAAGACTCAGATCAGTTCCGCCTTCTGGCGCTGCCGGGCCCGAAGTCTTCAGAGATGCGCGAGCCTGAATCGTTCCGTGGCAATCAACGCAATCAACCTCAACTGCGTTTCTTGTTTCGCCGTAGAGCTTTCCATTTCCATGGTTGTCCTGCTGAAAATGGCAATCGACGCAATGCATACCCTTTTCAAGATGGATATCTTTGAGATGAACGGCCTTGTCGAACTTCCGTGGATCGTCAAATGAAACGGTGTTACCGTCCTTATCCAGCAAGTTTCCCTGGCGATCGCGTTTGTAAACTGCGCGAAAAAGCCAGCCGTGGCTGTGAAAATCGGCAAACTGCGTTTGTTTGAGCTCGGCATTGAATTCGGGACTGCCCGTTTTCTCGAGAAACTGCGGATCGCTCCATAAACCTCGGACGGCCGCCGATTCCGGATTGCGAGCCTGCACCCGGAAACGGTCCTCCGCACTGGGATGCCGTTGCTCTTTGGGATACATCGCCTGCCCGTCTTCTTCGTTGTCCCACCAGGTATAGCCGAAATAGGTCGCCTCCATGTTTGTGCCGGGATGCATGTGACAGGTCATACATTGGCTCGAGGGGATCGCCCGCGTGAACTCGTGTCTGATCGGATGTCCAGATTCCTGCTTCGGAATTGTCGGGTCGGCGGTCACCGTTTCGCCCAGGTGACCAAAGCTCGCATAGGATCCCGAATGCTCCGCGGACCGATCATTGGCATAGATCACGTGACATGCACTGCAGCCACTTGCGCGGTAATCGCCCGGCTGATCGTTTGTGCCCGGAAAGTAGAGCATGGGATCAAGCAGGCGTGTTTTCTGCAAGCCGAGAAAACCGGGGTCGGTCCGCAGCAAAGTTCCGAATCCGCGCTCACCGAGCTTGATATCAGGCTTTCCTGGATCTTCATCCAAGATAGGATTGCCCACCTCCGGCTTCTTTCTGCCTCCTCGTTCGAACACGCGCAATACGTTGCCGGGCTGGGGGACTCCCCAGCGTTCCAGCGGCTCAAGATACGGGAGCACGCCTTTTGTCCGTGTTTCTTCCGGTGTCGGCGCTGGCACCGTC
>CAVZVM010000003.1:0-471201 GCA_963778705.1 uncultured Acidobacteriaceae bacterium
CTGCTCGATCTTCGACTTCTCCGAGCCCTTGGCGATGAGCTCCGGTGAAGGCGGAATGGTTGTTACCGATAATGCCGAAATTGCCTCCATGCTGCGTCGCCTCTGGACGACGGCAGGAGAACGCAGCTCGGTCGTCATCGGCATGGAGGCTCCCTATCGGGTGAGCATCAGCGACCTGACGGCTGCGTTGGGGCTGGCGCAACTGCGCCGCATCGAGAAAATCCTGGAGCGGCGCAAGCGTGTTGAGGCCAGCCACTTTGAGAACGTGAAGTCATTCGAAGGCATCAAAGATCCCCATGTCGCACCGGACGTTACTTCCATTCATTGGTTTCTCTATCTGGTGCATCTGGGCACGCGCTTTGCGCGTTCGAGCCGCGATGCAATCGTCGATGATCTTCGAGTGGAGCGGATCGAAGCCGCGGCATATTGCCGGCCCATGCACGCTCAACGCCTGTACGTCGAGATGGGTTACCGGCGCGGAGATTTGTTCGTGACGGAAAAGCTTGCCGATCGGCGGTGGCCCTGCCCTTTCACGGTCATCTGACCGATGAACAAGTCGCATTTGTGGTCGGCACAATGAAAGACGCTTCCATCAATGTGGGGGCGGGAGCGGCGATCTACTAGACTCCGTTGCTCTCGATCCGCCTCCTTGCAGACCGGGCGCGAGAGCAACGGAGACCGCAATCGAAGGAGTTTGAAGGAATGCAGAGAATAAGGAGGATGCGATGCCAATAGTTACTATCATGCCTTCGGGCGCAAAGGTTGAAGCGGCGGAGGGCACGTCGCTGTTGGCTGCCATCAAAGCAGCCGGCCACACCATCGGGAACAAGTGCGACGGCAATGCCGACTGTGGAACCTGCCACATCTTCGTGCTTGAGGGCCGCAAGGGAATTTCCAGGATTGGATTTGCGGAAAACGCGAAGCTCGACGCCATTGTGGGAGTCAGCTCGAAGTCCAGGCTGGCCTGCCAGGCGTTGCTCAAGAGCGAAGACGTTACGGTGGAGTTACTCAGCTTCGCTTCGGGTTTCTGAAGAACTTTCGCCGCAAGTCTCACGCTCGCCGGAAACGCACTACGAGAGGAAACACGCCATGCAGACCTTGATTCATGTTCGCTTTTCGCCCGACGGCACCGTCACCGAGATTGGCGCCCGGCCTGAGGGCGTCATTGCGCAGGCATGGTTCGATCACCTTTCGCGCACCGCCGGCAGCGGCTATCAGGCTCTGTCGGGAGGCCGCGGCGTGTTTCGTGTTGAGCAGGAGCAGTTGGCCGGGATCAAGGACGGGCTGGCGAAGTAGGTGCGCTCAGGAAGATTAACGCGCGGAGAGCGAGTGCCTGGCCGCGGTTCAATCGCCGTCTGCGGGAAACTCACTCTATTTGGCGGTTGAACCCAGAAGCGCGACAGGAATGAAGTCGGTAATGCCGCGCCCAAGCATGAGATCGACTCTCTCGCGAACCGACTCAACGCGAAATGGTTTGACGAGCAGGCCATTGGCCCCGGACTTGAGGCAGTCCTGTGCCAGTGGATCGGCAGCGTTCTCCGTGACGACCAGAATTCTGGCTCCAGGCATGGCCGAGCTTATCTCGCGCACAACGCCCAATCCGCTCTCTTTGATCATGTCAAGCCCGAGCAGAATCAGATTCGGCTTCCAGTCATGTGCTTTGGCAAATGCCGCTTTAAGACTGGCCAATTCGTGCGTTTCGTTCTCGTCCTGAAGCATGAACTGCAGCACGGTGCGATCGATCTCGTTCCCGCCCACGACAAAGATGCGCTTGTTCTCCACCGACCGCGAGCTTTCAACTCCAATCTGCATATGCCTCCCTGACACGCGAGGATTCGCCCCGACGGGGAAACAACAGCAATTGCCGTTCCAAAGCCTGTTTCTCCGAAATCAATCGGATACCTCATCCGCAGGCCAGGAACGGGCTCAGATGGATGTTGCCAATGCGACAGATGAGTGCTCGATGTCGCTTTTGCAACAAGCCGCGCTGGCCATCTTCCGCCATTTCACTGCTCTGATTGCAAGGCACTTGGCGGCGCGTTTTGCGTGCCGGCAACATGGCAACTAGATTGCAACCGTTTTTCATAGCCGGTTACCTCAGTTGCAAGCTGCCCGAACGGCCCGGTGGCTGATCGTGCGTCCGAAGCCGCGACCGAACACTCTTGAAAGCGAGTCTGCATGACCGACCTGGAAGCCATCAAAGCGGAAGTCAAGAAACTTTCCTCGCAAGCTGTAACGGCCAAGATGAACCTGCACGACCTGGCCGAAGATCTGCCCATCAACTGGGAGCAGATTCCTTTGGTTGCACAGCGAGCACATGACACCTACCGCGAGCTGGAGAGCAAGCGCGCGATTCTCAAGGCGGCTGGAGCATAGATGGCGACGCAAGCCGAACTGCCTACACTGACACGTGGTGGAAGCGCATGGAGTCCTTCGTATCTGCTGGACATCAATCAGGAGACCTGCATCGGATGCGGGCGCTGCTTCAAGGTCTGCGGACGCAATGTGATGATGCTGAAGGGCCTGACCGAAGACGGCGAACTAGTGGAAATCGACGACGAAAGTGAGGAGTTTGAGCGCAAAGTCATGCTCGTGACCGATCCCGGCGCATGTATCGGCTGTGCCGCCTGTTCGCGCGTTTGCCCGAAAGCCTGCCAGACACACGGACCAGCCTGACGGAGAATCCATGACCCCAGAGGCTACCTACACGTTCCTGAGTAAATGCAGCACGGACTCTGGCTGCGACCCATTCGACGGGCATGTGTTGGCGTGCATTTTCACGGTTGCTGCGATGGAGACCAGTCCAGCAAGACCCCTGACACACGCTCTGGGCGTCCCGGAGAGAATTCTTCGGCGTGCGAGCGAGCAGTACTTTCCCGGCGCGCAAACACTCCTTGAGTCTTTCGGTCTCCATGGCGAGCCGGCGGTCGACGAGAACGAACGCTGCCTGCGTCAACTGCTGGGCCGGTCCCGTACGGCAGCAGGGCCGCTTGGCTCGCTGCTTGCCATGCTCATTGCACGCAGATGCGAACGGCCGAACCACCTCTGGCAGGACTTGGGATTGCCGAATCGCGCCGATCTGTCCCGTCTGATGCTGCGCCACTTTGCGCCGCTTGCTCTACGCAACGAACAGGACATGAAATGGAAGAAATTCTTCTTCCGGATGATCTGCCGGGACGAGGGGTTCAGCTTGTGCGCAGCGCCTAGTTGCTCGGAATGCAGCGACTTTGGGGACTGTTTTGGCGATGAATCGGGTGAGAGCCTGCTGGCGCGCACACGTCTCCGATACGAGACCCAGGGTCTTATCTCCATTGCGCCAGCCTATGCGCAATGATGCGAAAGCGACATGTACTCAATACGACAATGGCTGGGTTCGGGCCTGCCTTTTGGCTTGTAAGCATATGTATTTACAACGCCCGTGGATTGGCTCGTGACGTGCACTCACATGCGTAGATTCCGCCTAGAGGACGCCATGATTCAACTGACCGAAAGCGCTGTTAGCGCCCTGCGCAGCGCCATCGCCGCCACGCCCGCACCTATCGCCGGACTGCGAATCAGTGTGCAGTCGGGCGGGTGTTCTGGAAACAAGTATCAGATGGGCCTGGTGCAGGCCGCGGAGCAGGGAGATGTCGTCGGCGAGAGCCACGGTGTCGCCATATTCATCGATCCCGCATCCGTCCCATTGATCTCCGGCACCACCATTGACTTTGTCGACAGCCTGCAGGGTTCGGGCTTCTCCTTCAGCAATCCTCAGGCGAAGTCGAGTTGCGGTTGCGGAAAATCCTTCTGCTAAGCCCATTTGCTCTGCGGAGGCAACTGCTCGAGGGAAGGTCGTTATGACAGATTTCGATCCCGCCGGCGAATGGGTCTATCTGGACAACAACGCCACTACGCGCATGGATGCGCGCGTGGTAGAGGCCATGCTGCCCTTCTTCCGCGAACTCTACGCCAACGCTTCTTCAACGCACACTCCCGGCTCAGCCGCAGCGGCCGCGGTTCGCCAAGCGCGCCAACAGGTTCAATCGCTGATTGGAGCGGCTCGCGAGAGCGAAATCGTCTTTACGTCCGGAGGGAGCGAGACGAACAACGCCGCGATCTTCTCGGCTATTGAGACACAGACCGGGCGCAATGAGATCGTGACCTCCGCCGTCGAGCATCCGGCCGTGCTGGCGGCCTGCGCATATCTTGAGCGAATGGGCAGAGCCAGGATTCACCGCGTTCCCGTCGATCCGGCAGGGAATCTGGATCTCGATGCTTACCGAGCCGCGCTCAGCGAGCGCACGGCAATGGTTTCCATCCAATGGGCCAATAACGAGACCGGCGTTGTCTTTCCCGTTGGGGTGCTGGCGGCCATGGCACGAGACGTGGGAGCGCTCTTTCACACAGATGCCGTCCAGGCCGCCGGAAAGGTCGCGATCGATGTGCAGGCGGCGCAAATCGATATGCTCACCCTTTCGGCGCACAAGATGCACGGGCCCAAGGGAGCGGGCGCTCTTTACGTTTGCAATGGAGTGAAGCTTGCGCCGCTGATTCACGGCGGACGCCAGGAGCGGGGGCGGCGCGCAGGCACGGAGAATACAGCAGCTATCGTGGGATTTGGAGTGGCTGCGGAGCTGGCCGCGCAGGCTTTGACGCGGGAGATGCCGAGAGTTGCAACGATGCGAGACCGGCTCGAGCGGGAGGTCCTGCGAATGATACCGGCGTCGATGCTCATCGGTACCGGGCCTGGGCAATGCCCCGGCGCCAGCAATCGTCGCCTGCCCAACACACTGAACATTGCCTTTCGAGACATGGAGGCGGATGCAATTCTCCTGTTGCTGGATCGCGCTTGCATCGCTGCCTCATCCGGATCGGCCTGTGCTGCCGGCTCAATGGAGCCATCTCATGTGTTGCGCGCAATGAAAGTCCCGTTCGGCTATCTTCGCGGCTCGGTGCGCTTCTCGCTATCGCGCGAAAACACTCAGAAACACGTGGATCGCGTTCTCGATGTTCTTCCCAAAATAGTGAATGAGCTGCAAGCGATGTCTGTTCCGATGGAGGCTGCTTATGACTGATCCTCGACAAATTGTCTTCAACGATTCGACGCTTAGAGATGGAGAACAGGCACCTGGCGTGGCTTTTACGCTGGATGAGAAGCTGGCCATTGCGCTGGCGCTTGAGCGCGCTGGCGTGGAAGAGATTGAGGCAGGCACGCCAGCCATGGGAAGGCGGGAGATTGAGGAGATCGCGGCAATTGTCGGCGCGCTCGGAAAGGCCGAGCCGATTGCTTGGTGCCGCATGACGCGCGCCGATGTCGATGACGCAATGAAGACTGGCGTGAGACGAGTCAATCTGTCAATTCCGCTCTCCGATATTCAGATGCGCGCCAAGCTGAATGCGAATCGCCCAGAGGTGCTCCGCCGAATTGGAGAAGTGATTCCCTACGCCATCGACTGCGGCCTGCGTGTGGCGATCGGCGGAGAGGACTCCAGCCGCGCCGATATGGAGTTTCTGCACATTGCCGTGGAAGCTGCCGCGCAGGCAGGAGCGCATCGCTACCGGTTTGCCGACACGCTGGGAAACATGGAGCCGTTTGGCGTCTGTGAGGCATTCACCCATCTCAAGAGTGCATTTGACCTTGAGCTCGAGTTTCATGGTCACGACGATTTGGGCCTAGCCACCGCAAACACCCTCGCCGCGATTCGCGGCGGGGCAACCCATGCATCCGTCTGCGTCCTTGGCCTGGGAGAGCGCGCCGGCAACGCCGCTCTTGAAGAAGTGGCCGCTACGCTGAGTCGGTTTCCCGGGGCGGGCTGCGACATCGACCTGTCGCAGTTGCCGCAGCTTGCCGAACTCGTTGCCACTGCGGCGCGCCGGCCCATCCCTGTGGGAAAGGCGATCGTCGGCGCGAACGCATTCACCCACGAATCCGGTATTCATGTGGACGGCATCTTGAAGGATCCATCCACCTATGAGGCTCTGTCTCCGCACATCTTCGGACGCGTTCGCCAAATCGTGCTCGGAAAACACTCTGGCATTGCATCCGTGAAAAGTGCGCTTCTCGCGCTCGGATTCGCCCCCGAGGAAGACCGGACTCAATGGGTCCTGGCGCAGGTTCGGGAGCGTTCGATTGAGGCAAAAAGGGCGGTGAGCACGGAGGAACTGTTGAATTTTTATCACCGGGTAGAGCCTGGGACTCATAATCCCTTGGGTGGGGGTTCGAATCCCTCTGGGACAACTATCAACTAAGGAAGAATGTGGGGGCATTCTTTGTTAAGGATTTGGAGGAAGAGATGAAGCCAAAGCTTGTACTCACGGAGCGAGGAAAAAGAGCATTACAAAATGCCCTCCAACGAGCAGTTGATCAAAATCAAATCTGTCAGCACAACAGAAACTGTTTGAGAGCACCTGAGCAGATTCTTCGAATACTGGGAAGAACCTCTGAGCTTAACATCACCCCGTGTCATCGGTGTGCTATTGAGCAGTTTGTTTGGGGTCTTGGGGTTGAATCAGAACGTGAGGGCCTTCTGGAGGTTTTCGCCGGCCTCTTCGATGTGGATGAGGACACGGCTAACAAGATCCTCGGTCGGCTCAGTAGTTAGCGTTACCCTTGTGACTCAAGCAGAAATGATGAAGTGAAAGATGTTGTCAGTCGAAGATTCGCGACACCGCAAATGCACTCAACCGGCCCATGGAGATTCGATATGACTGTGCTTGAACAGCTTTCCAGGCTCTCTTCCGCCGAAGATTTCTTCCTATTCTTAGATGTTTCCTACGAGCCCGCCGTGCTGCATGTCGCTCGGCTTCACATCCTGCGGCGGATGGGCGACAATCTGCGCAACGCTTCTCCGGAAGCGGACGAAACCAAGGCGCGCGCCTGCTTCCGTGCTCATCTTGAGAGCGCCTATCAGGACTTCGTGCGCTCTTCCCCAATCCGCGAGAGAGTTTTCAAGGTCCACCAGGATGCAATTCGTCCCAGCGCTCCTCCGCTCGTTCAACTTGCCATTTCTGCTGGCAAGTAAATCCTCTCAAGTTCATCGCCAGGCGAGTGAGCTTCCCTCCTCGTGGTTCTGAGGAGCCACAAGGGGTGCCCGGCAGGTTCCGATCCCTATGCCTCCAAGAGCGTGCTCGCGATTTCCCGCTTGACTCTCTCCGATGGAGGGAAATTGAAGTAGAACCTCCATTCACTGCCATCTGTGCGCTCATTGATAGAACGAAGAACTTCGTCTTCGGAGTGGTCATCCAGAAACGGAAAGCTGAATGCCTTTTTCGCATCGGGGTTGAAATACAACTGGCGGTCGAAGTTGAAGGTGTAGTTCGCGGCCCGCAGAATGTCCATTTTCATCGCATGCTCCACGACGAACGGTGTCTTCCCAAGACTGAATTCTAGTGCGGTATTTGACGGAGAAATCCACAGCTCACGGCACGGCTGTGCGTAACCGGGTCGATTTCGATGACATGAAACCGGATCAGAGTCGAAGTTTTTTATCCGAAGTCGCACAACGCCGCTTCTTAGCAGATAAGCGCCGCCGCATTACTCTGATCGCAATGGTTCGCGACTCTTCGTCCAACTTCTTAACCAGAGCCAAAAGAGGTTCTTGGAAACGCCGCGGCCTCTGGGTCGAAAACTGCAGAAAACGAGCTTACCTCTCCCGCCCTGAAGAGGGCGAGGTACGCATCATCCCATATCGCGCAAGTACGCGCCAAGCCACACGAAGGGTTGCGAAACCTGTGCGCGGTTTCCTTGCTTAGTTTGCTATTTCTCTATACCGACTCACTGAATAGGTATCCGATATGCGACTTGGTTAAGAGATATTTCGGATTCGCAGGGTCATCTTCAATCTTCATGCGAACCTGTCTTGCCATGGGAAACAGCTTGACGCAATCAGCGCCAGTCTTCCAGGCGGCAACTACCTCGGTCGGAGACAGCGCACCATGAATCGTGACCACTTGTGCCTTGAGGGATTCGAGCGATCTTTACCTCGGCCGGACGAGATCGGCAATGGAGGAACGCCCAAGGAGCTCATCGCTGAACAGATCGAGTCATCGCCCTTCTCGATGTTTAGTGGAATAGCCGCGAGGCGCCGTTCCCCACCAGGTCCGCTTCTCGAATGCTTCGGCCTCAAAGGCCCCAAGACGGATCGAACTTGTGAATTTACTGCCCATCATCCGGATCGAACGATAGGCAGGTAGATCAGCCTTTTTTCAGCAACGAAATTACCCGCAGCCGTACGGGTATCCTCATTGCCAAATCCTAGCCATAGCGCCCTCGAAGGACGGAGGTCCGGAAAAATGTGGGGTTGGACAAAGCCCAGAGCTAGAAGCCGCCTGTCCAGAAGCTACGGGGGCAACTTTGGGGGCAACTCCGAGCCAAGCTCTCGCGAGTTTTGGACAAAATTCGTCAGTTTGGACGGCTTTTCGGTAGCGTCCCTGGCCACCATTTCTTATGGTAGAGGTATCTTCCAACCGCGCTCAGGCATTTGCGCGAAGCGCATCCATGTTGTCCGCGGCAATTCTCTAGTGAGTTCTCGCTTCGGCGCGCTAAAACGGATAATGCCGTTCTTCGGTCTGCACGGTGATCCAGCGCAGCGTAGTGAACTGATCGACTCCAGCTTTGCCGCCGAAGCGCCCGTACCCAGAGGCTTTCACTCCGCCGAACGGCATCTGCGGCTCGTCGTGCACCGTCGGGCCGTTGATGTGGCAGATGCCGCTTTCGACGCGCAGGGCCAGGTTCCACGCGCGGCTGAAATCGCGACTGAAGATCGCGGCCGATAGACCGTACTCGGTGTCGTTGGCTGTGCGAAGAGCTTCTTGATCGCCCTTGACGCGGATGATCGTCACCACCGGGCCGAACGATTCCTCTGCATAAACACGCATCTGCGCCGTTACGCGATCGATCACCGTGGCCTGCATCAGTGTGCCGTCGCCGGTGCCTCCCGCGGTGACGCGCGCTCCCTTTTGCACGGCATCTTTAATGAGTTCGGCGACACGGGCAGCCGATCGCGGATCGACCATGGCACCGAGCACCGTGGGGCCAAGCGAGGGATCGCGCACAGCCAGACCTGCAGCCTTCGTCGAAAGCCGGAGGACAAAATCATCGGCGACCTTTTCGTCGACGACGATGCGCTCGGTCGACATGCAGATCTGTCCCTGATTCATGAAGGCGCCGAAGGCTGCGGCGTTCACCGCGGCCTCGATATCCGCGTCGTCGAGAACAATCAGAGGCGCTTTGCCTCCGAGCTCGAGCAGAACCGGCTTCAGATGGCGTGCCGCGCGCTCGGCGACGATGCGGCCCACCCGTGTGGACCCGGTGAAGTTGATATGCCTGACCGACGGATGATCGATCAAAGCGCCGACGACTTCAGCCGCATTTTCAGGAGCATTGGTAATTACATTGAGGACGCCATCGGGAAAACCAGCCTCCTGAAACACCGTACCAATGAGACGATGCACGGCGGGACACGCCTCCGACGCCTTGAAGACAACCGTGTTGCCGCAGGCCAGGGGCATCGCGATCGCGCGCACGCCGAGAATCACGGGGGCGTTCCAGGGTGCAATCCCGACGCATACACCGATCGGTTGCCGAATGGCCATTGCAAGATTGCCTGGAACATCGCTGGGAATGACTTCGCCCGCGATCTGCGAGGTCATCGCGGCAGCCTCGCGCAGAATCGACGCAGCAAAGAACACATTGAAGCCGGCCCAGGCTTCCGTGCCTCCGGTTTCGGCGACGATGCATTCGACAAAATCGCGCTGGTGGGAGGAAAGTGTGTCGGCAGCGCGCAACAGGAGTTCTCGACGCTTGCCAGGGCCGGTTGCCGACCAGGCGGGAAATGCCGCGGCTGCCGCCTTCACAGCTGCGTTTACGTCGGCGATGCTCGCGGCTGCCGCCTTCGTTGCGGGCGTGCCTTTGACTGGATCGAGCCTGCAGAAGGAGCGCTTCCCTTCCGCAGTTTCCGATTTGCCATCGATGAGAAGAGCTACTTCGTTCATCTTGACCTCACTTCTGCGTTTCTGAGTTGGCCTCTTCCGGCGCAACAAGGATCAAAGCGTCGAGCGCCATCGCGCCGTGACCGTTCTCGTACACAACGAGAGGATTGATGTCGATCTCTGCGATCTGAGGAGAGGAGCGCATCAGATTCCCCAGCGTTGCGTTTACACGCGCGACTGCTGTGACGTCCAAGGGCGGCGCACCGCGAAAGCCCCGGAAGAGCGCGCTGCAGCGCAATCGATTCATCTCTTCGACAATTTTGGCCCGCGACAAATCCGGAGGAAGGAGCAGAACATCGTTCATCGCCTCTGCGAGCACACCGCCGGCGCCGACCATGAGCACGGGCCCCCACTGAGGATCGTTGCGTGCTCCAACTATCAGCTCAATTCCCTTTCGTGCCATGCGTTCAACCAGGACGCCATCCAACACGAGATCGGGACGCGCGCGTTGCACGATCGCGATGCAGGGTTGACCAAGCGTCGGCGAGCTCTTCGGGAGAGCTGATGCCGAGCTGGACACCGCCGATATCGCTCTTGTGCGGCAGGTTCGTCGATTGCGCTTTCAACACGACTGGATAACCGATCTCGTCTGCAATGCGGATCGCGTCCGCTAAGCTCTCGGCCAAGCCTCCACGTGGGATTTCGATCCCAAGGCCTGCAAGAATCTGCTTGCTCTCGGCTTCGGAAAGCAGACCAGGGTGGAGCGGGACGGCAGTTGGGTTCGCAGTTTCGGGGACGGAGGTCTCAGCCTGCAGAGCGCGACGCGTCACGTGGGCCATCGCGCGAATGGCACGCTCTGCAGAGGGAAAGCACGCCACACCGAGCGCGCGCAACTCATCGAGCTCCGGAAAATCAAACGGGGCGCCCTCGTCGAGAGCTGCAAAGACGACTGGCTTGTTGGGCTTCAACGCGCGAATCGCGCTTACGATGGGCGGAAGCTTGAGCTGGGTTGTCTTCGGGTCGGTGAGGATGATGCTCAGAATCACGCTGCCGAAGTTTGCATCGCTCAGGATCGGTGGCAAGGTTCGGCGATAGAGATCGGGATCGACGAGTCCCTGCGCGGTCACGTCCAGTGGGTTTGAGATTGGAATGAAGGCAGGAAGGGCCTCGCGCAATGCGAGCTCGACTGCAACGGAGAGCGAGGGAACGTCCAGTTGGACGCGTTCGCACAGGTCGAGGGCCAGCGCCTTGAATGCGCCGGACTCGGTGAACACAGCGGCGCCGGCGGTTGGCAACGCGCGATGGCGGACGAGGATCTGCGTCACGTCGACGAGCTCTTCCAGGCTTTCAACGTGGATCACGCCGGCGTGCGTCACGAGCGAGTGCATCACGTCGTAATCGCCGGCGATGGCGCCGGTGTGCGTGGCGGCAGAGACGCGGGCTGCGCCGCTGCGGCCCGGATGCAGCAGCACGATCGACTTTCCCGCTTGGCGGGCTCGACGCGCCAATTCCAGAAAACGTTTGGGCTGCCGGAATTGCTCGACCACGAGCGCGAGCACGCGGGTCTTCGGATCGCCGATCAGATGCTCGATGAAGTCTTCGACGCCGGTTGCGGCCTCGTTCCCGGTCGAGATTGAATAGCGTGAGCGGAATGGCATGGCGCCTCATGTTGACGGCGATGACCGCAGCGAGAGCCCCACTCTGCGAGAGGATGGCTGCGCCGGGTATATCTTGTCGTGGCTGCGGCGGCGTGACGACAAAGGTGAGTGGGATCCCGTCGACGTAGTTCACCATCCCGAGGCAGTTCGGTCCTTCAAGCACCATGCCGTTGGCGCGCGCGATGTTCGCCAATTCACGCTGCGCGAGGCGGCCTTCTTCGCCGCCTTCGGCAAATCCGGCAGAGAAGACGATTGCCGATCCGAACCCTTTCTTCGCGCAAGCCTGAACCGAGTCGAGAGCGGCGGAACCGGGGATGGCGAGCACGGCGCAGTCGACATTCCCAGGAAGTTCGTCGATCGAGCCGAGGCACTGTCGGCCTTGAATGACAGGGCGTTTGGGATTGACCAGGTAGATGTCCCCTGTATAGCCAGCCTGATCGAGATTCAGGAGAACCGAACCGCCGAGCGCACCCGGTGTGGCAGAGGCACCGATCAGTGCGATCGATCGAGGACGCAAGAGTCTCTCGATGTTTGCGTGCGATGCCTGCGTTTTCTCGGCTTCGATCAGGTCTGGAGTCATGGGAAGTCTCAGCGCCGGTAGCTCTCGAGCCCGGGCTTGATGCTCTTGTCATCGAGGAACTGCTTCATACCTTCTTCGCGGCCGTGCTCCGGATCGCGGAGTTGCGACTGGTCGAATTTTGCGTAGAGGTAGTCTTCACTCTGTTCCCAAGTGAGTTCGCGGCAACGCTTGAATCCGTGCTTGGCCGCCCGCAGCACGACCGGATTCTTAGCCGCCAGTTTCCGCGCGAGGGCGATGGTCTCCTCACGAAGTTTCTCCAGAGGAACGGCCCGATTCACCAGCCCCATCTCGGCAGCCTGCTGGCCGGTGAAGGTTTCACCGGTCATAATGTACTCGAGCGCCTTGCGATGTCCTACGGTGTCAGCGAGCGCCTTGCTGACCAGATTTCCTGGAGGAATGCCCCAGTTGATTTCGGAGAGCCCGAAGACAGCGGTCTCGGATGCGATGGCGAGATCGCAGGCGACGAGCGGTGAAAAGCCACCGCCGAAGCACCAGCCATTCACCATGGCGATCGTGGGCTTGGCGTACATGCGCAGAAGCTTCCATTGCCATGTCGAGGCATCGCGGCGAACCTTCTCCTGAACGATTTCGGGGGCCTTGTCGATTTCGCGAAAATACTCCTTCAGATCCATGCCCGCGGTCCACGAATCTCCTGCGCCGGTCAGTACCATCACTTTGACCGCGTCGTCGAGCTCAAGCGCCTCCAGCACGTCGCGCATTTCGCGGTTGAGTGTAGGGCTCATCGCATTGCGCTTCTCTGGCCGGTTGAAAAAGACCCAACCGATGCCCTCTTCGACTTCCACTCGAACCGTCGTCCATCGTCCTTCGTAATCCGACATCTCGTATTGATCCTTTCTCTCAACTGCCAACAGTTTTTACGTCTTGGTTCAGTTGAGCGGAAGCCCGACGTAGTTCTCTGCAAGGCATGTCGCGGCCGCGCGCGAGCTGGTGACATACTCCAGCTCCGCACGTTGCCTTCTGCGATCGAATGCCGATGCACACTCAAAGTTGTGGAGTAGCGAGGTCATCCAGGCCGAGAAGCGCTGGGCCTTCCAGATTCGGCGCAGACAGGTTTCGGAATAGGCCTGGAGCAGGGCTCCGTCGGTGCATCGATACCATGCGTCCAACGCTTTCGCCAGGTAGTACACATCGGCCAACGCGAGGTTCATTCCCTTGGCGCCGGTTGGTGGCACGATGTGTGCCGCATCGCCGGCCAAATAGAGGCGGCCATACTGCAGCGGCTCCACGACAAAGCTGCGCATTCCGGTCACGCCCTTCTGGACGATCTTTCCCTCGGTTGGACGCCATCCGTCGGAGCAGGCCAGGCGCGTTTGCAGCTCGCTCCAGATGCGATCGTCGCTCCATGCGGTAATGTCTTCGTCGGGCCGACACTGCAAATAGAGCCGCGTGATGAGCGGCGAACGCATGCTGTAGAGCGCGAAACCGCGGTCGTGATGCATGTACAACAGCTCGTCGCGCGATGGCGCCGCTTCGGCGAGGATGCCTAGCCACGCAAAGGGAAAGGCGCACTCATAGGCGGTGAGAGCTTCCTCGGGGATCGAGGTGCGCGAGATGCCGTGAAACCCATCGCAGCCTGCGATGTAGTCACAGAGAATCTGATCGGTGGCTCCGTCTTTCTCTACGCGTATCCAGGGTTTGTTGCTATCGATCTCGTGCAGTGAGACGTCACCGCATTCAAAGCGCAGGTCACCTCCGTCCGCGAGGCGGTGCGCAATGAGGTCTTTCACGATTTCCTGCTGGCCGTAGACCGTAACATGCTTCCCGGTGAGCTCGACAAACGGAATGCGATGGCGCAGGCCATCGAGGCCCAACTCGATGCCTTCATGGCGTAGGCCAAGCCGGTCAAGCCGCTCGGAGACACCGGTCTCGCGCAGCATTTCGACACTGGTATGCTCCAGCACTCCGGCCCTGACCCGTTCTTCGCAGTATGCGCGGGACCGCGCTTCGAGAACGATCGAGCCGATCCCGTTGAGATGCAGCAGATGCGAAAGCATCAGGCCGGCAGGGCCTGCGCCGATGATGCCGACTTGTGTTTCAAAACGCGCCATGGTGGTGACTACTCGATCCCGTCGACGTCGCCGAGGATCTCTTTGGCTGCATGAAACGCCGCGTTCGCGGCGGGGACGCCACAATAGATGGCGCAGTGCAGAAGCACCTCTCGAATCTCCTCGGCGGTGACGTCGTTGTTTTTCGCCGCGCGCAGATGGAGACGCAACTCCTCACTGCGATTGAGCGCAACCATCAATCCGATCGTTAACAAGCTGCGCGTGTGCCGCGACAATTCGGGGCGCGTCCAAATCTCGCCCCAGGCGTAGCGTGTAATAAGCTCCTGGAACTTGAGGTCCAGATTGTTTTTGGCCTTTTCCGCGCGGTCGACGTGCTCGTCTCCCAAAACACCCCGCCTTACGCGCATCCCCGTTTCGTAGCGCTCTCGTTCATCCATTGCCTTGTCCCTCTTTCTGTATTGGCCCGCTCGGCGCGAGCCGGAACAAACTCGCGCTGCGCCCATGAGGCCCCTTAGTCGTACCCATGACGCTCTTCCAGAACACGCGTAATGAATCGCTGCGCGCTCCCTAAATAGGCGCGCGGATTCAAAAGCCGGTCAATGTCGTCGTTGCTGAGATGAGCAGATACCTCGGGTATCTGCTTCAGCACCTCGCCCAAGTGCCGCCGCTCATGCTTTACGCGCAGGACTGCGTCACGCAGAAGATCGTGGGCCGCCGATCGACCGACCTTGGGCGCCAGCGCTGCGCTGACAGCTTCGGACAGCGTCACGCCAAGGAGCGCATCGAGATTGGCTTGCATGCGTTCGTGATCCACGACAAGGCCGTTGGCGATCTCGATCGAATACTGGAGCGCTGCCGCGGTCAGACGGAACGCCTCGGGCACGATATCCCACTCGGCTTGCCACGAACCAAGGCCGCGCTCGTGTTCCTGCGGCATCGCATTGAGGAGGGTTTGCACGAGTCCCGGCATTTTTGCGTGGGCAGCTAAAACTGCCGCGCAGGCGACGGGGTTTTGCTTGTGCGGCATAGTGGATGATCCGCCGCGATCCATATCTGTCGCTTCGGATGCCTCACCGACTTCGGCTTGCATCAGGAGCGCAATGTCGCGCGCAAATTTCGCAAGCGTCCCAGTCAGCAGCGCCAAGGCCTGCGCCATCTCGACAAGGTTGTCGCGTTGCGTGTGCCAAGGCAGCTCCGGTTCTCGCAGATCGAGAAGGCCCGCGAGTTCTCTCGATACGGCGCTTCCCGCATCTCCGAGGGCTGCCAGTGTGCCCACAGCGCCTCCGAATTGCAGTACCAGTGCTCGATGCGCTGAAGCCCGAATGCGGTCGTGGCTTCGACGAAGGGCCGCGAGTGTGCCGGCCAGCTTGAGGCCCAATGTCGTCGGAGGACCGGGCTGCAACCAGGTTCTCCCCGAAAGAACTGTCTCGCGATGTGTGTGAACCTGGCTGGTCAGCGACGCATCGAGCGACTGCATCGCAGCCTGAAACAAGGCAACCGCATCGCGCATTTGGAGCACGAGAGCCGTATCGACCAGGTCCTGGCTTGTCGCGCCCAGATGGATCGCGCGCGAACAGCGTTCGTCCCTGGCTTTCACAGCCGCGGTTAGTTGTCGAACGAACGGGATAGAGATATTGCCGACTTGTTTTGCCTCGGACTCCATCGCATCGATGTTGACGAAATGCGCATCGAGCAGCGCGTGGAGGACTGCACCCGAGCCGGCTTCCGCAAGCCCCTGCTTCTCAAGCGCGCAGGTCAGCGCCCATTCGAAACGCATCATGGCGCACAGTTGCTCCTGCGGCGAGAAGACGTGGCTCATCTCCGTCGTCGAGAACAGGAACGAGTTGAGCCCGTCAGACATGTCGGAAACCTTTCTACCAGGCAAAGAACACCGTTTCGTCGGCGCCTTGAAGAATCACATTCCAGGTGAATCTGTTTGGCGCATCGCGGTGGGCAATCAACGTACGACGACGTTCCGCGGGGACGGCAAGCAACACAGGGTCGGATTCGTTGGCGGGCTCGCCCTCAAAGTACACGCGCGAAATCAGGTGCCGCAACAGGCCGCGCGCGAAGACGAGAACCAGCAGGTGCGGCGCGTTTCCGGCACTGGTCGGAATGCCAGCCGGCCAGCGCATGGAAACCGCGTAGTTGCCGGCATCGTCCGTGGGGGCACGCCGGAAGCCATCGGGAAATCCTGTTTCGTCCGCATTGGACGAGTTCGGAAGGCGACCTCCGTCGGAGCTCCAAAACTCCAGCAGCGCATCGGGAACCGGGTTGCCATCGCGATCGATCACTCTACCGCGAATTTCGATGGTTGCCTCGGGGTTGGCAAGTTCCGGCGTCCTGTCGAGCAGATAGTCGAAGCCGATGCGAAAGTAGGGTCCGACCGTCTGGGAACCATAAGGCGTGAGCTTAGGCTCAGTGCTCATCGGCGGCTCTCCTCGAACGGCGTTTCGCTGCGACCGCGCAGGACAATGTCGAACATGTAGGCGAGGGCGTAGTGCGGCTCGGCGCGTTCCATGTCCAACCTGGACACGAGACGATTGCGCGCGGGTTCGTCCGGAATGCTGTTGAAGATAGGATCGAGCGGCTGCAGCGGATCTCCGGGAAAGTACATTTGCGTCACGAGGCGCGAGAGGATGCCCGCGCCAAACAGCGAGAAATGAATATGCGCGGGCCGCCAGGCGTTGTGATGGTTGGCCCATGGGTAGGGTCCCGGCTTGATGGTCTTGAACGAGTAGTATCCGTTGTTGTCAGTCAGCGCGCGCCCGGCGCCGGAGAAGTTTGGATCGAGCGGCGCGTCATGGCCGTCCACTTTGTGCCGATAGCGCCCTGCGGCATTGGCCTGCCACACTTCGACCAACGCGTTGCGTACAGGCCTTCCGTCTTCGTCGAGAACGCGGCCATGGACAAAGATGCGCTCGCCGATGGGCTCGCCCGCATGTTGAATGGTCAGGTCGTTGTCGCCGCTGCGGAGCAGCCTCTGCCCAAACACGGGTCCGGTTCTTTCGGTGAGTGTCTCTGGAAGCATCACCAGGGGCATGCGCGGCGAACGCGCGACCGAGGAAACATAAGCAGGATAGTGATAGTCGGGCTGCGTTCCCGGCGCGGCCATGGCAACTGTCCGTGACTCGATCACCACTCCCCCTTAAACATGCTCAATGGCCATCGCGATTCCCTGCCCCACGCCGATGCACATGGTCGCCAGTGCGAACTTCCCACCGAACCGCTCCAACTGATGCGTTGCCGTCATCACCAGACGCGCTCCGCTCATCCCTAAGGGATGTCCCAAGGCGATCGCTCCTCCGGTTGCATTCACGTGGTCCGCGTCGTCGGGCAGACCCAGTTGGCGAAGGCAGGCAAGCGATTGGCTGGCGAAAGCCTCGTTCAATTGGATCCAGTCGAAGTCGCCGATGCTCTTCCCGAGGCGCGCAAGCAGCTTCCTGGTCGCCGGCACAGGCCCGATGCCCATCATGCGCGGCGCCACTCCTGCACACGCCGTGCCTAGTATCTGCGCGCGTGGCCGCAGACCATGCTGCACAACCGCTTTTTCCGAGGCAACGATCATCGCCGCTGCGCCATCGTTAATGCCGGATGCGTTGCCCGCAGTCACCGTTCCGCCGGGAAACAACGGCCGGAGTGCTGCGAGCTTCTCGAGAGTGGTGTCGGGTCTAGGGTGTTCGTCATGGGAGACGACTGTCGTCTCTTTCTTCCCGGCAATTTCGACGGCCACAATTTCTTCATCGAAGAAGCCGTCCTTAATCGCCTGCGCGGTGCGGGTTTGGCTTCGCCATGCAAAAGCATCCTGCGCAGCACGCTCCACGGAGCAATCCCGTGCTACGTTGTCGCCAGTCTCGGGCATGGAGTCCGTTCCATAGAGCTCGCGCATCCGGGGATTCACAAAACGCCAGCCAATCGTTGTGTCGTAGATCTCAGCCGACCGCTGATAAGCGGCTTCCGATTTGCCCATCACGAACAGGCGCGCGCGACATCGACTCGACGCCGCCGGCAATCACGAACTCGGCTTCGTCGCAAGTGATAGCCCGCGCCGCCGTGGCCACTGCGTCCATCCCTGAGCCGCACAGCCGGTTCACGGTGGAACCCGGCACAGAGTCAGGCAAGCCAGCCAAGAGCAGCGCCATGCGCGCCACGTTGCGGTTGTCTTCTCCGGCTTGATTGGCGCAGCCGAGGATCACGTCGTCCAGCGCGCTCCAGTCGGCACGGGGGTTGCGGCGGACAAGTTCACAGATGGGGGCCGCGGCGAGATCGTCGGTGCGCACGGCAGCCAGTACGCCGCCATAGCGCCCAATCGGCGTACGAATCGCATCGCAGATGAACACTCGCCTCACGCCGCTTCCCCCTCCACGCCATGCGCTGCAGCGGTGCGCGCCTTCAGATCGCGCAGGACCCGGAGTTCGTCTCCCGTGGGGAGCTCGGTCTGTGCGCAATTCGCGTCAAATTGAATCTGCCATCCACAGTTCGATGCAATCGTTTCGCGCTCCACGCCGGGATGGATGCTCGCCACTTTCAACTCGCGCGTGATCGGATCGGGACGCAGAATGCAGAGGTCCGTGATCACTGCGACAGGTCCTTTGCCGTTGAGCCCAGCTTTTTCGCGCGAATCGCCCCCGGCGAGAAAGCCTACGGACGTCACGAAGTCAAGCTTCCCCACAAACGTGCGCTTGGATTGCTTTACGACGATGAGCACTTCTTTGGCCGAGGAAGTGATCTCCGGAGCTCCGCCTGCTCCGGGCAACCTCACCTTGGGCTTTTCGTAAGGGCCAATGACGGTGGTATTGATATTGGCAAATCGATCGAGCTGTGCGGCGCCGAGGAAGCCGACATCGATGCGTCCGCCCTGCAGCCAGTAGCGAAAGATCTCCGGAGTCGACACGACTGTGTCCGCGGTCTCGGCGAGGTTGCCGTCGCCGATCGAGAGCGGCAGCACCGAGGGCTTGGCGCCGATCGGACCCGACTCATAGACCAGCACAGCGTCAGGGGCATGCGTGAGGCGGGCGACGTTGGCTGCCGTTGAAGGGAGCCCTATGCCGACAAAGCAGACTGCTCCGTTGCGCAGCATACGTGCAGCGGCGATGGTCATCATCTCATCGGCGGTGTAAGGGGTACTCATGAATAGACCGCCTGGACTTGTGGGTCATTTTGCAATTTGAGATAGTCGGCAAAGTTCTCTGTCTGCAGAATGTGCCGGTCGATCCATGCGTTGAATCGTTCTCGATCGCGCGAGATCGAATCCCAGGCACGGTAGAAGACGTTGTCGCGCTCATAGTAACCGTGCGCATAGGATGGCGTCGCGCCGCGCGGAACTTCGCATACAGAAGTCACGACCCAACCGGGAAGGATGCAGGCGTTGGGGGCGGCATCGAGCGAGCGCACACGCTCCTCGACCGTGACGATCACCCGTTTCGCGGCGAGGACAGCCTCTTTCTGGACGCCGAGGATGCCCCACAAAAGCACGTTCCCTTTCCAATCTGCCTTCTGTGCGTGAATCACCGTGACATCCGGACGAACGGCGGGCGTGGCCGCCAGCACTTCGCCGGTAAACGGACAGGTGATGCTGCGAATGCGGTCGTTGACGCGCGCGAAGTCCGAGCCTGTGTATCCGCGGAGCACGGCAAAGGGGAGATTCGCTGCGCCTGCTACATAGGCGTTCGCCAGATCGCTATGGCTCCGTTCTTCGATTGCGAGGGGCGCGGGCCATTCGTTCTCGACCGCATCGCGAAAGCGGTGGAGGGACCCAACACCGGGATTTCCTCCCCAGGAAAACGTGAGCTTCTTGGCGCAGCCGGCACCAATCAACTGGTCGTAGATCGAGATCCGGCGTCATCCGGATCAACGACAAGTCTGCGGCGGCGTTGGCGAACGATCTCATGTCCAGCCGCAAACGGGATCAGGTGGGTGAATCCCTCCATGGCCACGGTATCGCCATCGCGCACGTTCGATGCGACGGCTTCGGCCAGGTTCACCCACTCCGCCATGCGACCTCCACGAATGCAGGGCATTATTACGCGATGTGCCACTCTTGTACAAGGTGTGCGATAATCGGCTACTGCATTGGAGCCTTGCATGAGAGGCACACGGCGTTCGACGGCGTCGGCATCACCAGTCCGAAGCAGCGTCTCCGACTCTCAATCCGGCAATCCGGATTTTGTGCTCTCGCTGGCCCGGGGATTGCAGGTGATCGAAAGCTTCGAGGGGCACCCGGAGGGTCGCAGCATTGTGGAGATCGCGCAGGCCACAGGTCTATCGCGCGCCGCCATCCGCCGCCTCTTGCTGACGCTTGAGTTGCTTGGCTATGTGGAGCGATCGCGCCAGGTGTATCGCCTGAAGACACAGATCTTGCGGCTTGGCTTTTCATTTCTCTCGTCGTCGTCCGTGGTCGAAGCGGCGCGTCCAGTTCTCGAACAGATCAGCGAACGACTTCACGAATCTTCGTCGATGAGCATGCTGGACGGCGATCAGATCGTTTATGTGGCGCGCTCGGCGGCGAGTCGTATTCTTGCAGCCGGTCTCTCTGTGGGCAGCCGTTTGCCAGCCTACTGTACTTCGATGGGACGGGTCTTGCTCGCGTCGCTGCCCGATGAGAAGTTGAATGCATACCTGCGGGCGGTAAAGGCAAAGGCCTACACGCCCAAGACTATGACGCGAATTACACAATTGAAGAAGGCCATCCTTCAGGTCCGCAAGGACGGTTACGCCATTGTGGACGAGGAACTGGAAGCTGGACTACGATCCATAGCTGTTCCGGTTTCGACCCGCAGCAATCAAGTTGTCGCCGCGATCAATGTCGGCACGCACGTGTCCCGCGTCGATCGCACAACGCTCATCAATCAATGTCTGCCCACGCTACAGGAAGGAGCGCGCACGCTGCGCAACGTCCTGATCTGATCTTCCCCTGCACCTTTTTGGTCACCAACCCAAAGGAGTCAAAGATGTCTTCACCGTATCGCGCCGATCAAGTTGGAAGTCTTCTTCGCCCTGCCGATCTGCTGGATGCGCGCCGCGAGAAAGCGCCCGCTGAGGAACTTCAGACGATCGAAGATTCGCATGTTCTTCACGTTCTCAGTCGCCAGAAAGAGATTGGCCTCGATGTCTTCACCGATGGCGAGTTGCGGCGGACAAACTTCATGAGCGATTTCACCGATGCCGTGGAAGGGTTCGATTTCGGCGACGCGGTTTCGCGGAAGTGGTCGGAAGGTACAGACAAAGAGCGCCAGGCACAAGCGGCAGTCAGCAGCATCAATGGCATTGTGACGTCGCGGCTGCGGCAGCGCCAGCCTCTTACCGGGCGCGAGGTGCCGTTTCTGCGCAAGCAGGCTCCCGGGCCGATCAAGATCACGTTGCCCAGTGCAACGCAGTTTCCGGCGATCTCGTTCAAGTACGGGGTCACCGATTCCGTATACAAGGATCCGTACGCGCTGCTCACGGCGGTCACGGAGATCATGGCAACGGACATTCGGACTCTTGCGGCCAGTGGAATTTCTTATCTGCAGATCGATGCGCCGCGGTACAGCTACTATCTCGATCCGAAGTGGACGGCGTGGATGGAGAAAGAGCTTCGGGTCGATCCCGCGCAGATGCTCACGGCATCACTCGCCGCGGACAATGCCTGTTTTGCTGCGGCGAAGCACCCGGATGTCATGCTTGGGATTCACCTATGCCGCGGCAACAATCGCAGTCATTGGTATGCCGAGGGCGGTTATGACTCGATCGCCGAGCGGCTCTTTCATGAGTTGGCGGTGGATCGCTTCCTGCTCGAATACGATGACGAGCGTTCCGGCTCTTTCGCGCCCCTGCGCCTGGTTCCCAAGGGAAAGATGGTCGTTCTCGGATTGATCAGCACCAAGCGGCCGGCGCTCGAACGCAAAGAGGATTTGCTCCGACGCGTCGATGAAGCGGCCAAGTTTATTCCGTTAGAGCAACTGGCGATCAGCCCGCAGTGCGGGTTCGCGTCAACGATGGAAGGCAATCTGCTGACCGAGGACGAACAGTGGGCCAAACTCAAGCTGGTCGTGGATGTCGCACGCACGGTCTGGGCATAGCAGACAATCCTGAGGAATCCTATGGACGTTCCCGAACCACCTCGTCTCGAATTTGCTTTCGAACTGAGAGCCGAGGTCGGCCCCACGGTTGAACTGGGATCCGGTTCGTGCGGTATACGACGAACGGTTGCGATCCTCGGGGGCACGCTGGAGGGGCCTTTGGTTTCGGCCCGCATCCTGCCCGGCGGGGCTGATTGGCAGTTTGCCGAAACCGATGGGCTGACGTTTGTCGATGCGCACTACGCAATCGAGACCAGCGACGGCGTGCGGATCGAAGTGCGCAACCAGGGAGTTCGTCACGGTCCGCCCGCGGTCATGGAGCGCATCGCGGCCGGGGAGCCGGTGCCTTCGAGTGCGTACTACTTCAGAACCACGCCCCGCTTCGCTCCACCGAACGGAAAGTATGAGTGGATGAAGCGTTCGGTCTTTGTCGCGTCGGGTGAACGCCATGCGGCTTTGGTGATTGTGCGGGTGTGGAAGGTGCTTTGAGGCGATTGTCTTTGGGAATTCGATACGTTAAGAATTGTTAAGGGACGCGCGGACCCTTTCGTCTGTGCGAGACTGAAATGCCGTGGGAGCCTTTGTGCCGGCAGTCGAGATCGAATCGGGAGAGCGGCAAAAGCACTTATCCCTCTTGCTCGTGGATGACGACGCGGAGTTGTGCGGCATGATGCGCGAGTTCTTCGCGGAAGCGGGTCATAAACTGGATACGGCGTATAACGGGCGCGAAGGGCTGGCAAGCGCGCTGCGGGGCAGCTACGATCTCATGATTCTGGATGGAATGCTGCCGGGCCTGGACGGGCTGGCGGTGCTAGAACAGCTGCGACGCAAGCGGGATTTGCCGGTGATCATGTTGACCGCGCGGGTACAGCAGCAGGATCGCATCCTTGGCCTCAACAGCGGCGCTGACGACTATCTGCCTAAGCCTTTCGACCCCGATGAGCTTCTTGCGCGGATTCGCGCCGTGCTGCGCCGGACTCAAAGCGCACCATTGCCCGCCGAAGCGAGTCTTACATTCGGGGGCATTACCGTGAATCAATCGACACGGGAGGTGTGGAGCGGCGGCGCACCGGTTGAATTGACCGCGATGGAATTCGATCTCTTGGATCTGCTGATGCGGTCGGCTGGTCAAGTGGTCTCGCGCGATCAGATCACCGCCGTCCTGTTCGAGCGGGAAGCAACGCCTTACGATCGGTTTCTCGACGTGCACATCAGCCATCTGCGCAAGAAGCTGCAGGGCGGACGGAAGCTGATCCGTACCATACGCGGAGTGGGATATGTCTTTACGGGAACGGCTTAGGGGACTGCCCGCCATCCCTCTGAACGTCAGCGTCCTGCTGGCGGTCGTCAGCACGCTGTCACTCTCGTTTCTCGCCTTCCATCTGATTGCCAACCGCGTGCAGCAGATGGAGATTTTGCCGACCTTCGACAAGTTCGACGAGATGCAACTGGAGAGTGCCCGTAGCGCGCTTCAACGTCGCGGCCGCGAAGGTTTGCAGGATTACTTGTCGAGCCTCGATCGCCTGTTCGGCGAACCGCACTATCTACTCGACGCACGTGGAATCGATCTGGTGACCGGCGAAGACAGATCCAGAATGCTCCCCCCTCCTCCGGCGGACAAGGTGCGCATACGCGCGCACGGACATTGGACGCTCGCGCATCGTTCGCCGGACGGGCAGTACTGGTTCACCGCCGAGGGGGAACTGGGTCCTCCACAAATCTGGACCTTTCTTCCCTACTATTTCCTCGTGATCGGGACGACGGCAGTGCTGGTCTGGCTGGCATTCATCGGCGTGGTTTCGCCGATTCGACGCACCGCGGCAGTCATCGGGCAGTTCGGGCAGGGCGATCTGAGCGCACGCATTCGCAGCAAGCGCAAAGACGAGATTGGACAGCTCGCGAGCACGTTCAACCAGATGGCTGACCGTCTCGAACGGCTCATTGTGAGCGAACGGCGGCTGCTGGGCGACATCTCGCATGAGCTTCGGTCTCCGCTGGCACGGCTGAAGTTCGCGGTGAAACTGGCGCGCACGTCACAGGACAACAAAGCCGCCCTGGATCGCATTGAACGCGATATAGACCGGATCACTTCGCTTGTAGCCGACATCGTCGAGATCACCTTTATCGAGGGCGATCCTGCAGTTCAGGACACGGGCATTGTGCGCCTGGGAGAGATTGTCGACGAAGTGGTACGGGATTGCACTCTGGAAGCACAGTTTCGCGATTGCGCGATCCATACCGGGGGCAGCCTGACCGGTCAGGTGATTGGCAGCCGTGAGCTGCTGCGCCGCGCAATCGAAAACGTGCTGCGCAACGGCATTCGCTACTCGCCGAAGAATTCGGAGATTCAAGTGTCGATTGCCGAGAACGAGCGCGAGGGGGTCATCTCGGTCCGCGACTTTGGTCCGGGTGTTCCCGAGACTGCGATCACGCGTATCTTCGATCCGTTCTTTCGGGTAGAGGATGCGCGCGATGCGAACAGCGGCGGAACCGGGATGGGGTTGTCGATCGCCAAGCGCGCAGTGCAAGTGCATCACGGAACGATCATGGCTGAAAATGCTGCGCCGGGCCTGCGTGTACGCATCACAATTCCTCTCGCCGAACATGCGAGGGTCTCCGACGCATCCGTGAGTGTGCAAAACGGGAAGCCGCTCGAGCGAATTAAGAATTCTTAAGCTTCGATGAGTCGACAAGCGCGTGTAATGTCCCTAATGCTTCAGCCAGATTGTGTTTGAGGCCGAGCAGATTGAGGAGACATCCATGAAGCGCTTTTTCGGATATGCACTCTTACTTGCCTCGCTCTCCATTCCAGCCCTAGCAAAAAACGCACAGTCCATCACACTGAATGACAACCTGAAGGTAGGTTCGACTCAGCTGCCCGCCGGCGATTACAAGGTGACGTGGACTGGCACTGCACCCAACGTCCAGGTCACAATCGCGGCGAAGGGCAAGGCCTCGGTCACCGTTCCGGCTAAGTTGGTCGACGCCAAGAACGGGCGTGTCGCTTTGCAGACCAACACCGTGAATGGTGTGCAGATTCTTCAAGGCATTCAGCTCGATAATGTGAGCCTTATGCTCACCGGCGCGACAGCGTCGGGCGAGTGAGCCGCAACACCCCTTCAGCACTTTCGCTGGTTGAATTCAATCGATTCCCGTGCTTGTAGGCCTTCCTTTTCGCCCCCATTTCGAAAGAGGTGGGGGGTTCTTTTTTGCGCGCGTGTCCTCGCTGTACAGCAATTTCTGAGTTGCTGCGGCCTTTTCGATTTCGTGCAGGGTCGCCGCCCCTTGGTGTCCCACCCCAACGACGAAGACCTCTCGTTGGGGACCCCGGTGTCGCGTCGACTTGACGCATGTGCCTCCGGGATACAGTGACTCAGAAATTGCTCATCCCCCCTCCCCATCGCGGTGGGGTTAAGTGGTTTATTTTCAGTCACCTATATGTTCGAGCGACGGCCGTAAGCCGATGAAAGCAAACGGTTTAGATAGTAAAGACTAGAGGCGAAAGGGCTTAGATCAGCTTTGAGTGAAAGCAGAAGGATTCACTAAGAACAGTGTGCAGGAATGGAAGGAATTAATCGGCAAAGGTGCGGCGTGGAGGGAAGCACTTTGGTGTGGACGATGGGAAGGCGCGAGGGAGATTAGGGGACTCTTACCGACATTTCATTACTAATCGGCCGTTAACGAACGAGTTGGCGACTTACCACTCATCAAGGCCAAATCGTTTGGATGGGTGATCGAGACTGAGAGTCGGTACGTGTTTGTTCCGCCTCTTCGGTGCTCAAGGCTCTTTCGGGCAGATTCAAACTCCATCAAACTAGTCCATCCTCAAGGCTGTGACAGGGTTTATGGATGCCGCACGCCGTGCGGGAATGATTCCAGCAGTGAATGCCGCCAGAGCCAGGATCGCAATTGCGCCCGCCATCACGTTGAAATCGGCGCTGGTGATCTCATACAGTTGGGACTTCACAAATCGTACACAGAGCAGCGCAACAGGGATTCCGATCGCCAGCCCAAGCGCGGCTTGAATCATCGCTCCCTGCATCACCATCGCAATCACGCCGCCGCGCTCGGCACCGAGCGCCATGCGGATACCAATCTCCGGAGTCCGCCGTACGACGGAATAGGCGGTCACGCCGTATAAGCCGATGATCGCCAGCAGCAGCGCCAATGCGCCAAAGAGCGTGGAAAGCCGCGAAATCATCCTCTCCTCGGTAAACCGATCGGCTATCTGTTCATTGAAAGTCTCAAACTGCGCCACCGTCAGGTTCGGATTAATGCCCGCGAGCGTCGTCCGGGCAAGTTTTTCCATATCGTTCATCGGACGATCGGTCTCGAGCACAATCGCTCCCAGGTAAAGTGAATCGTCTTTTTCAATGGGTTGTTTCGTGCTCCTCGGTCGCTGCATCATCGGGACGAAATACATCAGGTGATCTTTCTTGCGGACGCTGGTGTAGACCGTATCCTCCACCACCCCCACAATCTCAAAATCTCCCGTCGAATCTGGCCCCGGATGTCCAAAATGACGTCCGATCGGGTTCTCACCAGGCTTGAACAAGTCTTTGACAAATGTCTGGTTCACCACGGCAACCGTGGTAGAGGCAGGTGTATCACGCGGGTCGATCCCGCGCCCCGTCACCACCCTCGTTCCGACAGAATCGAAATACTCCGCATTTGCCCGAATGACCGAGGCTCCAACATTCAAGAAAGGCTGTCCTTGTACCTGGACGCCCCAGCCGTTGTTGTTGTCTTCCATTGGCGTGTAGGAGGCGATGCCCACTTTCATCACACCCGGCAGCGCATGGAAGCGCTCTTCCATGGTCCGGTAGAGCGCCTCAAGCTGGGGCTGCGTGTAGCCCGCGGTTTGAGGATTGATGTGCACGATATAGCGGTTCCTCGCGTCGAGCTTGAGGTCTGTGCCCTCGAGTTTTTTCAGGCTCTGCAGGAACAATCCGGCCACAACGAGCAGCACCAGAGAAAGTCCAACCTGGACCACCACCAGTCCGCGTTGCAAAACAGAAGATCCCATCGTCGTGGTTCGCGTGCTGTTCCTCACTGCATCAATTGGCCCCGCCTGCGCTGCAATCCATGCCGGCGCCACGCCGAAAAGAATCCCCGTCAGCAGCGACAATCCACATGCGAACTCCAGGACTGAGAGCGACGGGCCGGTGTGGATCGGTATGCTTTCCGCCCCGGGGAAAGCCAACATGAGCAGCATGCGTGCTCCCGCATAGGCGACGCCGAGTCCGACGATACCGCCCATCCCGGCCAGCACGATGCTCTCCGTCAGCAATTGACGAATGATTCTCCCGCGCATGGCTCCCAGCGCAGCGCGCATGGAGATCTCCGCGCGCCGTGCCATTCCACGCACCAGCAGGAGGTTTGCAATGTTCGCGCAGGCAATCAGCAGCACGAGGCTGGCAATACCCATTAACAAATGCAGTTTTGACCCATACCACTCCTGCATTGCCTGGATGCCCGCGCCGCCCGGAGTCAGCACGACATGGACCTTCTTCAGCACTGTCTTGCCCTGCTCCGATGAAAACGTCTCGTCCGTTGCGAGTGCTTGCCGCAGCAGAGCCGTCACCTTTTCTTGAAGGGGAGCGATCGCGACTCCCGGCTTGATGCGCCCGACGATGTAGAGCCAATCCTGTTCAGGATCGTGAACGTACGGGGAATTCGCCAGCACCGGCATCTCTTCGATCGGCAGGTAGAATTCGGCGGGAGTGACCGACATGCGGTCGCCATAGAAGCCTTCAGGCGCGATGCCAACAATCGTAACCGGCTTCGTATTTATCCAGAATGTACTTCCCACCACCGAGGCATCGCCAGCGTAATTGCGCTGCCAAGCCTCATAGTCCATTACTGCCGTCATGGGCGCGCCTTGCGTATCGTCAGCATCCATCAGCAAGCGGCCTGCCCGCGGCTGCAGTCCAAACGTGTGGAAGTAGTTGCCGGAGACAAACTCTGCCGCCACTGAGCGTGCCGCCTCATGCGTGCCGTCGCGCCGCGCAATAACGGGCCGGCCCCAGAAGCCGGCCTGCATCGCCGCCAGCTCTTCAAAGTCCGGAGAGTTTCGTTTCAGTTGCTCATATGTGTCGGTAGAGAACATGGCAAAGTCGCCATCCTGCCGATTCCCTGAGCCCACGCAGCAATCGTTGTTATCGCCCAAGCGCACCAACGATGCGGGATCGGCGACAGGCAGCTTCTTCAATAACACCGCATTCACCAGCGTGAAGATTGCGGCGTTCGCGCCGATTCCCAGCGCCAGTGTCAGCAGCGCCGTAATGGTGAATGCCGGCGTCCGCGATAACTGTCGCAGCGCATAGCGGATATCGCAGACTGTGGTTTCGAGAAATGTAATGCCACGCGATTCTCGACAATCCTCCTTGACATGACCCAAACCGCCAAACTCAAGGCGCGTCTGTCGCATGGCTTCTTCTCGAGTGAGGCCTGCTCGAACATGCTTCCCCACCTGCTGTTCGATATGAAAGCGCAACTCGTCATCGAGTTCGTTTTCCACAACGTCGCGGCGGAAAAGAGAACGTAACTGAAAGAGCAAGTCGCTGAACATCGCATCCCCCTAGGCAGTGCCGAGTACCTGGGCCACCGCAGCCGTCAGTTTTGCCCATGCGTCCGTCTCTACCTCGAGTTGCTGACGTCCTCTCTTTGAGAGCTCGTAGAATTTGGCACGACGGTTGTTCTCCGACGTTCCCCAGTGAGCCTTGATCCAGCCACGACGCTCCAGCCGGTGAAGTGCTGGATACAGCGAGCCTTGCTGAATCCGCAGCAGGTCACTCGACATTTGCTGAACGCGTTCAGAGATGGCCCACCCGTGTTGGCGACCGAGGGCAAGCGTCCGGAGAATGAGGAGATCCAAAGTCCCTTGTGGAAGATCAATATGCGGCGCGGCCATGCCTCCCCTTTCACTTCTACATGAAAAATTACGCCACTTCTTGTAGAAGCGCAAGGGGAACGATCGATATCTTTGAACCCAAATCTCGCGCCTACAGGCTCCGCTGCGCTTCGCTCAGGATGACAGCGGGCGAGAGGTCAGTACTTTCCCACCCTAACCGAACCACGCGGTTAGGATCGGGCACCCAGAGGTTATCGACAACGAGGCGCCGCACGGCCTGGCGTTTAGATGTCTGCCTGTTTGCTGCGTGCGCCGCGCCAGTAGAGGATGAGGCCGAGAAGAATCGAGGCGAGAGTTCCGCCGATCAGTTTGAGCTCAAAGCCCAGCTTGTTTGTCGAGTCGCCGGGCGGCACCAGCGAAACAAAGATTCCGATCAGCACGACAGCAAAGCCGAGACCGCCTGAGATCCAAACGCCGGAGAGCCCGCCGGGGACGAGGATGGCGTGCGTGTTGCTTTTGCGATCGGCGCGGTGGGCGAGCTTGATGACGGCAGCGAACATGTAGAGAAATGGAATGAAGTAGAGGATGATGGCGGCGTCGATAAGGAATTGATAGGCTCCGCGCGTCGAGTCGTTGATCTGGCTCACGAGCAGGATTGCTCCCGAAGCGATCGCCTGCACCAGGATCGAGACGTACGGTGTCTTCCAGCGCGGATGGATTTTGCCGAAGGCTGCGGGCAGATAGCGGTCGATGCCCACAACAAATGGAACGCGGGCGATGCCGGCAACTGTACTGCCTACACCGCCCGCATTGCCCACGGTGACGAGGATGGCGGCGACGATGCCGAGGAAGCCGACGCCCATGGCGACAGAGCCCAGCGTGATGGCGTGGAAGACGCCGCTCTGCGGATCGAGATCGGCGGCGGGCACGAGCGCAAGGATCGCGAAGGTCCCGGCGATGTACATAAACGCGATCAGAGCACCGGAGCCGAAGACGGCGCGCGGCAGGGTTCGACGAGGATCGCGAATCTCTTCGCTCATAGCCGAGACGAGTTCGAGGCCGGTGAAGGCGAAGGCGATCTGCGACCAGAAGTTGACCGTGTCCCAGTTCCACGCCGGCAGCATGTTGGCGAGGGTGAAGTGGGTGGCTGAGTGGTGCCGCACGATAAACAGCAGTGCGACGACGCCAAGCATCACGAGAGGAACGTAGGTCCCAACGCCGCCGGCGTTCTGCAGCCACTTGCCGATGTTGAGGCCGACGATGTTGAGAACGACCGCGACCAGCAGCATGGCCAGCGACACGGTGAGCAGAAAGGTGCGGTCCTGCGCAAGAGCAGCACCACGGCCGCCGATGATGTAGGCGCTCATGGAAGCGCTGGCGAGAAGAAGTCCGGGAAAGTAGAAGACGGTGTAGATCCAGTAGGTCCAGCCGGCGATGAAGCCGTGGAAGTCGCCGAATGCCTCGCGCGACCAGACGTAGAGGCCGCCTTCCTCAGGGAAGCGCGAGGAGAGCTCATTGATGACCAGTGCGCCCGGTACGAAGAAGAAGACTGCGGCGAGCACCCAGAGGCTGATGGAAGACGTTCCGTTGTGTCCGGCAGCGGCAATCCAGCGTGGACCGAGGACAGTGGCGATGTTGAACAGCAGAACATCCCAGAAGCCCATGGTCTTGCGCAGCTGCGCTTTGGTGTCCGAGGGCGGAGGCGTAGGAAAGCTCATGTCGTCCCTAAGAGCGATTCCAGGCTAGGCTACACCGCAGAACACCGTGCAAGGTCGACGGCTCCCTGTTGGTCGCGTCGACTTGAGGACTGTGGCCTTGGGTACATCAACCCTAGAATCGCTATACCTGCAAAGGAACTTTCAGGTGGCCTGAAATTCCATTGAAGGATATAGGACAGACATAGGCAACGTCTCAGCACAGCTGGGACGGTCTAGAGCCGGTTGTCAGTCATGCGGGGAAGAAGGGGAACAGGCGGTCCCGAATCGGGTCCGCCTAAGCGCGGGTTTATGCGGTTGCTCTTACTTTTTCTACTGGTGCTTGCTGAGTGGGGTTACCCATCGAGAAGACGGGTTTCGCGGTCGATTGACGGCGGGCGTCGGCGGGGCTGACAAGGAGTTCCAGCGCTTCAGCTGCCGAATAGATCTGCTCCTGGCGGGCGCGGAGCTGATTGAGGGTTTCGCCTATCTGGCGGAGTTCCGCGTGGGCCGATTCGATCGCCGCGCGATATGCAGGCTCATGGTGTTGGTCGTTCATCGATTTTCCTCCACGACCGAAGTGTAGGACGAAGTAACCTTCAAAGGCATTACCTCGAAAGAATCAGAAAGCATCACTTTGGTGGTAGGGACGGACCGGGCAGTCGGCGGGTGAAAAGGCTTTGGAAATCAGCGTTATAAGGACGGCTCCTTGGCCGAGGAGGCGGCTTCACGCTATACTGGGAGTTCGGCAAGCCTGCGGATGGCCCATTGGTGCGACCGCCGGTTTCCCGCCTCAGCGACAATCGATTCGTCGCCGGAGATCCCGAAGGGGTCTTAAAGGCGTGAGGAACCGTCCAGGGCGGCGCGAAAATAACAGAGAACTTCGGAGTTGAACCATGGCACAGGTATGCGACATTTGCGGCAAAGGACCGCAGTTCGGCAATAACATCTCACACGCACACAACGTCAGCCGGCGGCGGTGGAACGTGAATCTGCAGGCAGTGAAGGCGCTGGTGAACGGCGCTCCCAAGCGGATCCGGGTGTGCACCAGCTGCATCAAGAGCGGAAAGATCGCCAAGGCGTAGGCGCTCCGCGCTTTAACCCTTTGGAGCAGGGCCGGTGTAGAAGCCCGTCAGCCCGTCTGTTTTCGGACGGGCTTTTGTTGTGCCTGAAAACGGGCGGGGCAAATGGGGATCTTACTTCGCGTGTTCAAAGGTCAGCGAAGCGGAGTTGATGCAATAACGCAGACCGGTGGGGCGGGGGCCGTCGGGGAAGACATGGCCCAGATGTCCGCCGCAGCGCGCGCAGGTGACTTCGACGCGGCGCATGCCGTAGGTCGTGTCTTCGTGTTCGGCAACGGCTTTGGAATCGGCAGGAATCATGAAGCTCGGCCAGCCGCAGCCGGAGTCGAACTTGGCTCCCGAGTTGAACAGGAGTGCACCGCAGCCGGCGCAGTGGTAGTCGCCGGTTTCGTAGTTGAACTCGAGCGGGCCGGTGAAAGCGCGCTCGGTGCCCTTCTCACGCAGGACATGGTATTGCTCCGGCGTCAGCATGGCGCGCCATTCAGCCTCGGTGCGCGTGACCTTTTCCGGTGTCTGGGTGGTTTCGGGGATATTGCTCATGGTGGACCTCCGATGCAGCGGATGGTTGGATGCGCGAGGGTGCGGGAAGGTTACAGAGTTAGATCTCGGCGACCAGTTCGATCTCGATGAGCGCATCTTTGGGGAGGCGAGACGCTTCTATCGTGGTGCGGGCGGGTGGCGCAACGCCTTCGGGAGCGAGGTAGGTCGCGTAGACCGCATTCATTGCCGCGAAGTCGTCGAAGTTCTTCAAGTAGACGGTGGTTTTGACGACGTGGGCCAGACTGCTGCCGGCCGCTTCGACGATCGCCCTGAGATTCTCAAGTACGCGCGTGGTCTGCTCTTTGATACCGCCGGCAACGAGTTGGCCGGTGGCGGGATCCAAGGCGATCTGACCCGCCGTAAAGAGCAGATTGCCGGTGCGAATCGCCTGTGAATACGGACCGATGGCCTCGGGCGCTTCGTTGGTGAAGACGAGAGTTTTGCTCATGCCCTCGATTGTAGAGTCCGGGGCGAGTGGTCAGAAGAACTCAGCGCCAGACGGCCAGCAGGGCTCCCACGGCCAGCAGCCCGATCAGCCAGTAGCCGTTGTTGATGAGGAAGTACTTGAAGGGTCGGCCCTCATAGACGCTCTGGGGATAGTTGGGCGCAACGAAGAATCCAAGCCACACGATGAAGCCGATGACTGCGCCCCATCCGATGGTGTCCGCACCCGACCAGATGATGAAGTGGTTGAGAGCAAACGCCAAGAGAAGATCGCCGATAAACGAGGCGATCATGCCCTTCACGACGCCCTTCGGCTTCTCACCCATCTTGCGGCCAACGATCTCGACCCACGGCTTGGCAAAGAGGACAGGCGAATACCAGAGCGCTCCGAGAAACCACAGGAACAGCGCAGAGACAAGAATCGCCCAGTGATTGAGCGCATGGTGAATGTGTTGCACGAGAGCCTCCGGGAGGGAGTGATTCGGGGATGCAGTCGAGGGTCGCGCGGGCGAGCGCTGGCTGTCAAGGAGGAAGTGCGGATGGGGTTGGGCTTGGGAGACAGCGGACGGGGCGCCGAGAACGGAATCGCGTATCAGCCAGGGGTCTTGATGCCGTCGCGCAGCATGGTCACGGCCTTGGCAAGACGTGCCTGGCGCGTCTCTTCTTTTTTGGCTTCGGTGATCCAGCGGCAATACTCTTTGCGGTGGGTGTAGCTGAGCTTCTCGAAGACCGGCAGCAGGCCTTCTTTCTTGAGGAGCTTGTCGAATTCGGGCGGCACCTCGACGGTGCGCACGGTTTCGTCGCGCTCGACGGTGACGCTGACGGTGTCGCCTGGTCCTTTGCCGATCTTCTCGCGGATCGCTTTGAGCAGGGGCAGCATGTGCTGCGGTTGGCCATATTTGACCATCGTTCCGGTGTAGGGCGCGCCGTCGAAGGTGATCTTCACGGGAACCTGGCCGCCGGTACCGAACTCTTTCTTGACGTCGTAGGGGAAGAAGACGCAGGCTCCTCCGCGGCCCGCGGGGCCCTGGACAGATTCGATGGTGGCTTTGAATTTGTATTGCTTTGCTGGCGTCATTGCATCAGTTAATTGGTTGAGAATACTTTCCCACACGCGAAGAGGCCAGGCAAGAACTCACTGCGCAGCGCAGACCCGGCGGCAAGGGTGTCCTTAAACGTCACATCCCACCCGGCTATGAGAAGCAGGATGGGATGTAAGCTGTGCAGTTCAGCGAGCCAGCTATACCAGCTTGGCGTCGAGCACGATCTCGGTGTTGTTCGCGAACAGCTTCGAGATCGGGCAACCGGCCTTGGCGTTGGCGGCGGCGGTGTCGAACACTTCCTTGGTCGCGCCGGGAACGCTGGCGGTGGTGGTGAGGGCGATTTTGGTGATGGAGAACCCTTCGCCCACCTTGGCCAGGGTCACGGCCGCATGGGTCTCGATCTTGGCCGGCGTGAGGCCTGCGCCGCCGAGTTGTGCGCCGAGCGCCATCGAGAAGCAGCTGGCGTGCGCTGCTGCGATCAGCTCTTCGGGAGTGGTGCCCGAGGTCGCGCCTTCAAACCGGGTGGCGAACGAGTAGTTAGCGTCCTTCAGAACGCCCGTCGCCGTAGAGATGGTGCCCTTGCCTTCTTTCAGTGAGCCAGTCCAAACCGCACTTGCCTTGCTTGCCATAGACCCTCCTTGGGGGTGCCGGAATCCGGTGGTTTTTCAGGGTGGTTTTCGCGCATTGCCCAAGGGGAAGCGGAGGCAATGCTCATGAAGTTGATGCTTCAGGCACCTGCGGGCAGGCGGCCGTCTTCTCCATGTTAATCTCTGACCCATGCTTCCCCATAGGCCACGGTCTCTCGATGGCGATCCCGTGCGCGAAAATTCACAGATTGGGTCAGGATGCGATGCTGTGCCCGAGTTGCCGATCGAGCATCACTGCCAGGTGTGTCCGACGTGTTCGCACAGGTTGACAGGACACCGTTGCAAGCTGGTGTGTACGGAGTGCGGCTACTATTTGAGCTGCGCGGACTATTACTAGGACTGCGCAGAGAGCGATCGCGCTTCGCGAACTCAAAGACGACTGCCGGGCCTAAAGGCCGTCACCTCTCAACTGCTCCATCAGGGGCCTGAAGGCCCCTGCTCCCTCCGATGGGCTGTTTGGGTCCACGCTTCCCAGGTCTCAAAAGCGAGATCTCCACCCCACGGACGAAGACCTGTCCCTGGGGACCCCGGACCTGGGGCACCTGTGATCCCGTGGCTCGAAGCCCTACTTTACCTCGCTGGCTCTGCGTGCGGCCTCGAATTCGTCGCCCGGCAGCCACTCGACCGGCTTGGCCTGCTCAGCGGCCAGCCATCCGAGCACAAAACCGAAGCGCGCCATCTTGGCGTTGCCGCTGAAGTCCCAGTCGGCGTGGAATTCATCGGAAGGCTGGTGGTAATGGTGCGCGACGTAGTCTTCGTTTTGTGCGTGCCCCCATGCCTCGTCATGGCCCTCGAACAGTTCCCCCTGATCGACGGAGAAGGCGGGCACGCCGACGCGGGCCAGTGAAAAGTGGTCGCTGCGATAGTAGTGGCCGGCCATCGGGGTGGGATCGGGGAGGAGCTGAATGTCGAACGCCTGCGCGACCCTCTGCACGGTCGGCCAGAAGTCGATACGCTCGGCGCCATTCAGATCGGCTGAGCGAGGAACGCCGATGGGCAGAAGCATGTCGTAGTTGAGATCGAGGGCGATCTGCCGGGCGGGAACCGGAGGATGCATGCCGAGATATTGAGAGCCAAGAAGGCCTTGCTCCTCTGCGGTGACCGCGGCGAAGAACATGTCGTGCGGCGGAGGCTGCGTCGATTGCGCAAAGGCCCGCGCCATTTCGAGCAAAATGCCGCAGCCGGTGCCGTTGTCGGCCGCACCGTTGTAGATGTTGTCACCCTTGGCGTCGGGATCGATGCCGAGATGATCGTAGTGCGCGGTGTAGAGAACGGAGTTGCCTCCGGGCGCTGCTCCGGGCACACGCGCAACCACGTTGGAGCTGACGTAGCGGCGGACGCGGCTTTCTACATGACCACGAAAGCGCACAGGGAGTTGAACGGGATGGAATCCCCGTTTGCCGGCGCGGTCGATGGCCTGGTCCACATCGCCAAGGCCGGCCAGCGTGAACAGCCGCTGCGCAACATCGTGCTGGATCCATGCAGCCGCGCGGAGGGTCGCGAGCGGATCGTTCTGCAGAAAGCTCTTCTCGATTGATTGGGAGTTCCGGACAACCTCCCAGCCATAGCTGGCCAGATCGCGGCGATGAATGACGAGGACGCCGATGGCGCCGCGGCGTGAGGCCTCTTCGTACTTATAGGTCCATCGGCCGTAGTAGGTGAGTGCCTTGCCTTTGAAGAACTTCTCGTCGTCTGAGGGCGGTTCGTTCACGATGACGAGCGCGACCTTGCCTTTGAGGTCAATCTCTTTGCCGTCGGGCCCGGCATAGTCGTCCCAGTTGTATTCGGGCGCGTGAATGCCGTAGCCGACGAAAACAATCGGCGCATCGATGTCTGCGGAGGTCTGGCCGGTCTCATCCTTGGCAACGATTTCCGTTCCATAGGCGAGATCGATCGGCGAGCCGCTCGCGGGCACGAAAGAGAGTTTGGTCTTGTCCTCATCGGTGTGCACGGCGAAGAGCGGGACCGGCTGGAAGTAGGTGCCGTTGTCGCCTGCAGGCTTGAGCCCGGCCAGCGCGAACTGCGTGGCGATGTATTGGGCCGCGAGTTCTGCACCGCGCGTGCCCGGGCCACGGCCTTCGAGGAGGTCAAGAGAGAGGAACCGGACGTGCTCGCGAATCTTCAGCGGATCGATCGATTCGGCTGCAGTGCGGGCCGATGGCGGCAGACCGGGAACGTTCGGTACAGAAGCGGTCTGCCCATGAGAGATGGCTGAAGCGACGACAAGGCAGGACAGTATCAGAGAAATCCGTGAAGGGCGCATTCATTGCTCCGCGAAGAGGGGATGAGGCGGTCAGGTCGATTTTACGCTGCTGCACGCGCCTGGGCCTGATCGACAAGTTGCAATCAAGGCATGACGAACGAGGCCTTTTGCAGCGTCTGCGCAACCCAATCGGCGTGAGGAAGGTCGCTCGTCTTCAGCGCTGCGACTTCGGCTGCAAGATCGTAGTCGACGCGGCGGATGGTCACACTGCCTTCGTCGACGAGCAGATAGGAAGCGCGCGGATCGCCATCGTAGGAAAGGCTGACACTGCCGGTGTTGGCGACGATTCGCGGCCCGATGGAGCGCACAAACGGCTGATGAATGTGAGCGTAGATAGCGATGCGCGTCCCAAGCGTTTGATAGGTCGCATCCAGTTCGTCGTCTGTGGCTTTGGCGCCGGGCGAGACCCACGCACTCGCGGGACTGGCGTGCACCAATGCAACGGCGTCGGTAGATTGGCTGATCGGAAGAGTCCTGAGCCACGCGATGCGCTCCGAGCCCAGCGCTCCACGCGTGAAAGCAGCCTGGTCTTCAACAAGGTTGAAGAGCCGCTGAAGGTGGGGAGAGCGGGCCGCGAACTCCGTGAGAGACTCGGGACGAAACAGCATCTCGTCTGTATTGCCGAGGACGCCGCTCCATCCGAGGGCACGCACGCGATCCACGATTTCGGCAGGCCGCGCTCCACCGGCCGCGAGGTCGCCGCCATGCAAAACGAGGTCGGGCGACGTCTCGCGCAGATCGGCGATCACCGCTTCAAGCGCCGTGAGATTGCCATGAATATCGGAGATGACAGCGAGACGCACGGTCCTTCAGCAACAGGCTATCAGGCGGTCTCCTGCACGGGTTGGGTCTGCCACGTGAGCAACTCGAGCGGGGCGACTGGCAGCAGATGCGCGCGGCTGAGCACCTTGCGCGTGAGCCCAGTGAGAGCCATGCCTGACGCATTGATGAGCGGAACCCAGCAGCGCCGGCCTTCGGAAACCGTCAGTCCGTCTACATCCTCTTCGCCGACTTCGCGAATGCGCACATAGTAGTTGACCTGCATGATGGCGTGGCGCACGGTCATGCGCACTTCGGACTCAGGCACCGTCGCCTCGCGCAGAACCGGAAGCTGCCACAATCCCGGCATCACGGTTTGGGCATCGGAGCGCTGCTCCAGGAAGACCTCGCGATTGGTGAATCCGGGCAGGCTGCCGGTACGAACCGCCAGCGCATAGGCAATCTCCTTGCTCAACATGCGAGGCCGAGCCTGGGTCTTGTGTTCTCCGCGAGTGGCGCAGTGGGCTGAAAGCGGACAAGTAAGGCACTGCGGACTCTTCGGCGTACAGACTGTTGCTCCAAGCTCCATCAGAGCCTGGTTGAAATCGCCGGGGCGAGCCGGATCCAATAGCTGGTGTGCAACCGCCTCAATCTTGCGGCGCAGAGCCGCGGCACCCGAACGGCCGACCGCTTCCCATCCCTGCAGGCGGCACAAAACGCGCTCGACGTTGCCGTCGACCACCGGAATTGCTTCTCCGTGAGCGATGCTGGCGATGGCCGCGGCGGTGTAGTTCCCGATGCCGGGCAACAGGCGCAGTTCCTCGGCCGACGTGGGTAGATTTCCCTCCCCTTGCTCGGCCACGAATTGGGCAGCTTTGTGGAGCATGCGCGCCCGGCGGTAGTAGCCAAGGCCGCTCCAGAGCGCCAGTACTTCCTGCTCGGAGGCGAGGGCCAGCGAGACGAGAGACGGGAAGCGGGCCATGAAGGCCTGATACCGCTCGACCACGACCGCAACTCGCGTCTGCTGGAGCATGATTTCCGACACCCAAATCGCGTAAGGGTCGTGGCTCCGCCTCCAGGGCAGATCGCGTTGGCTCAGATCGTACCAGGCGAGCAATTGCTGCCGGATGCTGGATCGTGCCTCGGGTTCGATGTCGTTTCTAGCCATAGAAAAAAACGTAGGGCGTCTACGGGCGTGTAGCCGCCGTGGCGGCGAAGCGCACCAGCAAACACGGGCCCACTTCAATTAGAGAAACCCCATGCCGCACGTAACCAATACGGTTCGCGCTCTAGTAACAATCTACCGGTCCCTGTGGTACTTTTTCCATACCACTTCCGTTATCTCATGCGTAACCGGGGAGACGGAGGGGCGTTCCGCCGACAGTAAATATAAGGATAAACGACAGTAGCCATTTGAGTTAGTCCCCCAGGCGAGAACCTATCTACTTCTGAGGAGGCTACACCCCGTGAAAGCCACTATCTCGACTTTGTCCGTTGCCTTGCTGCTCACCGCTTCATCTCTCGCGGCGCAAGTCCCAACCGTTTCGACGCGCCTGGCCGCTAACAACACCGACGGCGGCTCCTACCGCCCGGCAACGACTGTGCAACACGGCTCCGTCTACGGAGGACCGTTCTCCCACTTTGCGATCGGCGGCAGCTTCAACACACTCGGTCCCGGGATCCAGATCACGACCAATCTGGCGGACCACTTCAATCTCCGCGCCACAGGAAATACCTTCCGCTATTCGACGACCTTCAACACCAACGGCTTCGATGCCAACGCCAAGCTCAGCATGACCAACGCTTCGCTCGCAGCGGATATCTATCCCTTCCACAAGGGCTTCCGCGTGAGCCCCGGCGTCATGCTCCTGAACAACAACAGGATTGCGGCGAATGCGGTGGCAGCAGGCGGAACGAGCTTCACCTTCGACGACACAACCTACTACTCGGCGACCGCGAATGCGGCAACTGGCGCCACGCCGCTCACCGTAAGTGGAGGGCTCGGCCTGAATACGAGCAAGCCGGCGTTTACCCTGACCACCGGCTGGGGCAACACGATTCCGCGGAATGGCCACTTGTCGTTCCCGTTCGAGGTCGGCGCAGCTTTTGTCGGAGCGCCCTCGGTGAACGTGACGCTGGCGGGTTGGGCCTGCCAGGATCAGGCGCAAACCCAGTGCGGCGACGTGACGGACACCACGAACACAACATCGCAGGACATTCAGACCAGTCTGGCTGCGCAGATCACCAAGTGGAAGAGCGACCTCAACCCGCTCAAGACCTACCCGATACTGTCGTTCGGCGTGGCCTACAGTTTCCCAGTCAGGGGCGGAAGTCAGATTCACTGAGCTTCCCCGTCTCACCTAAGCAAAGAAGAGGGCCGCGCGGTTGCGGCCCTTTTCTTTTGGAGTCGGGCTGATTGGCCCGCCGTCTGTCCGGGTCAAGCCGGCCGCTACGTCAATCCAGCGACTACGCCGATCCGATAGCCGCTGCTACGCCAATATGGACGCGACGATTTCCGGCGCGGCCTGGAGTGCGGCGTCGATCTGGGCCTGATCCTTGCCGCCGGCTTCGGCGATCTCGGGTTTGCCGCCGCCGGAGCCGCCGACCAGTTTCGCCACCGCTCCAACGAGCTTGCCGGCCTGAATGCGCTTGGTCAGGCCAGGCGTGACGCCCGCAATGATCGCGACTTTGCCCTCGGGCTGCGCGGAGGCCAGAACAACTACGCCCTCGCCGGCCTTCTGCTTGAGGTTGTCGACCAGGGTGCGCAGTTGGCCGCGATCGAGATGGTCGGCACGGTGACGGAACAGCTTCACACCCTTCACGTCGACGGCTTTTGAGAGCACTTCATCGAGGGCGCCGGCGGCAGATTTCATGCGTGTCTCGTCGAGTTCGCGGCGCAGGCGTTTGATCTCCTCTTCATGCGCGGCGACTCGCGCACGCAAAGCCTCAGAGAGATCGCCGTCGGGAGAGCCGGCGATGGACGAGGCAAACTGGGCGACGGCGAAGTCACGGCGGAAGGTGTCGAGCGAACCCATACCGCTGATGGCCTCGATGCGGCGGACACCCGAGGAGACAGAAGTTTCGCCGGTCAGCTTAAAGAGGCCGATTTCGCCCGTCGCCGCGGTGTGCGTGCCTCCGCAGAGCTCGGTAGAAAATCCATCCGACAGTTTCACCACGCGCACCTTGTCGCCGTACTTCTCGCCGAACAGCGCCATGGCATGGTATTCGTTCACGGCAACGTCGATGGGGACGTCGACCAGCGTCTCGACCGTGGCGTTCTTCAGGACTTCCCGATTCACAATCGATTCGATTTCTTCGAGTTCTTCATCCGCCACCTGCGCATAGTGCGAGAAATCGAAGCGCAGGCGGTCGGGATGCACGGCGGAACCGGCTTGCTTGACGTGTGTGCCCAAGACCTGTCTGAGCGCGGCATGCAACAAATGCGTGCCGGTGTGATTGCGGCGGATGGCATCGCGGCGGTCGCCGTCAACCATAGTTTGGACGCGATCGCCGACTGCGAGATCCTGCTTGAGGATCGCCTTGTGGGCACGGACACCCTGGACGGGTGCCACACAGCCGACGATCTCGGCGACGGTGGTGTTGCCATCGGAGGACAGGAAGGAGCCGGTGTCGCCGATCTGGCCGCCCGAGTCGGCGTAGAAGCTGGTGTGGTCGAGCACGACTTCGACTTCATCGCCGGCTTTGGCTGCGGGAACACCTTGTCCATCCTTGACGATTGCCAAGACTTCCGCCCGTGCGGCCAGCACCTTGTAGCCTTCGAAGACGGTTTTGGGCAGATCGCGGAAGGCAGGGCTGGCGGTCTTTTGTGCGCCGCCCTTCCAGGAAGCGCGGGCGCGAGCTTGTTCTTCGGCGCGGGCAGCTTCGAAGCCGGGTTCAGATCCAATGCGAATCCCGCGTCACGTGCGGCATCTGCCATGAAGTCAAAAGGCAGACCATAAGTTTCGTACAGATGGAATATCCGTTCTCCCGAGAAGAACGACCTGAGCGAGTGCTAGGCATCCAGCCCCACGCCTGCTTTGATCTAGGTAGCTTGACGGTTTGCCGCTTTCGCAGGTTGAAATTCCTTGAAAAGATCGTCCAGCTTGACCATGCCAACATTTAGCACTCGATCGAATTGCTTCTCTTCGGCCTCAACAACCTTGGCCACGCGATCGGCAGAGTCAACCAGCTCTGGATACGCGCCCTTCATTCCGTCGCGGACGGCGTAGACCATGTCGCACATGAATGGCTTTTCCTGACCCAGCAATCGGCCATGGCGAATGCCGCGACGCAGAATCTTGCGCAGCACGTAGCCGCGGCCTTCGTTCGACGGCAGGACACCATCGTTGATGAGGAACGTGGCGGCGCGGGCGTGATCCGAGATGATGCGCAGGCTGGCGTTGCCAAGCAGCTTGTCGATTGCCTCAGGGGCTAAAGCCCCCTTTTTGCTGTTGGCTGTTTCGGCACGACTAAAGTCGTGCCCTGATACTTCGTGCCCAACCGTGGACGCAATGCGAGCATCTGCAGAGTCGTGCCCTGACACAAGGCCCGTTGACTCCGCGGCTCTCACAATCAACGGCGTAAACAGATCCGTCTCGAAATTCGAAACCTTGCCCTGCAGTACAGCAGCCACGCGCTCCAGGCCCATGCCCGTATCAATCGAGGGCTTGGGCAGCGGCGTCAGCTTATAGCGTGGTCTGTTTCGTTCGCCGGATCGACGAGCGCGGCGCGATCAAATTGCATGAACACCAGGTTCCAGATCTCGACATAACGTGCATCGTCTTTCCCAAACGGCAAATCGACACCCGGGAGTCTCCGCAGCCTCGATGCCCATGTCATAGAAGATTTCGGAGCAAGGGCCGCAGGGGCCGGTCTCGCCCATCTGCCAGAAGTTGTCCTTCAGGCCGTACTCGAAGATGCGATCTTTGGCGACGCCGGTCTCGATCCAGTACTGCTCGGCCTCGTTGTCACGCGGCACTCCATCGGCGCCCTCGAAGATGGTGACGTAGAGCCGGTCCTTGGGAATGCCGAACCACTCTTCGCTCGTCACCAGCTCCCAGGCGAACCGGATGGCGTCGCGCTTGAAGTAGTCGCCGAAGGAGAAGTTGCCCAGCATCTCGAAGAAGGTGTGGTGGCGGCGCGTGAAGCCGACGTTTTCGAGATCGTTGTGTTTGCCGCCGGCGCGAACGCATTTCTGCGACGTGGTGGCCCGGCTGTAGTCGCGCTTCTCTGCGCCAAGAAACAGGTCCTTAAACTGGTTCATGCCCGCATTGGCGAACAACAGGGTGGGATCGTTGTGCGGCACCAGCGAAGACGAAGCCACGCGGCGGTGGCCCTTTGACTCAAAAAAGCGCAAAAACAGCTCGCGAATGTCGTTTCCAGAACGAACTTGCATCTTGCCTCTAGTGTAAAGGGCTCCGCAGCGCCGTAACCTCGGCGCACGGTTCGCGTCCTATGGATGCGGCTTCCCCCCGCCCGGAGGATCACCATGGATCGACTTGCGCTGTTGGCACTGTTGGATGCGAAGGCAGGAAAAGAGAAGGAACTGGAAGAGTTCCTGAAATCGGCGCTGCCGCTGGCGCAGCAGGAGCCGGGAACAACCTCGTGGTATGCGCTGAAGCTGGGTCCCGGCCGCTTCGGCATCTTCGATACGTTCAAGAATGAAGATGGGCGCAACGCGCATCTGACCGGCCCGATTGCCAAGGCGCTTATGGCCAAAGCCGACGAATTGCTGGCCAAGCCTCCTCAGATTGAGAAGGTCGACCTGCTTGCGGTGAAGGCTTAGATCGCCTGATTGAAACGAACGGGCGCAGCTCTCCGTCGAACAAAACAATGAGTTCTCATCCGGCGAAAGGGTGCCGCGCAGCTTTGCGCCGGCTCTTGATCGGGTCCTGTCTGGCGGCCTCCGTCTTCGGTGCGCTGTGCGCGGCGCAGCCGGGACGCAATGTCGACGTTGCCGAGACACGCGAGATCAAGGCCGGTAACGCGGTCCTCCAGATCGATTTTGCGCGCGGCGATCTGGATCTTTCGCGCGACGCGGTGATGGGGCACATTCAGGCCGCGGTCTCCGCGGTGACGACCTACTATGGCCGTTTTCCGGTGATGCGGGCGCGTGTTCTTGTGATTCCAACGCCAGGCCGGCATGGCGATCTGCAGGGCACGACGTGGGGCGACATGGGCGGATGGCCTGGATTCACACGCATCCGCATCGGCGAGCACATGACCGCCGCAGAGCTGGCCGATGACTGGACAATGACGCACGAGCTGGTGCACATGGCGTTTCCGTCGCTGCCGGACGACAACCACTGGATGGAAGAGGGGCAGGCAACGTATATCGAACCGGTGGCGCGCGTGATGACCGGCGAGCTGAAGGCCGAAGACATTTGGCGCGACATGGTGCGCGATATGCCCAAAGGCGAGCCGCAGGGTGCGGACGACCAGGGTGTGGATCATACGCATACATGGGCTCGCACGTATTGGGGTGGAGCGCTGTTTTGCCTGGTGGCCGATGTGGAGATTCGGCGCGAGACGAACAACCGCAAAGGGCTGCGCGATGCGCTACGAGCGGTTGTCGCACAGGACGGAACGATCGATCACGAATGGGATTTGCCGCGGGCGCTGGCGATCGGCGACAAAGCTACAGGAACGCAGGTGCTGTCGCGCATGTACGCGAGTTGGAAGGACAAGCCCGTGCAAGTGGATCTGCCGAAGTTGTGGGAAGAATTGGGAATTCGATCGACGCCCGACGGTGGAGTTGAGTTTGTTGCTACGGCGCCGCTGGCGAAGATCCGCGAGGCAATCACTTCGGCTGGAAACTAAAACGAGGTGCAGGCCCGAGATTCGCTAGAAATCGGTCAGGCAAACTCCCAGCGGCGAGCGATGCGCCGAGCGACCAGAAAGAGCACGATGCCGACGCCGATAAGAACCGACACCTGCGGACCCAGGGCAGTTACAGGAAGGTCGCGCCAGAAGACTTTGGTGAAGCCTTCGATGGCCCAGGCGTTGATGGTAAACATGCCGGCCTTTTGCATAGTCTCAGGCATCAAATAACGTGGGAACATGCTGCCGCCGATCGACGACATGGCGAGAATGAGCAGCGTAGAGATTGCGCCCAGCTGCGCGCGCGTGTGGCACATGCTGGCCAGCAACATGCCGAAGGCTGCCACGGCGACGGCGGTGCTGAGCCCCATGACGATGAAGCCCGGGATATGGTGGACGAGATCGACGTGAAAGACGGCCGACGCCCACACGAACATGACTGTGAGCTGCGTAAACGCGAGAAGCGTGTTGTAAGTGAGCTTGCCTGCGAGCAGCGAGGTCATGGTCACGCGCGAGCTCAAGACGCGATCGAGCGTGCCGGATTCAGCCTCGTCGAGCAGTGCGCCTGCCGATCCGCTGGCGGTGAACAAGAGAAACATGACGCCGACGGCCGCGGCATAGTACGACACCGCCGGGCTCTTTTTGTCTTCACCCACCACAGCGCGCGCGTGAACGGAGACAATGCCGTTGCTGAACCCGCCAGCCGAAGAACCGGCAGTGTTGAGAGATCCAGAGCTTTGCAGCTTGCGCAGGTCATCGAGATTGGACTCCATGGTTTTGCGCTGTTGCGGCGTAAGCCCGCCAATGTAGCGATCGGTGTACTTCATGCCCTGCTCGGCCATGGTGACCGGCATCGATGTCATCGCTGCTTTCTGCAGAAGCCCGGAGACAACCTGTGGGGCGATCATGTCGCTCGCGTCGTTGAGCAATTGGATCTGGGTTGCGTTTTGTGAGGGACCAAATGCGACGGGGTTGAGCCCGAAGCCTTTGGGGACGATGAGTGCGACCGGCGCATCGCCGGCTTTGACGGCGGCTTCGGCAGTGGCTGCGTTGTATTCCGGCTGGGCAGTCTTCTCTTTCGATGTGGGCCGCAACAGCACGGTGAGGGAGGCTTCCCGCTCGAGGCCCTGTACCAGCTGCTGCGAGGCGGCGCTCTGGTCCTCGTCCACCAGGATCACAGTGATTTTCGGTGTGGCGTCGTGCATGCCGCCAAAAATCACGGCAAAGATGGTGAAGAAGCCGACAGGGAGCATGAAGGCAAGCGCCAGCGCGGCTCGATCGCGGCGCAAGGAGACCAAGGCGGTGCGGACGATGGGGAGGATCATTCGCGCAACTCCCTTCCCGTGAGGTGGAGGAAGACGGATTCGAGATTCGGGCGACGGAGAGAGACATCTTCGAGTTCGAAGCCGTCTTTCGCGGCGGATTCCAGCAGAGTCCCGATCTCGATCGAACGCTCGATCGTGAATTCCGCAGATGAGTCAACGATGCGGCCGCCATGGCGTTCGACCCATGCGGCGATCTGATCTTCTGAGCCGGCAAAACGGGCCAGGACCTGGCTGCGCGAGGCGAAGGCGTTGTGCACCAGTTCCTCTTTTGTGCCGAGCGCGATGATGCGGCCGTGATCGATGATGGCGATGCGATCGCAGAGCCGTTCGGCTTCTTCCATGTAATGCGTGGTGTAGACGATCGCTGTGCCCTGCGCCCGCAGAGCCTCGATCATTTCGAAGATCCGGTTGCGCGACTGCGGATCGACGCCGACAGTCGGTTCGTCCATCAGGACCACACGCGGCCGATGGATGATGCCCGCAGCCATGTTGAGGCGGCGCTTCATGCCACCGGAGAGCTTGCCGGCGAGGTCCTTCGCGCGATCCTGCAACGCAGCCCAATCGAGGCACCAGGCGACCGACTCGGCCAACGACTTGCCTGCCAGACCGTGATAGCGGCCGAAGGCGGTGAGGTTTTCGCGGCAGGTGAGGCGTGGGTAGATGGCCAATTCCTGCGGAACCCAGCCGAGAGACTCGCGTGCCGCCGACGAGTCGGCGCGTGCACCGAAGAGGGTGATGCTGCCGGAGTCGGGGATAACGCGGCCGACAATGGCGCGAATCACCGTGGATTTTCCGGCGCCGTTGGGGCCCAGCAGACCCATGCATTCGCTCCCGCGCACATCGAGCGAGACGCCGTCGACTGCGGTGAGCGCGCCGAAGCGCTTCACCAGACCGTCGATCGAAAGAGGCAATGTTGCGGATGGAGCCGGAACCGTTGGAGCAAACACCATGAAGACTCCGAGAAACTTCAAGGGGCTTTGATCAAGCTGCGGGATCATTCCTCAGGGGCTAAAGCCCCCGTTTTTTGGGCGGCCTATTTCGGCACGGCTAAAGCCATGCCCTGACACAAAGCCGCTCTGCAGCTAGTCCTAGCGAGCACTCTACACCTTGAGAGCTACGCAAAGATGAATGGATAAGTTCATTCCTCGTGCGGGTTTTCGTTCGTGTCTTCGGGGCCGAGATTGTCGAGCGCGGCGAGGGATTCGTCGGGAACGTTCCACTGGCGGAGGATCTTGTAGATGACACCGGTGGAGAAGCCGGCGGCAACGAGGCGGCGCATGACGCGGGCGGTTTCTTTCTCGTTGGCTGGCTTGGGGATGCGTTTGCGTTCGAGATGCTGGCGGGCGAGAGTTTCTTCGTTGGTCTCGGCGTAGGCTGCATCCACAGTTGTGGCGATCAGGCTCGTGGGCACGCCTTTGTTGCGCAGATCCTGCTGGACGCGGCGCTGGCCGAACTTCTCGTTTTCTTTCCGCAGGCGCGTATAGGTCTCGGCGAAGGCGGCATCGTTGAGGTATCCATTCTCTTTGAGGCGCTTGAGTACAGCGTCGATGGCCGATGCACCGGACTCGCCGGGCTCGGCGCGCTGTTGCATCAGGCGGCGCAGGTTGGCGGTGGTGCGCATCTGTCGGCCGAGGGCCTTGATGGCGTAGTCGTAGAGCGCCGGCTTCGCCGAGAAGGAGATTTCGGCTTTCCGGATTTGCGGCCGAAGGGCATGGCGCTACTCCAGAGGGATCAATAAACGAAATCGTCGGGTCCGCTTCCAACGATAGTGGGTGAAATCGCTATCGAGGGTAAGAATATCGCCGGTGTCGAGTTGTTCCGCCATGGCGATCAGGCAGGCGTCGGCAAAATCGGCGGGAGTGTCGCAGTATTTGCGCATGATGGAGGAGATCGCACCAGCCGCATCGCTTAGCTTGAATGAGATCTCCAGCGCTCCGCATTCGACGCTGGCCAGAAGTGCCTCTGCCGCTCCGGAAACGAAGCGAAGCATATAAACGCTCTCGGTGATAACCGCCTCGCAGGTTACCAGAGGCTGACGCAAAGACTCATAGGCGCGCCGGCACCGGACGTGATCGTGATCGCTCGTGTCGTAGAGGGCAACCAGGTAATTGGTATCGACGAGGACTGGATTCACTTCCGCGGGCCTCGCTTGAGTCCTTTGGCTCCGAAGCCTTCCATGTACTTCTTGTTTGTGGCGAGGTCGCCGATGCCGCTCGAGAACATGCCGATTCCGATCAGTCTAGGTCTGGCAGGCGGGGTACGGTGCTCATCCAAAAGGCGAATGCCCTGCCGCACGGCCTCGGACGGCTTCAACCCATCGCGGCGCACGAGGCGATCAAGGGCGGCCTGCGTCTCTTCATCAAGGCGTGCTTGTATGGTGGCCTTCATGGACCTATTGTACTACAAACAATCAATTTGTAGTACGCGCTCCAATATTAGGACTTTCGAGCTGACGGCGAAGGACAGCACCTGAACCACTCGTGAAGGATTCGATAAACTCGCTTCGCTTGTGCGGAAGTTGCCAGTCACTTCGTCCACTGATCGACCCAGTCGTTGACCGTCTTGTACCAGAGGCGCGAGTTCTGCGGCTTCAGCACCCAGTGGCCTTCGTCGGGGAAGTAGAGCATCTTGCTGGGGACGTGGAGGAGCTGCAGGGTGTCGAAGAGCTGGAAACCTTCGCTGACGTCGAGGCGATAGTCGAGTTGCGAATGAATGACGAGTGTGGGCGTCTTGAAGTTCTTGGCGGAGAGCGAGGGGGACCATTTTCTGTATGGGTTTTCGCTGTCGGGTCGTCCGTAGTAGTCCCAGGGCTTGCCGTGGAACTCCCAGATGTTGAACCAGTCTTCTTCGGTGGTGCCAAAGGCGGATTCGGCGTTGAACATGCCGTCGTGGGAGACGATGCACTTGAAGCGGTTGGTGTGGCCGAGAATCCAGTCGGCCATGTAGCCGCCGTAGCTGGCGCCGAGGGCGCACTCGCGGGTCTTGTCGATGAAGCTATAGTGCTGCTCGGCGTAGTCGAGGCCGGTCATCAGGTCAGTGAAGGGCTTGCCGCCCCAGTCGTCGTTGACGCCATCGACGAAGGCCTGCCCGTAGCCGGTTGATCCGCGCGGATTGATCATGACGACGACGTAGCCGTTGGCGGCGAAGAGTTCGGCGTTCCAGCGGTAGGACCACATGTCGCCCCAGGCGCCCTGCGGCCCGCCGTGGATGAGGAATTCGTGGGTATTTGACGTGCGGATTCATAGCCAGGGGGACGGGATGAGGAAGCCCTGGACCTTGACGCCGTCGGCAGCGGTGAACCAGAAGGACTCCATCTTGGGGAGATCGAGTTGGGAGAGGAGCGGACCGTTCAGTCTTGAGACCTCAATTTTCGTGGACTGGAGCCAACTGCCATCGGCCCATTCAGATGGTGCTACGAACTCGTGCTCGATCCCTTTCCAGAAGACCTCATATTCGGGCCGCATGCCTGTTTGAAGGGCAACAACTTCGGCAGGAGCTGCAAACTGTCATCTTCGTCGCGATGACGACGGGCTCAGATGCATCTACGAAGGTGTGCAGATCGCTGTACTCCCCGCCTCCTTCGATCAGCTCTGGAACTCCATCGGCAACGGCCACGGTGAATACCGGCGCTTCTCCTTTGCATCCACTGCAGTAAAGTAGATGTCCTTCGCATCCGGCGTCCACACAAACTCATCGACCCACTGATCGAACTTCGGCAGCAGATCGCGAATCGTCTTGGCTCCGCGGTCATAGAGCACAAGCCGAAACTTGTCGCTCTCATAGCCGGGGCGCGCCTGCGAGCGCCAGGCCAGATACTTGCCGTCGGGCGAGTAGGCGGGCGAGAAGTCACCGCCGGGCGAGGTGGAGACTTTAACGGGCTTAGCGGCCGGGTTGGTCAGGTCGAGGGTAAAGATGTCGGCGTTGGTGGAGATGGCCGGCTCGGCGTCGAGGTTCTCGGTGAAGGCCAGTTCTTTGGAATCGGGAGAGATGGCGCAGCCGCAGCCCAGAGGCTCGGTGGGGTACTCGGGCGGAACGTCGCGGGGATCGTTGGGGGTGAGATCGCGAAGCGCGCCGGTGGCGAGGTCGACCAGAAACAGATGTGACATCTTATCGCCGGTGAAGTGGTCCCAATGGCGGTAGAGGAGATGAGTGAAGATCCGAGCCTTGACCTCATTGTCAGCTGCGGCCTTGTCGCGATCCGCATTGCAGCGGTCTCCGGAACTATTCTCGGGACTGATCGCCGGGCAGTCGGGATAGACGGCTGAGGTGAAGACGATGAACTTGCCATCGGGAGACCACCTTGCGTTGTCGGCGTCGGTGGAGATATGGGTGAGCTTTCGGGCATTGCTCGTAGCGCCGGTTGCGGGATCGAAATCGGCGAGCCAGATTTGCTGACCGCCCTCGCGGCCCGACAGAAACAGCACGTGCTTGCCGTCCGGATGCGAACTGGATGCCGGAGTCGCCGGGCTGAGCGACTGCAACCTTAAGGGGCTCGCCACCGGCGATCTTCTGCAGCCACAGCTCCGCAGTTTTTGTGTTGGCTTCGAGATTGACGGTGGTAACGGAGTAAGCCAACCACTTGCCGTCGGGCGAGACGGCGGTATCGCCGAGACGCTTCATGGCCATCATGTCTTCAAAGGTCATCGGGCGCTTGGCGGCGCCTGCGGCCGGACTGGTCTGGGCAAATGCGAAGGAAGGAATAAGCAAGAAGGCAAGAAGGAATCGCAGCATCATGGCCCCTCCGGAAGAACCGAGAACGATCAAGTCTACAACGGGGGCGGACGGAGGGTCAGGCCGACGCCGCAAGATCCCCCGTGATCGAGGCGTGTTTGCGCCGCCCCTACGGGGCTTTGACTACTTAACCGATTTCTGTCCCCACGCTAAAGCGCGGGGCTAACAAGCGTTGCGCCTACGGCGCGGTCGGCTCTGCTCATGCCACTTCAAGGACGAAGACCTATTCATTCCACCCTAAGAAGCGAGAACGCTCTGGGAGGAGCCGAGAGAGGGGCTATTCGAAGCGAATGCTTACGCGGCCTGGAGTTCGAGGACGATGCCGGCGCCGCGGGGCTCGAAGTTGGTGGCGGAGATGCGGCCGTTGTTTTCGCGCAGGATGGTGGCGCAGAGGCTCAAGCCAAGCTGTTTACCGTCTGCGATTGAAAAGGTGTAGTTCTCCGGGGCTGAAGCCCGCCTTTTCCCAGCCGCTATCCAGTGGCCTGAAGGCCACTGCTCCCTCCGAACTTCAGGCGGCCTGGAGTTCGAGGACAATGCCGGCACCGCGGGGTTCGAAGTTCATGGCAGAGATGCGGCCATTGTTTTCGCGCAGGATGGTGGCGCAGAGGCTGAGACCAAGGCCGGCGGTTTCGCCTGCCGCTTGCGCCGGGACAAAGGGGTCGAAGGCGCGGGCAGGATGGAGGAAGCCGGGACCAGTGTGAGCGATCAGGATTTTTACCGAACCGTTTTCGACGGTGGCTTCGATGCGGACGGATTTCTCGCCAGGCAGTTCGAGGTTCTCGACTGCTTCGATGGCGAACTGGAGGCAGTAAAGGACTGCCTGGCGTACCTGCTGCGCGTTGCCAAGGGCACGCGGAAGCGTAGGCGCAATCTGCAGACGGAAATCGATGTTGCGATGCAGGAACTCGGAGCGGTGGAGTTGCTCCATATCGTTGAGGAGCTCAGTGACCGAGATGGCGGTGAATTGATCGACCTGGGCGCGTGAGCCGCGCGCGAGATTTTCGAGGACAGCGCGCATGTTACGCGCCTCGGTCAGCACAGCCTCGACGCCTTTGCGCTCCTGAGGATTCATGGCCGGCGTCGCCTCCAGCAGGGACGCGTAGCCGAGGATGACCGTGAGGGGGTTGTTCAGCTGGCGGGTGACATTGTTGGCGAGCTGGTTGAGGCCGGCGATCTTTTCTGCCTCGACCATCTTCTCGAGCATCAGGGTCTGATTCCGCGAGGCCTGGAGGCGTGCGGCGAGTACCTCGACGGGGAAGAGTTCGCTGGCATCGAGCGGCTGGTGCGGATCGCGCATCCCGGACAGCAGCAACGCGCCTTCGATATCGGATCGGCCGGCAAACGGAACGGCAACGACTTGTGTGAGGTGGAGACGTTCGAGATCGTCTCCGGGCACAAGCCAGGGATCGAGGCTGAGCACAAACGAGCGGCTGCCTTCGGCAGCGGTGGGTGCGGAGCCGGGCGCGAGAAAACCGGCGGGGGCGATGCGGGTGGTCAGCGATTCGAGTGCGGTGAGTGCAGGCTCATCGAAACCTGAAGCCCCAACAAGGCGATACTGCCCGGAAGGTTGCAGCAGAATGAGCGCGGCTTGAGCGAAACGGCTATGGGCAGCGATTGTCTGGCAGATGGAATTCGTCTGCCGATCGAAATCTTCTGCGCGGCGGCGCGAGAGCACGACTTTGCTGTACGCCTCCAGCTCGTTGCGGGCACGTCGTTCGCGGTTCTGGACAATCTGCTTGCGGGCCAACTCCTCTTCGAGCGCGAGCACGAGCAGGCCGACGGCTGCGACAACCTTGCCCATCACCGATGCGCGCATCACCCAGAAGAGAACGTGGGGACCGCCCGCGAGGGACGGCACAATCCCGATCACATTAAGAGTCCAGACAAAAAAGCCGAAAGCAGTCAGCGTGGTTCCGGGCGAGAAACGGCGGAACAGGTAAAAGACGATGAGGGCCGTTGTCAGATGAAGGGCGCCTTCGACGAAAACCAGCGGCCAGCTTCCGCGCACCGAGATACAGATCCAGAAGCCGAGACCGCCCGTCGCAATACAAAGGATGAATCCCAGGGCCGACGGCATGCTGCCGCGAGAAAAGGCCCAGAAGCATCCGACAAAGAGAGCGAGTGCACCGAGAGCGGGAAAGATGAAGAAGGCAATGCTGATCGGCATTTCGCCGTGGTAGACGCCGTCCAACAAAACGGCATAGAGCACGAGCGGAACGGCGAAGGGCACGGCGTAGGGAATGCGGCGTCCCCTGTACGGAAAGGACAGGGGCGAGAACGAGCCGAGAAAGATTGTGGCGCTGAGGACCGCTGCGGTCTGCCCTCCTACGGCGATCCAAGGGTGACCCACCGCGCTGGAAAAGTTCCAGGAGCCAAAAGGGAAGACCTGCGCCATCCGAATGCAGGCGAGGAGGAAGCCGAGAAACCAGAGCAGAGCCCGCGTATCGCGCCAACGCAGATAGACATGTGCGAACGCCGGCAGCAACAGCACCGTCAGAACGAACGCGGGAAGCTGGTAGCCCTCGGACATCGTTGCGGTGGCTCTCCTTGAACCTCTTGTTTTAGGACCCGCTCACACGACTGGGGCGGATGATCCCCTCAGTAATGCAAAGCCGCAGCCTGGCCAGTGGGGGTGGTGGAAGAGGCAGCGGTCTAAATCAACATACAATGAGGTTGCGCGGTGCGTGCGGCAAATGGAACTCAACATTGCGCTTTATCGGACCGGAGGGCTTCAATGGCGCAGGCAGAATCCAGCGACACACCCCTCCCCCGAGCGCTGCCACGGTTTATTGTTCAACCATACGCCCTGCCTGTATATGCGTCTAACGTTGTAGGCACTTAACGTATCAAGTTTGTCCCCAGGGCAAAGCGAGGTCGATGATGAGATTTAGTTGGTTAGGCCAGCTTCTTTTGGCTCTATGCGCGCTCTCGCTGACGGCCCTCGGGCAGGATAAGGACAGCTTCACGCCGATGCCGCTGGACTCAGGGTTCGGCCGGATGGATCTATCTGAGCCGGCAACACCGCCGGACCAGATCATCAAGGAATTCGCCGCCAAAGAGTCGGAGTTTCAGGACGCGCTGAACCACTACACCTACCGGCGCACGGCCCGTGTGCAGACGATCGACGACGATAACAAAGTGGACGGCGAATACTACGAAGTGGACGACGTGATCTTCGATTCCTCGGGCAAGCGGACGGAAAAGGTCGTGTTCGCGCCGGGCAGTTCGTTGCAGCGCGTAATGATGTCGCCGTCGGACTTTCAGGACATTCAGCACGGCTATCCATTTGTGCTCACGGCCCAGGACATCACAGCCTACAACGTGAAGTATGTCGGTCGGCAAAAGGTGGATGAGGTCGACTGTTACGTCTTCGATGTGAGCCCCAAGCAGATTGAGAAGAACAAGCGATATTTGGACGGACGTATCTGGGTGGATGCGCAGGATCTGCAGATTGTTGTGACCAACGGCCGGATGGTGCCCGACGACACACGCCGTGGCAAAGAGGACTTACACCCTCCATTCATGACGTGGCGGGCGCAGATCGATGGGCATTATTGGTTCCCGGTGTATACGAAGGGCGAAGGTGTGTTGCACTTTGCGGGCGGCAACGGCTACATGGCCTCGGACGTCCATATCCGCGACATCATCAAATACTCAGACTACAAGCGGTTTGGTTCGACCTCGAAGATCATTTACGAAGGGCAGGACATTACGCCGCAGAGCCCACAGCATCCGCAGGGCCAGCCGCCGGCGCAGAAGCCGCAGAAGTAGCTGCCTGATTCGGACCGCGAAAAGGCCAGGCTGACGACTGACAACTTAATAGAACAGATATTTGCGCCAGCGATCGTCGCCACGACCTAACATGCGCATGATCTGGCGGCTGGTGTGCAGCGAGAACGGGCGCGGCTCACGCAGCAGGATCATGTCATCGATCTCATTGAGCATGCGATTGCCCTTGCGGCGATTGCAGGAGTGGCAGCAGGCGACGAGGTTCTCCCATGTCGAATTGCCTCCGCGGGAGCGGGGCACGACGTGGTCGAGGGTCAGTTCGGCGGAGGGGAGTACGACGCCGCAATACTGGCACGAATTGCGATCGCGCAGCAGGATGTTCTTGCGCGACAGGGCGCGCGTCTGATGAGGAATGCGCCGGTATTCAAGAAGACGGATGACGGAAGGCATGGCGATGCGGCTGCGCTGTGCGTGCAGCATCATGCCGTGCTCTTCCTCGGTACGCGCGATGCCCTTCAACACCAGCACCAGAGCGCGCCGCGCGCCGCAGATGTTGATCGGCTCGTAGGATGCGTTGAGCACCAGCACCGGCATCTGCAGAATATGCGTGGCCTGCGGCGCTACATGCTGCTCAGCGGCAAGCGCTGCAGCTTTGGCAATCGATTTTTGCTTGCGTGCATGAATCATAGCTTTTCCCAGCGACATCCTTTGCTCCCGGTCAAAAAGATGGTTGGTTCTGCGCGTTCATGGTTGCGTGCCGATGGTTGACTACTGCTGCGTGCAATGCTGTTGAAGTTTCTGTGTTTTCTGACGCCACAAGTGAGCGATCGAAAGCGCGATCGATGCGATGTGCACGAGCGAGGGTTGCGACATAGATCGACTCCGCGCCGGCCTCGAGCAAAGCACGCGAAGCAGCGCGCGCGGTTGCGCCGGTGGTGAAGATGTCGTCGACCAGAAGAATGTGCCGGCCGGCAACCAACATAGGATCGGATACCCGGAAAGCTCCTCGCATGTTGAGGCGGCGCTGGCGCGTAGTCAATCCGGCCTGACTTTCCGTGGCGCGAAGTCGGATCAACGTGCTGGGAGCGAGGGTCAGATGCCAGTCGGGTGCCTGCCTGCGCAAGGCGGAGAGCGCCTCGGCAGCAACTACGCGCGCCTGGTTGAAACCCCGCTCGGCATGCTTCATGCGATGCAGCGGAACTGGGACAACGAGCATCGCAGCGGGCGCTTCGGGAGCAAGCTGCAGGATGGCGTCGGCGAGCAGCTTGCCCAACCCGCGCGCAGCCGGACGTAGCCCGTCATATTTGAGGGCGTGGATCAGATCGCGCATGCGGCCCTCGTAGGGTCCATAGGCGACAGCCTTCACGAAGGGCGGAGCGGCCAGACGGCAGACGCGGCAGAGACTTGCCGGTGCCTCTGGACCGGCGGAAGAAGTTGGCGGCCGGTCAAGAATGTCGCCGCAGCGGGCGCACATGGATCCAGACTGGACGGGAACTTCAGACCAGCAGGCAGCACAGATTGGAACGGAAGAAAGGCGCGGGAGGGGGGAACCGCAGACGGAACATGAAGCCGGGAAGACGGTACAACTCACAGCATCCATGGGACTTCGAAGCACGCGGGACACGGCGCGCCATCTGGAAATCTCCGATAGCGGAACCTCGAGCGCGGATGAACGCGAGTCCCTGCGGAAGACACACCTCGCTTAGGCAGCGGTCGCAATCACCGCCAGACAGCCTCAGTATACCTGTGGCGTCAAATTCAAGCCAATCGGCGGGTTCGAGCGTGTGCAGCGGAAAGTGACGTCGGCATGTGGCTTTCGGTCAAAAAGCATCGGCGGCGCAGGATTGCACCGCCAATGTGTTGGTCGTGATGTTGGGTGTTGGTCGTGATGTTGGGCTGTCTTTATTTCTCCCTTAGCGGCGGTTGTGACTCGAGCTGCTGCCGACCTGCGCGTTTTCACGATCCCGCTCGGCCTGCGCGCGTTCGCGATCGGCGTCGGTACGGGCGTCGCGGACTGCGTCCTTGACTTGGCCAACGACCTTTTCGGTCTTGCCCTTGATCTGTTGCGCGGCGCCTTCGGCTTGGGTGCGTGTGTCGCCGGTCCATTCGCCAACCTGACGCTTCGCACGGCCTACGGCATCGTCGACTGCGCCCTTTACGCGATCCTTATCCATTTCCAGCTCCTGTTCCAGTTCCTGGGTTGAGGTAGTGATTTCCGGCGGACACTTTCGCCGCCGAACGGCTCTTGCTGCATTCGTTCTCCGCTAGACGACGGGCCTGCGCCCGCTGATCAACTGAATAAGGAGCACAACCAGCGCAATCACGAGCAAGATGTGAATGAATCCGCCGAGTGTGTAGCTGCTGACGATGCCAAGCAGCCAAAGGACAAGGAGGATCACAAAGATGGTCCAGAGCATGGTCTTGCCTCCTGCGTACTTCTCGTACTTCCGACAACCTACCCTTGGACGCCGGACCGTCACTGCGGGGTTGTTCGCTCTGTGAAAGAGATTCCTATTCAAGAGAGGGCTGCGAAAGGGATCGAATATACGGCCGAAGAGCTCTTCGTCTGCATCCAACCGGAAATCAAATCCGTGCGGACCGTTCATCGCCGGGTTTGACGATTGGCAAATCGCTTGATTCTGGAAAGCGATTCCGATTGTGCGCGAGGAGGAAGACATGCTGTTGATCATCATTTTGTTGCTGCTCATCTTTGGAATCGGCTACGGCGGCTATCGCGTTGGTCCAGGTTGGGGTTACTACGGCGGGGGCGGACTCAGCCTGATTCTCACCGTTGTTCTGATTCTGGTGCTGCTCAAAGTCTTTTGAAGCGCCGATTAGAATTCTGACCACACAAGCGCCGGCTGGATGAATCCGCATCGACTATGGATTCGTCGGCTGGCGCTTGCTGTGTTCGCGAGTCGAGCGACTCGGCTTGCGGCTATGAGACCGGCGTCGTGCGGCTACGATACACTGCACCCTTAAGGAGCTCTATTCGGTGCATGGTCGTACCCTCGTCTGTTCGGTCCTGATCGGCCTGTTTCTATTCCCTGCCGGTGGGCAGACACAGCAGGGACCGCAGGCGTCGCCACAGCAGGGGGGCATGGGCGGCGGGATTGCGTCGGGTGTTGCATCCAAGCCCGTCTACGACGAGCAGAATCGACCCATCACAGCCGGTGGATTCGTCGACAAGGGCCCCATCATCTTTGAGGACATCACGAAGAAGGCCGGCCTTTCCGGCTGGGTCCACAAGATGGGTGTGCCCGAAAAGAATTTCATCGTAGAAACCAACGGATCGGGCGTGTGCCTGATCGACTACAACAACGATGGATGGCTGGACATCTATCTGGTGAATGGAGCGACCTTCAACTCGCTCGACGGCAAAGAAGAGCCGCCCCACGCCGCACTGTTCCGCAACAATCACGACGGCACGTTCACCGATGTATCGAAAGAAGCCGGTGTACAGAACGATCGCTGGGGCTATGGGTGTTCGGTCGCCGATTACGACAACGATGGCTGGCCCGATCTCTACGTCGGCAACTACGGAAAGAATCGTCTCTATCACAACAATCACGATGGCACGTTCACTGACAAAGCCGAGCAGGCAGGCGTTGCGCTTGGAAACTGGTCGCCCGGGTCGGCGTGGGGCGACTACGACGGCGACGGGTTGCTCGATCTCTACGTGACCGGCTACGTACACTTCGATCGCGACAATCTGCCCATCGCGGGAACGAAAGCTGTGGGCTACGCATCGTGCCTCTATCGCGGCGCGTCTGTGAACTGCGGCCCGCGCGGATTGCCAGGCGAGCCGGATCATCTCTTCCACAACAATGGCGATGGGACGTTTACCGATGTGACCGCGAAGGCCGGCGTGGAAGACAAGGACAAGTACTACGGCTTCAGCACGATCTTCATCTCGCTCAACGGCAACGGCAAGCCGGACCTGGTGGTTGGGAACGACTCCGAGCCAAACTTCCTCTACATGAACAAAGGGGATGGCACTTTCGACGATCAGAGCTATCTGTCGGGTTTTGCGCTCAACAAGGATGGGCGCGAGATCGCATCGATGGGCATTGCCGCAGGCGACTACGAGAACAACGGCCTCGTCGATTTTTATGTCACCGACTTTGGCGACGATTACAAAGTCCTGTTTCACAACGACGGCGACGCGAGCTTCACCGATGTGAGTTATCGCGTGGGCGTTGCGCAGACCACGATTCCATTTGTCGGCTGGGGCGATGGGTTCCTCGACTACGACAATGACGGGTGGCTCGATCTGTTTGAAGTGAACGGCCACGTCTATCCGCAGGTGGATCAACACGACTGGGGCACGACCTGGGCGGAGCGGCCGTTGCTGTTTCACAACGTGCCCGACGGACCGAAGGACCGCAAATTCGAGTACGTGCCCCCGGTGAAGGACACAGGGCTGGCAGTCGTGATCCCCGGGCGCGGTGCGGCGTTCGGCGACTTGTTCAACGACGGCAAGATCGATGTGGTGATCAATCCCATCGATGGACCGCCGGTGCTGCTGCGCAACGTGAATCCCGATCATCATCACTGGGTGGAGATGCAATTGATCGGCGGTGTCAACCATGCCAACGGCCACAAGAGCCCGCGCGATGCGACCTGCGCGACCGTGTACCTAAAAGCCAACGGTATGCGGCAGCGTCGAGACGTTCTGGCCAGCGGCAGCTATATCGGAGCCAACGATCGGCGACCGCACTTCGGACTTGGCGATGCGCGCGATCCGGGAATTGCTGAGATTCATTGGCCATCGGGCGCGAAGGAGGCGATCAAGCTGCCCGCGGTCGATCGCATCTACACCATCGAAGAGGGCAAGGGGATTATCGGCGCGCTGTGTGGGGGCAAGGCGTGCCCCGATCCGAAGGCTCCCGACACAAAAACTGCATTGGCCATCCGCTCCAGTAGCGTGAACAGGCCCTAGTTCATGGCCATCTCTCGCATTGCGGTTGTGCTGGTCTTCGCCGTCGCAACCTCGCTCTCTCCACTATCCGCACAGAAGAAACAGCCTGCTCCGCCGCCGGTTGAACAGCAGAGCGGAATGAGCGGGGGCATCTCGTCGGCTGGAACCTTTGCGCCGGTGTACGACGAACAGAAACGGCCGATCACCGCCGGCGGATTCGTAGACAAAGGACCCGTTGCCTTCCGAGATGTGAGCAAGTCGTCGGGCCTGGCATCGTGGAGCCATGTGATGGGCACGGCGCAGAAGAAGTACATTCTCGAAACCGATGGCTCCGGGGTGGGACTGATCGACTACGACAACGACGGATGGCTCGATATCTATCTTGTGAACGGGTCGACCTACGATGCCCTCACGGGAAAAAAGACTCCACCGCACGCGGCGCTGTTCCACAACAATCATGACGGGACGTTTACGAATGTGGCCGCGAAGGCCGGCGTCACGAACGACCGCTGGGGATTCGGTGTCGCGATCGGCGATTTCGACAACGATGGCTGGCCCGACATCTTTGTCTGCAACTTCGGCAAGAACCGGCTCTACCGCAACAACCACGACGGAACCTTTACGGATGTGGCCGAGAAGGCCGGCGTGACGCTGGGCAACTGGTCCGATGGCGCGACATGGGGCGACTACGACGGCGACGGACGGCTGGACCTATTCGTTTCGGGCTACGTGCACTACGACCTGAATCATCAGCCCGATTCGGACAAGGGTGGCGTGCCGTTCGCCTACTGCCAGTTGCACGGTTTCAAAGTGATGTGCGGCCCACGCGGACTGCCCGGCGAGCCGGATCACCTGTTCCACAACAATGGCGATGGCACATTCACCGATGTGAGTGTGAAGGCAGGGGTTTCGGACCCCGGGGCCTACTACGGGTTCACGGCGATCTTTGTGGACGTGAACAACGACGGCAAGCCGGACCTGCTGGTCGCGAACGACTCCGAGCCGAATTATCTCTACATCAACAAAGGCGACGGGACGTTCGACGATCGAAGCTACATCTCCGGATTTGCGCTGAACAACGACGGACGGGAGATCGCGTCGATGGGACTGGCGGTGGGCGACTATCGCAACAACGGGCTTCTGGATCTGCTGGTGACCGACTTCTCCGACGACTACAAGGCGCTCTATCGCAACGACGGCGATGCGAGCTTCACCGAGATCGCAGGGGAAGCAGGACTGGCGCAGATACCAGTGCCGTTTGTCGGCTGGGGCGACGGATTCATCGACTACGACAACGATGGGTGGAAGGACGTGATGATGATCGACGGGCATGTCTATCCGCAGGTCGACGAACACGCGTGGGGCACAACTTTTGCGGAGCGTCCGCTGCTGTTTCATAACAACGGCGCGGGCAAGTTCGACTACGTGCCGCCGGTGAAAGGATCGGGGCTGGCCACGTTAACCTCGGGACGCGGAGCCGCCTTTGGCGATCTGTTCAACGATGGCAAAATCGACGTTGTCATCAATCCCATCGACGGACCGCCGGTGTTACTGCGCAATGTGAATCCCGACCGCCATCATTGGGTGGAGCTGAAGCTGGTAGGCGGCGTCAATCCAGCGAACGGCAAGACGAGCCCGCGCGATGCGATCGGAGCGACCGTCTACCTGACCGCGAATGGAATGAGGCAACGCGAAGACGTGATCAGCGGGGGCAGCTACATCTCATCGAACGACCAACGGCCTCACTTCGGGCTGGGAGATGCGACCGACGCCGGAACGGCGGAGATTCACTGGCCGTCGGGTGCGAAGGAGGTTGTCAGACTGCCCGCCGTGGATCGGCTCTTCACAATCAGCGAAGGCAAGGGGATCACAGGCGTTCTGTGCGGCAGGTGCGCGGAGGCGAAGCGGCGCGTAAGGGTTGCTGAGAGTCACGCGAAGTGATTGTGGGCGTACAGAAAGGCCTTCCCGGAGGAAGGCCCTTTTGAATGTTCATGGGAGAACGACTTAAAAGACGCCAGCAAGAAAGACTTCAGCGCGATGTTCATGGGTAGCCGTGACGCCGCAGTCGGCCAACAGAGCGGGCGACAGGGTAATGACCGGGCAGTGCGCGTGGGCCAGAACCTTGTAGACCACGCCCGCTCGGGCGATGGCAGCAAATGCCGACGCACCGTGCGCGCCGAGCATAATCAGGTCGATCTGCTGCGCTTTTGCCTGATAGAGGAGCTCTTCGGTTGGATCGCCGGGAACGACGATCGCCTGCAGGGAGAGCTTTCGTTGCAGTTTTTCCGGAATCAGCGAGAGGAGGTCGCCTTCGAGGTCTTCGATAGTGCGGCCGGCCAGAACCTCGGCTCTTTCCTGGGGCTTGATCACATGTTGCAGCACGAGACGGGCATGATGCCTTGCCGCCACCTCGGCGGCAAACCGGACGATCATCTCGCTCGATTCATTCAGGCTGACAGCGCACAGAATGGTGTTGGTTGCATAGTTGCGGTACTTCGCATCGACGACATCGGGGCCGACAATGCACACCGGAATCCTCGAAGAGCGCAGCACAGCTTCGGCAACCGATCCGACGAGGAGCTTTCCGACCGGACCCGGAGCGTGGGTTCCCATCACAATGCGATCCACGGCCCGTTCGCGCACGAAGGCGAGAATCTGGTCAGCGGCAAGACCGGGACGCACAATGATCTCGCAGGAGATGCCCTCCGCCCGGATCTGTTCCGCGAGGGGCTGGAGATGTTCGATTTCGGCACGGGCGGCAGCGGCGTAGTCGTAGTAGCGAATGCCGGAGGTCTCCGACGCGGCCACAACCATCGTGTCATAGGCATGAAACAGAATGAGATTTGCGCCGAACTCTCGGGCTTGAGCGACGGCAAAGCTGAGGGCCTTTTCGTTGGCGGGGATCTCGGAGGCGAAGAGGATCGTGGAGGGTTTGCTCCACCCTGGCTTCAGTGTGGCTGCCATGGGAACCTCCCTGGACTGGTTTTACTGTCGCAGGCGCAGTTATGGTTTACGGTGCCCGGCGGCACATGGTCAGGTGATCCAGATCACCTATGGAGGGTCGACTGACCGGTTTTGTACACCGTCGGAGTGGGGGTGCTCTGTTCGGATCGGCGCGGTTCAGACAGAATCGAGGCTCGCCGATAATTCGGATTCTGCGCCTGTTCCCGTGCTTTGTCCAGTGACGATTCGCACACTATGTCGATGCGATCGATAAGTGATCTGAATCACAGATTTTTGGAGTGCCGGGCTGCTTTCCTTAACTCGTAGCAATCGTGGCGCACGCTGCGGCTGGCCGATGGAATGTGAACTGGCAACCGCTGCGCTTCCCGTCCTGAAGACTCGGGCTGGTGCCGCGACTTACGGAGGTTTTATATGCAGCCGATGCAACAGATTCCCGCACGGGGCGGGCTTAACTTCGACGAAGCACCTTTTCTGGCGATCTGGGAGGTCACACAGTCCTGCGATCTGGCTTGCAAGCATTGCCGCGCAGCCGCCCAGCCACTCGCCCACCCCGATCAGCTATCGACCGAGGAAGGCAAGAAGCTGATCGACCAGATCGCCGATCTGCATGTGCCTATCTTTGTCTTCACGGGCGGCGACCCGCTCAAGCGTCCTGACCTCTGCGAGCTCATCCAGTACGCATCGGAGAAGGGTGTCAGGGTTGCCGTCACGCCAAGCGCGACCCCGTTGCTCACCCGCGAATCGATCTTCCAGATGAAGGAGGCGGGGCTGGTGCGGCTGGGTATTTCCCTCGACGGATCGACACCCGAGATTCACGATGCGTTCCGCGGACTGCCCGGCGCATGGGCGCGCACCATCCAGGCGATCGAATGGGCCAACGAGGCAGGTATCCCAATCCAGGTACACACGACGATCAGCCGGCACAACGCCCACGACCTCGACAACCTCTGCGCGCTGTTCGAGAAGCTGGCAATCGTGATGTGGAACGTGTTTTTTCTGGTTCCGGTGGGACGCGGCCAGTTGGGCGATTTACTCAGCGGGGAGGAGTTCGAGCAGGTCTTCGGCAAGATCTACGAACTCTCGCAGCGGGTTAGCTTTCAGATCAAGACCACCGAAGCCATGCACTACCGCCGCTATCTGCTGCAACACAATCTGCAGGAACGGCGCATGGGACACGGTCATCCTCACGGACAGCCTGCCGAATACGAAGCCGGTACCCCGACAGCCGACGCTCAAACACGGACGCAGGGCTGGGCTACGCGCCGCGTGAACGACGGAAAAGGATTCGTCTTCATCTCGCATATGGGCAATGTGTATCCGAGCGGCTTTCTGCCGATCCATGCGGGGAACATTCGCCAGACACCGCTGGCGGAGATCTATCGCAACGCGCCGATCTTCAAGGCGCTGCGCAACACGAGCCGACTGGAAGGCAAATGCGGGGCCTGCGAGTTCAAAGAAATCTGCGGCGGCTCACGGGCACGGGCGTATGCGTTGACGGGCGACCCGCTGGCGCAGGAGCCGTGCTGCATCTACCAGCCGAAGAACTGGGTGCAGATCGCGGATCACGATGTGGCCGTGGAGCGCTCGGAATTTGCGGGCACACTGGTGACGCTGTAGATACGGCGAGCGATTTTCACGTTCGCAACGTGTGCTGCGCGATATCCTCGACACGCAATTGAGGTGAACGCAATGCCTCGTGCGAACGATCTTTCTCGCGAGGAGCCCATCCCGGCTCCTCCGGTTTTACCAGCCCCCATCAATGCCACCCGCACCATCGTTTCTACCCTCGGAGTGCTGTTCGCGATCAGCGGCATCGATCACGGTCTCTTTGAAACGCTGCAGGGCAACACGCCGACGCCGGGGCTTTTCATCCGCTCCATTGGCCCGCAGCAGCAGATGTGGCCGTATGGCACCGAAGATGCATTCACGCTGATTCCCAATTTTCTTGCCAGCGGAATGGCCGCGATTGCGATCAGCCTGGTTATCGTTGTCTGGTCGGTTTGGTTTGTCGATCGCAAACATGGGAGCGCGATCTTTCTTCTGCTCTTTGTCCTGTTGTTTCTTTCGGGCGGTGGCGTGGCGCAGGTGGTCTTCTTCACGCTGGCCTGGGCTGTTTCGCTGCGGATTCATGAGCCGCCGAAATGGCCAAGCCGATTGCTGCCGGAATCTTCCCGCGCCGGGTTCGGCAAGATGTGGCTCGGATGTCTCGTGCTATTTGCGTTGCCCGCGCTGGCTGCGCTGGAGATTGCGATTGCCGGCTATGTGCCGGGCGTCGAGAACCCGGAACTGAGGCTACACATCTGCTGGGGTCTGCTGGTGATTGGGCTGTGTTTCTTGCTTGTGGGCATCGCGGCCGGGTTCGTTCATGACGCGGAGACTGCCGGCATCGCCATTGTGGGCGCACATTCCAATCGTGCCGCGCGATCAGAATGACGCCCACCATCTCAGTGCGCGCCCGCGTCTACCTTGCCCTTAAAGCGGCTATAGACGAAGACGGTGTAGCCAATAGCCAGGACCATCCCGAAGCTCCACCAGGCCAGGCCGACGCTCAGCGTGTGCGGACCCGAGATCGCGCGCGCCAGTGTAATGTCGCGATCGGCGCCAGTCGTCGCCGGAAGGAGCGTTGGATACACACCCCAGCAGGCGCCCGCCAGCATGAAGAAGAGATAGAGGCACGACGCGAGAAAAGCCTTCACCGGCTGCGCGGTCTTGTTCCAGAAGAAGACAGCGATCAACGACGCGACAACTCCGATGGGGACAATGTAGGTGACTGGATAGGCTGCGTAGTTGTTCATGCTCTCGGGCCGCACATGGATGGTCGCCACCAAACTCACGCCGGTGAGGGCCGCGAGTGCGATCCACAGAGGATTCACGATGCTCTGAGCGCGCTCGGCCAGATCGCCGGAGACCTTGATGGTGAGCCACAGAGCTCCGTGCAGGGTCAGGGCGACGAGTGCGACCAGGCCCCCGATCACCGTGTACCAGTCGAGAATTCCGGGGGCTGCGCCCGGCTGGAAATTGGTCCAGAGCGGCAGAAAGAAGTAGCCGTCGGCTTGCAGCGGGACCCCGCGCAGTACGTTGGCCAGGGCCGCGCCATAGAAGACGGCCAGCAGCGCGCTCGCCAGTCCGAAGACACCGTCGAGCAGCGCGCGCCACACGCCGACGTCGATGTGGTTACGCAGTTCCAGGCTCACGCCGCGCAACACCAGCAGCCACAGCACGATCATCAGCGGCAGATAGAAACCGGAGAAGGCCGAGGCATAGAGCAGCGGAAACGCGAAGTAAAGCGTGCCGCCGCCGGCAAGCAGCCAGACCTCATTGCCGTCCCACACAGGACCAATAGAGCGCAGAGAAACCTGGCGCTCCTGTTCCGTGCGCACCAGGAAGAGATGCAGCACGCCGACACCGAGGTCGAAGCCATCGAGGACGACGTAGCCGACGATCATGACTGCGACTAACCAGAACCAGAGAAAACCCATCATGGTGAAGCTCCTATTCCGTCGAGGGCTCTTGCCCACTGCCGCTCTTGATGGAGGCACGAAGTGTCAGGGCACGACTTTCAGTCGTGCCGAAAGAGCTAGCGATAGGCGGGGCTTTAGCCCCCGCTCTTTTCGCCTTCTTCAAGTACGCAGAGCTGTAGGCATAGTCCTCAGCCAAGACAACAACACCGGCCTTCACCGGATTTGCTTCGATATAGGCTCGGTGCTGTCGAAAGCTCGCCGAATCGGCGATGCGCACATCCGAGAACCCGCGCTGCCAGATTTCTCCTTGAAAGCCAAGCTCCCTCTTCGCGCGAAAGGAGAAACCTCCCTTAATCAACTGCACTGCCTTCTCCAAACTGATCTCGCCCGGCACCGTCAGCAGAATGTGAACGTGATTGGGCATGACGACAAAGTCGTGAACAGTAAATCTCCCAGCCTGCGTATAGGAGCGAAGGACGTCGATGAAAAGACTTGCCATTCGCTCCGTCTGAAAAAGTGCCCTTCCGCCAGGCGTTCGACTCGTGATGAAGAACTGGCGCGGTTGGCCAGTTGCTCCTTCCGGGTCGGATGGTCGTGAAGGCCTCGACATTACAGGGGCTAAAGCCCTCTCCTCTTTGAGCCAAAGATCGGCACGACTGAAGTCGTGCCCTGACACTTCGTGCTTTCGCGAAGGCTCTCAGCTGCAACCTGAAAAGCCGCGTCCTGACGCGTTGGATCTTTCGTTAGGACCTCCGGTCTGCGTCTGCTACGAGACCAACTGAGTCTCCTCATCAATCGAACTTCGATCAGCGGGGCGTCCGCACATCAATCCGCATGAACTGCTCCTTCGAGGGACACGTCGACTTCCGGGCCGCGGCTGATCTCGCGATACACCAGCACCGTGAACAGAAGGCCGAGCAGCGTGTAGAGCCCCATGAAGCCAATCAGAGTAAACAGGCCATTGCCCACCGACACGGTACTAGAAAAACCCTCGCTCGTACGCATCAGTCCGTAGATCAGCCACGGTTGACGGCCAATCTCCGCCGTCATCCAGCCTGCGGTGTTGGCGATGTAGGGCAGCGGAAAGCTGATCAGGAGCAGCCATAGCATCCAGCGGGTGCGGTGCAGCCTGCCACGCCAAAGCAGGAAAGCCGCGAGCAGCATGAGCGCGACGAAGTAGGTCCCGAGGCCGGCCATGATGTGGTAAGCGTAGTAGAGCAGGGGCAGTGCCGTAGGCCACTGGTCGCGCGGGAACTGATCGAGCCCCTTCACTTCGGCCTTGGTCGTGCCGTAGATCAGGAAGCTCAACAGGTCGTTTACCACGATGGGATTATCGATCTGGCCGGTCTCTTCGTTAGGCTGGCCGACCAGCACGATGCCTGCGCCTGCCTCGGTCTTGAAGAGTCCCTCCATGGCGGCGATGGCCGCGGGCTGATTGCGGGCCACGTATTTACCGTGAAGATCGCCGGTGGGAAAGATGATGGCAATGGTCGAAAGAACCCCCGCAATCACGCCCACTTTAAGGAAGAGGCGGCCGAAGTTCTCCTGTCTCCGATCCAACAGATAGAACGCACCCGTCGCCGCCACCACAAAGCTCGCCGTGACCACTGCGCCGGTCATGTTGTGCATGTATTGGAAGAGCGCCCACGGGTTCAGCAGCAGTTGCCAAAAACTCAACACCTCGTAGCGGCCGTCGGGCAGGCGGTCAAAGGCCACAGGATGCTGCATCCAGGCATCAGTCACGATGATAAAGAAGCCTGAGATCCACGACCCCACGAACACCATCACCGCCGAGAACCAATGCATGGTCTTCGAGATGCGTTTTTCTCCATAGAGGAAGAGGCCCAGGAACGCCGACTCGAGGAAGAAGCTGAATACGCCCTCCATCGCCAGCGGCTGGCCGATCACTCCGCCCGAGAGCTGCGAGAAGCGCGCCCAGTTGGTGCCAAACTCGAACTCCATGGGGATGCCGGTGACCACACCAAAGACGAAGTTGATCCCGAAGATGCGGCCCCAGAATCGACCGGCTCGATCCCACTCTTCGCTGCCGGTCCGCAGCGCGATCGTCTTGAAGACGACTATGAGCAGCGCCAGGCCCATGGTGAGTTGCGGAAAGAGATAGTGGAAAGTGACGGTGAAAGCAAAGTGCAACCGGTGAATCACTTCGGCAGTCAAGGACGACCTCCTTCAGCAAGAAGCATAGACCTATCCAGCGAATGCACGATGGCGTGCAGATGAATGCAACCAAGGGAATGTCCGTGCTGGGATATATGCTATGAGCCAGCACTGCGGCTTCCGTGTGATTTAAATCACATGCGTCCGCCGAACCAAGGTCGATCCTGATGCAGGGGCTTCCAATTACCATGCTGAGGGACTCGGCCAGCACGATCAGTTGCTTAGACTTCCCCGAGTGGGGCGAGGGAACGATGCGGACAGCGATCATCGGTGGAGGCATTGCCGGACTGGCGGCTGCGTATGAGCTGGAAAAGGCTCGGGCGGCCGGCGCCGAGATCGAATACACGCTGTTTGAGTCGCGGGCGCGGCTGGGGGGATCGCTGTCTTCGGAGATCGTGAACGGCGCGGTGCTCGAGTACGGTCCCGACTCGTTTTTGTCAGCGAGAAGCCTGCAGCGGCGGAGCTTTGCCGCGAGCTGGGACTGGCCGATCAGCTCACGCCTTCGAACGACGCCGAGCGCAAGACCTTTGTTGTGGTGCGCAATCGGCTGGTACCGCTGCCCGACGGGCTGATGTTTCTCGTGCCCACGAAGCTGATTCCGACAGCGACCACGCGCTTGTTCAGCCTGGGCACGAAAATTCGTATGGGGTTGGAATTGCTGCATCCGCCGCGGCCGAGCGAACAGGACGAATCGGTCGCTGCTCTTGTGGAACGGCACTTCGGGCCCGAGGCTGTCGATCGGCTCGCCGATCCGTTGTTGTCGGGCATCTTCGGCGGCGATGCAACGCAACTGAGCGCGCGCACGGTGCTGCCGAAGATGGTGGAGATGGAAGCGAAGTACGGCTCGCTGACGCGGGGCATATTGGCAGCGCACAGGCAGATGCGGGCCCAAATGCGAGCAAGGATGGCGGCTGCTCAGAAAGCTGGACCGGGGGGCGCGGCGTCGGAAAGCGCAGGGCAAGGTCCAGGCACACAAACCAGGCGCGGACCGCGCGGCATATTTACCACGCTGCGCGGCGGCATGCAGCAGATGGTGGATGCGGTCGAGGCGAAGCTCGAAGCGAATTGGATTCGGCGTGCGACTGCGGTGGATACGCTGGAGAGAACCGGCTGATGGCTGGAGAGTGAGTGCGGACGGATCGACGGGGAATTATGACGCGGTGATTGTTGCCTCGCCGGCCTGGGCTGCAGGCGCGATGTTGGCGGGGGTCGATCCGGAGTTGAGCCAGGAGCTGGCCGCAATTCCCTACTCGTCGTCGATCACCATCAACCTGCTCTACGACGAAGACCAGCTGGGCGACCTACCCGAGGGCTTCGGATTTCTGGTTCCGGCGAGCGAGGGCCGCGCGATGCTGGCTTGCACCTTTGTGCACCGCAAGTTTTTGGGCCGTACGCCGACGGGGAAGGTCGTGCTGCGGGCATTTCTCGGCGGCATGAAGAACGAGTCGCTGATGGCCGAAAGCGATGAGGCCCTGATTGCTGCGGTACGGCGCGAGCTGACGCAGATTCTCGGCGAGGAGATCGTTCCGCGGGACGCGAGGCCCGAGCACACCAAGGTCTCACGCTGGCGGCGAGCGATGGCGCAATATGCGGTCGGCCATCAGGAGCGCATCGCAAAGATCGAAGAGCGCGTGGCCGAGCTGCCGGGACTGAAGCTCGCCGGCAATGCCTACGACGGCATCGGCATCTCCGACTGCATTCGGCTGGGGCGGCAGGCGGCGAAGGAAGTCGTGGGTGTAGCGACGGCGGTGAAGCAGACGGTGGGGTGATTTGGCTGCTTACGCCAGAAGCCACTGATTTCTCTCCTCACTTGGCTCGGATGATATCGCCGATGATGTGATATCATTTAATGTGCGAGTAGTCCTCGATACCGATGTCGTTGTCGCAGCGATGCGGAGCCCTCGTGGAGCTTCCGCCGAACTAATCAGGCGTATCGACAAGGGGCTGGCGACAATGGCGCTTTCGGTGGCGCTGGCTCTTGAGTATGAAGCTACGTGTTTGCGAGCCGAGCATCGCCTCGCGGCGTCACTGTCCGAAACCGAAGTCGGAGATTTTGTGGACGGCCTGATCGCTCTGGCCGAGCCAGTAAAACCACACTTTCGATGGCGGCCACAGCTTCACGATCCAGGCGATGAACTGGTATTGGAAGCGGCCATCAATGGACAGGTAGAGGCGATCGTGACCTTTAACGTAAAGGACTTGTTAGCTGCGGAACGGAGCTTTGGAATCGCCGTAATCCGCCCCGGCGAAGCACTGAAGAGGATCCCATTATGACGACCCGGACCACAACCTTCCCCTTGCGCCTACCTGTCTCGCTCAAATCCGCGCTCGAATCTCTGAGCAAGCGGGACGGGACCAGCATGAACCAGTTCCTTGTGATTGCAGCAGCAGAGAAGATCGCCGCAATGCAGACAGAGGAGTTCTTTCTCGAGCGAAAGGCACGCGCCGACCGCAAAGCGTTTCGACGCATTCTCAATCGCAAGGGCGGGGAAAAGCCTCGTCCCGAGGACAGGATCGACTAAGAGGCTAGCGCGTTATTGCGGCACCACCGGCAACAACAGCGCGCTGGGGTGCTCGCTGTCGTGCAGGATGGTGTTGGTCGCTTTCACGAAATCGGAACTGTCGGCGGCACGCTTGCCCGTGTTCAGGTTGCGGTCGAAGCGCGGGAAGTTGCTCGACGACACTTCGAGCCGGATGCGATGGCCTTTCAGAAACACGTTGCTCGTCGACCAGAGATCGATCTTGTACTCGTAGACCTGGCCGGGCACGATTGGCTTGGGCTCGCCCTGCGTTGACTCGCGAAAGCTCGCTCGGAGAATGCCTTCGGTCAGGTTCTGCGCGAAGCCGTTTGGCCAAACATCGACGAGCTTGGCCGTGAAGTCCGTATCGACGGCGGACGATTTGGCAAAGAGGTCGAGCGTCACGGGGCCGGTCACCTCCATATCTTCCTGGAGCACGGGAGTGGAGTAGACGAGCACATCGGAACGAGCTTCAACTTCCTTCTGGTCACGCGGGCCTGCGGGCAGATGCACCGGGTCGCAGCAGAGCGGGCCGCCCACCGTGGGCACGGGATTGGCCGGGTCGTAGACGAATGTGTCCTCCACATCCTTCGCGGGCTTCGCAGCGACCAGCACACCGTCGCCCGATGCAGTGTTGGCTTTGCCGCCGGAGCTGAGGAAGAATGAAGTTCCTTTCGCGCGCGCCAGGGGCCAGGCTGCTTCGTTGCGCCACTCGTTCTTGCCCATGACAAAGATCCGGACAGGGTGGGAAGCGTCGGCAAACTGGTTCTGCTTGCCCAGGAAGAGATAGTCGTACCAGTCGAGGGTGATCGCGTTCTCATCGTAGTCCGCAGCAGCCGCACCAAAATCCACTTCGCCGATCTTGCGTCCACCGCCGGCGTGCCCGCCGATCGTGACCAGGAGACGCTGGGTGCTGCGTGCCGTTTCATTGCCGGCGTGATCGCGCAGGCCCATGTAATTTTTCAAGGACCCGCCCTGGAAGATGTCGTACCAGGCGGCGATGGTCAGCGCCGGCACCTGGATGTTGCCGTAGTTCTCCTCGATCGACCACTGCTTCCAATAGCTGTCGTAGGTGGGATGCGCGAGCCAATCGAGGAAGTAGGGCGCTAGTTCGCGGGTCAGTTGCGATCCGTTGGCGATGGGCTGGATGTTGAACATCGGATAGTGCGTTCAACGGGAGAACCGAATCGCCGACCAGGGCATTGGTGTCGTTGTGGATGAGATGGTCGAAGGTGTCCTGCGCCAACCCCGAACCCCACGATTCGTTAAACCACTGTTCGAATGCGCCACCCTGATAGGTCCAGTTCTCGTGGTAGTTCGACGCGGTGACGACCGGGCAGATGCCGGCGAGATGCGGTGGATGGCCGATTGCGGCGAGCATCTGCGTCGCGCCCACGTACGATCCGCCGAACATGCCGACTTTGCCATTGGAGTGCGGCAGAGCTGCCGCCCACTCCACCGTGTCGTAGCCGTCGTCGATCTCGTGCTTGAAGGTGTACCACTCACCCTCGGAGGTATAGCGGCCACGGACGTCCTGCACGACGACCATGAAGCCTCGGGCGACAGCATGGCGCGCGAAGTCGGCGGCATTGTCCTTGTTATAGGGCGTGCGCTGCAGAAGGACCGGGAAGGTTCCTTCGCCGGCGGGACGATAGATGTCGGCCTTGAGCGTGACACCGTCGCGGGTCTTCATCGCGACGTTGCGTTCGAAGACCAGATCGCCCACGGACTGAGACACCTGCGGTGTGGCGGGCTGTCCAAGCACCTGCGGTGCGGCCAACGATTCGAGAACAACCAGGGCGGGCAGGACGAGCACGAAAGCTCTGAGAGTTTTTCTGGACACGGATTTCCTCGAGACGAAAGTCGCAGCAATTCTAATAGGTCGGGTAGGTTGGGACGCGGCGCAAGGCGATGCGGTTGGGATCGACGAACAGGCGCGCCATAACGACACCAAAGAGAAAGCCACCGACATGGGCCAGGTAGGCTACGCCGCCGGTTTTGACGGTTGCGACCGAGCCGACGTTCAGGACCTGCATGAGGAACCAGAAGCCGATCAGCAGCGCCGCGGGGATAAACGTGATCCGAATAAATATAAAGACGAAGAGCAGCGTGCGAATGCGATCGCGCGGAAACGTGATCAGAAATGCGCCCATGACTGCAGCGATGGCCCCGCTGGCGCCGAGACTGGGGATGCGCGAGAGCGGATCGCCGAGGATCTGGGCCATCATTGCCACGATGCCGCCCGCCAAATAAAAGAAGAGAAACTTGAAGCTGCCCATGGCGTCTTCGATTTCGCGACCGAAGGCCCACAAGTAGATCATGTTGCCGATGATGTGCATCCAGCTGCCATGCATGAACATCGAGGTCAGCAGCGTGATCCAGTGATGGCCGTGCACAATGCGGACGGGAACGGCGGACCACACGTAGACGAACCGATCGCCATGGGCCAGCTCTTGGAAGAACACCCACACATTGACGACGATGATGGCGACCGTGACCGCGGCAAAGTTGCGCGGGCGGCGCGATGCGTCACCGAGCGGGACGAAGCCTGCCACTACATGCCGCCCTTGCCGAGCAGGACGCCGATGCCGTAGGTGACTGCGCCCTCGACCGCGCCGACCACGGTCATCTCCAGGCCCGACGACCACCAGGAACGAATGGTGATGAGACTCTTGGCTGCGCCGACGGCGAAGTGTGCAATCAGAGAAACGATCGCGGCGGCAATCACTGCGGGGATTCCCTGCATGAAGAAGAACGGAATGACTGGAATGAGAGCGCCTACTGCAGTAGACAACGCGCCGGACGTTGCCGAGACGATCGGATTCGAGAGCGCTTCTTCCGAGGTTCCGAGACGCTCCGAAGCAAGTGCGCGCAGCAGTTGTTCGGGGTCGCTGGCGATGTGGTTGACCATGTGGAGAGCGTCGGCCTCAGGAAGCCCCTTGACCTGGTAGTAGAGGGCGAGCAGCTCGCGTGCCTCGGGCTCGATTCATCTTGATGGCTTCGCGCTCGCGCGCAATCTCGGCGTGGTAGATCTCGCGCTCGCTTTTCGCGGCGAGGTAGGCGCCCGATCCCATGGAAAGAGCCGAGGCGATCATGCCGGAGAGTCCTGCCAGCAGGACGTATTTGCTGTCGCCGGCGGTTGCACCGGAGACGCCGGAGACGATGCCGAAGATGGCGCCCAGGCCGTCGTTCACGCCGTAGATCGCGTCGCCGATCCACGCGCCCGGCTGCTTGCGACCGGCATCGCGCTTAGCCAGCATCTCTTCGAGGACAGCTTTCGCGTCAACCTTCGGTGCACCGGCCGGAGCCTGATAGTGCCCGCGCAGCAGCGATCCCAGCTCGTGGTGATGTTCTCTTTCATCCTCGATGACGTGTTCGAGGATGGCGATGGAGCCCTCGTCGCCCAGATCCTTCAATTGCGTTCCGTAGTGCGCGATGTGGCGGCTCTCTTCGATCTCGAGGCGCCGGAGAGCCATCTTCGTTCCGCCCGCGCGGTTTGCCAGCGAATCGGCCTCGCCCCCCGGAGCACCCGTGTAGGCCGGCGCCGGTCCGCCCAACTCCTCGATGCGGCTTGCCCACAGCGCCGCATGCTCCAACTCGGCCTGGGCGAGATGGCGCAGCACCTGCGCCCGCACGGGATCGGTGTCGCGATCGGCGAGCGTCGCATAGGTGTGGTAGCCCTCCATCTCGGCCTGCCAGTTGCCTTCGAGAGCGGCTAGCACCTTCCTGGTCCGGGCGCTGTTCAACACGGGCGTAGGCACGGTTATCTCCTTCTTTTTCATTTGAGAATACTCGAAGCAGGCGCACCGCAGATAGCGGCTCGGCAGGGTTTGGCAGCTCCCCTTCCCAGAAACGCTGTTTCCCGTATAGTGTTGTGTGCAGCAAAAGCGGCCTGCACAGAGGCCACCAGACAAGAGCCAGGGAACCCAACTGGCAGAGAAGATGAGCGCCCTGCCCCCATCGCGCCATCCAGCCCTAACCGGGCAGAACTTTTTAAGGAAGCGGGGATCAAACTACGTATGGCAACACGATCCACACCGGCAGCGGTTCAAAGTGCACCCAGCTACACCGGCCCCTTCATCACGGTGGCCGTTTTGTTTTTCATCTTCGGATTTATCACCAACCTCAACATGGCGCTGGTGCCGCACCTGCGGTCCATCTTCGATCTGCCGTATGCCTGGGCCATGCTGGCCGAATCGGCCTTCTTCCTGGCCTACTTCGTGTTCTCCTCGCCGACGTCGAAGCTGATTGAGACGATCGGCTACAAGAAGACGATGGTGGTCTCGCTGTTCATCCAGGTCGTCGGCTGCCTGCTGTTTGTCCCCGCGGCCAAGATGGTCAGCTTTCCCCTGTTCCTTACTGCCGTGTTCATTGTCGGCGCGGGCGTGACCGCATTGCAGACGGCAGCCAATCCTTATGTTGCGATTCTCGGGCCCGAGCACAGTGCGCCGGTGCGCCTGACATTGGCGCAAGCACTCAACTCCCTCGGTGGCACGATCGCGCCGCTGGTTGCAGGTGCCTACATTCTCACCGATCCGGCGAGCACCGCCACCAAAGCAGCTATCGCGAACACCGTGCGCGGGCCTTACATCGCCATTGCCGGTGGATTGCTGATTCTGGGCATCGCTGTGGCCTTCATGCATTTGCCTCACATTGCGCAGACGCAGGAGTTTCGCCCTGCAAAAGAGGGTGATCCGATACTCGGCCGGAGCATCTGGAGCTACAGGCACACTGTGTTGGGCGCAGTCGGCATCTTTCTCTATGTAGGCGTTGAAGTGGGCCTGGCTTCAATCGCGGTGAACTACTTCAAGACGCAGGGCGTGGATAGCGCCAAAACGGCATCGTTCCTGGTCTCGCTTTACTGGGGTGGGGCGCTGGTTGGCCGCTTGCTCGGTTCGTGGGTGCTCACCAAGATCAAATCGAATAAGCTGCTCGGGGCCTTCGGATTTATCGCAGCTGCACTGCTCGTTGTCTCGATGCTTAGCACCGGATCGGTGGCTATCTGGACTGTAGTGCTCTGCGGTTTCTTCAACTCCATCATGTTCCCGAACATTTTTGCTCTTGGCATCGCCGGCCTTGGCCCGATGACCAGCAAGGGATCGGGACTGATTATGACTGCGGTCGTCGGTGGGGCCATCGTTCCTCTCCTGCTGGGCGCAGCAGCCGACAAGATGGGCATTCAGCATGCCTTTGTCATTCCAATCTTCTGTTACCTCTTCATTGCCTACTATGGGCTGTGGGGCTCCAAACCTACGCGCTCGGTAAAAGCATAGGGCGGAGTAGTTGTCGATTGAAGGCCTTCCGGCATCGAGCCGGAGGGCCTTCGCATGTTGAGACCAACCGCGTTGTTTTACTTGGGAATGGCGAGCAGAACGCCGATATATTGCCGCACTCGGGTGAGCAGAGCGGGAGCCGATTTGGAATGGAACTCAGCGTGCCGACTCGCCCAGTCCATGCTCTTCAACTGGTCCACCAGGATCGCTCCTTCTACTCCGCCAATCGTGGCTGGCAAAGCAAACGGATACGGCTTGCGCTTGCTGGTCAGGGGGCAAACCACCGCCAACCCACTCGCCCGGTTGTAGCGAGCATCCGTGAGCACGAGCGCAGGTCGCCGCTTGGCCTGCTCGCGGCCGATCTGCGGATCGAAATCGAGAAAGACGATGTCGCCGGCCTCGGGAACATAGCGCGTCACCACTCGACGGCTTCTTTCCCCACATCTGATCCAGTTGCAATCTCCGCATAGCGATTTTCAGGAGTAATTTGCGCGACCAGCTTGGCCAGCGTAGGAATCTTCCCCACGCGATTCAATTGGACGGCGCCCCGATCGGCAACCTCGATCTCCAGCGGGTCGCCGGCCTTGAGCTCCGCTTCTTCTGCGATGGATTTCGGTATTCGTACTGCCAGGCTGTTACCCCATTTCAGGATTTGCGCGCGCATGTCGGACGGCTCCCAGTCTGAGGATCGAAAAAGTAGATACATTGTATCATTTATGTCTCTTTGCTACGACAGGCGGAGGTGGGAGGGGGCAGCCATCGGGTGATTGACGAGGGGCGGAGTGCTGTACGATCTGCACAATGGTGACCGCTGCGACCATTCTGGCGATCCTGGTCTTTGCCTTCGCATGGTTCAGGCTCCTCGGGTCCCTCCGGGAAAAGGCGATTCGATCGCTCGCATCCAAAGTAGGATTTCAGTACACCGACCGCACTCTTCCTAGCTCCTTTCCGTCGGCCCAGGAAGCATTCGAAATCGCGCACGCGTGGAATGTCGTTCAAGGAGAACGCAATGGAACGCAAATGGTTGTATTCGACAGTGTTGTCGGCAGAGGACGAGGAATTTACCGTACGTTCATCGCTGTCCGGACGAAAGTCGATCCCTTTCCAAAGGACGAGGGCCTATTAACCAATGTGCTCTGGTCGCCCGAGTGGATTGCAATCTGCGGCCACCAGGCAGTTCTCAATCTCATTCCCTGGACTATGAGCGCGCGAAGAATCGAAGAGTACATCAGATCGCTAATGCTCTGATCGGCAGCCGCAACTCTCTGAAATTGCGTTACTAACCACTCCTTTGTGACGATCTCCGATTTTTCTTGACGCGTATTACGGATTGCGATATTGTTATTGCAATTTGCGATGGACTGCTGAACTGCTCGGAAGGACACCCCATCGCAACCCATGAAGCTCGGCGAAAAAATTCGCTACCTGCGCGAGGTCGAGGGCAGTCTCAGAGGCCTGGATCGCGCGATGAGTCAGCAGGAACTGGTGCGGGCCATCGATGCCGAAACCGGCTCGAAGATCAGCCAGAGCTACCTCTCCCAGATTGAAAGCGGCGCGCGCCCGCACCTGACCAACACCACGCGGCAGATTCTCGCCGGGTTCTTCAAGGTTCACCCCGGCTATCTGGTGGACGACCCCGAGGGCTACTCCCCCGAACTGCAGAGCGAGTTGCGCAACGTGGAAGACAAGCTCGACCTGTGGCTGGTTTCCGGAGCGGAGCGGTTCCGCCGCGATCCGGAACTGAAGCAGGCTCTGCTGACGCTGGCGCGCAACGAGCACTCGCGGGAGTGCCTTCTCCTGCTGGAGTCGATTTTGGAGACTCCGGGACTGATGCCAAGGCTGGCGGAAGTGCTGCAAAAGCAGGGATCAGGGGTCAGCCACCCCAGCGAGCACAAATCGCTCGCCGGGGGCCCCGGCAGGGATCAGGGGTCAGAAGACCGACCAACGTCCGAGCGCGCAGTGCGCACAGGCAAGAAGAACGGCAAAGTTCAGGGATCAACCAAGAGAGCGCGGTAAGAACAGGAGCGCACATATGAACTGGGAATCCTTTTATCTGATTTGCTTTCTGGTAGGGCTGGGATTGAGCGCGCTGTCGTTGTTCGGCGTGCTGGGACACTTCGGCGGATCTGTACACCTGCCGCATGTGGGCCACGTGCATGTGCCGCATGCGAGGCGCGATGGGCACGTCGCATCCGAGCGCGGCGGGCATGCGCGGGGGCGGCGCCAGTGTGCCGTGGTGGAATGCGTTCTCGCTGATGATTTTTCTCTGCTGGTTCGGCGCGGCGGGGTACCTGCTGTCGCGCTACGGCAGCTTTGTTGCGCTGATCGTTTTGGTGCTGGCCGTGGTGTGCGGCTTGGCCGGCGGCGCGATTGTGTTTTTCTTTCTGACCAAGGTGCTGTTGCCGCATGAGCGCGAGCTGACTGCCGATGAGACGGAAGTGATCGGCGCAGTGGGTCATCTGTCTTCGGCGATTCGCGTCTGGCGGCACAGGAGAGATTGTGTACGAACAACTGGGCGCGCTGCGATCGGCGCCGGCGCGATCAGACGACGGAGAACCGATTCAAAAACAGGAAGAGGTCTATGTCGTGCGCTACGAAAAAGGCGTTGCGTATGTAAGGCGTTGGGAAGATCTGCAAGAGGCAGATCAGGGGTCAGGATTCAGAGATCAGGGGTCGGCTGCATCCTGATCGGGTCACTGTCCTACTGCCCCACTCATCCAATGTTTCTTTGTCCACTCACGACTTGTATTCACCATTAACCGCAGAGGTTTCAAATGACGAACTCGACCGTGTTGATTACCGACATGGCCATCCTGGTGGGAATCTTCCTGCTGGGTTTGCTCGCCAAGCTTTTTCCGAAGAATGGCCGGCAGAACGGCCACAAGCAGTAAAACCATCAACCCATACTCTCCTGGGCGAAGGGCCGGGAAAGCAATGATCCACCCAGAAATCATTCTGTACGCCGGACTAGCAGTTCTGATGCTGATTATTGTGATGGGGATTTTGGCCAGGATGTATCGCAAGGCCGGGCCCAACGAAGCTTTGATTGTGTACGGATTCCGCGGGCCTCGTGTGATCAAGGGCCATGGCACGGTGATCTTTCCTATGGTGGAGAACTGCCGCGAATTGAGTCTCGAACTGATGAGCTTCGATGTGGCTCCGCAGCAGGATCTCTATACCAAGCAGGGCGTCGCGGTCACCGTCGAAGCCGTCGCACAGATCAAAGTGCGCAGCGATCAGGCGTCGATTCTTACGGCGGCGGAGCAGTTCCTGACCAAAGCTCCGGCGCAGCGCGAGGGCCTGATCCGCCTGGTGATGGAAGGCCATCTACGGGGCATTATCGGCCAGCTGACGGTCGAGCAGATCGTGAAGGAGCCCGAAATGGTGGGCGAGCGCATGCGCGCCACCTGCGCGGAAGACATGAGCAAGATGGGCCTCGAAGTTATTTCGTTCACCATTAAGGAAGTGCGCGACAAGAACGACTACATCGCCAACATGGGCCGGCCCGACATCGCCCGCATTAAGCGCGACGCAGAGATGGCGACCGCCGATGCGGAGCGCGACACCGCGATCAAGCGCGCGACGGCGATGCGCGAATCGGCTGTGGCGAAAGCGCAGGCAGATCAGGAGCGGGTGATTGCCGAGACCGCTTCCGCCACGCGCCAGGCAGAGGCGCAGCGCGATCTCGAAATCAAGAAGGCGGAATACGCCGAACAGAGCCGCCGTCAGCAGGCAAGCGCCGACAAGGCGTACGAATTGCAGACCAACATCATGCTGCAACAAGTGACCGCGGAGCAGGTGAAGGTGCAGCAGGTGGAGAAGGAGGGCCAGATCAAGGTGCAGGAGGCCGAGATCACGCGCCACGAGAAGGAACTGATCGCGACCGTTCTGAAGGGCGCAGAGATCGAGCGCCAGCGCATCGAGAATATGGCTGCCGCCGAGAAGAATCGCCTGACAGCGGAAGCCGAAGGCCGTGCGTCGGCGATCCGCACGCAAGGTGAAGCCGAAGCCAGCATCATCTTCCAGAAGGGAGAGGCCGAAGCCAAGGCCATGAACGTGAAGGCCGAGGCCTATCAGGGATGGAACCAGGCCGCGGTGGTCGACAAGCTGCTGACCAACATGGCGGATGTGGTGCGTGCGATGGCCGAGCCGCTCAGCAAGGTAGACAGGATCACCATCGTCTCGACAGGCAACGATGGCGCGGCCGGGGTGAACAAGATCACCGGCGACATGACCAAGATCGCAGCGCAGGTGCCGGCATTGTTTGAGGCGCTGAGCGGCATGGACATCAAGCAATTGATGGCCAACGTGCAGGCGATCAAGCAGAAGCCGGAGAACGGCTCAGCGACGACCCCGGGCGCGGGTCACTAAAGCGAGTCCGGCTTCGTGCGATCTGTGCGAAGCCGGGCCTCCACACGCCGCCGCGGCGGAGAAGAGGACACGATGAAACATTCAATGGCCACGATGTTCGGCGCGGTTTTGCTGCTGTTGCCGATGGCGAGTTTTGCGCAAGCAGCACCCGAAGCGTCATCTCCGAGTGCGAACGCGCAAACCGCTCAGACAATTGCCCCCGAGGATCAGGCGACGAAAGAACAGCTCGCCAAGCTCTTTGAGGCGATGCGGATCCGCGATCAGATGCAATCGATACGGAGAATCATCCCCACGACGGTTGAAGCTCAGCTGAAGGAGCAGATGCAGGTCATCGTGGCGCAGAATCCTTCAGGCCCCAAGCCGACGCCTGAGCAACAAGAGCAGCTCGACCGGCTGACGCACAAGTACATGGAGAAGGCGGTGAATCTCTATCCGATCGACGAGATGCTCGCGGACATGACAGGGCTTTATCAGCGCTATCTGACCCGCGAGGATGTGGATGCCATGCTCGCGTTCTACAGCTCGACGGCGGGTCACCATCTGCTCGATGCTCAGCCGAAGATCGCGCGCGAGTATATGCCGCTGGTGATGAGCAGAATGTCGGAGCGCAGCAAGGCACTCACCGCGGAGATGATGAAAGACATGGCGGAGTTGAAACAGTCCACTGCTCCGGCAGCGGAACCGGCAAAGAAGTAGCAGATGCACTGCCCAACTCCTGAGGCGGGCAGTGTAAGGAGAGAAGGAGGATTTATGTCCCTACTGGATAGAGTGAGCACGCTGCTCCGCGCAAACCTCAACGACCTTGTCGAGAAGGCCGAGGACCCCGAGCGGATGTTGAAGCAGATTGTTCTCGATATGGAGAACCAGCTGCTCCAGGTCAAAACGCAGGTCGCGATCGCGATCGCCGATCAGCATCTGCTGGAGAAGAAGCACACCGAGCACGAACAGCAGGCTGCCGACTGGCGGCGCAAGGCGGAACTGGCTGTGACGAAGAATCAGGACGATCTGGCACGTGCCGCGCTGGAGCGTTCGCTGAGCCAGACGCAGCTCGCCGAGGGCTTTGCGGCGCAGGCCGAAGATCAGAAGCACGAGGCCGATGGCCTGCGCCAGGCGCTCCGCAAGCTCGAGCAGAAGCTGAGCGAGACGCGTGCGCATTGCGAGATGCTGGTGGCGGAACATCGCCGCGCCAGGGTCGTGGGCCGCGCCACCCAAGCACGTCAAGTGGTCGGTGTCGACCAGGAGCAGACACTGGGACGGATGAAGAGCAAGGTCCACGTGAAGTCGGCAGAAAACGCGGCGGCATCTGAGATCCTGGCCCCCGAGACCCTCGAAGACAAGTTCAAGGCGCTGGAGAGCGAGGACAAAGTCGAAACGTTGCTCGCCGAGCTCAAGAGCAAGGTCGCGGTCAACGGATAGATGGGGTAAGGCGGGCGATTGACTCGCCCGCGGGTCTCATCCAACGGCGCATTGCTCGATGCGACTCTTTGCGCGTACCCGTGTTCAAGAGGAGAGAGCCGTCGTGTGACAGTCGCGTGAATTCGAGAGTATTTCGGCAGCATGTTCGCCGTCTAATTGAGAAATGCCTACCCGAAATCTATTGCGCGGTTTCCGCGAATTGTCCCTGTCGCTGAATTCGGGTGCATCCGTTGCCGATTATGATGAGAAATACGACTCTAATTGGTGAATGGATGCACTTTGCAATGCGCGGTGTTTGTCTGGCGCTGGCTGTCGGCCTGGTTGGGACGGCCACGAGTTTCTCTTGTTCCGGACAGTCCGCAAGCTTAGGCCGGTTTGTGCTGGATGCGCGAGACCTCCCGGAAGCGCCACAACCTCACGTTGAAATGGCTTCGGCTGAGTCCGCCGAAGCGCAGAACCCTTCGGAACAAACGCAGGAAATCCCGCAATCCTCGAGCCAAAGTTCGTCGAGTTCGCAATCGCCTTCAACGCATCCCGATGACAAGAAGACGGTGCACGATCAGGCCGAGGAGCAGCTGAAGCAACAGGAGCATCAGAGGGTCGCGGGCGTGATGGCAACCTTCAACACCACGACCAATCGGAACGCGTTGCCGTTGTCGCCCGGGCAGAAGTTTGAACTTTTCTTCAAGAGCGAGACCGATCCGTGGCCTTTTCTGCTTGCCGGCGTCGTCTCCGGAATCGGGCAGGCGAACAACAGTTACCCGGAGTGGGGACAGGGCGCACAAGGATACGCAAAGCGTTTCGGCGCGGCTTATTCCGACGCCTTCATCGGCAATTTCTTCGGCAATGCCGTCCTGACAACCTTGCTGAGAGAAGATCCACGTTACTTCCAAAAGAGCACCGGCAGCAAGACAAGCCGATTCTTGTGGGCAGCTTCGAGCACCGTCTGGTGCAAGCGCGACAGAGGCGGTTGGGGACCGAACTATGCCAACGTTGGGGGCAATATGATCGGCGCCGCGATCGCGCGCGCGTACTATCCTCCCTCTGAGCGCGACGTGGCATCAACCATCTCGGACGGCCTGACGGTCTCCGCAGAAGGGATTGTTGGGGCAGAGGTGATCGAGTTCTGGCCCGACATTGCGCGCCATATGAAGCGAAAGCACGAAGAGAAACTGGAGCGGCAGGCTGCGCAACGGGACGCACAAAATGCGGGGCATCCTGCTCCTCCATCGACTTCCGCCGCAAAGACCCAGCCGTAGCGCGCTGCCGCCGCTATCAACTGCCACTCAGGTTGCGGGCGCTGTTTGCCTGGACGGCGCTCCCCGCGCGATACTTCTTTGCGAATTAAATCGCTTCACTTCGGTGGCAAGGAGAATCGCGTGCTCAGACTGGCAAAGCAGAGCCGATCGGCGGTTGCGCTTGTCGTGTTGTTAGGCAGTGCGGCGCTTGTGCAAGGCGCAACCAGCCCCGAGGATGGCCAGGGCGCTTACGCAACCGGAAAATATCGCAACCTGTTTGCCGAAGACGGCCACACCGAAGCGGAGATTCGCGCCAAGGTCGACGCCGCCTATCAGCAGCTTTTTCATGGTGACCCGCGGTCGCAGGCGATCGCCTTCGCGGCAGGAAGCAACGCCAACGGACCGCTCATGTACATCACGGACTGGGCCAACCACGACGTGCGTACGGAAGGAATGTCGTACGGCATGATGATCGCGGTCCAGCTGGGCGAGAAGGCTGAGTTCGACGCGATCTGGAACTGGGCGAAGACCTACATGTACATCGCGGACCCGACGGCCCCGAGCTATGAGTTCTTCGCATGGTCGTGCAAGACGGATGGGACGCACAATTCAGAAGGGGCAGCGCCGGATGGAGAATCGTACTTCGCGATGGCGCTGTTGTTTGCCGGCAATCGCTGGCCGGGCGGCAAGGGCATCTACGACTATCACGCGGAAGCGGAGAAGCTGCTGACGGCGATGGTGCATCGGCCCGTCTTGCCGGTGCCCGCAGAAAACGGATCGCACAATCCGATCGGGCATCACATCGTGGGTCCAATGATGCATCAAGACCCGCCGATGATCCTGTTTGTGCCGGAGGTCATGGCCGACCCGTTTACCGATCCGTCGTATCATCTGCCTGCGTTTTACGAACTGTGGGCTCGCTGGGGTCCTGAGGAAGATCGGACTTTCTGGCGGATGGCGGCGGAGACGAGCCGCGCATTCTTTGTGAAGACCACGAATCCGAAGACTGGCCTTGCTCCGAGCTATGCCAATTTCGACGGGACTCCGCACATCAATCGCTTTCCACAGTCAGGCGAGTTCGGCTACGACGCATGGCGGACGGCGTCGAACTGGTCGGTCGACTGGTCGTGGTGGCAGAAGGCACCGGCCGAGCGCGAACTGAGCGATCGCATTCAGAGATTCTTCGAGTCGCAAGGCATCGATACATACGGGCCTGTGTACTCGCTCGACGGCAAGGATCTTGGGGCAACGCCGGGGCTCACGCACGAGGATCACCCCACAGGGCTTGCGGGGACGAACGCTGTTGCGGGGTTGGCGGCCACGGACCGAAAGCGGGCGAAGAAGTTCGTAGAGGCCCTTTGGAAGATGCCGATCCCGTCCGGACAGAATCGCTACTACGATGGAATGCTTTACCTGATGAGCCTGATGCATCTGAGCGGAGAGTTCCGCATCTGGGGCCCGCGATAGGCGGCTTGATCAGCGCAGATCCAGCTCATTGACTGTTCGTGCCTTCGAACCGGTATAAAGGTAGGGTTGCGCCAGTCGGTAACTGAGAAGGAGCAGGCCTTGGCGATTGCCGTGACCCCGCCCAAATCCGCCCAGGATCAAGGCAAGCCGCTCTTCCCCACCGAGGGCATCGGCGCTTTCGTGCTCGTGACGGGGTTGTTTTTCCTTTGGGGCATCCCCAACAACCTGAATGACGTTCTGATCCGTCAGTTCATGAAGTCGTTCGAGATCACGCGACTTCAGGCAGGTCTTGTTCAATCGGCTTTCTACACGGGCTATTTCCTGTTTTCGATTCCGGCGGCTGTGGTCATGCGGCGCTTCGGTTATAAGTCTGGTCTTCTGACCGGGCTGCTGCTTTATAGTTCCGGCACTTTTCTATTCTTGCCGGCCGCTCATGCACGCAGCTACGCACTCTTTCTCATCGCACTCTTCGTGATCGCCAGCGGCCTGGGATTTCTGGAGACCGGCGCCAATCCGCTGATCGCGCAGCTGGGTGCCGCGGAAAGCGCCGTGCGGCGATTGAACTTTTCTCAGGCGTTCAATCCGCTCGGGGCCATCACCGGCGTGCTGATCGGGACGCTCTTCATATTTTCGGGTGTGGAGCTGAAGCCCGCCCAGATTGCGCAGTTGAAGCTTGCCGGCACCTATGATGGCTACCTCCAACAAGAGACCATGCGGGTCATCACACCCTATCTCGTGCTCGGCGTCGTCGTCCTGCTCTGGGCTTTCTTGATCTTTCGGACACCGTTTCCAGCGGTTGCAGGCCCCCAGCGCTCGAACGTAGAGGGGGAACACGGGAGCTACGGAGCTCTTCTGCACTACCCCCATTTCCTGCTCGCGGTGCTGGCACAGTTCTGCTACGTAGGTGCGCAGGTGGGCACGTGGAGCTACTTCATTCAATATGTGCAGGACTATACGCATCTACCGGAGAAGACCGCAGGCTACTTCCTGACCGGCACGTTGGCGGGATTCGGCGTTGGCCGTTTCGGCTCGAGTCACTGGATGAAGAGAGTGCGCGCCAGTACGCTGATGGGACTGTTTGCCTGCGCCAACATAGCCCTTGTCGCCACCGGGGTCATGTACCCCGGTTGGGTCGGGGTATGGGCTATCTTCTTGACCAGCTTCTTTATGTCGCTGATGTTCCCCACCATCTTCGCCCTGGGCATTCGCGACCTCGGTCCGAACACCAAGCCCGGAGCTTCGCTGCTGGTCATGTCCATCATCGGGGGTGCCGTCTTTACGCCATTGATCGGCCTGGTCTTCCAGAAGACCCACAGTATGGCTGCTGCCATGTCGGTTGTGCTGATCTGCTACATCTGCGTCGCCTACTATGCCTTCTGGGGATCGGGGATTCCCCCGCGCCGGCAGAACGGCTAAGCCGTATTCCTGAGTTCCCTGCGCCAGAGAACACAGATCTTGCGCTCGTTACCAAGCGCCGCAAAACCAACAACCTGATTAAAATCTTGCCCCGGAAATACCGATAGTTGTCGCGCTGCCATCGCAGCGCCAGGTTTCCTTTGTCTCACGACCCCCTGGCTCGGGCCTTGTAAATCCGGGAAGGAATCACGGCCAAGCACGAAAACGTGATGGCTAACTTTAAATAAATGTTTCATTTAGCGAGAAAGGGCAAGACTCGAGCATGATTTCCCTCAAGAAATACCTCGACATGAATTCGCCGGGTGTACTGGTCCAGGAGGCAGAGCCGGTGCCGGCACCGGAGCTCGATGGGCTCTCTCCGGCGACCCTGGAGAGCTACCGCACGCTGCTTTGCACCATGGGCAAGACCGCGGTGCAGATCTCTCCGGTCCTCGGGTCGGATCTCGAGTCGAACCTGCAGCGCCTCGAACACCGGGTTTCGTTCCAGCCCACCCCCGAGTCGGTCAAGCAGGTCGAAAAGCAGGTCGAGATCCAGTTGCAGGAGTGGGGCGGCCGCGTAGCCGACCACCTGAAGGCCAAAGCCGAGGAAGTGCGGGAGATCATGGTCGCACTGGCCAAGACGGCCGAGGCGGTGGGAAGCCGGGACCAGGGATACTCTAGCCGCTTCAAGGAAGTCACGGGACAACTGGAGCGCATCGCCCATCTCGACGATCTGACGCAACTCCGGTCTTCGCTTGTGAAGCAAGTGTCCTCGCTGAAGAACAGCGTGGACCAGATGAACCGCGACAACCACGAGTTAGTGGCGCAGCTGCGCGCCGAGGTTTCGATCTATGAAACGAAGCTGAGGACTGTCGAGCAGTTGAGCATGCGCGACGAGCTGACGCGCGTGGCCAATCGACGCAACATCGAAGAAAGAGTCCGTTGGAGCATCGAAAGCAAGCAGACTTTCTGCGTCCTGATGCTCGATCTGAACGGCTTCAAACAAGTGAATGACAAGTACGGACATCCTGCCGGCGACGACTTGCTGAAGCAGTTTGCGATCGAACTGCAAACTAATGCGCGCTCCGGCGACTTAGTAGGCCGCTGGGGCGGCGATGAGTTTGTGGTTGTGCTGGCAAGCGACGTGGAGGGCGCGACGGCTCACATCGACAGGATTCGTCATTGGGTCTTCGGCAAATACACTCTGCAACTCGGGAAAGGCAACGAAAACCCGGTAATTCAAGTGGATGCCTCGATCGGGCTCGCGGAGTGGAGGACCGGGAAGTCGTTGCAGGACCTGATCTCCGAGGCCGATGCAGGTATGTACAAGGACAAGAATCATTCTCGAAAAGCAAGATAGCTTGCGCAGCTCAGGGTGAAATGCTCGATAACATCTCCCGACGAGGGATAAGTTGTCGAGCATTTGCATTTTGAGGCCACTTAACCTGCAGGTAACCTCCGTTGTCTCACAAAAGTTGTATACCCGTGGGGGAAGAATCCTGAGCTAAAACTAGAATCTCGAAAACCAGGGGCCGATAGAGACCCCGTAACAAACAACCACCTGCTCCAAGTAGCGATTCTGGACCTAATAGGCGGAACTGGTTCGGTGCAGGCGGCAATCGATATAAGGAGCGAAATACACAATGGCGCTGACAATCCTGAATAGCATTTCTTCTCTGACGGCGGAGAACGCACTTTCCGCCACGCAGACCAGCCTTCAGAAAACCCTTACCGAACTCTCGACCGGTTTGAAGATCAACTCCGGTTCGGACGACGCTGCCGGCCTCTCGATCGCGAACGGCCTGCAGGCAAACATCTCGGCTCTCACCCAGTCGAGCCAGAACGCCTCGGACGGCGTGGGCCTGTTGCAGACCGCAGACGGCGCGCTCTCCCAGGTGACGACCCTTCTCGACCGCGCCGTAACGCTGGCGACGGAAGCATCCACGGGCGGCCTCTCGACTTCACAGGCAACCGCACTGGACACGGAATATCAGTCAATTCTGACTGAGATCGGCAACATTGGCTCGACGACGAACTACAACGGCAACGCGATCTTCGGTACCACCGCCGATGTCTATACCTCCGACGGTACGGCCGCCGGCAGTTCCACGATTTCGACGACGATCAATGCCCTGACAACCGCTGCCCTCACGTTGACGGCCACCAACCTGACCTCAGCTGCCACGGCGCAGACTGCGCTCGCCGGCATCAGCGCCGCCATCAGCACGGTTGCCGCAAACCGCGGCGCCATCGGTGCCGCTGTGAACCAGCTTACCGCTGACACCAACGTTGAAAACACCGAGGTCACAAACCTGACCGCGGCCCAGAACAACATTCAAAACGCGGATATCGGTGCTACGGTGTCGAAGATGACGCAGTACAACGTTCTGCAGCAGACCGGCATGGCCGCCCTGTCGCAATCGAACCAGGTGCAGCAGGCCGTCCTGAAGCTGCTCCAATAGTTAACCTCGGTTCTCTCATACAAAAGTGGCAGCGCCCCTCGGCGCTGCCGCTTTTTTTCTGCTCTAGAGGCCCTGAAATTGGAGGCTCCAGTGGCCGATATTGTCTTGGGCCAGAAGCGGGACGGATCGCAAGACCCGCAAGCAGGCCAAAGAAACCAAAGGATTTACTATGAGCTCAGTTTCGTCGGCACTCAGTTCCTTGTTGTCGTCAACCGCTACTTCTACTTCGTCGATCGACCTGAGCTCGATCCTCCAGGCAGCGTACGGCGCCTCGTCTTCCGGCATCGATGTCACCGCCGCCGTTAACTCCGCAGTGACCGCGGCAGAAGCCCCTGAAACGGCCTGGCAGAACCAGCTAAGCACGTTGCAAAGCCAGGCTTCGGACATCAAGCAGATCCAGAGCGACGTTTCGAACCTCGACAACGATGTGGTGGCATTGAACAGCATTACCGGCCCCCTCGCGGCAAGAACAGTTTCATCCTCGAATTCAGGCGTAGTGACCGCATCCGCAGCCTCCGGAAGCACTCCGGGAAATCATGTGGTTGTCGTCAACAGCCTGGCTACGACATCTTCATGGGCCACCGGCGTCTTCGCCAATGCGACTACGGCCCTGCCAGCCGGCAGCTTCACAATCACAACCGGAAGCGGTTCGACTACGGTCACCACGGACGGAACCCAGACTCTGACCGACGTCGCCAATCAGATCAACGGCGACAACCTCGGCTTGACAGCAAGTGTCGTCACGGACGCAACTGGCTCACGTCTCGCCATCGTCGCCAACAGTTCGGGAAGCGCCGCGAACTTCACAGTGACCGGCGGCGCCGGCTTCGGCTTCGCACAGGCAGCGACCGGCCAGAACGCCTCGTTGACGGTGGATGGCATTAGTATCTCAAGCGCCTCGAATACAGTGACGGGTGCAGTCCCTGGCCTGACGCTCAATTTGCAGAGCGCCGATCCGGGCGTGCAGATTAGCCTTGCCGTGCAGCAAGACACGTCGGGCGCAACGACCGCAATCAACCAGTTCGTGACCGATTACAACAAGGTCATCTCGGATCTGAATACCGAATTCACGTATACATCGGGTGCGGGCCAGGGACCTCTGGCCACCGATTCCACGGTGCGGAGCCTCCAATCGTCCATTCTTGGGGCGCTGAGCTATACGAACACGCCAAGCTCCGGCACAACGACGGTGCCAAATCTGACCTCATTGGGCATCAGCGTGAACAACGACGGCACTCTGACGGTTGATTCATCGACGTTGCAAAGCGTGCTTCAAAACAACTTCGGCGACGTCCAGAGCTTCTTCCAGGGCACAACCCTCAATGGCTTCGCTAATTCGCTCGACCAGACGTTGACCAGCTTCAACGACCCCAGCAACGGCGCATTCACGCTCGATCTGCAAAGTATCAGCAACCAGGAGACCGAGCTCAACACCGACATCACCAACTTCCAGACGAACTACATTACGCCGCTGAAGGCGCAGCTGCAGAGCGAATACTCGCAGGCCGAAATCCTGTTGCAGCAGCTGCCAACCGAGATGAAGCAAATCAGCACAGAGCTGGGACAGAACAACAGTTCAAACGGATAATCGGAGCCGACCATGACGCGTATCGATCTCGCCTATCGCAAAACGGCGGTGGAAGGAGCCAGCGGCTTCGGGCTCCTCATCGCTCTGTTCGACACACTCGCCGCGAACCTGCAGCGAGCCGCCGACGCCGAACGCGCCGGCGACATTGAAAAACGGTGCCACGAGGTGAATCACGCGCTGCTGGTGATTGGCTGCCTCGAAGACTGGGTACAGCGCGGACCGGGTGGTCAGTTGGCGGATCTGTTGATCGCCTTCTATACCGATTTCCGCCGGTGCATAATCCAGGCTCAAATCAAAAGGTCAGCCGAGGGGCTGGAGCAACTCATCGCCAAAGTTCTGAATATCCGCCAAAGCTGGCAACAGACGGAGGGCCGGCAAGGCTCTTCGGGACCCGACATCTTCGGCCCGGGCGCGATGAATGGCCTCACCCTGGCGGCCATGCAGGCGGGGATTCGAGACAGCAACTGGTCGGCGTAGCATCGTCGCGCCGCGACAACCCTCAAGCGATTGCCATAGAAACAGACCATGGAAAAGGACCGCCCTGCGGCGGTCCTTTTTGCGATCCCAATGCTCCAGACCACTCGATGAGATTGCCTATTGCGGGGGCGCCAGGTAATTCAGCAGCGTGGTCGGAAGGACCTTTGAGGCCGCGGCCAAAGCCGCGCTGTTCGCCGTTTCCGCCTGGCTGAGAGTGGTCGCTGCCTGGGCCATATCCACACCAACCAGCGAGGTCTGCTGCGATGAGAGCTGCACCGTCTCCTGCTGCAGATAGGTATCCTGCGAATTGAGCTGGCTCTCGGAATTGGCATAAAAGACACGCTGCTGCCCGACATAGTTGAGCGCACCGTTCACCGCGGTGGTCGCGGTTTGAATCGCCGCGCTACTCCCGCTTTGCAAGGCGGTCACGAGAGAGCTCAAGGACCCGATCACATCGGCGGTGGGACTGGAGAAGATCTGGCTGCCGGGCAGATTTACCTGCACGCTGAGGGTATCGCCGACGGCAACGGAATTTTGATCGGTATTGCCGTTGTACTGGTAGCCGGAGGGCGATCCGGCGTTCGCCGTGTAGGGAGTTGTGTTCGTGGCTGTCCCCCCGAATAGATAAGAGCCCTGGTAAGCGGCGTTGGCCTGCGCCACCACCCCGGTCAGAATCCCCTGCACCTGCTGAGCGATCGCCTGAAGGTTGGACGTAGAATTCGTCCCATTTGCACCCTCTGTTCCGAGCGAAACAGCCTGGGTGAGAGAAGTCACCACCGTGCTGAGCGCCGAATCGGCTGCCTGCACGACCGAAAGCTGGCCGTTGACGTTCTTGGTGTACTGATCGACATTGGCGGTCTCGATCGAGTTCTGCACCATGGCGGCAGAGGCCCCAGGATTGTCGGAAGGAACGCTGACGCTCTTTCCTGTCGACACCTGCTGCAGTGCGGTGTTGAGAGTCGACTGACTCTGTGCGAGATCGGCGAGAATGTTCGGAACCAAATTCGTATTAACGCGCATATCTTTTAGAAGCTCTGGCTCGAGCCCATGTCGAGCGTCACGGTGTTGAGTTGTTGAATGGTGCTTACGATTCGCGCCGCGGCCTCGTAGGCTGTTTGAAAGCGAATCAGATTGGTGGTTTCTTCATCGATATTCACGCCTGAGACCGAACTCTGTTGGTTGGTCAGCTGCAGCAGGTTCTGCCCAATGGCCGTAGATTCCGTGCTGGCGTTGGAGGTATCGTTTCCTACCTGGAACACAAGGCTGGCATAGGCCTGCGTCGCAGTCTCTCCCGAGGGAAGCGCGTTGGTGAGCGTGGCAGATAGATTGGCGACGTTGCCATTGCTTCCCGGCGAACCGTCTGAACTGGCTGCAACCAGGGCCGGATTGGTGATCGCGACACTCAGGCCCGCGGCGGCGCCTGCTCCGGCGGGAACCGTAAAGAAGTTCTGCCCTGGATTGCCATTGGAATCGAAGCCCTGCGTCTGGGCGGTATTGAATGCGTTCGCGAACTGCGTGGCCAGCGTATTGAGCTGCGTCAGATAGCCCGGGATGACCTGATCGCGGATTTGGATCGCGCCGCCGAGCTGGCCTCCCTGAATCGAAGTGGTGATGTTATTCCCCTGCGAATCCAGTACCTGCTGCAGTCCATTGGGGCCAGTTGTCGTTTGCAGAGCAAAGTTCTGGGTCCCCACCACGAGCGGACTTCCATTGCCGGTGGTGATCACCTCGCCGCTGCTGCTCTGGGAAACGGAGATGCCGGTCAGCTGTGAAAGCTGCTGCACAAGTTGATCGCGCTGATCCTGCACGGTACCGCCGTCTTGTCCAGCGGCTGTCAGCTGCTGCACTTGGCCATTGAGCTGCGCGATCTGCTGGGTCAAGGTGTTGATCTGAGCGACGGTTTGACTGACCTCGGCGTCGGCGGCCGATTGTGTGCTTGTCAGGCCGTTCGCGGTCCCGTTAAAAGCGGAAGCCAAGTTCTGCCCAGCGGAGACCACGCCCTGTTGCACCGCCGCGCTGGACGGATTTGCCGAAAGCTGAGCAAGGCTGGTCGAAAACGAGGAGAGGGCGCTCGCGATATCGCCGCCCGTCGAGGCGAAGTAGGTCTGGATCTGCTGCAGACTCGAAGATTGCGCGTCAACGCTGCTCTGCGCGGAGGTCTGCTGTTGAATCTGCAGATTCAGCAGTTCATCGCGCACGCTCTGCAGGCCATCGAGCGTGACCCCTCCGCCGGAGACCTGGCCGCCAGAAAAGGTCTGGGCATTCTCACTGATCTGGGGCACCTCACGCGTATACCCAGGAGTATTGGAGTTGGCGATGTTGTTGCTCGTCGCACTCAGGGCGCCTTGCGCGACCTCCAGAGCCTGCACGCCGATATAGAGAGCTGTATTCAATCCGCTCATGGCGATTACACCTGGCAGGACCAGGTCTGATGTTTCGACCTGGAGCCAGGATCCTCCTGCATCTGACCTGTGAAAGAACGAAAGAGCGAAATCATCAAGCCAACCGAATGGCTGGAGTGCGTCAGAAGAGCTGCGTAGCACTGATTGAGGCTCTGCAATCTCTCGGTGGCGCTGTGGATCTGCTGCAGGAGGCCCTGCTCATCGGAGACGCCGCTCGCTCCAGATGCGCTCAGGCCGGGCTTGCCAAGATCGTTGGCCAATTCGCTGAGACGAGTTGCCAACGACTGCTGATTCGCAATGCTGTCTTCCAGTGGCACAAGGGAGTGCTCCGCGACGGAATGCATCGACCGCTCCAGTTCGAGGGCCATCGACTGCAGATGCTCAAGGTATTCCCCAAGCTTGCCGTTCCGGTCTTCAACTTGAGTCGCTGTCATCCCTTAAAGTCCGTGCCTGTGCCACAGCCATCGTGCTGAAGCGCGTGAAGCTCAGGCGTGCTCGTCGACCATCGACCCGGCGATAGCCTGTGGGTCGAGCTTGTAGTTTCCGCTGCCGATGGCCTGCTGCAAGCTGGCCACCTTGTCCTGGCGAATCTCCGGCGAGCTCAAGGCGGTGCTGACAAGCGAGCTGAGAGACTGAGTGTCCGACTTGAAACTCGTTCGATCCTCGCTCCCCGACAGGGCAGACCCGTTGACGCTATTTGCGCTCACCTGTTTCGGATCGGGTTCCGCGGCGATCTGGTTCGCGGCGACGTTGGTAAGATCGACTCTCATCTCTGCTCCTTCACTTGGACCTGCCCCTCTATCGGCACCCTGGCCGCCAAAGTTTAATCGAAATCTCAGGTTTATTTGACAACTTTCGTGGTCTCCGATGCAGCTGGAGCCGCATTCGTAACTGTTTTGGATGCTTGATTTTCCGCCTCACTCCTTCGATCGGCAGCCGCATGAAGAGCATGCGCAATCATCTTCCCAAGCCCGATGCCTCCGGAAGCCGCCATCGCAGTGGATAGAGCCTGCACTCCGAGGCTCATCATCTGATCCTTCATCCCACTCGAGTCGTCGTTCTCATCGTCGGCGCCGGGTACCGACGCCATCGATTGCTGCGCTTGCTGCAGCCAGGTACTCAACAGCATGGACTCAAACTCCTGGGCGCTCTTGTCGATCTTGGCGTCGTCGTTGGAGGCCTTCGCCGAATTGAGCTGGCGGATCATGTGATCTTCACGCGCCTGCAGCAGGCTCGTCTGCGCCTGGGCTGCGAGAGCGCCGCCGATCGGAAGAGACGACACTATTGCACCTCCAAGTCGGCCTGGATTCCGCCTTCAGCCTTGATGGCCTGCAAGATCGCGACCACGTCGTGCGCCGTCGTGCCAATGGCGTGCAGTCCGTTCACCAGCTCTTCCACATTCGCGCCTTCATCGAGCCGCATACTCTGCGCCGGGGCGTCGGTCACATTCACCGTGGTTTGGGGAACCAGGGCAGCGGTCGGAGTTGAGACAACCGAGCGATCGTATCCCCCACTCTGACCTTGGCCGCCATTCTGGCCTGTCCCCTGATCCGCTGGGTTGCCGGGATTAGTAGGATTCCCAGGCTGGCCAGGATTGCCTGGGCCATTCGGCGCTCCGCCCTGGCCTACCGCGCGCGTGTGCTCGACGAAGCCGGGTCCGGCGCCGGGAATCGGCGCCACAGAGTAGGTTGTAGTGACCGCAATGGAGAGATTGCCGTGAATCACGGAGACCGGTGTCAGCTTCACGTCGCCGCCCAGGACAATCGTTCCGGTCCGCTCGTTGATCACGATCTTAGCCGGCGTATTGACGATAAGAGACAGGTTCTGCACGCGCGAGATCAACAAGGGCACCGAGGAATCTCCGGCGTCGGCGACGTTGACATCCACGCGCGAGCTGTCGAGCACGGAGGCTACCGCCTTGTGAAACTCCTCATTGACCGCTTCGGCGATCCGGCGGGCGGTCGTGAAATCCGGGTTGCGCAAGAGGAGCGACACGGTCTTGAAATCGTGCAAGTCGACGGATGTGTCGCGCTCCACGAGGCCGCCGTTGGGGATCGTTCCGACGGTCGTCGAATTCACTTCTTTGCCGTTGGTGCCGGTGCCGGCCATATAGCCGCCCATCACCAGCGGGCCCTGAGCCTCGGCGTAGATCTGGCCATCGGGGCCGTGGAGAGCGCTCATCAACAGAACTCCGCCGACCAGACTCTTGGCATCGCCGACTGAGGAAACGGTGACATCGAGCTTGGCTCCAGGCCGTGCAAACGGCGGCAAGGACGCGGTAATGAAGACGGAGGCCACGTTCTTCACTTCCACCTGGCCCGGCGCGATGAGTACACCCATCTTCTGCATGGCATTGGCCAATGTCTGCACCGTGAAGAACGTCTGCTGGCTGTCACCTGTACGATTCAGCCCTACAACAAGCCCATAGCCCACCAGCATGTTGTCGCGGACGCCCTCGACGCTGGTGATGTCCCGGATGAGAACGCGCCGGTTTGAATTGTCCGCGCCGGCTTGCAACGCCAGAGACGCGAGTGCGAGTGTCAGCCCGACAGCCCTGGACATCCGGTGAAGCTTCGTCATCGTCGATATGCAACCCATGATCATCAGAATCCAAGGAGCCACAGCAGGGCTCGGGTAATCCGGTTAGGCGGGCGCGTGCTGTCGGCAATAATGCCCTTACCCTTCATCTCGATCTCAAGATTGCTGAGAGCCGTGGACGGGACGGTGTTGCTGGGCCCGATATCGTTGGGCCGTACAACACCGCGAATCGTCACATCCTCATGCTGGTTATTCATGAAGATCTTGCGCTGCGCTTCAACGACGAGATTGCCGCTGGGCAGCACGGCGATCACCTGCGCCGTCATACTGGTGTTGAACGTTGTGCTCGAATCCGTCGCACCCGATCCCTTCAGGGTCGTGGCGGAATTTGCATTGAACAGCGGGTCCAGGCCCTTTGTGTTGATCTGACCGGCGAGCCCGGTAATCGCGGAACTGGTCTGAAAGGCACGGGAACTATTGACATTGCCCGTCTGCGCGGCCGTTGTCTGCACCGCAACGAGAATGACCACGGTGTCATTCAGCTTGCGCGCTTTGTAGTCCGACGAGAGATCGCTGACGTCGCCGGAGGTCCACAGGCTACCGACGGTGTGCTCCACTTTCGGCATCTGCTGCTCCTGCACACGAGAGATATACTCCGTCCGGAGTGCGGCAGGATTCGTCACCTTCTTCGGGTGTGCGTGGCAGGGAGCAACCAGCGAACTGGCCAGAACTGCGATCGTAAGAAGCTGATATCCGCGAGCCTTCCCCCTCGTCATACCTACAGCCTCCCTCTCAGCAGCCCGCCATCGACAACCTGAGCATGAAAAACCATCTTGTGTTCCCGGTCGGTGACACGGATTGTCTGACCGGGCGCGCCACTTTCAAGACATATGACGGAGAGACGGATGTGCACACGGTCGCCGTCCAGCAAGAGAGTCGCCGGTGTTCCGCTCCTCACCGCGAAGTGCCTGGGAGACGCGCCGAAAGAAGGCTGCGCCGGCAGATACGTTTGCGCCACAGCGGCGGACTGCTCGGGGGAACCCGAGCCGGTGTTCAAACTCACGAAAAAGGGAAGGCATTGATCCGAGCTCTCGCATTCGATTCGTGCCGTCATCCGCTGCTTGCCCCAAGGCTCGATCGATCGAACTGTGAGACGAGGCGCACTTGTGGTCGCAACCACATCCGCGAGCAGCGTCACCTGCTCCGGCGCCACCGGCATGCCCAGGCGGTTCACCGCCGCGGCGACCTGTTCCCTGCTGATCGGATAACTGGCGGCGAACGCGGAGACGCCGCTTGCCGCAGCGCCAAACACGATCCCGAGCAGGAGAAGTTTGTTATGCCTCATCGCCGTTTCACCCTATTGCGAGATCTGGTCCAGCTGTTGGAGCATCTCGTCGGTCGCTTTGACTACGCGGGAATTCGATTCGTACGAGCGCTGCGCAAGAATCATGTTCACGAACTCTTCGACGACATTGACGTTCGATTGTTCGAGCATCCCCTGCTGGATCGTGCCTAGTCCTTCAGAACCGCCGGCAGCGCCAACAATTGCATCGCCGGAGGCTGTGGTCGCCAGGTAGACGTTGTTCCCAACACTCTCCAGGCCTCCGGGGTTGGCAAATGACGCCAGCTGGATGACTCCAACCTGCTGCGACTGCGTCTGACCCGGCAGCGACACGCTCACGGTTCCGTCGTTGCCAATCGTGATATTCGTCGCAGCCGCCGGTATGTTGATTGCTGGTTGCAGCGCATCGCCATTCGCCGTTACCAGATTGCCCTGGGCGTCGGGCTGAAATGAACCCGCACGTGTATAGCCGGTTTGTCCGTTGGGCAACAGAATCTGGAAGAATCCCGAACCCTGGATGGCGATGTCGAGTGGATTGCCGGTGCTGGTCAAATCGCCCTGCGTCTGCAAAATCTCGGTATTGCCGGCCTTTGTACCCAGGCCGACCTGCAAGCCGGAAGCCACCGTGGTCTGCTGCGTGGCTGCGGCGCCGGGCATCACGTCGTTTTGATAAAGGAGATCCGTAAACTGAACGCGGCGCGCCTGGAATCCCGCCGTGCTCGAGTTGGCGAGATTGTTCGCGATATTGTCCAGATTGATCTGCTGGGCGGTCATGCCGCTGGCAGCGGTATATAGAGCATGAAACATTCGATCTCCTTTAGCCCACCTTCGGCAGGTCTTGACTTGCTGTCTTATCTATCTCCGAATTGAACATCGCAAGAGCACGCTGCATCATCTCCGAGTTGCGCTGTGCCTCCACCAGTTGAATCATGCTCGAGACCGCGTTGACATTGGAGCTTTCGAGCGCGCCCTGCCGCACGGTGGATTCCGTCGGAGGAATGGTTTTCGCGCCGGCAGGCGCCGAGTACAACGAATTGCCGGTGTTGGTCAGCTCCGTGCCCAGAGGAAACTCGGCGATTTTGATCTTGCCGACCAATGCGCCTTCCGAGGAGATGGTGCCATCGGCGCTGATCGAGAGCTTTCCGCCTGGCACCGTGATCGGGCCCTTGTCGCCCATCACAAGATCGCCGGATTGAGTGATGATTTGGTCTTTACTCGATAACTGGAAGGCGCCATTGCGTGTATACATCGGGCCATCTGCGGTCTGGACAGTGAAATAGCCTTTCCCTTCAATCGCGAGGTCGAGATCGTTGCCCGTTTTCTCGAGAGCTCCCTGAGTCATGTCGGCCATGGTTCCGCTCAGAATGCCGTAGCTGTTGATGATCGGACTCAGAGCCGATGTCGACGCGTCTTGAGCACTGGCGAGCACGGAACTGAAGACATTGCGCTCGGCGCGAAAGCCGACCGTGCTGGTGTTGGCGATATTATTGGCGACAGTGTCCAGCGCCTGCGTGCGTGCGACGAGTGCGGTGCATGCCGCATAGTATCCGCTGTCCATGTGCACCCCTCCGCGGAAGGATATGCACGGCGCGTGCCATACTGAGTGGCAAGAATTGCCCGAAAAGCGGGCCCTGGGGGCGCGGAGACGGCCTTTTCAATGAGGATTCGATGAGAGGTGCTCCGGGAGCGCATCTCACTGGCTGAGCTTCGGGACGTCTTCTCATGGGAAGGCAATGTCGGCCTGCAATCGCCTTGAACCTACGAGGAGATGGCGTGCGCCAACGAGCCGGTTGTCTGCCCCTGGGCAACCTGCTCGCCGAGGGAACAGGCGCTCTCGCGATGCGCCTGCCGGACAATCTCTTTCCAGCGATTCGCGCCTTCGATTGAGGGAGCGAAATACTCGATCACGCAGCGCGGCAGCGACCAGGCTTGCGAGAGTCGCAGCCCTACTCCATCCGGGTCGCCGGAGAGCTGCATCGTCCGGTCCCAACCCAAAACCGCCGGCAGCGACCCGATGGTATGAAAAAGCCCAACCAGGTACGCAGCCTCAGGGTTCATCGAGAACGATGTCTCTTCCGCGAGCAGCCGGCAATTCTCTGCAACGGTACGGGCGTGTGCCCAGGCCCCCATCATCTCCCGAGGCCGAGAACTGCGCTTGATCGTACGCCTCGACATCGCCTCGAGGCAGGCCTGCAGTCCGAGGCCGGAGATGCAGTCTTCGATGCGCGTGGGAAGGCCGTCGATCAACACAGCCTCGCGTCCTGCCAGACGCAGCACTTGAATGGCAGCGCCCAGATCGCCGAGCACAAGTTGCGAGATCCCGTTCAGATCAACCGTCCGCTCCCGGACCATCAACTCCATGAGCAGAAGCGTTTCCGACATCACGGGAACATCGGGAAGATCGCGCACCAGATCGAAGTGCGATGGTTGTCTGGCTGAAATCCCGTTACGCGCGATCCCAATCTCGAAGACTCTCTCGTTGCGCACCTGTCACCGTCCGGGATATCTATCGGCAACAGGCGTGGATTTCTTTACCCCGCGACAGCGATAACTTCTTCTAATAGTTCGGAGTTTTCCGCCCTCAACTCGGCGAAAATCCGGGGCGCGCGAAAGACGATGTCGACCTTTCCGCGCTTGCCCAGGAGCCGGGCCCAAACCAGGTTCTTATAGCCGACAAAGCGGGCCTCCTGGGCCTTTACGTCTACGGCGGCACGGCCAATGGTCCGAGCCATCTTCTCCGGCGAACCCGGATCGGTCACCACGATCTCTTTGGAGTCCGGTACTGGAGTAACCGAATCCATACGGCGCACAAAATCAGTCAGCGTTACGAAGCAGGGCTCGACTCTGCAGCCAGTCATCTGTTCGATGGCATCCAGCACGCTGTGCTCGACGCGATACACGAAGCCCAACACGATCCGTTTCGCGGTCGGCGAACAGTGGAGTGGCGCGGCGTTGCAGGCCCCGAGAATGGCGCGTGGAACATCGACCTGGACGCTATGACCGACGTAATCCTGCGCCAGCACAGGACAACCCCACTGCGTGGCTCGTGCCGCAGCGATCTGCTGTTCGGTGACCATACCGAGCCTCGAGACTGTCACGGCAAAATCTTCTCCGCGACGCTGGCTCTCAAGACTGGCCACGCGGAGCTGTTCGTTGGTCAAGTAGCCCTTCAAATGCATCGCCAGCCCCAGCGACAATCTGGGTTCGCGCGGGATCTCAACGGCGCGCTGGGCAGAGAGAGCGCCCAGCGGCTCGCGTGCCGCTAATGCGAAACAGTCCACGCTGCAATACCACTGCTGGCCCACGTAGATTCCCTGCTTCCCTCCAGGAAGGCTGCGCATCAGCTGCGTATTGCTGCAGGTGCGCAGATCGCAGTGCGTCCGCATGCTCTTCAGACCGCGGTCAACAGCCGGAAACAACGACGACAGGGAAAGGCTCATGATCATTCACCTCATTAGGCTAGTTAAGAAAGTGAGAGGTCACAGGCTGTGGAATCTCGGTGACGCGCAAGCCGTAGTTGCCGTCGACCACGACCGCCTCGCCGCGCGCAATGAGCTTGCCGTCGAGAAGCAACTCTACCGGCTCATCCACCAGCCGATCCAATTCGACGACGGAACCGCTCGCCAGTTCGAGCACTTCGCGTAACGGCATCTGGCGCTGGCCGAACCGGAGCGACACGTTCAGCTCGACATCCATGACCAGTTTCAGGTTTTTGGGCAGAATCGCGGACGGCTTCGCCTCGCAGGACGATCCCCCCGTTTCCTCGGAAGCCGACAAGGCCTCCAGCAACGGTGCGGCGAAGTAGAGGAGTACCTGCAACCGCGCCTGATCCTGGGCCGCTGCGAGAGGAACCACAAACATTCCGCCGAACGCCAGCCCCGCAACCCGTTCGGCCTTCACGGTCACCTGCCCGAACTTTGCCGAGATGCATGTAGACAAGCCTTCCATTGCCGATGCAATGAAGCGCGCCAGCGCATCCCCTGGCTCCTCGACGGCGTCCGCAGGCTGCTGATCCGCAGCGTTCGCCACCGCGGCGGCGACCTGCGACTCATAGAACTCCGCAAAGCATTCGCCGTTGATCGCGCCTTCAACGGTCAGCCGGAAGTGGACCTGAGTTCCCTGGTTGGCAGCCGCATCCATCGAATCCATGACCTCGAGAGGCCACTGCACACCGGTGGCAGACGCGAGCGATTCGCCGAGGCATCTGGCAAACGCCGCAGCAAAGAGATTTGCACATTTCTTCTTGGTTTCGTTATTCATGCGTCTATATTCCTTTCCATTCCGACTCAGCGATGCGCCGGCCTAACTGCGCCGCCCTCTGGGTTCCGTTGCGTACCGGTACGGCTTCAAATAGATTCTTCCCCCCGGCGGTCAGCACTCCTGGGTTGCGAATCGGCGCGCGCAATTTGAGCACCGAGCCTGGCTGCAGTGCGACCAGATCGCGCACTGCGACGCGCAGCGACGGCAGTTCCGATGCGATCTCGAAGTCGCAATCGAGAATGCGCTCGCGAAGCGGGGGTGCAGGAAAATTCCATACCCGCGACTTTCTCTGCGGCTGGTTCAGTTTGAGCTGCGCCATCAGTACATTGAGGAACTCGGTTGGAAAAACGAACTTCAATGCGCCTGTCGTGCCCGCCAATTCGATCGAGAATTTGAGCACGGTCGCTTTCTCATTCAGCCCGAACGACTGATGCATCAAGGCCGGCTTGATGCGCGGCCCCGGCACCAAAGCAAGGTTGGGAATCTTCCACACATTCATGGCCTGGCGCGCGAAGAGCGCCACCACGTCCTGCATCACCTCACCCTCGATCTCCGACAGATCGCGCGCGGTTCCGTTTTCGCTGCCGGTTCCGCCCATCAACAACTCGATCATGGGAAACACCAGCTCGTTGTCCAATTCCAGAATCATGGTGTTGGAAGAGAATGGCGCGATGTAGCAGAGTGGAGGAATCTCGGCGATGTGCTCCTTAATGGGAAGCTGGTCGAGCGCCTCGAGCTTCACCTCGACTCCGGTGCCCAGATAGGTATCGAGCGCGCCGGAGAGATGAAACGCGAACGTCTCGTGAATGGCTCTGAGCGCACGCGCATCCTCGTTGGAGAGGCGGCCTGCGGAACGGAAATTGCAGCTGTGCACCGTGCGCTGTTTTGCCGGAGCCTTCTGGTTTGCGGGCTTCTGCTGCGTTTCGGCCAGTGTGTCGGTGTCCTGATTAGGCATGTTCGAGGTACCCCCCGGCCGATGGCGTCACAGGCAGCGGCCTGCGCCGCAAGTGTTCGAGGTGAACCTTCAGTTTGACCATAGTTTCCTGTCGAATCTGCGATACCCGGGAAAGTGCAACGCCGACAACTTTTGCAATTTCCTTCATGGTCAGCTCTTCCCGGTAATAGAGAGACAAGATCAACTGCTCGCGTTCGCTCAACTTCGAGATTGCCTCCGCAAGATGAGTCCTCATCTCGCCTTCGAGGCACAGATCGAATGGGTCGGGATCGTCGAGGTTAGGGGCGGATTCGATCACATCGAGCGATTCCGAATGATCGTTCGACACCGCGACTTTTTGCCCGGACAGCTGCAGAGAGTCAATTTGCGCGATCAGGCGGCGCAAATGTTCGGGATCGAGCTGCATCTCCTGGGCAATCTCGGCTTCAGAGGGATGGCGGCCCAGCTTACTCTCCAGCTTCGCAGTCGCCTCCGCGATTTCGCGCCCTCTGCGCCGCATATAGCGCGAACCCCAGTCGGTGTCGCGCAGACTGTCCAGAATGGCTCCGCGAATCCGAAACTTCGCAAAGGTTTTGAACTGCACGTTCTTCGAGCCGTCGAAGCTGCGTGTGGCCTCAATAAGGCCGACGACGCCGGCACTCACGAGGTCTTCCATTTCCACGTGCTGTGGAAGGCGCTCGCGAATACGGGCAGCAATGTAGTAGACCTGCGGCAGCTCCTGCATGACGAGATCTTCTCCGTCGCTTGCATTTGCCGCGCTCGCCTTGTAAGCCAACTCAGCCGCGGTCATCTGGTCACCTCATGAAACGAAATCGCATTCAACATCTTCATCGCACCGAACCTAACGACATCACCTGGGTCATCGGAGGGATCTCCGATGGGGAAATTACAACGATCTTGGGAATGAATGGCTCCAGCACCCGCCGGAGATAGAACCGGCCCGGCGAAGCGCACAGAAGCACGGGAGGAGCCATTGCGATCTGATCGCCGAGCATGCCGCGCAGACCATCGAGTACCCGGCGAGCAACGGAGATCTGCATCACCCCGGCCGTAGCAGACTGTGGGGCTTGTGCTCCGGAGCGAGCGCATTCTTCTTCGATGGCGCTGTCGAGCGTGACGACCTTCAGTCGTCCGCTTTCGTCCAGCAGCGGCCGAATGAGCGCGCGGCCCAGTGCGTGACGTGCGGCTTCGACAAGGAGAACAGGATTCTTGTTGGTCGCGGCCGTCTCCACCATCGTCTCCAGAATGCTGCCCAGATCGCGGATCGAAACCTGCTCACGGAGAAGTTGCTGCAGCACTTTCTGCACTTCTCCGAGCGTCATCAATTTCGGAATCAGCTCATCGACCAGCTTCGGGTGCGAGTCGGCAAGCCGATCCACCAGGCGCTTCGTCTCCGCGCGTGTCAGCAGATCGTGAGCGTTCTGTTTGATCAATTCCGAGAGATGGGCTGCGAGCACCGAGGTGTGATCGACGACCGCATATCCAGCGGCGATGGCCTGAGCCTGGAGGTCGGGCGTGATCCACTTGGCCGGCGAGTCGAATGCCGGCTCGCGCGTCTCCTGTCCAGGCAAATCCCCCGGCTTGGGATTCGAGTTCACGGCAAGCAGACGATCCTTCCGCATCTCCCAGCGAGCGATTTCAACGCCGCGCAGATAGATCACGTACTCGCGCTCTTTGAGGGAGAGATTGTCGGTGATATGAATCGAGGGAACGAGAAATCCCAAAGTCTGGGCAAGATTCTTGCGCAGCGACTTCACGCGCGACAACAACTGCCCGCCCTGCTTGGCATCGACAAGGGGCACCAGGCCTACGCCCACTTCGAGCATCAACTCGTCGAGCTTGAGCACTGCGTCCAGAGGATCCACGGCCGGGACTCCCGGCTTATCGCCCTTGGTCGGCGTAGACTTGGCGCCCACCGCGGGCTCCGCTGCCAGAGCGGGCTTCATCTTCCAGGCGGCAAACATGGCGCCTGCGCCGAGCGCGATGAAGGAAATCTTGGGCATGCCGGGAATGAGTGCGAGGGACAGCAGACAGCCGCCGACAATCCACAACGGCCGAGCTGTGCGGAAGACCTGCTTGCCAATGTCTGAGCCCAGCGAGTAGTCGGAGGCCGCGCGAGTGACCACGATGCCGCCCGCCACCGAAACCAGGAGCGACGGAATGATCGCGACCAGTCCGTCCCCGACGGTGAGGATTGTGTAGGTTTTCAGCGCCTGCTGGAAGGGCACGCCCTGCTGCAAAACTCCGATGAGAAAACCGGCAACGATATTGATGGCTGTAATCAGAATGGTGGCCAGAGAATCGCGCTGACTGAAGCGCGCCGCGCCGTCCATCGAGCCGCAGAACTCCGCTTCGCGCGCGACTGCCTCGCGCCGCTGACGCGCCTGATCGGCGTTGATCAGACCGGTGTTAAGGTCCGAGTCGATCGCCATCTGTTTGCCGGGCATGGCGTCGAGTGTGAAGCGCGCCGTCACTTCGGCAGTGCGCACCGCGCCGTGGCTCACGACCAGATATTGAATGGCGATGAGTGCGATAAAGATCACGAAGCCGACAATGTAGTTTCCGCCGACGACAAACTGTCCGAAGGCCTCGATCACCTGTCCGGCAGCCGAAACCCCTTCGCTGCCGTGCAGAAGGATGCGGCGTGTTGCTGCCAGGTCGAGCGACAACCGCATCAACGTCAGCAGGAGGATGAGGCTCGGGAAGACCGAGAACTCGACCGGACGAAGAACTTGAATTGCAGTCAGCAGTACCAGCACCGACGCGGTAATGTTCAGCGTCAGGAGCAGGTCCAGAACCACGCTCGGCAACGGCACGAGCATGACGAAGACAAGAGCAACCGCGCCGATGGGAATAATCCACTCGGAGTACTTACGAAGTGTGGCTATTAATCCGGTCGTCTTGTTCACTGCGTCCTCACAATGGGTTTCTGCGTGGCCGACTTGCTGTTTCTCTGGGCCTGGCGCTTTTTCACTTCGGCCTGCGCCTTAAAGATCAGCACCAGAATTTCGGCGACAGCGTGATAGAGCGCCGAAGGAATCGGATCGCCTATCTCCACGCTCTTGTAGAGCGCTTGCGCCAGCGGCCTGTTTTCCATGACCGGGATGTCGAACTTCCAGGCAATCTCTTTGATCTTTGCGGCCAGGTTATCGAGGCCTTTGGCCACCACGATCGGGGCGCTCATGTTGGCCTCGTAGCGCAGGGCGACGGCATAGTGCGTTGGGTTGGTGATCACGACCGTGGCCGTCTCCGCGGCCTTCAGCATCTGCTTACGCCGCGACTGGCGCTGGATTCTGCGTATTCTCGCCTTGCTCTGCGGATTGCCTTCGGTCTGCTTCAGTTCGTCCTTCAGATCCTGACGGCTCATCATCAGATCGCCTTCGCTCTTCCACCACAAGAGGAGGTAATCCACGCCTGCCCAGATCAACAGCACCAGGCCCGATTTCCAGACGATCTGGACGAGAATGCCGGTAATGAGGCTGGCGAAGCGGCGCGCGTCGACATACGAGCTGCCGAGGATCTCGGCCCAGTTCTCGCGAATCGACGCGACACCGATCCAGGCAATCGCGGTGAACGGCAACAGCGACTTAAGAATGTTGCTTAGACCGGCGGGAGAAAACAGTTGCCGCAGCCGGTCCGGGGGACTGATGCGCATGAAGTTGAAGGCGAGCGCATCCGGCGCGAAGACGAAGCCGCCCTGCGCCAGGCCGCTGAACAGCGACACCACAAGCCCGGCCAGGACGATTGGGAAGACCCAACGCATCGCCTCGATGCTGGTCCAGAAGAGAAGCGGACCATTCGGTGTGATCGAATCGGTGCTGGCGAGATCCAGTGTGGCGCGGAAGAAATGCGTCCAGTGAGGCAGCGCCTGACGTCCCATCAGAAACACAACACCTGCGACGGCAGACATCGAAAGCGCACCGCTCAGCTCGCGCGAGCGGGTCACCTGTCCCCGGTTTCTCGCGTTCTGCCGCTGCCGCGGTGTTGCTTTTTCTGTTTTACTCGAGTCTGCCATCGTCGCCTATCCTGCCAAATGGAAAAGATGTTCTCCGCTGGCCACCGCATCGGTGAACAAACGGCGGAAGAGGTCCGGCCAATACTTCAGAGTTGCAATCAAAACCCCGATACCCAAAAGACTCTTCACTGCCGGGCCTAGCAGCATGAGCGGCATCTGCGGAGAAGCCTTGCCCAGCAATCCAAGAATCACGTCCGCAGCCAGCGTCGCCGCAAGCACCGGAGCGGCAATCTGCACCCCAAGCCCAAAGATTTCGCCCACGGTCTTTACAATCGACGCGGTGAACAGGCCGCTCACGTGTGCCGTACCGGGAGGAACGTAGCGAAAGCTGTTGCCCACGGCGCGCAGCAGCCAGAATTGCACATCCATTTGCAGAAACAGCAGCATGACGATGCTCTGGTAGAACGTGGCCATCACCGTCGTGTCGACCTGCGTTTGCGGATCGAGGATGTTGATCAGCGAGTAGCCCATCTGGATTCCCAGAACTTGTCCGCTGAGCTGAATTCCCTCGAAAACGATATTGGTGGCGATGCCCATGCCGGCGCCCACCAGGAATTCTGTAATGATGAGCATCGGCCAGTTCGACGCCACCCTGGGATCGATTTGCTGCCCCACGGTGGGATACAGCAACAGGGTCATCGCGAAAACGAGAATCGCCTTGATGCGCGCGGGAATCACCACGCTGCCAAAGAATGGCGCGAACAGCATCAGCCCTGACAGGCGTACGCCAATAGTCAGCAGGCCGGTGACGATCTTCATCAAGGGAAGTTCGATCATTTAATGTACCCATGAAAATCGGAGAACGTGGTGGTCGTGAACGAGGCCAGATGCCGCCACATCCAGGGCATAGTGAAAAACAGCGCGCTGCCGGTGGCGACAAGGCGTGCAACGGTCGAAACAGTCGTGTCCTGCAAAGACATCAGAACCTGCACAACGTTCACCGCGAGGCTCACGACGATCGCGACCACCAGGGCAGGCCCCGCGAGGATGACCACCTCCTGCAGCATCAAACGTCCCAGCAGAACTACCTGATCCACATCCATAGCGTTAGCTAAAGCTCCTCATAAGTGAACCGATCAACAGATGCCAGCCATCTACCATTAGAAAGAGCAGCAACTTCAAAGGCGTGGAGATCACCACCGGAGGCAACTGCAGCATGCCGACGGAGGTGGTGATGGAAGCGACGACCATATCGACAATCAAGAACGGCAGAAACAAAACTGTGCCGATCTGAAATCCGGCCTTGAGTTCCGACAGAATGTACGCCGGCAGAAGCACGCGCATCGACAGGTCGTTCGGGGAGTGCGGAGCCGGCTCCTTGGCTAGTTCCACGAACAACGCCACGTCCTTGTCGCGCACATAGTGCGCCATGAACTTGCGCATCGGAATCTCGCCGCGGGTCAGCGCTTCCATTGCGGTGATCTGCCCGGCCTGCATGGGGACGATCGAAGCGTCGTAAATCTGCAGGCCGACGGGCTGCATCAAAAAGAACGTCAGAATCAGCGAGAGGCCGATCAGCGTCTGATTCGAAGGTGTGGTCTGAAGGCCCAGGGCCTGGCGCAGGAAGTGGAAGACGATCAGCAGACGCGCAAACGGGGTGATGCACAAGAGCATCGTCGGAACCAGCGTCAATCCCGTCAGCAGAATGACAATCGACCACGGAACCGTTTCGCCGGGCAGCCCCTGAATGTGCAGGCCGCTGGCGCCGGCGCCGGGCGTTGTCGGCGGATAGTTCATCACCACGCTCGACGAATCGTCGGGGCCGACAAACGGGACCGGCGGTGTGGCCGCGTTGCTCGCAGAGGAGGCGGGGTTGTTGGCGGGTGGATTGTTTGCCGGTGCAGGCGCGTTTGCATTGGGCGCGGGATTCGCAGCAGGGGCGGCGGCTGGAGCCTGTGCCAGCAGAGACGCGGCCGGGCACAGCAACAGCGCCAGCAGCCGTGCAGCCCGCCCCATCGCCCGCCCCCACTTCATTTCCATGACCCCGTCGCGTGCAGAATGTCCAAACTCCCAGTTGTTTATGCCGGTTCATCCAGTTGTGTCAGCAGATTCACGCCGCCCGTTCCACCGCCGATCAGAAACTTGCGGCCTTCAACGTGAATAATCGCTACGAAGCGTTTGTCGCCCAGCTGAACCGTCTCCGTCAGATGCAGTTCCTTCGCAGACGCTGTGCCCACATGCTCACGGAGCCACGAGAACATCCGGCTCAGCAGTCCCTGCTGCGGCACGCCCGCAAATCGCAGCGCATCGTGCTGCGCAATCAGCTGCTCGGCTCTGCGAGTTGGAGCGTCGGCTCTCTGCTTCCGCGTCTGCCGCTTCAGGGCCGACGAAAAGAGGATGGAACCCGGCAGGTTCTCAACAAGGGCCGTGTCCTTGGCCGGCTTACGTGTGGTTCTGCGGCTCGTCGTCTTTTCAATTGCAGTCTTTGCGCTCATATGTGCTCCGTGATGCGAACGGCCAGGCGGTCGCCGACCGCTTCAAATTCGGTCCAGCCAATCAAAAGTTGGTTGACGCGCAGGGGAACATCGCTGGTGTGATGACATGCCGTCTCCACAATCGAACCTTCTTTCAAAGCCAGCAGGTCTGCGATTGTGAAGTGCACGACGGGCAATTCAAGCGTCAGCGTGCAGGGCAGCCATGGCATGCTGTCCAGCGGATCCGTCTGGCTCGTCTGGACCGGCTCGGCGACGAACGGCTTCGCCGGATTGACTTCGAGATTCTGAGGGGCGGTACTCATCGATCCTCTCGCGCACTCCATACCTTCAAGGCAAATGCCGATTCGACGCCCGAGATCAGGTGTCGCCTGCGACAAGATGGAGCGGTGCACCGAGGTAAAAGCAATCGCCGTGCCGGAATGCGGGGCCGGCACGGACAACGGAGATTTGGCGCCTGGATGAGCTGCAGGCGTTTCGATCAAAATGGGTTATCTAGAAATAGACGCTACGCTGCCGGCCCTCCGACTGGTGAGACAGCCATGAGAGCCAGCGCGGGTTGGAGAGATGCAGCGCGTCGAAGAGTTTTTCGCGCGCAGCTCTCTAATCGAACTCTAACAACTGCGGAGCTTCTCCCTAAGCTACTGGATTACCTGCAGTGTTGCCTGCGACACCTGGTCGAGAGTGGTTAGAACCTTGGCGTTGGCCTCGTACCCTTGCTGCGCCACGATCATGTTCGCAAACTCTGTCGACAGGTTTACGTTCGATCCCTCGACGGCTCCGCCGGAGATCTTTCCATTGCCCGCTACGCCTGCCTGGCCAATAACGGCCGCTCCGGAGGCAAAGGAGGCCTGATAGTCGCTGCCGCTCACCTGGGTTAGGCCCTGATTGTTGGCGAAACCGGCAACAGCCACCTGGCCGAGAACGAGCGTCTGGTTGTTGGAGAACTGCCCCTGGACCGTGCCGTCGGGGAGGATGGAATAACCGGTCAGCGATCCGGCGGAGTACCCGTTCTGCGTCGAAGCGGTGGTGGCGCTGGTCGCTGCCTCTTGCGTGATCGTCGGGGTCCCGCCGGTTCCGTTCAGGTTCCAGGTCAGGGCCATGTTGGCTGCACCGTCCGCCAGGCCGTTCAGGGCGATGGCGATGTTTCCCGCGGGTGCGGTCAGTTGCCCATTGGGACCGAAAGTCATAGGCCCGGTGGCGAGCTGCACGGGAGCGCCGGCTCCGCCTACATCCGCGGCAGGAATCGTGACCTGATATGTCCAGGTATTAGCGCCCGTATTCGTGTAGTTGATGGTCAGGTTGTGGGCGTTGCCGAGCGAATCGTACACCGTCATCGGTGCGCTGTAGACCGTGCCGACCGCGGTGTTCGAATCCAGGTTGGTCGTCATCTGAAAATTGCTGGTGGCGTTGGCTGGAAAGTCGCTCGAATCCGTTACGGTGATGGGCGCCAGAACCGAACTGGTCTGGACGACCCCATTGATAGCGGGGAATCCCATCACCAGTTGGCCGCTTGAAGAAGTGAGCTGCCCTTGTGCGTTCACCGTGAAGTTGCCGTTGCGTGTGTACTCTGTCGTACCGTTCCCCTGAACGACGAAGAATCCGTTCCCCTGCAGAGCCATGTTGGAGGGAATGCCCGTCGAGTTGACGCTGCCATCGGAGAAATTGGAGACCGTGCTATCGGTCTGCACGCCGTTGCCAATCTGGATGGGGTCGCCGTTGCCGGAAGTTCCCTGCAGCCCGCTGAAGACGCTGCCGAAACTGAGCGACTCGTCCTTGTATCCGTCGGTATTCAGATTGGCGAGATTATTGGCAATTACGTTGAGGGACGACGACGTAGCTGCGAGGCCCGATAGAGGTATGGAAAATGCAGACATTTACCGTACTCCTGTATAGGTTGGATATGTGGATGTTGTCGGCACACCAAAGTTGCCGTAGAGATTCATGAGACCTGAGTTATTGGTTGCATTCGTGGGAACCGCTGCGTTGGCCGGGGATGCCTGAAGTTGCGACGATAACGAGTTAATTGACTTCGTCGCAGGTGTGGGAGAGGTGCCCGGTTGACTCCCGCCCGTTGCCCCCGTATTTCCATTACCCGATGTCCCGGAAGTGCCTCCAGGGGTTGTATTGCCTGCGATCGTGTTCAGCGTTTGGTTGATCGAGATCATCTGATCGAGCTGGTTGAGCGATACCATCTGCCCCACCATTTGGGTGGGATCGACGGGCGAGGTCGGATCCTGATTCTGTAGCTCCGTGACCAGCAGATTCAGGAATGTCTGCTGCAGGCTGGTGGACGACGTCCCATTGGCACTCGAAGATCCATTCGTGCCGGAAGTGCCCGAAGCTGCCATCGGCCTGACGGCGCTCGCGCTCTGCCCAGCCACGGGCGCAGTCACTGCCGGAATGAAACCTTGAATGTTCATCGTCTGCTCCTCCCCAATCTCCTACGCCCTGATGTCCAGGCGCGATCCTTCAGCAACCGCTGCGGCTGTCGGCCTCACGATCGCTCTGTCTGGTTCTGTTGCCGCCGCAACGCCATCGATTTGCGCAAACGGCGTGAATGGTTTGTAGTCCTTTTGCGAGGATTGCCCTTGATTCCCTGAAAATGAAGCGCCGCCCTGGCTGACTTCGATCGACGCATGCAACCCATAGTCGGCGCCTAGCTTTGCCTGCACCGCCGGAATGTGTGCACTCAGCGCGCTCACAAGCTCGCTGTGATCCACCGAGATCTGGGTCTGCATCTGCTGCTGCGTCACACTTGTCCGGATGGAGATATCGCCAAACTCGCTCGACCGCATGCCCACGCGCATCTCAGTTTCGTTCATGCTCTGAATCACACGCGCGGAGTTGATCGCGGCAGATCCAGCCGGCAGAGATCCGGCGGCTTGGGCCGAGGGAAGGTTGTGTCCTTCATCGGCATGAGCGGATGTCCCATCATCGGACGAGGATGTCGGGCTCGCCTGATGCGGAGCCGCTCCAAGATTAGTCGCCTGGGCCGTCCCGGGGTCCGTCACACGAAAGGCAATGGTGGTCGACGTCGAGTTGTCCGCAAGTGTCCGCGAGGTACCATCATTGGCTGCCTGGCTATCGCCTGAGGACGTGCTTGAAGACGAGTTGTTCTTTGTTGCCGTTGCAGCCGAGGCCGGCGCGCTTGAAGCATTCGCACTGAGAGATGACGGAGCCGCCGAACTCGAGGCACTCGCACGCGCTGTAAAGTTGGCCGCGCTGATCTTGAAGGGGAGGACTTTGGCTGCCGTCGGGCTCGCAGCGGTGTCATTCTGCGCAAGGGGTGCAGCAAGGTAGGTGCTGGCTACCGATTGATTGATTGCAGTTGCTTGATTGATTGCGGTTGCCGCTTGCGCCTGCACCGGTTTCTGGCTCGAGGCTTGCGCAACGGCACTCGCATCTGCCGCCGAAGGGTCGGGGACGAGGGCCTTTGCCGCAGAAGCTGTCGCGGCCGTCAGATCGTGCTGGAACTGCGAGCCCACGGGCGGAGCCGACGGAGACGCGTTTGGCTGCTCTTGCAGAGCCGATGACTGCGCGCTCGAGGCTTGCTGCGCTTGCTGATTGGCAACAAACTGTACGATGCCTTGAGCGACCGAGTCCACCGCCAGCGCTGGCGTCGCAGTCGCCGATGCAGCGGACTGGTCTTGCTGAGACTGAGCCTGCGCCGAGCCTGTCGCCACCTGGACTGTCGCGGTAACTGCTTCGGGGATGGTGAGCGGCTGCTGCAATGCCGCGAGCATCTGCTGCAAGGTGCTGGACGGTGCATTGGATCCTGGAGTTGTCTGCTTGCCCTGCGTTCCTTTGGTCGTGCCTGCCTGTTTGCCAGACGGCACAGTCTGGACCGTCGGCGATCCCGCTGTCTGCGCCGCTTCTGTTCCGATCGCTGCTTTGTCGCTCTGGGCGGTCGGTGTCACAAAGGTCAAAACATTGCTGAGGTTCTGAACCGGAGGGGCTTGCTTCGCTCCAGCAGCCTGTTGAGTCTGCTGTGTGCCGGCCGGATTGCCCGCCGAGGCCGTCTGGGGTTGGGTTTTTGCAACGGGTGTGCTGGCGCCAGGGGTGGTCTGCGAGGAAGCCTCCTGCGACGGCTCGTCGGAGTTGTTCTGGCTGGGGGAGTGCGAATCGGATTGCGATTGCGAGCCGGAGCCTTTGGCTGCCTGCACCGCCCCCTGCGTTCCCTGCGTGAGGATGTCGAGAAAGGACCCGCCCGAAGGCTTCGCGGTGGATGCATCCGGCGTCGACGACTCGGCTGAAACGGGTTTGAGCGCAATTCGCACGTGCCGGTAGTTGCAAGCCGGCTGCCACGACCGGCCTGCCCCCTTACCCAGGTGCTTCTCTTGCAACTGCATGATTTCATTGAAAGCGCGGAGAGACTCTGCCCGACACCGTGCGGCTGAGCGAACAAAGTGGGCAAAAAGCGGGCAAGGCTTGCCGAGACACCAGGCAAACTCTGCCCACTGAGGGCTCGCGCTCCCCCATAAGTGCTACTGCAGCCCGAGTGCTTTCACCGTATCCGGATCGACCACCGACTTGCCATCCTTATCCTTCACGGCAACGCCAAAGCCCTCGTGGTAGTCCCACATCGCCCAGCCGATGCCATCGGCTTCGAGCGCCGTGCGCACATCGTGGATCCATGCCAGGCGCGATGCAGGCGGCGCGACCTCACGATACACGCCGAACTCATTGCAGAGGAGCGGGACTTTGTTGGTCTTTCCCCACGCCGCAGCCTCGTCGATCGTCAAACGGATGCGTTGCGCATCCCAATGGTCGAGCCAATAGTTCTCAAGCCTGTAGCGGTCGGCAGGATCGGGAATTTGCTTCACCAGCTCCGCCATCGAGTTTTCCGTCGGTGGGTAAGGGATGCCATGCTCGTAGCTCCAGAACGGCGCGCCCCAGCTCGCGCCCTGGTGCGTGAACTCGTGCGGGTCGTAGAAGTGGAAGTTGTAAATCACGTCGCCGTCGGGGAGGGGATGCTGCGTCAGCAGATCGACAATGTCGGAGTAGTTGGGTCCGGTAGCAATGATGGTGTGGTGCGGGGCGACCTCGCGAATCGCCGCCGCTACCCGCGCCTGGATGCCGGCCCAGCGATAGGGGTCGCCTTCCTCCGGCTCGTTCATGATCTCGAAGAAAACGCGCTCCGGGTCGCGATTGGCGTAGTGCGCGGCAAGCTTGCGCCAAAGCTGTACCAGCCGATCGACAGAAGAATTGCTGGCGCGAATGCCCTGCTTGTACGGCTCCTCGGGATGCAGGTCCACCTGCACCGCCATGCCATGGTCGAGGATCGAATCGAGTGCGCGATCGAGCCTCATCATGAACTCGTCGTTCAATCCATCGGCTCCGCGCGGATACTGCTCTAACGGTGTGGCGTCGATACTCAAGCGCACATTGTCGAAGCCAAGCTTCGCGATGAGAGCGATGTCGTCGGGAGTGGTTTCTGTGTCCGTGTGCTGGGCGGAGTAGTCCGAAGCGTTCTGCGAGAACCAGTGCGACACATTGATCCCGCGCTTGAGGTGCTGTGCACGCGCAAAGGCGATCTTCAGATCGGCTTCACGATCCTGCGCGAAGAGCGGAAGAGCAAAGACAAGAAAGCCTATCAGGCAGCAAAAGACACGACGCACGGTGCAGTCTCCTCGGAGAACTCAAACGAGTCCGAGGCAACGATAGCACCACTGCATGGATGGGACCGGGCAGAGACAGAAACGGCCGACGCACCGTGATCGGGCGTCGGCCTGCCAGGTATCAGAAGAGGCTAGCGTCCGCCTGCGTTCAGTGCGCTGCCCAGCTCCGCCTGCTCGTAGGTGGTGCGCAGATACTTGTGCGGGTTGACGGGCACGTTATGGACTCGCACTTCGTAGTGGAGATGCGGTCCGGTAGCCCGGCCCGACTGGCCCACATACCCGATCACCTGTCCCCGGGTGACGTGCTGGCCAGGCAGAACTGCCATTGCCGAGAGGTGCCCGTACACTGTGCGCAGGTCGTGACCGTGATCGAGGACGACCTCTCTGCCATATCCTGCACTCATTGAGGCGCCGACGACATCGCCATCTGCCGCGGCTCGCACTGGCGTGCCGTAGGGGGCATCGATATCGATACCGGAGTGGAAAGCGCCCTCTCCGTTAAACGGATCTTCGCGCTCACCGAAGCTTGAAGCCACGCGGCCTTCGATGGGCCACATCGACGGGGCATCGGCGAGCTGAGTCCAGTCGCCTGTGTAGCTGGGGGTCAATCCGCCTTCGAGCGCACGGGTGACACGCCCCGACATCGCCTGCTCGCGTAGAGCGTAGAACTGATCGAGGGACAGCCGGACTGCGCGCGCGTCAACGTTATCGTCATCGCTTAGAGCCAGGCTTTGTGGCGTGGGCGCAGCCGCAACGCTTGTGGAGGGCTGCGTGGCAATCAACTTGTTCTGGCGGAGGCCGTAAAGGGCCGTGACCTCGCTCGCCAAGGCGCCCAGAGAGGCAACCTGCACATCGCGGTCGTGCGCAATCTGTGCCATCTGCTGGTAATTCTTGCGCAGAGATTCGCGCTCCTGGCGGACCTGGTTGTAGCTCTCAGTTTTGAGCAGCATGCGCGTGTAGGAGCCGGCCAGACCGACGATCGTGAACGCGCCCACAAGGGCAGCGGCTACGAACCCGTACACGTAATGCAGGGGGAGGGGAATCTTCCGGACCCTGCCATCTTCATCCCTGGCAACAAAAAGAATGTAATAGCGTTTCCGCAGCATATCTGCTCTCATTCCCGCATTTTCCAGGGAAGGCTGCAATTCGCCACGAACCAAACGGCGAAAAGGCGTGGGTCTCATGGGGGAGCCCGCGAAACCAGCGAAAGGCCCTACTTGGGAGCACTTTCCAGGACGTTCCGTCAAGGCTAGCAAAGGGCCCCGCGCAGGGTCAACGAAATCAATAGGAAAACTCTACATTTCCGCGCCCCAACAGTCCCTCAAACCAGCCCTCCTTTGGTTTCATTTGGCGCCGCTTCTTCGGGCGCTTGCCCTATTCTCTAGGGGATGCCTCGTCACGCCGGCCAAATCGCTCTGAAGCAATCGCCCGCCGAGCGATCCCTGATTCAGTTGATTCGTGCCCGCCAGGGCCACAAGCCCTTCGCAGGGTTGATCTTAGGCATTGGCGACGACTGCGCGCTGCTTGAACCTGCACCCGGCGAGCAAGTCGCTGTCACCACCGATCTGTCGATCCAGGGACGCCACTTCAAGTTGGATTGGCATCCGCCCGAAGTGGTTGGCCACCGCACACTCGCGCGCGGCCTCAGCGATCTGGCAGCGATGGGAGCACGTCCCCTGGCGGTCTTTCTCTCCTTGGGTTTACCGCAGGAACTGACGCGCCTGCAGGGGCGCCAGGCATCGTGGCTGGATCGGTTCTTCGACGGCTTCTTTGCCCTGGCGAAAGCCCACAAAACCCCTCTGGCTGGCGGAGATCTGGCGCAGGCCCCGCTCGCGACAGCGGATGTGGTTTTGGTCGGAGCCGTCCCGCGCGGGCGTGCGCTTCTACGCTCGGGAGCTCGAGCCGGAGACTTGCTCTACGTGACAGGACGGCTCGGAGGTGCGGCTGCGGGCCTGGACAAGCTTCGCGAGCTGGCACAAAAGAACGCACGCCGACCGCCTTCGATCCCCAAATCAGCCCAGTCGCTTCTTGCACCGCACTTCTATCCGCAGGCACGCCTTGCACAAGGCCTCTGGCTGCGGCGGCACGGGATCGCGACCTCCGCAATTGACATCAGCGACGGGCTTTCAACCGATCTGACGCATCTCTGCGAAGAATCCGGCGTTGCTGCAGAAGTCGACGCGCTGCGTCTGCCGATTGGGCCAGGCGCGACGCGGCTGCAGGCTCTGCATGGAGGCGAGGACTACGAGCTTCTCTTCACCGCGCATGCCAAGGCACGCTTGCCGCGAAGAATCGCCGGAGTTGAGCTTACGCAGATCGGACGCATGGTCGCTCGACGGCGTGGACAATCGCTGCTCGCCTTGCATACGGACCGCGAGTTGCTGCCCCTCGACGCACAAGGATGGCAGCACTTCGTCTAGCACGCCGCGTACTTCGTCAGGATTACGCCAGTGACACGGGAGGCACGACACTCGCGCTAGTTCTGGACTGGCGCACACATTCACCGGATATGATCAGAAGGCATGGAGAATGAAAGAATTCGCGTGCGATTCGCCCCGTCTCCGACGGGTGTGCTGCACGTGGGCAACGCGCGGACGGCACTCTACAACTGGCTTTTCGCGCGTCACCACGGAGGCGATTTCATTCTTCGCATTGAAGACACCGACACGGAGCGGTCGGACCCACGCTTTGAGAAACAACTCATCGCAGACCTTCGCTGGCTGGGACTGGACTGGGACGAGGGTCCTAACGAGCCCGGCACCCGAGGCCCGGGCAAAGGCGAACGCGGTCCGTATCGTCAGTCGGACCGGTTGGAGATTTACTCAGAATATGCGACGAAGCTTCTGAAGGAAGAGAAAGCCTACCGCTGCTTCTGCACCATCGAAGAACTCGAGGCCGAGCGCAAGGCGCTCATGGATCGCCGCCTACCGCAGGTTTATTCAGGCCGTTGCCGAAGCCTCACGCCCAAAGTGATCAAGCGGAATCTGGCGGCCGGGCTGCCCTATGCGATCCGGCTGAAGATTGGCGAGGAGCCGCTGCGCTTCAATGACATGGTGCGCGGCGCCGTCGAGTTTCAGGCGGAGGCAGTGAGCGACCCGATCCTGGTTCGGTCCGGCACCGACGCCGATCCGGGGACGCCGGTTTACAACTTTGTCGTCACCGTCGACGATGCGCTGATGGGCATCTCCCATGTGATCCGCAGCGACGATCACATCTCAAATACTCCGAAGCAGGTGGCCGTCTATGAAGCCTTTGGCTGGCAGGTCCCGGTATTTGCGCATCTCTCCACGATTCTCGGCGCCGATCGCGAGCGGCTCTCCAAGCGGCATGGGGCAACTTCGATCGGAACCTTTCGCGAGATGGGCTATCTGCCCGAGGCGTTGGTGAACTATCTGGCTCTGCTGGGCTGGGGCGCCGAAAACGGCAAAGCGGAAACCTTCACCATGCCGGAATTGGTGCAGCAGTTTTCTCTGGAGCGCGTGACATCTTCGCCTGCAATTTTCGATTTCGATAAGCTGAACCAGCTCAACCGCCACTATCTCAAGCTCTCTTCGCCGGTCCGGCTTGCTGCGTTGGCATGGGAATACTTCGGCGGGTTGCTGCCCGAGAAGGACGACGCCAGCGACGAGGTGCTGGTCTGGTTCGTGCGCTTGCTGGAGATGTTCGTGCCCAGCGTCGATCATCTCGATCAGCTCACCGCGAAGGCGTTGTTCGTCTTCGGCTTCGATCCCGACGTAGCCCGGGCGCGTATGGAGAATGCCGCGATTCTCTCCGCCAATTCGGCGCGGGTGGTGCTGGCTGAATTGGCAGACCGGGTCCGTGCCCACAGCCTGCCCATCACCGCGGAGGTGTTCAAGCGGTGGATCGAGGAGATCGAGAAAGCCACTGGCGTCAAGGACAAGGAGCTCGTTTATCCGATCCGCATCGCGCTGACAGGTACACACGCAGGGCCGGAGCTCGAGAGGCTCGTCCCCACCATCGAACAGGGAGCCGGGCTTGGATTGGGCGTGCCCACCGTCCGCCAGCGTGTGGAACGATTCGTCGGAGTTTGATGGTGCACGCAGCGACCCCCGCTCCAGTCCCCACCCCAATTGTTGACCTGAGCTTTCCGCACTGTTGGGAGGCTCAGATTCTCTCGGCGCGGCCGCCGATTCTTCCACAACTTCATTTCGTGTATCCCCGCGAAGCGGATGAAGTGGAACGGGGTGCGCTGGAGGTGCTGGTACGGCCGGGCGCGGGTAGACCCGCCAGTGAATCCCATCCAAATGGTTCGCCCTGCGCGCAGCAGTTCCTGGCGACGTGCGCGCTTGGGTTTCGCGACCCGGCTGTTCCCACCGGCATCTGGTCCTGCCCCAAACCGGAGGAACTCTGCGCGGTCGCCGGCGGCTATGTGTACATCGTCGACACAAATGCGCCAGAGTGCTTCACGATGCTGCCCTATCGGCCCGTACTTCAGGTGCGTTCATTGCCTGCGCAGGGCTTGCTGTTGTTCGTCGGCCATCGCAGCATTCTGGCGTGGGGCACGCTGGGTCAGGCGTGGGAGTCGGACAAGCTCTCGGACGAGGGTGTGACGATTGTGAGTGTCGAAGGCGGCATCCTGCGGGGCTTGGGCTGGCAGATTGTAGCCGACCAAGAGAGGCAGTTCGCGTTGGATCTTCGCACCGGTCTTGCAGCGCGCGCCTGATCTAATTGCTGACGTCCACCTTGAGGCCCTCGGCAAGCAAGGTCATCAGCTCATGCGGTTGATGGCTGTCGATGGTGTATCTGGCTTCTGGACTCGCATGATTCCCGCCGGGGCTGGCTAGAATGATGGGGGCTGTCGGCGCAATCGCCTTCACCACGCCGAGCAGGTTTGGGCGCTCATCCAGAGCACGGGCGTGGACCAATACGGCATCGATGTTGGGGAAGCGCCGCAGGAGTTCGATCCCATCCTTGGCGTTGTACGCGGTGAGGACATTGTGCTTCGCGGTCTCGACCACCAGCTTTCGCGCAGATAATCCTTCGGGCTGTTCTTCTTCGATCATCAGCATGACAATGGATTTCATGTATGCTCCTGGCCGGCCTTGGAACGCCGAACCGAGTGATTGGATGCAGCTCGGGCTGGAGGGGAGCGGCCAATCGCAAATTAAATAAATAAAAGAGGATACGCTATATCGAAGCGGGGTGAAGTTATCCCGCCGCTACCATCCTTTTGTGCGAAGACAGCATCGCTTCATATCCGGCATAGACGCCTTCAAACACCGAATCCCAGCTTGCTGTCAGCGCATAGGCTCGAGCGGCCTCGCGCATCGCCACATGTCTCGCAGGGTCGCTGAGGATTCCAGAGACAGCCGTCGCAAACTCGGCGTCGGGCACAATGCGGCCTGTCTCGCCATCGCGCACAATCGTCCGCGGTCCGCCGTCGGGCGTGACCACTGCCGGAACGCCGCTGGCCAGCGCTTCCAACACCACGTTGCCAAAGGTATCGGTGTGCGAGGGGAAGACGAAGAGATCCATGTTCGCATAGGCCGTGGACAGCTCTTCTCCGCGCAGGACTCCCGTGAATTCCGCCCGATGCAGGCGCTCGCGCAGCCAGGATTCGTCGCCGCCATGGCCGACGATGAGGAACCGGAAGCTCCGGTGTCCCATCTGCTCCAGCTCGTCCTGCACTTGCACGAGGCCGGCGATGTTCTTCTCCACGGAGAGTCGCCCCACAAAACCCAACACCTGATCGCGATCGTCAGCAGCACGTTTGCGCTTGGACGGATGAAAGAGATCTGCGTCGACACCGCGGGGCATCAGATGGCAGGGCCGGTCGGTCATCTCCTCGAGTTTGCGGCAGAGCTCGGGGTTGGGCGCAAACAGCACTTGGGCAACGGAGTAGAACTTGGCGGCCGCAGCCATCGCCACGTCTTCGATCTTCTGCCCAGTGGCGGCGGATTGCCGTGCCGGCAGCAGGCGCAAAAACCACTCCGAACGGCGCGCAGCGTACTCATGCACGTTCGTGTGCCAGCTCGCCGCAAGCGGCAGCCCCAGATAATGGGCCAACCCCGCGCCGAGCATGCCCACCTCGCTGGGGCCGGTGATGTGAATCAAATCAGGCTTGAAGCGCTCCAGCACTTCTTCAATGAAAGGAATGTGGCGCAGAAAGGCGGGATCGAAGCGCAGGTCTTTCTCCAACGCGAAGGAAAGGAAGCCGCGGGGCAACTCCAGCGTCCACACATTGCCGTCTTCGAGGATGGCCTGCGCGCGATCGCCGGCACGCACGCACAAAAACGGGAGATTGCGCCGGCGCGCAAAGGCCTCAAAGTGGCGGCTGGTGTGGGCAACTCCATTCACTTCATGAAAGGAGTCGGGAAAATACGCCACACGCGGCACGGAATCGGTCATAACACTGATGGTTTGAATTTGGAGCCTGTGATTCACTTTCGCGCGGCCCAAATCTGCCGACGGAGCAATTAGAAGTCGTGTTCGCCAAGCGCCAGGCGAAGATTCTGCGAGTCGTTCCACGCGAAGCGCAAACCGCCCGAGACCGGCCCTTTGCCGAGCAACTGGATCATCGCCAGCGTCCAGCGCAGAAACGGCGGCGCCGAACCACTGGGCCACAGTTCGCTCAGGGGGCGCACCACGCCTTGTGCATCGGGATGGTAGACGCGCTCGTCCCATGTCCGCGATCCCTGCGGAAACTCCGGGTAATCGCGAATCGCGTCGAGCGTCGAACGCAGAATGCGATGCTTCCACGGCTCGGCATACTGCGGCATGAAGAGCACATTGCTCTGCTTTTCCCGCCGGATCTCATGCACGAATTCGGTGAAGTTTGTCGCGTTGGTCAGATTGATGTTGGCGTTGGGTTCCACACCGTGGCGGTCGCCGCCGCTGATGAGCACCATATTCCATTGCGCTGCGAGCCGCCGCACCGATCTGTTCTCGTCCCAGTGGCGCAGACCGTTTAGCTCCAGCGCATGGAGGAATGCGCCGTACTTCTGGAGGAACTCATTCACCAGGAACGCGTGCTTTTCCTTCCCGATCATGTAAAGGTCCCACATCGGGTGATTGAAGACGACCAGGACGTTTGGTTCTTTGTCGAGCGCTGCCAGGATGTCGCCGAGCGCTGCATCGGAAGGCTTGGCAGTAAAGTCGGAAAGGATTGCCATCCATTCGTTCGCACGCGCGCTCGGAAGATTGTGAATGCCGAGGTGGAAAGCCTGCTCGCCGCCATAGGGCGCGCTCCACTCCACCGAGACGGGAATGCTGCGCGCGCTCGGAACCGTGCGCAGCAGCATCGGCGCCTTGATATTGTCGTGGTCTGAGATTGACACCATCGAGGCGATGTCCAGCTTCTCGATTTGCCGCTTTTCCAGATCGTAGGCGAGCTTGGGAGTCATCGGAGGCGTCCAGTAGCTGGACGAATAGTTAATCCGGATCCCGTGATTGGCTTCGGACTTGCGCTCCAGTCGCGAGATGAAGGGCCGCGCAAACGGGTACTGGTTGCAGAAGTTCGCCACGAAATCGAGCGTTTCCTGCGACTGATTCGTGTGACTGTGCAAAGAAACGCCGGATCGGAACCCGCTCGCAGCCTTCTGGTCGCGCCACAGGTAGTTGATGGTGGAATTGGCCACGTCCCCTCCTTGTACCGCGAACTGACTGGAGTACTTGTGGTTAGTATTCACTGGACCCCATCAATACGGCGTTAAGGGAGTGCGAACGTGGCTTCAATTGGGTCAAGACTCAACAAAGTAACCGGAAACACCCATAAAACCCGGAAATACTCGAAGATTCTTGCACTCCAAAGTGTGCTTTTGCGGGCTCTCCAGGGGGAACCGAAAGCCATCGAACTTGCCCGCGTGCTAAGGCCGTGTAACCACACAACTTGAGTGGTTACTGGTTCATTTTAGCAAGCTCGGAACCGAGGAAGTCTTCCAATGTGACGCTTGGCATGAGCTCTTCCGGCTCGTGAGTCGCCTCTTCGGCAGCCTCGCGAATCAGGTAGTTCTCCGTCAGCCCCTTGCGGAGCATTTCGAATGCCTGCTCCGGCGTGCTGGCGAACTGGAAGAGTTCAATGTCCTTGGGCGAAATGGCGCCCGTGTCCACAAGCACTTTCAGGTTGAATACCCGGTTCCAGTACTCGGGCCCATAGATCACGACTGTGATCTTCTTTGCCAGCTTCTGGGTCTGGGCAAGCGTCAGGATCTCGAACATCTCATCCAGCGTCCCGAACCCCCCGGGAAAGACAACCAGGGCCTTCGACAGATAGGCAAACCAGAGCTTGCGCATGAAGAAGTAGTGGAACTCGAAGTTGAGCGAGGGCGTGATGTAGGGGTTGGGAAACTGCTCGAAGGGCAGGCTGATATTCATGCCCACGGTTTTGCCGCCTGCATCGTGGGCGCCTCGATTTGCGGCTTCCATGATGCCTGGACCGCCGCCTGAAGTCACCACGAAGCGATTGCGCCGCGAAGGAATCGCCTTGGCCCACGACGTGAGCATGAAAGCCAGACGGCGGGCGTCCTCGTAGTAGCGCGCCATCTCCACCGCAGCCACAGCGCGTTTGCGCTGCAGTTCGCTGGCTCTCCCTGCGGCAATCTCAGGCGGCGTGGCTGGCTGCTCTTCGCTCGGGGCTGGACGTGTGGAGCCGGTGTTCTCCAGAAGCTCGAGCTCGTGGTTGGCCTCTTCTCTGCCGCGGAAACGCGCGGAGCCGAAGAACACGACGGTGTCCTGAATGCGCTCGCGGCGAAAACGCGCCAGCGGCTCCATGAACTCCGCCACGATACGAATCAGCCGGCCATCGGCGCTATTGAGGAAGTTGGGATTCTCGTACGCCAAGGGAGCGCGCGGTAAAGGCGGTGGCGCGCCGTTCCCGGGGAGCTTCGCGACGCTTGCCTCGGCCTGCGAGCTGGGTACATTCGCTTGTTCTGTTTTTTCGGCTTGATTGTTGGCGTTTGCCGCGGCTTGCGCCGGCGCCGCCGAACGGGTGTTCAAGTTTTTCTTGTCGCTCATGGCTTACCTGTTTCTATAGCGGATCGCATCCCTGAGCGCTATCCACAGATTCAACAATCCAATCCCCGAAATGACGCCGCGCACGGCGCCGTTGGCAGCATAAATCGACAGTGTCGGGAATTGAACGAAGAGCGGATTCTGATCCCAGAAGAGCGGCGACCAGGGGGCATATGCAACCGCCAGACCAATGTAGATGCGCAGCATGACGCGCAGGAAGAGCTCCGCGCGAACCAGCCATCGGGGAATGCGTTGCTGATGAGGGTCGCCGGAGATTTCTGCGGGCGCGACAGGGGACGAAGAACCGCTTTCAGGAGCCGGGCTCGCGGGCAACGGAGGCGATATCAATTCCGGCTGCTGGGACATTCGTCAGATTCTTCCGGCTTCCCTGCCCTTTGAACCTTGCTCGGCAAGGAGGACCGTATTGCAACGGTAACACAGTGGGGACCTGGCCAACTGCGCTCATCCCGCCAAGCTAAAACGTTGGTTCTGCGATGCGATTGCCGGTCCATTCCGGGCGGAGTATTTTGTTGGTGTACGCGGATTCCTTTCCCGAAGGAGACTTCTATGAAGCGTGCTACCGTCCTCGGATTCGCGTTCCTTTTCGCTGTGACCTGGTCAGCAGCGCAGAACCGCGCAACCGCATCCAGTGGCCGGACTGACGCTCAGGCGGCAACGAACTTCGTCCTCGACCTGCCCGCGCCTACGTGCCCCGTGAGCATGCATGCCCTCCAGGGTTCTGGTACTGGGTTGGTTCCCGTGCGCGGCGAGCAGAGAGTGTCGGGTTCCTCGCAGCGGATACACCTTGTCCTGAACAGTTCGAAATCGGCGAAGATTGTCGGAGCAAAGGTGAAGGTGTTCGGGCTTTCGGGGAAGAATCGCATCGAGAAGGCATCGGTCAATCCAAATACCACGCTTGATCTGACGAATCAGAAGAGCACTTTTGACGTGACCAGAACGCTGGATGTGACGTTCACACCGGAGAGCGAGACGAGCGTCGCAACAGATCTTGTCCTTCCGGGCTTTACGTCTGTCCTATCGATTCAGCTGGAATCGCTCAGCTATAAGGATGGTTCGACCTGGGCTGTCGCCGGACAACGGGCCTGTCACGTAGCACCCGATCCGATGATGCTGGTGGCGGACCGCTAGCGACCTGGCCCTTTCCCGCTTGGGATCGAAGAAGCGTTGACCCCGATGGCGTTGATCTTGGGCATCTGCTGCAGGGGGTCCCAGTTCATCGCGTGATTCCGATCAAAAGCGCAGGTAAGCCCCGATCATCGGTTCCGCGGTCTGCGTGAATGCGCCGGTCGAGGTATAGAGCTTGGTGAGATCGGGCGCTTTGTAGAGATTGCCGCGATATTGGAAGCGCAAACCGAGGGGTCCAATGAGTCCCCAGTCGAGCCCCGCACCGTAGACGAAAACCGGCTTGGTCTGTGTGTTGGTCGAGGCCTGACCGCCTGCGGGCACATCGATGAGCAATCCCACTCCCGCCAATGCAAATGGCCGCAGGTTGGCCACATGCACTGAAGCGATCCAGGCCCCGGAAATCTCATGGGCGTTTGCCGAAATGGCGGCGGGGGCAGGGGCAGCACACGGAGGAAGCACTCCAACCGGACAGGCATACGATGTCGCCATGTACGTCTGGTTGGCGCGGTTGTAGGAGTACGTTGCTTCATACCCGATGAGAGGATTCCGAATGTGCCGCACTTCGATCAAGCCGCCCGCGGCGTTCGATGGGCTTTGGGCTGTTCCGTTGCCGGTCGTCTTTCCGTTGAACGCGCCATAGAGGCTGAGCGCAACGTCCGTCTGTGCCTGGACGGTTGAAATACCAAGCAGCAGGATGACGATCAGCCAGCCTGAATGTACCAATGAATTCCGCATGAAATACCCCATCAAGGTATAAGTCGATCTGCTGCATAGCTTGGACGCATTCCACGCGCCAAGGGTGGTTTTTCCGGGCCGGGTTATTCTGAAAGGACCTTATGAACCGATTGCTGCTTGCCCTTCTCAGCGGCTCGTCCTTGCTTCTCTCCGCGTACTTCACCGGTCAGGCCGGTACGCACGTGCTGTCGTACCGCGACGAGCAACCGGTACGCGCGGCGCACGGCATGGTGGTCAGCGAGCATCATCTGGCCGCTGACGCCGGCCTCGAGGTTCTGCGAGAAGGCGGCAATGCCGTGGATGCAGCCGTGGCCACCGGATTTGCGCTCGCGGTGGTATTCCCCGAGGCAGGCAATCTCGGCGGCGGCGGATTCATGCTGGTCCGCATGCACGACGGCAAATCCAGCTTCCTTGACTACCGCGAAAAGGCTCCCCTCGCCGCGACCGAAACGATGTATCAGGACGAACACGGAAATGTGCTTCCCCCGACGGACCTGCGATCGAGCATCCTCGGCTATCGTTCCATCGCAACGCCGGGCTCCGTCGCCGGCCTGACGTATGCCGAGCGCAAATACGGCAAACTGGGACTGGCACGCGTGATGGCTCCTGCGATCAGGCTGGCCACCGAGGGCTTCGTGCTTTCCGACGAGGAGGCCCGCCTGCTCTCCGACAGCGATCTCGCGAAGTTTGCCGATTCGAAGCACATCTTTCAGCGCGATGGGCAACTCTACAAAGCAGGCGAGACATTCAAACAGCCACTGCTGGCCGAAACACTGAAGCGCATCGCCTCGAATCCCGACGACTTCTATCGCGGCAAGATGGCCCAGCAGCTGATTGACGACCTGAAGAAAGGCGGCTCGCTGCTCACGCTCGACGATCTCGCGCAGTACACGGTCGCCGAACGCAAGCCGGTCATCGGCACGTTTCACAACTACACTGTGATCAGCGCGCCTCCGCCCTCCTCCGGTGGCGTGGTGCTTCTCGGCGCACTCAACATTCTCGAAGGCTACGATCTCGCGTCGCTCGGCGATCGCAGTGCCGCCTCGATGCATCTGATCACCGAGGCGTACCGCCGTGCCTACATGGACCGCTCCGACTATCTCGGCGATCCGGACTACAACGACATTCCGGTCGCCGAATTGACTTCGAAGAAGTATGCCGCGGCGTGGCGCGCAAGCATCGATCCAACCAAGGCAACGCCCAGCGCGTCTCTTGTGAGACCCTCGGGGTTCCTGCCGCAGGCTCCAACCAACAGCGGGCATCGGCGCGTGGAATCGACCGAGACCACACACTTTTCCGTTGTCGACAGCGAGGGAAACGCTGTCTCCGTAACAACGACGCTCGACGACTACTTCGGCTCGCACGTCACAGCCGGCGCGCTGGGCTTTCTGCTCAACGACGAGATGGACGACTTTGCCGCGAAGATGGGCGTGCCGAATATGTTCGGGCTGATCCAGGGACCGGCCAACGCCATCGCCCCCGGCAAGCGCCCGTTAAGCTCGATGACGCCGACCATAGTCCTGGAAGACGGCAAACTGCGCTTCGTCCTTGGGTCTCCGGGCGGCCCGCGCATCATCTCCACAGTCGCCAACATCTTCCTGTCGGCTACAGAAGGCGGACTCAACATCCAGCAAGCGGTCGACGCGCCGCGCTTTCATCACCAGTATCTTCCCGACAAGCTCTATCTCGAGCCCGGTTTCAGCGAGGGAAGCCTTGCCGATTTGCGCGCAATGGGCTATGACCTCAGCATCCGCGACGGGCACTGGTCCAAAGGCGAATGTATCGCCATCGATCCTAAGACCGGAGAGTTGGAAGGCGGCGAGGATCATCGCGGCCACTTCGGAAAGGCTGCGGGCTATTAGGGCCTGGTCCGTCGCGCCACGCCGCAGAGCTCGCCCCCTACATCCTGACAGCAGGCGCGGCGTTGGTCTCCACGTCGACGCCCTTTGCCTCGGAAGGATGCGCCGTTGGCAGAAAAATTGAAAAGGCGGTCCCGCTGGCCCCAGGTCGCTGTGTGCTCCAGACCCGAATGCTGCCGTGATGCCGTTCGATCAGCTGCAAGACCACCCACATGCCGAGACCGGTTCCGGTTTCTGATTTGGTCGTGAAAAACGGTTCAAAGATGCGGCGCATGGTTGCGCGATCCATGCCCACGCCGCTGTCGCAAATCGTCACCCGCATACCCTCTGTGCTGCGATTGCGCCAATCGCGTGAACGGCGCAAGCCAATCAGCAGGCGCCCTGGTCCCAACATTGCCTCGATCGCGTTTGAAACGAGATTGGTAAAGATCTGCTGCGCCTCGCCGGGCATACACGCGATGGCAACTTCGTGAACGGCACGCACCTCGACCTTGATACCGGCCATGTTGAGCTTGGGACGAAACATGGCGAGAACGCCTTCAACCACCTCAGAGAGCATGGTGATCTTCGGCAGGCCTTCCTGACGATGAAACTTCAAGGTGGACTGGGTAATCATCGACACACGCAGCAATTCATCGAGTGCGATCCGAGCGTGGGCATGGGCCTCTTCCGCGGTGCCGCTCAGTGTGATCAGGTAGAGAAGGTTCGTCACCGACTCCAGCGGGTTATTGATCTCGTGTGCAACCGACGCCGCCAGGCGCCCCGCCACGGCAAGCTTTTCTGCGCGCAGCATGGCCTCTTCGGCATGCTTCCGCCTGGTCACATCCGTCACGACTCCCATGAGCCAGCTCGCGCGCCCTCTGCTGTCTCTCTGACAACGCCCTTGCCCCTCAATCCATCGAATGCTTCCATCGGGTAACACTACCCGGAATTGCTTGTGAAAGCTCTCGCCCACAGCGAGCACCCGCTCCATATCTGCCTTGATCTCACCCACATCGTCGAGATGGATGGCGTTGAACCAGACTTCGTTGCTCGCTTCGATTTCGCCGCGACTATAGCCGATGATCCGATACATCTCGTCGGACCACTGCAGCACTGAGCGTTGTACATCCCAGGTCCAGAGCCCCATGCCGCTTGCGTGCAGCGCAATTTGGAGAGCCGCATCGCGATCCCGCAATGCCTCCCCGGCACGCGCGCGTTCCTCCGCCATTTGTTTTTGTGCCTGCGCAAGAATCAGGCTCTTTCTTAGCTCTTGCGACCGCAACTCCGCGCGCTGCTCGGCCCACCGCCGAATCAGCACTCCGACAAGCGTCGACAAGACCAGAAAGAGGGCAAGGCGCTCTTCTTGTTGAGCGAATCCGATGGAGAATCGGAACTGCGCCTTGGTTAGAAACACGTCGACAAGGATCGCACCCGTGATGGCGCAGCCAAAGCTTCCAGCCATGCCGAAGAACCATGCGCTCAGGATGACCGTCGGAAATGCAATCAGAAGAGGAAATGCCCGCAGTGGCGCAATCTCGTAGGTGAGCGTAATCGACGCAACCGCTGCGACGATTCCCAGCAGCAGGCGCGTGAGCCATGACTGGCGATCCATGACGATGGCATTCGGGAATCTCAACGTTTTCCTCTAGTCGAATCGACGTTCGCCAAGGTATCTAAGTGTTCAATCCAACCACACCGCAGGCTACGAGAAGGAGCGCAAAACCTCTCGACATGCGACGCCTTGAGGTAGTGCCGGCGGCGGGCTCGTTGTGTCGGTAGCATAGGGAACCCGCCAAGGACTGTCCAGCGAATTGGCCCGGCCGCAGCCCACGAAGGGTTACCATGCGCACCAACCGTTGCAACACTCTATTGAGCAATCATGTGTTGCAAAGATGCGACAATGAGGGCAGTAACCGGATTGCGCCGCATTCGGTCCGGCGTCTCGGGGAATCCGATTCATCATGCTTCGAATCTTATCAACGCACTTATTTCTGAGTCAGCGTCTTCATCCGGGCTTGTTGGAGATGGCCGGGCGCGCCGGCGCACAGGGCGTCGAAGTCTTCGCCGCTCGACAGCACTTCGACTACACCAGCCGTGAGCACGTCGGCGAGCTGGCAGCCTGGTTCAGTTCGAATTCGCTCGAACCGTTCTCGATGCATGCGCCCATGTTTCCGGACCGCGAAATGGGCCGGGCAGGTGCGCCCGCGGTCAATGTGCTCCATCCCGAAAAGTCGCGGCGCATCGACGCGATGGATGAGATCAAGCGCGCCCTCGAAGCTGCGGAGCGCATCCCGTTTAAGAACCTCGTCGTCCACCTCGGCGAGAGCACCGATCGCTGGTCTCCGCGTAGCATCGAGTACGGAATGACAGCCCTGGAGCATCTCGGAGCCTTCGCGCGTCCTCTCGGCGTGCGGCTGCTGGTAGAGAATCTGCTGAGCGAAGCAACAACTCCCGAGCATTTGCTGGCCATGCTCGAGATGAGCCATCTCGATGTGGGCGTCTGCCTCGACCTGGGCCACGCACATATCGATCCGGGCACGGCAGAGGCCATCGCAACCCTCGGCAATCGGGTCGGATCGGTGCACGCGCACGACAACCACGGCGTCAAAGACGAGCACCTGTGGCCCGGCGACGGCACAATCGACTGGGCAACGACGGCAAGATCTTTGCGGGAGCTGGCCAAACCTCCGGCCATTGTGCTTGAAATCGGCGCTGCGCTGAATGATCCTCCGGCCACAATTCCCGACCGAATCAAGAAAGCATTCGAGCTGTTCGGCTAGTGGTCCGTAACCTGTTTTGGGGGCCACAGAGAAGGCGGGAATCTGGGCCGCAACATCACCTCGGTAATGGCAGAATTGTCATTTCTCCGTCCCATCCCTTGAAGACAGCTCAGCTGCCTGATCCCCTAGAGATAGAACCTTTATTACGAGACTCGCCGCGACGTACGGCCGCCTGAGAACCCTCATTCCTCCCTGCTCTGCCTGGATCCACGAGCGGATGCGCACCACCGCCGCAGCGGTGGCCAAACTGCCGGTTGCCCGCTCCTCAAGTTGAAACGCAACGGATCGGAGTCAGACGATGCGAACCGGGGCTTGCTCTCTCATGCTCGGGGCTGTGGCTTTTCTTAGCGGGTGCACTTCTTCGCTTCATGTCAATTCGTCCGGCTCCAATCCGCCGGCCACGCTGACGATCTCTACTTCGACGCTGGCGGCCGCAACCGCGGGGACAACCTACAGTGGCTCCATTTCGGCCACGGGTGGGACGACGCCTTACTCCTTCAGCGCGACCGGTCTGCCCACAGGACTCTCGATCAGCAGTTCAGGCACGATCAGCGGAACACCGGCCCAGAGCGCTGTAGGCACCGCATCCGTGATTGTCACCGTGACCGATGCCGGCAAGCCGCAGCAATCGGCAAGCGCAACTCTCAGCCTGACGGTGAGTACGGCAACACAGACCGGACTGGCCATCACGACGACTACTCTTCCGAGTGGAACCATCGGCGCGCCTTATAGCGCACCAATCGCGGTCAGCGGCGGCAATTCGCCGTTCAGTTTCAGTGCAGCTGGGTTGCCGAGCGGGCTCTCCATCGGGGCCTCGAGTGGCACGATCTCGGGAACACCGCAGGGTCCTGCCGGAACTGCAACCGTAGCCATCACGGTGACGGACTTTAAGAATGCGACTGCGAATGCAAACCTGAGCCTCGCCGTCTCGGCAGCCCAGTCTGGGACACTGGCCATCAGCACCACTTCGTTGCCCGCTGCGACTGTTGGCGCATCCTACAGCGGCACGGTGCAAGCGACGGGCGGCACAACGCCGTACACGTTCAACGCAAAGGGGCTGCCCAGCGGGTTCATCATCAACGCTTCATCGGGCGCGATCACCGGAACCGCAACGCAAAGCGAAATCGGCACAGCCTCCGTCACCGTCACTGTTCTGGACTCAACGCAACCCACCGCGGAAACGGCTTCGGCAAATCTGAGCTTGACGATCGACGCCGCTGGTGCCACCGCGGCCTGCAACCAGATGACGACCGGCGATAACGCCAGCCTGAACGGCTTCGTCCCCTTCCCTGCGACCAGCGCGTGGAACACCGATATCTCGCAGGCGCCGCTCGATCCGAACAACACCGCGATTACTACGGCCGCCGGATTCGCGGGGAATCATCTGCATCATGACTGGTCGTCGGTCGCCGGCGGCAACTATGGAATCCCCTATGTCGTGGTGGATTCGAGTACTCAGCCTCTGGTCCCGATCAACGTGGTCGCCTATGCGAGCGAAAGCGATGTCGCTCAGGCGCCCTTCCCCAGCACAGCCCCCATCGAAGGTTCGCCCGCAGATTGCACGGGGGGGCCAGGGGCGTATGCCGGCGATCAGCACGTGCTGGTGCTCGATCGCAACGCATGCATGTTGTACGAGACCTTCAACACCGTCCGCTGTAGAGGAAGCTGGAACTCGGACTCGGAGACGATCTGGGATTTGCAGAACTACGAACAGCGCCCATGGGGATGGACCTCGGCCGACGCGGCAGGCCTGCCGATCTTTCCGGGGCTGGTGCGCTACGACGAAGTGGCTTCCGGCGCAATCAATCACGCCATCCGCTTCACGTTGCCCCATACCAAGAATGACGCCAATGGCGGCTACTTTGTGGAACCGGCCAGCCACGCTGCAGGAACCGACTACGGCGTAAGCAATGTGATGGGCATGCGGATCCGGCTCAAGGCGAGCTTCGACATTTCTGGCTTCTCGGCAACCAATCAGGTCATCCTGACCGCGATGAAAAAGTACGGCATGATTCTGGCCGACAACGGCAGCTACTTCTACTTCCAGGGCGTACCCGATTCGCGATGGGACGACAACGATCTGGTCAACCTCGACGCCATTGCGTCGTCGAACTTCGAGGTCGTGCAAATGACTCCGACCTATCCGGGATACGACGACAATTCGGCGCCCACCGGCGCGCCGCCGACGATCAATAGCTTCACGGCATCGTCCACATCGGTCACGTCGGGAACGAAGGTGACCCTGTCGTGGGATACGAGCAACGATTCCTACGACTTTATTGACGTGCTCGGTGGCGTACGTGGAGGCAGCGTAAGCACGGCTCCCACGGCAACGACGACCTACACGTTGAATGCGACCAATCAATTCGGGCGCGCAACGAAGACCGTGACAGTGACGGTGCACTAAGACCCTTGCTGTGAACTACGAACTGTGGTTAGCAGATCCTCGGCAGCTGTTCGCCAATCTGTGTCGGAATCACGCGATTCGCGCCCATCGCCGTGCGGGCCACCAGCATGCGCGGATGTTTTGGCGTGACTTGGCCGATGCGCGCTGCATCGCGACCCAGCGGATGAGCCTTGAGAACACTCAGCACGCGGTCTGCAGCTTCAGGAGCGACAAAGAACACAGCCTTGCCCTCGTTGGCCACATAGACCGGATCGAGTCCCAACAACTCGCAGGCCGACTGTACTTCGGGGCGGACGGGCAGAGCCGTCTCGTCGATCGCGATCCCGACGTTCGAGGCCGTTGCGATCTCATTCAACGTTGAGGCCAGCCCGCCGCGCGTCGGATCTCGCATGGCATGAACCGCTTCGCCGACGGCCTCGAGCACATCCGCGATCATGCCGTTGAGCGCCGCACAGTCCGATCGGATCTGACTCTCGAATTCAAGACCCTCGCGCACACTCATGATCGCCATGCCGTGATCGCCGATGGTTCCGGAGACGATCACCACATCGCCGGGCATTGCGTGCAGCGGACTCACGGAAACGCCGGGTCGTAGGACACCGACGCCAGCGGTGTTGATGTAGCAGCCATCGCCGTGGCCGCGCTCGACGACTTTGGTATCGCCGGTCACGATCCGAACGCCGGCTGTCTTGGCCGCATCGGCCATTGCCTGGACGATTGCCGCAAGCTGCGCAAGCGCAAATCCCTCTTCGAGGATGAAGCTCGCGCTCAGAAACTGCGGAATCGCGCCCGACACGGCAAGATCGTTCACGGTTCCATTCACCGCGAGAGCGCCAATCGACCCGCCCGGAAAGAAGAGCGGCTGCACCACGAACGAGTCCGTGCTCATTGCGAATCGCGCCGGATTCGAGCCCGACCCCAGATCGAGCACCGCAGCGTCGCCCAGATTTTCGAGCTCAGGATTGCGGAAGGCGGGAAGAAAGAGATGCTCGACGAGTTCGTTGCCGAGCTTGCCCCCGCCGCCGTGCCCCATCACGATGGTCGGGTAGTCGCGCAACGGCAAAGGGCAAGACCAGCTTGAAAAGTCAGGCGCGCCACCCTCACCCATGGACCGCTCCTGCATTGGCGAGCTCTTCAGCCGACAAGAACCGGCCGTAGTTAAAATACGCCGCGCAAGCTCCCTCGCTCGACACCATCGTGGCTCCCAACGGATGCCGCGGTGTGCACTCCTTGCCGAAGGCCGGACACTCGGCGGGCTTCAGCGCTCCACGCAAAACATCGCCGGCGTGACACAGCGGCGATTCAACTGTGCGAATGCCTGAGATCTGAAACCGCTCTTCGGCATCGAACGCGCGATAGGCCGCACTCAATCGCCAGCCGCTGTGCGGAATCACTCCGATGCCGCGCCATGCACGATCAGTGACCTCAAAGACCTCGGCCAGCAGCTTCTGCGCTTCGAGATTGCCGGCGTACGTGACGATGCGCTCGTAGGCGTTCTCGACGCGATGTTCGCCGCGTTCCAGTTGAAGCACTGCCCGGCGAATGCCGTCGAGCAGATCGAGCGGCTCAAAGCCGGTCACGACGATAGGGATGCTGAATTTGTCGGCCAGCGGCGGATACTCCCAGTAGCCCATGACGCTGCACACGTGGCCCGCGGCAAGGAATGCCTGCACCTTGATTTTCGGGCGCGGACATGATCGCCTCGATCGCAGGCGGGACCAAGACATGCGACACGAGCAACGAAAAATTCTTCAGGCCGCGGCGCTTGGCCACATGCACGCTCATGGCGTTCGCCGGTGCGGTGGTCTCGAACCCCACGCCGAAGAACACAACCTGCTTGTCGGGATTCTTGACGGCCAGATCGACCGCATCGAGAGGAGAGTAGACGATCCGCACATCGCCGCCGGCGCCCTTCACCTGAAACAGGTCGCCTTCGGTGCCCGGCACGCGCAGCATGTCGCCGAAACTACAAAAAATGACGCCGGGTTGCGCGGCAATGGCCAGCCCTTTGTCGATCTGCTCAAGGGGCGTAACGCAAACAGGGCAGCCGGGGCCATGCACCATCTCGATAGCAGCAGGCAGCATCTGATCGATCCCATTCTTGATGATGGAATGGGTTTGGCCTCCGCAGACCTCCATGATCTTCCACCGGCGGGTGACGATCAGCGCGATTTCGCGCGCCATGCGCTGGGCAATTTCGCCGTTGCGGAATTCAGTGAGGTACTTCATGCGTCATCTTCAATCAGCGCTACGCTCGGTGCCCCAGGTCCCTCGCCTTTGGACCTGAGAAGTGAACATATCGGTTACGACGGTTCTCAATTCGGTTTCGTGCCGCAGCTTCCATCGGGACAGTTCGACTGCGGCGCCTTCGCCGCGCGCGCAAACTGCGCTTCTTCGTCCGCCAGTTCTTCGTCGAGTACGCCCATAGCGCGGAAGTCGGCCAGCGTCTGCTCCGCCGTCTCTTCGTCGATCTTCGAGATCGCAAAGCCTACGTGGACGATGGTGTAATCGCCGACCTCGACCTCAGGCACGTAATCGAGACACACGCGTTTGACCACCCCGCCGAAGTTGACGCGGCCGATACGCAGGCCCTCCTCAGTCGTGATCTCTTCAACGCGTCCGGGAATCGCGAGGCACATAGCAACTCCCTTATACGCCGTGGGAGAGAGGGTGGAGTGTGATTTAAATCACCAAGACTGGCTTACTGCCCCTTCTTCTGCTCATTCTCCGCCACGCGGGCTTTCACCATCTTCTTGAGCAACGCCGCCGGCAGCGGCTTATGGAGTGGAAACTGCAGCGTACCCTTCGCCGTGCGATAGCCAGCCAGTTCGTCCTTCATCTCGTCGATCAGCGAGGCCTGCATGGGGAAGAAGCTGCAGTGGTCCTTGAATGCGGCATAAGCCACGAGCGCTCCCTTATAGCGAAAGGCGGGCATGCCATAGCTCAGGCATTCGGTCGACTCTTTGGGAACGACGGCACGGATCGTCGCGCGGACCTTCTGAAGCGTGGTGCGCGCCGGCTCCGGCACCTTGGCCAGATAGGCCTCGACACCTTCGAGCCCGTCTTTGGGTTTGGTGGCTGCGGCTTTCGTTGTTTTCATCGGATTCCGTCGTCAAGCGGATCGCGCCGCAAGTATGCCAGCGGGCCGATCAAAGTGCAAGCATTTCTCCGGTCGCGAGATGTGCGGCGCAGACTGCCGAATGCTTCCAACGAAGCTAGGACTGAGCGCTCCGCTGTTCCCGAAGATACCCAAGCCACTCCTGCATCCCTGCGCCGGTTTTTGCCGAGGTCTCAAAGATGCGGATGTTGGGGCGAATCTCGCGGATATTGTGAAGGGCCGTTTCACGGTCAAAGCCGCAGGGCTCCGCCAGATCGATCTTGGTGATCACGGCGGCGTCGGCGGAGTTGAACAGCGTGGGATACTTCAGCGGCTTGTCTTCGCCTTCGGTCACACTGAGCAGCGCCACGCGAATCTTCTCGCCGAGGTCGTAGCTCGAAGGGCAAACGAGATTGCCGACGTTCTCAATAAATAGATAGTCCAGGTCCGCGAGCATCCAGCCATCCAGGTGCTTTGCAACCATCTCGGCCTCAAGGTGGCAGATGCCATGCGTATTGATCTGGCGCACCGGAGCGCCGCTGGCTGCGAGCCGGCGAGCGTCGTTGTCCGTCTCTAAATCTCCCACCAAAGCCGCGGCCCGAGAGCCGCTGCGCACAGCAGATCCCGCAACGTGCGTTCGAGGAAGGCGGTTTTTCCGGTCCCGGGACTGGAGACGAGATTCAGCACCAGCACGCCAGCCGTGGTGAACTGTGCCCTCAACCCGCGCGCCAGCTCGTCATTTTTCTTGAGGATTCCCTGCCGCAGTTCGACAATGCGTGTGGTCATGGTTGGACGATCTCCTCTATTTCCTCGGCGGGGTCTTCAATCTCGATCGAATCGATATCCAGCTCGCGGCCCTGGCGCAGATCGCTGACCGGTTCGCCGCAGCGGGGACAACGGAAGCTCTGCAGGCTGGCGAGTTCGACATCGGCGTTGCAGTGGTCACAGCGCGCGATGACGGGCAATATCTGGATCACAAGCTTGGAGCCTTCCAGCCGCGTGCCCTCGGTCGCGATGCCATAGCAGAACTGCAGCGAGTCTTCGACGACCGAAGCCAGCACACCGACGCGCAGACGGACTTCTTTCACGCGCGCTCCGGGATAGGCTGCGAGCGATTCGGTCACCGAGTCGACGACGCTCGCGACGATGGAAAGCTCGTGCATACGAAGAGGATTCTACGCCGCGCGCTGAGGTAACTTGTGTGCCGGACGGCACTCGGCTTCGGCGGCAACCCTCGATGTAAGATGGCTTTGGAGATCGATTTCCCCATGGCTCACACGCTGATCCACCAGTCGCGCCTGGCTTTGAGCGAGCTTGCGCCCGGCGCCATGCAATCCGAAATTCGTGCAATGACCACGGAGTGCGATCGCATCGGCGGCATCAATCTGGCCCAGGGCGTCTGCGACACGCCGGTTCCCGAGCCGGTCGAGGCCGAAGCGCATGCGGCGATCCGCGCCGGACACAACATCTACACGCGGCTCGACGGCATCACACGCCTGCGCAACGCAATCGCCGCCAAGCAGCAGCGTGATTACGGGCTGAAATACGACCCGGAGACCGAAGTGCTTGTCGCCAGCGGAGCGACCGGCGGATTGCACGCTGCGGCAATGGCGCTGCTGAATCCAGGCGACGAAGTGCTGCTGTTCGAGCCGTTCTACGGCTATCACGTGGCGACATTCAAATCCCTGCGAGTCAAGCCGGTGATTGTGCCGCTCACCGAGCCCGATTGGGCGCTCGATGCGGATGCGCTGCACGCAGCAATCACGCCGAAAACCAAGGCGATCCTGCTGAACACACCGGCCAATCCCAGCGGCAAGGTTTTTTCCCGAGCTGAAATCGAACAGGTCGCTGCTGTCTGCAAGACCCACGACCTGTTCCTGTTCACCGACGAGATCTATGAGTACTTCGTCTACGACGGGACCAAGCACATCTGCCCGGCAACACTCGACGACATGCGCGAGCGGACGATCGTGATGTCGGGATTCTCGAAGACGTTTTCGATCACCGGCTGGCGGCTTGGCTACGTCTGCGCCGATAAGAAGTGGATGGCAGCGATGCACTACTTCCACGACCTGACCTATGTGTGCGCGCCGTCGGCATTTCAGCACGGCGCTGCAGCTGGATTGGAGCAACTACCGCCGTCGTTCTACACGCAACTGGCATCGGATCATCAGTCCAAGCGCGAACGGATTCTGGCGGCGCTGCGCGCAGCAGGCATGGAGCCGAGCGTGCCGCCGGGCGCCTACTATGTGCTGGCCAAGGCCGAGCATTTACCTGGCAAAACAGCGGCTCTGAAGGCGCGGCATCTGCTCGCCGAAACCGGCGTGGCTGCTGTGGCTGGATCGGCGTTCTTCCGTCCGGGACGCGGCGAAGATTTGCTGCGGTTCTGCTTCGCGAAGAAGGATGCGGACCTGGACGAGGCTTGCGCGCGGCTGAAGGCTTACTCCGCTTAAATCTTTAGCCCACTCACTGCCTTCCCGGGTCTCAGAATCGAGACCTGGGGCACCCATCGCCAATTTTTCGCAAACTCGAATGCGAATTCCCGCACTCCGGTTATTTACTCCTTAGGTATTAACAGGGGGTGGGAAGGGGGGTGGGTCTGTGGTCTGACCACCTGTCCAGAGAGTTGCAACGGTTCTGTATGGAGAGGTCCCATACGACTATTGTGCCGCGAAGAGCGATAATTCTTCGCAAACGAAGTTGGCCAATTCGTCCTGGGATATCCACGGTGCGGACTCGATTCCCAGAGGCCGGGCAAGGCCACGCCGTTGGTATTCTGCTCGGAGCTATACTCGCGCGGGTGCTTGAGGAGGCAGACTTGGAAGCTCTTTTTCCGGAGCGGAAGGCGACAGGTGAAGGCATTTTGCCGTCGCAGGAGATTGCGGCTCTGGTGGAGACGGGCAAGGTCTGCGCCGATGGCGAGATCGGCGAGGACCAGATTCAGCCTTCGAGCCTGGACCTGCGTCTGGGGACCGAGGCCTACCGGATTCGTGCCAGCTTTCTGCCCGGCAAGACGACCACGCTGATCCAGCAGGCGCGGCAGAACGGCATGCTGACCGAGACCGTCGACATTGCGTCGGGTGCAGTCCTGGAGCCGAATGCGATCTACGTGATTCCGCTGATGGAGCGGTTGGCGCTGCCCCCGGACATCTATGGCATTGCCAACCCGAAGAGCTCGACGGGGCGGCTGGACATTTTCACGCGGCTGATTCCCGAGTTTGGGGACGAGTTTGAGCGAGTCAAGCGCGGGTACAACGGCGGGCTGTACATCGAAGTCGTCTCGCAGACCTTTCCGATCCTGGTGCGGGCCGGGATGCGGCTGAACCAGCTGCGCCTGGGCCGCGGGCGGCGGACAGCTGTGGGTGAAGACCGGCTGCGGTTACTCGGGCAAAAGGATTTCCTGGTCGCTCCCGATGAGGTGACAACGGGACAGGCAGTGGCGGGGCAAGCCATGGTGGACAGGGGCTTGCGGCTGACGGTCGATCTCGAAGGCGATAGCTCGGGCGTGGTGGGGTATCGCGCGAAGAAGACCCGGCAGGCGATCGACCTGGGGCTGCTGAACCACTACGAGGTGGACGATTTCTGGACACCGCTGCATCGAGGCAACGAGTGCATCCTTGCGCCAGGCGAGTTCTACATTCTGGCGTCGAAGCAGCGGGTGCGGATTCCGGCGGACCTGGCGGCAGAGATGCTGCCCTACGATCTGTCGACGCAGGAGTTCCGCGTGCATTATGCGGGCTTCTTCGACCCGGGATTCGGCTATGGGGAGAACGGAGAGATTCCGGGGACGAGGGCGGTGCTAGAAGTGCGGGCCAACGAGATGCCGATCTTACTGGAAGATGACCAGTTCGTGGGCCGGCTGAACTACTTCTACATGGCCGCGAAGCCGGACAAGGTGTACGGCGGGTCGATCGGGTCGAACTATCAGCAGCAGGGGCTGGCGCTGAGCAAGCAGTTCAAGCGCGAGCAGTTTGCGTCGTCGAAGGCGGTCGAAGTTCACGCCGCCTGTCACTGAAGATCGGCTCTGGGGCTAAACTTCAGAACCAACATCGGGCGGAGGCTGGGCGCGCCTTGGGTGGGCGACGCCGGTGTCCCTGTGCTTATGCCTTACCCGCACCGAGCATCTTCGTTCTGGAAACGGTATCGGGGCGGAAACCGATCCGACGCGCAGGTTTCTCCGGGGGCGCCATGAGCTTGCGAATCGCCCGGATGATTTCGTCGATTGTCTCGTCGTGTGTCTCCAGCCGTTGCTCCAGCTCGGCGAGTTTGGCGGCGAGCGCCTTGTGCGCGGCGAGCGTTTCGCGCAGACGCACGAAGGCGCGCACCACAAAGATGCTCATCTCCACTGCACGCGGCGCGTTGAGAACGCTGGCGGCCATGATGGCTCCATACTCGGTGAAGGCATAGGACTGGTAGCGGCGTCCGCCGCGACTGTTGATGTTTGAGATCACAATTTGTGATCTCAAAACTTTGCTTTCTTTGGGCGTGAGCTGAAAAACGAAGTCCAAAGGGAAACGTTCTTCGTTCCGCTTGACTGCTTGATTGAGCGCCCGGACCTCGACACCGTAAAGCCCCGCCAGGTCGGAGTCGAGAAGAACCCTCTGGCCGCGGACAAGGAAGATCTGACTCTCGATCGGTTTCTGCACTACGGCGGCTTTCCGGGTCATTCTGACTCCTGAGTTTGAGATCACAGTCTGTGATCTCAAAAGCGAGCCTCTCAAGCCGGCAAGCACCAACTGCGCTCGGGCGATGGACCGGCATGGATCGAGGCTCCTGCAAAACTAACTTTTGCTCAAATTGAGGGCCATCGGCAAGGGCGGACGTCACCGGACTTCGCGGCCTGCACTACACTGACTGCCATGGATAACGAGCGCATTCGCACGCTGTGCATGGCGCTGCCGCACGTGATCGAGAAGATCGGGTGGGGTCATCATCTGGTCTACTGGGTCGGCGATCGGGACATCGGCGGAAAGATGTTCGCGATGACCCACCTGGATGGAACGGGCACAGGCGTTGTCTGGTTTCACGCGGGCGAGGAGCGGTTTCACGAGCTGGCGGAAACCGAGGGGATCATTCCTGCTCCATACATGGCGCGGGCGTTCTGGGTCACCGTGGAGCGATGGGATGTTCTGCGGCCGCGCGAGCTCGAGGGCGAGCTGAGGCGGGCACACGCGCTGGTTTATGAGAAGCTGCCCAAGCGGACCCAGGCCGTTCTGGCGATGCCGGAGAAGGAGCGGACCAAACTGATCCGGGAGCGAAAGAAACGGGAGAAGGCGAAGAAGAAATAGGACTCAACGCTCAGGCTGGCCGCGACCCGCGCCGATAAGCCGTGCATGACAAAGCGTAGAGTTCGATGGCCAACGATTCGATGGCGCGCGATTCTGCGGCATCCGCTTCTGCGCCGCCCGGTTCGGTGGCGTACGGTTGGCTTGGCGCTGGTGCTCGCGGCCTGGGGGTTCGGAGTGCTTCTGGCTGTCTGCGAGTCGTTCCCGGTGGAGCATCGGGAACCACTGACCGTGCGCGTCCTGAACGGCCAGAATGGGCAACCGCTGGTTCATCTGCAGCTGGCGCTGAGCGCGGGGTACACCGGGGCGGACATCGAGAAGCGGCTGTGGCGCGACGAGGTGGTGACCGATGCCGCGGGCGAGGCACGGGTGCCGCGGGTGTTGAGCAATCTTCCCTTTCTGCGGGTGAAGGTAAAACAGGCGAAGCTCTGCCAGGGCACGGTGACCTACACCGTGGAGCGGATCCGTGGCGAGGGGCTGAATGCTCCGAATCACTGCGGATTTGTTACGGTTGCCGAGGCGCCCGGCGTGCTGGTGGTGTTCGCGCGAGGGAATGCCGGGCAAGAGGGAACCGAGCAGGCCCCGGCGCGGGAACCCCGGATCGATTTTGCGGTCGCTGCGAGCCCGGATTCTGAGACACGGCCGAATGAGCTGGGCCGGGGTTCGGCGGCGAGCTTGATGCAGGCTCGCAATGAGCTTCACGCCGAGGCAGGCCGGGCGCTGGCAAGCGTCGCAGCCTCCATCGGCACAAGAGAAGCGGAGACTCGGCCGGGGCGGGCTGAAACACGTACCCCGAATGAGATCGACAGCCTGATGATTTGGGGGCGGACGGGATTTTCGGAGCCCATAAGGCCGGTTCTCGAGGGAACCGGGGACGCCGCCGAATCGTATGAAACGATGTGCCAGCCCGAGGATTGACGGGGCACCGGTTTGGTGTATCGTGTTCGCGGGTGGCACGGCGGCTCTGGACAGCAGCCGGCGAGGCATACGATGGCGAAATTTCTTCTCTTCTGCATTCTGTTTGTGTTGTGCTGGCCCCTGGCGCTGCTGGCGCTGGTGCTCTACCCGCTGGTGTGGCTGCTGCTGTTGCCGTTCCGACTGGTGGGGATTGCCGTGGGCGGCGTGCTCGAACTCGTGAGTGCAATCATCTTTCTGCCCGCGCGCATGGTGCGGGCGATCTAGCCTGGGCACCTGGGGCAGGATCGGATCCATGACTGCGCCCGATTGGGTCCGTCCCACCTCGACATCTACTTTCCGCTTCGATTAACTTGGCCTTATGGCTGGTGTTTCGTTGGCATTGGAGGGGCGGGTTGCGCTGATTACGGGCGGCTCGCGCGGAATCGGTGCAGAGACCGTGCGGCTGTTTGCGCAGGCGGGCGCGCGGGTAGTGTTCACTTATCGGCAGGCCAAAGAACAGGCTCTGGCGCTGATGACCGCGTGCGGCGGTGCGAGCCGCTGCATCGCCATTGAACAGGATTTGCGTACGCCGAAGGACGGCGCCCTAGCCGTGGGTGCAGCGGTGAAAGCCTTTGGCCGGCTCGACATCCTTGTGGCGAACCATGGGGTGTGGCCGTCAGAAGATGTTCCCATCGAATTGATGACCGAAGACCAATGGCGGAGCACGCTCGCGGTGAACCTGGACTCGGTGTTCGGGCTGGTGCAGGCAGCGGTGACGCAGATGGAGCTGCAGGGGCCTTCACCGGTGGGTGCAGACGGCGCGAAGGGGCACATCGTGCTGATCAGCTCGACCGCGGGGCAGCGCGGCGAAGCCAACCATGCCGACTACGCCGTGACCAAAGGCGCATTGATTAGTCTGACTAAGAGCCTGTCGAGCGAACTGGCGCATCGGGGGATTCTGGTGAACTGTGTGGCGCCGGGGTGGGTAGTAACGGATATGTCGGCGGCGGCGCTGAACGATCCCAAGATGGGTGCGAAGATTTCTGCCGGAATTCCGGTGGGGCGGCCGGCAACGGCGCGGGAGATCGCAGGACCGGTGTTGTTCTTGTGTACACCGCTGGCCGGATTTATCAGCGGCGAGATTCTGAATGTGAATGGCGGCGCGGTGCTGGCCGGATAGGGATGCGAATGACTGGAAGAAGGTCCAGGCTCGGGCGCCGGCTGTTCGGAGCCGCACTGGTATGCGCCTTGCTGGCGATGCCGCAGATGATGCGCACGCAGACGGCCGACGACGCAGCGAAGAATGCGCAGCAGGCGCGGACAGCCCTGAATGCCATGGTTCAAGCGCTGGGCGGCGATGCCTGGCTGAACATGAAGAATTCAATGCAACAGGGTCACGTCGCGGCGTTCTATCACGGGCAGCCCGATCTGGGGACAACGGATCTTTGGCAGTACCACCAGTGGCCGGATCACGACCGGACGGAGGTGACCAAGCATCGCGACGTGCTGGAGTTCTATATTGGCCGCGATGGCTGGGAGGTCACATATCGCGGCAAGAAGCCCATGCAGAAGGACATTCTGGAAGACTACCTCAGGCGCCGGGACCATTCCATCGAAACGGCGGTCAAGGTCTGGCTGAAGGATCCGAACACGATCCTGGTGTACGAGGGCAAGACGATGACGGAGCGCCATCTCTCCGAGCAGGTGACGCTGATCTCACCACAGAACGAGTCGATCACCATCCAGATGGACGTGCAGACGCATCTGCCGCTGAAGCGCTCCTTCCAATGGCGCGACCCGATCTACAAGGACAAGAACACCGACTCCGAGGAGTACGACGACTACCACACCATCGAGGGCTTCCCGACGGCGTTCAGCATTACGCGTCTGCGGAACGACGAGATGGTTCGGCAATACTACGTCACCAAAGTGGAGTACAACCAGGATTTGCCGGCTGACTTCTGGGATCCGGATGCCGCAGCTCGGCGCGTGAAGAAATAAGCTCTCCTGCTGACGCGTTCGGCGCTATTCGCCTTTAATTCGCCCTGGTAACCTGTTTTGCGCGGCGGCTCATCCCATCTTCTGAAAACGATTTCTCGGCTGATCGATCTGAGAGCGAGAATCGCTTCTATTCGGGGAAGAACTGCCTCTATATCCCACCCAGGTTGTAGGTTATGACGCATTGGTTGCCTTGATTGTGGGCATCGGCTCGGCAAGAATGAGTTGTCTAGGCGAATCCTCAAGGGGCCATCAGCCGGTCCGCACGAAAGATCGCGTTTGCACATTCGTTTGGAGAGGTTGGTTACCCATGACTCTGGCCGATTTCGATCCCGTGAAGAGGTCGGATGTCCTCAGCAAGTCGAGGCGGCGATCGGGCGTGCGCCTGAACTGGCCGGCGGCACAGCCCACAACCTCGGCAGACGCACGGCTCCAGAATCGAACCGCCGACTCCATCGATGAGGATCTGCGCAAGCAGATGCTGTCGTACGCCCAACGGCACGATCTTCAAACAGGTCTCCTGAACTACCAGGGTTTCCAGGAATCGGTGGGATGGCTCCTGCAGGAGCGGCAGACCAACCAGGACATCGCGCTGCTCTGGATCGATGTGCTGAATCTACGCAAAGAGTTCTCTCTGTGGGGTACGGCGGGAACGGAAGCCCTCGTCCGTCATATCGCCAGTTCGTTGCGCAATGCGGTGGGACGGGACGCAGTGCTGGGCCGGTTCAGCGGGCGCAGCTTTCTGATTGCGATGAACGGCGCAAAATTCAATCAGCACGCGCGGCGCAAAATTCAGGCCGTAGTCGAATCGATTACGCCAATCCAGTTCAGCGGTTCGCAAATCAGCGCAGAGGTTGCTGCGGGCGTGGCATTCTTCCCCGACGATGCCTCTTCGACCGAAGATCTGATCCGCTTCGCGAGCCTCGCGGCGAGCCGCGCCCAACAAGTGAAGAGCCAGACTGTGGTTGCGTTCAATGCGGGCATGAACAGCCTCGTCATCCACGACCACAAGGTTGAGACAGAGTTGCGCCGTGGGCTCGACCAGGGCCAGTTCAGCGTCCACTATCAGCCCTTGATCGACTTGGCCACAGGGCAAATTGCGGGCGCCGAAGCGCTGATGCGTTGGAAGCATCCGGAGTGGGGTAACGTTGCGCCAAGCGACTTCATCCCGGTCGCCGAACGCTCCGATTTGATTCACCGGATCTTCGATCTCAGCCTGAGGACGGTGCTGGCCGATGCGGAGAGCTGGCGGGCACAGGGTTTCGCGCCGCCCGTAGTCACAGTGAATGTTTCGGCCGCGAACATGAAGGCCGAAGGGTTTCAGTACCAGATCCGCCGCATTCTCTCCGAATATACGATTCCCCCGACAGCGCTGGAGATGGAGATGACCGAGTCCCTGTTGTTCGAAGACGAAGAGCTCTTTGTCACGCGCGTCCGCCAGTTAAAGGCCATTGGGCTGCGCGTCAGCATCGACGATTTCGGCACGCGCTACACGGGGTTTAACGTGCTCAAGCAGCTGCCGATCGACACGATGAAGATCGACAAGTGCTTCATCCGCGGGATTCATCAGTCGCACGACATGCGCGCCTTGTGCGAGACCATCGTGGCCATGGCCCGGCAGATGAAGATGCGCACCGTGGCCGAAGGCATCGAAGAGATCGGCGAGATGGAGGCGGTGCAGAGCATCGGCTGCAACGTGGGCCAGGGCTATCTGTTTCGGCGTCCGGTGCCGCAGACGGAGTTTGCCGAGTTGCTGCGCACGTGGCCCGAGCAGGCCAAGACATGGAATCAGGCCCCCAACGCACTCGAAGCACAGTGCGCGTTGAAACTGGGCGCATAGCTTCGCCGGGCGGTCAGGACGCGGCCTTTCGTTATAATTCCGACGTACGCAATGCAGCACCTGCGCGCCGTCTGGAGCCCAAGAATGAAGTTCAACATCCAGGAGATCCTGGATTTCCTGCCTCATCGCTATCCTTTCCTGCTCATCGACAGAATTGTCGAGTTTGAGCCTGCCAAGCGGCTGGTGGCGATCAAAAACGTGACCATCAACGAGCCCTTCTTTCAGGGTCATTTTCCCGGATACCCGATCATGCCGGGCGTGCTCGTGGTGGAAGCCATGGCGCAGGCGGGCGGCATCATCATGATGGCGGAGATGCCCGATCGTCACGAGAAGCTCGTCGTGTTCACGGGAATCGAGCGGGCAAAATTCAGGCGGCCGGTGACTCCGGGCGATCAGCTCCGGATCGAAGTGGATGTGCTGTCCTTCCGCCCACGGGCGGGGCGGATTCAGGGCGTGGCGCTGGTCGACGGCAAGAAGGCCTGCGAGGCGGTCTTGACCTGCCAGGTGGTGACGCGCCAACGCGAGCAGCGCGCCCACGACGACTCCGACGCTCCCTCGGAGGAAGACAAGGCTCCGGCGACGGTGGCGGAGTGAGCATTCATCCGAGCGCGATCGTCGCTCCTGGAGCTCAAGTCCCCGCTTCCTGCACGGTCGGCCCCTACTCCACAATTGGTCCCGAGGTGGTTCTGGGCGAGGGCTGCGTGCTGATCTCGCACGTGGTGATCGACGGCCGGACGCGCATCGGTGCACGCAACACCTTCTATCCGTTTAGCAGCATCGGTGTTCCGCCGCAGGATCTGAAGTACCGAGGCGAACCGACCGAGACGATCATCGGCGACGACAACACATTCCGGGAATCGGTGACCGTCAGCCGCGCAACGGCGACCGGTGGTGGCGTGACCAGTATCGGGTCGAACAATTTGTTCATGACCTGCGCGCATGTTGCGCACGATTGCCATGTCGGAAGCCATTGCGTCTTCGCGAACGCCGCCACGCTCGCCGGCCATGTGACGATTGAGGATCATGTGATCCTGAGCGCCTTTGTTCCCGTGCATCAGCATTGCACGGTGGGACAGCACGCCCTGGTGGGCGGCGGAACGATCGTGACGCAGGACGTGCTTCCGTTTTCGATCACTTCGGCTCGGCGCGAAAACAAGGCCTTCGGCATCAACAAAATCGGACTGGAACGCAGAGGCTTCTCATCGGAACGGATCAAGGCCCTGCAGAAGGCGTTTCGCCTGCTGCTGTCGGCGAAGCTTAACACCTCGCAAGCGCTCGAAAAGATCAAGGAAATCGACGGGGAAGATGCGGCGACGTTGGCGACGTTTATCGCGAAGAGCCAGCGGGGGATCATTAAATGAAGCGATTGGAGTCGTGCGACCGGAGGTTCCCGATGAAACACTTCGACTCGATTGGTCGCTATATTCGCGAAAGACGTTGCGTCGCCCCTTCTCTCCCGGAGGGAGAAGTCGGGAATAGCCCAGGGTGAAACCCTGGGAATGGGATGCGCGGCACGGAATCGTCCCGTAGGGCCGACCGAATCTTATCCCCAAACGTAGCGCGGATCGTATTCGATCTTGTGCTTGTCTAGAATTGCAAGAAACTCTGCCTGGAAATCCCGTTTGCGATGATGCTCGGTTTGGCTAGAAATGTATGCGGTTGTCGCGTTGACTTGGGCCCATCCGATCGAAAAGGCTCCGTATCCTTCCTGCCACTCGAAGCCGGGTATATCGCATGTCTCATGCATCCAGTGAGACGACGCACTCTTGATTTCGCGCATAGCTTTTGCAATGGGTAACGACGACGGGAGCGAGAGGAGGAGATGAATGTGATTGTCCGTGCCGCCGATGGCGAGCGCCTTCATTCCATGTTCTCGAGCGACCCCTCCAACGTACGCCCACAAGCGGGGCTGAATTTCTGGGTTTATGGCCTTCCGCCGTTCCTTCGTCGAGAAGACACAGTGAAATAATGCACAACAGTATGTGTGTGACATGATGAAGCTGTATGTTAGCGCAACCGTGTTGAAGGCCGTCGACCGGCCCTACGGGACGGGGAGCGATCGTGTCTGGCCCGTGTCCCAGGGTTTCGCTTCACTTCACCCTGGGCTATTGTCGTTCGTCCCTACGGGACGATTCAGGCTGGCGTTGTGCGATAGGCATCGCCGTGTCTCAAGCAATAGGCGGTCTGCATGAAACTCGGCCTCATTGCCGGCAACGGCCGCTTCCCTTTCCTGCTGCTGGATGCGGCGCGGGCGCAGGGATTTGCCGTCACGGTTGCGGCGATTCGCGAGGAGACCGATCCGGAGATTGATCATCGTGCGGCAGCCGATGAGCGCGTCACGGTCACCTGGCTTTCGCTCGGGGAGCTGTCGCGGCTGATCGAGGTCTTCCACAAAGAAGGCGTCGCGATGGCGGTGATGGCCGGACAGGTGAAGCACAAGCAGATCTTCAGCAGTATCCGGCCGGACTGGCGCCTGGCCAAGCTGCTGCTCAATCTGCGCACGCGCAATACCGATATGCTGCTGGGCGCAGTGGCCAAGGTGCTGGCCGACGAGGGCATCGAGCTGATCAGCTCGACCGCGTTTCTGGAACCGCTGCTGGCGCAGGAGGGTGTGCTGACCAAACGCGCGCCGGATGAGGAAGAGCGCAAGAACATCGACTACGGGATGGGTGTGGCGCGGGCAGTCGCCGGATTCGACATCGGCCAGACCGTGGTCGTGGCGGCCCAGGCCTGTGTTGCGGTCGAGGCCATGGAAGGCACGGATGCGGCGATCTCACGGGCCGGCCAACTGATGAAGTCGCTCAATAATGAAGATGCCGCAGGCGCTGACGATTCGAACGGCGTCCACGAAGGCCCGAGCACTTCGACTACACTCGAACGGCATCTCACCGTAGTGAAGGTCGCCAAGCCGAATCAGGATATGCGCTTCGATGTGCCGGTGATTGGGATTCAAACCATCGAGACCATGGTGCAGGCGGGCGCGACATGCTTGTCGGTCGAGGCGGGCCGGACACTGCTCTTCGATCGCGAGGCGATGCTGAAGCGCGCCGATGAGGCGGGCATTGCCATTGTGGCTGTTCAGCGCTGATACTGGGTGCTGGATTTTCTTGCCCGTTTACCCAAACTTAACCGAGTCGATTCCAGGCTCGGCTTCGTCTCACCAATGGAGGTCCCCGTGAAAAAACTCGTAATTTCTCTCTTTAGTGCGGTGCTGGCGCTCTCGGTTTCGAGTGTGGCCCGTGCGGCCGATGAAGCCATGCCTACTGTTGGTCAGGCTGCTCCGACCTTTACTCTTCCCTCGCAGGATGGCTCCCAGATTGCGCTGGACAGCTTCCGCGGCAAGTGGGTGGTGCTCTACTTCTACCCCAAGGACATGACCCAGGGCTGCACGATTGAGGCCCATAACTTCCAGCGCGATCTCTCCAAGTTCGAAGCCGCCAACGCGGTAATCGTAGGGGTCAGCGTGGACACGCCGGATAGCCACAAACAGTTCTGCACCAAAGAAGGGCTGACCTTCCGGCTATTGGCCGATCCGGAGCACAGGGTTGTGGACGAATACGGCTCGCTGGGGCACTTCGGAACATGGACGATCGCCAACCGCAATACCTTCCTGATCGACCCGCATGGGAAGATCGTCAAGGTTTGGACCAAGGTCGATCCGTCGCATCATTCCGAAGAAGTTCTGGCGGCGTTGGACGAGCTGAAGAAGTAAGCTCAAAAAGGACGCGAGGGGGTTCGACGATCGAGATGCAGGAAAACCTGGCGGGAAAGTTCCGCGCCGATCTGGACGAGATTCATCGAACCCTCGTCGCGGTTCCACCCGCGATTGCCGATCTGCCGTGGCGCGACGGCGGGTGGACGCGGAAGCAGATTCTCGGCCATCTTCTCGACTCGGCGACCAACAACCGGCAGCGCTTTGTCCGCGCGGCCATCGACGGCCAGTATGCGGGGCCGCGATACGCCCAAGATGCGTGGGTCGCGATGCACGGCTACGCGTACCAGACCTGGGGAACGCTGCTGGGCTGGTGGGAAGCGGAACACGAGATCCTGATGGCGGTGGTGGATCGCATCCCCGAAGATAAGCTGGAAAGCAAGTGCGCGGTTGGGGACGATGCGCCGGTTACGCTGCGCTTCCTGATCGAGGACTACGTCAGCCATCAGCGCTGGCATCTGAAGCAGATGACGACGGGATCCGGCCTCGCCTAAGCGCTTCCCGACCGGATTTTGAGCCCTTTCGACCGCATTTCGGGCGCAAAAAAGTCCGCCGTAGCGGACCCTTTTGCTTGCCTTGTTTTTGATTGCCTTATTACTTTTTCTTCTTCGCAGCGCTCTTCTTCTTTGCTGCCTTCTTTACAACCTTTTTCACTGCCTTCTTTGCCGCTTTCTTGGCAGGAGCTTTCTTTGCAGCTGCCTTCTTCACGGCCTTCTTTGCGGTTTTCTTAACAGCCAACTTTTTACCTCGTTTAGTGGGTTTGGTGGCGCTCTTTTTCGCCGCAGCCTTCTTGGCAGCGGTTTTTCCGCCCTTCGCGCCAGCGCTCTTCTTGGCGGCGGATTTCTTGGCAGCCTTCTTGGCCGCAACCTTTTTCGCAGGCGCCTTCTTTGCAGGCACCTTCTTTGCAGGCGCCTTCCGGGACCTGGCCGGCGCCGGAATTACGGGCACTTCGGCGATGATGACTACTGCTTCCTCTTCTACGCCTTCGTCATCGTCGGAGGTGGTCAACACACTGGAGACCTCGACCTCATCGTCCTCGTCAAAGTCGTTCTCGTGATCGGAGTCGAGCCCGAGCGGCTCCGCATCCGGGTTGCCGTCACTCATCGCGTACATCCTGTACACATCTTCCATCCGATTCCTCCAGCGGACCGCCGCTGCTCTGATTCTTCGCGGTGCATTCCTGCACTGCGCGCGGAAGCCGTTCTAGCAACCGCTTCGACACAAAGCTATCACAACCTCAGTGCGATGCGAATCGTCTTCGCGATTTTTTCCGGAGTGCGGCCTCTTCATTTTGAAGCCTGCACATGGGCCGAACGCCGCTTCGCCGTTCCGTGGGCTTTCGACTTGGACCGGGCATGGGACTCGGATTTGGCAGACCCCCTCGCCGGGTGCGTGGCGGTCCGGGATTTTGTGTGGACGCCCGATCTCGACTTGGGTCCGGATTGCGAAGCCGGGGCAGCGTTCTCCGCCCCAGACGATACGCCCGATTTTCGCCGATGGCTGTGCGCACCGGCCCGGACCACGCGGGCAGGCTCCGTCACGCGAAGCCGCCGGCCGGGCGCTACTTTGGTGCCGGAGAGGTTGTTCCAGCGCCGGAGCTGGGACAGGGAGACGCCGAACCGGTCGGCGATGGACACCAGCGTATCCCCTCGACGCGTGGTGTAGAGCATCCCATGGGAAGCGGTGGCCACGGGTGCCAGCGGAATGACCAGCGCGGCGACGCCCTGCAGGCTGGCTTCCTCGTTCAATTGATTGGCTGCGGCAAGCTCGGAGACCGAAACGTGAAAGCTGCGGGCAATGGACGCCAGGGTCTCATCCGGGGCCACGGGATGATAACGCCACGCATCCCGCTTACTCTCGGGAATCAGAGCGATGTTTTTCTGATAGAGGTCCGCCGTACCCGCCGGCAGATGCAGGTCGAAGGAGGCGTCGGGAGGAGTGACCATCCGCAACAGGCTGGGATTGAGCGCTTCCAGCTCGTCCACGGGTATGTTCACGAGGTCCGAGACCAGGCGCAGGTCGACCGAGTAGTTGATATTCACCGTATCGGTCACCACCGGAGAATCGAGGGTGATCTCGTCGAACCCGTACTGCTTGGGGTGATTGGCGATAATGATGGCGGCCAGAATCTCGGGGACATAGTTGGCGGTTTCGCGCGGCAGCTCGTTGCGCTTATAAAGCTCCCAGAAGTCGGCATAGCCCGTCCTTTGGACCTCGCGCTGGATATTGCCGGTGCCATGATCGTAGGCCGCCATGGAGAGATACCAGTCGCCGAGCTGGCCGTAGATGAACTTCATGTATCGGGCGTAGGCGCGGGTCGATTTCTCGGGATCGAATCGCTCGTCGACATAGGCGTTGCGCGCCAGGCCATAGTTTCCGTAGGGCATGAACTGCCACATCCCGCCGGCTCGTGAACGGCGGTTGACGGCCCGCGGCTGGAAGCCGGATTCGGCCACCGCAAGATAGATCAGATCGTGCGGCACGCCTTCTTCGGCCATGGTGCGCTCGATCATCCCCTTGTAGCGGCCATAACGCTGAAACGAGTGCAGCAGGGTGTTATGGCCCTTCTGGGTATTGGCGAAGAAGTTGATGAAAGCGGCGACGTAGTCGTTGACCACGAGGGGAAGATCGGACTTGGTTGTAGCGAGCTCGCTCTTCGCCTTGGCCACCAGATTGGGATCGACAGCGAAGGTCACATCGCTGGCGACGTCGGCTGGGGTTGGCTCCTCCTTGGGAACAAAACCGTTGCCCTCTTTCAGCGCATCCATCTCGAGTCCGTTCACGGCATCCACGATGTGATCGAACTCGTCCTGCAATTGAGTATCGGCTTTGATGTCGATTCCGCTGGTCAGCATCAGATCGACGGCCCGGTCGAATTCAGCCTTCGCCGTGAGAAGGTCACCCTGACGGTAGGCGTTCTGGCCGCTGGCGTAGGCCTTCTCCACTTGATCGATCAGGGACTGGACGCGGATTTCCTGCTGCGTTTTCGCGGGCGGCTCGGCCTTGGCTTGCGCGGGCTGAGCAGGTGCAGCGGGCAGCGCCGGCGCGGTCGCTTGAGACGGCGGATTCTTGGCAGATTTGGCGTGATCGGTGGGTGTGCAGCCAGCCAGAAACAGAGCCAGCGCGCAGCACGGAATGGAGCGGTACAGAACTCGATTCATGGGCAAATCAAACGGCTTTCCTGCCGCGAGCAGGCCGCGCCAGCGTGATCGGAGACCTTAGCCGATGATAAGCTATGCGATAGAGGTCCGATGCATTGGACACTCGGTCTTGCCCTTGTTTTCATTGCTTATCGCGGTTCTCCCGTGCTGCTGAACCAAGGCCAGCCATTGAGTCACCCGTTCGGCAAACATGGCCGAACGAACTCCACTCAACCCGACCGGAGAACTGAGCAAGTCCCTCATGGATGCACGTTTTCTTCGCAACTTCGCGATCATTGCCCACATCGACCATGGCAAGTCGACGCTCAGCGACCGTCTGCTGGAGCTGACGGGCTCGGTGACCGGCCGCGAAATGCAGGCCCAGATTCTCGACGCCATGGATCTGGAGCGGGAGCGGGGCATCACCATCAAGGCGCATGCGGTGCGCATGATGTACAAGGCGAAGGACGGCAATACCTATCAACTAAATCTGATCGACACGCCGGGACATGTCGATTTCAGCTACGAGGTCTCGCGGTCTCTGTCCTCGTGCGAGGGCGCACTGCTGGTGGTGGACGCAAGCCAGGGTGTCGAGGCACAGACGCTGGCCAACGCCTATCTGGCCATCAATCACGGCCTGGAGATTATTCCGGTCATCAACAAAATCGACCTGCCTTCGGCGGACATTACCCGCACGCAGGAAGCCATCGAGCTGGCTGTCGGCCTGGACGCGACCGATGCGATTCCCGTCAGCGCGAAGACCGGGCAGGGCGTGGATGAGGTGCTCGAGGCGATCGTGCACCGCCTTCCGCCGCCGACCGGCGATCCCGATGCTCCACTGCAAGCGTTGATCTTCGACTCGTGGTTCGATGCGTATCGCGGTGTGATCGTGCTGGTGCGCGTGATGCAGGGAACCATGCGCAAGGGCCAGCGCATTCGGCTGATGTCGAACAGCAAAGCATTCGAGGTCGAGTCGATGGGCGTGCTGATGCCCAAGGCCGTTGAGATTGCCGAGTTGCGCGCGGGCGAAGTCGGATTCTTTGCGGCGACAATCAAGAATGTTGCGGACACGCGTATCGGCGACACCGTAACCGACGATGCCCAACCGGCCGCCGCGCAGTTGCCGGGCTTTGAAGACATCAAGCCGATGGTCTTTGCGGGGCTTTACACCGTCGACTCGCACGAACACACCTTGCTGCGCGACGCGCTCGAGAAGCTGCGGCTCAACGACTCTTCCTTCTTCTTCGAGCCCGAGAGTTCGGTGGCGCTGGGCTTCGGATTTCGCTGCGGATTTCTCGGCCTGCTGCACATGGAGATCATTCAGGAGCGCCTGGAGCGCGAGTACGAGCTGGATCTGATCACCACGGCACCCGGGGTGCGCTATCACATCACGCTGACCGACGGCTCGGTGCTTGAAGTAGACAATCCTTCGCGCTGGCCGGAGCCAACCAACATCGAGACCATTCGCGAGCCTGTGATCACGGCGAAGATTCTGACCAATGAAGAGTACGTCGGCGGAATCTTAAGGCTGGTGGAGGAGAAGCGCGGCAAGCAGGTCAACTTCGAATACGTGACCCCGACGCGCGTGTTACTCACATACGAACTTCCGCTGAACGAGATCGTGCTCGATTTCTACGATCGGCTGAAGTCGATCTCGCGCGGTTATGCGTCGCTCGACTATCAACTTGCGGGCGAGTGGGTATCGCCGATGGTGAAGATGGACATCCTGGTCTCGGGCGAGCCGGTCGATGCCCTGTCGATCATCGTGCATCGCGACTTTGCCTACGACCGCGGCAAGGCGCTGGTGTCGAAGATGCGCGAGCTGATTCCGCGCCAGCAGTTCGAAGTGGCAATTCAGGCGGCCATTGGAGCGAAGGTCGTGGCGCGCGAAACAGTGAGTGCATTGCGCAAGAACGTGCTCGCGAAGTGCTATGGCGGCGACATCTCGCGCAAACGCAAGCTGCTGGAGAAGCAGAAAGAAGGCAAAAAGCGTATGAAGCGGATCGGCAAAGTGGACATTCCGCAAGAGGCGTTTTTAGCTGTTTTGCGCGTGGGAGAAGACCAGGCAAAGTAGGCCGCCCAGGCCTCGGATCACAGCCGACGCGTCATCGGGCATTCATCACAGATTGTGGAAAGCTTGCCGCACCCGCTCCAATCGCGGGTTTTCGCGTCACTCGACCGACAGCACGTCCGCCCGTCTGCGACTCACTGAAACATAAGGATTTAATCGAACTAGCAGAAACGCCGTCCGATTGGCAAGAGGAAATTGCTAATTTTCTATGGTCTATGGAAGGCTGAAATCCACAGTTTTTTCCACAGAATCGCCGGGCGTTTGTGCCCCGCAAATCACATTGATTCGAGCTTGGATTTCGGCTGCTGGAGCGGCGAGGCGAAGACCCCGGAAATCGAGGCCTTCGCCCGGCTCAATCTTACTTGGCTCCCGGGGCTCTTGACGGTGCCGGAGCAGCTGCTGCCGGCTGGGCCGGAGGAGCGGGCACGCCCGACTTCACGTTGTAGGCCTCGATCACTGCCTTGGTGATGTTGGTCGATTCGGTAGCGTACAAAACCGGCGTCTGCTGCTGAGCGACATCGAGCACCAGCGTGTAGCCGTGTTGTTGGGCGTATCCCGCGAGCACGTCGTAGACCTTCGAAGCAAGAGTGTTGTACATCTCCTGGATCTCCTGCTGGAAGTCGTTCTGATCGTCTTCGGCCTCGCGCTGGAGCTGCTTCTTCTTGTCGTCGATGGTCTTGGCGCGATTGGCCTTCTCGGTATCGCTGAGCTTATCGCCCTGCGTCTGGAGCTGTTTGGTGAGGCCGTCGACTTCGTCGCTGAGAGCCTTCAGCTGCTGGCGCTTCGGATCGTACTTCTTCTGCAGGTCGGCAAAGTTGCGCTGGCCTTCGTTGGTCTGAGCAACGGCGACCTGGAAAGCAACGACGGCAATTTTGGCTGGCCCGGCGGGAGCGGCTGCTGCTGCGGGTTCGTTGGCCGGAACGGGAGCAGCTGGCACCTGCGCGGAGGCGGTCAGGGCAAGTCCCGAGGCCATAAGAATGGTTGCTGTTGCAAACGAGAGCTTCATTCGACTGGAAAACTCCTTCAAGAATCCTGGATCGCCTATCGCGCGGTCGCGCAAACATGGCTCTGCGTCCTGAGAAACCGCTCCAGTCTTTCTAGGGGAACTCCGCTCAGAGGTGAGCAGGGACGGAAAAGACGCGGATGGAGATCAGCAGGAACATCCTGGATTATACGGCAAAAAGGGAGCCGCGTGCGCGAGCCGAGTCATTCTGCAACCAACACTTAACGCAGCGAGAGGAGGTCCGGCCCGCAGAGCGCGGGCCGGCTTTCATGCGGGTCAGTGCTGCGGCTGCGCGGGAGTGTGTTGCGCTGGAGCCCTGGGAGCCGGTCGCGGAGCAGCTGGTGCAGCCTGGTTTGGCGGAGGAGCAGGCACGCCTGACTTCACGTTGTAGGCTTCCATGATCGTCCGACTGATGTCGGTCGCAGGACTATGGTAGAGCACCATCTGCGACTGCTGATTCCCGCCATCGAGCACCAACGAGTAGCCGTGCTGCTGCGCATAGGCAGTCATGACATCGCCGACCTTTGTCGCGACGCTGCTGAATGTGCTCTGCATATCCTGCTGAAAGTCGTTCTGGTCGTCTTCCTGGTCGCGCTGCAGCTGTTTCTGCTTGTCGCTGATGGTCCGGGCCTGGCGCTCGCGCTCGGCATCGCTGAGTGTGGCCGCCTGGGTCTGCAACTGCTTCTGCAGAGTTCCGATCTCATCGTTCAGACTCTTGAGCGATTGCCGTTTCGGCTCATACTTCTTCTGCAGGTCGGCCATGTCGCGCTGGAACTCGTTGGTTTGAGCCACAACGGCCTCGAAGGCGATGACCGCGATTTTCGCCGGCGCTTCCGAGGCGGCCGGTGCGTCCCCCGCGGTTGGCCGTGGACCGGACTGCGCCGGGGCACACAAAGCAAAGCCGGAGAGCAGTACAGCAGTGAATGCAAGATAGGTCTTCATTGAACCGATACTCCTTTTTGACGTACCACAAGGGACGTCGCGCTTCTCGCGCCTCAACTAAGGGTACCTTAGAAGGTCGTGGAAACGGTGAGGCGGAAGGTCTTGCGCGGCTCACGGAAGAGGTTCTGCGCGCCATACGACTGGATCGCTTGCCCGTAGGTGTAGTCTCCGGCTCCGCCCGGCGGGAACAGGTCCCGCGTAATCAACTCGGCCGAGCAGCTCTGTACCTTGCCGCCCAGGTTCACGTCGTTGCAGTAGGGCCGTTCGTACAGACGCAGTGGGTTGTAGGCGAAGTAGAGCCTGAACGGCGCGTTGACAACCGGCATAATCACGCCCAGCTCCGCTCCCAGCGACATGCGGGGGACGAAATTGGTCCCTGCAATGGGCCGAATGTCTCTCTGGAAACCGACCTGGGAACCGGGAATGCCGCCCTGGCAGGAACCATTGTTATAGACCGGGCAACCATAGAGCGGTGCGGTCAACGTGGCGAAGCCTTCGGGGCTCTGCTTCAGCTGGCCTCGATTGGTCACTACGTCTAGGCCAAAGTCGTCGAAGAACGAGAAGGTCACCGGTCCGGCGATCGGAATGCGGTATTCGGCGTTGGTCGTGAGACTCGTGTCGCCACCGATCGAAGCGATGCCGTAGACCGGGATCGGCACCTGGATGCACTGGTTCAGCTGCGGATTCGTTGGATCGCGCGGAACACAGGTTCCATCCGGGTTGGTCAACTGCACCGTAGCGCGGTTGGGGACGTAGCCGTAAGGCGTTGCACCACGAATGTCGAATCCGCGCAGATCGCCTTCGCCGCCGGTGTAGAAACGATTCTGCGGCGGAGCAACATCGCCGCCGAAGCCCTGCACGTAGGACAACTGCGCGCGCAAGGCGAGAACGTTGCGCCCGTTTGGCGATGGCGTGAAGTAGTGCATCGACCGGTAGCTCTTGTAGCCAAACAGAGGAGAGAAATAGCGCACGTTGCCGTACAGGCCGGCGATCTGGAAGACCGCGGTGTACTCCTTGCCGGAACGCGCCCTAAGCGGGTTGTTGACGGTGTTGTAAATGTAGCTGAACGAAGCCGAGCTGCCGATGATGCCCGCCAAGGCATTCGAGCCCTGGATGCCGGAGCGGAACGAGATGGTCTGGAAGAAGGTCTGCGATGCCGTGCTGAACGCCGAGATGGTCGACTTGGTGAGCGAATAGGTGAAACCGAGACGCTGGAAGGCGTGCCGCTTCAGCGGGTAGCTGACGGAGAAATTCAGGCCGGTCGACGCCTGGTTGTAGTTCTGGGTGAGCGATTGCTGCGCCGAGCTCAGGTTCAGCGACTGTCCTGTCGTCGTCTGATAGTTCTTGGCGGCGTTAAAGTCCTGCTTGTTATTGAAGATCTGGAAGCCCACGTTGATCGGGCGGTTGCGAATGTAGGGCTGCGAGAACCCGAAGAGGAATTGGCGGCTCACGTTGCCCAGGTTGCCCTGCACGCTGAGCGTTTCGCCTAAGCCAAGAAAGTTGTTGGTCTGATAATTCACGCCCAGGAAAGCGCCGGATAGGCCGCTGACGCCGCCGTTCAGGCCGATGGAGTTCTTGCCCTTCTCCTTGACCTTCAGGAGCAGGTCGACAGTGCCGGCCTCGGGGTTCTGATGCGCCTCGGAGTCCTGATCCACGCGGAGCTGCTCGAAGTACTCGAGCTGATTCAGGCGCAGCAGGCTGTACTCCCACAGCTGCGAGTTATAGACCTGGCCTTCTTCAAGCAGTAGCTCGCGGCGAATGACCTTATCGCGGGTGATGGTGTTGCCCTGGAACTCGATGCGCGAGACGTAGAAGGGCTTGCCCTCGTCGATGTCGATGCTGAGCGAGACGGTCCGCTTCTGATCGTCGTATTTAACGTTGGGGATCGCGCCGAAGTTGATATAGCCCAGCTGCCCGTATGCCTTCTTGAGGTTTTCAAGCCCCTTGCTGATTGCGGTCGCGTTGAACCATTCCCCGTCCTTGATGGCAAACGTGGCACGCAATGCTCTGACGTTCGGAACATGCGCATTGCCGGTGAAGGTGATGGCGCCCAGGCGATAGCGACCTCCCTCTTCGACGGGCATCAGAATGTCGATGCGCTTGCCGTGGTTCGGCCGGAAGGTAAACCAGTTCAGGCCGCCTTCGTCCCGGATCTGGGTCTGCGGCTGCTCGATGGCGGCGTTCGCATATCCCTTGTCGCGATAGGCCTGACGCACGCGCTCGGTGTCTTCCTCAAGCTTGGAAGAGTCGTACGTCTTGGCAAACAGGTCCTCGAAGATGATCGAGTAGGGAATGCCGACCGGCTTCAGGTTCTTCATCGCGCGGCGCAACAGCAGCCCGCTCAGATGCTGGTTGCCGGTGAAGCGAATGTTGCCCACCTTGACCGTGGGTCCTTCTTTGATGCTGAAGTTCACTTGCACCGAGGCCGGCGGAATCGTCTTGACCTCGGTCTTGATGACGGCAAACTGGTGACCGTGCTCGGCGAGCAGTGCACGCAAGACCGATTCGGCGCGCTTGATCTTGGTCGGATCGAACTGGCCCTCGACCGACAGCCCGACTTTCTCCTTCTTGAAGCGGTCGAGAATGTCGGAGGTGCTGACCGAGTTGTTGCCCTTGTAGTTGATCTCGCGGATGGTGGGACGCTCGCGAACGAAGACGTTCAGGATGATGCCCTTCTCCGTATCTTCGCGCTCGATGCGAAGGTCGGCGAAATAGCCGGTATTCCAAAGCGAGTTGAAGTCCCGCTCAATGGAGGCCGGATCGTATGTGTCGCCGGCATGGGTGAAGAGACGGGCCAGGATGGTTTCCCTGGGGATGCGGCGATTGCCAATGACGCGGATCGTGTCGATGGTATCGGAGGTCTGGGCCGCGGCCGCCATCGCGCACACCAGAAACAGGACAAACAGTCTCGCCCAGCGAGCAGAGATCCCCACTGTGCGGAGGATGGGAGCGTGCTTACTCTTCACCGGGCTGGAACCACGCGGCGAGCACACGTTCTGGTGCGGTCCAATTTCAAACTTCACGGGAAGAATATGCACACCCTCATTGCGTAAATTCTGGTACTGCTTGGCGGAAAGACTGATTATATTGGACCGCAGCCACCCCACCCAAACCTGCCGGCGTATAGAGCCGAGCGAAAAATCCCTATCTCGCCCCGTCCCTCACGCGGCAATCCCGAATCCAGCTCATGGCGCGGAATGCCATCGGACTCAGACCGTCCTGCACCGTCGCTGGAAGAGAAAAAACCTGACCTGCGAAGGAGCTGGTCGGCACTCCTTCCAGTCTAACGGAGCCGAGAGGCGCAGAAGGCCCTTCGGCTTCCTGTCCATCGCGCACCATTGCGGAATCCTCTGCATCCCTTAGACGCAGAGAAGCTCAACATGACATCCTCGCCCCTGAGGGGATTTTCCGGAATCGGAAAGGATTTGCCGGAATGGAGACCGACGGAAGCATCTACGCCTTTTCTGCCCCGCTGCTCGATGGGCGCGAAGCGCGGCTTTCCGACTTCAAGGGCAAAGTTCTGCTGGTTGTGAATACCGCGAGCCATTGCGGCTTCACACCGCAGTATGCGGGCCTGGAGCGCCTCTTCCAGACCTATCAAAAACAGGGGTTCGCAGTGCTTGGATTCCCGTGTAACCAATTCGGCAAGCAGGAACCGGGTACGGCAGAGCAGATCGAGAGCTTTTGCCGGACGAACTACCGAGTGAGCTTTCCAATCTTCGCCAAGATCGACGTGAATGGACCGGGCGCGCACCCTTTGTATCGGTTTTTGAGGAGGAGCAAACGCGGGTTCCTCGGTGCGGAACGGATCTCCTGGAACTTTACAAAGTTTCTGATTGACCGCAACGGCGCCGTGGTCCGCCGATTCGCACCCTCGAAGAAGCCAGAAGCGCTGGCGACCGCGATCGAAGCCCTGCTCTAGGCTGGAGCGCGTCGGGCGTGCGGTATGCTGCTCTCGGGTCCAGGCGTACCGGCACTCGAATGTGGGCCCGCAGGAAACGCCGGCCAACGCTCAGGGAGAATGGAATGCGCAAAAACCTGCCCATGCTACTGGTCCGCGTGATCGTGGGGCTGGTGTTTTTGACCGAAGGTCTGCTGAAGTTCATTGAGCCGGGCGAGTTGGGCGCGGGCCGATTCGCGCACATCGGCCTGCCCCTGCCGCAATTCCTTGCGCCGTTTGTGGGGATCGTCGAGATCGTTGCCGGTGGAGCCCTGATGCTGGGACTCTATGCGGGCGACGCCGCGCTTCTGCTCCTGATCGTGATCCTCACCGCGATCTTGACCACGAAGATACCGATCCTGCTCGGACACCACTTCGGACGATTCGAACCGCCCAAGCTGAACCACTATGGCGTGCTGAGTTTTCTGCACGAGTCGCGCACCGATATGTGCATGCTGGTCGGATGCATTGCAGTTCTGCTCGACAGCGGCCTGACCATGATGCGGGCCAAACGACTCTTCCAGCGATAAGACCTTCCGCAGTCTTCAGGCCTCAGCCATCGAAACGGTAGGCACTGATTGCTGCGCCCATGGGCTCGTCCGAGAAGATACGCTTTCCGGACGCATCCCTTCCGGCGCCAGCAGCGACCATCAGTGGAATCAGGTGCTCTTCACGGGGATGCGCGTACGCCGCGAACGGAGCGTTGCGCCAGTCGATGAGCCGCGCCTCGCGCTCGGCTGCGGGGGATTCGACGGCCTGGGTCAGCCACGCATCGAAGGCACGGGCGCGCTCCGGCGTCTCGGGCCGAAGGTATCCACGCAGATTGTGGAAGCTCATACCGCTGCCGACGAGGAGCACGCCTTCGTCCCGCAGAGGAGCCAGCGCACGCCCGGCGGCAAGGTGCAGTTTTGGATCGAGGGACGAAGCCAGCGACAGGGTCACGACCGGGATCGTCGCCTCGGGAAACGCGACCTTCAGGGGAACAAAGACGCCGTGATCGAAGCCGCGCTGTGCGCTTGGGTTCGTCGGCAAGCCGGCCTGCTGCAACAGACCCTGCACGCGGGCCGCAAGTTCGGGATCGCCCGGCGCAGGCCATGTGAGCCGGTAGGTGTGCTCGGGAAAGCCGGAGTAGTCGAAGATCAGATCGGGCTTGGCCGCGGCGCTTGAAGTGAAAGCCGGCTCTTCCCAGTGGCCACTCACGACGAGCAACGCCTTGGGCGGAGCGGGCAACGACGCGGCGACGCTTTCCAGGAATCGCTGCGTGGCGTGCCAGGTGTCGGCCGGGCCCCACGTCCAATCCATAAAGAAACAAGGGCCCCCGCCGTGCGGAAGGAAGAGGGCGGGTTGGCGTTGGGATTGCGGGTTCACCGGATTTGCACCTATCAGGCCGAAGCCGAACAGTTGTTTGAACAACTAACTCATAGATGCGCTCCGCGAATCGATGGATTCATCCTAGACAGGCTCAGCCAGGTAAAACACATACACCAGCAGCACTACGCCGATCAAGCCGGGAATCAGGCCGACGAGATAGGGTCCGTGAGGCCCGGTCAGAGCCCACAACATGAACCCCAGGCCAATGCCGACCGCAATGTTGACCAGCCCGCCTATCTTCATGCCCTCGAGCTTCCTGATCTGCCGCAGATGTTCCTCTTCGCGCAGCAGCTCAATGGCGGCCTTCGCCCCCTCGCCCGAGGCCTCCGACAGACGCCGCAGCGTCTCAGACTTGTAGTAGGCTTCACGCTCCCGCCGGCGGGTGTCCAGCCAGGTCGTTACTGGCAGGAAGATTCCGAACAGCGCGATCGCGCCAATGGCGAGAAAAGCCCACATCGCCACCGGCTCATGCATTTCCGTGTCGCCCAGCGTTGCCAGCACCAGATGGAACATATCGTCCTCCTCAGTTCGTGGGGTCCTGCTTCAACCCCTTGCGCTTCGTAGGACAGGTGGCATCTCAAGCCGGTTGCATTTTTCCTGTGACGATTGGATGCAACGCGGTTCGGCAGCTTCTAGCTTCCGTCGGGAAAGCCTCCGCGGTGGAGAACCATGGGAAAATGCGGCAGCGTCGAGACTCTTGGGATGGCCGCACGCCATCCATCCGGATACGGGTCTAGCCCTCGAAACAGTGGAGAGTTGGCGGGAGTGCCGTCCCCATCCAGTTGCTCGAGCGTGTCGCGCAGTTTCTGCAGCACCTCAGCTCCGAATCGCGCACTCCATTCGGTCTCAACGTCTGCAAGCAACGTTCGGTGCTCCTGCGCAGAGGCCATGCCCGCTGCGGTCAGCCACACGACCTTTCCCGATTTGGCGGCAGACTCGATGACGGCGAACTTCCTCTTGAGCAAGATGCCCATTGCCATGCTCAGAGATTCCTTCGACACCCCCGTAAACGCGGGAAGATCTCGAACACGAACTCCTGTCGCGTCCAGGATGCGGAGCAGGTTGGCATAGATCGCAAGCGAAATGGTAGATCGGCGCTCAAAATCGAGCGCGAACGCAAGCAGGACTTTGGCGAGAAATCCCGGGAGTGCCTGCTCCCGATCGACAGCTGAGGCGATGGGCTGCCTCGCCAGCCGATCGGCATGGCTAAGGCCGTATCCCAGAATCGGCAGACAATCGGGCAACTCGGGACCAAGCTGAGAAGCAATCGATCCTAACGAATCCAACAAGCCATTGATTGTGGCCGTTCCAAATCGTCCTCCCCAACGGCTCTCGATCTCGGCAAACAGCGGCTGCCATACTTTCCGTGCCATCCGCCCGCCGGCAGTGGCGCGCACCACCCAGGCGGACTTAGGCGGCTTCGGCCGTCGATCAGCCGGATCGGCAGCAACCCGAATATAACCCCAGCGCTGCATGCCTGCGAGATTGGCCGGCGTTCGCGCCCTTCGTTCCAGTTCCCGGACTGTGATGCCATCGTCGCCGACAAAACGCATGCAGTTGAACCACATCGCCATGGAGACAAGCCAGGGAGCGTGGAGACTGCCGGGTGTTGCGCCATGATTTGTGGTGCGATGCGGCAGGCGATGTTCGGCCTCGTTGTCGAATTCGATGGTGAAGGCGACCAGGGCCTTAGACAGAAGGCTCGAGAGCGGCAATCGGCTGGTGGGCGCCATGATGTTGGGCAATCGGACAGTCGGGTCCAGCTAGCTCTCTTTGCGATAGAGCATGTCGCGGATGGCAGTGCGGCGCGCAGCATTCAGGTCGCTGTCCCCGCTCGAGAGGCTGGCAGCCCTTGGCCCCCACCTCTTCGGGTTCGCTGCACGAGGGGCAACGGTTGGCGAAGCCCGGCTTGTCGGGCTTCAGCTCGAACTCTTCTCCGCAAACGGCACAGGCGCGAATGGGGAACGGCATAGCGATATTTTAAATCCGATTTGCCGCGAAAAATCGGATCTCAATCGCGAAGAAAATGCAACCGGCTCGGGGGTATGCTTGTCCCACCGCAGAGAGAGGCACGGTGCCGAGCACAACCGCCAGAAACGCTGCAGACGACCTAGCCGACGTGGAGCGCGTGCTTGCCGGCGATGCCGCGGCGTTTGAGGGTATTGTGCGGCGCTGGCAGGGACCGTTGGTGAATATGGCGTGGCGTTATTGCCGGGACCGGGCACGGGCGGAAGAGATGGCCCAAGAGGCCTTTGTGCGGGCATGGCGGAACCTGGCCCAATGGAGGCGCGAATCCAGTTTCTCGACCTGGCTGTTTGCTCTCGCGGCCAACGTATTTAGGAACGAGCTGAAGCGGTTTCCCGCAATGAATGTGCCGATCGAAGACATCGCCGAACCGTCGCGCCCTGCGTCGCAATCGACGGCACTCGAAGAGAAATTGCGGCACGATGCGGTGCGGCGGGCGGTGCTGGCTCTTCCCATGCGTTATCGCGAGCCGGTGCTTCTGTTCTATTTTCATGAGATGGATGTGAGTGCGGCGGCGCGCACCATGGGTCTGCCCGAGGGCACAGTGAAGGCGCGGCTCTCGCGCGCACGCGACCTGCTGCGCAGCGGTTTCCGCGATTGTCGGAAGAGTATGTCGCCATGGAGTCCGCAGCATCGAACTGAATGAGGAGAGCAGAGATGAAAGATGAGATGATCGATCGCATTTTGGCCAGCGAAGAGACACTGCTCCCCTCGTCGGGGTTTACGGCTGCAGTAATGGACCGCATTCGCGAGGAGGCGGCCGCGCCGCATCCCCCCCCGATCTCCTTTCCCTGGAGGCGCATCGTCCCAGGCATTGTGCTGGGGTGCGGCGGGCTGGGTTGGGGCGTGGTGGAATTGACGCGCCTTGCTATCGCGGCGGCACATGATCCCGCAGCCGATCACGCTGCCAATTTCGCTGGCAACGCTGCAGCCCTTCGAGAGCCTGGGCTGGGCAGCACTCGCGCTGGTGGTTGCGCTGGCTACCTGGTTCGTTTCCCAGCGCATGGGCGGCGAGTCGCAGCTGTTGTAGGCGCGGCTGCTGACGGCGTCGATCCACGAAATCAGTTGATCGACTTGGCGAACTTCTCCCCGAAAGCCCGCAGCTTGGCCAGCGTCGCCGCAGCCTGGCCCGAGTCGATGGCCTCGGCGCCGAGAGCGACCCCTTCCTTCAGATCGCCCGCCAAATCCGCGGCTACGAGAGCGGCAGCCGCATTGAGCAGCACGATGTCGCGGCGCGCGCCGGGAATGCCCGTGATCACGTCATAAAGAAGGGATGCGTTGGTCTGAACGTCGCCGCCCGTGAACTGATCCAACGTGGCTCGGGCAAGGCCGGCCATCTCGGGAGTGACTCTTGCTGCCTTGAGCTCAGGCTTCCCTCCGTTGGGCGATCCCTCAATACGAGCCACGACCGACTCGCCCGTCGTCGTCAGCTCATCGATGCCGTCCGATCCATGCACCACGAAGGCACGCTTGGCGCCAAGAGCCGCGAGCGTACGGCCCACCAGAAGCACACGGCTGGGAGCCAACACACCGATGACCTGTGCCCGTGCGCCAGCGGGATTGGTCAGCGGCCCGCAGAGATTGAAGATGGTGCGAAAGCCCAGCGCCCTGCGCAGCGAGCTCACGGCTTTCATCGCCGGATGATAGAGCGGCGCGAAGAGAAACATGAAGCCCGTCTCGCGCAGACACTCGGCGGCTAGTTCGGGTCCCAGCGAGATGGGCACGCCGAGCGCTTCCAAAACGTCCGCTGAACCTGCTTGCGATGTGACGGCGCGATTGCCGTGCTTGGCCACCTTGGCTCCGGCCGCAGCGGCCACCAGCGCTGCACCCGTAGAAATATTGAAGGTAAGCGGGCCGCCGCCGCCCGTGCCGCAGGTGTCGACCAGCTCCGCCCGCTCTTCGTCCGTCAGCGGCACGCCGATCGCCCGGGCGCGCATGGCCTCGACGAAGCCGGCCAGCTCCGGTGCCTGCTCGCCGCGTGTCGCCAGCACCGCGAGCAATGCGGCTGTTTCAACCTCGCTCGCTTCGCTCGCCAAAATCTCATCCAGCACAGCGGCAGCCTGCTCGCGGGTCAAGGCCGTGCCGTCTTCTGCGAGCAGCTTCAAGTGATCTTTCAATACGCTCATCTCTCAATATGGTAACTGCCGCTCTGATCGTGCACCGGCGAAAGGCAAAAGCGCCCTCCGCGCATTGCCGGAGCTTTGGCGTGCAAGATAGTATTTGAACTGCTGCTGGTACGCGCTCTTTCTCGTCGTGCGACTCCAACCGCAGCGGTCAGACGGTTCAACCCACGATGAAAATTCACGAGTATCAGGCGAAAGAGATCCTGGCGAAGTATGGCGTGCCCGTGCCCAAGGGCGAGGTTGCCAACACCCTGGAAGAAGCCAACGACGTGGCGCGCAAGCTGTTCTCTGAAGGCGCCAGCGGGGTGGTGGTCAAGGCACAGATCCACGCCGGCGGGCGTGGCAAGGGCGGTGGCGTAAAGGTTGCCAAGACGCGCGAGGACGCCGACCTGTTCGCCAAAAACATCCTTGGCATGCAGCTGATCACCCACCAGACCGGTCCGCAGGGGCAAAAGGTGCAACGCCTGCTGATCGAAGAGACAGCGGCCATCGATCGCGAGCTCTACCTCGGCATCGTACTCGACCGCGCGACGGGCAAGCTCGTCTTTATGGCATCGCAGGCCGGTGGGATGGAGATCGAAGAGGTCGCCGCCAAAACGCCCGAGGCCATTTATAAGGAGAGCGTTGACCCAGCCGTTGGCTTTGGGGCGTGGCAAGCGCGCAAACTGGCCTTCGCGCTGGGACTCAAGTCGACGCAGATCAATCAGGCGGTCGGATTCTTTCAGAGTCTCTACAAAGCGTTTGTCGATACCGACGCCTCGTTGCTGGAGATCAATCCGTTCATCACCACGAAGGACGACAAGCTGTTCGCGCTCGACGCCAAGATCAACTTCGACGACAACGCGCTGTTCCGCCACGCCGATATCAAGGCGCTTCGTGACGTTGCCGAGGAAGATCCGCTCGAGGTCGAGGCCAGCAAGTACGCGCTGAACTACATCAAGCTCGACGGATCGATTGCCTGCATGGTGAATGGCGCAGGCCTTGCAATGGCCACGATGGACATCATTCAATACGCGGGCGGCTCGCCAGCCAACTTTCTCGATGTGGGCGGCGGGGCGACGCAGGAACAAATTGAGCATGCCTTCGAGATTCTGCTCTCCGACGCCAATGTAAAGGCGATCTTCATCAACATCTTTGGCGGCATCCTGCGCGTCGATCGGTTGGCGACCGGTGTCGTGGCCGCGGCCAAGAAGCTGAACGTGAAGGTGCCGATTGTCCTCCGGCTCGAAGGCACCAACGTGGAAGAGGGCCGCCAGATTCTGAAGGACTCGGGATTGAACTTCCAGGTGGGAGCAACGATGAAGGAAGCGGCAGAGTTGGTCGTTAGGGCAGCCGCTAGCTCCTAGCTTCCAGCCGCTAGCTTAAGAACTGGCGCGGGAGCGTGCAGTGGCACAGGCATTCCAGGATTTGACGGTGTGGCAACGCGCGATGGAGATGACCGTCTGTGTCTACAACCTGACCAGGAGCTTTCCGAAAGATGAACAGTATGGGCTGGTGTCGCAGCTGCGTCGAGCATCGGTTTCTGTCGCCAGCAATATTGCTGAAGGACGAGGACGCGCAACGGAAGGCGAATTCCGTCAGTTTTTGGGAATGGCGCAAGGTTCGACCTACGAAGTGCAGACGCAACTTTTGGTGGCAAAGCAATTGAAGATGGGAGATGTGGCGCTGTGCACAAAGGCAGAGTCTCTTTGTATCGAGACATCGAAGATGCTCGGCGCATTCATCCAGACATTACGAAGCTAGAGGCTAGAAGCTAGCGGCTAGGAGCGGTTTTTATGGCTGTATTGGTCAACAACAACACTCGCCTCATCGTGCAGGGCATCACTGGCAAAGAGGGCACCTTTCACGCGAAGGGCTGCGCGGAATATGGCACCAAAGTCGTGGGCGGCGTAACACCCGGCAAAGGCGGAACGACGCATGAAGGCTGGCCTGTCTTCAATACCGTGGCCGATGCCGTCGCAAAGACGGGCGCGAACGCGACCATGATCTTTGTGCCGCCGCCGTTCGCTGCCGATGCGATTCTCGAGGCCGAGGACGCGGGGATTCCGCTCATCGTATGCATCACCGAAGGCATCCCCACGCTGGACATGGTGAAGGTGTGGGCCAAGCTGAAATCCTCGAAGTCGCGGCTGATCGGGCCGAACTGCCCCGGCGTGATCTCGCCGGGCATGGCGAAGATCGGCATTATGCCGGGGCGCATTCACAAGCAAGGAAAAGTAGGCATTGTCTCGCGCTCGGGCACGCTGACCTACGAGGCTGTCCATCAACTGACGCAGCGCGGCATCGGCCAATCGACGGCTATCGGCATCGGCGGCGATCCGATCATCGGCACAACACATATCGATGCGCTCCGCCTGCTGAACGACGATCCCGACACCGAAGCGATCATCATGATCGGCGAGATCGGCGGAACCAACGAAGAAGCTGCGGCTGCGTTCGTCAGGCAGCATGTGAAGAAGCCAGTGGTGGGCTTCATCGCCGGGCAGACAGCGCCGCCGGGCCGTCGTATGGGCCACGCGGGAGCGATCATCTCGGGCGGCCAGGGCACGGCAGCCGACAAGATGAAGGCGATGGAAGCTGCGGGGATTCACGTGGTGGTGTCGCCCGCGGAGATGGGCGCGACGCTGGCGAATGTGATCGGAAAAGCGTAACCAGCTCTTAGCTTCTAGCCTCTAGCTGCTAGCGCAGAAACCAAGACTCACATACGTCGGCGAGCCTTGTGCTCGGTGCCTTTTGAGTTCATTACAACGCGAGAGCTTTGGATCGGCGTCGTCGAGGTCCTCACTGAGCCCGGTATTGGGGACAGCAAACGCGTGCGTTCACAAACGTAGTTGCTTGGGCAAGGAACCCTTCGGAGTTCGTTGATGCGGTCACTACCGCTTTTGCCGAATATGGGTGGACTGTACTCGGAACAGAAAACGAAAGGCCAGTAGCGCGAGAGACAGGATACTGCGAGGAAATCACTGACAGCATCGAACGATCGAAGTCAAAGCCAAAAGCGTGCATCTTTGGGACGTTTTACTATTATCCGTCGAAGCCAGTCTAATCCGAGGCGACGATAGCTAACTCATCTCGGAGGATCGCCGGTATGGAGTGCAACAAACAATTGCCGCCCCTTGCTCGCGCGCAAGAATTTGCTTCCTCCCTGGGCATTCGTTTGCCCATCCTCTTGGCGCCGATGGCAGGGGCCTGCCCGCCCTCTCTCTCAATTGCGGTCGCCAATGCCGGTGGTCTGGGAGGCTGCGGCGCGGTGCTGATGAAGCCCCCGGAGATTACCGCGTGGTGCGACGAGTTTCGCCAGCACAGCCAAGGTGCTTTCCAAATCAATCTCTGGATTCCCGAGCCGGAGATTCGCCACGATCCGGCCCTGGAGGAGCGTCAGCGTGCCTTTCTTGCGCACTGGGGGCCCGCGGTCGACACGTCAGCCGGCGAAGGTGTTCTACCTGATTTTGAAGCGCAGTTTCAAACCATCCTCGACGCCAAGCCCAAAGTGATCTCGTCGATTATGGGCCTCTACTCCGAGCGGCAGGTCACAGAGATGAAAGCACGCGGCATCCTTTGGTTTGCCACGGCGACCACGGCCGCAGAAGCGAGAGCTGCCAAGAAAGCCGGCGCGGACGCCATCCTCGCACAAGGAATGGAAGCCGGTGGCCATCGCGGAGCCTTCAAGGCACGCGAGGCCGAACGGCTGACCGTGGGCCTGTTCACTCTTGTTCCGCAGATCGTGGATTCAGTTTCGCTTCCGGTGATTGCAGCGGGAGGCATCGCTGATGCGCGCGGCATCGCGGCAGCACTCATGTTGGGCGCAAGTGCCGTAATGATCGGCACTGGATTTCTGCGCTGCCCTGAAGCGAAGACTCCGGCGGCCTATGCCGACCAGATCGCATCGACCGACGCCCATGAGACGATGCTGACGCGCGCTTTTACGGGGCGCGCGGGCCGTGCCATTACCAATTCCTATGTTCTGGCGGCTGCGGCTCCAGACGCTCCGCCATCGGCCGCATATCCAGTGCAGCGTGGCTTCACGGCTGCGATGCGAGACGAAGCGCGCAAGGCAGGAGACACGGAGCGGATGCAGATGTGGGCCGGACAATCGGCAAAGCTGGCGTCACCAGAACCGGCCGCCTTCCTAACTGAGCGCCTGTGGCGCGAGATGTCTGTACTGCTCGCCGGCATTTGATGAATCTAAGGTAGTAGTTTAAATTCCTCATTTATAGCCGGTGGTCATTCCCTCTTGCCATTCAATTCGATCGCGAAGCTCTCAAGGGTACGAGCCTCGGCGCCCTGGGCGAGACCGGAAAACTCCCTTCCGCTTTGAGACGACCGGTGGACCACGATGCACCGCAAGGCTCTGCGGCCCGTGGAGCGTGCAAGGGACAGCATCGACGCCGCCATGGCCGGCCGCACAGTCTTCGACGCTTTGGCTTCGACGAGCCAGAAACGAGCATGAGGCTGGGGCACGAGGAAGTCCACTTCCAGTCCCTGTTGATCGCGAAAATAGTAGAGCTCCTTTCTCCGTCCCTGGTTGATCTGACTCTTCAAGATCTCCGCAGCGACACAACCCTCGAAGATCGACCCGAGAAAAGGCGAACGTTCCAATTCTGCCTGAGACTCGATGCCAAGGAGATGGCACGCAAGCCCCGTGTCGCACCAGTAGATCTTGGGTGACTTAATGAGCCGCTTGCCGAAGTTTTCATAGTACGGCGGGACCAAAATGATTTGCCCGGTGATCTCCAGGACATGGACCCACTCGGAGATCGTCGGCACGGAGACCCCTAAGGGGGCCGCCAGGTCGGAGCGGTTCAGCATCTGTCCGTGCCGGCTCGCCAACAGCGACAAGAAGCGGCGGAAGGTTGGCAGATCGCGCACATTGGTGATCGAACGAACATCGCGCTCAATGTAGGTTTGCAGGTAGGACGAGAACCACAAGCTCCGGCCTCGGGGGTGCAGTACCACTTCGGGGAAGCCGCCCAAAAGCAGACTCACCTTAGGGGTTTCGGCCAAACTAAATGGCAGGAGCTGCAGAATCGCTGCGCGACCTGCCATCGACTCGGTAATCCCCTGCATGAGCGGCGCCTCTTGGGAGCCTGTAAAGAGCCATTGCCCCATCTTGCGAGGATGAGCATCGATCACCGTGCGAATGTAGTTGAGTAGTTGGGGAGTGTTCTGGATCTCATCCAGGATGACCGGTGGCCGCAAACCGTCGAGGAAGGCGCGAGGGTCGCTTCGGATGCGCTCGCGGATGTCAGGATCTTCGAGCAGGACATACTGAGCGGCCGGAACTACCGAACGAAGCAGAGTCGTCTTTCCAGCGCGGCGCGGTCCGGTAACGACTACTCCCGGGAAGCGGCGTAGCGCCGACCGCAGGAAAGCGGCAATCTGCCTCGGAACGATCATATTGAGAATTTTAAACTATAATCTTAAAAAACTCAATCACAGCGAACACCAGATCTCTTACCGCCTTCGGTCAAGCGGCCATCACCGATGCACCATCCCACGTCTGCCCCACCGCAGGTGGCTACCAGACCCGGCAAGGCTTCGCGACGACCATCTTGTCGGTCTTCTTGCAGCTGAAGCTTTTCGCGAATTCGGGCAGATCCTGCAGAACCGTGTTGGTACGATACTCATCCGGTGCGTGCGGATTGGTTTGGGCCTGCGTCCGTAGCTGCTCGGGGCGCGTTTGCGTGCACCACTGCTGCGCGTAGGCGATCCAGAAGCGCTGATCGGGTGTATAGCCATCGGTCTTTGCGGCCATGTCGATGTGCGCGGCCTGCGCTTGATCGAGCCACGCCAGCCACGCCAGCCACGTCCCGCCCAGGTCGGCAAGATTTTCGCCTAGAGTGAGCTTGCCATTGAGATGAACACCCGGCACGGCCTCGATGGCGTCGTACTGTTTGACTTCGCAATCGGCGCGCTCGTTGAACTTCTGCTCGTCCTCTTTGGTCCACCAATCCTTCAGGTTTCCGTCCTTGTCGAACTGGCGTCCCTGGTCGTCAAAACCGTGCGTCAGCTCATGCCCAATCGTCGAACCCATGTCACCATAGTTGGCTGCATCGTCTTCCTTATCGCTGAAAAAGGGCGGCTGAAAGTAGCCTGCTGGGAAGTTGACATTGTTCTGTTGAGGGTCATAGTAGGCGTTCACCGTGGGCGGCGACATGAACCATTCGGTCTTGTCCACGGGCTTGCCGATCTTGGCCAGGTCGCGGGCGAACTCGAACCGCGACGATCGTTCTTCATTCCCGAGCGCATCGCCGCGGACAATTTCAAGCTTCGAATAGTCGCGCCACTTGTCCGGGTACCCGATCTTGTTCATCACCGCGTGAAGCTTTTCCTTGGCCTTCGCCTTCGTCTCGGCGCTCATCCAGTCAAGGCTGTCGATGTCGTGCCCCATCGCCTGTTCAATCGCCAGGGTCATCTCGAGTGCGCGCTGCTTTGCTTCGGGTGGAAAATACTTGGCAACGTACACCTGGCCGAGCGCTTCGCCCATTTCGCCATCGACGCGGCTGGTACAACGCTTCCAGCGTTCTTGTTGTTTCTCCGCGCCGTTCAGCGTGTGCGCATAAAAATGCCACGATTCTTCGTCGAAGGCGGTGGGCAGGCTTGTCCCCGCAAATGCGTGCAGCAAATGCCAGCGGAGATATGTCTTGATCTGCTCCAGCGGAGTATCCCCTAACACCGCGTTGAACTCCGCGAAAAACTTCGGCTCCATGTCGTTCATCTTTCCGGAGCCGGGCGCCTGGGTCGCTGCCACGTAGTCGGCAAGGGAGAAGTGGGTGAGCTCCTTGCTGAAACTCGCAACGTCGGTGGGATGGTTCAGATTCTGGGGATCGCGTTGCTCCGTGACCGTCAGAGAAGCCTTGGCCAGCCGTGTTTCGAGCGCGAGAACGGTCGCCGCATCCTTGCGCGCTTTGGCCTCCGGCTCACCCGCGAGCTCGAACATCTTTGTCACGTGGTCGACATACTGGCTCCGCTGCTCAACCGACTTTGCATCGGTGCGTGTGTAGTAATCGCGCTCCGGCAATCCCAGGCCTCCGGCACCGTAGAAGCTGATGACTGACTTTGCGTCCGCGAAATCCTGATTGGAGCCCATGCCGAAAAATGCGTTAACGCCGATGGTTTGCAGATGTCCCACCTCAGCCGGCAAATCGGCAACGGATTTGAGCGCTTCGATCCGGTCCAGTTCCGGCTGGAGCGGCGCGAGACCGGCCTTGTTGATGGCTGCGGTGTCCATACAGCTCGCGTATTCATCGCCAATCTTCTGTTCGTTGGGTGTACGGTCCGGCGAAGCAACCGCAGCTTGTTCCAGAATCTGCTTGAGATGGAGCCGATTGAGCTCGAATAGCTCGGTGAAGCGCCCATAGATAGTCTGATCGGGCGGCAGCGGATTGCGCTGAAACCAGCCGTTGCAACTGAAGCGATAAAAGTTGTCGCAAGGGTCAATCGACTTGTCGATCAGCGACGGATCGAAGACCTTGAGCTCCGTGGCAGGTCCATTTGCGGTGGACTGGCACCACGCGGGAAGGCTGAGCAATGCAGCGGCAAGAGCAAGGAAGGAGACGCGATCCGGCAGCAACATGCCGCAACTTTATCAGATTCGCGCTGAACTCTCAGTGTCTCTACCGGCCATTACAATGAAGAACGGGCGGAAGCCCTTAAGGAGCAAACAAGAGTGGCACAACGCACGTTCAGCATCGTCAAGCCCGATGCGGTCAGCAAGGGGTACACCGGGGCGATCCTGGCCGAGATCGAGAAGGCCGGGTTCAAGATTGTCGCGATCAAGAAGGCATCGATCTCCGTCGCGCAGGCCAAGGGTTTCTATCATGTCCACGCCCAGCGGCCGTTTTTCAACGATCTTTGTACCTTCATGTCGTCGGGGCCGCTGTTTCTCATGGTGCTGGAGAAAGAGAATGCGATCGCCGATCTGCGCAAGCTGATGGGAGCCACCAACCCAGCCAACGCGGAAGAAGGGACCATCCGCAAGAAGTTCGCTGGCTCGCTCCAGGAAAATGCGATTCACGGCTCCGACGCCGAGGACACCGCGGCCTTCGAAATCGACTACTGGTTTGCCGGGTACGAACTGCTTTAGCCTGTTCCCAGGTTTTCGGTTGCGCTCTAATTGGTCCCTGTCGCAGGCTGGGCGGTCAACGTCTTCAGATCTGCGGTCAGCTTATAGATTGTGTCGTCGAAGTTCTGATCGCGATTCTTCTGCGAAACAGCGATCTTGACCCCCTCGTAGTGTGTCCACAGCACAATTCCGGTCTTCGGATCTAAGATCTCGAGCTCGAGTTCCAGGGAGAGAGAATCGTGGACAACATTCACATCCAGCACAAGGTCGGCATCGCCTGGTGCCGACACAAGCTCATATCGTCCCCAGCTGTTCATGTCCGCATAAAACTGGTTGTACATTCGATCGTGACCACCCGTCCAGGCGCTCGAATCGAACCCACGGCCGGTGTTGGCGATGAAGACCTTCTTTGCGGTGACAATCTGCGAGGGCAGCGGCGCTGCCGGCGTCTGCGCGATCAGGGCAGGAACTGTCGGCAACATCGTCGCAAAACCAAGAGTCGCGAGAGCTAAACGGACTTTCAGCATGACTTCAACCTTTCTCTGCTCTCCCAAACACGATAAGCGCTGAATTCACTCGAAGAAATGCGGCGCGGCCCTATCCATCTCCGAACAGATCGTCGATCTTCTTTCGCAGCGCGGCCGTCTCCTGCCTCAGTTCAACGACTGTCGCTTCGAGGCGCACGATCCGCTCTTCAAGCCCTGCGTCCTCGCCCGGCTCGCGCCGCACTAATGGATTCTCGGAGGCGGCCACCGACTCCACATTTCCCGATAACAGATGCGCATAGCGCGACTCCTTGGTGCCGGGCTGGCGAGGTAGGACCGCGGCTAGTGGCGGCTCACGTTCCATCAACTTTTGCAGGCCGGCCAGCACGTCGGATATCTCGTGGAACGGGTGCATCCGCTCGGTGCGGCCCCGCAGTTCACCCGGGGTCTGCGGACCGCGCAACAGCAGCACGCATAATAACGCCGTCTCGGCCCGGCTGAAATTGAATGCCTCGCCAAGCCAGTGTTCGTATTTGGTGACACGGCTGTCGGCGCCGCGTGCCGGACCTGCCAGACGCTGCTCCTGCAGCCCGCTCAGCGCCTCGCGCACTTCCTCTTCGCTCAGGTTCATCACCGGCTCGCGATTCGACCGCTGATTGCAGGCATTCACCAGGGCGTTCAGCGAGAGCGGATAGTAGTCCGGCGTTGTCGCTTCTTTCTCAAGGAGCGATCCCAGGACACGCGTCTCGACGGCATTCAGCAGGATCGATTCCGGCGACATAGGTTCATTCTGCCATGTGCGTTTCACCGGCCAGGCGAATGAGATCGATTCGCGTCAACGAGCCGGCTGTTCACCGCTCCATGCGCCGCCCCGGTCTGCGATACTAGATCGTTATGCCGATTGCCGACCTGCAGGAAGCTGCCCAAAAGATAGCCGGGTTTCTCGCCAACCTCAACAAACTCGGTGGACTCCGCCTCAAGTACCGCATCACGGCTGGGGACGGTGCACACGATCCCGAAGGGCTGGAAGGCGCGACAGATCTACGTGGAGCTGGGCGGGCCAGATGTGCCGATGGTGACCCAGCACAATGGCGAGCTGTTGCGCGCGTTGGAGACGATCGCCGCGCAAATGCTGCGGCTCGATCAGCGCGAGCACGACCTGGTGAGTTTCGATGCCGGAAACTTCAAGGCTCTCCGCGCGCAGGAGTTGCACATGGCGGCTGAAACCGCTGCGGAGAAAGTGCGCAAGAGCGGGGTGCCCTACGCCTTTCCGCCCATGAACAGCCGCGAGCGTCGCCTGCTGCACATGGCATTCCGCGACATGGAAGGGGTGGAAACGGCAAGCTCCGGCGAGGGACCGGATCGTTTCCTCGCGGTCTATCCCGCGGGAAAGACCAATCTGCCTGTAGCGGCGCCGGTGCGGCCCAGAGGCTTCGGGCACGACAGACCCGGGCGCGATAGACACGCGAGACGCTGAATTCACGTTGCACGGTATGCCACAATACCCGCAATGAAGATACTTTCCTTCCTCCTCTTCCTGGCTCTCGCCGGCTCGCATTGTCTCGCGCAAAAGCGCCTCGTTCTCATCGATCAGGACGGCTCCGGCCCTGGCGGGTCGAACCAGATGGCAATGCTGGTACTGCTGCAGTCGCCGCAGGTCGAGGTCCTGGGCATCACCATGGTGACCGGCAACGCGTGGCGCGACGAGGAGACCCAGCACACCCTGCGCATGCTCGAGCTGACCGGCCATGGGGATGTGCCGGTCGCGAAGGGAGCGGTCTTCCCTCTTGTCCGCACACAGCGCGACACCCAACTCGAAGCAGCACTGGTGGGCAAGGTGACCTGGCTCGGCGCCTGGGGGCAAGGAACCAGCACGATGATCTCCACGCCCAACGGCGACAAGCCGGTCGTCGCCGATGTCGTCAAAGCGCATGGCCCGTACGAGGTTCCGCCGCTGCCCGAGGGCGCGCCATCGCTGAAGCCGATCGAAGAAGACGCCGTCCACTTTCTGATTCGGCAGGTGCACGCGCATCCGCATCAGGTCACGATCTACGCCGCGGGTCCGCTGACGAACATCGCGCTGGCCATCTCGATCGACCCCGAGTTCGCGGCGCTGACGCAAGGGATTGTCCTCATGGGTGGCAGCCTCAACCCGCAGACCGACGATCCCGAGTTTGCCACCAGCCCGCGCCACGAATTCAACTTCTGGTTCGATCCTGAGGCGGCACACATCGCGCTCCGCGCCGCCTGGCCGCGCATCGATGTGACCACAGTGGATGTGTCGATCAAAGCGCCGTTCACACAGAAGATGCTCGATGAGATTGCGAAATCGCAGTCGCCAACGGCGCGGTACATCGCCGCGTGGAGCCAGGACCGCTATTACCTGTGGGATGAATTAGCCGCTTGTGCATGGCTCGATCCAACGCTCATCACGAAAGAGAGGCAGCTCTACATGGACGTCGATCTGAGCCATGGGCCGACCTACGGCGACACCCTCACCTGGACAGAAAAGCTGAAGCCGGAGACCGGCGTGCGCCTCGTGCACGCGCAGGTGGATCTCGATCTCGAGCGGTTCCAGCAGTTCTTCGTGGGCCTGATGACGCGCGGAAAGTAATGTGACCGTGTCGGAATTTGCCTAGTGCTCGTTGCTCTGCCGCCGATTTCGCCAGGCATGCATTACTGGTGTGTTACGAGTAGCGCCGTTGTGCGATGACCTTTGCGCACGTGACTGGCAACCAAAGTGGCATCGCATGCCTCTCAAAGTAGTATGGCTGAGCAAGTTACGTTGCGAGACACTGATCCCGTCATCCTCGGGGGTCGACTAGCCTGTGAGCAATCGAGTTAAAACACGAGCAATCGTTCTTATGCTGGGCGCTCTTCTAGGCGTCGCTCAAATGCACGCGGAAGAGGCGTTCACCGAAGCGCCCACTCCGAAAACAGCGGCACCTGCGACACGCATGGACAAGACCCTGCGCGTCCTTGCCTGGCCGGCCTACAGCTTCACTCCTCGATACTCTTTGCCCGATGAGGATCGCTCGAAGCTGGCACGCACAGAGGAATTCGTTCTGGCAGGCGAGCGGCTCGGCTTCCTCGCCGACGCAACAACCACCGAACTTGGCTTGAGCCAGGGCCATGAGTCAGATCCGATGAACACCATGTTCGGCAGCAATAACCACATTGGCGTTGTCAGCTCCATGACAGCCTGGGAGCTTGGGTTCGGGTACACGTCGGTCACGGTTCCGCGCTGGTTCGAGCACACACGCTATCGCAAGGTTGCCCAGATCGCAGCGATCGCCGGAGGCACGGCTCTGACTGGATTTCGCGTGAAGATGGCGATGCAGAATTCGCAGTTCATAAAGTAGTACTTACATAGAAAAACGAAGGGCGCCTTCTCAATCGAGAGAGCGCCCTTTTACTTTGCAGTCCGGCTGCTTGTCGAGGAACTATCCGTTCAGCAGCTCCTGCAGCTTGTTGATCATGCGATGCAGATCCTTGTCGGTACGGCGCTGCTCGTCGATTTTGCCAATCGAGTGCATCACCGTGGTGTGGTGCTTGTTGCCGAACTGGCGTCCGATCTCCGGAAGGCTGGCTTCGGTCATCTGCTTGGCTAGATACATCGCGATCTGGCGCGGCACAACCACGTTGCGGCTGTTGTTCTTCTGCTTCAGGTCGCTCACCTTCATGCCGAACTGTTCGGCCACAGCGCGCTGAATCGCCTCGATGGTGATCTTGCGCACCTGCATGTCGATGAACTGCTTGAGGCACTGCTGGGTAGCGGCCAGCGTGATCTCCATGCGATTGAGCTGGCACCATGCGATCAGGCGCACCAGAGCGCCTTCCAGTTCGCGCACGTTGGTGCGCACGTTCGACGCGATAAACAGTGCGACGTCGGTCGGTAGCACCACCTGCTCGGTCTCGGCCTTCTTCTGCAGAATGGCGACCTTGGTCTCGAGATCGGGCGGCTGAATGTCGGCGATCAGGCCCCACTCGAAACGCGAGCGCAAACGGTCCTCAATCTCGGCCAGTTCCTTGGGCGGGCGGTCGGAGGCGATCACGATCTGGCGCATGCTCTCGTGCAGCGCGTTGAAGGTATGGAAGAACTCTTCCTGCGTGCGCTCTTTCTGCGCGATGAACTGGATGTCGTCGATCAGGAGCACGTCGACCGTGCGGAAGCGATCGCGGAAGCTGGTCATGCGATCGTTGCGCAGCGAGGTGATCATCTCGTTGGTGAACTTCTCTGCCGAGACATAGCAGATATTCGCGACCGGCTGGCGGCGCTTCACCTCGTGGCCGATGGCGTGCATCAGGTGGGTCTTGCCCATCCCGACGCCGCCGTAGAGGAACAGCGGATTGTAGGCGCGCGAGGGCCGTTCAGCAACAGCGAGCGATGCGGCACGCGCAAACTGGTTGCCGTTGCCGATCACAAAATTGTCGAAGGTGTAACGCGAGTTCAGCTGCGCGGCGGTGGACCAGTCGAAGCGTGCCTGCTCGGGCGCGCGATGGCTTTGCGAGGGCTGCGGCGCGGTAGGTGCGTGCGCAGGCAGCGGACCGAACCCGCCATCCTTGCGCTGCGGCGGCAACGACGGATCTTCGTTGGCCGTAACGAAAACGACTTCGTCGAACTCGAGCGAGTGGATGTCGATGGCTTCCTGAATCAGGTCGCCGTACTTGTCGCCGATGTGCTGAAACTCCGCCGAAGGAACACGGACGTAGAGCTTGCGGCCGGACGAATGACTATAGCGGGTGGGCTTCAGCCAGGTTTCATAGGACTGGCGAATGACTTTTTTCTCGAGGGCCCCGAGAATCTGAAGCCAGGGATTGAGAGCCGAAGCCGGCGAAACTGCGAATACCATCGAACGAGTCCTTGACGCGGCGACATCCATCGACGAAACGTTTCATCCGCTCGGTTTAGGCAATGGTCTCTCGGCAGTGGAGCTCGCGCTCACTGTCGAGTTGCGTTTCAAAACCTGCCTGCTCGCCGTGTTTAGTCCCTGACCTGCAATTCGGGACTCCGGATGATACTCGTTCCGTGGGAGACGCTGAGAATCTTTCCTGAACGGACCCGATAGTAGCACATTCAGACCTCATTGCAATCCCTCATTCACAATCGTTCGCAGATTCTCGATTGAGTTGCACCATCGATGGTGAAAGCGCAAAACTTTGCCGCGACATGGTACGAATCCTGCATCGCGATTTTCAATTTGCGTCCGCTTTTCGTCGCGCATCAACGAACTGTTGCAGGCCAGCTTCGTCGGGGCTCCGAGCGCCGTGCGAGCCGCAGATGACCAACGTCTTCCCGCCGTCGGGCCCGGCTGGATTCCTGGCTCAACCTGCGATACACTAGATACTTGCCGACAGGCGCAGATTTCTGAGAAAGCAGGAGCGCATTTTCCATGCCCAAGCGCACATTTCAACCCAACCGCCGCAGCCGCGTAAAGAAGCACGGCTTCCGTTCACGTATGAAGACGAAGAGCGGCGCAGCAGTGCTCAGCCGCCGTCGTGCGGCCGGCCGCAAACGTGTTTCGGTCAGCGCCGGATTCCGCGACTAGTACCCACCGGATTTGGCCGGAGTTCGTCCGCCATCGATTCCCATTTGGCACGAGTCGTCTCCGGCACCGCGATGAGCCTCCCGCACAACGAGAAGCTGGATCCTACGGCGTCCAAGCCGGAGCGGCAGAGTCTGTCGCTCACCGGCATGCGGTTGCGCAAGCATGCCGACTATCAGCGCGTATATGCGGCGAGCCGCAAACGCCAGTCCGCCTCGATGAGCTGGTTTCTCGCGCCGCAGGCAGAACCCCCAGCCCCGCAGGCCAAGCTCGCACCCCGCGTTGGACTTACAGCAGGCAAGGTGCTCGGCAAAGCGCACGAACGGAATCGCATCAAGCGCCGCATGCGCGAGGTGCTGCGCCGCCACGCCGATCTGCTGCCCATCGGATTTGATCTGATTCTTCATCCGCGCCGCCAGGTTCTCACCGTCGAATTCACGAAACTCGACGCCGAGATTGTGCGTATCCTTGGACAGGCCAAAGCCGAAGCTGCACGCGCATCGCAGCACGCCGTGCTCCCAGGGGCTCAAGGTTCACCCGCATGACGCGTATCCTGCTCGCACTTCTCTCGCTCTATCGCCGCTGGCTTTCGCCCGCGCTGCACACACTGAATCCGGGGGGCTGCCGTTTTGTGCCCACCTGCTCGGAGTACGCAGCGGCCGCGATCGCGACGCATGGGCCTCTGCGCGGCGTCGCGCTGGCCACCTGGCGGCTGCTGCGCTGCCATCCCTTCAGCCGTGGCGGACTCGACCAAGTCCCGCCCGCAGCATCCCCTTTCCCCCACAAGCCATTACCATAGAACCAGACGCTCTTTTCAAACGACAGGAAATTGACTTTGCCCGAGTTTAAGAACCCCAATCTGGAATCGCAGGGACACGGCGGCGGCGGTAGTAGCAGCGGCGGCGATTTCCGCAGCCTGATGATGTTCATGCTGCTGGCCGTCCTGATCTTTCTGGGTTTCCAGTACTTCAAAGAGAAGCAGGATGCGAGCCACCCCGCTCCGCAGACCCAGCAAGCTCCTGCTCAAACAGCTGCAGCCAGCCCTGCGACCGAAGCACCCGCTTCCGCAACATCAGCTTCGGCATCGAAGGCAGCCCCGGTCGCCGCCATTGCCGCAGCCGCGGAGTCCGAGACCACGGTCGAGAACGAGCTCTATCGCATCGTCTTCACCAATCGCGGCGCGCAGGTCAAGCACTGGATTCTGAAAAAGTACTTCGGCACCGACGGAAAACCGTTGGACCTGGTCCAGCCGCAACTTGCCGCGCGCTTCGGCTTGCCGCTCTCGTTCTATACCTATGAGCCGGCATTGACGACGCAACTGAATCAGGCCCTCTATCAGCCCTCGGCGACGGGCACGGTCCTCGCTCCCGGCACGCTCACCTTCCACTACGCCCAGGGCGGCGTGGACGCGGTCAAGACCTTCCGCTTCGATTCGAGTTACGTAATTCACGTCGACACGGACGTGCAGCGCAATGGAGCCCCCGTGCGTGCGCTGGTCGATTGGCCCGCCGGCCTCGGCGACATGGAGGAGTTTCTTCCCTCGTCTTCAACGCGCAGCACCATCCTGACCCAATTGCAGCTTGTGACCTCGATCGGCGGCAAGCAGGAGACGACTGCGGCCACGAAGGTGAGCGGCAATGCCACCGTCGAGCAACCCTTCGACTTCGCAGCTATTGCCGATCTGTATTTCTCCACGGCTTTTCTACCCGATGCGCCAGAGCGCGCAACACTGGTCACGCAGCACAGCAGCGTCGATGTGCCGAGCGACCTCTCGAACCCCAACAGCCAGAAGAAGCCGGCGGCGGTGCTCGGACTTGCCATGGGCGACACCGGCGGCGCCAGCCATCTGCGGATTTTTGCGGGTCCGAAGCAAACGGACGTCTTGAAGAGCATCCACTCGATCAGTTCCGACGGCAAGGCCGATGGACCGACGCTCGAGTCGCTGATCCAGTACGGCATGTGGGGCATCATCGCCAAGCCGCTCTACTTCGCGCTGCGCTGGCTGCACAATCTGCTCGGCTCAGGTGGCGACAGCTGGGGCTGGGCCATCATCATCTTCACCACCACCTTTACGGTCATTATGCTGCCCTTCCGCTTTATGGCCATGCGCTCGTCGCTCAAGATGATGCGCATTCAGCCCAAAGTGGATGCCCTCAAAAAGCGCTACGCCCATCTCAAGATCAACGACCCCAAAAAGGCCGAGATGAACACCGAGATGATGCAGCTCTACAAAGACGAGGGCGTGAATATGTATGGCGGCTGTCTGCCCATGCTGCCGCAGATTCCGCTCTTCTTCGCCTACTTCCGCGTGCTGCAGTACACGGTCGAGCTGCGCCAGGCGCACTGGTTCTGGCTTAAAGATCTGTCGACGCCGGACCCCCTGCGCCTCCTGCCAATCCTGATCATCATCACCATGTTCCTCACCCAATTCATCACCCCTTCACCGGGCATGGATCCGCAACAGCGCCGCATGATGGCCATCGTGATGCCCATCTTCATGGGCTTCATCCTGTTCAACTACGCGTCGGGCCTGGCGCTCTACTGGGGCACCAGCAACCTGATCAATCTCCTGCTGCAGCTGACCATCAACCAGTCGAGCATGGGCAAAGAGATGCATGACATCGCCGCGCGCCGGAATCAAAAGGGTGGCAGCAATCAAAAAAAGAGTAATGTCGCCCCGGGTCGCGTGATTCAGGGAAAACGGTAAGAGCTTCTTGCGATGCTCCGATCGCACTCACCTGGGGTGCCCCCTCGATCCAAGCTCGTTGTACCCTGGGGTTCCCAGCGCCAGGTCTTCGTCGCTGGGTTGGTCTTGGGTGGGACCACAATCCACTGAGCGCCCTGAACCCCAAATCAGCAATTGCTGGCTGAGTGCCTCGCGATTTGCACTTAGTGAAATCGTGCGGCCTGAGCGGCTCCCTCCAATGCCCCTCGCCGACCAGGGGCATTGACCAACGCCATCTCAAATACCTTGGACGCTGAAGTGGGATCGCCCTGTTCTAGCAGCAACTCTCCCAGCTGTTCGCGAGCGGGGATGATTGGCCCAGGAGTCACCGGGAGTTTCTCAATCCCGTCTTCGTCATCTGCCGCGCTGCGCAGGATGGAAGCGGCTTCCTCTGGTTGATTCGATCCCTGGGCCGACCAGGCCAAAACTTCGCGCCTCATGATATCGACCTGAGTTGCCCAGTAGTCACTCCCTGACGCGCGAAGCCGATCTTCAATTTGGCGTAGCGTCTCAGATTCTTTGTCAGCTTCATGGACACGGCCGTTGCGGGCGAACCCCATGCCGCGCGCCCAGACGGCGATTGCGACAACCTGAGGTTGAGCAGAATCCGGCGGATTGACGAGCTTCTGCGCGTCGCTCCATTGATGCCGTTCGACGATGTAGCGTATGGGCATGACGGTTGCAGCGTATCCGATTTTGAAATCACCCATCTCGACATTCTGCATTGCTCCGAGTTGCTCGATTACCTGAGCCGCCTCCGGATAGCGTCCGCTTTGCAGGTAGGCGTAGACCAGGTAGTCCATTGCGTGCAATTCTTCACCCGTGTCGCCCTGATGTTGTGCGGCACCTCTTGCGGCGAGATTGGATGCAATGGAGTCGTCCCAAAGACCTAGCCGCGTAAAGATATGAGACGGCATGTGAAGGGCATGCGGAGCTGATGGAGCGATGTTGGCGTATGCCCTGGCTGCTGCGAGACCCCTTGCTGCCATTTCCTGGTTGTCGCACGCGTGGATGAGGTAATGAGGGATTCCGGGGTGATCCGGGTATTCACGATAAAGGGGTTCAAGCAGATCGGCGGCCCGCTTCTGTTTCCGATGCTCCGTGTCAGATGGAGGCGCGTTTGCGATCAAGGCGAGCGCGTAAAACACCTGGGTCTCAACGTCCGTTGGGTTCGCCGCCGCAAGCTCATGCATTGCGAGCTCATAGTTCAATGCGCGCGTTCGGTACGGAACACCGGCAGCATCGTTGAATACCAGGCTGAGCGCATGGATGAATCCTCGCTCGCGTGCGGAGGCCTCTTCGAGCGTTGCGGCTTGCGTGATTTCTTTTTGAGCGGCGGAAATGCCCCCAGGAGGAAGAGGCGGTTCCCATAGCTGGTGGAAGTGCGTCATCGCGATGCCCCAGTGCGCCATGGCACATTGAGGGTCCTGCTCGGCCACGCTTTGAAATGATTTTTCAGCAGTCTTGTAGGCAAAGGAGTGAAGGAGCGCGACCGCTCGGTCGAATTCCTGCTGCGTTTCAGGCTTGCAGGAAGTGTGGAACGAAACTCTTCCTAGTTTCTCAGGCGCCGGATGGTCATGTTCTTCCTGCGCAAGTGAGAGCGCTGGGGAGAGCAAAGCCACCAAAATGAGGACCGCTCGTGTCATCTCGGCCTCCCGGAATCCTCAATCATGGTCCGACTCCACGCATTTTACGATGGCGCCGCGCCGTGCGGATGCGGTTCTCGGATGCAGGCTAACTGCCAAGCGTGCTCATTGAGCCGAACTGGGGTCTCTTTTCTAGGTTCCGGGTGAGTTGTGGTCCAGCCGGAAGTTATCCCTCATCCTCTTTGCGAAGAATTACCCCCAAATATCCGATACTGGATCTGCAGTCTTCTCCCTCACCGAGGGAAGATTTGAAGGATAGATACCTCTACCCCCCCTGGGGGGTGCGATTCACCATCCTTTCGCCTCCGCTCATCGAAGCGCGGCCGCGAGCCCTTCAGGCAGCGTGGGATGCACGAAGCGGAATCCCGCAGTCAACAATGCCCGCGGTACCACCCGCACACTGGCCAACAGCGCCTCGTCCGCCATCTGTCCCAGCGCGATCCGCAGTGCGAACGCCGGTGCAGGCAAGATCGCAGGCCGATGAAGGTGCTTCGCCAGCGCCCGCGTGAACTCCGCATTGGTGACCGGATTCGGCGCCGTGAAGTTGACCGGCCCAGCCATACCCGGCGTTTCGAGCGCAAACAAGATCGCAGCGATCGCGTCGTCGAGGCTCATCCAGCTCATCCATTGGCGGCCCGAGCCAAGCCGCCCGCCCAATCCGAGCCGAAAAAGCGGCAGCATCTTCCCCAATGCACCCGGCCCGTTCCCCAGCACCACGCCGAAGCGCGCATGCACGACGCGGATGCCGGCCTCACGCGCAGGCCGTGCAGCTTCTTCCCACTGCTGGCACAGATCGGCGAGAAACCCCGTCCCAGGCGCCGACGATTCGTCGAGCAACTCGTCGCCGCGATCGCCATAGATCCCAATCGCCGAAGCGACGATGAACGTCCGCGGCGGAGTGCGCAATCCCGCAAGCAGCCCCGCCAGCGCCCGGGTCGAGTCAACCCGGCTCGCCGCCAGCTCGCGCTTGTAGACTTCGGTCCATCGATGGCCCGCGACGCTCGCCCCGGAAAGATGAATTGCCGCGGCACACCCCTCCAGCGGCTCCGGATTGGCGACAGCCGGGCTCGCCGCCGGATTCCAGGCCAATTCGTTCCCCCCTGCAGGAGCACGCCGGACCAGTTGCACGATGGGTGTCCCGCGCTCGGCCAACTGCCGCCGAAGGGCTGCCCCGAGCATCCCCGACGCCCCGCTGATCAGGACTTTGCTGGAGGGCGTTGCAACCGAATCCGTATCTTTGCTCATCTGCACAATTATGGGGTTGTTTTCCGGCGCGCCGAACCCACAGAGCGCGATTTGATGGGCCCGAACGACTTTGGTAATATAGCAATAGGTTTTGATTGGGGCAATAAGCTTGGCGAGGACCCGAGGGGGATCGCGAATGACAGAGCCGGCTACGGTTCGCAGTGAGGAAACACAAAAGTCCCAGGTGGATACCGAAACCACCGAGCGATTCATCGCCGAGAAACATATTGGCGAGCGCATCAAGCGCCTGCGCCTGAAGAAGTCGATGGGACTGGTCGAGTTGGGCAGGCACACCGGCCTCTCGGCGAGCTTCCTTTCGCAGCTCGAAACAGGCCGCGTCGTGCCCACACTGCGCAATCTGGCGCGCATCGCCATGGTCTTCTCCAAAGATCTGTCGTACTTCTTCGAGAGCGAGCCGCAGGCCATGTTTCGCGTCCACCGGCGTAAGGAGCGGGTGCGCCTGCCGCAGACCGGCGTCGACGAACCAACCTACTTCTTCGAAAGCCTGGGCTACATGGTGCCCGACCGGCACATGGACCCCTACTTCGCCCAATTCATTCCGCTCGACACAGACCACGAGGCGCGTGCCCATGTGCATCCGGGCTTCGAATTTCTCTATATCCTCGATGGCCAGCTCGATCTGCGCCACGGAGAACATCACTGCACGCTGGAGCCCGGCGATGCGGTCTACTTCGACTCGAGCACGCCGCACTCCTATGTCTGCGCCGGAAAGAAGCCGGCCGATGCACTGATCGTCACCATGCACCAGCCGCCCCCGGTGCAGCCCGTCACGTTGCTGCGCCAGGTTGCGCCGCGCGCGCTTCCGGGCAATCCGGCTCATACGTCGCTCGCAGAGAGCCGGCACAAAATCTAGCCCGATTTGACGGCGTCAGTCCCGCACCTGGGCAAAATACTCCGCCACGTCCTGCCAGTTGTTGACGCGCGTGTAGCCCGTCGTCGTCAGGTTGTGTGGCGCGGTGTAGAGCAGCCCCGTTCCCTCGAACCTCTGCAGATTGCGCGGTAGATCGTCGATCAGATAGTCCGCGCGCAGAATGCTCTTGTTTCCGCAAAACACATAGTTGGTCGGCGGAATGAAAGGAAAGTACCGCTGCAGCCAGCGATACTTGGGCCCCAGTGAATTCGGCACCGTCATGGCCTGCGTGGCAATAAAAATCTCAAAGCGCGAGCCAAGTTGCTTCAGCACGTCCTGTGCGCCGGGCATGAGCGCGAGATCCTCGAAGAAGTCTTCGGCATCGAGAAAGGCACGCAGCTGCGCCTGCCGGTCGACGGGCGCAACGTCCCACAGCCCCTTGCCCACCAGATCGTCCACGGTCACGTCGTCGTCGAATGCCTGGTTGTAGCGGCGCAGGTGCTCGGCCAGGGTATCGGCCATCACCTCATCCATATCGACACAAATGCGCTTCACCGCCTGCTCCTTGTTGGCGAATGTCTTCTCTTTGATTTTCGCGCAAGAGGCCGGGGCTTTACGCGCCGGCTTGGCGAGGCCGCCGAATCGCTCGTCCGTCTCCTGTGGCAGCTTCGGTTTGCGGAGATTTGGGAGCGGGCGCAAGGGCCGGATCCCAGTAGAGCAGCCGTCCGCAGCTATCGCAGTTCAGCAACTCGCCCTCCCGCAGTTGGTTCCACGTCTGTGGCCGAACGCCCATGCGGCAGCCCGTGCACTGCTGGTTCTCGGCGAGCGCGAGCCCCGTTCCACGACTCGCCGCGATGCGATCGAAGCGCGCCAACAGGTCCGGCTCAATCGCCTGCCGCTGCGCATCGCGTTCGGTCTGCAGAGCTGCCAGCTCAGCCGCTGTCTCCTGCTGCTTCTGTGCGGCCCACGCCCGCGTCTTCTCCAGAGTCTCAGACAGCTCTGCCACTTTGCTCCGCGCCGCAGCCAGCGTGGCTTCCTGCGTCTCGGTTCGTTCCAGGCTGGAAAACTCCTCGTTCTCGAGCCGATCGATCTCGCTCTCCGCAAAACCTACTTCATGTTCGATCGCCGCAGCCTGCGCCGGCGTGGTCACCGAATCCTGCTGCGCCTTGTAGCGGGCAGCCTTCTGGCGGTGGCCGGCAATTTCGCGCTCCAAGCGCGTACGGAGCGAATCTTCGCGCGCCAGCGCATCGGAGGTTGCGGCCGACTGCTGCTGTGCCATAGTCAGCGCTGCATGAGCCTTGGCGATCTCGGCGGGTAAAGCGCGCGCCGACTGGTTCAGCCGCGTCCGTTCCAGTTCCACAGCCTGCAGCTTGATGAGGTGTTCGATGTCGGCTCGCATGGGATGCAAGAAGTCTATAGCAAACCGGAATGCCTTGTGTTCCGAAGCGGCATTTCCGTTTGACGGCAATCGGCACGGCACGCCACTCTCGTCTTTGTCTGCACGAAGCGCGTCTAAGCAGATAATCGTGGCGCAGAAGAGCAACCCACGCATCCAAGAGAGAGCCGTGAGCAAAGAGCAGAGATTGCCGGGTCGCAGATTCCGCTGGCTGTGGTGGACAGCGGGCGCGTTGCTTTTCGTCCTGGCATCGTTGACGGTGGCCGGAGTGATCGTCGCCCGGCGGACCGAGCCGTATCTGCGTACACGCATCGTGGATGGGCTGGCAAGCCACTTCCATGCCCGCGTCGAGCTCGATACATTTCATGTGTCGCTGGGCAACGGCCTGCGCGGCGAGTGGGGCATCTGGGCACGGGGCGGCGGACTGCGCATCTGGCCGCCGGCGGAGGTCGCGGGCGTCGAAGTCCCAAACCCTGTCCCTCCTCCCAAGCCGCTCGTGAGTCTCGATTCGTTTCGATTTCACGTACCCTTGCGCTACGCCCCCGATCGGCCCATCTCCATCGGACAGATTCGACTGCAAGGCCTGCACATCACGCTGCCGCCAAAATCGCACTTTCTCCACCTGGCGCCCGGGGACAAGCGTGCCGCGGCTGCTCCGCAGAACACCGGCAGTCTCCCAATTCGCTTCCAGTTCGGCGCCGTGGAGTGCAACGACGCGACTCTGACACTCGAGACCAGCAAACCGGGCAAGCTGCCTCTCGAGATCGACTTCACGCAGCTGAAGCTCAGCAACGTCACGCCCGACCAGGCCATGCATTTCCAGGCTGAGCTCACGAATCCGAAGCCGGTTGGGATCGTCCACACCAGCGGCTCCTTCGGTCCCTGGCTGGTCTCCGATCCGGGCGAATCGCCGGTTGCGGGAGACTACACCTTCGACAACGCGCGGCTCGCCGACTTCAAAGGCATCGCGGGCACGCTCAGTTCCACGGGCAAATATGCGGGCACGTTGCGCGAGCTGAACGTCGACGGCGAAACGCGGACGCCCGACTTTAGCCTGACCCACTTCGGCAACACGATGAACCTAACCACTCGTTTCCATGCCCTCGTGGATGCGACGAATGGCGACACCCGCCTCGACCCAGTGAATGCCACGCTGGGCCATTCGCCCATCGTCGCGCGCGGGCAAGTGGTGCGGGCCATCGTGGGCACAGGCAGTTCGATGCACGGCATTGGCCACGACATCGATCTCAACATCGAAGTGAAGGACGGCAGGATCGAAGACTTTCTCCATCTCGCGAGCCACGATGAGACACCGCTCCTGACTGGCAATGTCGACGTGAAGTCGACGCTGCACATTCCGCCCGGCAAAGAGCCGGTCCATGAGCGCATGGAGTTGAATGGGCAATTCCAACTGGAACAGGCCCAGTTCTCGAGCGACAAAGTGCAGCAGCGCATCGCGGAGCTCAGCCTGCGCGGCCAGGGCCGTCCCCACGATGCAAAGAAGCCCGACCACGAAGACGTGCAGTCCACCATGCAAAGCGACTTCCAGATGGCGGATGGTGTCATCACACTGCCGAATCTCGTGTTCAGCGTGCCTGGGGCGGACATCGATCTGAACGGAACCTATAAGCTCGATGGCGGTATGCTGGGCTTCATCGGAGTCGCCAAGATGCAGGCCACCGTCTCGAAAATGGTCGGCGGATGGAAGGGTTTCCTGCTCAAACCGGCTGACAGCATGTTCAAGAAGGATGGCGCTGGAACCGAAGTGCCAATTCACATTGCAGGCACCTACAAGAACCCCGAGTTTGGCGTCGATGTGAAGGGCCTGGAACACATACACACGCATCCGCAGCGGCCCGACCTACCAAGCGCGCCTGCGTCCGGTCCACCTCCGGCAACGCCGCCTTCCGGACACTGATCGACCTGCGGTGCCGAGGCAACCGGCGCGGTAGGTGCCTAACATCCTGTACCTCGACCTTCCTGTACAATTCGCTGTTACCCGTACACATCCGATCGGAGGACAGGGATGGACGCTCTCATTTTGATTCCATTGGCAATCGGCGGTCTGGTCGTTCTTACGTTGATTCTGGGCAGCTTCTTTACGGTCAACACGGCGCAGGTGGCCATCATTACACGCTTCGGCAAGTTCATGCGTATCGCCGAACCGGGCCTCAATTGGAAGGCACCCTATTTCGACTCGGTGGCCGGCATTGTGAGCCTGCGGGTCAATCAGATCAACCTCACCATGGAGACCAAGACAAAGGACAACGTCTTCGTAACCATCCCCATCTCGGTGCAGAATCGTGTGCGCCCCGAGAAGGCGTACGACGCGTTCTACAAGCTGTCCGATCCGGTTGCGCAGATCAAGTCCTATGTCGAGCAGGTGATCCTCGGCCATGTGCCCAGCATGACCCTCGATGAGGTCTTTGCCTCCCAGTCGAGCATTGCTGCGGCCGTGAAGCAGGAACTCGATGCGGATATGGCAGCTTTCGGCTACGAGATCGTCAACGTGCTGGTGACCGACATCGTGCCCGATGCCAAGGTCAAGTCGGCCATGAACGACATCAACGCGGCGCAACGCGAGCAGGTGGCAGCCACAGCCCGCGGCGAAGCCGACAAGATTCTGGTGGTCAAAAAGGCCGAGGCCGAAGCCGAGAGCAAGGCGCTCCAAGGGCAAGGTATCGCCAATCAGCGCAAGGCCATCGTCGAAGGACTGCAGGCATCGATCGAGCAGTTCCAGAAGGCCGTCGAAGGCGCTTCGGCCAAGGACGTGATGCAGCTCGTGCTGATCACGCAGTACTTCGACACCCTCAAGTCCATCGGCGAGAACGACAAGACGAATACTCTGTTTTTGGCGCACTCGCCGGGATCGGTGAAGGACGTCTCGGACCAGATCCTCAACTCGATGCTGGTGGCGCAGAACGCCAAGAGCTGAAGCGTTCCGCCGGCCGGTATCGTCCCGAACAATTCGTGCCCTGACCAGCGCCCAGTGTGATACGTTGGCGTGTTCACACCGCTGCCAGCTCAACGAGCAGCGGAACGAGAGTGGATGACCTCACGGCATCGCCCTCGAAGGAGCCGCAATGCACTGGACCAGCAAGCTCGCACACTACACGATATCCCTGTCTCTGGCAGCCGTCGCCGTCACAGCGCTCGGCCAGACAGCCCCAACCACGCCTGTCAAGCAACCGGATGGCCCCGAATGGTGGCGTCACACCGTCATTTACGAGATCTATCCGCGCAGCTTTCAGGACTCCAACGGGGACGGTATCGGCGACCTCAAAGGCATCACCGAGCGCCTTGATTACCTCCACGACCTGGGTATCGGCGCCATCTGGATCACGCCCATGTATCCGTCGCCCGGTGTCGATTACGGCTACGACATCTCGGACTACACCGCGATCGACCCGATGTACGGGACGATGGCCGACTTCGACAACCTGGTGACCGAGGCCCAAAAACGCGGCATCCGCGTCATCATGGACTACGTCATCAACCACACCTCCGACCAGGACCCATGGTTTCTCGAGTCCCGCTCCTCTCGCGATAATCCAAAACGCAACTGGTATGTGTGGCATGACGGCAAAGGGGAGACCGAGACCAGCAAGGGAGAACCGCCCAACAACTGGCAGTCGTGGTTTGGCGGCTCAGCCTGGCAATGGGACGAGAAGACGCGTCAGTACTACTACCACTACTTCTATGTGCAGCAGCCGGACCTGAACTGGCGCAATCCCGAAGTCCGCGATGCGATGTACGGCGTGTTGGATTTCTGGATGAAGCGCGGCGTAGCCGGATTCCGTATCGATGCCGTGTCCCGGCTATTTGAAGATCCGCAGATGCGCGACGACCCGTATCTGCCGGGGCGCAACGCCTACGGCGATCGCAACATCAAGCATCTCTACACCGACGATCTGCCCGAAGTGCACGACGTGCTCAAAGAAGTACGCAAGGTGGTCGACAAGTACCCCGGCAATCCTGTCCTGGTCACCGAGGCGGATGAGCCCAATGTACAGGCTCTGACCAAAATGTATGGCAACGGCGACGAAGTGCAACTGCCGATGGACTTCCAGATCGCGGACGTCAACGAGCTCTCGGCGCCGCGCTTCCGTGAACTCTTCAAAGAAATCGAAAACAACTCCGCACACGGGCAGCCGGAGTTCTTCTTTTCCAATCACGACCAGCCGCGCCAGTGGGACCGCTACGGAGACGGCGAACACAATGACCAAATCGCCAAGCTGATGGCGGTGCTCGAGCTGACCACGCGCGGAACTCCGCAGATGTACTACGGCGAAGAGCTCGGCATGCGGACGACCGATCCGGCCCGCATCGAGGACGTGCACGATCCCATCGGCAAGCGAGGCTGGCCCAAAGAGAAAGGACGCGACGGCGAGCGCACGCCGATGCAGTGGGACTCTGCGGCAGGCGCTGGATTTACGACCGCAGCCAAGCCGTGGCTTCCCATTCCGCCATCAGCTTCGACATACAACGTCGAGTCTGAAAGCAAGGATCCGAACTCAATTTTCAACACCTACAAACGGCTCCTGGCGCTGCGCAGCACCGATCCCACGCTTCGGGATGGCACACAGGTGAGCATCGGCAACGATCCACATGTCTTCGCCTTTCTCCGCCAGAGAAGCGATCGGCGTGTGATCGTCGCGCTGAACATGAGTGCGCGCGAGCGGACGTTTGGCTTCAGGCCGGACGAGCTTGGGAGCGGCAATGCCACCCGGCTGAAGGCTCTTTACAGAACTCCGGGCATTGCGGATTCCCTCTCACCGGCACGCTTTGTCTTGCCGCCTTTCGGGGCACTTGTGGCAACCGTGGAGTAGTCTGCGCTCATGAGCCGGATGTGTTAGCGTTTCATGCGTCACACCGTTGCCGCCTTGACGAGCAGTGGAATGACGAGGAGACCGCAATGCATTGGACCAATCGCATCGCGGCCGGTGTCCTGTCCCTTTCGCTGGGGCTGTGTACGCTGGCCGCCGTCGGGCAGAATGTGCCCGCCAATCCCAAATCAAGTGCAGCTTCCTCCAGCGAACAGAACTGGTGGAAGAATGCCGTCCTCTATGAAATCTACCCGCGCAGCTTTCAGGACTCGAACGGCGACGGCATCGGCGACCTGAATGGCATCACCCAGCGCATCGACTACCTGCAGCAACTCGGCGTGGACGCGATCTGGCTCTCGCCCTGTTATCCCTCGCCCCAGGCCGACTTCGGGTACGACATCTCGGACTACGAGAACATCGACCCGCAGTATGGCACGCTGGCCGACTTCGACCGCCTCGTTGCCGAAGCCAAGAAGCGGAATATTCGCATCATCATGGACATGGTGATGAACCATAGCTCCGATGAGCACAAGTGGTTCAAGGAGTCGCGCTCATCCCGCAACAATCCCTACCGTGACTGGTATGTATGGCGCGATGGGAAGGGCGAGACTGCTACGGACAAAGGACAACCGCCGAATAACTGGCAGTCGGATTTTGGCGGCTCGGCCTGGCAGTGGGACGAGAAGACGCGCCAGTACTACTATCACAAGTTCTATGTGAAGCAGCCTGACCTCAACTGGAACAATCCCAAGGTTCATCAGGCCTTCAAAGACATCATCGGTTTCTGGCTCAAGCGCGGTGTGGCTGGGTTCCGGTTCGACGCCATCACCACCCTCTTCGAGGACCCTTCGTTCGCCGACGAGGACTATCTCAAGGGCAAGGACGGCAAACCTGTGATGATGCCCGATGGGCTGGCCAAGACCGATGGGCTGAAGACCGAATTCCTGCCCGGCGTGCACACCGTGATGGCTGAAATGCGGTCCTACGCCGACACATTCAGCTCCGGCAAGTTTCCCGGCACGCGCATCTTCATCGGCGAAACCTATCTTCCCAGCATCGACGCATTGGCCGCCGAATACGGCACCCCCAGCCATCCCGAGTTCCAACTGCCCATGGATATGCAGCTCGGAATCCTGAATAAGATGGATGCCGCTGCATTTCGCGCCAAGTTGGTCGATGTCGAAACGAAGATCAACGGCAATGTGCCGCTGCTCGTCTTCGACAATCACGATAACCCTCGGCTCGATGTGCGCTATGGAGATGGCGTGCACAACACCGATATCCAACGGGTGATTTCCACCGTCTTGTTTGCCAGCCGCGGCGCTTCACTCTTTTACTACGGCGACGAGATTGGAATGAAAACGACGGACCCAACGCGCAAAGAGGATGTGAAGGATCCCGTAGGCATAGCGTATTGGCCCGTCTACAAGGGGCGCGACGGCGAGCGAACTCCAATGCAGTGGGATGCAACCACGAACGCAGGCTTCAGCACGGCTTCTTCAACCTGGCTGCCGGTTCCGCCAACCTACACGACAGTGAACGTGAAGGCCGAGGAGGGCAATCCCGACTCCCTCTTCACGTGGTATCAGTCCTTGATCCGGCTGAAAAAGACGGACCCTGCCCTGGCGGAGGGCTCTGAGACGATGCTCGACTCAGATAATCCGAACGTGCTCAGCTGGGTGCGCAAGGGACCCGGGGGCGTCCAGGTCGTGATCGCAGCGAACTTCAAGCCCGAGCCGCAAATGGTCAAACTGCCCGTCCCTGGTGCCGGCAGCAAGCTCAAGACGCTGCTGAAAACTCCTGGAGCCGCCGATCCAACCTCGCTGGGGAATATCCAACTCGGGCCGTTTGGGGTGTATATCGGGGAGGTGCGCCCCTAGGGGCGTTAAACGAAGGGCAAGGCGGCTCCAGGTTTCGGGCTGCCTGCTTCATCTGTGATTAAGGAGCTCTATTCCAGGGTCGTTGGAAAGCGGCGCTAAATCCCTTCGCCTTCGTCGTTTGCAGGAGGATCGACGGGCGGCGTGCCTTCTGCCTGCCGCAGCCGCGTGAGCGTGTTTCGGTAGAACCAGGCGACCGCCAAGCCTCCGGCCAGAGCCGATGCTGCGGCCAGTACACCGACCTTGAACCAGCCGGGCGCCTCGGGGTTCTCCTCCGGTTCGGTCTTGTACTCGACAGATTTCAGATTGCTTGCCATGGTCCGAGCGACTGAAATGCCCCTTCTGTTAGATGCATGAAGGCAGCAGATGTCGCTAATCCCACATTGTAAGAAAATATCAGATTTTGTATTTGCAATCTTCCGAACCTATAGTATTGTGTAGTTATTCCGGTGATTGGTCCTCAAGTCCAACCCGGAAGTAGTTTGCGTCACTGGCCTCCCGGCACGAGCAGAAAACGTTCGTGCCGTCTTTTTTTGTACGCAAGCCCACTCCACAAAAGCTCCTCCCGTTTGCCTGCTTCTTCCTCCCTGCTCACTCTTTCCTCTGCGGCGTAATATGGTTCACAGAGTCGAATCGTCATGAGCAGCGCCAAGTACCGCATCGCCTTCGCCATCACCGCCTTTGTCCTCACTGCCGCCAGCTACGCACAGTGGTCGAACCCAGCAGACGATGTCCCGGCGTACCACCCCTCGGCCCCGCTCAAGGTCAGCGCCCTGCCTCCGATTCTCTCCGGCTCCAAGCTGACAGGTGAAAACTTCACCTACCCCTGGCAGGTGCACGTGTACCAGCAGGCGATCAAGATCGGCAATGTCCTCTATCAGCTGCCCTGCAACTGCCGGTGCGATCGCGCCCTCGGGCACACCAGCCTGCGGAGCTGCTACGAAGGTCTACACGGCACCGAGTGCTCCACCTGCGCCCAGGAGGCCTTCTACGCGTACAGGCTGACCAAGGCTGGCAAAACTCCCGCCCAGATTCGCGCGGGCATCGCGCGCCACGAATACCAGAGCATCGACCTCGAAAAGCAATAAGTCAACGGCACAAGCCGCGACTCCAGACGCGGTTCTCTGACGGCTACGGATTGTAAGGTAGGTTTCGCGTTATCGGCGCAGATCGAGGCTCGATTACCGCTGACTGATCAGAGCGTCCTGGTGCCGGAAGTCAACATGATGAACAAGTGCCTGGAATTGCGGATCGTGCCGGAGACTATCGAAGCGAGGATCGTAATGCAGGTAGATGACCCAGTTGGAGCGCGACTGAAACGCGCGATCCAGAAAGTCCAGAGCCTTCTCTCGGTCCCCGGCGGCAGCCCACGCCGCGGCCAGATAGTAATCGGGAACGGTCGATCCATCTTGTCGTAACTGGATGTCCTGCAGATTCCGGGCTGCCCGGGCTCGCTCACCGGTGCGCGCCAGCTCGTAGTCGAGAAGAACGGGAGTGATGGCGCCATCTCGCTCGAGGGTTTCGGCCTGCGTCAGCTCGGCCATCGACTTCTGATCCGAACCCATCTGCCCGTACGTGATGCCCAGTAATTGATGGGCTGGAACGAAATCGGGATAGAGTTCGAGCACCCGCTTACACTGGTCGACAGCCTGATCATATTGACGGAGAAGATAGTAGCCCCAGGCCAGAGAGGTCTGCACACTGGGCGAAACCGGATCGAGATGCGCGGCATGTTTCAAGGTTGCCAGGCCTTCGTCGCCACGTCCCATGCCCATCAGGGCATATCCGTAAAACTGATAAGCGACGGCATAATTCGAATCGAGAGCGACAGACGCTTTGAATTCCCGTTCGGCGCCTGCCCAGTCCCAGTCATAGTCGGTGTATGTCGATAACAAAGCGATGTGGGCTTCGACCAGCGTGTTATCCAGTGACAAGGCTTTCAGCGCGGCCGCTTCCGCGCGCGGGTATACATCTGCTGGAGAAGCGAAGTCGTAAAAACCCTCCAGCTGATAGTCGTTGGCCATCGCAGCGTAGGCACGCGCATACTTCGGATCGATCCGCACCGCGTCGTCCAGAAGAGAAATGGCCTTCGCGAGCGAGGTTCGCGTGCGCGTCGTCGCGAAGAAGTTGGCCTTCATGTAGTCGCTGTAGGCTTCCGGATGGCTGGTATCGGGTCCCTGCGATCGGTTGCCGACGCTCATCTTGAGCTGCGGCAGAATCGCGCTGGAAACCTGCTGGGCGATAGAGTCTTCGGTCGCGAAGATGCTGGTTTTGTCCGCATTGAACGAGCCGGACCACACCGCCGCACCCGTGACGCTATCGCAAAGTTGAACGGCGATCACGACCTTGTCCAGCTCTCTGTGTATCTCTCCTTTCACGATCGATTGGACCTGAAGTTTTTTCCCGTCTGCGATTGGATCGACCTGAAAACCGACGATGGAGCGGACGGTGGCGGAGGAACGCACGCGGAGTTGGGAAATGGTGCCCAGCCTCGCGGCAACTGCATCGGCAAGTTCCGAGCCCAGATATTGGTCCTCGCCTTCCTGGCTGTCGGCGATGAAAGGCAGCACGGCGACGGAGCGAAAGGGCGCCGATGACGGATCGGCAATCGGGCCGGCACGGTGGCGCGGGAAGGCCAACAGGCCAAGAACCAGGAGGCCGATGAGAGCGGCAAGCGCGCCGGTTGCGGAAGTCTTCGCACTCCATGGCCAACGTGCGCGCGAGGGCAACGGGGCCGGAGGGGTTTCCTGAACGGCTCCCTCGCGAAGAGCGGCCGGTTCTTCTATGACAGACGGAGAATCTTCCGCGGATGTATCGGTCGGATCTTTCGCCTGCGATTCGGATGAGGCTGAAGCCGCGGACTCCTCGTTGAAAGGACCGATGTAGCGGTAGCCCAGCCCCCAGCGCGTCTCGATCCACTCTGAAGCTGTCGGCTCGCCCAGAGCTTTGCGGATGGCGCCGACCGCTTTGCTGAGACTCTGGTCGTAAACCTCTTTGCCATCCCAGAAGCGGTCCAGCAGTTCCTTCCGGCCGACCATCCGCAGCCGGTTTTCGATCAAGTACAGGAGCACTGCGTAGGGTTTGCGCGGCAGCGCCACCTTACGCGCACCAATCGTGAGTTCCTGCTTCTCCAGATCGAGGCGAGCATTGCCTAAGACCAGCATTTGCAAGGGGCCTGGGCTATTCCGGGCGTTCAGTATAGCCAGACCAACAAGAATTGCCTATTTTATTCGCAATTTGGTCGGATTTTCTGTGGGATTTTTGCGAGATCCGGAGCCTACAGTGCCCATGAATCACGGGATTCGTTAGCCGCATTCATGATCCTTCCCCCAGCTTTTTAATTAGATGCTCGTTGAGCATCCCAACTGAGTGCCCCGCTGGAGTCGCGCCATGACCTGTCTTCCCCGGTCTGTTGCCAGCCGTTTTGCTCGCCGTTCACGGTGCCATGTTGCCCAATCCGTTGCCCGCATCTTCGGGCTCTTTTGGGGGCCTGAAAAGGGATCTCCAATGCGGGTCGCATACGCGATCTTCTCGATGTTTGGAGCATTGATTCTGGTGGGCGGGTTTCTCGCGTCTTGCGCATTGCTGAACGCACAAATTGCCACTCGGCCAGCGCCGCAGCAGAGACACCGGCCGGCCTTGCCCGCGGTCAATGGTGCAGATGGCTCACAGACTGGAACAGCCAGCTTTTTGGGCAACTTCACCACGATCACCACCCCGTCGGGTGCAGCGCTCGCGCTTGGCCGGGAGTCGGACTGCAAGCTCACCCTGGCAACTGGCAACTACACGATCGCGGAATCAACGCTCAATTACACCGAAACCGCTTTAATCCCCGACTATGGGCGCGTGCTGCATTCCGAAGCGCAACTCACGACCACTCCCGATGTCTTTGCCTCAGGTTGTGCGATAGAACCGACCGCTGGTTTTGGTTCACGGCCTGGAGTCTTCGTCGGAATGACAACTTCCGGAGTCTACGTCTATGCCGGTATTGGGCTGATCTACCCTGCGCTGGTTGAAGGTGTCTACCTGTTGACGGGCACAACGAGCTTCAGTCTTTCCTCTTTTCAGGACTCATCCGTTGGCAATCTGACCGCAGCAGACCTCAACAAGGATGGCAACGGAGACCTGGTGATTCTCGACAGCGCCGCAGCCACCACTGCCCGGGTGATTGTCATGCTCGGCAACGCTGACGGCACTTTCAAGAATGGTGTCATCTACCCGATCGCAGGCAACTACTCCGTCGCAGCCGTTATTGACGACGTGAATGGCGACGGCAAGCTGGACATCGTCGCCGTCTCCGGCGACCAGCAAATCTCGGTTTTACTTGGAAACGGTGACGGGACCTTTCAAGCCGCACAAAGTTTTGCCGCGCCAACGCTCCCCGGCTATACCAGCGCGGCTTCCACGCCCATCGTCAACTTGATTACTGCGGATTTGCGCGGCATCGGCAAGAAGGACATCATCTGCTCGAACGGGCTGGTGCTGTTGGGCAACGGCAATGGGACATTCACAGCAGTCGCGACGCCGGCTTTTCCTTACTTCCAGGACTCACTGTATGCCGGAGGGCCGAATCTTTCCAGTGGTGACCTGAACAAGGACGGCAAAATCGACCTCGCTGTCAACAATGGCTCCAGCATTTCGACCTGGATCGGGAACGGAGATGGTACCTTCGCCCAAGGCGCGAGCTACGCAAGCATCAATTCGGATGGCTTCATTTCAGTCAGCGATCTCGACGGCGATGGCAATGCAGATATCTTTGTGGGCCTGGGCGACGGCGGAGTTTACGCCGGCGACGAGGGTTCCGCCAACCTCTCGTATGCACTCATGGGCAACGGCGATGGAACGTTCCAGGGTGCGCCGCAACTGATATCTGGCGGCTACAGCGGAAATAATCTCGTCGACCTGAATGGCGACGGCGTGCCCGACCTCGTCAGCTCCACCAGCGCAGGCTCTCTCTCAGTTCAACTCGGTACTGGCAAGGGAGCATTCGCTGCGGGTGTAAATATAGCGCCCCCAGCCAGCTTCAGCTTGAACGGCTACAACTTCACGATGGGCTCTTCCGCGCAGGCCTCGAGCTTCGCCGTGGGCGACGTGAATGGCGACAGCAAACCCGACCTCGTCTTCGTGGATAACAGCCTCACTGCAGTCGCTTCGGGCGGGACTACGCCCATTACCTACCCATACCCTGTTTACTTCGTGGCGCTCGGCAACGGGGACGGCACATTCCAAACGCCGGTTCCCTACGCATTCCCGCAGATCGCGCCCGGCACTGACTTCGACAACTCCAACACCGTCAGCAATCTCGAAATCGCCGACGTCAATCATGACGGCCACGCCGACCTGATCTCCGTCTATAACGAAATCGCCGGTGGAACCGGCGTCAACCCCTACAACCAGGGCATCGTGGTGCTCCCCGGCAATGGCGACGGCACATTCAAGGCTCCTGTGCTGACCAGCACCTATAGCAGCACCACCGCCCCCACCACCGCCTTGGTGCCGCAGATCGACAACATCGGCGACCTGAATGGCGACGGGTATCCTGACCTGATCGTCAATTCTCCGGGAACGACGGTCGTGAACTTCCAGCTTCAAACGCAGCTCCAGGCCTTTGTAGGCAACGGCGACGGAACGTTCAAAACCCCCACCACGATCGCGGTTGGAGCAGACGCCTACGATACGGTCCTCGAAGACTTGAACAAGGACGGCAAACTCGACCTCGCTGTCCTTGCTGAAACGAGCTCAAGCCAGGCCGAATTGGTGACCCTGCTCGGCAATGGAGACGGAACCTTCGGAACCGCGGCCGTCTCCAACCTTACGGGAGGGGATTCGATCCGCAGCGCCAACCTTGCTGCCGCCGACTTTGACGGCAACGGAACGGCCGATCTCGCTCTCCTCGATCCCGAGGATTTCAGTGGCATCTTTTACGGCAATGGAGACGGTACCTTCACGTCCGTCAACACCGGGACCTATCTAGTTCCGAAAGACCTGATCGATATCGGCAGCGCCAGCCTGGGAGCCGGCACCGCCGTCGCCGCCGATCTCAACAAAGATGGCAAGCCCGATATCCTGGATGGCGGCCTGAGCCTGATCAATATTTACGGCGAGACGCCCACCACCACGACCACGCCCACTGTCACCGTCACGCCCCCCCCATCGAGTATCACCACCGCGCAGTCGACCATGGTCACCGTCGCAGTCAGCGGCGGAAGCGGAGCAGCGACACCGACTGGCTCCGTCACTCTAAGCAGCGGGACCTACGCTTCAGCGGCCACGACGCTCAGCAGCGGAAGCGCTGTCATCACCGTGCCCGCCGGTTCCCTCGCAGCGGGGACAGACACACTCACGGCCACTTACACGCCCGACTCAACCAGTGCCTCAATCTATAACGGCTCTACGGGGACAGGCTCAATCACCGTGACCGTTCCGGCGACCCCGACATTCGCTCTAAGCAACAGCGGCAACATCGCGGTGAGCCCCGGCGTGACAACCGCCAATACTTCGACGATCGCCGTAACGCCGTCGGGCGGATTCACTGGCGCCGTTGCACTCACCTGTGCGATTGCACCGGCGGCTGCCAACGATCCAGCGACCTGCACACTCGCTCCAGCTTCTGTAACGATCGCCGGCACCACTGCGGGAACATCGACGCTCACCCTGACGACCACCGCTGCAACAACAGCGGCTTTGACCCGTCCCAAACCCGGCAGTTCTCGCTGGTACGCCGCTGGAGGCGCAAGCCTGGCGTGCGTTCTGCTCTTCGTCGTGCCGGCACACCGGCGGCGCTTGCGGACGATGCTCGGCATGATCGTTCTGTTTGCATGCCTCGCCGTGGGAATTGTGAGTTGCGGTGGCGGCGGTGGGGGTGGGGGCGGGTCCAATGGCGGCGGAGGCGGAGGTGGGGGCACGAGCAATCCTGGGACGACGGCGGGAACCTATACCGTGACAGTAACTGGGACTGCGGGATCGACAACGGAAACCACCGCAGTCACGCTCACTGTGAATTAGTTTCATGCCTCTCAGCGACAGAGAAATCCCGATGATTATGTCGCGATCTCGGGCGTCGTGTGGCCGATCTGGAAACGAATTATCTGTCACCTCGCTTTTCGGGGTTGCGATGATCCGGTCGGCCTCGAGTAGGAGATTCCCTCCGCGGCCTTGCAGATGATTTCGCTCTCCCGTCGCACAATAGAACCGGAAGGTGTGAAGACTCACCGGAAGTTTAGGCTAGAGTAGGAGCCGCTAAGCCGCTCTTTAGCCCTTGCCGGTGACGACTCGGCGGCTAACTCCTTCTTCGATAATAGTTTGCAGTGGTCGACTGTCGCCAGCCTGAAGCAGATTAAGGACCTTTCTCCCTGAGTCCGGAAGGGGAGGCGGCTGCGTCCCATAATCCGATTGCGGGTACAATAGAAGATGCAGCACGAGCCGGTTGGCCCGTACTCGCACCCGAGGCTTCGATCTGAATGCCTGCGATGGGGGCGTCACGGTTTCGACGGGATCGCTTGCGGCACGGAGGCATGCTGGGGTGTGGGCACCCATAATCGCCTGCAAAACTAAAGTTGCCAACGATAATCTGGCACTTGCAGCTTAATTAACTAAGCTGCCGTCTTTCGCGGTTTCGCCTATGGGCTGCGAGCAAGACGTCATTCAGTAGGCTGGCGGTTGCGGCTCGGTCCGTGTTGTAACCGCGAGATCATCGGACTAGTTTCATGCGCATCTTGTCCGTTCTGAGCGCACGGAGCGAAACCATCCGGAACTGGACTGAGCATGGAGCCTCTCCGGGCTGATAACGATTTCGGACGCGGGTTCGACTCCCGCCGCCTCCACCAGAATCTAGACAATGAAGCGTTGACTAGCCCGGCCGGTTACGTCCAAGAAGGGCGGCTACCACCCGGTTGCCGCGAGCATTCTGCCTTTTTTAGCGACCCAACACAGCCGCATCACCGGATGCCGAGCGAAGACAACGGTGAAGTGTACAGCATCACGAATGTCACGGGGCAATCAACGCGCAAAAAGCAACCCACTCCGACCTTCTACCGCTCGCAGAGCGATCTAGATCTTGGACAGTCGCTCGGGCAATTTAATCTGTTCTGGTGAAGCAACTGCCCGCTGAAGACCTTGAGCTCATCGAGCATCGCACACGCGCCCTATGGGAGCGTGCTCGCGGTAAACGCTTCTTGCTCACTGGCGCAACAGGTTTTTTCGGTGCATGGTTGCTGGAAAGTCTCGCTCATTGCAATCGTGCGCTTGACCTCAACGTCACTGCATTCGTCATATCCCGGAGCCCCGACGCTGTGCGCGCGCGCTGGCCGCATCTCTGTCGAGAGCCCTCTATTCAGTGGCTGCAAGGAGACATTCGTGACTTCCCTTTCCCGGAAGGAGATTTCGAATTTCTTGTACATGCCGCCACACCTACGACTGCTGCCGTAAATCTAGATCCGCTCGATCTCCTTTCGACGATCATTGAGGGCACGCAGAGGACGATCACATTCGCCCGCGAGCGGCAAGTGAGGAGCTTCTTGTTGACGAGCTCCGGCGCGGTTTATGGACCACAACCAGAGTCAGTGACTCACATACCCGAAGGGTATACGGGCGGACCGGATTGGACGCAGCCGGATGCAGCCTATGCAGAGGGCAAGCGCGTCGCCGAACTGATGTGCTCTGTTTTGGCGCGCGAGAATCCGATTACAGTCAGAATCGCGCGCTGCTTTGCGTTCGTCGGCCCTCACTTCCCACTCGATAAGCACTTTGCCATAGGCAACTTCATTGCAGATGCACTTGCTGGCCGCAACATCTCGATACGCGGCGATGGAACCCCCTTGCGGTCCTACTTGTATGCGAGCGACCTCGCCGTTTGGCTTTGGACACTCCTGCTCGCTGAGAACAATTTGCGCGAGGCTCCCGGGATTTATAACGTTGGTTCTGCGGAGGCGCTGAGCATAAAGGACCTTGCCGAACACGTAACAGCAGCAATCAACCCCACCTTGAAGGTCGAGATCTCTCAACCGGTGGTGCCGGGCAGGCCGCAGCTCCAATATGTGCCAGACGTACGCAAGGCGTCTGAGCAGCTTGGCCTGCGCCAGACGGTCGGCATCCGACAAGCGGTCCGACGCACTGCCGACTGGTATCGCTAGGGGGTTGAAGCCTTCTGTTCTTGACGAGACTGGTGACGAGTCTTCGATGTTCGAAAGGGGGTCGATCCAGAGGCTAACGGCCAAGGACCAGGTCCGGGCCCATTTTCACCGCGGCTTCTGGCAGCCCATGGACACACTGCGGGACAAGCACCGGCTCGAGGAGTTGTGGTCGAGCGGCCAGGCCCCCTGGAAAACCTGGTGAATCTCCGCACTCATGCCAGTTGTTGTTCAGGTCAAGCGACCCGAAATTCGACCGGCGCGTTGACGTGCCAGGCTTGAGCTCCGACGTCGGTGAAATGGCAGCCATACACGGTGCCGCTGTCTTCGCAATTGCGCAGTTCTTCCGCGACGCGAATTTTGCGCATTGGATCCGTGAGAAAAATCATGAATCCGCCACCGCCCGCGCCCGAGATGCGCGCGCAATAAGCGCCGGCGTTCAGCGCTCGGGCGTAGATCTCTTCGATTTTGTCGTTCACGATATGGCTTGCCATGCGCTTCTTGGCATCCCAACTAGAACGAAGAACCTCATGGAGCAGCGCGAAATCTCCGCGCAACAAGGCTTCTTTCATCCGGAAAGACTCTTGCTTGATCTCGTGCATGGCTTCAATCGCCTCACGGTTTTGCGCTTGCACGTTCCTCGATTGCTCCTCGATAATCGAGGCGGACGCACGTGAATCACCGGTGTAGTAGAGCAGCAATGAAGCCTCCAATTCGCTGACCACACTTTCCTTGACGCGTAGTGGATTCACCAGCACGCGGCCATTTCCGCCGAACTCCATAAAATTGAATCCGCCAAATGCGGCGGCATACTGATCCTGGCGTCCACCCCGCAGGCCGGCTTCTTCACGTTCTATTTGATGAGCACGGCGCGCCAGTTCATAGTCATCCAGCGGTAACGTCAGCCATTCTGCGTAGGCCTTGAGTACAGCCACGACAAGCGTGGACGACCCTCCGAGTCCCGAACCTGAAGGAACATCCAGACGAGTCATCAATCGAATGTTCAAAGGCCTGTTGCCATTGAGCTCGCGCACTACGTGATTGTGGACAAACTTGAGCAGGTCGAGATGGCCGTCCGGTTCCAGTTGCGGAACCGACTCGTATTGCACGCTTTCGTTCTGGTCCAACGAAATGAACTGCAACCACGCGCCTTCAACAGGCTCAATCGAGGCGTAAGCATAATGCCCGATCGTGGCATTCAGAATTGCGCCGCCAAACTGATCACAATAGGGAGATACATCTGTACCTCCACCAGCAAGACCAAGACGCAGCGGCGCGCGGGATCGAACTAACATTGAGAGTTCCTTGGCATGTCGAAGCTACCCCATTCTATGACTCGCCGCCCGGCGTGTTTGTCTCTTGATCCCAGCACCAACCGCACATGCTTCCAGTGGAGCACGAAAGAAGCCCGCAACTGACCGATTTGTGGTTCTCGTGTAGCCAAGACCGAGTGATTCAGTGTGAACGGGCAAGCTCTACTTGCGCGCGGTCGAAGTCCTGCGGGATGCCTATATCAAGGAAATATCCTTCACAGCGAAACGCCGCCGGGCGGATCTCAGAAAGGAACGGAACGAGGACATCCGTTTCGAATGAAAAGCGCGCCGGTAGGTCCGCATGCCACGGAAAACTCTTGTCGATGACATAGAAGCCGCCGTTGATCCAACCTGGCCCCGTGCGCCCCTTTTCAGAAAAGCCGCTGATGATCTGATCCTCGATAAGAACGCCGCCATAGCGTGCGGTATCGGCGACGCGAACTACAGCCATCGTGAGAGAACGCCGCGAAGATCGGTGGAACCTGGCCAGTGCCGATAGATCTGCCTCAAGATAGGTATCGCCGTTCACAACGAGAACGGACGGCTCGAGGGCTTGGCTGAGAGCCAAGCGAATTGCGCCGCCGGTACCGAGCGGTGACTCTTCAATTGCATAATCAATAGGAACATCGCGGTAACGATTCTGGAAGCGCTGGAGGATCGCATCGCGCAAATGGCCGACCGAGAGAATAATGCGGCTACAACCAGCAGCAATGAGTTGATCCAGCAAGATCTCGAGAAACGGACGGCCGCCAACCGGGGCCATCGATTTGGGAGTCTGATTCAACCTTGAGGCAAGGCGTGTGCCCAGTCCACCGGCGAGGACAATCGCTTCCATGCACTCATTCTGGCAGACGGAGGTTGGCCCCCTGCCCATGGATTGTGGAATAACTTCGATTGAGTGCAGCATAAATCCCGAGCACGCCAGGCCAGCGTGAATCGAGGAATGAATCGAAGGGCGCCCATCGGAGCCTCTCTGAGGCGTCCGAGTGCTCACAGGCTGGCACTCGCAGAGATATGATTGGATGAAATCGCGCCTCCGAAAATTACCAGGACCGCAGGGATCGAATTGGCAAAGACTGCATTGATTTCCGGGATCACCGGCCAGGATGGAGCCTATTTGGCGGAGTTCCTGCTCCGCAAGGGCTACGAGGTCCACGGCATCAAGCGCCGTAGTTCTCTGTTCAACACCGATCGTATCGATCATCTCTACCAGGACCCCCATCTCGGCGACAGAAAATTCATTTTGCATTACGGCGATCTGTCGGACGCGTGCGGTCTTCTGCACACCATTCAGAAGGTGCAGCCAGACGAGATCTACAACCTTGGCGCGCAGAGCCACGTGAAGGTGTCGTTCGAACAACCGGAGTACACAGGGAACGTGGACGGGCTGGGCGCTCTGAGAATCCTGGAGGCCATCCGCATAGTCGGCGCGGAAAAAAGGACTCGGTTCTACCAGGCTTCGACCTCTGAGCTCTACGGACTCGTGCAGCAGGCTCCTCAAAACGAGAAGACGCCCTTCTATCCGCGCTCCCCTTATGCCGTGGCGAAGCTTTACGCGTATTGGATTACGGTGAACTATCGCGAAGCCTACGGTATGTACGCGTGCAATGGCATCTTGTTTAACCACGAGTCGCCCTTACGCGGCGAGACCTTTGTGACCCGCAAAATCACGCGTGCTTTGGCGCGTATCAAGTTGGGCCTGCAAGATCGGTTGTATTTGGGGAATCTGAATTCCCTTCGCGATTGGGGGCACGCGCGCGACTACGTGGAAATGCAATGGCGCATGCTCCAGCAGGACAAGCCAGAGGACTTTGTAATCGCTACCGGCATTCAGCACAGCGTGCGCGAGTTTGTCACGCTCGCCGCGTCCGTGATCGGGATCGACCTGAGTTGGCGCGGGAATGGTATCGACGAGACCGCGGTCGATCAGAACGGCGCAACCGTTGTCGCGGTCGATCCGACTTACTTCCGGCCCTCCGAGGTCGAAACGCTCCTTGGCGACCCTTCGTATGCGCACCAGCGTCTGGGTTGGAAGGCATCTGTGAGCTTCGAGGAATTGGTCAAAGAAATGATCGAAGCCGATCTTGTCCTGGCGAAGCGGGATCAACTCGTAAAGAAGCACGGATTCGACGCTTACGAATACCACGAGTGAGTTTGGCCAACCCGCTTCCAGGTCTCATCCGAACTGCGAACAAGCTCCTCTCCGACCATGAAATGATCGGCCGATGACCGGCTTTCCACATGTATTCAACCCGGTGCTGCATTGCGTCCCATGCGACAATAAGGTTAATCGTGATGACTCCTGCCTCCGCAGTCGTTCCCGAGCCGGTTGCAGTCACCCCGGAGCTCCTGGCGCAGCACAGCATTACAGCAGAGGAGTATGACCGCATACTCGCGGCCCTGGGGCGCGTTCCTTCCATAACAGAACTGGGCATTTACAGCGTGATGTGGAGCGAGCACTGCTCCTACAAGTCGAGCCGTGTGCACTTGAAGCGGCTGCCGACCAAGAGCGATCGCGTGGTGCAGGGACCGGGTGAAAATGCCGGCATCATCGACGTGGGGGACGGCTGGGCCTGCGCCTTCAAGATCGAAAGCCACAACCACCCCAGCTATATCGAGCCCTTCCAAGGCGCGGCCACAGGCGTGGGTGGAATTCTGCGCGACATCTTCACCATGGGAGCGCGGCCGCTGGCGGTAATGGATTCGCTGCGCTTTGGACCAATCCGTGAAGGCGAGGGCGCGGAGCCGGAGTTGGTCCGCAAGAACCACTCGATCGTGGAAGGGGTAGTGAGCGGTATCGCGGGATACGGCAACTGCTTTGGCGTACCCAACCTTGGTGGCGAGACGAAGTTTGAACCGTGTTACTCGGGCAATCCGCTGGTCAACGCGTTTGCGCTGGGGCTGGTGCGGAAAAACGAGATCTTCTATGCCAAGGCCAGTGGGACCGGAAATCCAGTGATCTACGTCGGCGCCAAGACGGGACGCGACGGCATCCACGGCGCCACGATGGCGAGCGAGGAATTTCACGCGGGCACTGAGGCCAAACGGCCCAACGTACAGGTCGGCGATCCGTTCATGGAGAAGTTGCTGCTCGAAGCCTGCCTGGAGGCGATGCAGACAGGCGCAATCGTCGGCATTCAGGACATGGGTGCTGCGGGGTTGACCTGCTCGACCTGCGAGATGGGTGCACGCGGCGGCGTTGGACTCGACGTGGAGCTGGACCTCGTACCGCAGCGCGAGACTGGGATGAGCGCCTACGAGATCATGCTCTCCGAGAGCCAGGAACGCATGCTCCTGGTGGCCGAGAAGGGCCGCGAGAACGAAGTTCTTCGGGTCTTCGCGAAGTGGGGCCTGGACGCGGTGATTGTGGGAACCGTCGAGCCGGAGCCGCGCCTGCGGATTCGCCATCACGGTGAGCTGGTCGCCGACATACCGAATCAATCCCTCACGGACGATGCGCCGCTGTATCACCGGCCTGTGGGGACATGGAAAGCTCCGGTACCCGCCGAGCCGCCGGAAGAAGCTCTGGCTGAACTATCGAAGGATCGCGACTACGCGGCGGATTTAAAGAAGCTGCTGGCAAGCGCCAACGTCTCGTCGAAGAGGTGGGTGCACGAGCAGTACGACACGATGGTGCAAACAAACACGGTGCTAGGGCCGGGTGGCGAAGCCGGCGTGATGCGCATCAAAGGCACCGGCTCCGACGGTCACGAGCGCGGCTTGGCAATGGCGCTCGATGGCAATGGGCGCTGGTCTTATCTCGACCCCAAGCTCGGCGCAATGCATGCGGTGGCGGAGTGCACGCGCAAAGTGGCCTGTGCAGGCGCGCTCCCGGTTGCGGCAACCAACTGCCTCAACTTCGGCAATCCCGAAAAGCCCGAAATCATGGCGCAGCTCTCGGCGGCGATCGACGGTATTGCCGAAGCCTGCACGGCGTTAGGCACTCCGATCACCGGCGGCAACGTGTCGCTCTACAACGAGACGAAGGGCGAAGGAATCTACCCAACACCCGTTCTCGGCATCGTGGGGATTCTGGACGACGTAACGAAGTCCGTGCCGGCGGCGTTTCAGAAGAGCGGCGACGCAATTCTTTTGCTGTGGCCGATTCCACGCGGAAAGACACCGGATCCGAATCTCAGAGTCCCGCTCGAACCGTTGCCCATCAGCCAATATCCTCTGCCTGCAATCGAGTCGGCCTCCGAACCAAAGGCGATTCCGGACGCAACCGATGAGGAAGCAAACGAGGAACTGATCGCGTTCGGAAGCTCTGAGTTCTCGAAGGCCGTCCTCGGGAAGTTGTGGGGCAATCCACCCAGTCTCGATCTCGATGCCGAGGCCGATCTGCACACGCTGCTGCGCGGACTGGCGGACCGCAAGCTAGTTCACTCCGCACGCGATATTTCGGACGGAGGAATTTCTGTTGCGCTGGCGCAGGCTGCATTCGCCAGGAGGATCGGCGCGACCGTGAATCAGGACCGGTCTCTGCTGGCACACCCGCTCTTCGGATTGTTTGCAGAGCCCGCGTCGACTGTCGTGGTCACGGCTGCAGAAGGCCACATTGGAGCCATCGAGAAGCTCGCCGGCGAGTACAACTTCCTCGTCGCGCGTATCGGCACTACCGGCGGCGACCGTCTGGAGATCTCGGTGGATCGCCAGCCTCTGATCTCGGCGCCCCTTATTGAACTGCGGAACCTTTGGGCTCATGCGCTCGAGGCTGCCTTGCACGATGAGGTGACAGCATGACCCAGCGCTTCCCCGACGGCGCATCCATGCTGTTTCAAGGAGTTCCGGGCGTTGCCGACAAATCTGACCAGGTCGCAACAGCCACACACGGCCAGTATGGCCGTCAAGCAGCAGCCCGCCGTGCGCGCCCCACTGACAAGCTGAGAGAAGAGTGCGGCGTGGTCGCGGTGCACGGACATCCCGATGCCGCGCGACAGGCATATCTGGGCCTCTACGCGCTGCAACATCGTGGGCAGGAATCCGCGGGCATCGCCACGGCCAACGGACTGCACCTCGCCAACATCAAGGGCATGGGCCTCGTCTCGGAGATATTTACCGACGATGTGCTGCGGAAGCTACCTGGGACGATGGCGATTGGCCACACGCGCTACTCGACAACGGGCGACTCCGCCCTCTTGAACGCGCAGCCCATTCGTGTGGAGTCCACCAAGGGCTTGATTGCGATTGCACACAACGGCAACCTGGTGAACCTGGGCAATGTGCGTGCGCGCCTGGAACACGACGGCGCATACTTCCAAACCACCTCTGATTCCGAGATCATCGTGCAACTGATCGCACACTCAGACCGGCACACGCTGGTGGATTGCATTGCCGACTCGCTTTCGCAGGTCGAAGGCGCGTTCTCGATCGTGATGATGACGCGCGATCGTGTCTTTGCGGCACGCGACCCACGCGGATTTCGGCCGCTCTCGATGGGCCGGATTCGGAACACAGACGGGCCCGACACCATTGTTTTTGCCTCCGAGACGTGCGCCTTTGATCTGCTGCGCGCCGAATACGAGCGTGACGTGCTGCCCGGCGAACTTGTGATGGTGACCGACGACGGTGTCACCAGCCGGCAGTACGCGACCGGCGTGCCGCAGTCGAGCTGCGTCTTTGAGCACGTCTACTTTGCGCGGCCTGACAGCCGGATCTTCGGACGCTGGGTGCAGGAAAGCCGCGATCAGATGGGCCGGCAGCTGGCGCGTGAGTCGCATGTGGCTGCCGATGTGGTTGTGCCGGTACCGGATTCCGGCGTGACAGCGGCGCTGGGCTATGCCGAGCAGGCGGGTATTCCGTTTCGCCTCGGGTTGATCCGCAATCACTACGTAGGCCGCACCTTCATCGAGCCCGAGCAACGCGTTCGCGACTTCGGTGTGCGTCTCAAGCTGAACCCGGTGCGCAATTTGCTCGAGGGCAAGCGCGTGATCCTCATCGACGACTCGATCATTCGGGGAACCACCAGTCGCAAAATTGTACGTATGGTGCGAGGGGCCGGAGCGCGCGAGGTGCATCTGCGCATCAGTTGCCCGCCCACGATCTCGCCTTGTTTCTATGGAGTGGATACGCCGCGGAAGCGCGACCTGATCGCTGCGAACCAGTCCATCGAGGAGATTCGCCGCTATATCGAGGCAGACTCGCTCGCTTATCTCTCGCTCGATGGGCTATTGCGGTGTTGCGATAACGGCGACGGCAACAAGTACTGTACGGCCTGCTACACCGGCAACTACCCTACGCAATGGGTCGATGTCGATGAGATTCTGCCAGCGACAGCGAGCGTCTAAAGTTTCCTCAATCTATCTGAGAATTGGTGCCAGGTTTTTCCGCTCTCAGGCGGTCTCATTGGCGAGATCCGGTTCACGTATCACGGCGGGTTTGCTGCGCGCCAGACTACGCGTCAGCACAAACATCGCGGTGGCTGCGAGCAAGCTGGGAATCATCAGCCCGCGCAGACCGAGCCAGTAGGCGCCGGTCCGGTCTTTCATCACGCCCATCCAGTAGGGACCGACAAATCCAGAGAACATGGTGATGGTATTCATGGCGGCGATGCCCGCCGCGGCGGCGCGCCCAGCAAGAAACTGGGTAGGCACCGCCAGAGCTGGACCCTGCAGCGAGTTGAATGCGACAAAACTGATGCCGAGCGCGACAACCACGAGCCAGGGCGGTCGTGCAAAACTGGCAACCAGGTAGCCCGCGGCCATCACGCAACAGGGCACGATGCAATGCAGTGCCCGGTCGCCGGTGCGATCGGAGTCAACCCCGCCAAAAAGCATGCCTGCTGCGCCCGCCACACCGAAGCAAGCCACCAGGTATCCCACCTGGCTGACACTCCAGCCAGTGACACCCTGGAGGATGGCCGGCGCGGAGAAACCGTAGCCGTAACTGCATGTGAGAGCGCAGAAGAAGAACAGGCCAATCAACCACACCTTGGGAGAGAGCAGGGCTTGGAGGATGCCGGCCTGGTGACCAAGATGCGCGTGGGCGCTGTCGGCGTCAAGCTGGCGCCTGAGCCAGGATTTCTCGTTGTGCGTGAGCCATCGGGCCTGCTCCGGACTGTCGGGCAGCAATCCGAGGATGACAAAGCTGAACAATGCCGCAGGCAATCCTTCGATGAGGAAGAGCCATTGCCAGCCAGCCAAACCTAGTTTGCCTTGCAGGCCAAGCAGCCAGCCGGCGAGCGAACCCATCACGAAAGAACTCAGCGGTAGCGCGATGTAGAAGCGGCTCACAGCGCGGGCGCGCATAGCTGCGGGAAACCAGAGTGTGAGGTAGTAAATCACGCCGGGGAAGAAGCCGGCCTCGGCCATGCCAAGGAGCAGACGGAGTCCATAGAACTCCCACGGCGTTCGGACAAACATCATCGCCGCCGCGAGGATGCCCCAGGTAAGCATGATGCGTGCCAGCCAGCGCTTGGGACCAAAGCGCAACAGCAGCAGGTTCGATGGGACCTCGCATAGCGCATAGCCGATGAAGAATAGGCCAGCGCCGAGCCCGTAGACCGTCGCGCTGAAGTGCAGATCGCTGTTCATGCGCAGCGAAGCAAAGCTGATGTTGATGCGATCCATGTAGGCCAGGCCGTACCCGATGGAGATGATCGGCAGCAGATGCCACGCGGCCTTGCGCTGCGCGGAGGCGCCGACCGAAACCTGGTCGGCTGCCGCGGATAGAGGGTCCGTCGGCTTCTCAATCGCCTCAGGGGGCAATGCGCACCTCGTGCAGCTTTAGATTTCTGAATGGTGGCCCTGGGGAACTCTGGGGACTGTAAGGCGACTCTACCACAGGCACGATTTCGCTCCCTGCCGAAACGGCCTTCCTGCGCGACCGCTGTGATAGCATCCGTGCTTCGGATCAGGAACCGATCGAACCAGAGTAAGAGTATTTGAGGATGGGATGACGGGGACGCGTTGGCTGTTTGCAGCCGCAATCTTTCTGGGATCGTTTTTGCTCTTTCTTGTCGAGCCGATTGCGGCCAAGCAGCTGTTGCCGATACTGGGCGGCTCGGCTGCGGTCTGGATCACCTGTCTCGTGTTCTTTCAGACCGCTTTGCTGGCTGCCTACCTTTACGCACACTGGCTGTCGCGCCGACCAAGCTGGATGCTGCATTTTGCGCTTCTCATCCTGGCGACATGCGCGGCTGTTGCGTGGTCCGTTCGCGGCTACGGAGTCGGAACCGGAGCCGAGCGCCCGGTGACGACGGTGTTTCTGGCTCTGAGCGCTTGGATCGGTCTGCCGTTCCTCGTGCTCGGGGCGACGAGTCCACTGCTGCAGGTGTGGTGGACGAAGGTTGAGTCCGGCGGCGTTCCCTATAGGCTTTTCGCGCTCTCAAATCTCGCGTCTCTGCTGGCGCTGGGGCTCTATCCAGGCGTCGTTGAGCCGTCACTGACGCTGCAAGCGCAAAGGGGCGTCTGGGCTTGTGGATTTGGTGTCTTCGCCGTGTTGTCTGCTGTGCTGGCCGTAAGGGCTCGTGCTGCGCACAGTGCTTCCGATGCTCCCGTCTCAGTGGACGAACCAGACGCTCCTCCTGCGCCACTCGGCCACAAGCTCCTGTGGGTTCTGTTGCCCATGGGCGCTGCCATGCAGCTGAGCGCAGTCACAAGCCATTTAACGGCGAACCTCGCTCCGATTCCACTGCTGTGGATTCTGCCGTTAGCGGTCTATCTGCTGACGATCATTCTGGCATTCCAGTTCCCTCACATGCTGGCGCGCGGTCTCGTCACGCGTCTGCTGATCGTCTTTCTTGGCAGCCTCGCCTACATGCTCTCGAAGACCGATTTCTCGCTGCCGCTGCGCATCAGTGTGACGTTCTTTCTAATCGAGGTGCTTGTTTCCTGCTACTTCTGCCACAGCGAAGCCGTGGCTCTGCGGCCTGCGCGTACCTCCGAATCGACGATCTTCTACCTGCTGTTTGCTGCTGGCGGGGCGCTGGGCTCTTTCCTTATTGGCATCGCGTCGCCTTTGCTGTTCCGCTACAACTACGACCTCGCCCTCACATTTCTTGTCACTGCGCTGCTCGCGTTCGCGGTGACCTGGAAAGGCGGCTGGAACCAGCGGATGCTGTGGGGTGTCGCCAGCATCATGATGGCAGTGCTCGTCGCCTGGCTGCACATCGCCTATCAGCGGGAGACGATTGCTGCAGCTCGCAATTTCTACGGCACTTTGCGTGTGCGGCAAAACCACGGCTATCCGGGATCGGTGATGCGGACGTTGCTGAATGGAACCATCCAGCACGGCACGCAATACTTTGGTACAGAAAAGCTGCGCCATCTGCCGACGACCTACTATGCCGAGGATTCCGGTGTCGGCCTCGCTCTTCGGTTCTGCTGTCAAGGCCGGCCGCGCAATGTCGGTGTCATTGGACTGGGCGCCGGAACGATTGCCGCGTATGGCCGCCCCGGCGATCGCATCCGGTTCTACGAAATCAATCCAGCGGTGCCTCCAATCGCCAAGAACGTCTTTACGTATATCCGCGATTCGGGAGCACAGGTCGAGATTGTGGAAGGCGACGGCAGGCTGTCGCTAATGAAGGAGGCTCCCCAGCATTTCGATGTGCTGGTGGTCGATGCGTTCTCGGGCGATGCGATCCCCTTGCATCTGCTGACGACGGAGGCGGTCGCGCTCTATCGCAGGCACCTGGCTCCGGGCGGGATTCTGGCATTCCACATCTCGAATCAGCACGTCGATCTAGAGCCGCCCATTACCCTGCTGGCCAGAGCTTCGGGAATGCAGGTCGCGCGCGTTTCAAACGCGCCGCAGGACGAGATAGGTGAGTTCGGAGCGACCTGGATGCTGCTGACCGACAATCCTGCCTTCTTCGATCTGCCTGAGGTCTCGATCCACGCCCGGCCCGCGGAAACCAAGGCCGGACTGCGGCTCTGGACCGATGATTATTCGAGCCTTCTGCCAGTCCTGCACTGGTAACCCACTCCGTGGGGTTTCCCCCCTGGAAGGCCATCATGTGACGCTACGGCGCGGGTGCATTTTGTCACAGGACGTTCACATATCGGGTGTGATAGCATCCGTCTTCTTAAAGCAAGACGTTGGGCGGACTCCCCTGGATTTTGAGCCTGTCTTCCCAACGCCTGCCGGAGACTCTCCGCATGGACGAGGAAGACGGCAGACTGGGCCCTCGAGCCCGGAAATTCGGACGCTTTGACGTCCTGACGGACGCCATCGCGGGTTCCCTGTGCCGGCCTTTTCCTCTTCCGTCCCTCGCTGATTTCCATTCTGGCAGTTCCGCGGTTCATTATCGGCAAATTGAATGCCCCTCTGATCCCTCTCGACCCATAACCTGCAGCGTCCGGCTCTTCATTGAGCGCGGAGCCTGCGGAGAGCTTCGCCTCGCCCGCAGGTAAAGGAGAAGTGTCATGAAAACGTACCAGGGAAGTGAGATCCGCAACGTAGCTGTAGTGGGGCATGCGCACAGCGGCAAAACCACCTTGATTTCCGCTCTGCTGCATGCCGCGAAAACCACGCCAACCCAGGGCCGCGTCCAGGACGGCACGGCTGTCACCGCCTACGACGAAGAAGAGATCGCCCGCGGCACGACGATGCAGAACGCAGTCGCCTTTGCCGAATGGCAAGGGGTCAAGATCAACCTCGTCGACACGCCAGGGTTTCATATGTTCAGCCACGAGGCACGCGCGGCTCTGATGCCGGTGGAAGCTGCCGCAGTGGTAGTGAATGCGCAGAACGGCGTCGAAGCCATGACCGAGCGGGTCTGGAAGTACGCCGAGGAAGCCAATGTGCCGCGCATCGTTGTGGTGAACCAGATGGACCACCCGAAGGCAGGCGGTGGTGGCGGTTTGAGCGCGCTGATCGATGACCTGCACGAGCGCTGGGGACGGCAATGTGTGCCGGTGCAGCTGCCGATCAGCGATGCCAACGGATTTCATGGCGTGGTCGATCTGGTGACGATGGAGGCCTTTTTCTATGCGCCCGGCGGCGACGGCCGCGGCAAGATCGGCGAGGTTCCGGCGACTCTGGCTGCGCCAGCTAAGGCGGCGCACGAGGCGCTGGTGGAGCTGGTGGCCGAAGGCAAAGACGAGCTGATGGAGGAGTACTTTGCCGAGGGCACGATTCCCGAGCAGCATCTGATCACCGCCCTGCATGAGGCGATTCGCGAAGATCGCATCTTCCCGGTGCTGTTTACGAGCGGCGAAGCGAATATCGCAACCGATCACCTGCTGGACTTCATCAAGGTCTACGCTCCGGCGCCGATCGAGCGCCTGCCAATTCCGGTGACGACGGCGGCGATGCAAGCGGTAGCCAACGGAAACGGTGGCGGTGCGGGCGTGGTGGAAAATGCCGAGCCGGCAGGTGCGACACGCAAGGTCGACGACGGCCAGCCAACCGCCGTGATGGTGTTCAAGACCATGTCCGATCCGTTTGCCGGACGCATCACCTTCTTCAAGGTCGTCAGCGGCGTGGTCAAGAACGACGCGACGCTGGAGAACTACACGCGGCGCGGACAGGAAAGGCTCAGCCACCTGAGCGTGATGCAAGGCCGCAAGGCAGTGGAAGTCGTCGAGCTGCACGCTGGCGATCTGGGCGCGGTGGCCAAGCTGCGCGAGACCTTTACCGGCGACACGCTGGGCCAGAAAGGCGCGGACATTCAGGTCGAATTGATCGCTTTGCCGGAACCGGCGATGACCTACGCGATTGAGCCAAAGACGCGCGGCGACGAAGACAAGCTGGCGCCCGCCATCCATAAGCTGATGGAAGAGGACCTGCTGATCCGCTTCTATCGCGACCCGCAGACCAACGAGTTTCTGATTGCCGGCGCAGGCCAACCGCACATCGAGACGATCGTGTCGCGGCTGAAGAAGCGCTATCACGCCGAGGTGACGCTGAAGGCGCCGAAGGTTCCTTACCGCGAGACGATCCGCGGCAAGGCCGATGCACAAGGACGGCACAAGAAGCAGTCCGGCGGCCACGGACAGTTCGGCGACTGCAAGATCAAGATGGAGCCATTGCCGCGCGGCGGCGGATTCGAGTTCGCCAACGAGATCTTCGGCGGCTCGATTCCGCGCCAGTACGTTCCCGCGGTCGAGAAGGGCATTATCGAGTCGGCGGCGCGCGGCTATCTGGCCGGTTATCCGGTGGTCGACTTCAAAGCGACGGTCTACGACGGCAGCTATCACGATGTGGATTCGAATGAGCTGTCGTTCAAGAAAGCCGGACGCCTCGCTTTCCGCAAGGCCATGGAGCAGGCGAAACCCTGTCTGATCGAGCCGGTCATGAGGGTCGCCATTGAAGCGCCGGACGAATTTGCCGGAACATTGATGGGCGATCTGAACGGGCGGCGCGGACGTGTGCAAGGTATGGAATCGAAGGGCCGAACGACGGTGATCAACGCCGAAGTGCCGATGGCCGAGATGCTGACCTATGGCGCGCAGCTCACGTCGATGACGCAGGGCAAAGGCAGCTATCGGATGGAGATGGATCACTACGACTACGTGCCGGCGCTGGTGGCGGAGAAGATTCTGGCCAATGCGAAACGGCCTGTCGAAGAAGAAGAAGATTAGGACTTGCCGTCCAGGCGGACGGCGCTTCGCGCCCTCGGCCCTGACGAGAGACTTCTTGTCAGGGCCGTTTCATATTGGCTCGCAATTCTTCGCAATCTGCGAGCCAGATTTCGGCACGCCGGTTATTGACTCCCTGGTTATTAACCAGGGGGAGGGGTCGGGCGGTGGTCTGACCTCTCACTTTGGTCCTTCGTCGTCCCCGTTTTCCGCGTACCCAATTCCATCTCTTCTGTGTGCGCTCGACGAGCGAGATTCTTCGCAAACTGCGAGCCGGATTTCCGCACTACAGTCCGTGACATTGAGCCCTCGCGGGCGCAGGGAGGGGGGTAGGTGTAGGGGAGGGGGTGGGTATGGAGGGGGGAGGGGGTAGGGTGGTTCGAGCGATCTTGCCGATTCCCTGATGCTCCCCAATTCTCCGTTGTGAGGTCCATGTTTCCAGTGTGCGCCGAACGGGCGAAATTCTTCGCAAAACGAGACGGATTTCTCGTCCGAGTCGGTGCTACTCTTCTCGACGGGAGGCGTGCGATGCGATGCGCTCTCTTCACGATGTTGCTCTCTGCTGGGACCCTGGGCTTTGGCCAAGCGGGTCCTGCGGCTCCGCTGACTCCCTTCGGTCAAGCGCCTTCTCCGCAGCAGACATGGCAGGGCCATGACTTTGGCAGGCTTCCGACGTGGCATTGGGATCCATCCCTGAGCACACTTCACTCATCGACGGTCGTTCTGCCGCCATCGAAACAGACCATCGTGCCGCTCGGAGACGCATCCATTGACCCGCAGATTGTCCGTCATCCGTCACTTAAGAACCTAGGCACGCTGCCGCCGGGAACGCAAGTGGCGCAGAATCTCTTTCCGGGGCTGACGTTTCAGCCCATTGAGAACGAGCGCTGCGCGCCTCCCTCCGGGCTGCTCTCGACAATGTGGCCGGCTCTCGAAGTGAAGCGGATTCCTACACGTTGGCCAAAGCTGAAGATGGAGCCGGTGGACGGGCTTGGTCAGGCTTCGTTGGCCGCGGACCCGGCCCCGGGACCTCATCCATAGCGGAAGAAACACCGCTGCTCGTGGCGTCCGTCCAGGATCATGCGGGCTCCGGCCCACGAGTTTGATCTAGACTTTCTCTATGAGAGATCGGACACCGTACATGGCAAACACTCGAGGAATCGCGGTGAGCGTTGAGCCAACTTACCTTGATACGAAATCATCTCCTGACAGCTCGCAATATTTCTGGGCTTATCGAGTGATCATTGAGAATCAGGGACGGGAAACGGTGCAGCTGCTGAGCCGACACTGGATGATCACGAATGCGCGTGGCGAATTAACCGAGGTCAAGGGACCAGGTGTTGTCGGAGAGCAGCCTGTGCTCAAGCCGGGAGAGCGCTTTGAATATACGAGTGGCGCGCCTCTCAACACGCCGTCGGGGATGATGGGCGGGGCTTACCAGATGGAGAGTGAGAGCGGTGAGCGTTTCGATATCGAGATACCGACGTTCTCGCTGGATCGTCCCAATCAGGTCGCATTTCTGAATTGAGAGATCGTCGCTGAGGGATCGAAGATTGGCCCGAGATCCTGAGTGGTTGGCACGCCAAACGTTCCCTTCCGTTGGCGGGAAGGGCGATATGGTTTCGAGGCGAAAGTTCGACCAAGGGACCAGTAGACCGCCACTCGCTCGCAACAAGCAAACGCCACCTCCAAAGCGCCTAAATAGTTTTGGGCGCACGTATGATGGTGGGAAGTTCGGAGGCGACCATGTTGGATGCAGTCGCAGAATTCGTTTCTCCTCAGCAGGGAGATTCGGCTGAGTTCATCGGGAAGGCACGAGCGCTTGCCACGGGGGTTGCTCGGGATTATGAGCCTGCACGCCTCTACGTCATCCGGATCGACAACTGGTTTGGTCCACGGTGGATGGGCTTTGCGGGAACCTTCACTGTTGGACCAGTTGGCAGATTCCCCCCCATCGGCATGGGCGTTCATAAGACGCGTTTGCATGTTCCGCCGTTTGTTCCGCATCGCGTGGTGGCGCAGCGCGTGTTTGTGGGGCCGGATTTTGAGGAGACGGTGGCAGCGGAGCCGCTGCATATCGAGTGCCCAAGCAAAGAGGCGCTTACGCGCAGGATCGCGGATATCGATAAAGGCGCGGCATTTGTGTGGTTCAGTGGGGAGTCGGAGACGCAGGCGCGCGGGGCGGTGATGGTCTATCTGCCTGATGCCTTCGACGCGAGGGCACCTCTCCGGGGCGGCTTTGACGTCTGCGGAGCGTTTTACGTGGGCTTCTCGCAGCGCAGCGCGGGTTGGGAACCGGCGATGTTGCGTGGAATCTCTCGTAATGAAACTGCGCATCTTGAGGAGAGCGCAAGAGCCTTGATAGATTACCGCTTTTCACAGTAGCGAGCGAATTGCCCCCTATCCGGAAGTTATCTTCCAGTCAACAGAGGGAACTTCGGAGATCGGCATTTTCTCTGTCCGGCCGTCCTGGATTAACTGAGCTCGGCTCCGCCGATGCCTGCCGGCGAGTCTCAAAAGCGTTGTCCCAGTCTGCTGGCGGCTCAACTTCGACGCGCATTAGGACCGGCTCGGCTTGCGATTCATCCTGAAACCTCCTGCTCCTGGCCGCTTCGGCACAAAGGCGCATGGCACGGTCGCACAGCCGACGGCATTCGCGGCGGCCTCGCGTCTACTTCTCTATGCCGGACGCGCGCCGCACACGAGAGCCGCTGTTCACTGTGCCTTTCTACGGCGCCTTTGCTCTGACGCTGCTGGTGGGGAGCGTGCTGCTGCTGGGAGCGCCGCCGGGTTTGCCTCTGGTACAGGCCGATCAGATGGGCAACATGCCGGGTATGTCGGTCACAACTACGGACCCGTCGGGGAATCCCTGCGACACCATGGGCGGCATGCAAGGCATGAGCGTGATGGGCGAGAGCATGGCCGCGATGACGAACCACATGTGCGTCACGCCCAAGCGGCCGGAACAGCCCGGCGACGAGGAGCGCGCGAAGGCGGTGGTCGACCAGGTGCGCGCCGCGATCGAGAAGTACAAGGACTATAAGAAGGCGATTGCCGACGGATATATCCAGGCGAACCCGGGCGTCGACCAGCCGCAGTTTCACTTTACCAACGGTGCCAATGCGAAGCTCGCGGACACGACCTTCGATCCCACGCGGCCCACGTCGCTGCTCTACTTCCGCACGCCGACGGAGAGGTTCAAGCTGGAGGGAGTGATGTTCACGGATCGTCCCAATGCAACAGAGGACGAACTGAACCAGCGGATCCCGCTGAGCGTTGCGCGCTGGCACAAACACACGAACTTCTGCGGTGCTCCGGCGAACAAGGTGAAGGAGTATTTTGGCGAGCACCCGAAGTTTGGCATGTTCGGGTCGATCCATACCAAGGAAGCCTGCGATGCGGAAGGCGGCAAGTTCTTCCCGGTGGTTTTTACGTGGATGATTCACGTGTTTCCGTATGAGAGCGATTTCAAGGATCAGTTCTCGATGAACGACGATGTAAGCCATGTTCATTGAGAGGGCCGCAGACACGAGCGGCCGAGTTGCGGCAGAGCTGAAGAGCTTGGATTGGCAATCTGGTGCGGACGGCGTCGGGTTCGGCGGGGGGCAAAAAGAACCCCCTTCCCGGCTAGAGAAGGGGGAGGAGACCACATGAGCCAGGTTAGAAACCTGCTCGCGTGGAGGCGGCAGAGCCGCAACTCAAACTTAAGAGTGCATACGAATTCCGACCGGCTTCCGGTTCAGGAAATCGTAAGAGAAACCTGCAGGAGTGCAGGAAGCACTCCCAGTGCCAATCGGCACGCGATGTGACAGAACTGCGGTCATCTGGATCGATCTCTCCAGGCTCATCATTCACAAAGACTTGCAAAGGGACGGGGGCGGGGTTCTACAGGGACAGCGTAACACGAAGCTGACCTGTGTCGAGATGCACCTGTTCGGAATCGGCGCGATTTGTTCACGAGCGGACAAGGGCACCTGCGTACCCGCAGAGACTTCGCGCAAATGTGACGAGATTTGGTGGAAGTCGAAACCGGAATCGGGTTATAGTCTGAAGACCCGCCGCATTCGGCACCGGAGGAAAACAATGATTCAGCCAGTCGCCGTACGAATTCGACCTATTCGCTGAACATTGCCTCGGGCCGTTTGACCCTAAGGCCACCGAAAAGTGGCTTGTACTCCACGAACGAAGACCTGTTCGCGGGGACCCCGCTTCCCCGAGGACGACTTCAGTCTCGGGGACAATCTGCACAATCCAAGTTGACCGCAGTATGACCCCGTTTGCCTTGCTACGTGCGCTTTTGCGCGTGGCGCGATGGAGCTTTCCCATGTCTTTGTCTGAAACGACCGCACAAGCGGCGAGCGAAAACCTGTCTGAAAACGATTTGAGTGGGGCCTTGATGAGCAATATTGTGTCCACAGAGGTTCAACCGCGCGGACTGTGGGCTTCGGTGCGCGAAGCTCTGAGGGGCACGCACCAGGACTACACGATCGGCAGCATGAACCGTTCCATCTTTTTGCTCGCCATTCCGATGGTGCTGGAGATGGTGCTGGAGTCGCTGTTTGCGGTTGTTGACGTATTCTTCGTGGGGCGCCTGGGCGCAAATGCCGTGGCCACGGTAGGCCTGACCGAGTCGATGCTGTCGCTGGTGATGGCGATCGGCATGGGCGTAGCCATGTCGACCACGGCCATGGTGGCGCGGCGCATCGGGGAGAAGGATCCGGAGGACGCAGCGATTGCCGGAGTGCAGGCGATCGGGTTGGGGTTGGTGATCTCGCTCGCGATCGGCATCCCGGCGGGGATCTTTGCGCCGAGGTTGCTTACGGCGATGGGCGCGTCGCCGGAGATTGTGGCCAGCGGTTCGGGCTACGCGCGGATCGCGCTGGGCGGTTGCGGAGCGATCATCCTGCTGTTTCTGAACAACGCGATCTTTCGTGGGGCGGGCGATGCGGCGATTGCGATGCGGTTGCTGTGGGTGTCGAACATCATCAACCTCATCCTCGACCCGTGCCTGATCTTCGGGCTGGGGCCGTTCCCGCGGATGGGAGTGACGGGCGCGGCGCTGGCCACGTTCACGGGGCGCAGCATCGGTGTGCTCTATCAGTTCTACCGGCTGATGAAGGGTACGGAGCGCATTCATGTGCTGGTGAAGCACGTTCGTTTGAATGTGCGGGTGATGACGCGGCTACTGCGAGTGTCGGTGACGGCGATTCTGCAGTTCGGGATCGCGCACGTGAGCTGGATCGGGCTGGTGCGGATCATCGCGCTGTTCGGTTCGTCGGCTGTTGCGGCGTACACGGTGGCAATCCGGATCGTGATCTTCTTCCTCTTGCCGTCGTGGGGGCTGAGCAATGCTGCCGCGACGCTGGTGGGGCAGAACCTGGGGGCCAAGCGACCGGACCGCGCAGCACTGGCGGTGTGGCGCACGGGCCTCTACAACATGATTTTCCTGGGGTCGATCGGCGTGTTCTTTTTCGTGTTCGCCACGCCGGTGGTCAAGCTGTTTGTGGACGATCCCGCGGTGGTTTCGATTGCTGCGCTGGCGCTGCGCACGCTGAGTTGCGGCAACATCGGCTACGCCTACGGCATGGTGATGCTGCAAGCTTTCAACGGCGCGGGGGACACGATCACGCCGACCTGGGTGAACGTCTTCGGCTTTTGGGTGATCGAGCTGCCGCTGGCGTGGGTGCTGGCGGTGAATCTGCACCTGAAGGCCGAGGGGGGATTTCTGTCGGTGGTGGTCGCAGAATGCGCTATGGCTGCAGCCGGGATCGTGCTGTTCCGGCGCGGAAGGTGGGCACAGAAGAAGATATGAGCAAATTGCAAGGGAGCGTGTGGGGGCGGATGAGGCAGGGCCCCCAATTTTCGGCGCTTTTGGCGTGCAACGGAGTCGTTTCGAGCTGCTGGTTCATCTGAGAGAATGATGGACGTGAGGAAAGTGGCTTATTTCGCCTCCCGTTGGACGGGGGCGCGGGGTTGGTGTGCGGCTGTGGCGCTGGCATGTGCGGCCGGCGTAGCGCAGGCGCAGATGGGCAACCCTAGTTCCGGACAAAATCCGTTTTATGGCAGCGTCACGTTGCGTCCAGCGACGGACGAAGTGCTGCAGCTGTCGCTCGATGACGCGGTGCGCCGGGGCCTCGAGAACAACCTCGGCCTGCGAGAAGCGGAGAGCGGCGAGAAGACCATCCAGGGCGAAAAGAACGAGGCGCTGCAGCTGTTTCTGCCGACGATCACGGTGAGCGGTGGGACGGGCGTGTTTCAGCACGATCTGGCGGCGCAGGGCTTCGGCCCGGGCGTGATTGGGCAGTTTGCCTCGCTGCTGGGCATGAGCGGTGCGAGGAAGCTTCAACCCGATCACCAAAGACGACCTGACGCAGGGAAGGATCAACTACAGCCAGATTCTGTTCTCGGGGCCTGTGATTGCGGGATGGCGGGGAGCGAAGGCGGCGGAGCGGGCAGCACACTTTGCCAAGATGTCGGCGCGCGGCGAGGTGGTGCAGCAGGTGGCGACGGCCTATCTTCATGCGATTGCGGCATCGAGCGAAGTGGATCAGGCCAAGGCGCTGCAGCAGGCAGACCAGGTTTCGTTTGATCAAGCGCATGCCGCGCACGAGGCGGGGACGGTCGCGAATCTCGACGAACTGCGAGCCCGGGTGCAGTTGCAGGCGCAGGAGCAGGCGGTGATCGCGGCGCAGAACGAGTTCGACAAGGATTTGATTCTGCTGAAGCGGGAGATCGGCGTCGATCCGGGGCAAAAAATCGTCTTAACGGACCAGGCGCCCTACAGCGATTTGGCCGAGGAGACGCCGGAGGAAGTGCGCGCCGTAGCGTACAAGAATCGCCAGGACTGGCAGAATTTGCAGAACCAGCTGGTCGAGGTGAAGGCGATTCACGCGGTGTATAAGAGTCAGCGCCTGCCGGTGCTGACGTTTGGCGGCTACTATGGCGTCGACAAGGTGGGCGGGACGCCGTCGCGCGGGAACTTTGCCGCAGTGGGTACGCTGAGCGTGCCCATCTTCAGCGAAGCGAAGATTCGCGGCAACGAGCAATCGTCGGCGGCCCAGCTTGACGGAGTGCGAGCGCAGTTGGAAGATCTGCGCAGCCACATCGATCAGCAGGTGCGCTCGGCGCTGCTGGACGTCCATGCCAGCCACGAGTTAGTAGAGGTGGCGCGGTCGAATGTCGATCTGGCGACGCGTGAGCTAAGCGATGAGACGGAGCGTGTGAACGCCGGCGTGGACGACAATCTTCCGCTGGTGACGGCACAGTCCACGGTGGCCACGGCGCAGAGCAATCTGATCGAGAGCCTCTATCAGTACAACGTGTCAAAGCTGCTTCTGGCGCGGGCTGCGGGCATTCTGGAGCAGCAGTACCGGGTGTATTTGGGACGGTAGCCGGCTGGTATTCACATCTTCTTACCTCTTCTCCGTGTAATCTCACAACGAAGGTTAAGACCACGCATCTCATGGGCAGAGGAGCGCATTGGATGGCGAAGAAACTCAGAATCGAATACAAGGTCGTGGCAGACGCGGCGGCGCTGGCGGCTGAGGCCGCAGAGCGGTTTACGAGCACGGCGGAGGCGGCTGCAGCCCAGCGCGGACGGGCACGGATTGCGATCAGCGGCGGGTCCACACCCAAGGCGGCCTTCGGCCTGCTGGCCGACCCCAGCCAACCCTGGCGTCAGCGCATGCCATGGGAGAAGCTCGAGCTGTTCTGGGTGGACGAGCGGTGCGTGCCGCCGGATCACGCCGACAGCAACTACCGTATGACCCGCGAGGCGATGCTGGACAAGGTTCCGTCTGAAGCCGGAGCAGGTGCACCGGATGGAAGGCGAGCTGGACCCTGCTGCTGCGGCGGCGCGGTATGAGTCCCTGCTGCGGAATGCATTCCGGCTTGAGGGTGCCGAGAGCCCACGCTTCGACCTGGTAGCGCTGGGCATGGGGCCGGACGGGCACACCGCTTCCCTGTTTCCGCATACCGAGGCAATCCACGAGATGGGGCGGCTGGTTGTAGCCAACCATGTGCCGCAGCAGAAGGACAGCTGGCGCCTCACGCTGACCTGGCCAGTGATCGACCAGGCGAGCTCGGTGTTCTTCCTGATCGGGGGCGCGGACAAGGCCCAGATTCTTTACGAAGTATTGACTGAACCGCAAGATCCGGAGCGACTTCCCAGTCAACTGATATGGCCCTCAAGCGGTATACTCACACTGATTTTGGATGAGGCCGCTGCTGCGCTTCTGCCCGCAACCGATGGGGAGGGCTGCGGGGTAATCGAGAGGGAACGATGATTCTGGCTGGGGATGTGGGGGGGACCAAGGTCCACCTCGCTGTGTACGACTTTACCGATGGCAAACTGAGCCACACCCGCGACGAACGCTACGCTGCCAAGGAGTACGGCGGGCTGGCGGAGATCGTAAAGGAGTTTCTGGGCGCCGACAAGGTAGTGGCGGCCTGCTTTGGGGTTCCAGGGCCGGTACGGGATGGACGGCTGCGCCTGACGAACCTGCCGTGGACGCTGGATAGCCGCGAGCTGTCGGCGGGCCTGGGCATTCAGCATGTCTTTCTGATCAACGATCTCGAGGCGAACGGCTATGGCATCGCGGAGCTGTCGGCGGATCAGATTTACACCCTCAGCGAGGGCGACGCGAGCCAGACCGGCAATCGCGCGCTGATTGCGGCCGGGACTGGGCTGGGCGAAGGCTTTCTAGCGTGGAATGGACGGATGCACATTCCCTACCCCTCCGAGGGCGGGCACACGGACTATGGGCCGCGCAACGAAGACGAGATCGAGCTGCTGCGGTTTCTGCAGCACAAGTACAACGGGCGCATCAGCTTTGAGCGCGTGGTCAGCGGCATGGGGATGACCAACATCTACGACTTTCTGCGCGACGTGAAGGGTGTGGAGGAGCCGGCGTGGCTGGCGGAGAAGATGGCCTCGGGGCCGGACCCAAATGCGGTGATCACCGAGCTGGGACTGGCAGCGAAGAGCTCGCTCTGCGAGAAGACTCTGGACATGTTTGTTTCGGCCTACGGGGCTGAATCCGGAAATCTGGCGCTGAAGGTGCTGTCGGTGGGTGGACTCTATGTGGGCGGCGGCATTGCCCCGCGCATTCTGGAGAAGCTGAAGGACGGCACGTTCATGAAGGCTTTCACCGACAAGGGCCGGCTGAGCCATCTGCTCATCAATACGCCGGTGCGGGTCATTCTGGAGAGCCGTGCGGCGCTGATGGGTGCTGCAGCCTTTGCCGAGGCGCGGGCCGCGGAGTTGAGTGGGGTTTCGGCGCGGGCGGCGTCGGTGAAGGGGTGACGTCGGATTGAGTTGGGTGAGAGGGTCAGGCTGCGGGCTGGCCCTTTTCTATTGGCGCAGAACTTTGCCGACGGTGGCGATGGTGCCGTGGTAGAAATATTGGCCCAGGCCGAGGGTGAAGAGCCAGCAGCCGTAGAGTGCGTGTTCGAAGCTGGACGTGAAGAGTGAGTCGGTCTCGGCGTAACGCGCGGCGAAGAGCAGGCCGCCGGCGAAGGTGAGCACGACGGCAATCCAATTTCTGAAGACGATGTGCAGGAAGGCGAAGGCTGCGGCGCTGGCGACGATCATGGCCCACTTGCCGGGAAAGAGCGTAGCGTAGCGATCGAAGAAGAAGGCGCGATAGAGAATTCCCTGCGGATAGACGGAGAGCACCGGATAGGCCACCATGACGATGGCCCAGAAGACGGGGTTGCTGCGGATGAAGCTCCATTCGAGAGATGGCGCGAAGCGGTGAACGCCGAGCCAGAGAAGGGCGGCGACTACGGCAAAGATCGTGAGAATCGTGGCCAGACGCGGAGCGAGAGCGGCTATGTTCCAGAGGCGAGTGCGGTCGAAGCGCGGATCGCGCAGTAATTGGGTGAGGGCGTAACCGGCGACAAGCCAGAGCAGGGGCAGTGCTGGGATACGCACCGGCGAGAACCGGTAGGCGAGGGGCAGAGCGACGAAGATGGCCAGGAATTCGAGGACAAGCAGGCTGCGGGGCATGGGGAGTCGTCTAAGAACCTATCGAGTAGGTGACTGTGATCGTCGTCTCGACTTCGACCGGCTGGCCATTCAGCAAGTACGGTTTGTATTGCCAATGAGAGACCGCCCAGACCGCTGAAGCTACGAGAGAGGGCCACGGCGCTTCGATGACGTGCAATTCGTGTACGGCCCCATCCACGCCAATCGTTGCACCCAGCACGACCTCCCCTGAGACCCGCGCGTCTTTGGCATCCTGCGGATAGATCGGTCGTGGTTTCTTGATCAGCATGCCGTTCGCTACTTTTCCATCGATCGGCGCTTTATCAGTTGTCGTGAAGGCAGCGTCAGCGGGAGGCATCAATGCCGGATCGTTTGGCGCAAGCCCTTTCACGTCGTCCAACGTTGCGGTGAGCAGCTTGCGCTTACCTTCGAAGAAGACAATCTCTTTGGCGATGTATCGATGCTGCACCATCACAATCTTGTCGAATGCGATCCCAATCATCCCGAAGGAGTAGCTTGCTCGGAGTGCCGGCGAACGAGTGTCGAAACAATAGGTGGGAAAGAGTCCCAACGGCACAATCTGCAACTGTCCGTGCAGGGGCATTCGAGGAACGACCATGACGCACGGAAGTTTCACGTCAGCGAGCGCGACCTCCTGCCGGTCGAGACGAAAGTGCGCTATATCCAACGCCGCTGTATCTGGAACGGGAGCGAGGAAGGCCTGTTTGAGCGCATATTCGAAGTAGTTGAGCGTTGCACCGGACGCCTGATACGCGTGCTTTCCGTCTGCGGTGTACCAATCCGAGTGGGTCATGCCTGGCCGTGTCCATGTGCTTCGATACACTTTTGGTGACGCCCACCAGTATTCGTAGATGCCTTGCTCGGCTGGCTTCCCAGTATCGTCGTAGAGTTGATAAGTCGCCTTGAGGTGCCATGGCTTCAAGTCCACCGAGTTGAAGTCGTAGAGCGGCTGCGCCGCGGCCAGAATTGCGCGTGGATCTTTGGGGAGCTCCTGCAAATTGGGATTGGGCGCCTGCGCAGACAAATGTTGGCCTGCAATCAGGATGAGGGCACTTAGAAGATGTGCGCGCATGACCCGCCAGAGTACCACACAATGAGTTTCTCAGTTCTATCCACTGCAATCCCTGTTCGGATAGGCTAAATGCACTCCCATGGCCTTCATCTCGAGCATCGGCAACACACGGTACACCTTCGGCAGCCTGCGCGAGCTGCTGGCCAAGGCGACGCCGCTTCGCAGCGGCGATGTGCTGGCGGGCGTGGCAGCGCGGTCGGCCGAGGAGCGTGTGGCGGCCCAGTTTGCGCTGGCCGATGTGCCGTTGACGCAATTTCTCGCGGAGCCGGTTGTCGCTTGCGAGGACGACGAAGTTTCGCGTCTCATTCTTGACACGCACAATGCAGAGGCGTTTGCGCCGGTGCGGTCTTTGACTGTTGGAGAATTGCGCGACTGGCTGCTTTCGGATGAGGCGACGCCGGAACTGATCTCTGCCTTGTCGGCGGGAATCACGCCGGAGATGGCCGCGGCGGTGAGCAAGTTAATGCGCGTGCAGGATCTGATTCTCGCGGCCTCGAAGATTCGCGTGGTGACGCGCTTTCGCACGACAGTTGGCCTGCCGGGAACGCTGAGCGCACGGTTGCAGCCGAATCACCCCACCGACGATGCGATGGGCATTGCTGCGTCGATTCTGGATGGGCTGTTGCTGGGATCGGGCGATGCGGTGATCGGGATTAATCCGGCGGGAGACAGCGTTGACACGACGATCAAGCTGCTCCGATTGATTGCCGCCCTCAGGCAGAGATTTCAGATTCCTGTGCAGAGCTGCGTGCTGGCGCATGTGACGACACAGATGGCGGCGCTCGAAGCGGGTGCACCGGTGGACCTGATCTTTCAGTCGATTGCAGGAACGGAGGCAGCGAATCGGAGCTTCGGGGTGAGCCTGTCGTTGCTGGCGGAGGCACACGAGGCGGGAAAGAAACTGCACAGGGGTGCGGTGTGCGCCGATGGGCAAGTGGGCACGAACATCATGTACTTCGAGACGGGGCAGGGATCGGCGCTGTCGGCCAATGCACACCATGGTGTGGACCAGCAGACGCTGGAGGCGCGTGCCTATGCCGTGGCGCGGCACTTCGATCCGATGCTGGTGAATACTGTGGTGGGATTCATCGGGCCGGAGTACTTATATGACGGCAAGCAGATTGTGCGTGCAGGACTGGAGGATCACTTCTGCGGCAAGCTGCTTGGAGTGCCGATGGGATGCGATGTCTGCTACACGAACCACGCCGAGGCCGATCAGGACGATATGGACACGCTGCTGACGCTGCTGGGGGCGGCGGGCGTGAACTACATTATGGGTGTGCCGGGCGCGGACGATGTGATGCTGAACTATCAGAGCACGAGCTTTCACGATGCGCTCTATGTTCGGAAGGTGCTGGGGCTGCGTCCGGCGCCGGAGTTCGAGGCGTGGCTTGCGGGGGACGAGTTTGGTCGGCTGCGGCTTGAGGCGGATCATCCGGAGAGGTTGTTGCCGGTATGACAGAGCTTGCAGCAAATTCGTGGGCAGCACGATTGCGGGCGCTGACGCCGGCGCGGGTGGGACTGGGGCGCACGGGTGTGAGCCAGCAGACGCGCGATCAACTGGAGTTTCAGCGAGCCCATGCGCTGGCACGGGATGCGGTGCATGCGCGGCTACAGATTGGGGCTCTTGCGGAAACGCTGCGGGCGATTTCGGGCGGGGATGTGCTGCGTCTGCAGTCCATGGCAGCAAGTGGGGCAGCGAGTGGGGCAGCGGATCGGACGATCTATTTGCAACGTCCCGATTTGGGAAGACGGCTGGATGAGTCTGGCAAGTCGATCCTCCAACGGGCAGTGCATGGGGAACGTGAGGCGGACAGACCTTTCGATTTGGCGATCGTGATCGCGGACGGGCTGTCTGCCCTCGCTGTGGAGCGCCATGCCGCGCCGCTGCTGTGCGAGCTGTTGCCGCAGCTTGAAGGCTGGAGGCTGGCGCCGATTTGCGTGGTGGAGCAAGGACGGGTGGCGATCGGCGATGAGATCGGCGAAGCGCTGCAGGCCCAGCTTTCTGTGGTGCTGATTGGCGAGCGGCCTGGGCTGAGTGCGCCGGATTCGCTGGGCGCTTACATTACATGGGCGCCGCGCGCCGGCAGGACCGACGCGGAGAGAAACTGCATTTCGAACATTCGCACGGAAGGGTTGAGTTATGCGCAAGCTGCGGCACAACTGCTCTTCTATCTAAAGGAAGCGCGGCGCCTGCGACTCACCGGCGTCGAGCTGAAGGAAAGCTCTCACCTGATCGGGGAAGATTCAACGTGCTGCGAGTAATGGGACGTTGGCTCCTCCGGGCCGTGCTCGCGTTGGTTGCGCTCACGGCACTGACCTACGCGGTCGACTGGATCGCCTTTCGGCTGGAGGGATCGCCGCAATCGACGGTCACGGTGAATCGCACGCTGGTGGTTCCGCTGAAGAACAACAAAACCGAATACGACTATGTCGGGACGTTCGATGAGCCTTGTTCGGTTTCGCTTTTTCCGCAGAACGGTCTGAGCCCGTGCTGGCAGCTGCGCAGAGACCCAAATCGGAACGAAAAAATCTAAAAAAAGAACCCATGTTCATGCCGCACAGAATCGCGTGATTCGAGTCACGGGGCAAATCCAGAATCCGCCGTACTATCGAAAAACCTAATCCCTCCTTTTCAGGACAAATCAATGTATAGCCGCAGCCGCAACGAAAACGGAAGACAGAATAGTCGTTGTCTTTATTGCTTTATGACGATTGCGTCAGATGTCGAGATCGAGAGCGAACTCGAGCGCATCGAGGCGAGGCATATCTGTCCCGAAAAGGCACTGGCTCAATTGCTGGCATTGAAGAGAACAGTTCTCCTTCAGACTTCGGCAAGTAGCAAATAGAATCTAGTTTTGTCCCTGCGGAATGGCTGCGGGCTGTGCCTGTGGTGGACGTTTTGCGCCGTTCTGAATCCTCTGGTAAAGCGTGTCATCGGCCTGTTTGTTGAGCGTACTGGCCTTATCGAACTCTGCCTTGGCTTCGTCTTTTCGGCCCATGGCGCGGTAGAGTTTGGCAAGCCGCCAGTGCACGCTGACGTCTTCAGGCGTCTTCTTCTCCGCCAGGAGAAACTCGCGCAGAGCTTCTTCGTTGTGTCCGGCTTCGGAGGCAAGGATTCCGAGATCGAGGTGCGCTAACGCGAGTGTCGGGTCCAGCTTGACAACTCTCTCCAGCAGGGGCCGCGCGTCGTCGACCTGGTTCATTTGAATGTCGGCATCGGCGAGATAGAGCAGCGCCTGCGCGTGCTGCGGGTCATTCGCAAGTTCAGCCTGAAACTCTTTTGCGGCGTCCGGGTATCGTTTTTGTGTCCAGAGCAGGTACCCGAGTCCAAAGTGCACGTCGGGGAGCTTCGGATCTGCTTTGACGGCGGCGCGAAACATCGCCGTAGCGCCCTCATTGTTTTTCATCTCATCCATTGCCTCGCCGGCGACCATATCTGCTTCGGCGGAGTCGGGATTGAGCGTCAGGATCTTGTGATAGACGTCAAGGACGTATTTGAATTGGTGGGACCAGAGATAACTATGCTCGAGCGCAAGAAGCAGTTCGAGACTGTTGGGGTCGGCATCGACGGCTTGTTTCAGATAGGGCGCGGCCTTTCCGTAGTCGCCAAGCCCGTAGTAGGACATTCCGATGAGCACGGTGGCTCGCAGCGCGTCGGGCGAATCAGGGACTGCATTTCTGCGCAATGCCTCGAACTCGGGGATGGCCTCTTTGAGCTCATCGCCCTTGAAGAGAGCCAGGGCTAGGTCAAGGCGCAGTCCCGGGACATTGGGATTGACCGCCAGCGCCTTGCGATAGAAGGGGACGGCTTCCTTGTAGCGATTCTGCCGTGCTTCGAGCAGGCCGATATGAGCCATCGGTTCAGGGTCGCCGGGATGCGCTTTGAGGATGTCGCGCCAAATGAGCTCCGCTTCTTTCGCTTTGCCCTGCTGCTCGAGCTGAAGAGCCGTTTGACGTCGAGGGTCGGGCCGGGTTTGCGCTGAGGCAAACATCGAAGCCAGAAGCAATGCGGCGCCGATTGCGCTGCAGACGGAGCGCCATGCGGGTTTTCTCTTTCTGCATTCCATGGGAACCAACGGTCTCGCAATCTCCTTCTTGTGACAACCAGGACGGCAACACAGAGCTCATCGCCATTTTCGCCCGCGCGCATTGCGACGAGCAAATGAGGCGGCAAAGAAAAAGGGCGCGACGGGGGTTACCCGCCGCGCCCCGGTTGAGGGTTCAGTTAGAAGACGAACTTGCCGCCCAGTTCGAGGTTACGCGGATCTTGCGTGCTGGTGATCTGCCCGAACTGGCTGGCACCGAGGCTGTTGTTGAAGTTGTTGAACTCGGTGTGGTTGAAGGTGTTGAACGACTCGAAGCGCAGCTCGAAGTGCGCACGCTCGGTGAGGGCGAACGACTTGTAGAGCGACGTCGTGAAGTTCACGCGGCCAGGACCAACGATGGCGTCCTTACCCGAGTTACCGAAGCCCTGGTTCGGGCCACCAAGCCATGCCGGCACAGGAGCCGAGAACTTGCTGGTATCGAACCATTGCAGCCGGGTCTTCGGATAGCTCATCTTTCCGCTGACATTGGGACGATTGGTGTAGCCGCCGTCCAAGCCGATCGGGTCATAGTTGATCGACAGGCCGGGTCCCTGGTTGTTGCCCGACGAGTTCAAGCCGCTTTCATCGATGATCGTTCCGGCGATCTCCCATCCACCCAGGATCGAATGAACGAGACCGGTCGACTTGGCGAACAACGGCAAGTTATAGATGTAGTTCGCGCTGACGATGTGACGGCGATCAAGAGCTCCTGAACCCTTGTCGTACTTGTAGTTCCAGGGGTTGCTGATGCCGGCCAGATCGTACGTGGTGAGATCGATTTCGTGCGAGTAGGTGTAATCGAGTTCACCGGAGAGACCCCACTTGTTCTGCACGCGCAGACCAGTCTGGAATCCGTTGTAGTTGCCGTTGGTGGTGTTCTCTTCCTGGTTGATTCCGCCGTAGCCCTGGTAGGTACGGTAGATGTTGGCATTGGCCAGGTTGGCAGGCGCCGTCCCATTCGGGCAGACATCGCCCGCATAGTGGGCGCTGCCGTCACCCGCGTCGCAGCGGACATTCAGGTCCTCTGTAATCGGGAAGTTGTTGATGTTGTGCTCGATGTTCTGATGCCATGCCAGGTTGCCTACGTACTGGATCACCCAGATCATCGACGGCTGCAGCTCATGCTGGATGCCGAGGCTGAACTGAGCAACTGCGGGGGCCTTATAGGATTGCTCCAGGTTGTTCCATCCGCCCGAAGCATAGAACGGAGTAGCAGCCGTGGCTCCGGTGACCCAGCTCGTGCTCGGGTTGCTCACGTAGACGTTGGTCGCACCGGGGTTGAAGGCGAACGGAGGAGCCGTCGCCGCGTTGTAGATGTCGTTGCCCTGCTCGCGCTCGAAGAAGGTGCCGAAGCCGCCACGGAGAACGGTCTTGCCGTTTCCGGAGAGGTCTTCAGAGAAACCAACGCGAGGCTGCAGCGTGTTGTAGTCGTTGACCACCAGGCCCTTCGGGAAGCCGTTCTTTCCCGCAAGACCCATGCCGTTGACGTAGAACGGAACCCCGTTGAAATTCTGGAACCCTGGGCCGTTCGGGTTGAGCGAGCCATCGGTGTTCCACAGCGGAGTCTCCGACGAGAGATACAGCGACGGGTCGAAGTTGGCGACGGCGTTGCTGCGCTCCCAGGCGTGCGGCAGAGCGTCGTAACGGAGGCCAAGTTGGAGTGTCAGGCGTGGCGTCACGTGCCAGTTGTCCAACACGTAGGCAGAGGGCGTCTGGTTGACGTAGTGCCGGATCGGTGTTGCCTGGTACTGCGAGTAGCTGCTCGAGATGCCCAGCAGGAAGTCCATCAAACCGTCGTTGGTCATGTTTCCGAAGCCGAAGTCGCCCTCGGCGTCGCCGAACAGCTGCTGGTTCTTGGTGTAGCGGTTGTAGCTGAACCCGTACTTCATGGCGTGCTTGCCCATGGTGTACGAGATGTCCAGCTTGGGCTCGTAGTCGCGAGCGGCGTTGTGCCACGGAGCCGATCCCATATCCTCAGCGGTGTAGTACGGTCCACCGAAGCCGGTGATGCCAGGCACATAGGGGTTGCCGGTCTTGAAGAACGTGTTCACACTCCACCCGGCAGGCAGATTGGCCAGCTTGGAGTCGAGAATGTTGATCACGTTGCCGTCGTAGTTGATGCTGGCTTCGACGAGCAGGTTCGGATTGATGGTTCCGCTCAGCTTGATCGCGGCCGAATCCGACGGGTTGGCCAGCGTACTGGTGACGGTGTTGTAGCTCGCCCACAACCAGCCCAGTTCAGGCTGGGCGTAACCCTGGGTCACTTTGTCTTCCATGTAGTGACCAAGGATCGACCACTTGTCGTTGAACTTGTGGTCGATGCGGACCACCGTGTCGACCACGTCGATCGGATTGGACACGTTGGTGGTGTTGTGATCCTGCGATGAATTGGCAGGTGGGAGGATGCCCGAGTTCAGGTAGATCACCGCGTTCGGATCGAACAGGTTGGCGGGAATCACCGGCATTGGGCCGCCAGGCGTTAAGCCATCAGCGGCGAGCTTGGCATTGAATGCAGGGTCGCCGACCTTCGGGACGATCAAAGCGGTGCTCGATGCGAAGGCCGGGGCCACATAGGTCAGGTTCGTGCCCGCAACCGGTTTATCCGCAGCGTCCATGGTAGGCTCTACGTTTGTGCCGGCGCCGGTGAGAATCTTGCGCCACTCCTCATTCCAGAAGAAGAAGCTCTTCTGCTTGTTCTCGTTGTAGACGTGAGGAATGAAGATCGGTCCGCCGAAGTTGCCACCAAAGATGTTGTAGTGGGTGCTGGTTCTTGGCGTGATCGGGGTCGACAGCTTGTTGAAGTAGTTGTTCGCATCGTAGTCGGTGTTACGGTTGAACTCGAAGAGTTCGCCGTGGTACTTCTGCGTGCCGCTCTTGAGCGAAAGGCTCATGGTGGCGCCCGAAGAGATACCGTAATCCGGCGGATAGTTCGAGGTCATCATCGTGAACTCGGCGATGGCATCCTGCGAAGGCATGATGTCCATGCCGCCGGCGCCGCCGCGGTCATCGGCCTCACCACCGTCAATGAGCCAGATGTTGTGGCTCTGACGAAGGCCGTTCACGCTGATGGTGAAGTTCGCCGCAACCGAAGTCGGCGTGTTGGAGTCAGGCAGAGCCGAGCTGACGCCCATGCCCAACGCCGCAAGAGCCGCGAAGTTGCGGTTCTCGGTAGCGATCTGGCTGATCTGCTCGGAGCTGATCAGTGTGCTGACCACGTTGGAGTCGGCCTGCACCGCAAGAGCATCGGCTTCTACGGTGACGGTTTGCGTTTCGGCGCCGACTGTGAGCTTCACATCGGCACGAGCAGTAGCCGACACGTTTACCACGATGCCGTTCTGCGCATAGCCCTGGAAGCCCTTGGCTGTGACTTTCATGTTGTAGTTGGCGGGGTTGAGACCGGAGATGTCGTACAAGCCAGTGGCACCACTGGTTGTCGACTTGCTGGATCCGGTTGCGGGATCGGTAAGTATGATCTTCGCATCCGGAACTACAGCCCCAGTCTGATCGGTGACGATGCCCGTGAGTTCGGAGTTGGCCTGCGCGAGTGCTGCCACGCTGGCGACCACGAACAATAAGGGCAACAGGAATAACCTGTACCACCTGTGTCTCATGTAGCCTCCCTTTTCAAGAGTTGCTGCTGTTGCACTGCTTCATCGAAATGGATAAAGCTGGAATAAATCGATTCGCTTTGTGGAATAGCCAATCATTTAGCTCGTTCCACTTGGCACTAGTCAAGAGAAAAATCCCTTTACTAGCGATCATTCCTCGCATCGTCCATTTCGCCCCGTCTTTTTTTGGCGATGCCCGGGTCTTCTCGGTTGTCATCGCTGGCACATTTCTTCCGTGCCGCGGGGTCACGTTTTTCATTGCGTAACTACCGAAGCGCTCCTCGCACCCTCCGGCGTACTCCTACGGTCCCTAACGGTTCTCAACTCGCTCCAAAACGGCCCGGAGCCGGTCTCGAATCTGGCGGCTTAATCCGTAGTTTGGAAGAGCAGATTCCCGGAAATACATGATTTGGAATCTTCTCACTCAAACGTTTAAGCTGAATGCGCAGACCCTCGCATTCTTTGGGCCGTCGCACATTAAAAGCCCAAAGAAGAACGGTTGTCAAGGCTGCGATTGTCATTTCTGCAGGGGCCGACGGCCGTGAATTCAGGCCGTTTTGTATCTCATTGAAGGGCTGGAGCCTACGGGTCTTGACCGAGCAGATGCTCGCGGGGCCCGAAGATGGATCCAGGCCGCTACTGAAGCGTTTTTCCAACGGCCTGTAGCGCGGGAGCAGGCTAGCGCATTCTGGCCATGTCGCGCAGAGCGCGGGCGGCCGCTTCGAGGAAAGTTTCCACGCTGACGCCGTCGGGAGGTTCCAGCCCCGACTTGGCCCGGATGGCCTGGGCAATTCGCTCAGCCAAGGCTTGTCGGGTGACCAGGGGCAGATCGAGCCGGCGCGAGAAAAACCCCTCGAGGACCTGCAGGTCGGAGGGGGTCAGTTTGGCGATTCCCGAGGGATCCAAGGTGACCGAGTGGTGGGGTTCGACGGCGGGAACTCTCTGCGCAAAGACTGGCGCCGTCAATGTGCGTGTACCCGTATTCCATCCCGAGGACGAAGACCTGTCTATAGAGAAATCGGTATTCGCCCAGAGAGGCGTCTCTTGCTCGCGGTCGCGCACAACAATGGTGCCTGCAGCCAAATCGCCCAGCCGTTGATGCTGCCTGGTCGCGAACACGGCAATCACACCGACAGCATAGAAGAAGGGAATCTGATCGACATAACGGATGAAGTTGCGGGCCATCGATTCAAAGATTCCGATGGCACGACCGGATCGCTGGATCACACGAATCCGTGCGATGCGCTTGCCCGGTGTGCGCCCGTGCCAGAAAGCCTCGAACAAAGTGAAGTAGCCCCAGTTGAGTGCGAACAGAGAGATCGTGGAGATCGCGACAGCCCACTGGTACGAGAGGCCGTTGAAGGCCTGCAGTGCAGGCTGAAAGGCCCACACGACCAGACTGAGTACGATCAATCCCGCACCCCAGATCAGCGTATCGATGAGCACCGCGATGAAGCGGCTGCCGATGCCCGCGAGCGGCATCTCGATCGCCACCAGCTCCGGTGTGTCGATGTTAAGCTGATCTGAATTCTCGTCCATGGCCCACATTCTCTCAAACCAGTGGATCGCGAAGCGGAGACCGCATTGGGATCGGCTCGCTGCGCTGCTGGCGCAATCGGATCGGAATGGGCTGGGGCAGTTGTCGCGCGGTGAACTGCAGGAGCTAGCGCTTCTCTATCGGCAAGTCGCAGGCGATCTTTCCGTACTGCGGCAGGACACCACGGCGCGCACCTATGCCGAGCATGTGAATCATCTGCTGGCGCGCGCACACCATATTGTTTACTCGGGACGCAAGACAAACTTCGCGACGCTTTTTCGTTTTCTGCGCGACGAGTATCCCGCGATTTTGCAGCGAAACCTGCGCTTTGTTCTGGCCTCGTTGCTGGTTACGGTGGCATGGGGAGTATTGGGCGCAGCGATCACTAATGCACGCCCGGAGTTCATGCGGCACTACGTGGGGCCGCAGATGATTGCCACCATGGAGCGGCACGAGATGTGGACGAAGTCGGTGGTGACCGTCGCGCCGATGGCATCGAGTGCGATCATGACCAACAATCTGACCGTGAGCTTCGTGACCTTCGCGAGCGGAATCACTTTCGGACTGGGAACGTTCTTCTATCTCTACGTGAACGGCATGATGCTCGGCGTGATCGCCGCGGCTTGTCATCAATATGGAATGTCGGTGGCGCTGTGGAGCTTTATTGCGCCGCACGGATCGCTGGAATTGCCCTCGATTCTGATTGCGGGCGGTGCGGGCTTTCGCCTCGGCTATGCCATGCTCTTCCCCGGCTCCCTGCGCTGGAGAGATTCGGTGGCTCAAGGCGGCATTGAAGCAACGCGGCTGGTGTCCGGCGTGATCCCGATGCTGATCGTTGCGGGCACGTTGGAAGGATTCTTCTCCCCCTCGCACGCGCCGGTGGCGCTGAAGTTCACGGTCGGAGGGCTGCTGTTTGTGCTGCTGTTGTCGTGGCTCTTCCGGCCGGTGAAACCCGCGCCAACTGTTTGATTGACGGCGATGCCATTGTCCTCGTTGCTTCATCCGGAGATTGTCGCCGCTGCAATCCTGCTTCTTCTTCCTCTGCTCTTCGCAGGATGTGCGCCGGAGCGATTCCGTGCGCTCAGTCTATCGCTGCCCCGCGTCTGGCGCTATGCAGTGGCCACACTTCTGTGTGCGCCGTACGCGCTGGTTGCTCATGCCTTCGGGATCTTTCGCTGGGAATGGTTTGCTCTGTATGCGCTGCTGCCGGTGGCGATCGCTGCGATCCTGGATTGGGCGCGTGTCGCCGATGAGGCCGCTCGCGGCACCTGGCAGGACTTTTTCATTCTTCTCGCGCTCGGGCTGGCTGTCGATCTGCGCTGGCTGGAGCCTGCGTGGCCCCATGGTCTCGCCGCATTCGGCAAGATGCTTCTGCTCGATGCGGGCCTCTATGGCTTTCTTTCTGTCCGGCAATTGGATGGCGTCGGCTTCGATCTGCGTTTGAAGTTACACGACGTTCGCATCGGGCTGCGGGAGTTTCTCTTCTACGCTCCGATCGCCATTCTGCTCGGGCTGGCGCTTGGGTTTCTCCACTTTCACGGGGGGTGGCCGGAGCCGTTGCGTGCCATCGGCGCCTTCGTCTTCACGTTTCTGTGCATTGCGATACCTGAGGAGTTGTTTTTTCGGGGATGGCTGCAGAATTTATTGGAACGGCGCCTGGGCCGGACAGCGGCGCTCATTATGACTGCGATCATTTTCGGCCTCGCCCACTGGAACAAGCGCACGGCGAATTTCAACTGGCGCTATGTGCTGCTGGCAGCGATCGCTGGGATTTTCTATGGGCGTGCCTGGCGCGCTCAGCGGCGCGTGGGGGCTTCGTCGATCACCCACGCAACCGTCGATACTCTGTGGTCGCTCTGGTTTCGCTGAATACGGCGGGGCGCATGGTATCGGAGATAGCCGAGGCCGACACGCATATTGTGCAGCGTTGTTGCCGGAATGGTAATCGCGAGCGAGATGCCGAAGATCGCGTGCGCCATGGCCAGCGTCCACAGATTGCGCGATTGCAGAAAGATAAGGCACGCGGCGAGGCCCCACACGAGCGTGAGCACGGTAAGAATCGGATTGGGAAGATGCGCGGCTGCGAAGATGATGGCTGCTGTAACCGGCGCGAGAGCCGCACGGGGCAAGACGCGGAGAAGACGGGCTAGAAAATAGCCCTGCAGAAGGAACTGCTGCGCCAGCGACCAGACGGTATAGCCGCCGAAAGCAAGAACCCACTGCACGATTCCACTGGGACGATGCAGTGTGTGCAGGCTGGTCGCCAACTCGATCGCACCCGCGGCAAGCACGAGGGCCACGCCGACAACCCAGGACGAGCGCCAAAATCCAGACACACTGCAACCGAACGCCTTCCATCCCGGGAACGAAGCAACGATAGAGAAGACAAACCAGGCGAGAGCAGCCCAGTAGAGCCAACGCTGCAGCGGGCGCGGCGTCCAGATGACGGCAAGAATCAGCGTGTAGCCGATTGAGAGCTCGCAGAGGTCCCAGAGCGCGCGGCGTTTCGGTGCGGGACCGACAACGGCCGAATCGGGGACAAGGGGTTCTCCGACTGCGCTCATCTTTGTGAACCGTAGGATCGAATCGCGTTCATTCATCAGTAGACGCGAACCCCGGAGCGAGGTGATCTACACCTTCAGGAAAATCTTCTTGCGGTACAGAATCCAGGGAAGCAGGAAGCAGACAGCGGTAAACGACACCGAGTAGGCAAACGCAGCCCAGTGGGGATCGGGAATGTGCGCAAATGTGCTGTCGAAGATGACGTGGTTCAGATCAAGGCGCTTGCCCAAACCATCGGTGACCCTCACGTTGTCGAGAACGCCCGGCAGCAGCTCGCTGAACATATAGGCAGCGATGGCATTCGATCCGAACACGAGCCAGACCCAGGTCCAGCCTTTGCGCCAGTTCTGCTGCTCGATGGCCCAGAAGCAGAAGGCCAGCAGCAGAAGCGAGTAGCCGCCCGCGACGAGGACAAACGAGCTGGTCCACATGTTTTTGTTCAGGGGAAATTCGAGCGACCAGAGATAGCCGAGTGCGAGACTCGCCGCAGAAGCGCCGATAAGTCCCAGCGCTTTCGCCGGGACGCTCTTTTGTGTGCGCAGCCAAAGTCCGGCAAGAACGCCCATCAATGCTGTACCAATTGCCGGAAGATCACTGAGGAGACCTTCGGGGTCGCGCACGTTGTGATCGGGCGAGTAGAGATACAGGTGATACGGGAAGAGGTGGCGATCGATCCACGAGACCAGGTTCTGGGTCATGTCCATGAAGGGCACGTCGTGGCCAGGCGTGCCAACACCGGGGATGGGAGTCCAGCGCAGCAGAACCCAGTAGCCGACGAGCGCGGCGACGACCGCGACCACTTTCGACCATGCGCGGTTGTCCCAGAGATAAAAGAGACCAACCGCGAGATAGCAGATGGCAATGCGCTGCAGGACGCCGTAGAAGCGCATGTGCGGCAGTTCGAAGAACGGGAAGCTGTTGACCACGATGCCCAGCAGAATCAGAATCACCGCCCGCTGCAGAGTATGCCAGGCAAGGTGCGCACGCGATGCGCCGCGCGCCAGACGCGCATCGAAGGCGAAGACGACCGACACGCCAACGATGAATACGAACGTAGGAAAGACGAGGTCGGTCGGCGTTAAGCCGTTCCAGACCGCGTGGTTCATGAAGCGCCATGAACCGGGGCCGCCGTTGTTGTTCACCATGATCATGAACGCGATGGTGATGCCGCGGGCAACGTCGAGCGAGAGCAGACGCTTCACAGGCGAAGCAGAAGGTGCAGTCAAGGTGGCGCCGGCAGGAGCAGGGGTTGCAGTGGAATGGGCCATGGCGATTTTCTCCGCGCGACCAGGGATATCGTTCCCCTTACGCTACGCGCTCGGGGCTGTCCGCGCCAAGTGTGCAGATTCTTGTGCGCATCAAGCCTGCGAACTGCACTTCGTTTTGCTACACTCCCCCTTTCAGGCAATTCGAAATGAGTACGACCGCAGCGCCCTGGAGGAAGCTTCATGGCCGAGTTTGAGCCCTTTGTCGCGCCAGCCGAAAACCGGCCGGAGTTCACCGTCCGCGCCCTTCTGCTGGGATCGTTCTTCGGAATCATTTTTGGCGCGGTCACCGTCTACGTTGGTTTGCGTGCCGGCCTGACGGTCGCCGCATCGATCCCCATCGCGGTGCTCTCCATCAGCATTCTCCGCGCCTTCGGCCGTGCCTCGATCCTCGAAAACAATATCGTGCAGACGACCGGCAACGCCGGCCAGTCGATTGCTTCGGGCGTCATCTTCACGCTGCCCGCGCTGGTCTTTCTGGGGTTCGATCTCGAGTACTCGCGCATCTTCATGCTCGCCCTGATTGGAGGCTGGCTGGGCGTGCTGTTCATGATCCCGCTGCGCCGGCAATTGATTGTGCAGGAGCATGGGGCGCTTCCCTATCCCGAAGGCACCGCGTGCGCCGACGTTTTGATTGCCGGAGAGCGCGGCGGATCGCTGGCGAGCCGCGTCTTTCTCGGACTCGGACTCGGCGGTCTCTACACGTTCTTCCAGAACAAGAATCTGTTTGCTGCGTGGCCCGGCAACCCCGAGTACCGGCCCGACTTCGGACCAAACCATATTCTGAAGGGCTCTTCAATCAATGCCGACGCCACGTCGGAGTATTTGGGGGTCGGGTACATCATTGGGTCGCGCGTCGCAGGAGTGATCTTTGCGGGCGGCGTGTTCTCGTGGCTCGTGGTGATGCCGCTGATCTACTTCTTCGGCAAAGAGCTGGGACATCCGGTCTATCCCGGCCAGGTACCCATCGCGCAGATGGGACCCGGAGACCTCTGGGCGACCTACATCAAGCCGATGGGCGCGGGAGCCGTCGCCGCGGCCGGATTGATCACGTTGCTCAAAACCCTTCCCACGATCTTCAACGCCCTGTCCGCAGGGTTGAAGACGATGCGACCGGGAGCAGCTGCCGCGCAAGCGAAGCCGCTTCGGACAGAAGACGACTTGTCCATGCGCGTCGTCCTGATCGGATCGTTCCTCATCGTTGCCTGCATGTTTCTCTTTCTCGAGTTCAAACCGGTGCCAGGCGCGTTTGTGGGATGGGCAGCGAATCTCGCGGCTGCGCTGCTGGTGGTGGTCTTCGGATTTTTGTTCGTGACTGTGAGCTCGCGCATCGTCGGCCTGGTGGGATCATCCGCCAGCCCGGTGTCCGGCATGACGATCGCAACGCTCATGGCGACAGCTGCAGTGTTCCTCGTCCAGGGCTGGACAGCACCGGCGTTCGGCGCGCTGGCCATCACCATCGGCGGCGTAGTGTGCATTGCGGCCTCGAACTCCGGCGACACCTCGCAGGATCTGAAGACCGGCTACATCATCGGCGCCACGCCGCGCCACCAGCAGGTAGCGTTGATGATCGGGGTCGTCGTCTCCACGGTAGTGATTGGGTGGACGCTCAACCTGATGAACACTGGCCTGCAGGAGTTCAGGGCTCTCCCGCAAGCGTGGGATCTTCGCGCGGCTCATCCCGGCGTCGCGATTCAAGACGATGCGAAACACCTGCCGGAGCAGATTCGGGTGATGGACGCGAACAAGAACTCCACCGTCCACCAGAAGTCCGAGTACGTCGTTCTCAACGCCATCGGCTCATCCGAGCTTCAGGACGGCAAGTATCTCTACTCGCGCGCAACGGACCGCATCGAGGTGCAGTGGATCCAGGGCATTGGCAGCGCCGCCGCGCCCGCTCCACAGGCCAAGTTGATGGCGACGGTCATCAACGGAATCCTGAGCCGCAAGCTGCCGTGGGGTCTGGTACTGGTGGGTGTATCGCTGGTGGTGGCGATCGAGCTGCTCGGCGTCCGCTCGCTGACGTTTGCCGTGGGCGCCTATCTGCCGATCGGCACCACGCTGCCCATCTTTGTCGGAGGCGTCGTCCGCTGGTTTGTCGATCAGGCGGCGAAGCGCGCCGGCGAAGGAGAAGACGAGGGCGATATCTCTTCGGGGTCTTTGTTTGCGTCAGGCCTGATTGCGGCCGGAGGAATCGCCGGACTCATCGGCGTGGCGTTGAAGGCGGTCGAAGCAACTTATTTCGAGAACCGCGACCTGCTCAACTTCCCGCACACGTTCCTCGATAACGCGTGGGTGTCGGTGCTGGCGTTCGCGCTGCTGGCGTATGCGCTGTACTACTTCGCGCGGAAGCCGCTGAAGAAGTGAGGCAAGCCCTGAGTCCCGCGGTTCACGCGAAAAGCGGTGGCCGAAAGAGTGGAGGTGTGACTGGCGATTTGATGTATGATGTTTGATGCGTGATGCTCCATCGGAGGCGACGATGCGAACCACCCTATCTATCGACGACGATATTCTGGCCGCCGCCAAAGAACTCGCGGCCACTGAAAACAAGAGCGTGGGTGAGGTCATCTCGTCGCTCGCTCGCGCAGCGCTGCGCCCTGCCCCGGCTTCCCGTCGCACCCGTAACGGTGTACCTCTGCTTCCGGTGCGGCCTGGTGCCTCCCGAGTGACCTCGGAGCTGATCCGACAACTGCAGGAAGAGCTGCGGTGACGCGCTTTCTTTTGGATGTCAACGTTCTGATCGCCTTAATTGATTCCACGCACGTACAGCATGATCGGGCACACGATTGGTTTGGGAGGCAAGGCAAACGAGGATGGGCGACGTGTCCCCTTACGGAGAATGGAGTCCTGCGGATCGTGGGGTCGAATCGCTATCCCAACTCGCCGGGCACACCGGCGGCTGTCGCCGAAATTCTCGAGGTGCTGCGCTCGCTCGGCGGCCATGAATTCTGGCCAGACGACATCACACTTCTCGATCCAAAGCGAGTGGATTCCAATCGCCTGCTCGATTCAGCACAGGTAACCGATACGTATCTTTTGGCGCTTGCCGCCGCCCATCGCGGACAGCTGGCAACATTCGACCGGCATCTGGTGTCAGCAGCAGTTGTCGACGGATTGAAGGCGCTGTTCGTGATCTCGTAGCCGAGCGTAACGGGGCCACCAAAAGGCTCCGAAGGGATCTGCGCCTGTCTTACCGCACCAGGTGCGAGAGCTGCCAGACCCCGTAGATCATGAGCGCTGCGACGGCTTCAATCGCGAGGGCGAAGCGGAGTCCGCGCACACAACCGGGCGCATCTTCGCGGAAGTCCTTGTCCTGCAGATGAGCTTCCGGAAAGTACAGCACGGAAGCATCGCGGAGCGGCACAAACCGAAGCTCAAAAGTCGGCACCGCATGGACGGTGACGGTATCGGGAGAATGAAATGCTCTGCTACCCATTGGGAATGGTCCCCTCTTCTGTCTGTGTCGAAAATGTTCTTCCAACCCAGGACCCAATCTTGCTCGAATGCCTGGATTGTGCTGCCAGCGAGGGGAGAATGTAGTGATTTATATCACAGGCGATGAAAAGGCTTTCAGGCGATTGCCGGATCAGGACACTTTCCCATCTTGGGAAGCTCCGCCGGGCAGGTTGAAAGCAGCGGCCATTTTGGTTTAAGTCGACCTAAATAAATGAGTTAATGATATTTTCGTTAGCCGATCCGCGGCAACGGCACGGCCTCTCCGTTCGGCGCGGCGGCACTCCGCTTGCGGAAGACGGCCTTCAGTTCGCTTCGCCAATGCTCGGTGAGTGCGACCAGTTCCCACTCGATCTCCGGGGAGAGATAGCGCAGCACCGGTTCGTTGGCGGGGTGAATCCGCAGCGCCGGAGCAGCGAGGATCAGGCGTGGGGCGAGCGGTGAAATTTCCTGGTCGGCAAAGTAGCCGGAACGTTCGAATGCCGACAAGGGGCGCGCGTTTCCGGCAGCCGAGCGCCGATCCCCATTGAGCGCACGCACGCGAATCCAATAGTCCAGAGCCTGCAGGGGCAAGTGCAGGTCTTCGTCGGCTTTGAGTTCAATGACGTTGAGGCGCCCGCCGCGATCGAGTGCAAGCAGATCGAGCAGGCCGCGGTCGTTTGCAGAGAGCGCAGGCACCTGGCTATAGATGGGATCGCTGCGCAGGCTCGGCCAAAGCTCCACGATGCAGCCGCGCACGCGCGATTCGAGCCATCGCTCCGGTTGCAGGCGAAAAAGTGCGTCGATGTGGGCGCCATCGGGACGGCGGCTCTGGAACAGACGGGCAAAGAGCTCGCGGCACAGCGTTTCATTTTCCGGCGTGAGCGGCGTTTCGTTGGCGCCGGCGCCGAAGGACATTTCGTTCTCGCGAGCGAAGGACGCGGACGACGCCCCGTGACGCACGCGTGCGAATTCGAGGCCATGCAACAGAAGACAAACTTCGCTCGCTGAGCGCGCACTGACTTCGACGCGGCGGCGGCCGGCTTCGGGAACAAGGGTTAGGAGCCGGTCCACTCCGGCCTGGCACCGTTCAACGGCAGCAGTGGACGAGAACGCGTGCACGAGGTGCGATTCGAGATTGCCCGTGTCGCGGTAGTCGACGGGCTTAAGTTCCTCGCTGCGGGGATCGAGGGTGAAGAGCTGAAAATCCGCGGAGGTGTGGTTCAGCCAGGCCATTCGCTCTGCGGTCGTTCGCCAGGCTCCAGCCGGCACGATGACCTTCAGCCCACCGAAATGACGGCGGCCATCGCCGTGCTGGCGGCAGTAGTCGAGCCACAGAATGCCCAGCGTGAGAACGCCGTCGATCATCGCTGCCGACTCCGAGTTGCCGACACCGATTACCGCGTCGGCGGCTGTACCGCGCAACAGGCGGCCGCGGACATAGGCTGGACCGAAGCTGTGTTCGAGGTCCATGGCCGAGCGAAAGCCGTCCACCTTCGATCCGATGAAGGCGCGCGTCAGTACCCGTTCGAGCAAACGCTGGTAGGTCCGCCGCGACGCATCGCGTGCGGATGGAGTGCGCCGATCGTTGGAGGGAACAATCTCGAGCATCTGCGGCTTGGCCGCTCCCATGCGACGGGTCGTCAGGCGCAAGGATTGCGCACGCTCCTTGACCTCAACTACGGTGCGGATCAGGTTGCGTTCATCGCTCCAAAACTGCAGGAGGCACCGGCCATGCGATTCGCCGATCGAGTAACGGGCGCGTCGCATGTCGAAGAGCAAGTGGCCGTCTTCAAGCAGGGCTGCAGACGGATGTTCGGCCAGGTAGGCCTGCAGGCTTTCGGCAAGCTTGTCGGCTGAAACCGTTTCTGAGGGGCCCGGGGTTGCCATGATCGACGCGGCCTTTACCAACCTTGCCGTGCGCGGAGAGCGGTGATGTGTGCGGTGTGATGGCGCGAGTGCCAGTCGTAGAGCGCGAGCGTCGTGGCGAGATTCTGACGGCCGCGTTCGGGATGTTGGAGCTCCCGGCGGTAGTCAGCGTCCGTCATCGCTTCAAGCAATGCAACCCAGCGCTCGTGCAGGGCTTCGATCAGCGCAAGCGAAGGTGCGATGACCTGCTTGCTGTCGGGCAACGCGGCCCAGGCGGCTTCGTCGTAGGGCTTGATGGTTGGACAATCTTCGGTGAGCGCGAGCTTGAAGCGCACATAGGAGTTCATGTGGCTGTCGGCGATGTGATGCACGAGCTGACGGACTGTCCATCCGCCCTCGCGATAGGGCGTCTCAAGTTGTGTGTCGTTGAGTCCCTGGACGGCGGCGCGAAGACGGCCGGGCAGTTGGCGCAGCGTATTAATCTCCGCTGCACGCACGCCTGGAAGCGGAGTCGCGGGCGGGTTGAAGCGCCCGATGGGATAGCGAAGAGAATCGAGATCGGTCATAGCGCGAATGGTGACGATTGGACGGCGGTGCGGGAGTTCAGGTGCGCGGTTGCTTGCGGAGGACTAGCCCTTCGCGTGGTGTCCGCGGTGCATCTTGTGCTTCGGGTGCTTTAGATAAGGATTCACGGGATGGATGGCCTTAGGATGGTTGACCTTCGGGTGAGAGGCGAAGGCCGGAGCCGAGAACAGCGCCACAAGAAAGGCCAGGAGGACAAACTTTTTCATGGCCCGAATGTAGCACGAGTCTCGAGGCCTGCGGTAGCCACTCCATCACACGGGTTTCGCAAAGAGTAACGTGCGGGGTTCAGGCACAAAAACGCCAAAGGCGAGTGTGCTCGAATGCACCTCGCCTCGGGGCCCGTGCCGGCCGAAGATCAGGCGGCGTGGTGATGGTGATGATGGTGATGGTGCCGGTGCGCAGCGAACGCGGGACTGGCAGCCACAAACAACAACAGGGAAGCAAGGATCCACTTCTTCATGGCTCGAATCTAGCATGTGCCTGCGCAGATCGTGCTCGATTTTGGCTGGCGTGCACCAGCAGACCAACGTGCCATCGAGCAATCCGGCGCAACGCTCGGAAGGGTAAACTGAAGGAACAATGACGAATTCCGCCGCTTCCCCTGCGACCAGCCACCGACGTTACTTTTTTGAGAAATTTGGCATCACCGAACGGCTGCTGGAGCGCTGCCTGGGTGAGGCGCTCGCCGCTGGAGGCGACTACGCCGATCTTTATTTCGAGGCAGTAACGTCGATCGCGTTGGGCGTGGACGAACAGATCGTGAAATCGGCCAGCCAGGGGACAAGTGCGGGATGTGGCGTGCGCGTTCTCTCTGGCGAGCGCACCGGCTACGCCTATACCGACAACCTGAGCCCTGAGCGGCTACTTCATGCGGCGCGGACTGCCGCGCTGATCGCCTCGGGACCGTCGAAGCAGACGGTGCAGGGATTTACTGAAACGCCGGTCGGCGATCTCTATCCCGTGCCGTTGGGGGGATTCAACCTCGATCTCGCCGCGCGGCTGGAGCTGATCCTTCGTGCCGATCGCGCAGCGCGTGCCTTCGATCCGCGTATCGTGCAGGTGCGGGCGAGCTACAGCGAGGAATTGCGGCGGATTCTCGTAGCGGCTTCGGACGGCGCTTTCGCCAGCGATACGCAGCCGTTGTGCCGGCTGAATGTGTTTGTCATCGCGAAGGATGAAGCGATCTCGACCAAAGGTTCGGCGGGCGCGGGTGGACGCGGAGGACTGGAGATCTTTCGCGAGACCAAGAGCCCGGAGCACCTGGCACAGGAAGCCGCACGTGGAGCAATTCTGCAGCTGGGCGCTGTTCCGGCGCCGGCAGGCGAGATGCAGGTGGTGCTGGGCCCGGGATGGCCGGGCATTCTGCTGCATGAGGCTGTCGGTCACGGCCTCGAAGCCGATTTCAATCGCAAAGGAACGTCGGCATTCACGGGCTTGATCGGGCAGCCGGTGGCGAGTTCGAAGGTTACGGTGGTCGATAACGGAACGATGGAAGGGCGGCGCGGTTCGCTGAACGTCGATGACGAGGGCTCGGCGACGCAGGAGACAGTGCTCATCGAGAACGGCGTGCTACGCGGCTATCTGACCGATAAGTTGTCGGCGCGATTGACCGGAGCGGCGAATACGGGCTCGGGCCGGCGCGAGAGCTACCAGAGCATCCCCATGCCGCGGATGACGAATACATACATGCTGGCGGGCGAGGACTCTCCCGAGGACATTCTGCGCTCGGTGAAGAAGGGCCTGTATGCGGTGAACTTCGGCGGCGGCCAGGTGGATATCACGAACGGCAAGTTCGTGTTCTCGGCGTCGGAGGCCTACCTGATCGAGGACGGCAAGATCACCGCACCGGTGAAGGACGCAACGCTGGTCGGCAATGGGCCGGAGGCACTGAAGTATGTGTCGATGGTGGGGAACGATCTGAAGCTCGACGAGGGCATCGGAACCTGCGGCAAGGACGGACAGAGTGTGCCGGTGGGTGTGGGCATGCCGACCATCAAGCTGGACAAAATGACGGTCGGCGGGACGGGACGGTAGGCGACACTATGCTGGAAACGATTCTGTAGTAGGCTTGGTTCGCATGTCCGACCCCTACTCGCTCGCAATCTCCGTGCTGGCACTCGCTATTTCCATTGTCACCTCTTGGCTGACGTTCTTCCGAATTGGCAGAGTCAAGATGACTCAGCCCACGGTTGTCTACTTTGGACCTGACGCCTCAACACCTTGCAAGGTCTATCTCCGCGCTCTTCTTGTCGCAACGTCGAAACGCGGACGAGTGATAGAGAGCATGCACGTTTCGCTAACTCGCAACGAAACGCATCAGAATTTCAATATCTGGGTTTATGGCGATGAAAAACTCGTCCGCGGAAGCGGCCTTTTCGTCGGAGAAACCGGGGTGGCTTCGAGTCACCATTTCCTCGCGCCGAGCGATAGCACTTCATTCCGCTTTGTACAAGGCAGATACAAGCTGGAGGTGTTTGCACGCTTGCTTGGGAATCGAAAACAGGTCCTTCTATTTGCGCATCTCTTCGAGATCACCCCAGATCTTGCAGCTGCCTTGGAGAAACCTGACACAGGGCTCTATTTTGACTGGGGCCCCGATTCCTCGAGATATCTTCCGCACATCGACAAAAGGACCCCGCACGATCCAGACAAGCTCCTAGAGATGCTGGGTACCAAGTAGACCTTTGGGCAGGAAACCGCGATAATCTCACAGGAGGGAACACGCATGACGTAGGTACGCAACTGCGACCTGGAGTTTGTCATGAGCCGTTCCTATCGCCGCCCTTTCGCGGCGATCACCGGTCTTGCTAGCGCAAAGAGCGATAAGCAAATGGCCCATCGTGGTGTACGCCGGAAGCAAAATCTGGCGCTGAAAGTCTGCCTCGACTACGAGAATCTGATCCTTCCCCATCGCCTCGAATGCCACTGGAATGACACCTACAACTGGGGGCGCGATGGCGCTCAATGTTATCTCGCCTGGATGCGCGACTCGCCGCACGACGACTTCCGGCAGCACTATCGGAGACTACTACGCAAGTAGCTCGCTCAAGCTGGACAAAATGACGGTCGGCGGAACGGGACGATAAGCGCGTGTGCTATCTCTAAATAGAAATACAGCTCCGGCGATCGATCGCTCCCCCTGCGACGTGCCGGCTGCAGGGGACAAAGCTGATGCAAGTGCACACAAGGGCATCCTGGCCCTCGCGCGACGATCGCCGCTCCGTGCTCGTCTGGCTCACAGTCTTCTGGATCTTTATCGGCGTCGGCTTCGGTTTCGACCTCCACAACTACTTTCACGAGTCTCCGCCCGTCCCCATAATCGTTCATGTTCATGCCGTGGTCACCACGCTCTGGCTGCTCGTCATTACCGCGCTCATCTTGCTGGTTGAGGCAGGCAACGTCAGGCTCCATCGCCTTCTGGGCTGGTATGCTGCCGGCTTCACGGTCGTTCTTGTCGTGGTTGCCCCGTGGTCTGAGCTCAGTTGGCAGGCCTTGAACCTTCACACTCCCGGTTCATTGCCGCCACAGTTTCTATCTCTCGCCTTCGCTGAAATCGTGAGCTTAGTCATCCTTCTGTCCTATGGAATCCTCCTCAGGGGAAACCTGGCCGCCCACCGGCGCGTGATGATGCTGGCCGTGTTCGCCATAAGCGGCGCGGGCTTTGCGCGGCTGTTGATCCTATTTAATCTGGCACCCGCCGGCTTTCTCGGTACCTACCTGTTTTATGAAGGCGGAAACGTGCTCATCCTTCTCGCCATGTTCTTCGTAGACTGGAAGCGGAACCGGGTGATGAAACAGTTTATTCAGGGAGCGCTGCTGCTCGTGGGTGTAGGAGTGGCTGCGACAGGCCTTTATTTCAACCCGGCGTGGATATCCGTATCGACGGGGTGGCTCGAGGCCTGGGCGCGGCATGGATGGATTCACTGAAGCGCGGCCTGCCGGTCGCACCGCCGATTTTGTTACTGTTGACCCATGGTTCAAGCTGCTGCCCTGACTCCCGAAACTGCTGTCGATCTGGAATCCCTTGCCGCCGATGTGGTGGCGCAGGCCGTAAAGGCCGGAGCCAGCGATGCCGAAGCCGTTGCGCGCGAAGGCGACGAGTTCAGCGTCAGCGTGCGCCTGGGCCAGGTGGAGACTCTGAAGGAATCAGGCTCGCGGGCGCTGGGGCTGCGGGTGTTCTCGGGCAAGCGGTCGGCTTCGGCCAGCACCAGCGATCTGACGCCGGACGGGATTCGCCAGCTGGTCGAAGGCGCGCTTGCATTGGTCAAAGTGACCGAGGAAGACCCTCTGAACGGACTGCCGGAACGCGAGGAGTTCGGCGCGATCCAGGATGACCAGAAGCTCTATTTTGACGATGTCTATTCCCTGCCCGGGCCGGAGCGCATCGAGTGGGCGCGGCGATGCGAGGCAGCGGCGATGGCGGCCGATGCACGCATTACGAACTCGGACGGCGGCGACTTTAACGCTGCGACGGGGCGCAAAGTGCTGGCCAACTCACGTGGGTTTCTGGGCAGCTACAAGACAAGCTATGCCGGCGTTTCGGCAGCGCCAATTGCGGTGGATGCCAACGGCGCGAAGCAGCGCGATGGATGGTGGTCGAGCGCACAGGAGCTTCGCTCTGCTCGAATAGCCCTGAATCCGTAGGAGCGGAAGCGGCGCGACGGACAGTGCGGCGGCTGGGTGCGCGGCGCGTGGCGACGCAGCAGGTGCCCATCGTGTTTGCGCCGGAGGTGGCGCGGTCGCTGATTGGATCGGTCTTTGAGGCGGCATCGGGCGATGCGATCTGGCGGAGTGCTTCCTATCTAGCAGGAAAGCTGGGCGAGACAATTGCCGGGCCGAATTTGACCATTATTGACGACAACCTGATGATGCTGCCGTCGGGGGTCGGTGGATTCGGAACGTCGCCGTTCGATGGTGAAGGTTTGCCGTCGCGGCGCACAGTCATCGTCGAGAATGGCGTATTGCAGACCTATCTGCTGAACACCTACACAGCGCGCAAGCTGTGCATGAAGTCGACGCACAATGCGTCGCGCGGGCTGGCGGGCACGCCAGGGATCGGCTGCGGCAACTTGTATCTGGAACCGGGCACGCTGACGCCCGAGGAGATTGTCAAGGAGATCAAGGTCGGGCTCTACGTCACGAGCCTGATGGGCTTCGGGACAAATATTGTCACGGGCGACTACTCGCGCGGCGCGACGGGGCTATGGATCGAGAACGGCGAGCTGACCCATGCCGTGGAAGAGATCACGATTGCCGGTAACCTGCGCGAGATGCTCAAGAACGTGACGGCGATCGGGAGTGACCTGGTGTTTCGCGGAGCCGTGGCCTCGCCGACGATCCGCATCGACGGAATGACGATTGCTGGAGCGTAAAAGACAGCCGTCGGCTCTCCGCTTTCAGCTCGGACTGGAACGGAGGGAGGCGGGACTTGATTGACATGCAGCAGATTCCCTTCGACCCCGCCGATGCCAAGGCTGCGTTAGCTCAGTTACCGCAGCGGCCGGCCGTCTATGCGCTCTATGGCGCGGACACGAAAGACGAGCCTTACATCGGGCGCACGCCGAATCTGCGCGGACGGCTTGAGCGGTTGCTGCAGCCTTCCCCGAAACATCCAAGACGACTGCAATTGGCCGGACGGGTACGGCGGATCGCTTATCGTCAGACGGGCTCGGACTTCGAGTCTCTGCTGCTTCAATTTGAATTGCTGCAGGAGGTCTACGGCGCGAAATCTCTGGAACGGATGCATCTGCGCGCGCCGGCGTTCATCCGCTATCTGGGCGGTAATCCGTATCCTCGCATCACGGTCACCCACAAGCCGAGCCAGCGCGAAGCCGACTGGGCGTACGGGCCGTTTGCCTCGCGGGCTGCTGCGGAGCGATTTGCCGAAGAGGCCCTGAAGCTCTTCCTGCTCCGGCGCTGCACAGACGATCTCAACCCCGATCCGAGCCACCCGGGCTGCGTCTACTCCGAGATGAAGATGTGCCTTGCGCCCTGCTACAAGGGCTGCACCGATGATCGCTATGCCGAGGAGTCGGCCGCCGTCCAGGATTTTTTGGCCACGCGCGGGGAGAGCAAGCTGGTCGTGCTGCGGGGCGAACGAGGCGCGGCTTCGGCGGAGCTCGAATTCGAGAAGGCGGCCGCGCTGCACGCACAGGTGCAGAAGGTCGAGGCGGTACGAGCTCTCGCGCCGGAGCTGGTGCAGCCAATGAGCCGGTTGCGCGCTCTCGTTCTTCAGGCTTCGGCGCCACCTGCGGTGGGGCCGATTGGGCCCGCCGCAGAGGGGCCTGCGGCGCCAGCGGCCGAAGTGGCAGTCTTCCTGTATCAACAGGGCCGGATTCGTGGCCCGGTCGCGTTCTCGACGCTCGGCATGAGAATCCAGAACGAGCAGTCGGGGTCAAGTTCGCTGTTTGCACAACCGATGGCGCTGGAAGCGGTACCGGAAACAGGGACCGAGGTGCCGAGTGAACAAGGGGACAAGAAAGAACAGACACAAGTAGCTGGATCAACTTCGACGGCTGCGCCACTTAAGCCCGCCCGTGGCGTACTCGAGGCCCGTTTGGAGGAAACACTGCGCAAGCTGGAGGGGCCGTTCCACGCAGGGGCGCCGAACGCAGTCGTTCGCCAAGGGCACCTGGCATTGTTGAAGCGCTGGTACTATCGGCCGGAGGTAAAGCGCGTGGGCGAAGTATTCTTCGCCGATGCTGAGAGTCATTGGCCCGTGAAGGCGATCTTGCGCGGCGTGGGGCGTGTCGCGGCTACAACGCTCGGCAGCACAGCAAAAAGCGTCGATCCGGTGAGACAATAGCGGCGAATTTTTCGATCGTATGCCGACCAAAGAGCGTATTCGGCAAAGCATTCGGGACATACTCGAGCCGGGCGGGCGGCTCGATCCGGGACGCGTGTGGCAGGTGGTCGAATTGGTTGACGGCCAACCCCGCAAGCTCGGACAACTCATCGAGTGCCTGTGGGACGAGAATGTGGCCGTGGCCAATCGTGCCGCCGATGCGCTGGAGCGCGTGACCCGCGACCGGCCCGCGCAGGCGCAGAAGTGGACGGGCGAATTGCTGGGGCTGATGGCCGAAGCCGAAGAGAAAAAGCTGCGCTGGAACCTGGCCCTGGTCGTTCCCCGGCTTAAGCTCACCCAACCGGAGTGCCGCCGGGCCGCAGCGGCGATGCGTTCGTATCTCGACGACCGCAGTTCGATTGTCAAGACGGCCGCGTTGCACGGGCTAGCCGATCTCACGCGCCAGGATTCGTCTCTTTTCCCCGATGTGCTCGACTTGCTGCGTGTGGCTGGACGATCCGGCACGCCGGCGATGCGCGCCCGGAGCCGGATTCTGCTGGAGAAGCTGGAGAATCCCGGCAAGGGCAAGAAGATAGGGACGTCGCTGCACATGTTCACGTGAGCGGCGCTTGTACCAACTTGTTCCGACCCGATGAAACCTCCTCTTATCACCCCGAATCAGACAAATGCGGTTGATACACTGGCCCAGCAGGGGAGACTGAGAGTGCACAAGGTCGAGTTGCTTCCATCCATTCTTTCGGCGGACTTTGCGCGGCTGGCCGAGGAGGTCGCCGCAGCCGAGCGCGGGGGCGGCACGACAATCCACGTCGACGTGATGGACGGGCACTTCGTCCCCAACATCACCCTGGGGCCGCCGGTAGTGAAGAGCCTGCGCAAGGCGACAAAACTGCCGCTGGACTGTCACCTGATGATCGAAAATCCAGATGAGTTCATCCCGGCATTTGCCGACGCCGGCGCCAACTGGGTCAGCGTGCACTACGAGGCCTGCCGGCACCTGCACCGCTCGATTATGCACATTGCGGACCACGGCATGAAGCCGGGGGTGGTGCTGAATCCGGCCACGCGGGTAGACCTGCTCATCGATATCCTGCCCATGGTGCATCACGTGCTGATCATGAGCGTCAATCCTGGCTTCGGGGGGCAGGAGTTTATCCCGTTTTCGCTCGATAAGATCCGCCGTCTGGTGGAATTACGACAGGAACTGGGCCTTGCATTTAAAATCGAAGTCGACGGCGGAGTGGCTCACGACACGGTGGCTCAAGTCGTCCAAGCTGGTGCGGAGCTGCTGGTTGCCGGAAATGCTGTCTTTGGGGCCGGCGCGCCGGAACGAGATGCGCGCGAACTGCTGGCGGCGGCTCGGAAAGCGGCAGGAGAATAGGGTCCCCCGTACGAGAAGACATGGCAGGCCGAGCGGCTTGAAACGGGTTTGTGAGCTCAAGGTTGAGGTGGTATGAATCGTTTTTCCCGGATGTTTGCAGTCACTGCGTTGGCAGTTCTTGTTCTGACGGCGGTCACAGCCGAAGCGAGAGAGAAGAAGCCGAAGCATAAGAAGAACGAAGACCTGAGCGCCAATCCCCTGGCCAGTGTCAACTCGAAGCAGCCCGACAAGGTGCTCTTTGACAAGGCGATGGTCTCGCTCAAGAAGGGCCGCTACGATGTGGCCCGACTGACCCTGCAGACGCTGCTGAACACCTATCCCGACTCCGAGTACCGGATGCGCGCCAAGCTGGCTGTGGGCGATACCTGGTTCAAAGAGGGCGGCGCCGCCGGCCTGACCCAGGCTGAGGCCGAGTACAAGGACTTCATCACCTTCTTTCCCAACGCGCCGGAAGCAGCCGAGGCGCAGATGAAGGTGGGCGACATTTATTACCAGCAGATGGAGAAGCCCGATCGCGACTTTGCGAATGCCGAGCACGCCGAGGAAGAGTACCGGAACATGATCAACCAGTTCCCGGATTCGCCATTGATTCCGCGCGCCAAGCAGAAGCTGCGCGATGTGCAGGAGGTACTGGCGGAACGCGAGGCGCAGATCGGTCTCTACTACGACAGCCGGGAGAACTACAACGCTGCGATTGCACGCCTGAAGACGGTGGTGGACACGTATCCGCTGTACTCCAAGAGCGACCAGGCATTGCTGGGCATCGGCGATGCGTACGAGGGCCAGGCGCGCCGCGTGCAGTCCTGGCCGGGTCTGCCCGGGGCGGTGCGAGAGCGTATGCGCGCGATGTATCTCGATCGTGCCGCAGCGGCCTATGCCAAGGTGATCACGCGCTATCCGATGGCGCCGCATGTCGAAGATGCACGCGACCGCCTGGTGGCCATGAACCGTCCCGTTCCTGAGCCCACAGCAGCAGCAGTCGCTGAGAGCGACGCCGAAGAGCGTAGCCGCCAGCCTCTGCGGTTCACCGACAAGACGTTCGACATCATTCGCCACGGACCCTCGGTGGTGGAAGCGGTGCACGTGGGTGACCCCAGCCTTGACGATCCGAAGCGAACTTACGCACCGGATGTAACCAAGGAAGATCAGGCAATGATCAACGCGGCGATCAACGCAGGGCGCCCGACGACGGCGACGGCACCTGTCACGGCGACAGGCGTGAACGAGCCGCCCCGCACCGATGTGCCCTCTGCCGCGCCGGTGATGACGGCGCCCGAAGGCGGGACCGGTGTGGGCGTCTCGGTCGTGAGTGCGCCGGCGGGCGAGGCGGCAGCAGCCGATCCGAATGCCCTGGTAAAGCCGGTGGGGCCGGTGAATACCGTGCTGCCGGCAGCCGAAGCTCCAGCCGCTGCGCCCGACCAGGTAAACGACATCAAGCCGGGAGCGGCACCGCAAACGCCGACAACCGCAAGCGGCAAGCAGAAGAAGGGACCGAAGACCGACCTGGGCGACGAATCCTCGAGCAAGAAGAAAAAGAAGAAGGGTCTGGCGAAGCTGAACCCGTTCTAAGCCGAGAATCGAGGACGATTGAAATGCCGCGCCCATCCGGTGCGGCATTTCATTTTGGGGGCCGAAGCCAACGCGGTGCCTGCCCGTGGAGTGGGTCGGAGACGTGTGCGCCGCCTCTGCTAAAGTTGAGAGTAGTCCCCTCGTTTGAATCGCTTGGCTGTATCTGCATGTTCCGGGGGCTCGTCGATAACCCCCATGCCCCACGATCTGCCAAAAGCTTACGATCCCACCGCCATTGAAGACCACTGGGCCGAGTATTGGGTGAAGGAAAATCTCTTCGCTCAGCCGACGCCGACTTCGAGCGCCGACCCCGCGTTTGGCCGCGAAGCGGCGTCCGGCCCCGACGCCAAGTCGGAATCGACGAGCGCCCACGAAGCCTCCGCGAGCGGAGCGAGCAGTCGCCTGGACGGCCAGTCCCCGTTTGTGATTTTGCTGCCGCCGCCCAATGTGACCGGCCGGCTGCACATGGGTCACATGCTGAACCAGACGGAGATGGACATCCTGACCCGCTGGCGGCGCATGAGCGGCGATCGCGCACTGTGGTTGCCCGGCACGGACCACGCCGGTATCGCGACGCAGATGATGGTGGAGCGGCAACTCGCCACGGAGAACAAGACGCGCCAGCAGCTGGGCCGCGAAGCCTTTATCGAGCGCGTGTGGGAGTGGAAGAGGCACTACGGCGGAGCAATTCTCGACCAGATGAAGCGGCTCGGCGCGTCGGTCGATTGGCAGCGCGAGTACTTCACCATGGACGAGCGGCTCTCGGTCGCGGTGCGCGAAGCCTTCGTCAAGCTCTATGAACAAGGACTGATCTATCGCGGCGCCTACATCGTGAACTGGTGCCCGCGCTGTCAGACCGCGATCAGCGATCTGGAGGTGGTCTACGACGAGCACAAGGGCCACCTGTGGGAGATCAAGTATCCGGTTCTCAACCCGGACGGCAAAGGACTCAGGCGAGTTCCTGACCATTGCGACCACGCGGCCGGAGACGATGCTGGGCGATGTGGCCGTCGCGATTCATCCCGAAGACGAGCGCTATACGCATCTGCACGGGAAGAAGCTGCGTTTGCCGCTGATGGATCGCGAGATTCCGATCATCCTGGATGATTGGGTGAGCCGCGAATTCGGCACCGGTGCGGTGAAGGTGACGCCGGCGCACGACCCGAACGATTTTGCGCTGGGCCAGCGGCACAATCTGCCTTCGATCAACATCATGGACGATACCGCCCACATCAACGACGAGGGCGGGGCCTACGAGGGCATGGACCGCTTTGTTGCGCGCAAGCAGATCGTGGCGGATCTGGAAGCGCAGGGCCTTTTGGCCGGAATCAAAGACCACGTACACAACGTGGGCCACTGCGACCGCTGCAAGACGGTGGTGGAGCCGCGGCTGTCGCTGCAATGGTTCATCGCCGTCAACAAGAAGGTTCAAGGCCGCGGGTGCTTCGATGGCGGAGCTTGCCATCGCCGCGGTCAAGGAGACGGCGCACATCCAGTTCACGCCGGAGATGTATCAGAAGACCTATCTGAACTGGATGGAGAACATCCACGACTGGTGCATCTCGCGCCAGCTCTGGTGGGGTCATCGCATTCCGGCATGGCACTGCAGCGTGTGCCACAAGGTGACCGTTGCGCGTGTCGACCCGACCAAGTGCGCGCAGTGCGGGTCGGAGAAGATCGCACAGTCGACGGATGTGTTGGACACGTGGTTCTCCTCGGGCCTGCTGCCGGTGTCGGTCTTTGGCTGGCCGAACATTACGCCCGAGAACCGCGCCGATTTCGACGCCTTTTATCCCACCAGCCTGCTCGTCACCGGTTTCGACATCCTTTTCTTCTGGGTGGCGCGCATGATCATGATGGGCTGCTGGTTCGCGGGTGACGTTCCGATGCCGGACAGATCAGAGCGCTCGCTTGCCGATTCGGTCCCCTTTCGCGAGGTCTATATTCATGCGCTGGTGCGCGACGCCAACCGCGAGAAGATGTCGAAGACCAAGGGCAACGTGATCGACCCGATCGAGATCGTGAAGCAGTATGGGACCGATGCGGTGCGGTTCACGCTGGCCTCGATGGCTTCGCCGGGGACGGACATTGCGTTCAACGTGGCGCGCACCGAGGGCTATCGCGCGTTTGCGAACAAGATCTGGAACGCTGCGCGGTTCATCTTCATGAACGTGGATCGGGCGGCGGAGATTGGGATCACCGTGGACCGATCCAAGCTCGGGGCCATGCCGACCGTGGCGGCAGATGCGCCGCTGGAAACGCGCTGGATTACTCGGGAGCTCCATGTCGCCGCGAGAGAAGTGAATCTTCAACTCGCTGAGTACCGCTTTGATGAGGCCGCGAGCACAATTTATCAGTTCTTTTGGGGCAGTTTCTGCGATTGGTATCTGGAGATCGTGAAGCTGAGGCTCGATTTCGCAGAATCGGCAGACAAGAGAAATACAGCTGGGGCGCTGGCGACCCTCGTGGAGGTGTTTGAAGCCGCGCTACGACTGCTTTCGCCGTTTATGCCTTTCATAACCGAGGAACTGTGGCATGCAGTCTACGATGGCATGCCACCGTCAAAATCGATCGCTCTCTCTGATTTCCCTGCAGCCGATGAGAATTACATTGGCGGACAGATTCTCCTGAGTACACCAAAGGATATGAAGTACCTAACCGAGCTAGTCTCCTACGTCCGCTTCGCAAGAAAAGAGCGCCAAATTCCTGAAAAGGCCGCCCTATCAATTGACGTCTACGCACTAGAAGACGCTAAGGCTGCACTGAGTGCCAACGTCAGCGTGATAAGTCGTTTGGCTCGGGTGAGCGAAATCAGGTTTTCTGATGTGCCACTGCCCGGTAATGTGTTTCGTTATATTTCAGGCGGCGTCAGATACGAAGCAAATTTAGATGCGACTACTCAGGACCGGACCATCGATGTTGGGGTGGAGCGCGAAAGGCTGACGAAAGACATCACCAAATGCGAAAAGGGTCTTGCCTCCGCCGAGAGCAAACTCGGCAGCGAAGCCTTCCTGTCGAAAGCCCCGGCACACATTGTCGACGGTTTGAAGAAACAGGCCGCCGAAACCCGCGCGCTACTCGACAAATATCGCCGCGATCTTGACGGCCTGGGTAGCTAAGAAAACCATGCCCTGCGTCTGCCCCAACTGCGCACAACAGGCCGAGGTCCTCGGCCTCACGCAGCGTGGCCTGTCCAAAGCGGCGATCCGCAAAGCCTACAAGACGGCGGCCAAACGCTGGCACCCCGACCGGTTCGAGAAGGATCCAACACAGCGTCTCGAAGCCGAAGAACACTTCAAGCTGATCCAGGTGGCCTATCAATCGCTCTCGGCACACTGCGAGAATCCGGAGCAGCTTCCGCTGGAAGACCTGCCGCCCAGCGCAGTCGCAGGCGTGTACGGGGAAGCCACCTCGGGGCAGTATGAGTCTGGCGACTCCGGCGACCCTTCGGCTCCAGTAGCGGACGCGACTCCGACGCTCTTCTTCGGCAACCTGCCCGGCTGCTACAGCGCGCCCCACTTCAACGCCGCCGCCAATCGCATCATCCTGTCTGTGCGCATGGAGCCCAGCGAAAGGCCTCTGGCCTTCATCGACCTCTCGCACGGTCTGCGCCAAGACGGGAACCCGACTCAATATGTGCTCTTGACCAGCTACCGGGTCATCGTGCGCAACGCGCTCAACATCGTCGCGTTCCTCTGGTTCTCGGACCTGGGCGAGATCGGCTTTATCGACCGCCTGACGCACGGCAAACACCGCCTGTGGCAGAGTGCCGTCGAGAAATTGGGCCTGCAACCCAAGTACTCACTGGTCATCCACCGCCACGACGGATCACTCTTTCATGCTATTGAGGGTGAAGCGGATGACAGGGTAAAGAAAGTCATTTATAACTTTCTTCGGCAAATTCAATCGCAACACCGGAAATAAATGGACTGGAAGAGCAGCCGTATCGACGCATTGCTGGAGCAGGCCCTGCTGGAAGACAAGGCCGCGCAGGATGCCACTACCAACGTCACCATCGACCCCAACCTGCGCGCTTCGGCGTCGATTCTCGCCCGGCAGGAGATGGTCGTCGCCGGCCTGGGAGCGATTCCCCGCCTGCTCGAGATCTTCGCCCGCCTCGATCATCATCCCGAAGCGCACACCCGCTTCGAGGTTGTCAGCCACCCGGAGATCTTCGACGGCGTGCGTGCACACTCCGGCCAGGCACTGGCTGTGATTCGCCACAACGCGCGCGTGCTGCTGAGTTGCGAACGCGTGATCCTGAACCTGATGCAGCACCTGAGCGGCATCGCCACGCTGACACGCACGTATGTCGACGCTATTCAGGGCACCAAGGCCCGCGTGCTCGACACGCGCAAGACCGTGCCGGGGATGCGCGCCCTCGAGAAATACGCCGTGCTCTGCGGCGGCGGCACCAATCATCGGCTCGACCTGGCCTCGGGCATTCTGATCAAGAACAATCACATCTCGCTGGGTGGCGGCTTGCGCATTGCGCTCGCGCACGCCCTGGAGCGGCGCCAGAAGGGCCAGCGGGTACAGATCGAAGTGCGCACCATGCTTGAACTGAAGGATGCGCTCGAGTGTGGCGCCGAGGCCATCCTGCTCGACAACATGTCGCCCGCGCAGGTGAAAGAGTGCGTCGAGCGCATTCGCCAGGAGAAGCGTTGGATTCCCATCGAGACATCGGGCGGCATCGTGCTCGAGAACATCCATGCCTACGCGGAGACGGGCGTCGACTTCATCAGCGTGGGCGCACTGACGCACTCGGCCAAGGCGGCTGACATTTCCATGACCATCGTTGCGGAACCGAGCTGATCGTGTACGAGATGGCGGCTCTGGAAGCCGCGCTTCAAGGCACAATCTATGCAGGCAAGCTCTACTTTTCGCCGGCCACGGGATCGACGAACTCGGATGCGGTAGCAGCAGCGCGCGCTGGAGCACCGCACGGTTCGGTCTACTTCGCCGATGAGCAGCTCGCCGGTCGAGGACGCGGCGATCATCGATGGGAGTCAGCGGCGGGACAAGGATTGTATGTCAGTATCCTGCTCAGGCCTTCCGGCGTTTCGTCGCGATTTCTCCACCTGTTTCCGCTAGCGGCCGGCCTGGCGGCGGCGAATGCTGTCTTCCTCTCCTCTCGCCTCAAGGTGGACCTGCGTTGGCCCAATGACTTGCTCATCGGCGAACGCAAGACTGGCGGCATTCTTGTGGAATCGAAGACCGCCGACGACATGCTCGCCTTCGCCGTCGTCGGTGTCGGCATCAACGTTCACCAACGCAGCTTTGACACCGATTTGGCAACGCCCGCGACCTCGCTGGACATGGAGTCGGGCCGTACGGTGAGCCGTCAGTCGTTGCTGATCGCCCTGCTAAAATCGCTGCAGAATGAGACGTGCAGTCTGCACGACCCCGCTGTGAGTGCAGTGATTCCTGCGCGGGTAGCGCAGAACTCGACATGGCTCTGGAACCGGCATGTCGAGGTACATGGGCCCCAGGCTTGCGCAGGTGTAACAGCTGGACTGGACGAACATGGCTTCCTGCGCGTCAAGACGGCGAGCGGGATTGTAACTGTGCAGACGGGCGGCATTCGCGCCGCGAAGACAGACTGAAGACGATGCTGCTGGCTCTCGATGTGGGCAATACCAATACGGTGCTCGGGCTCTACGAGCTTGACGTGGATCCGCCGAAACTCGCCGCCCATTGGCGCGTCACCACGCATCGCACGCAAACGGTCGACGAATACGGTGTGTTCTTTGTCAATCTGTTTGAGATGCATGGCATGTCGCCGAAACAGGTCACGCACATCATCATTTCTTCCGTGGTGCCGCCGGTTGAGTCGACGTTGCGCCAGGTATGCGAGACCTACTTTCATCTCGAGCCGCTGTTTGTCGAGCCGGGGATAAAGACCGGCATGCCGATGCTGATCGACAACCCTACGGAACTCGGCGCGGACCGGATCGCCGATTGCGTTGCGGCGTTTGCCAAGTATGGCGGCCCATGCATCGTCGTCGACTTCGGCACCGCCACCAAGTTTGAAGTCATCTCCGAACGCGGCGAATATATGGGCGGAGCGATTGCGCCGGGACTCGGGCTGAGTGCCGATGCGTTGTTCTCGCGTGCGGCGCGCCTGAGCCGTGTCGACATCAAGAAGCCTGCGAAGGTGATCGCGACGAATACCGTGGGGCATCTGCAGAGCGGTCTCTACTACGGCTACATCGGGCTGGTGGACGGAGTGCTCGAGCGCATCTTTGAGGAGCTGGGCCACAAGCCGCGGGTGATTGCCACTGGCGGCCTGGCACGCATGGTAGCGGCCGACTCGCGTTACATCGCGGAGATCGACGACATGCTCACACTCGATGGCCTGCGGATTCTTTTCGAGCGCAACCGAACCGCACGCCCGCGCAGCCGCACCCACTGAGGTGCGCCGTGCACAACTACTTCAACTACTTCACGGAGATCGAAGAGCGCTTTCAGCAAAGGCGCGGATCGCTGCTGCTGCTCTCAACGCTCGATTGGGCATTGATTGAGACATGGCAGGAGGCCGGCGTGCCTTTGGAAGCGGTTCTGCGAGGCATTGACTCGGCGTTCGACAAGTACGAATCGAGGCAGCAGCGCGGGCGCATGCGCCGCATCAATGGGCTGGCGTGGTGCGCGCAGGCGGTGATGGTCGCGGCAGAAGAATTGCGCGAAGCATCGGCCGGAGCGACGCCAGCCGATTCGGCCGCGGAGCCGCGCGATTCTGGCTTCGAGCATGAGCGTGTAGCTGCACACCTGGAGGCTGCGGCGATTGCGCTCGATGCGGCTACCATCGCGCGCGATGCCTGCACTGTAACGGCGACCCGACTGCGCGAGTTGGCGAACGAGGTGCGTGCATCGCACTCGAACGACGCAAGCCACGATCTGGAGGCGCTTGAACGCACGCTTACTGTGCTTGAAGAAAAACTGTTTGCCGCGCTCACAGCCGCTGCGCCGGAAGAACTGCTGGTGAGCCTGAAGGAGCACGCCGCGCGCGAGCTGGCACCCTATCGCAGCCGCATGGGCGTGGTCCAACTACGGCAGGTGGAACATCAGTTTGTGACTAAACAGCTCCTCGTGCGTTACGGTCTGCCGCGGCTCAGCCTGTTCTATATGAGCCAGCAATGACCGAGCCGAAAACACAGCTCGTCCAGATTGAGAAGCCGGTCTACGGCGGCGCGTCGCTCGCGCGCATCGAGGGCAAGGCGGTCTTCGTGCCGCTCACACTGCCGGGCGAGCAGGCGCGCATTCGCATCGTGGAGGAGAAGCGCGGGTACGCAACCGCCGAAGCCGAAGAGATCGTGACGCAATCTGCAGAGAGGATCGCGCCGGCTTGCAGACATTTTGGAGCGTGCGGTGGATGCAGCTACCAGCACACCAACTACGAAACTCAAGTCGGATTCAAGCAGGCGATTCTGCGCGAGACGCTGGAGCGGGCGGGTGTTCCCGTGCCGGTCGAGATCGAAATCTTGGCGGGCGAGCCCTGGCGCTATCGCAATCGCATTCGGCTGGCCTTCGATGCCGCGGGCAATCTCGGCTATCGCGGACGCAGATCGCACACGGTCGTTCCCATTCAGGAGTGCCCCATCGCCGCTCCGATCCTGATCAAAGCGGCTTTGGTATTCCGCGATGTGCTCCGTGCGGCAGCACCGTCGTTGCGGCCCACTGAGCTGAGCCTGTTCTGCAACGCAGATGAAAGCGCGGTGCTGGCGAGCATCATTCTCGCGCGTCCGGCCAAAGTACGCTTCGACGATCTCACGCGAGTCTGTAGCGAAAAGGTGCCCGAGCTCATTGGAGCGGAGCTTCTGATCGAGGGACGGGAACGAAAGCCGGCCCGCGCTCTTGCCCGTTGGGGCGCAAACTCCCTTGCCTACCGGGCCGCAGGGTTTGACTATCGCGTCGATCAAGGCAGCTTCTTTCAGGTGAATCGATGGCTGGTGGATGCCCTGGTGGAACGAGTTTCGGCTGACCGCGGCGGCAAGCTCGCATGGGATCTGTTTGCGGGTGTCGGCCTTTTTGCCCGCAAACTCGCGGAGAGCTTCGAACGGGTCGTTGCCGTGGAGTCTGCTCCAGCATCGATCGCCGCTCTGCGCGAGAACCTGAAGGGCAAGGCCGGTGAGGCGATTCAAGCAGAGACCTTGTCGTTTCTGCGCAGGCAAAAGAGCGAGCGGCCCGACTTGATCGTGCTCGATCCGCCGCGCACAGGGCTCGGAGCCGAGACGACGTCAGAGCTGGCACGCATCGGAGCACCTTCGATCGTCTACGTCTCCTGCGATCCGGCGACTCTGGCCCGCGATCTGCGTGCGCTCACCGGCACAAGCTATGTGATCGAATCCCTTGCGCTCGTCGACCTCTTTCCGCAAACATTCCATCTGGAGACTGTCGTGGAGCTGCGATCCGCCTGACGCTGTTCCGGCCCGACACGCCACGATTCTCCTGGCTTCATGCGGGTTCAACAACCTACCTCCGGGCCCCTTCTCTCCAGGTCTGCTTCACTCGGCCTGAGCTGCTCTCCGACCGTCATTCCCTTGTTCCACGCCTCATGGCTCTTCGCATTGGGCATTGCTCTGTCGCACGCTGTGTGGTTGCGGCCAAGCATCGCGCTGGTTGCGCTGGCGCCGGTGGCCTTGCTGTGCATCCTCGCAGCATTCGGTGCGCAGCGGACCCGGTGGCTTCCATTGGCTGTACTTTGGTGCCTGCTGGGTGTGTGGTGCGCAGAGATAGAGCCACTGCCCGCACCGTCGAGAGACATCCTGACGCTCTCCGATGGGCTGCTGCGCACGGTCGATGGCACGGTGGTGGATGCTGCGCCGCTGCGGACGGAACGGGTGGACAACGTGGGCGAGGTGGGCAACGAGAGCCCCTCGCAGCGCATCGACCTCCAAGTCGCGAACATTGAAGTCGTCAACGATAGCGAAGATCGGCAAGTGCCAGCCGGCGGTGCCATGCGATTGACGGTCCGCTGGCCGGAGCCGATGCAGGATCCGAAGAATGCGTTCCATTGTGGCGAGCATATTCGTGCGGTTGTGCGCCTGGTTCCGCCCGAGGAGTATCGCGATCCGGGCGCGTGGAGCCGGAAGGATTATCTGGCCGAGCAGGGCGTGACCGCGACCGCTTCCGTCGACATAGCCCGCATCGAGCGCCTGGGATCGCCTCCGACTTCATCGCTGCATTGCCGCATCACGACGATGCAGCGCGCATGGAGCGGAAAGCTGCTTGCGCTTCCCGCTGCCATGGACCGGCTGCCACCCGCGCTCCGCCTGAGCGACAACGACGCCGTGATGCTGGCCGCGATGACCACAGGAGATCGAACGTTCCTGACGCATGCGCTGCGCGTGGGTTTCGAACGTACGGGGTCGTTTCACATGCTCGTGGTCTCGGGATTGCACCTGGCCATCGTCGCAGGTTGCATCTTCTGGCTGGCGCGACGAATGCGCTTGTCGCGCGTACCGGCCACGTTGGTCACCATCACCGCATCCTTTGCCTACGCGCTCTTCACCGGCTTCGCCACTCCTGTGCAGCGATCGCTCTGGATGGTCACCATCTATCTGTTAGGGCGGCTCCTCTATCGCGAACGAAGCCCCTTGAACACGATTGGGTTTGCCGCGTTGTGCCTGCTCGCGGCCAGCCCACACAGCCTCCTCGATTCCAGTTTTCAGATGACGCTGCTCGCAGTCGTCTCCATTGCAGGAATCGCCGCACCGCTGCTCGCGCAAACCGTGCATCCTTATCTCAAGGCGACGCGCGACCTGCGCACCGTAGCGCTTGACGTCAAGCTTGAACCACGCATCGCCCAGTTTCGAGTCGTGTTGCGCATGATCGCGCACCGCCTGCAGCGCGCAGCGTCGGCTCGCATCGGCTGGAAGGTCTTTCCCTGGTCTGTTCGCTTTGGTTTGCGCTGCGTCGAATTACTCGTAGTGTCGTGCGTCGTGGAGCTGGCGATGACGCTGCCCATGGGCCTCTACTTTCACCGCATCACGATCTTTGCCCTGCCGGTCAATGTCTTCATCCTGCCGTTGCTTGCCGTGCTGATGCCGGCAGCCTTGCTCACGCTCGTAGCGTCGATCGTTTGGCCGACAGCCGCGGTTGTGCCGGCAATGGCAGCGGCACTCTTTCTACATCTCGGGGTGGGCTTGGTAAGCGTGTTCGGTCCATTTCGATTCGGAGACTTCCGTATTCCCGCGCCACCCCTGTGGCAGTCCGGGGCGTTTTGCGTTTTGCTCGCGCTGGCGATGGTTCTCGCGCGAGGCGGCGGTTGGCAGCGCCGTACGGCATGGGCTGCTCTCGCACTGGCTGCTCTCGCTGCTGTCGCTCCCCGTCCCATCGATCACCCTCGCGATGCACTCCTGGTCGAAGCCATCGACGTCGGCCAGGGCGATTCCATTCTGTTGATCACGCCCGATGGCAGGACATTGCTCGTCGATGGCGGCGGATTTGGAGGGGGACCGCGGCAAGCGCCGCAAGACTTCGACATCGGCGAAGACGTCGTGTCACCGGTCTTGTGGGCGCGCGGGATTCGCCATCTCGATGTGGTCGCGCTGAGTCACGCCCACTCCGATCACATGGGCGGCTTGCCTGCAGTGCTCCGCAACTTCCATCCATCGGAACTGTGGGTCGGCAACAATCCACGCGTTGCCCCTTACGTTGCTCTGCTCGACGAGGCTAAGCAGCTTGGCATAGCCATCCGAGCCCTTCATGCCGGCGATGCGTTGGCGCTTGGTGAAACCAACGTCCAGGTGTTGGCGCCGTTCCGCGACTACGTACCGGGTCCGGAGCCAACCAATAACGACTCGTTGGTGCTGCACGTGGCTTATGGCGGATCGTCGGTCCTGTTGGAGGGCGATGCGGAGGCGCCGATCGAACAGGCGATGCTGACCGAACCTGGATTGCAGAGCACGCTGCTGAAGGTGGGCCATCACGGCAGCGTTTCTTCGACGCGACCCGAGTTCCTGGGACGCGTTGCTCCACAATGGGCGGTCATCTCCTGTGGCCTGCGCAACCGATACGGCCATCCGCGTGAGGAAGTGCTCGAGGATCTGCAAGCGGCAAAAGTCCGAACCTTCTCCACCGACATTCAGGGCGCGCGCTGTTTTGTGCTGAGACGCGGAACAGGCGACAGCGTTCCGTGCGACTAGGGCCTGTTCACAGGAGTCGGGTCCGACGTCGCCGCTTCAGTAGCGGGAACTAGAACTGGTTGTATCAATGGCCCCGACGAAAGCTGGAAAACCACAAGGGTTAAAACCCCTCAGTTTTGGCACAGTTTTCGGCACGACTGAAGTCGTGCCCTGACACAAAGCCATCTATGCAACCACGTCTAAAACCGCATCCGCATTCCGAACTGAACCTGGCGTGGTCGATAGAAGTCCGCAGCGTTGATGTTGAGCGGCTGGCCGAACTCGGTCTGGCCGGTCTTGAGGCCGGTGAGAAAGTTCAACTTCGGCAAGCTTCCATCGGTGCTGCCCGGTTCAATCGAATACCCGATCGTCTCAAGCTCCGTCACGTTCTGGTGGTTAAACAGGTTGAAGCTCTCGGCCAGCAACTCCAGCTGTCGATTCGACCTGAGATCGAATCGTTTGCCAAGTCGCAGATCCATCTTCCATGCGCTTCCATAGCGGTACGTATTGCGTCCCACGCCATACACGCGGTTGTCGCCGCCGTAGCCGTTTATTCCCGGAGCAAGTGCCACAATTGCCGTGCCATTGGTATCGAACTCTTTGGCCAACGAAGCCGAAGTCCGCATGGTGTAGGGCAGACCGCTTCGAGCAGTGCCGATCGCAGAGACCATCCAGTCATTCGCAATCGGACTCAACTCGCCGTGCAGCTTCCAGCGCGGTTGGTAGATCGCGGCAACCGAAGCGGAATGGCGAATGTCCTGACTGCTGGCTCCGTATTCGTCGCGAAGATTGGTGGGATCGAAGACGCTGGGCCTCAGGATGTTCGCACTCTCATTCGGATTCCAGTCCGCGGCGTGCGCAAAGGTGTAGCGGGCATGCAGGGTAAGGCCATCGCGGCTGTTGCGGGTCACGCGCAGAATCGCCGCCTCGTAGGTCGAATTCGCGCGGCTCAGAATTTCCATCACTTGCTGGTAATTCGGATTGACGCGGCCTGCAAAGCCAGTGGACGAACTGGCAGAAGGCCATGAAGCGAAGAATGGCACGGTGATCTGCGGTGTTTTGATCGGGCCTGACTGATTGCCATCGACAACCGCGTAGGTGATGGTCTTTGGATTAGTTGCGGGATCGATATTCGCGTCCTCGGTAACAGGCAACCTGCGCCCGAGGCTAGCCACGGCACTCGCATCCACGTGAACGCGGCCGGGCAGGGTTTCCTCAACGGATGCGACGGCCTGCTGTGCTTCTCCGTTGTGAAAGCCCGGCCCGAACTCGATCGCCCCCGGCTTGACGACCGTCCCCGGTTCACCTGCAAGCACGTAGGGAAACGGCGGAGCACCGCCGGCGTTCAAATTGTCTGTGGGCCGCATAAAGAAGTTGAGATCGCCTTTGGGCGAGCCGGTTTGCGTGAGTGCATCCTCGAGCGTGCGGTTGGATGTCCGCCCGAAGAACATGCCATAGCCGAGATGCACCACGGGCCAATGGCTCTCATGCAACGCCCCAGGCCAGGCTCGCCTGGGGGCCCCATTGGCTACCGAGACTGGGCATGTGTTGCGTCAGCGGCAGATCGGAATTGTCGACCAGCGCGATGGGCTGCGGTGCCTGCTCCAGGTCCCATCGCAGGGCCAACGACGCCACGAGTTGCCTCCTCGTATGCCACTGCGACGTGACATAGCTGCTCCAGTCGTCGGTGCTGAGCCACCAGTTCGAGGGACCCATGGTTTGCGAGTACCACGCGTAGCAGGGCAGGTAGCCAAGCCCATGGAGTGTGCCTGCGGTGTCGCGCCAGACCCTTCCGGTTTGATCGCAGTTGTGCTGGTTCATCGGGTCCAACTGGCCGCTGAGGCCGAAGGTCGCGAAGGCGAGCGCATCGGAGGCAAAGTTCTCGACGCTCGTGTAGTGATAGGTCCCGGTCTGGTTGCGAAGAAATCCCGTGGCGTCGTTGTTATGCCGCGCGCGCATCCCAGTCCTCACCTGCAGGCCGCTGTGCGTCCAGTCGAATTGTTCCTGCGCCTGGTAGAGATGCTCGTCGGGGTAGCCTCCGGGACCGAAGCGCGATGGATTGCCGATGGTGAAGCCATAACGCGAGTCAACGGTCATCTGCGGGAGACGGCCCCAATCGCTGATGTTGAGCGATTGTTCGAACACAGAAGGCGACTCGGGCAGCTTGGCGACCAACTGGCGACCAACCGACACCTGCGTGATACCGACCAGGTTCCGTGTGAGGAAGGTCTCCCAGCGTGCCAGCACCCACTGATCGTCGAGCCGGCTCGAGCCGTAACTGTGTGTGCCGTAGTTCTCGGAGACGCCCGTCAATCCACCTCCAAACGCATGCAAAAGGGCTGCAGTTCCTTCCAACGTGAATCGCTGCCGCTCGGAGAGAACCCAGTCTCCGCGCGCAAATCCCGTGGCCCGCTTCGACACGCGCGCCGCAGGTCCCAGCAGGCCATCCAGCGACTGCAACAGGCCGGAGTACGCACCGAGCCCTTCGGCCACGGGGTTGGCGCTGCTCAGGCCCAGACGCGCGCTGAGCACCTGCATCTCGTCGTTCGAGGGCTGCGCGAAAAAATTGTCGGGGTGGCGCACAGTCGAAACGCCAGGATCGTTGCGCTCGAAGCCCTCGATGGTTGCGAACCAGAAGAGCTTGCGAGGCAAGGGACCGCCGGCTGACAGACTCCACGTCATCTCGTGGTTCTCCGGTGTGTACGCCATCGGAGTGAAGACTGGAATGGTTGTTGCAGTCGCTGGCGCGGTCTCTTTCACCCACTGAGTGAATGGATTCTTCGCGCCCAACATGTTCTGACGATCATAGAGAGACTCGCGCCCATGCAAGCGGTTGCCACCCCGCTCCGTTGCCGTATCGAGGCCTCCTCTCCCGTTGCGGCCGCCACCGAGGAATCCGCTGCCCGAGGTCTCCTGAACCGCGCGAAGGCCAGCTTCACCGGACCCGGGTCCGACGAGAGCAGCGCCTGGTCCGCTTGAGCGATGTGTGCGCGCGCCGCCAAAGGCGAGAGTCGTGTCAACTCCATCCACGAGAATCGGCACCGGCTCGCGTTCCGGGCGTTGATTGTCTCCTTCTTCTGCGGCCGCGGAAGCAGAGGGCCCCGAAAATACGCTCTGCCAGTCGCGGCCTGCAAGTGGCAGGGCTTGCAGTTGTTCGGTCGGGATCGGCGCGGTGTCGGCCTCGCCGGAAGCGATTTCGATTGCCGGACCGCGCGAGAAAGCCGTGGACACGGCCGCTCGCGCTGTGTACATCGCGACCTTGGCGACGCAAGCCCCTTCATGAATGGCGAGTGTCGAAGGCGCTACGACGGCATCCTCCGCAGCAACGTCATCCCTCGCGACCAGCGCCAGTGTGACGGCAACCTGTACCCGCACGTCGCGCCCTGCGGAAACCTCAATCCCATCGAGCGTTTCCTGTCCTAGTTGCGCACTCGAGACGGCCAGGGTGTAGGCTCCGGGTTCGAGTCCAACGAACCGGTAGACGCCGCCTTCGATTGCGGCTGGCTGCAACGCAGGACCGCCCGCGTGGCTGCGCAAAGTGACAGCGGCGCCTGCGAGGGGCCGGGCATAAGGATCGGTGAGCTTGACGGTGAGAGAACCGGCGGAATGTTGAGCTAAAGCGGGCGTGCACGCGCCCAGGCCTGTAAACAGAACTCCGTGCAGCAGCAGCTTCGTCCATCCTGCCATCGAGGGGGCCCACTCGCAGCAGAATCCGGGAAAAGAGGAGTAAACGGCACGGCCTGCTCTTACGGCAGGTCCGGCATCAAGAGATTTTCGACACCAACGGACGGAGGAACCGTTGGCGCATAATGCGACCTGCAGCGGTCCAGGGCTCTCGCCGTCTTCGCTTGGTCAGCTGCGATTCTAGGGCGAGGGTCAACCGTAACTACGTGCTATGAATCACCGCTGACCGTGCGCAGGTCACGCACGCGTTTCAAAACGGGAAATGCATCTCAGCCAGATTGGTACACTGAAAGGACGTGCTCCACGCGGCGCAACCGCCCGTGGGGAGGCACAGTCTGTTCATTCCAGTCCATGTTCATTGACGAAGCCAAAATCAAAGTGAAGGCCGGCGACGGCGGCAACGGCTGCATGGCCTTCCGGCGGGAGAAGTTCGTTCCGCGCGGCGGCCCCTCCGGCGGCGATGGCGGGCGCGGCGGCGACGTCATCATGGAAGCATCGCAGCGGCACAACACGCTGATCCACTTCCGCTACAACCCCGAACACAAGGCGCAACGCGGCGAGCACGGCATGGGTTCGAACTGCACGGGGCAGGACGGCTCATCGATCGTGCTGCAGGTGCCTGTGGGCACGGCTCTCTACGACCAGGAGACCGGCGAGCTGGTACACGACTTCCAGATTCCCGATGAGCGCCTCATCGTCGCCAAGGGCGGACGCGGCGGGCGCGGCAACCAGCACTTCGCCACCAGCACCCACCAGGCTCCGCGCGAGCACGAGCTGGGCCGGGCCGGAGAAGAACGCCTCTATCGTTTGGAATTGAAGTTGCTGGCCGATGTTGGCCTGGTTGGCTATCCCAACGCGGGCAAGTCGACGCTGATCGCGCGCATCTCGGCGGCGAAGCCCAAGATCGCCGACTACCCTTTCACAACTCTGGAGCCGAATCTCGGCGTGGTGAGCGTGGGTGAAGAGCCGGATCGGCAGAGCTTCGTTGTTGCCGATGTGCCCGGTTTGATCGAAGGCGCGCACCTCGGCTCGGGACTTGGCACGCAGTTCCTACGCCACATCGAACGCACGAAGCTGCTGGTTCATCTTGTCGACGTGTCCGATGCCTCGGGCCGGCCCGATCCGGTCGAGGACTTCAAGGTGATCAACAACGAGCTGGCCAGCTTCGGCAACGGGCTCGCCGAGAAGCCGATGATTGTCGTCGCGACGAAGATCGATGCGGCCAACCCGGAGAAGCTCAAGAAGCTCTCTGCGCACGCCAAGCGCCGAAAGCTTGAGTTCCACGCCATCTCCGCGGTAACGGGCGAAGGCATCGAGGAGCTGAAGTGGGCGCTGGCGAGGCGGCTGCGGCCTGCGTGAGCCTGCCGGGAGCTCGACTTTCTTACTTCGACTGAAACAGCCTCGGGGCGAAATCTTTCAGATCGCGGCGCCATGTCTGCCACTCGTGCGACGTGCCGGGCGACTCGTAAAAGACGTGCTGGATATGAGCTTCACTCAGCGAATCATGCAGGCGGACCAGTCCGGCGTGCATCATGGCCGGCTCTTCGGTTCCCACGCCAATCCACAGCAGGTGCACTCGCTTCGCAAACGCATCCGGATCGGCGAGCGCTCCGTGGAACGCGGTCTTCGGGTCGAGTTTTTCGTTCCCCAGCACAAGCGGTCCGGCCGCACCGCTGAATCCGCCGATATACGAGAACAGATCGAGACGATCGAAGGTGACCTGGAAGGTCTGCATGCCGCCCATCGACAGACCGGCCATGGCGCGATGATCGCGATCGGCAATAGTTCTGAAGTTTGAATCGACGAACGGAATGAGAGCCTGCGTCATATCGTCTTCAAAAGCCTGCGCCATCTCCTGCATCGCGCGCATCATCTCCGGCGAACCGAAGGGCTTTCCGGTCAGGTCCGGAGGAGGAACGCCCGCGCGGCGTGCATAGCCGTTCGCCATCACGACGATCATGGGCTTTGAAGTTCCACTCGCGATCAGGTTGTCGAGGATGAAATTGGCGTGACCCTGTCTGATCCATCCAGTCTCGTCTTCGCCGCCGCCGTGCTGCAGATAGAGGACGGGGTAGTGCACCTTGGTCTGCGTGTCATAGCCGGGCGGCGTGTAAACGAGGGCATGACGGAACGTCCCTGTGACGGCTGAGTGATACCAGACCTCACGCACCTGACCGTGGGGAACGTCCTCAGCCAAATAGTAGGTCGAGCCCGCCTCGGGAATTTCGATCATACTGGTGTCGCGGCTGCCGCCGTAATACGCGTGACTGCTGGGATCGCTGACCTCGGCGCCATCGATGATCAGGGTGTAATAGTGCATTCCGGGAACAAGGGGTGGAGTTGTCACAGTCCAGTACCCATCGGGCTGCTTCTCAAGATCGAGCTTGGGTCCGCTCCAGAAGTTGAGCTTGACCGTGGTCGCATCTGGCGCTTTCACGCGGAACTGCGCCCTCAGGGCGCTGTCGACGCGCGGATACTGTGCATCGAGAACATTGGTCGTGGCGGGCTTGTAGTCGCCTGATTCCTGCGCCCAACACACGCTCGCTGCCAGCAGTACTGCGATCCCAACCAGTTTCATGATTCTCTCCCCTTCTCGAAAGCGTTTACGCATTTCTTGAAATGCTCGGCTTAGGAGAATGCTTTTTCGAGCAGGAGCATCCTACTCGATCGTGCCGGTTGGAATAAAGCGATTTATTGGCTTGCCGATTTTTCTATATTCTTTGTATAGTGGGTGTTCGTTCAGAGGATGCCCGAGAATCATGCGAAATATTGCGGCTGTTTCTACGCTCCTGGTAAGCGCTTTCTTCAGTGGACAGGTCTTTGCCCAGGTACAGACCGAGATCCCCGCTGTCATTCCCAGCGCCAAGCCGGTCACCGTGGAGCATATCAAGATCCACGGTGCCGCACTTGAGGGCAATCTCGAAGGAGATGCTGTCGATCGCGACGTGTTTGTGTTTCTGCCGCCGAGCTACCAGAAGCAGAAGCATCGCCGCTATCCGGTTGTGTATGCGCTGCACGGCTATTCCATCGGCGCCGAGCAGTGGACGCACGAGATTCATGTACCGCAGACCATCGAGGGCGCGTTCGCGCAGGGCGCCCGGGAGATGATCGTCGTCCTGCCGGATTCGAAGACGGTGCACAACGGCTCGATGTATTCGAGCTCAGTCACGACCGGCGATTTCGAGAAGTTCATCGCCCACGATGTCGTCTCGTACATCGACGCCCACTACCGGACAATTCCAGATCGGAAAAGCCGCGGCCTGGTCGGTCACTCGATGGGCGGGTACGGCGCGACGCGTATCGGCATGAAGCACTCCGATGTGTTCGGGAGCCTCTACATTATGAGCCCGTGCTGCCTCGCCCCACGGCCCGCTGGCCCTCCGAATCCGGAACTCGAGAAAGCCCTTGAGGCAGTAAAGACACCGGAAGACTCAGCCAAGCTCCAGTTCTTCGCCCGGGCCCAACTGGCCACCGCAGCGGCCTGGTCGCCCGATCCCAAGAATCCTCCGCTGTATCTCGATCTGCCAACCAAGGACGGCGTGCCTCAGCCCGATGTGCTGGCACGATGGACGGCGAATGCACCGCTGGCTTTCATCGATCAGTACATCGACAACCTGCGCGAGTATCGGGCCATCTCGATCGATGTGGGCGATCAGGACGGACTCCGCGTCGACACCGCCAAGCTGCACGACATCCTCGACAAATACGGGATCGCCAACAGCTTTGAGCTGTATCACGGCACACACACCAGCGCCGTCGCCGATCGCTTTCAGAATCACGTGATGCCGTTCTTCAGCAAGAATCTGTGCTTCACGACGGACTGCAAGTAGCGACGCAGCCGCAGGCTCCGGGATTAGCTATAGGACATGCTTCACATTCGGTGATCTGGATCCACGACTCACAAGCAAAGCTTGCGCGGTCCATCAATATCCGGCTTCGCGTCCATGCCGCACGGCCAGCAGAACGATCTCTTTCCCGTCGAAGCGGTAGAGAATTACATAGGCGCTCTGGCCAAACTCGACGATCCATTCACGGAACTCAGGCGGCAGGTCGTCGATAGGGCGACCGATTTCGGGGTGGCTGGCAAGGATCTGCACGCCGTGGCGAATTGTCTGCACAGCGCGCTTTGCTGCATCTCGACTCTTTGAAGCCAGGAATTTGTGAAGGCGATCCACATCGCGAAGAGCTGACGGCGACCACGTCAGACGTGGCATTCAGGAGCCTCGGCGTCCTCACCCGATTCCAGCTTCGCCAGCCACGCATCGGCTTCTTCGCCCGTCACGTGCAAGCCGGTCTCCTGATAATGTGCCCATGCTGCCAGCGCTTGCTGCTTCAATTGCTCGCGCTTCTCCTCGCGGTCGACAAACTGCTCCACTGCCTCGCGCATGATCCAATGGGCCGATCGCTTACGCGTTGCAGCAAGCCGCTGCACACGTTCTTTCAGCTCCTGATCGAGCTTGAGACTGGTTGTGGACTGGGATGCCATAGGCGATATCTCAAAGGTGTTACTTCTACCTACTTTAGCACACCAGCTTTGGAAATTACACCATCGCGCGCTCTTTCACCGTCAGGTACTGATTCAGCACCGTGGAGGTGAGAGCTTCGGGATTCAGATCGAGGGTGAGTGCGCCTTGCTCGTGAAGCCGCGCCAACAGAACCTCGCGACGCCCCGCCATCTCTTGCGCAGCAGCCGCACGAAACATCTGTTCGACGTTCTTGGGGCGCGCTTCGGCGATCTTTTCCACTTCGGGCTGCGCCATGGCAACAAAGAGGAGCACGTGACGCCGCAGCAACTGCACGGCTCCGTCGATCACCTCAGGCCGCATCGCTGTCTCGGCCAGATCGGTGATCCAGAGGATGAGCGAGCGCCGGGGCTGCAGGCGATTCAACATCGCTGTGGCCCGCAGATGGTCGGCTTCGCTGCCTTCAGCCTTCACCTGGGCCAGCGACTCGATGATCTGACGTAGGTGGGAGGCGCCACGGCCTGGGAGCAGGCGTTGCTGCGTGCTTTGTCCGTACGCCAGCAACCCGACACGATCGCCCGAGTAGAGAGCGAGCTGCGCGAGCGAGACCGCCGTGGTGCAGGCAAAGTCGAGCTTGGAGTGCGTGCGCGCTGGAAAGGCCGCGATAGGGCCAACGTGGCCTGACTCCAAAGCCCGAATTTTTGACCGCATCAGGCGGCCGCAGTCGAGCACGATCCACACCGGCTGGCTTCGTTCCGTCTGATACTGGCGCGTGATCGGAGTGCCACGCCGCGCAGTCGCGGTCCAACAGATGTCGCGCAGGTCGTCGCCTTCGCGATACTCGCGCAGGCTCTCGAAGTCCCGGCCCAGACCTCGCTGGCGCGCCTGGCGCAGTTGCAGGTCGATCTGGCGGCTGCGCGCGAGAAACAGCTTCTGCTCTTCACCGGTGCGCAAGGCCGGATAGACGCGCACACGCTGATCAAGAGGGGCGAAGGCCCATCGCTCCGCAAGCCCCAGAGGCGAACGATAGGCGATGTAGAGGTGGCGCGCGTCCCAGTCGCCGCGCTCCTGCGGCGCGATCTTGTAGCGCACCGTTGCAGGCACATTCGGAAACACGGTCAAACGCTGAGTCGCCGGTTGTGTCGCGAGTGCAGGGGGCAGATCGTCGTCGAGGTGGCATTCAACGATCACGCGTCCGCTATTCTCGACGGTGAGTTCGATCTCGGTCTCACTGTCGAGTGCCGGGGCGTTGGTCCACGATCGCGCGGCTGAAAGATCCTCGGCTCGCGGCAGGCGCCGTCCGTCAAGAAACACGGCCAGCAGCACCAGCAGATCCCACGCCGGCATCGCGTAGCTGAGCCGGCCATCCCAGAAGCCCGGAATCAGCAAAAAGAATCCGGCGATGAGCAGCCCGACCGAGCGAGCAGTGAGCCCGAAGGCCCAGCGGCGGCGCGGCACGCACACCGCGTTGACTGGGCCGGGCTGGAGGGAGGGCTGGATCATTGCATGTCAGAAACGCAGATCGAGAGCCATTGCCAAAGCCCGATCGATCTCGCCCTGCTTGGTGTGGGAGAGGAAGCCCACGTATTGAGTGAGGCTGGATTTCGGAATGCTCGCGAGATTGTCGCATAACACCCAGCTCTCATGCTTAAGACCTTCATCCGGACCTACGCTAACCTGCGTCGAAAGTCCGCTTCCATTGGTATAGACGGGGGCACAAATCACAGTGGGAAATTTTGCGTCGATGAGCACCTGCCTGCTGACAATCACAAAAGTTCGGTGCCGCTTGGGATCGCCGTGAGGTTGATGCACTCTGTACAACTCACCTCGCCGCATAAGCCTCTATTCTTCCGATGAAAAATCGATGGGCGCCTGATAGCGAAGCACATCCAGGGCCTCGGCGTTGAGGGAATCGGCGTGCGCGTTGATCAGCTCCAGATCGCGCTTGTGAGCCGCCTGGCGCGTCTTCTCCTTGAAATACGCACGCAGAATGCTCTCGATGAAGGCGGAGCGGGAGGTCCTGGAGCCTGCATTCCGATCCACCCAGGCCAGCACATCCGACGATAGTGTGATGGAAGTCTTCTCTTTCATACTACCTTTATCCTACCACTTTCATTGCCGCGGCACCGGCACCGCCGCCACCACATCGGCCAGCACGCGGTCGGCATCGAAACCTTCCAACTCGGCCTCCGGCTTGAGGATCACGCGATGGCGCAAGCACCGGTGGTACCGCGCGTTTCACATCGTCGGGTACCAGAAAATCGCGGCCATCGAACGCCGCCACGGCCTGGGCTACGAGCATCACGCTCAACGCGGCACGGGGGCTCGCACCAAGCGACAAGGTCGGCCATTCGCGGGTGCGCCGGGCGATGGCAAGAATGTACCCGTAGAGTTCGGGCTCGATCCGAATCGCGCGCACTTCGGCGCGTGCGGCTGCCAGCAGTTCTGCGGGAATCGGCGCAATGGCAGCATCCTCGAGCAACCCGGCGCCCGACCCGGCGTGGTGCCGCTCCAGAATCTGCAACTCTTCTTGCTCGCTCGGATAGGCAATGCGAACCTTCATCAGGAACCGATCGAGCTGCGCCTCGGGCAAGGGATAGGTTCCCTCGAAGTCGACTGGGTTCTGGGTCGCGAAGACCGTGAACCATGCGGGCAAAGGCCGGCGCTGGCCGTCGGTCGTCACCTGCCGCTCTTCCATGCATTCCAGCAGTGCGGCCTGCGTGCGCGGCGGCATGCGATTGATTTCGTCGACCAGCAGCAGATCGGTGAACACCGGCCCCGGATGGAAGATAAACGCATCAGATCTTAGGATGGTCGTGCCCAGAATATCGGCCGGCATCAGATCGGGCGTGGCCTGCACACGTTGAAAGCCGAGGCCGAGCAGCCGGCCCAGGGCCTTCACCATAAGCGTCTTGGCGATGCCCGGCACGCCTTCGAGCAGTGCGTGCCCCTGGCACAGGATGGCAATCAACACGCCCTCGATTGCCTCGTTCTGACCGGAGATGACTTTGCCGAGCTCGTTGCGCGCATGCGCAATCAATTGATGGGTCGCTCTGAGAGCAGATTGCGGATCGGCCATCGGGCTATTGTCCGCGATCGGATTCCCTTCCTGGGTCATGAAGCCCTTTCTTGCGGTGAGGATGTTTCTTCTTGGGTTTCGGTCGGACGACCGCCGTGCCTGGTCATCGCATCGAGATTGCGCTGATGCGCATGCAGAGCCTGAATCAGCTTGAGGGCCACGCGCGGATCGATCGACTCGCTCCACGAAGCATCTTCGCAGGCGGCGAGGTCCGCTTCAATGTTGGCATCCACTTGCGGAAAGCGCCGGCGGATCGCTGCCGCCAGTTCGCTCGCGCCCATCGGTCCGGGCCGTAATCCGCAAAGCTTCAGTGTGTGCCGCCGAAATCGCTCCAGCGCGACCGAGACTGCCGTCGACGCGGCACCTGCACTGCGATAGAGCGACCCGAGCGCATCGAGAAATTCGGTCGGCGCCGCTCGCGGGGGCGCGGGAAGATCCCGCACCGGGCCGCTGCGGCGGCTGAAGCTGAAGACAATCAGCAATCCAAGCAAAGGCAACCCGATGAAGAGCATGTTTCTTGCCGGACCGGATGCGTAGCTCCACTCGGAGCGCACATCGCCGTGCAGCGATTCGTCCCAGTAGAAATGGTGCCCATTGCGCGGCCCCAGCGAGTTGAGCAAGAGGTCGAGATCGTTGGCGCGACCGAGCGAGCCGTTTTCGAGCGGGGTTGCGCTGGCCCACCACACCACGTGCCCTTTGCCGTAGTCGTACTCGACGACAGCGGGTTGGCCCGCGCAGCTGTATTGCGTGCGAACGGCCGGATTGCCGACCTGCCACGTCGCCTGTGGCACCATCCACACCTCGCCCGAACTTGCCAGCACGTCGATGCCCTCGGGCTCAAGCTTGCACGCAGCGAAGTTGAATTCTCCAGGAGGAGCGGGCTGGCCGCCGGGCAAAATGAATCCGCCCCAGTAGCCGGTAGAGAGCACGCGGCCTCCACGTTCGACGATCTGCCGCACCGCGTTCAGGTCGTCGCGTTCGCGCGTGAAAGGCTCGGCGAAGATCACGACTGTGTCGGGACCTGCGCTGTTCGCCAGCTCGGCGAGAGGCCGTTCCCAGCGCTCGATCGGATAGTTTGCGCGCAGCAACGTTTCAAAGGCGGCGCGCGCTCCGTGCTGTCCGGCCAGATAGCTCGACGGGAGCCGATTGTCGTTCCCGTTTCCATTCGGCGCAAGAAAACCCAGCACCACCGCCAGCACGGCTGTAAGGCCCAGGCACCACATCATCAGCCTGCGGTCTTTGGCGTCCAGCGTGGAGAAGAGTTTCATGCCTGACCACCCTCGATCAACGACGTCGCAATCTCCTCGACGCGGCGATAGTCGTTCTCTGCGGCGGGGCGCCCGCCATACCAGATCCGCTCGAAACTACGGGTGAGCGCGGAGAGACTTGCGTGGCGCGGATCGGCAACAGGAACGAGCGCGAGATACTCCCGCGGCGTGCGGGCGCGATCGGCAGGCCAAAGCCGGCGTGCTTCAAGCCGGGCTATAGAAGCCCAATAGACGAAATGAACGGCTTCGCGCCACAGCCCGGCGGACGCAGCGCGGCGCGCGTCCTCAAGCCACAGTTGCCAGCTGCGCGCGGAGGGAGCCGTCGATGCCGGAGGACGCCGCTTCTCAGGGGCGAGTCGAACGCGCCAGCGCCGCTCCAGTTGCAGCAAAGTCCAGATGAGTGCAATACAGACGGCAAGAATGAATCCCCACACCACCACTCGGCCGACCCACGCCGAGCGCGAGCGCCATTTGGTCACGTTCTGGATCAGATGATTGAGCCAGTTGTTGACCTTCTCGAGCATGGAGTCGCGCACCGAGGGCTGTGCCAGATCGCGAAAGTCGCGACCGGCAAGCACCTCGACCATCGTGGCGCGTTCGCTCGGATGGCTCGGTTCGCGTGCGAAGCTTTTGCCCGCCTGGGCCAGATCGGAGGTCAGCCGCTGCTCCGCATCGAGCAGCAGCTTGCTGGTTGAGGGCGGCGCGGGTTGCGCACTTGCGGAAGCCACACTCTTCTTTGCCGGACCGGAGGGAGCTGCCGATTCATCCTGTTCTTCAGCCCTCGAGAATAAGACGCGCAGCCATCCGTAGCGCACCAGCCGCCGCTCGGTCTGGGTGCCATCGCCGCGAGTGGGATGCGATCGTCCGGTCCTACAAGCAACGGATCGCAGTTCTGCAAGTCACGTGCCTTCGCACAGGCCTGTACCAGTGTGATGAGCTGCCCGAGATGACTGCGATAGTCGTCCATGGACGCGTCGCGCGATCGGCCGCTGGCCCGCACCGTGGAGGGATTCTCAAGCGGCGACAACGCAGCGGCTTGCGTGCCCAAAAGGACGGCAAACGACAAGAGCGCAGGCGTTGCCCAGCTGTTCCCTCGCAGTGGCATGTGTTGCCGCTTCAAACCAGCCTGTCCTCGGATGGAACTGCGGCGACACCGACAGAAGGCAGGGGTGCAGCCTCTGCCGCAGGCGATTCAGCCGCCGGAGTGAGCCCCGCAACCTGCATCATCCATTCGATATCGAACCCCTCTTTGCGCACCCGCTGATCGTAGTAGAAGAGCGTGAAACCCGTCGCGTAAATCGGCCCGACGAATGTGTTGGTGCAGAACGCCACCATCTGCTGCAGGACGCGAATTCCTGCGGGCAGGGCGCCGTGATGCCGGAAGGTAGCGACCAGAAAGAATATCTGCGTGATCATCACGAGGCCCGTCTGGATGGCGACCACCAGAAGGGCCAGCAGAAAGATGCGCCCGCGCGAGCCTCGGCTGAGCTCCGCGCTGCGCCGAAGCGCCTTGCGCGCCTTGATGTCTTCAATCACGCACGCCGGAACCGCCAGAGAATAGCGAAGGCCCATCAGCACGGCATAGACCATGGCGCCAAGCGCGAGGAACGCGAACCCGAGGGTCACCAAACCAAACACGATCAGAGCCTGGGGATCGCGCTGCACTGCGGTCTGCGCGAAGATCCCTCGAGGACCCGCGTAGAGTGCGGCGAAGGCGACATATCCCGCGTAGAGAACTCCAACCGGCATCCACACAATGAAGGCCGTCATGGTCATCAGCCAGAGGTAGCGACCCAGGCGAGGCAGGATGCTGCGATAGGCGCTGCGGATGGTAGCCGGCTGCCCCAAGTGCACCCAGGAGACGGCCCGGTTGTTCGCAGCGACCGCGATTCCCCCCGCAATCAGCATGATCGGGATCATTACGACCGCGCCGACCACGGTGACCAGGATGAGTTGACCTGTCATGTGGTTGGCCCGGAGCAGCTCCTGCACCGCAATCTGCACCAGGCTAAAGACCAGAAGTACCCCGGCGTACAGCGACGAGATGCCAGCAAGAAGCAGAAAATGCGACCGATACAGCTGTGCCGTGCGATCGAGAATCTCGCCGAGGGTGAGAGGGCGCAGGTGGGTCTCCATGGCGGCTTCTTTTCGGTTTGCCCCTTATTCTGTTTGGTCTGTCACTTGCCGGGATACTAGCACAGGCAAAATCCTCTCGCGGTGTGCTCATCGAAGGCAGAATTGTGACAATCTGGAAACAGACGAGTTAGCGTCGCCTTGGAGTACACTGATCTCCCGCAATGGATATGTTGAGGGCCCCCGTGAACGAGCTCGCCAGAGCTTGCGCCCAGTCGGCTGACGCCGGGGAGTGGGCCGAGTTTCTGGGCCGGTGTGCACCGGTTGCCACACTGGTAGCGGCTCGTGTTGCCCGGATGTGGCAGGGCCGATTGCTCGTCCCCACAGTCGTCGACGATATCGTCCAGGAAGTCTTCATCAAGCTCTGCGAGCACGACAGGCGAATTCTCCGCGAGTTCCGGCCTCGCGGGGAAGACTCCTTCTTCGCGCTGTTGCGGGTCATCACCGCCTCTGTTGCCAACGATTACTTCCGCCGTCATTTTTCAGAAAAGCGGGGCGGAAGAGTTGTCACGACCGTGTTCGAAGAAGAGCCCACGACCGGCGTTCATTGCGCGGCCAGTAAAGACAGCGATGTACAGCGGGTGGTGCTGTTCGCCGAGATCGATCAGAGGCTTCGCGACGCGCCTGGAACAACCGCAGCAAGAGATCGCATCCTTTTTTGGCTCTATTACCTGCAAGGTCTTACCTCCGAGGAAATTGCCGCTTTGCCGGGCTGGGAACTGTCCGCCAAGGGGGTGGAAAGCGCGCTTCGGCGCATCACAGCCTGGCTCCGGCAGGAGCTGAGGCCGACCAAACCCGATTCCGCAATTGAACCGGCTGGAGAAGCCGGATAAAACATCTGGAAGGAATTTGCCGCCGCTTTCCGATAGAAGAAGTGAACGGATGAACTCAGACTCGACTCCAAATCCGAAGAAGGATTCCCCCGCCGAGAGCTCAGACGCTGGGCTTGCGAAGGCGCTTGAGGTGTTGGTGGCGCACGCTCCATTTCGCACTCCGGCTCAGAACGATCAGGCGAGCGGGTTCAGGGCTCCGGGGGCAGGAGCCTGTCCGGGCGCAGACGATTGGCTCCATCTTGCTGCCGGAGAATTGCCTTCCGGCAGAACCCAGGCTCTGTTGGCCCACGCGGCCCTCTGCACGAGCTGTCTATCCCGCTTGCGCGAGAGTCAATCGGCGATCTCCGAGAACGCAACACCTGAAGAGACGGATCAGTTGAGCCGCTTTTCATCCACATCCCAGCAATGGCAGCGCAGGCTCGCGGCCGAACTCGCTGCGACTCCGCGCAGGTCGAGCGGGCAGGCCAGATTGATTCAATTTGTATGGATCGGCGGCGGTTTGGCCGCAGCCTTGGTTCTCACAATCTTCGGCGCCGTCTGGTGGCGCAACCAGCACGCGCCGGAAAAATTGATTGCTGAAGCCTACACGCAATCGCGCTCCTTCGATCTTCGCGTGCCAGGAGCCGGTTTTGCTTCGCTGTCGCCTCAGCAGCATCTACGCGGCGGGGCGAGCGATCGAGAGCCGGTTCCACTGCTCTCCGCCCGCGCTGCCATTGAGCGCAATTTGCAGCGTTCCCCCAACGATGCTCGCTGGCTTCAACTCCAGGCAAGGGCCGAGATTCTGGAAGAACACTACGACGGTGCTATCGACACCCTCGACCGGCTTCTCGCTGCAGGCCCTGTGTCTTCGAGCCTCTTGCTGGATGACGGTATGGCGTACTACTTGCGCGGAACCGCGACGGGAAGCGAGAACGATCGGGCCACCGCTCTCGACAACCTGCGCCGGGCCGACGAACTTGCGCCCAGCGATCCGGTGATTCTGTTCGACGAAGCCATCGTTATGGAAGACCGCGGCCAGGTGATGAACGCCGTCGAAACCTGGAATCGCTTTCTCAAATTCGAGCGCGATCCAAAGTGGCAGCAGGAAGGCCGGCAGCGGCTCTCCTCGCTCGAAGAGAAGCTCAACCGGGTAAAAACCCACGCGAGTCGCATGGAGCAGCACTTGGCCACACCGCAATCCATGCGGGCCCTGGCGTCGGACACCACGACGCTCTCAGGGATCGATGAAGAGCTGTCCACCTCGCTGCTGCCGCGCCTGCTGGATGCTGCCTTTCCACTTCCAATCGACCGATCGCGCGGTTCGCCGTGCGCTGACAACTGCGCCGCTGCCCGTTCCCTGCTGACTGCCCTCGCCGCCTCCCTCGAACGCAATCATCAAGACTCCTGGCTCACCGACCTCCTACCCGCCGATCTCTCCCGTGTCGACAGTCAATACACGAATGCAGCCCATGCCCTCGGGCAGGCCATCGACGCCGATACGCGTGGCAAATATGGCGATGCCGAGCGATGGGCAACGGAGAGCAAGCAGCTGTTTCATGTTCTGAAAACCCCTGCCGGTGAAGATCGTGCCGAAGTCGAGAGAGCGTACGCGGAGCAGCGTTTGTTTACGCTAGCCCGCTGCGCGCAAGACACCGAAGCGATGCTTGCGGATGACACGCGATACACATGGATTCAGGCTCAGGCGACTGCGCTCGCGGCTGTGTGCGACGTCAGTCCCGGCTCGGCATCGATGAACGATCCTCTGTCGACAAAGGCCTTCCGGTTGGCGCAGGACCACCGCTATCTCCTGCTCGAATTGCGCGCGCGCACCCAGCTAGCCAGCTGGGCTTTTCAGTCCGGCGACAACGAAGACGCCTGGCGCCTGTTGCTCGACGCGATTCGCCGTTTCTATGCCGGCGATTTTCCGCCCTTTCGCGCTGGCACCTTCATGGCGAGTCTTGTCACAGTCGAAGAAGATGCGCCCCGAGTTCATCTGTCCCTGCTGCTCAGCCGAGAGGCTCTGGGCCTCTTCGAGCTCGGAGACAATCGCTCCGTTCTTGAGAACACACGAGGCCATCTGATTCGGGCGGCGCTTCGCGCCGGCGCTCTGGATGAGGCAAAGCAGCAGATGAATCTGGCCGTGAGCGAGGCCAAGTCGTCTTCCAATCGGGCTCTTCCTCGCGCCTATGAAGCCGAGATGGAACTGGGACTGGCCGGCGTCTATCTCGACCGCGGCGATCTGGCTGCGGCTGCGCAGCAGCTCGATGCCGCCAGGGATCGTCTGGCGAGCGAGGACAACTGGCTGCAGCAGGCGCAATACGCAGCCGAGCGCGGCGATCTTGAACTTGCGCTTGGACACCCGGACCAAGCCGAATTGACCCTGCGCACCGCCATCCTTACAGACGAACTGCGCGCGCGGGGGGCGGGGCCTTCCTCGACAGTCTGGGCGCGCCGGGCCCGAGCCTTATACGCCGAGTTGGCCGGTGTCTGGCTGGCCCAGGAGCGTCCCGGCAACGAGATCCTGGCTCTGTGGGAACGCTATAGGCTCCGTATTCTCGGAAAGCCGGTGCCCGCTTGCACCAACGCGCGCCTCGACTGCCTGACAAGCGAAGTGGATCGAGCGCTCGATCGCGTTTTTTCGAGCCGGCAACTCATTGGACAGATCGTTTTGCGCGATCGCATTCTCCTCTACGCGTCGAACGGGACTCGAGTGGATTGGAGCCAAAACAGAATCGGTCAACCCGACCTGGCTTCCGCGGTCGCTCTGCTCAGTCGCGTAGCCAGCTCGTCTTCCAGCTCACAGGCTTCCATCGATCAGGCAGCCAATCGCGTTGGCGACCTGCTTCTCGATGGTGGCCGGCTCCTCGCGCAACCTTCGGGTGAAGTTTTCATCGAGGCCGACCCGCTGCTGGGTAATCTGCCCTGGGCTTGCGTGGAAACGGCCGCGGGCCCGATTGGGCTCGATTCTGCTCTGGAAGAACTTCCCTCGCTCTTGCTCGATGAGGGCGCGCGCGCAATCGCATCTCATCCGCGAAGAGCGCAGGGCAGCCCGCTTGTGGTCGGTGCTTCCATCGCTGCCGGAGATGAACCTTCTCTGCCCGAGGTTTTACGCGAGGCGCGTCTGGTGGCCGGCAAAAGCTCGGAGCCGGATTTGCTGCTGGGTGCCGCAGCGACAGAGCCGCGCGTACTCGCACATCTTCAGTCGACTCCGCTCATTCATTTCGCCGGCCACGCAGGGCAATTCGATGGCGAAACGCGCTTGCTGCTTGCCCCCTCCGGCGTGCCTGGCGATCAACCCTACCTCGACCAGGCGCTCTTCCGTCGTAATCCGCCCAAGGCAGCTCGACTGGCCGTTTTTTCCGCATGTTCCACAGGCAAAAGGGAAGAAGGCTGGGATCACGGTATGGGAGATATAGTGGACACGCTCGCGTCCCTGGGGGTTCCAGAGGTAGTCGCTACGCGCTGGCAAATCGATTCCGCCTCTGCAGTGCCGATGATGGACGCCTTTTATCGCGGACTCTCCAATGGACTGAGCGTGCCACAGGCCCTCACCGCAGCGCGGCAATCCCTCATCCGCGATGCTCGCTACAAGCATCCCTACTACTGGGCGGCGTATTACGCCTCTGGTGTGGGAACAACCGATTTGCGCGAGGTCTTTCATGGCAGCAGCAACTAGCAGCAATCCCGTGTCGCAATTGAATGTGATCTTCGACGGCACGTGGATCTTCGTCCCCACTGTGGATGCGTCGGGGAACATCGCCGGCGTCAACATCTACTCCCCAGACTGCGGGCATCCCCACGCAGGGATCTTTATTCCGAATCTCGGCCCGTTCGGACCCACGAACTGGCCCCAACCTTCCGCCTGTTACATGCTGGACAGCCACGGCCTGGACCTGTCCATCCAGCGCAGTTCACCAGGCAGCGGCATGCCGGTATCGGGCATCGACCAGACTGCGAACCACTGCGTGAACAGGTCTCGTCCCATCGCGAGTAACTGGGATCTTGTGGTCTCCATCTCTGCTCCGCCGGATGCATGGACTTCAGCCGGGACGCAATCGCCCGTATCTCCCATCCCGGGGGGTGGCACTGCGCCTTGTTTCAGCGGTGCCGATGCACCCAAAGCGAAAGTATCCTCGGCACAGATCCTCACCTTCAAGAATGTCTCCTCGGTTGCACTCTGCGGCGCCCCGAGCCAACTGCAGAGCCTCGTACCGACACTGTATAGCGGCGTCGGCACCCTGATCATCGAAGGCGAGATTCCGTACATTCCGACGATTCAGCACGAACGTACGGCGGTCCACGCCATGGCGAATTTTGCCGGGCTGGACCTCACTCTCGATCACCCCTTACCCTCCAGCGGCAGCTCCGCGCCGAACCCACAGATGAGGCCGCGGTCCCTCGGCGGATCGAACTGCGGCCACGCGATCATCTTCATTCCGGGATGAGCGGCGTTCCCCGAACCGCGCGCGGATTTGACGCTAACCCGGCCCTCCGCGCGTACCCCCTCCGCACGAGTCCTTGGATCGCCCAAAGAGTGAAGACAAACAGGGTGAAGACTGAATGTTGCAGGGTTTTCCCCGATATGCCCATCGGGCATGCGCATCGTCATGGGAAGACGGTGCGCGCAAATCACCGTGTCGATTCTTCAACCCACCCGAAGTTTTTACACAACGATAGCCGGTTGATACCGCGCATCCTTTCTCTACGGAGGAGGGATGGCTTTGGCACGCGGCTTGCATACTCACACCCCATGATGGGAGTCACTCGACATTTCGATCATTCAAACGATCCCCTGGACGCTGGTGAGCCGGAGGAATTAGCCCTGCCCCAGCTCTACGTCATGCCCACTCCGCAACAGCTGGAAGGCGATGCCGTTCCGATTCCGGTGAAGAGTGGCAAGCTGCTGCAACTGCCCGTTCGCTCGAACGGCTCAGCATTTGGCTCGCGCCCCCGGCGTCAGTTCCACAGCAATACCGTAGACTGGCCGAGAGGGTATCCATCGCATGACGACCTCTGACGCCCAACTGGCGCAGATGTTCCTTGAGTTCTCGCGCAAAAAACTGCTCGAACAGTACTGGCCCAGACTGCGCGGTTGCGTTGAATCGCTGAGCGAGGAGCAGATCTGGTGGCGTCCGAACCCGGCCTGCAATAGTGTCGGCAACTTACTCCTGCATCTCAACGGAAACGTCACGCAGTGGATCGTCGCGTCGTTTAACCGTCTCGATGACGGGCGGGATCGCCCTTCCGAGTTCCACGAGCGTGCGCAGCCCACAGGCAAGGTTCTGCTCGATCGATTGGGCGCCACGCTGGATGAGGTCGCAAAGGTGCTCGCCCGGATAACCCCGGAAGAACTTGCCTCGACCTACCAGATTCAGGGATACACGGTGAAAGGCCTCGACGCGATCTATCAAGTCGTCGAACACTTTGGGCTGCACTACGGGCAGATTCTCTACATCACCAAGACGCTTCGTGGCGAAGATCTCGGCTTCTTTCGCGAACTGAGCGTGACCGGGCATTCACCGAAAGCAGCAAGCGGGAATTTCTGAACGCGGTCTAGCGATTGAACTATTCGAGCTTCTGAATTCTGGTGTCTTCCGGTAAGGTGAACCTGAATTGATCGTCGGTCAGCTTTGGATTCTCGGGATTCTCCTGCACTCTCTGGACGGTTAGCAAAACCCTATATTCCTCGAGAGGGCGCCAGATCTCAATCGCCGAAGGGTATTTCCTTTCTCCAAAATTCGCGTATTGAGAATAGGAGACCACGGTTTCGAGATTTCCGTTCCCGTCATAGAAATCCTGCTGGTACGGCAAAAGATCGTCGCGATGAAATGTGATCACGCGCAACGGCGTCTGACGGTGGCTGGCTGGATTGTGACGTGTAACGCTCAGGACATATTCAGGGACCGAAAGGAGATGCTTCCTGTCCCGAGCCTCGATCGTCTCCACGTCAGCGGTCAGCGCATAGAAATCTTCGGGAGACAGGCCCCGCACAACCAGAGCATCGAAAAAGAACCGCGGCCGCATGTTCTCGATGTTGTTCTCCGATTTCTTCGTCAGCGTATTCGGCCCCTCGTAGGCGACCTTCTCCGAAGGAACGTAAAGAGTGAAGTTCTTCCCGTCGCTCGCCATATCGAACATCCGAGTCCCAATCACGGGCACGCGCGCATAGACACGCAGCATCTCCGGCTTGCGCATCATAATGATGGCGGGGAACGCGGTGATGTCCTTTTCAACGCCTTTCTGGGTCTTCAAGATGCTCGCCTGGATCTCGACGTTGGCGTACATCGAATTCAACATTTCCCAACTTCGATTAAGCTGTTTGACCAAGTCGTCGGCTGTCGCCGTCTGCACGACCGGGGGCGCGATGGGGACGGGGAGTTTCCGTGTAGTAAAACGGCAGCCTGCAACCAGAACGCACGACAACAGGGCTAAGACAACAGAATGTCGAGAGGTTGTCTTCAACGACCTCGGCCTCCTCCGACAAACCCGAAATGAGCAGCTACTTGAGCTGCTCGATCTTGGCTCCGTCCGGGATCTTGACCTGAAACTGCTCCTCGTTGAGTTGCGGATTGTCCACCACGCGTTCGACCGTCAACACCAGTTGAATCCCTTCGATCGGCCGCTTGATGGTCACCACGGACGGATACTTGTTCCCATTGAAGTCCGCATAGCGCGAGTAGAAGACCTCGGTTTCAAGATTTCCCTGGCTATCATAGAGATCCTGCTGATAGGGCAACAGGTCGTCGCGATGTATGGTGATCACTCGAACGGGCGTGTCGGTGTGGCTCCCGGGATTGTGGCGCGTGATGCTCAAAACATATTCCGGCGTGAGATAGAGGTGCTTTTTGGCCGAATCTTCGATCGTCTCGGTGTCCGCGATGCGCGAGTGGAAATCGTCTGGGCCCACGCCGTGGACCATCAGGGCATCGAAAAAGAAGTCGGGCCGCAGATTGTACATCGGATTCGAAGAAGTCCCCTTAGCCGCGTTGGAGCCCTCGAAAGCGAGGCCTTTGGGCGGGATGACCAAAGTGAAACTCTTTCCATCGCTGGCCATGTCGAAGATCTTCGCGCCGAAGTAGGTGCCGGCGACGCGCAGCATCTTTGGCTTCTGCATCACGATATATCCACGGCAGCTCGGAAAGTCTTTCTCCACTCCCTCTTTGCTCTTCGACTCTGTCGCCTGAATCTCGACCGTCGCCGTGAAGGAGTTCACCGCGTCCCACCGCTCGTTGAGCTGTGTCACCAATTCGTCGGGCGAGACGGTCTGCGTGACGGCCGGGGTCCTGGGCACAGGGAGCTTGCGGCTCGTCGGAAAGATATAGGAACATCCCGCCAGCAGAACCATGGGCAGGAACGTCGCGGCGAAACCGAATCGAGCAGCAATCCTCAACGCCCACCCGCCTTCTTGACTGCCTTCCTATAGGCGGCGACATTGCGATTGTGCTCATCGAGGGTCGCGGCAAAGATCGACCTGCCTTGGGGATTGTCGTTTGCTGCAACAAAGTAGAGATAGTTCGTCTGCGCCGGCTCCATCGCGGCACGCAGCGACGGAATCCCTGGGTTCGCCACCGGCCCTGGAGGGAGCCCGGCGTGCAGATAGGTGTTGTAGGGTGTGTCGCGCTTCAGATCGCTCGCATAGATCGTGCCGCGCCAGAGACGCTGCAATTCGAGCCCATAGATCACCGAGGGATCGGTCATCAGCGGCATGCCCTTCGCCAGGCGGTTCGCAAAGACGCTGGCCACCAGCGGACGCTCTGCGTCCACCGCGGACTCTCGTTGCACGAGGGAAGCAATCGTCACTACCTTGTGAACATTTCCCGTCAAACCCACCTGCTCTGCTGCCTGCCGAAAGCGCTTCACCATGGCCGTCGCGATCTGTGCCGGCGTCGCCTTGGGTGAAAAGTGATACGTATCCGGAAACAAATATCCCTCAAGAGTTTTGGCCGACGGATCAAGATCCGCAATCAAGGCCGTCTGCTGCTTTGCTGCGGCCAGAAACTCCTGCCGCGTGCCAAAGCCTGCCTGTTCTAGCCGCGCGGCGATGTCGAAGATGCTCGCGCCCTCGGGTACTGTAACCGCCTTGGTGTATACATCCCCTCGCGCGATCCGCTCATACACCTCAATTACCGTGGCTGGGTGATCGAATTTGTACTCCCCGGCCCGCAGGGTGCCTCGTTTCCAGCTCCGGATCAGATCAAACGCATAGCGGCTGCGCACGATCCCGGCGGATTCGAGAACTTTGCCGATATGCACTGCCGAGCTGCCCGGCGCCACGTCCACCAACGTCGGGGAGTCTGGCCCGAACGGCACCAGAAACAGCCAGTAGCCTGCACCAGCCAGGCCCAATAAGACTAGAAACGCAAAAAGCAGGAATCCGGCTGCACCGCCGCCACGTTTTTTGGTCATTTTTCTCGCTGGGCGTGCCATCCGCTGCTCAAAGGAACTCTTAGAAGGTAAAGACGCGCCTGAGGTGCCTTGGGATTCTCTACCTTCAATTATTGTATCGGGTGCAATCCTTCCCAACGCGTTCCGCCCGTGCGCTTTAAGCTGGACTTCAGGCAACTGAGTGACGAATTCCGATCGACCACCGCGCTATCTCGCCCTCGACGTCGGATCGAAGCGCATCGGCGTGGCTGTCTCCGATGAGCTGGGCCTGACTGCGCAGCCCGTGCTGACCCTCGAGCGCAAACGCAGTCCACGGGATGACCTGCGCTCCCTGGCTCGCCTCGCGCGCCGTTACGACGTCGCCGGTATCGTCGTCGGTAATCCTCTGCACCTCTCGGGCGAGCAGAGCCCGCGGGCCGCAAAAACGCAGGCTTTTGCCGCCGAACTTGGCGAACTGACCGGTTTGCCGATCCATCTCTGGGACGAGCGCCTCACAACCCAGGAAGCGCACCATATCCTCTACGAAGCCGGTCATGCGCGCCAGGAGCACCGCCGTGTCGTCGACCAGGTTGCCGCTACCCTGATCCTGAAGTCTTTTCTTGAGGACCGATAAGGACAAGCAAAGGCGCTAAGCCTGCGGCCCCATTTCGGTTCCAAGCTGAATTCCCTTGGCGTATTTCCCGTATAATGAAGTTTCGAGTATCTCCCGCGGATTGAGTCAGACAGCTCCCCGCCATACGGAACCTGAATGCCGGATCACATCAAGAAACAGTTGCTCAAGGAGATTCACGCTCTGGAGCACGAACTCGCCCACGAGCTGCCGGCAGAGATCAAAAAGGCTGCGGCGCTGGGCGACCTGTCTGAAAACGCCGAGTACCACATGGCGAAGCAGCGTCAGACCTTCGTGAACGCGCGCCTTGGCCAGTTGAAGAAGCGCATGGCTGAGCTCTCGCTCGTGAATCTGGCCAACATTCCTCACGACAAGGCCGGTTTCGGCTCGACAGTCGTTGTCTACGACTCCACCAAGGACGAGGAGATTGTTTACCGGCTCGTGACCAGCGAAGAGTCGGACGTTTCCAAGGGCCTTATCTCGACCACGTCGCCAATCGGGCGCGGCATCGTGGGTAAGCAGGTCGGCGACACCGCCACCATCGTCACCCCCAACGGCAAACGCGAGCTCGAGATCCTGAAGCTGACCACGATCCACGACGAAGCGGCCGAGGGCGACGAAGAAGAAGAGCAAGAGAAGAGCAAGAGTAGTTAGGAAGATTTGGAAATGACCTGGACCAGTGCTTTCGGCCGCGCCTGCGGCTGGCTTTTAGACCGCATCGTGTACGGTCTGGCTCTCACCCGCATCTCTCCCAACGTTCTCACTTTCATTGGGCTTGTCATCAACATCGTTGCCGCATTTTTCTTTGGGCACGCCAACGCCGCCAATGCGGGCATCATGTTCCTGTACGCGGGGCTGGTCATCATCGGGGCCGGCATCTTCGACATGGTCGATGGCCGCGTTGCGCGCCGCAACAATCAGGTCACGGTCTTCGGGTCGTTCTTCGACTCCGTGATCGACCGCTACTCCGACGTGGTGCTTTTCTTCGGGCTGCTGGTCTACTACGGCCGCATCAACCGATTCAGATATGTTGTCCTGGTGGCCTTCGTCATGGTCACGTCGCTCATGGTGAGTTACACGCGCGCCCGCGCCGAAGCCCTGATTGGCAGCTGCAAGGTGGGCTTCATGGAGCGGCCGGAGCGCATTGTGCTGGTGATTCTGGGCGCGCTGTTCAATCACTGGGGTGTGATGGCGCCGGTGCTGTGGGTGCTGGCCGTACTCTCGACCATCACGGTGATTCACCGCATCCAGTACACGTACTCGCGCACCAAGCACCTGGCGCCGTTGAGTCAGTAGGCCCTTCGCTACTGCCGCTTCTTCCATTCCTCATAGCTCATCCGCGGAATCTGCACGAACGCATCGCGCGTGCGCACGTAGTTGCCCAGGCCGTTCATGCGCCCAATGGCGTGCAGCTCTTCTGCTTTGATATACGGGCCAGCCGGATCGACGTACTTGTCCTCGACGTAGATCGCCACGACGCGCCCGAGAATAATCCGCGACCGGCCGATCTCCATCGTGGTGTGTTCGCGGCACTCAAGGGCGGCATGTGCCTCGGCGATGCGCGGCACGCGCACGATCTGCGACGCTGTCGTCGTGAATCCGGCGATGTCCAGTTCGTTGACGCCTTCGGGGAAATCGACCGCGCAGATATTCATCTTCTCGGCGATGTCTTCGGTGACCACGTTCACCACGAACTCGCCGGTACGCCGGATATTGCGCGCCGTGTCTTTGGGAACGAACGCTCGATCGGTGCGATTCGTAACGCCGATCCCCACAATCGGCGGATCGGTGCAGAAGTAGTTGAACGCACTGAAAGGCGCGGCATTCAGTCCGCCGTGTTCATCCATGCTGGTGATTAGTGCGATGGGCCGCGGCGCAATCAGGCCAATCAACAGCTTATAGACCTCGCTGTGCGAGGCTTTTTCCATATCAAATTTCAAAGAGCGACTCCGAAGAAAACAGCCCCCGCACTCTTCGATGGCGGGCTAGCAGGTCAGCATCACCGCCGAGCAACCGGGCTTGGTGGGTTTCCATTGCACCAGGAATTGCGTGACAGACGACGATTCCATCCGGCGCATGGCTTCAAACTCTCCACTGCGCTGGCTGAAAAGCAGAGCGCCGTTTTCGCTTAATACGGCTAGAGCAGGCACGCCCCGTTCCAGCGGCACCTTGTACTGACGCGCGAGATCGACGTTTTCGTCCATGTGGCCGATGTTCACGTGCACCAGCACGAAGTTCGATTCCAAAATCGGCCGATTCGATTCGTTATGAAAATAGATGTCCAGGACCTGGCAATCGCCGCACCAGTTTCCGCCAAAATCGATCAGCACGCGCTTGTGCGTGGCCGTCGCCGTCTTGATTGCCGCAGCAACATCTGCGCGTGCCTGTGAAGGGTCGGGATAGATCTCGCGGCTCGCCGAGTTCCCAGGAGCCATCATCAGCAAAAATCCCGCCGCAACCATCGCCACTTTAAGAAGTCTCATAGACGGGGAAGCCCTCCAGTCGTCACCATTCTCAGTGTGCCACAAGTGGTATTCGGCATCCCTCTTTCCGGGCGCGACAGCTGGCGGCAACCGGGTTACCCTAAAGCACATGGGCACCCTGCGCCATCGTCTCGAATCGCAAACCTATTCCGATCTGGGAACCATGATGGACGGCTATGCGCGGGCCGCGGTTGAACTGGGCAGTGGGGGGTTCCAGAAAGAGCTCGACTTCACCGCCGACACGATCGACAACCTCGACGAGATCCTGGTCCTCGTCAGCGAGAGCCCCGATCTCGATCTCGACTTCGAAGTCCGCCTCTGGGGCAGCTACCTGGGCGAAGTTCTGCGTCGACGCTACAACGGCTCATGGCAGATGACGCCGTACCCCGGCGGCGCCGTAGCGGTCCCCTCTGTCGAAGTCCGCGGTTCGCACCTGTTTCCCCTGGTCAAGGTCTATCGCCGGCTCACCATGGGTGAGGAAGAAGATCTCGGCAGCTTCGTCGCCATGGTCACCGAACGCCTCGGCAGCGCCGCCCGCGTGAACTAGGGGCCTGCTCACACACCCTGCAACTTCCGTACTGACGGCGCCGGCCCGGGCGCGCTCGCCCGGTGCGCTTTGTGCGACAATAGCCTTTGACGGAACGCGCCGGGCAGATCGTGGCGCATGGAGGAATCAACATGGGTGACCTATTGCAACCATGGCACCTGATCGTGCTGGCCGTAGTGGCCTTTCTTTTGTTTGGCGCCAAGCGGTTGCCGGAGTTGGGCAAGGGACTGGGCGAAGGCCTGAAGGGCTTCAAGGAAGGCCTGAAGGGCGTCAGTGAGTCGGCTTCGACGACGACCGCGCAGAACACCCCGCCTCCGCCGCCGAACTCCACTCCCGCCGACCAGAAGTAGCCCTGGGCGAAACGCCCGCGAGACTTCTCGCACAGCGCTTGATGGCGCATCCTCAGACAACGAAGGCCTGGGTCCTAGCCCAGGCCTTTCGTGTTTGTCCCTGACAATCTAGCGCAGATCGTCTGCCGACGGATAGTAGCCCTTTTTCGCGATCACATCCAGTCCCGGGCGTTCCACGCGCACATCGATGTTGCGGAACTTGCTGTCCAAGACCGATTCATGCGTGGAGTAGACCAGGTCGTACTGGTTGCGCGCTTCGATGGCAATCTTGGCGTAGCTCTTCTCGATGCCGCTCAAGTTCTTCTCCGAGTCAGGCTGGCCCCCGGTTGCGTAGATGTAGTTGATCAGCCGGTTGTCATACATCTGGAACGGCAGATGGAAGCGGCTCAGATAACCTTCGCCCCACCGCGCCGAGTCGCCCACCAGCGTGCCCCACACCGCGATGTTGTTGGTCTGCAGATAGCGCAACACGTCGCGATAGGTGGCCTTGCTGCCCGCTTCTTTGCCATCGGAAATCACGTAAATGATGCGGCGGCGTCCCTTGGGCCGTGTCGAAAGCTCCTTTGCAGCCTCCAGAATCGCATCGTTCAGCGTGTGAATCTCCTTGGGAATCGTCATGAACGACCCGTTGCCTGCCGAACGCCCTGACTGAAGATTGGGATCGGCGCAATTGCCATTCACATGCACGCCGCAGCTGTCGAATGGACCGCTGTTGATGGGAATAATCTCTTCCGTACCGGAAGCCTTGGTGAGAGCCAGCACCGCGGGCACACGTGCGCTTTGCGCACCGGTAAAGCCCGTCCGCTCCTGCGACCCATTCGAGTAGGAAAAGATCGCCAGCTCGTCGTAAGGCGTCAGTGCACCTTGAATCGCGCCGAGCGAATCGTTCACGCGCTCCATCACATCTCTCGTAAGGCTCTGATCGATGACGAAGGCAATCGAGAGAGGCATCGGATCCACTGAGAAAACTTTCAGTGGCTGATATACGCCGTTTTCAAATACGCGAAAATCGCGCCACGTCAGACCCGGGACGAGGTTGCCCTTGGTGTCCTTCACCGTGACCGGAACTTCCACGTAGGTTGTCTGCACGCGCAGTGTATAGCCAATCTGTTCGGCGTTCTCATTCTCCGGCGGCGTGCTCTGGATCGGCTGGCTGGGTTGGCTTGGAGGGGCCTGTGCTCCCGGGGTCTGCGGCGGCTGATCCGAAGAAGAATTCGGCCCGGCGTTCGCGTCGGATCCAGCGCCAATACCCGGCGTAATGGGCCCTGAGACATCGGACAGTGGCGTCGGAGCCTGCGGGGCCGGAGCGTCCGGAACCGATTGCTGTTGCGCCCGAGCCGATCCGCTGAACATCAGTCCCGCACTCAAAATCGCGCCCAGGGCTTTGACCTTGAAACCAGGATTCACAGGTATATCTTCCTCCAAAAACCACGTCCCCGCAGGTCTCGGGCCGAACCCATCTGCCGGACGAAGAACCTTTAGCTTCCAATGACTGTCGCAACAGTTCTTTAGCTATAAGGCAGCCAAGCCCAAACACAATCTCGCTGCACCGTCAGAGTATCAGACGCGCCACCGCCCAACTGGTTGCCGCGACCGGGCGCCAAACCGCTGCGTTATGCTCTCTTCGTAGACCATTTCCCGTCTATCTCAACAGATGCGGATTCCCTTTTTGACTGCTGCGCTGCTTCTGTCCCTGCCCGTTCTCTCCGTGTCCGGATGGGGCCAGCTTGCGCCTTCGCCAGACGCCCCCCCGGTCAGCACCGCTCCCGAAGCGCCACCCGAAGATCAATCGGTCGCAACCTTCAAACTTCAAGTCAACCTGGTTGACCTGTACTTCACCGTCAAAGACAAGAGCGGCAACCTCGTTCCCCATCTCACCGAAAATGACTGCACCGTCGCCGAAGACAAAGTTCCGCAGACGCTGAAGCACTTCGTCGCCGAGACCAATCAGGCCCTCACGCTGGGCATCCTGCTCGATACCTCGGGCAGCCAGGAGCGCGTGCTTCCCCTCGAACAGCAGGCGGGTAGCCGCTTCCTCGAGCAGGTCCTGCGCCAGAAAGACGAGGCATTCCTCGTGTCCTTCGATGTGAACATCGACCTGCTGCAGGACTACACGAACAGCCCTCGCCTGCTGGCCCACGCAATGGACAAAGCGGAGATCAACACCGCGGGCGGCAATGGCTCAGGCGTTCCCGGCCTTGGCGGCGGGCCCGTCCCCATCCACGGAACGCCCAAGGGGACGCTGCTCTACGACGCCATCTACATGGCTTCGAATCAGAAGATGAATCAGGAAGCCGGCCGTAAGGCAATGATCATCCTCACCGACGGCGAGGACGAAGGCAGCTCACACAAGATCAACGAAGCCATCGCCGCCGCGCAGAAGAACAACATCATCATCTACGTCATTTTGATTGCGGACACGGGCTTCTACGGAGGCTTCAACTTCGGCTACAGCGGCTATTCGGCAGGCAAGCGCCTCTCCGACGAAACCGGTGGGCGCCTCATCAACGTGGGCAGCAACGGCAACAAGCTTGAGGCGGCCTTCCAGCAGATACAAGAAGAACTGCGCACACAGTATGTGGCCACGTACACGCCAAGCAATACAAAGCAGGACGGTACCTTCCGCCATATCTCGGTCGACTGCAAGGGGGATGGGCTAAAGGTCCAGGTGCGCAAAGGCTATTTTGCGCCGTCTCCCGACAACTAGACGCGATCGCAGCGTTGGCCCAACAAGGAGTTGGTGGATGAGAGCCGCTCAGGCATCTGCGGTCGCAGTTCTCTGCGTTGCAATCCTAGCCATCCGTGGACAACAACCGAATGGAACCGCGGCACAGACCTCTGCTCCGGCGGCCGAGATGGATCCGCTCAGTGGCGCATTGCACATCGACGGCGAATTGCTGGAAAAGCTCGATTCGAAGTCCGCCAAAGTCGGTGACCGCGTCGTCATCAAGACACGATCGACAGTGCGCACGGCCAACGGAGTTGAGATTTCCAAGGGCTCGAAGCTGATCGGGCGCGTCACCGGAGTCGAGCCCCTGGGCGCAGCCGAAGCCAACGCTCAGATCGCACTCGTCTTCGATCGCGTCGAGTTGAAAGATGGACAGAGCCTCTCGATTCAGGGCGAAATCCAATCGCTCGCTCCAGCCGGTGGCGACTCGGAGAATGGTGAGCCTGACCCCATGGCCGCTGCACCGAGCAACGTGTCCCCTGGCCATGCACCCGGCGATATGTATGGCTCGACTCCCATCGCAGCGCCTCCGGCGCAGATTTCGAGGACGGCGCAGGCCGAGCACACGAGTGGAAGTTCAGGCGCCGGCTCCATCGTCGCTCGCAGTGGCGACCTCGTGATCCGCACGACAGCGATTCCAGGTCTGCTGCTGGCAAATCATGAGCAAGGGGCGCCCGCTGCGCTGTCCTCGAGTATTCTGCTCGGCGCCAAACGCGATGTCCGTCTCGAGAGCGGAACACGCGTGGTTCTTGCGGTCGTGTCGGCGGAGACCGCGAAGCCCGCTGGATCCAATTGATAATCGCCGGGCGGCGAGCATTCTTGCTTCTCTGCTGGAAAAATCTACACACCAACCGAGCCGCTTTGTCTTCGCGAAGAGTATGCATGGGAGACAAGGTCACAGGCAGCTCTGCCCTAAAAATGAGCGATTTTCCTCTGCATTCGATTCACATCGAGGTTCTGGGGAGGCGCTGCTCGTTCATGTACCAGATGGCACACTACGTGCTTCTCTCAGGGCGGAACTCGATGCACGAGCGCACGCAACTCGGCGTCCGGGTTCAGAACCCGGAGGGTCGCAGGATGAAGATCGCTCTTCTTTGCGCCATGGCGTTTGTTGCGCTGTCCAGTCTTCCCTTTGCCTCGCATCATGACGATGCGATTGCGCAAGAGAGTACTACGGCGAAGACCGCCTGCTACCGCGCCACACCGTTGACTGCGTCATCGGCGAAGGAACGGATGAGCAAACTCGTCACGCCATCGGTGAAAGCCGGCCCTGCGCTCGTCATCCACGCCGCTTCTGCATCCAAATCGGCGCAATAATACAAGCGCCGCAATCGGCATCTTCCAAGGCAAGGACCTCAGCCCTCCCCTTTTGATTCCGGTCTACTTTGGGAGATGCCTGTGAGTTTTTCGCTGCGCGAAGCGACCCGCAATCTTCTCAAAAACGCTCCTTGCCCATGCCTTAAATTGACCATTCGTGGCAACCAATTCCATGCACATCGATTCCATTCTCACTACATGCAGACGAGCGCTGCCGGCTCGACCGGACAGTTTTAGATTGACCCGCTCCAGCAAAAAACAGCGACGAGCGACAGCGTCTCATGGAGGATGTATGACCCTAGCCAGAACACTTGCCATTGCAGCGTTTGCGGTGGCAAGCCTTCCCCTTTTGGCCCAGCAGCCAGGCTCGTCCGAACAGCAACCGGCTCAGCAGCCGGGCGCTCCGGCAACCTCGGCAAACCCAACACAAGAGCAGCAATCGGTGCCGCCGGAAGCGTCCGCGGCGACTGCTGCAGCAACGCTAAGCCCCGTAAAAGGCGAGCTGATGGACAAGCTCGACACCAAGACAGCAAAGACCGGCGACCCTGTCGTGATCAAGACTCAATCAAACATCAAGACCTCGAATGGCACTGAAATCCCCAAAGGCTCAAAGCTCGTTGGCCGCGTCACGGGAGTGAAGCCGATCGGTCAGGGAAGCCAGAATTCGCAAGTCGCGCTGCAGTTCGATCATGCGGAGTTACAAAGCGGGCAGAAACTCCCAATCCGCGCGGAGATTCAGGAGCTCTCCTCGTCGGATGGCGGCGCAGCAACCCCTGACACGATGGCCGCTTCGCCCAGGCCGTCGCCATCGATGGGCACGACTGCTCCCGGCGGCAGCATGACCCCCGGCGGCAGCATGAATGGATCGAACACGGCAACGGCAAGTCCGGCGACCCAGCCTCAGATGAGTAGTGGACCTTCAACCGCAAGCTCGACTGGTCCCGCGCCAGGCACCATCGTCGCGCGAACCGGCAACATTGCGATTCGCGCAACTTCAATTCCCGGTGTGCTGCTGGCGACCAATGCTCCCGGCCAGCAGGATCCCCGCATGGCGCAGTCGTCCGGGATCCTTCTCGGGCCTCAGCACGACATTCATCTGGACGGCGGAACCCGCGTCGTTGTTGGCGTCTCTGTCACGAGCGCGGGCAATCCAGGCGGAGAGTAATCAGGGTCCATAACCGCAGTGAGAACAACCACTTTCTGAGGCAGGGCTGCGGTCCTGCCCCGAAAGTTATCCCCACTCGTGTCTCGTTCTCGATCACTCTGTTACCTGCAGTGCACAAACGCGTAATCTGGCACCCACTGCGCCTTGTCGTTAGTATCGGCGGTGTCAGGAAAAACTTGAGGAGTCAGCGCAAAGAATTCTGTTGACTCGCTCAGTTCAGAAAGGGCGCCGGCCATGAACAACACCATCGAATTGGATTTCTTTGAGATCAGCCCGCGCTTTCGCCAGACCATCCAGGAGCGCGTCGCCCGTCTCGAGAAAGATGCGAACTGGGACGAGGCACAGATCGTCCATCTCGAAAACGTCGATCACATTCGCCGTCAGATGCGGCTGGTGGCCGCGCAACGTGCCGAGGCTCTGCGCATGCGCCTCTTCCTCGATCGAAGCCGCACCAGAATGCCGCGCCCGATGATTGCGCTCTAATTCCGGTTCATGCGAAAGCCGCGCTCCATGCAGAGCGCGGCTTTTCTCTTGTCAAAATCTGGAGCACCGGGCGGGGGTTGAACCCGCGAATACAGGTTTTGCAGACCTGCGCGTTAGCCACTTCGCCACCGGTGCCTTAGAACAGTTCTAGTTCTTAGTTCACAGCAAGTGCTCCGACCGCACGATCTTGAGTTGGATGAGTCGACCTTGCATTTAACTACTCACTCCGACTGTGCACGATGAACCATAACTAAAAAACCCACGCGCCATCGGCGGGTGGGTCCAGGGCTTTCCGAATCGTTTGGATTCTAGCCCAGGGAACACGCCCGCGCGGCGCCGCTCTGACAGCAGCAGAACTGACAAATCGCGGGTGTGAAGAGACGGGTCATCGAAAGCCTCTGCGGCTGGGCATGGGCCCGACCACGTGAAAGTAGACTAGAGCGCACTCGATTCCCTGTCAAGCCGCGCCTCCTCGATCGAGCAAACCAGCCGCCTCTTGTGAGAATCGAAGAATTGGACCAAATTCGTTGCACCGATCCGTCCTGCTGCCATCCCGCACAGCCGCCGATCCTTGTAATCCAGGTAATGGGATAATCCAGGTATGGCTGCCGAGCTGGATTACTTTGTCGTGGACGTCTTCACACGGAGTGCTCTCCAGGGCAACCCGCTCGCGGTTGTCCTCGATACAGCCGGTCTCGCTACCGAACGCATGCAGGCCATCGCCCGCGAATTCAACCTGAGTGAAACAACCTTCATCCAACGCAGACCGGTGGCCATCGAACGGGGCGAAGGCGTCCGCGTGCGCATCTTCACGACCCAGGAGGAGCTTCCCTTCGCGGGGCATCCGACGCTCGGCACGGCAAGCGTGCTGAAGACACTTGCGCCGGAGGCGATCCGCGACAACATCCTCACCCTCGCACTCAACGTAGGCCCGGTGCCCGTGCGCTTTGATGAGAAACTCGATGACTCGGGGAGCGTCTTCGGCGAGATGACACAACGCGACCCCGAGTTCGGCGCTGAGCTGGAACCAGACAAAGTCGCCTGGTTGACTGGTCTCGATCCCGACGACCTCGATCCCAACCTTCCGCCTCAGATTGTCTCCACGGGAAACGCATTCGTGATCGTCGTGCTGCGCTCGGCGGATGCACTGGCTCGTCTCAGCGTGAAACATGCGGAAGCTACCCCATGGCTACGTGAGCGCGGTGGCAGGTGGTTCTACATTCTTGCTCCCACGGGTTCGCAGGAACCCTGGTTCCTCGCTCGCATGCAGTTCTACGGCGGAGAAGATCCTGCAACCGGTTCAGCCGCCGGCTGCGCGATCGGCTATCTCGTCGCGCGTGGTGTGGTCGCGCCGGGCCAAAGAATCCTGGTGCAGCAGGGCGTTGAGATCGGCCGGACGAGCAACTTATTTTTGAGTGCGCAATCGATTGCGGCACGCGTCACCGATGTGCGCGTTGCGGGCAGCACTGTTCTCGTAGCAAAAGGACGCCTTTTCCTGCCGTAATACACATTCTTTCAACAGACTTTAACGTTCACAACCGAAGCGTTATCTTCGCCCTACCGGATTTCCACTTGTTTCATGTTTGTTTTCACTTCAATCTTCGCCACTCTTTCCCTCTTTTCAGCGTCCTCAACTGCTCGTACTCTTGCCAAGCATTGAGACATTCGAACGGCGCTTTTGCCGAACTTGCCCGAAGTCAATCAGACACAATCTGACTGCCAAGCAGGGCTGTGTTGCGCGAGACTGAAACGCAGATCAAGTGTATCTGTGGGCCAAGCCGCGCCGGAGCCTCATTGCGTCCGCTGTCCAGGACAAAGCATCCCGATCGATCCCGCTCATCGAGCGGGCGCGGGGTTGTGCGTTCTCAAATGGACAGCAACCATTTTGTACTTTAAGGAGTAACTCTCTTCCAATGCGCCCCAAGAAAGTAATTCTTTGCGTCGACGACAACGAACAGGACCTGTCGGTTCTGAAGTTCATGCTCTCCACCAATGGATATCGCGTCCTATCGGCCGCCAACGGCCAGGAGGCAATCGCTGTCTTTGGAGATAACCCCGTCGACCTCGTGCTGGCCGATTTCACCATGCCGCAGATGAATGGCGATCAGCTGATTCGCCACCTGAAGAAGATGGCCGCACACATTCCAATGGTCCTGATGGGCGATCCTCAGAAGATGGAAGGGCAGATCCACGGCGCAGACGCATTTGTCTCCAAGAAGAATTGCTCTCCGATGGAACTGCTCGATTGCATCAAGCAAAAAAGCGCCCGCAAGCGCGGTCCCCGCAAGGGAATTCAGCGCCTGCCGCAGAGTGCGGAGTTCGCGGTCGCTTCGTGATTGCAGGTTGATTCCAGGCGCACGCACCGCGGTCCGCTATACGCCCTGCGGTGCGACGCTGTCCTCACTCGCTCTTGACGAGACAACGCACCGGAAGGCATACTCCGCAGCTAGGCGTTTTCGGAAATGATTCTGCACTCCTGAATCTTTTGCATCGCGTTGACCCGGGGGGATCACGCCTGCTTGGTTGTTTGGGCTCGGCCGTTTCAATTTCCAGGATGCACACGCCCCAGCGGGATCGCCTTTCCCCGACCCGCGGAAGCAGGCTTTATGGATCTCATCCTTGTTCGTCTTCTCTTTGTGGCCTTGTTGTCGGGGGTCTGCTACTTCCTTCAGCCCTTTGGGCTTTCGAGCCCGTTCGGTGCGCTCGTAGGTGCGGCCGGTGCGGGCGCAGTCATCGTCTTCGAGTTGCGTGTGCGTGCACTCAGCCTGAAGCGCCTCATCGGCGCTGTCGTCGGCAGCGTGCTCGGCATCTTTGGTGCGGCTCTGTTCTGCCTGGTGCTGCGTTCCGCGCCGCTCACCACCTCCACTTCGGCGGTGTTGCAGATTTTTGTTCTGCTTCTGATGACCTACGTCGGCCTGCTCGTGGGCGCCAACAAAGGCGACCTCCTCAACCCGGCCGCACTGGGGGTCTTCTTCAGCGGGGAGCGGCCTGCTAAACAGAGCTCGAAGGTCCTCGACACCAGCGTGATCATCGATGGCAGGATCGCGGACATTGCCGAAGCCGGATTCATCGAAGGCCTGATGGTCGTTCCCGAGTTCGTGCTCCGTGAATTGCAGATCGTTGCCGACTCCACCGATGGTTCCAAACGCCAACGCGGCCGCCGCGGTCTCGACATGTTGCAACGCATGCAGTCCAACACCGGCATTAATGTCCAGATCGTTCCGGATGATTTCCCTTCCATTCGCGAGGTCGATCTGAAGCTGCTCGAGCTGGCCAAAAAGTGGGAAGCCAAGGTCGTCACCAACGACTTCAATCTGAACAAGGTCGCTCATCTGCACCACGTCGACGTGTTGAACATCAACGACCTCGCCAACGCTCTCAAGCCCGTCGTGCTGCCCGGCGAGCGAATGACTGTGCTGATCTTGAAGGAGGGGAAGGAGTACAACCAGGGCGTCGGCTATTTGGACGACGGCACCATGGTCGTTGTCGATCACGCCCGCCGCATGATCGGAAAGCCCGTCGATATTTCGGTCACGAGTGTCCTGCAGACGGCGAGCGGCAAGATGATCTTCGGCAAAATGGACGAGAACGGCAGGCCGCTGGAGCCTTCAAAACCCGGCCCCGTCGAGATCGCGCGATAGGTCAACAATTCAGCTTCTGGGCTCATCGGAAGCCGAAAGCTGGGTGCCGTCCAGCTTGGGTAACACGACCCGCGCTCCAAGGTCATCCCTAAGTGGCTCCGCTCGTAACTTGAATGGTCATAAATGAGGCGCACCAAAGGCTGCTCATCCCCTATTACATTATGACTATGTAAAAGACGTTCTAAATCCTTGAGAATTCTCGTCAAGACATTTGAGTGATCGCGCGACAGGCGCCCCCGCCGTGCGCTGCTTAATTCCTTCCTCTGAGGGGTTTCTGTGTTCATACATCTATTTCGGATTTGCAGACCGCTTCATGTCGGCCTACGCGCCGCTCAAATCGCACTTCTTTCCATTCTGTTGGTTGCGGTCGCAGTTCTTTCCGGTTGTAGCGGCGGAGCCTCGGGCGTACAAATCACAAGCCTCTCCATCACCTCGAGTTCGCTCCCCAATGGGCAAGTCGGTGCGGCGTACTCGGCGACTCTTGCTGCAACGGGAGGCACGACGCCCTACACCTGGGCGCTGACCAGCGGTTCGCTTCCGGCTGGACTCACCCTCAACGTCAATAACGGCGTCATCGGCGGCACGCCGACGGCAACGGCCAATGCCACGTCCCTTACCTTGAAGGTCACAGATTCGGAGAGTCCCACGCAAAGCCAGTCCGTGAGTCTGAATCTTACGATTCTCCCGGCCGCCTCCGGAAATCCCCTGAGCATTACGACGACTTCGCTGCCCAGCGGCCAAATTGGAGTCGCCTATAGCACTACGCTGGGCGCATCCGGCGGAACAACACCGTACACCTGGTCCTTGACCAGCGGCACGCTCCCCGCGGGACTCACTCTGACGCCGGCCACCGGGGTCATCAGCGGCACGCCCACGGCGGCTCTCAGCGCGGCTTCGCTTACGTTCAAGGTCACCGACTCCAGCTCGCCCGCGCTGACTCAGTCGGTCACACTGAGCCTGACCATCTCCGCCTCGGGACCGTCCGCCTTGTCCATTACGACGACTTCCCTGCCCAACGGACAGGTCGGAACCGCCTATAACACCACACTGACCGCCACCGGCGGGACGACACCGTACACCTGGTCTTTGACCAGCGGAACGCTTCCAGCCGGACTCACTCTGGCGCCGGCTACCGGGCTCATCAGCGGCACGCCCACAGCGGCGGTCAGCGCGGCGTCGCTGACCTTCATGGCGACTGACTCCAGCACGCCGGCGCAAACCCAATCGGTTACGCTGACCCTGACCATTTCCGCCACGCCCCCTCCAACACTCTCAATCACGACCGCGTCGCTGCCGAACGGCCAGGTCGGAACCGCCTATACCACCACACTGACCGCCATCGGCGGAACGACACCGTACACATGGTCTTTAACTAGCGGCACGCTGCCCGCCGGGCTCACTCTAGCTACTTCGACCGGATCATCAGCGGCACACCGACGGCGACCGCCAGCGCAACCCGCTTACGTTCCAGGTCACCGACTCAGGCAGTCCATGCAGAACAAGTCAGTGACCCTCAGCCTGACCATCGGCCGCTTCGCCGACTCTTCTCCATCACAATTCATCGCTGCCCAACGGTCAGGTCGGAACTGCTTACAACGTACACTCGGAGCGACCGGCGGCACAACACCCTACACCTGGTCGTTGACCAGCGGCACGCTTCCGGCCGGGCTCACACTCAATCCTTCGACCGGAGCAATCACCGGTACGCCCACGGCGACCGCGAACGCTAACTCGCTGACGTTCCAAGTCATCGACTCCAGCACCCCGGCCCAAACCAACTCCGCCACGCTCGGCCTGACGGTGAATTCCGCAACCGCTACCAACTGTGGGGAGAGTTCGCAATCGGGCACGGATGGCGGCAACGCACTCTGGCAACTTGGGACTGCGTGCATGACAGGAACGAACGCAGGCGGCTATACGGTTTCCAGCATTTCGTACTGGGTCGGGACTCCGACTTCAACCAGCTTCGATCTCGGTATCTACAGCGATTCTTCCGGTACTCCCAATTCGCTTCTTTGCTCGGTGTCGACCGGCACCATCACGCCGTCGTCTGGGTGGAATTCTGTCAATATCAGCGGTTGCCCGACGCTGAGTCCGAGCACGACGTTCTGGGTCGGCTATATAACGGGGAGTAACACGGTTCAGCAGGGCACCGTGAGCGGAGTCTGTCCAGGCACGTCGTACTACAGCACCTGGACCAACGCCGTATTATCGTCAGTCTCCCTGGCAAGTCCGTTTCCGGCCAACACCCAGAGTAGTGCGTGCTACTCGCTCTACATGACTCTGGCGGCCGCAAGCTCAACCGGTAGTTCGCTGTCCATTTCGACCACTTCGTTGCCTGGCGGGCAGGTCGGTACGGCTTTCAGCACGACATTGGCTGCGACGGGGGGCACGACCCCGTATACCTGGTCTTTGACCAGCGGCACGCTCCCGGCAGGACTGTCGTTGAATACTTCGACGGGCGCGGTCAGCGGAACGCCGACAGCAACGGCCAGCGCAACATCGCTTGACCTTCAAGGTCACCGATTCGGTAGACCCGGCGCAGACCAAATCGGTCAACATTAGCCTGACGGTCAATTCATCGGGTTCCATCACTGTGTCCGTCTCCCGCTGCAAGACGTGGGCATCACCATCAACCAGACACTGTCAATTACTGCGACAACCACCGATAGCGCAGGCGTGAACTGGTCGGCCACAGGCTCCGGGTGCTCCGGAACTGGCGTGTGGAACTTTCTCTTCAACCACCAGCTTGACCGGGAGTTGCGGTCACGTACACAGCCTCCTGCGACAGCCGGCATCTACACCGTCACAGCCGCCAGCGCTACCAAGCAGTTCCGATCACCGCATCGGCAACCGTCGCGGTGACCGATCTGGCCGGAGTGACGACGTATCACAACGACCTTGCCCGCGATGGTGCGAACACGCAGGAGTATGCTCTGAACACGGCAAACGTCGACATTCCACTCTTCGGCAAGCTCTTCTCCTGCTCCGTCGACAGGCCATTTACGCTCAACCGCTCTGGATGCCGAATGTACCATCAATTCCGTCCCAGCACAACATTGTCATCGTCGCCACCCAAAACGACAGCGTCTACGCCTTCGACGCCGACGCGAGCCCTTGTGTCCAGCTGTGGCATGCCAACTTGCTCGACATCTGCACATGGCGCCAACTCCGGAGAAGCCTCCGTACCCTCCGGGAACCGCGGTTATCTGGTCGGACACGGCAGCGGTGACATCACGCCGGAGGTAGGCGTCACCGGCACTCCCGTCATCGACCCGTCAACCAATACGCTCTATGTCGTCTCCAAGTCGATGCATTCTGCCGGCACCGACCTTCTACCAACGGCTCCATGCGATCGAGCCTGATCACAGGCAGCGAGAAGTTCTCGGGGCCAGCCACCATCGCTGCAACAGCTTCCGGAAACGGCGACGGCGGCATCCGCGGCACATTCGTCGCACGCAGGAGAATCAGCGGTGCGGTCTGGCTCTGGTCAATGGAGTTGTCTACGTCGCCTGGGCTGCTCACGAAGACACGAGCCCATACTACGGTGGGTCGCCGGCTACAACGCCGAGCAATCTCGCACAGACGGACGTCTTCAACGCCGATCCCAACGAGCCTTCCTCGTGGTGATTCGGATATGCGGGCGAGGGCGGCATCTGGATGAGCGGCGGCGCACCGGCAGCCGACTCGTACGGGCAATCTCTACCTGACCTCGGGTAATGGAAGCTTTGACCCGACCACCAGCGACTACGGGGATATCTTGCTGAAACTCACCTCCGGCTCTTTGAACGGCAATATCACGGTCGGAGGGACGACAGATTACTTCACCCCAACGGACCAGTGCAACCGACAAAACCGACGATCAGCGATTTTGGTGCCGGTGGCGTCGTTCTGACCGATCTGCCGGCCAATGGCAGCAACCCTACTCAATTGGCCATCGTGGGCGGCAAAGACAACGCACTCTATGTGCTCGAATCGCGACCAACCTGGGCGGATTACGGCGACACCAATGCCTGGCAGAAAATCAACCCCAACAGCGGCTCGGGTATATTTGCGACCGGCGCGTTCTGGAATAACACGCTATATCTCGCCACCCACGGCGGCAAGCTGCAGGCATTCTCCCTCAGTCCTTCGACAGCAATGCTGACCGAACAATCGAATGCCTCAGCAACTTATTTCAACTCCCTTGGCACCACTCCCTCTGTGTCTTCGATGCCCGAGTAACACCAACGGCATCGTCTGGGCACTTGATAACAGCCCAGTACTGCACGCCCAATCAGGCGTCGGGCTGCGGACCGGCTGTTCTTCACGCCTACGATGCGACGAACCTCTCCACTGAGCTGTGGAACAGTTCGCAGGGCTCGGGCAACACCGCAGGCAATGCGGTCAAGTTCACCGTGCCGACGGTCGCCAACGGCAAGGTCTACGTCGGCACTCGAGGCAACAATACCGGCGGCGCGGACAACAGTACCGACGATCCCCGGCGAACTCGATGTCTATGGGCTGTTGAACTGATCGAGGAACGGGCCCAGGTGCATCCTCGTCTTTTGATACGCTCCGGAAATGGGGGAGCCGTTCGGAAGAGCGTGCAGCAAAGGGGTCAAACCTGGAATCGGAGGCGGCCTTGTTGAGCGCTGAACGCTTCAAGCAAATCTGCTTCTACGCTCTCTACACCTTGGCCGCAGTGGCTTCGTTGTCGTGCCTCTGGACTCGGCAAGGAGAAGCTGCACCACCGCACTCGACACCCACGTTCAATCGCGATGTGGCGCCCATCTTGTACAAAAACTGTGCACGATGCCACGGTCCCGGTGAGTTGGCCTCCCGGATCCCACTCACGACCTACGAAGACGCGCATGCCCGCGGCGCATCTATTCGCAAAGTCGTCGCTTCGCGCGCCATGCCTCCCTGGCCCGTCGACCCGGCACGAAGCCTGAAGTTTCGCAACGATGCGCGCCTCAGCCAAAGGGACATCGATACCATCGTCGCCTGGGCCGACGCTGGCGCTCCCAGAGGGGATGGCGTTCCTCCCAAACCGCCTGAGACCGGCTGGGATCTCTTCCAGGGACGCAACCCCGACTTCATCGTCGCGCTCACCGGAGACATGCACATTCCCGCCGAGGGCGCATTCCCCTACGCAAAGGTCTTCGTCAAAGTGCCGTTCGCTGAGGATCGTTGGATCGCGGCAAGCCAGACAAAGCCCACCAACCCTGCAGTGGTGCACCACATGGCGCTCACCGAGGTCTCGGTTCCCCCGGGCATGACCCCTGAGCAAGCAGAGCGCACCGCCGCGCAGCTCGGCATTCCCAGTTCCGCCTTTGTCCAGCCTGCAGTAATCTCGCCCACCCATCCGCCCAGGCCCGACATGCTCTCCATTTACACGCCGGGCAGCGGCCTCGAAGCCTACGCCAATGGGAGTGGCAAGCTCCTCCGGGGTGGCAAAAACATGTACGTGATCTTCGATATTCACTACCAAACCACCGGTAAACCGGAGATCGATCGATCCAAGATTGCCCTGTGGTTTGCCTCATCGCCGCCCGCGCACCAGCTCTACCGCGTGAATGGGGCCGGGGAGACGATCGTTGCGAATGGCAAAGAGCTCCTCGCCGATAGTCCCAGGAGAGAAAGCGGAAGGAACACACGTCGCGATTCCTCCTATCCCGCCATTTCCGAGAAATACGAGCTCGTCGGCATTTCCGCCTATCTCGAACCCGTGACCATCTACCAGCTTCACCCCCACGCTCATTACCGCGGCAAAGACTTCACTTACTCCGTCGTCTATCCCGATGGACATGAGCAAACTCTGCTGAGCGTGCCTCGCTTCAGCCATCACTGGCAAATGGCTTATGAACTGGAAACACCGCTGCAGTTGCCCGCCGGGAGCAAGCTGATCGTGACCGCGCACTACGACAACTCCGCGAAAAAAATGCACAATCCGGCTCCCGACAAGGCCGTCTATTTCCGCGCCATGAATCAGAGTTGGGATGAGATGTTCACGCCATTCATCCAACTGAGCTTCGACGGCAATGGAAAAGACGCGCTGAAGATTGGCTCGATGATCGGGTGCCTGACTAAGAGCCCGGCGGGAGAATGGTCCCTGCAGCATGCCAGGCTGCTGCTACACACCGGTTCCCAGGATCTGGCCCTGACCCAGGGCTCAACTTCGTTCGAACTGAATGAGGAAAGAGATCAGCCTTTGGGCGGAGGAAATTACCAACTCTATGGGGTGTCTGTGTTTGGCCCTGCGAACCATCTAGGCGAAAAGGTCGCCGTCAAAGGCGTCGTTCTCGGAGATGCAGGCAGCCTCCGCGTGAACGTCACCTCGCTGCAGTCGCTTGCCTCGAACTGTGCGCATTGATCGCAGCTTGCGCCTTAATTGATCGCAGCTTGCCCCTTATTTGAAGTGGTCTCAGGGTCTATGGAAAGCCCGGCGTGCGCAGCGTGGCTCAGTCTGCCGAATCGCGATCTCGACTCAAAACGCCCTATGGCTGCATCAACATCCGGCGCAGCCGTTGCTTCACACCCGGCCACTCCGTGCCGATGATCGAGAAGCGAGCCGAATCGCGAGCGATCCCATCGGACGCCATGCGATGAGCCCGCAATACGCCTTCCTTGACGCCACCAATTCGGGAGATCGCAACTTGCGAGCGCAGATTGCGTACGTCGGTATGCAGGCACACCCGCAGCACACCCCAGGTCTCGAAGGCATACGACAGCATCAGAAACTTGGACTCCGTATTCGCCGCGGTGCGAATCGCCGACTGTGCCAGCCACGTGTAGCCGATCTCGCAGATGTCGGGAGCCGTGCGTCCATGGCGGGGACTTCCCGCGGGCCATGCAAATGTCTGCATGTCGAAGAAACGCGTCGATCCAACCACTGCGCCATCGATCTTCCGGATCGTCACGAACGGCATGGCCGTGCCAGCATCCCGCATCGCCAGCGCGATTCCAATATATTGGTCCGCTTCCGCAGCCGTACGCGGAACCTGCGTCCATCGATAAAGAGAAGAGGGATCGACGGCAGCGTTTACTGCCTCAACCAGTGCATCGGCGTGGCCCATCTCCAGCGGCTCAAGACGCACGTGCTTGCCTTCGAGAACTACGGTCGCGTTGATGGTAGCGAGCAAAATGTATGAACTCCAACGCCGCAATGCGATTCCGATTCAGTCGAGCCACAATCGGTTTCGTGGGCGTAAATGACTAGGGGAAAGTCTGAGTTCATTCGCCCGCCTCTGCGCGGCAGGCCCAATCTCGATGAACTCAGGTATACCACGAATACGACGCCAGATGGGGCAATCGTCTCAATACTTAGGCACTTTGGCGTCGATCTCGTCGCTCCATGCCGTGATACCGCCAGCCACGTTGACGACCTTCGCGTAGCCCGCCTGCTTCAAGAATTCCGCAATCCGTTGCGAACGGCCCCCGCTTTTGCAATGCACCACAACCTCTCGGCTGCCGTCGATCTCGCCGAGCCGCTTCGCTACATCGTTCTGCGGAATCAACTTCCCGCCGATCTGAGCAATCTGATACTCATACGGCTCGCGCACATCGATCAGCTGCACATCCTCGCCTGCATCCAGGCGCCGCTTCAATTCCTTCACCGTGATCTGCGGTATGCCGTTCTTCACCTGGGCCTCCTGGGCTGTCTCCGGCACAATGCCGCAGAACTGATCGTAGTCGATTAGCTTCGTCACGGTTGGATGGTCGCCGCACACCGGACACTCGGGGTTCTTGCGCAGCTTCAGCTCGCGGAACTTCATGTTCAACGAGTCCACCAGCAAGAGCCGCCCGATCAACGGACTGCCGTTGCCCAGAATCAGCTTGATGACCTCGGTCGCCTGAATTACGCCCACAAGCCCCGGAAGAATGCCCAGCACGCCGCCCTCGGCGCAACTCGGAACCAGACCCGGCGGTGGCGGCTCAGGATAGAGGCACCGGTAGCACGGGCCGTCCTCGGTCGCGAACACGCTGGCCTGGCCTTCAAATCGAAAAATAGACCCGTACACGTTCGGCTTGCCCAGCAACACGCACGCATCGTTCACCAGATAGCGCGTCGGAAAGTTGTCCGTCCCATCGGCAACGATGTCGTAGTCCTTCAGAATGTCGAGAGCATTCGCGCTCGACAACATCGTCTCGTGTTTCACAACGTTCAGCGCTGGATTGAGCGCCGTCAGCTTCTCTGCCGCCGAATCGAGCTTTTTGCGGCCGATGTCTTTGGTCGAGTGAATGATCTGCCGCTGCAGGTTGCTGGCATCCACCACGTCGAAATCGACCAGGCCCAGCGTTCCGATCCCAGCGGCCGCCAGATAAAATGCGAGCGGCGAACCCAGTCCGCCTGTTCCCACGCACAGCACCTTGGCCGCCTTCAGCTTCTGCTGGCCCTCCATACCCACTTCGGGCAGGATCAGGTGGCGGGAGTAGCGGGCAAGTTCGTCGGTTGTCAGCTCGGGAAGCGCAGTGGGTTCAGCGATAGTCGGCATCTGGTTTCAGTTCTCAATTCAAGGGTAACAAAGGCACTCATCCGGCCTCGGTCTCCTCTCTTGGATGAAGCGGGAACCGGATCGGATGAAGAAAGCGGCGTAGTGGCCTACCGCAGCGGCTGGACCTTGCAAAGTGCTCACAGCCTCAGACCTGGCCATGCACAGCCCAAAGGAAAACGGCCCCAGCGTCGCGCCAGAGCCGTCTTCCTGAATGATCGGGCCTACTGCGCTGCTGGTTTGGCTGCCGCAGCAGATTTCGCAGCCGGAGCGGCTGCCTTCGGCTTCCAGAACTCCGGATCGTCCTGGATCCAGGCGTCGGAAGCATAACTTTGCTTCGGATTGATCGAGAACAACTGGCTCTCCGAGTGGTCGACCGTCTCGCCATAGAGTTGGTCGAGCTTTGCCATGCCTTCGGGGCCGCCCATCGCTTCTGCGAACTTCTTGCTCTCGGCGTAACCCTGGTCGATGTCGGCCAGCGACTTGTCACCGCTCAGAATGAGGTAGGTGCCATCGGCAGCTCCATAGGCAACCTCGTAGGTGGCCCAATGTGCGCTGGTTCCGGCTTTTTCGTTGGCATCCTTCACCATCTTGGTCAGCTCATGCCAATCGTGGCGATGACCGGGCTTCACGTGAAAGAGCGAGATCTCAAAGTACCGCGCATGCCCGATGTCGCCGTGCGGGTGATAGCTCAGATCTTCGTCATACGTGGCGACCGCACTGTCGTAGCTCTCCAGCAGCTCGCCGTCGGTCAGCAGTGCATGGTCCAGCTCGGCCGTCAGCGAAGGACTCTTGTCGACAATCTTGTTATCGGCCTCCCATGCGGCAAACGAGGGATAACCAACGACAAAAATCGCGCGCGACTTCCCGGACATCGAGTTCAGCGCAACGTAGTGGCCTTGAAGCTTGCCGCGATTCATCGCAGCCACAAAGTTCGCTTCGCTCCTGTCGTGAACCGCACCGGCCTTACCCGGCTTGAGGAACTCTCTTTGCAGTTGAATCACTTTGGGCGGGGTGACTGCGTCTTGCGCAACGGCCAACAGACTTCCTGCGGCCGCAAGGGACAATCCCAACAACATTGGACTGATTTTCATAGTGAACCTCCTGGACTTGCTCAGAGATCGGTGGCGGGGGGAGTGGAGGGTGGGAATCGCACGTGCTCTGGGGCACGGCGATTATCTTGCCCATGGCTCCGTTAGTAAAGAAGTATCTGATCGGAATGAGCAAGTTGATCTGATAGGAATACTTTGTGTGCATTCGACCTCGAGGTGCGCGCACATGCCAACGGCTCCGGTGCAGCCGGGCCGCTGGCGTATGCTGCAAGACATCTACGACAGCGGACCAGTCCTATTCTGTTGGTTTCGGCTTCCAGAAATCGGGATCGGCCTTGATCCACTCGTCCGGAACATAACTCTGGGCGGGGTTCAGGGAATACAGCTCAACCCGCTCGCTCTCAACCGACGCGGCGCGAAGGTCGCGGATCTTCTTCATGTCGTCCTCGCTCAAAGCCGCTCGGATCTTCGGATCTTCGGAGAAGCGCTGGTCGATTTCGGCCTCGGAATTAGAGGCGGTCAGGAACACGTACTGGCCGACCGACTGGCCGTACTCGGTCCGATATGCCCCCCAATGCTGGGTGGTGCCGGCCTTGTCGAAGGCGGCCATGTACAACTTCATCAGGTCCTCAAAATCCTTGCCATGACCGGGGCGAACTTGGACGATGTCGGCTTCGAGGTAGCGGTTCTTCGGGCCAGGCGTCTTGGAGTGGAAGCTCAACTCGGGGTCGGAGCTGAAGATCAGAACATGAGCCTCGTCCAGCAACTCTCCGTCGGCCGCGTTGATCCGCTCAAACTCCGAAGCCACGGCCGGTGCGTCGAACATCTTGTTGGCAGTCTGCACTTCCTCAAAAGAGTTGAAAGGGGACAGATAAATTGCCCGCGCTCGGCCAGTGATGGCGTTGTATGCCGTGTAGTGCAGCGGGAAGTTGGCCTTTCGCATGGCCTCGACGAAAGCGCCTTCCGTCTTGTCGTGAGCCATCCCGCCTTTGCCGGGCTTGGTGTATTCCACGACGACCTGCAGGTACTTGGGCGCTGAAGCGGTTGCAGTGGATACATTTTGCGTTGCGGCCGGCACACTGCCAGCGACCGCGAGAGACAGTCCCAACAGAATTGGGCTGAACTTCATGGTGAACCTCCTGGACTTGCTCAGAGATCACGGGCGATGGGGGAACGAGTCAGGGCCGGGGAACGCTGGTGCTCTGGGGCAGGGCGCAAGCATAGCCCCCGTGCCCGCTCGTGTAAAGCAAAATCCCCAATAACTACTTCGGATTCCGCGAATCCCAGCAACACTACCCTGATTTCAATCACCAACTTGAATCGCCTGCAGCTCGCTGGGCGCCGAGAATCACTTGCGCGCAACAGGATAGATGGAGACTTGATCGCGGGTCAGGACGGCGAGTTGAGATCCGTCGGCGGCGAGTGCATACCCATCCAGGCTGGACGAGGGAGACGTGACGCGTGTGCTGGATAGTCGCTTGCCGTCATCCGCGCGATAGACTCCGAGTTCTTCGGAATCCAGACGGGAGGCGCTGAAAGCATCGCCCGAACTGACCTCACTGGAGCGAACGGTTTTCACCACGAATGTTCCGGGATCGGCGATGCCCTTTGCCGTGTAGCCCAAATCGTCGGGACTCGAGAAACCCTTCAGCGTGAGCTTCCCACTGGAATTCAAGACCCGGTATTCAAGCAGGCCGTTATGGAGATCACAGCTGGTGAGGAAGAGGAGATCGGGCGCCAGACTGGAGAGTTGAGGCACGCAGCTTGACCCGAAGCTGGCGAGGACCGAACGCCGGCCGGCCCAGGTCAGCAAGGCAACGCGGTAGCGTCGTTTGGGAAGGGCCAGCAGTCTTACCTGACCCTCATTGAGCAGGGTGGGCGGCATCAGATTCGATCGCGCATCGGATTTAGCGATAGTCTCAAAATCGTGATTCAGGACGGTGACCGCGACGTCCTCCTCGGGTTCGCTCTGCAGGCTTTCCCTCAGCTGGGCGTGCAGCTCCGGTGAGTGGCGCTCGCGGATCTGCCCGACGGCGATGAAGTTCCCGTCGGGGGTGACGCGCACGAAAGCCAGTGGACCATCGAGGGCCATGCGCTGGCCGATCTTCAGCCCTTCGCCGTAGACGCGCAGTTCCGAACCGACATGCACGAGCACGCGGTTTGCGGCCAGCGGCCAGAGGTATTCGGCGTCGTCAGGCAGTTCCCAGTCGACCGTGCGTGCGATTCTGCCCGTGCTGGTGTCGAGAAGCGCCGCGCGGATGACACGCTCGGTGGAGCCCGAAGGCCCCAGAGAGCGCCTGGTTACAAGCTGATGTGGGTTGAAGGCGACGAGTAGTTGTCCCGCGCCAAGCCAGGCGAGCTCCTCATCGCGATCAAAGTCCTTCATCTCTTTCTGCGGGCGAGGGGCATATCCAAGTTGACGCGTCGAAAATCTGGCTTCAGGTTTTCCACCATCGATCTCGTCTCCTGGAGGCAAGTCGACATTGCAATGCGCGGGGTCGCACAAGTCGACATCGTCGGCGGAGACATCCGAAGGCACGAGCAACAGGCGGCACGGCCGCAGATTCGGGGGCCGTAGCTGCGGCGGCGACAGCGGTACCAGCCGAAGCGGGCCGCGCTGTTTCGGATTCAGAACGCGGATAGGTGCCCTCCGCTGGAACCAGCAGCAGCAGGGTGTGCTTTTCGAGCGATACATCGTGGCCCCTGGATTCAAGAACGCTGCTGTTCCCGGTTCCGGTACCGACGCTCAACTTGAGTCCATGGATACCCGAGACATCGCCCATGTGCATGCTCGGAAGCGCCGGAAAGTCATAGGCAGACGAGTCGAGGCCGAGCTTGAGATCGACGTTCGAGCTGATCTGCATGGCTCGAAGGCTGCCCAACGCTGCCTGGTTGTTCGGCCCGGAGAAAGAGGTATTCATGGGCACGGGATCGGAGAGAATGCCGAGATCGCTGATGCGCGGGGGAGCAGCCATGGCAGCGAGCAGCAAATCGAGAGCGGTCATCTTCGGAGCCGCGCATTGGGCCTGCGTGAAGGCCAGGTCGAGTTCAGAAAGCTTTGTCGATCGGTTGTAGGGAGCGACCGAAACGACATGCGCTTCGAGCACCGCGCCCTTCCGCAGGACACATCCCGTACCCGACCAGTCGACTGCAACTCGGGCGTAAACGGGTGCGCCCACTTTCAGCAACCGGGCATTCAGGTCGGCCATCAGCTCGGCTTGAATGGGCGTGACCCCGGGCCGGGCCACATTCTTTGCGCACATTGCCGGAAGGCACAAGGAGAGTCCGACGGCGGTGACGCAGACAAATCTGAATCGGAAGAACCCGCAGCGAGCGAAAGGCCGACGCGATCGGGGCGCACTGCCGGAGTTCAGGAAGATGGGGGATCGGTGGAGTGAAAAGCGCCGTCGCTTCATTCCGGCCCTCGACTGGCAGCCATTCTATACCCACGGTGAGTGAAGCAAAACCCGTACTCCGAGCGGACAACAGCCCACGCTGGAGTTGCAGTTCTGCGAAGATCCTCACGCTTTGTTTTTGACAGCTTTCACTGCGGGGGTCGCGTTCAGGATAGAGATTTCCGCTCTATGGATTCAGGGAATCCAACCTCAATCCCTGACCTGAACCGTCTGCAGCTCGAACCGCTTGTCTTCTTCCGTCGTCCCGGCCAGCAGAAAGGAATTCGTGACTGCTGCTTTGCCCTGCGCGACTTCCGTGATCACGTAGGCACACCCCAGCCAGTGCGCTTCGGCAAAATCGGTCGGCGACCACTGCGCAGGATGATCGGGATGCGAATGATAGAAGCCGGCAATCTCCAGTCCCTTCGTCCGCGCCTCGCGCTGAATCTTCACCAGCTCTACCGGTGCGATGTGATAGCGGTTGTGCGCCGAATCGGTGCGCGTGTTGCCTGCCCTTACCGCCTCGACAATGTGCCATCCCTGGGGCACGGACTTCCCGAGCAACGCGCCGCAGCACTCATGCGGATACGTCTCCTCACCATGCGCACGCAGGCTCTCGTAGACCGCGCGGGGCAGATGAAGCTCGCTCATCCCTCCTCCCAGAAGCGCTCACTCAGATACTTGTCGGCCGAATCTGGCAGCACGGTCACGATCGTGGCCCGGCGTCCCTCTGCTGCTTCTTCGCGAGCAATTTGAAGACACGCCGACACGGCAGCAGCCGCTGAGATTCCCACCAGCAGCCCTTCGTCGCGCGCCAGCCGCTTCGCCATATCGTAGGCAGCTTCTGTTTCGACCACCATCTCGCGATCGGCCAGGTGAGGATTGTAGATCGCCGGAACAATCGCACTGCCCATGTGCTTCAGTCCTTCGAGCCCGTGGAACGGTGAGTCGGGCTGAAAACTAATAGCCTGAATCGCTGGATTGTGCTCCTTCAGCCGGCGCGTCGTTCCCATGAACGTCCCCGTCGTTCCCAGCCCGGCAACAAAATGCGTCATCTGCCCAGCCGTCTGCGCCAGAATCTCCGGACCCGTGGAATGGTAGTGTGCCAGCCAGTTGGCGTCGTTCGAATACTGGTCCAGATAGCAAAACTTATCGGGGTCGTTGCCCGCCAACTCGCGCGCCCTCCGAATGGCCCCATCCGAGCTCTGATCGGGATCGGTCCACTCGACTTCGGCTCCGTAGGCACGCAGAATGCGCTTCCGCTCCGGCGACACATTGGACGGCATCGCCAGCAGCACCGGGATGCCCATCACCGCACCCAGCATGGCAAGCGCGATGCCCGTGTTTCCGCTGGTTGCATCGAGGATCGTCTTGCCGGGAACCAGCAAGCCGCGCTTCTGCGCATCCCGAAGCATGGCGGCAGCTGCCCGGTCCTTCACGCTCCCGCCGGGATTCGTCCACTCCGCCTTGGCCAGCAGAGTGATCCCCTCCAGCCCGCGTGCCACTTTGTCGAGGCGCAGCAGGGGAGTTGAGCCGATGCGATCCGGCAAAGATACCCCTGGCGCGGTTTGGGCGAGCCTCGTTTCCATCCGGTATGCGTTTGCGAGCCGCGCGGGACCTGTGCGAGATTGGTAAGGGGAAGCTCCGCGCTCCCACTCCATGATCGCAGACCGGAGAGCCGATGTCCCGCAAGCTCGCGAAACCTAGTTACGATCAGGCGCTCCAGATCCTGCGTTCTCAGTCATTCGATGTGACGCCCTTCAACGGCGTCGCAAATGGAATGCTGGTGAGCAAGCACGGGGTCGGCGCAGTTCTCATTCCCAGCCAGAGCAAAGACGAGCCAACCGCCTTCGCCATTCATCCCGGCGTCCTGGTGCGCGGCGAAGTGGCTCGGCTGCTCGATCGCGGCTATCAGAAGTTCATTAAAAGCTCCCAATACGAACTGCCCGCAACGGCGAGCCAATTGCAAGCTATCCATACGTTCAGTGAAGAAGTAAAGTCGTTGCTGGGCGATGTCAGTCTTTATAACGAGTCGCTGGGCACGACCAGCGACCTGTATCAATACGACCGCCTCACGGGCCGCGAAGCCGCCCAACCCGCTGCTGCGCGCCCCTGGGAACTGACGGGCGGACACTAATGGCAGATTTGGAATAAAGGTTTAGCCGGAGAGATTGGCCCCGAGTCGGTGCGACCAACCCCGGGGCCCCCAACCGCAGGTCTTCGTCGTTGGGGTGGGACCAACAGGGAGCAACGACCTTGCACAGTCTCAACACGAGCACGGAGTTTCCTAATCTGCCTTAAGCCTCTCTCCCTTACCCCCAGGTCTGCGGAGTAGACGATGGAACCGGAAGATCGAGCCACTCCGCCCGCGCCGCGGAACGAACGCCGCAAAGAAGCACGCCACACCGTCGACGGCAGTGCTGTCTTGACAATCCTGAGCAACGCAGTACATCTGCGCGGACGCATCGTCGATATAAGCATGAACGGGTGTCAGTTCCGCACGGACGATTGCTTTCCCATGGGAATCTACAGCCGTGCTGAGATCGAGTTCGAGCTCGACGGCCTGCCCTTCCGGCTCGCCTGCGTCACGCAGTCTCTGCACAGGCGCAACCGCGTCGGCGTCCGCTTCCTCGATATGAGCGACCGCAAACGCGAGCAACTCGCAGAGCTGATCGCCGGGCTTGAGGAGTTGCTGGCGAAGGAACGTGCGGCTGCAAATCCGGGCGATCCGGACACGCCGAAAAGCCTCTAAACCATTGGCTCCGCGTCGCGATACGAATGGTCCGGTGCGCGCACAATTCGCATCAGCTTTCCATGATCGAGCCAGTTGAACTCACACATATCGCAGTCTTCGATGATCACGTTCCCGGCGCCGGAGTAGAAGTGGGTCTCCATCGGCTTGTGGCACTTGGGACACGCCAGCCTGCGCTGCAGCTCGCGGGGATCGGGAGGCGGTGGAATCAACGACCCTGGCTGCCCTGCACGCAACTCGTCGACCATGCCGATAAATGCTCCCATCGGGATCAACATCCCTCGGCACTGCGTGCAGTACTGCATTCGGACCTTCGCCAGCGACGCATGCATCAAGGGAACTGAACACACCGGACAGGCAAGATCCGATTTCTCCGGAAAGACACTGACCCCATCGTCATTCTTCTGCGGGAAGAAGATGTTCTTACAGTAGTCGCAGGTCAGGCAGTCTTTGTCCGGTTCAAGGCGCATCGGCGCGCCGCAGGATGGGCAGTTCATTGGGCCTTCCCACATTCAGGACAAAACTTCGCGCGCTCGGGAATCGCCTTGCCGCAGTCGATGCAGAACTTCATTCCTGCCGCAGGGCTTGCCGCCGGCGTCGCGCTGCTGGCGAGGGGCCGCACTTGCCCCATCACTGCCTGTGCCATCGCAGCTCCCGCACCCAGCCCCACGCCCATGCCAGCAGCGCCGCCTGTGTTCGTCGCGGCTTCTTCCAGCGACTCGGCCGCCTCAAATTGAGTGAATTTGCCCAGGTCGCCCGCCATGCTCATCCCGATCCGCTGATCCATCACCTTGGCGAGCTCATCGGGCAGGGAGATATTCTCCACAACAAACTGGTCGAGTTCCAATCCCAGCGCCGCAAAGGCCGGTTTCATTTGCTCGGCGACCTTCTTTCCCAGCGCCGCCTGGTTGGCCGACATATCGAGAAACGACACGTCACTGGTGGCGAAGATATCCGTCATGCGCGCCACGATAGTCTCGCGCAGCTGCCCCTCCAACTCCGAAGCGTAGTAGCGATCGCGCGTGCCTGTCACCTGTGTGAAAAACTTCCGCGGGTCCGCGACACGATACGAATAGATCCCGTAGCCGCGCAGACGGACAGCCCCGAATTCCTTATCGCGAATCGTGATCGGCGTTGAAGTGCCCCACTTCTGCCCGATCTGCAGCCGAGCCGAAAAAAAATACACATCCGACTTGAAGGGCGATTCGAAATCCTTGTCCCAGTTCAGCAGGTCGGTCAGCAACGGCAGATTGCGCGTGTTGAGCGTGTGCAACCCCGGCCCGAAAACGTCCGCGATCTTGCCCTCGTTTACAAAGGCTGCGAGCTGCGATTCGCGCACGGTCAGCTGGCCGCCGGTCTGAATCTCCATATCCTGCATGGGGTAGCGATAGGCGAGAATGCCGTCTTCCGTCTCGTTCCACTGGATGACGTCGATGAACTGCTTGCCGAGAAACTGCTTGAGGGACACGTGCTCCTCCTGCTGAGCAACTCTAGCAACGCACCTGTTCAATGGCTATTCAAAAGAGGGAGATACACCACCCGCCCGTAACCTATCGCTCGCTGCAATCTCTTAGAAAAAGGCAAGCGCAAAGTGCAATCTAGTTGGGCGTGCCGACCGTCTCCGCGGCGGCGAAGCGGCACTCCTGGCACTGGCAGTTCCGGCGCAGATACTCCCACGAGTAGATTCCCGCTGAGTGGCCATCCTGCCAGTTGAACTGCAGAGCATAGCGTCCGACGCCATGCGCGCTGGCGGGTTTCGCCGGCGCCTTATACATCGGCAGCAACTCCCCCGATTTTGCCTTTGCCTGCCCGATCTTCCGGCCCTCGTTCTTGCGTTCGTCCACGCATGTCGCGCAGGGGCACGCATCGCGCAGCCAGGTGAAGTTCCACGCGCTGCGGTGCCCGTCCTGCCAGTCGATCTCCAGGCCCTTCCCTTCGCTCAGCAGAACCCGCACCTTGTCCGGCGTCATCGCAATGCGCGGCAGAGGCTGCGGCCCCTCGTTCTCGCGCTCTGCCTCTTCCTTGCTGACCATGCGGATGCCTTCGTGGCTCATACCTCCATTCTAGTTCACAGTGTTTCCGCGCAGGGAGAGTCATAGGCTCGTCGGATTGAGAACTGCGAATTGTGCACTACCGTTACGAACGCCGATCGTAACGGACCTTCAGCGCCAGAATTGCCAGCGCCAGCACCAGCGTGATCGCATTCGCCGCGATGACTGGGCCAGATCGAATGCCGATTCCATACACCAGCCAGCACGCCACGCCAAGGCTGAACAGAAGAAACATGCTCAGCGAGATGTCGCGTGCACTCTTGCGTTGCCATACGCGCATCAACTGCGGCACAAATGAGGCCGTCGTACACACAGCCGCGACCGAACCGACCGCATTCATCGAGACAAGAGCCATTGACTTCAGTGTAGGGGACGCTTTCTCTGGACGATTGCTGCAATTGGTTCCTGTTCCCTATGCTTTGTCTTTAAGTCTTCCAGAAGAACCACGCCGCCATGCCCAGGCCGACGCACACTACTAGCGCGCGCAGTAGTCGCTGGGGCACACGCCGCGCCATGCTCGCCGAGGTGTAACCCCCAACAGCCGCTGTCACCATCGCCGCCAGGCAATACTTCCAAATCACCTGCCCGTTGATCACGAATAGAACGAAAGCGATTCCATTCGCCGCCGTCGTCGACACGACCTTCAGCGCATTGATCTCGTTCAGATCCTGGAACCCAAACAGCGACAGCAAAGTGATGATCAAGAATCCCGCGCCAGCTCCGAAGTAGCCGATGTAAAAGCAAACCGCGATCGTGCAGAGAAATACCGGCAAGCGCCGCGGCGCATGCGTGCGGACAATCGATGCCTTGCGCCGTTCGAGCCAGCGTGCCATCGGCCCGCTCACCGCGAAGATTGTCGCCGCCACCAGAAGCAGCCATGGCACAAGGTGCAGAAACGTCATCTGCGGCGTGTTCAGCAGCACCAGCGCACCCGCCGTTCCGCCCAGAAATCCCGCCAGACCCAACAGCGCCGCCAGCCCCAGGTTCTTACGGATGTCGTCGCGATACGCGGCAATCGACGTGAGTTGCCCCGGCCACAAGGCAACCGTGTTTGTCGCATTGGCCTGGATGGGCAGAATCTTCATCCCCAGCAACGCGGGAAAGAGCAGAAACGATCCGCCGCCGGCCACGGCATTCAGCAGACCGCCAAGAAATGCGGCGACCCCAAGCCAGACCCAGTGCCAATTGATTGAGGAAGAGCCCGAAACGAGCGAAAGCATTCTCCCTCATTCTAGTCACCCACCACTGACAGGCCGCCGCGTCGCAAGGCAAACAGGCGCCTTCTTCCCAAGCGAATTTCCTATCCTCCTCGAACATCGCAGGCTATGCTTCTTCCTATGCTTCGGCTCCCTTTGCGTTTGCCGCTTTTGGCGGGATCGATCTTTTGTGCCTCGATTGCGCCCTCTCTGCACGCCGCCGTGCCGCCCGCATCGCCGGTTTTCACCATCGATGGACTCGGCAAGGGTTTAGCTCCTCTCGACGGCCCCTGGCAATTTCACATCGGCGACGATCCGGCCTGGGCGCTACCACAAACGCCCGATTCCACTGCAATGAATGGCTGGGAACAGCTCACAGCCAATGAAGGCTGGGGCACTCAAGGACACCCGAGCTACGTCGGGTTCGCCTGGTATCGCAAGCATGTCGACATCACTCCAGCACCCGGTGCACCACCCGACATCGCTCTCTACATCCCCGGCATCGACGACGCCTACGAGCTCTACTGGAACGGTGTACGCATCGGTGGGCTCGGGTCTTTCTCGCCGCATTTTGATTTCTACTTCCTGCAGTTCCCCCAGACGTATGGGCTTGGCCCAGTGCGCAGCGGGGTTCTGGCCGTCCGTGTCTACAAAACCAATCTCGCCTCCGTCGACGACGGTACCGCTGGCGGTTTCCAGGCCGCTCCGATCATCGGGAGCCCGACGGCGATTGCCCAACTCAAGGACGCCCACGACTTCAGCTGGCTGCGACACTCTCAGTTTCGTTTTGGACTGACCTCGCTGTACGTGCTCACTTCGCTTCTCAGTTTCATCGCCTGGATACGCGATCGAAACCAGAGATTGCTGCTGTGGGTCTCGGCCTTCTCTTTCATGCCATTCATTGAGCTCATCCTGAACGGCCTGCATCTCCATGCCTCTGGAATATGGCTCACCTTCTTCATCCAGACCTCCATCCAGCTGCGCGAGATCGCTCAGTGGTATCTGCTGGCCTACCTGCTCCAACTCAACGAGTCGCGCAACCTTATGCGCTTCCTCAAGATCGCAGCTTTGATCACGCTCACGGCTGGCATGCTCGACGGTGCCAGTGGTTTTGTTCTCACCCAACTCAGCCAAGCCCAGTTCGGGATCACGGACGCATTCCTCACCGCGTTCCTTCTGCCGTGCGAGGCAATTCCCAGCGGGCTGGTCGTCTACGCCCTCGTCAAGCGCAAACAACTCAACTCCGGCAGCTGGCTGGTTGCCATCTTCGCCTTCATTGGCGGCACCTGGTACGCCGTTTCCAACTTCGCCTTCCAGGGGATTCGTTATACACACTGGACGCTTGCTCCGAAGATGGACAAGCCGCTTTTCACCCTCTTCGGCAGCTACTTCCCCATGCTCACGCTGCTGCGTACGTTGCTCTTCGTCTCCATCTTGTATGCAGTGATCCGCTTCGCGGCCGATTACCGTCGCCGCCAAAGCGCGCTCGAGCAGGAATACAAGAGCGCCCGCGAGTTACAACAGGTGCTCATCCCCGAAGATCTTCCCTCGCTGCCCGGCTTCGCCTTTACCAGCGCCTACAAGCCTGCTCAGGAGGTCGGCGGCGACTTCTTCCAGGTCATCCCGCTCGAAGGCGACCAGGCCGGCTCGACCCTCATCCTGCTCGGCGACGTCAGCGGCAAAGGCCTCCGAGCCGCCATGACCGTCTCGCTCATCGTCGGAGCCGCTCGCACCGTGGCTCACTTCCTGCACGGCCCCGCCGCGATTCTCTCCGAGCTCAACACCCGCCTCCACGGCCGTATGCAGGATGGGTTCGTCACCTGCCTCGCTCTGCTCCTCCGACCCGACGGCCAATGCGTGATGGCCAGCGCCGGCCACCCGGCTCCCTATCTCAACAACCACGAACTCGATCTTCCCGGAGCGCTTCCCCTCGGTGTGCTCGCCACCGCAAGCTACGAAGAGAAGACCGTCGAGCTGCGCGAAGGCGATCACTTCGCCCTCTATACCGACGGCCTGCTCGAAGCTCGCAAAGCCACGGGCGAGATCTTCAGCTTCGAGCGCCTCGACTCGCTCTTCGCCACCCGCCCCGATGCCGCCCGCGCCACCGAGACTGCCGTCGACTTCGGCCAGGACGACGACATCACCGTTCTCACCCTCACCCGCCTCGTCCGTGGCGAAAAGTCCACCACCCAGTTCACCGCGCCGGCGCTGGCGGGCTGATTTCTGGGATTGCCGGACTAAGGGCAGCCTCCTCTGGGTCTCGCCGACGCCTGGGTAGGCTCCCCACGGTAGCCTATGGGCCGCCAACTCCAGTCCCTCCAGCCCGAACCGTGCAATCAATTGAAACATAAAGATTTATAAGAGAAATCCTGCCTTTCTGCAGATTATGAGCGCTTGACACTCAACTTTTATGAAGCGTTTGTGCTATAGTTCCATCAGATTGATTGAGCGGTTGGGACTCACCCTCCCATGCCCAAATCATCACCAATCCATTTGGAGGAACAGAATCATGGCTATCACTCGTTGGGACCCCTTTCGGGACGTCGTCACACTGCAGAACCGCTTGAACTCGCTCTTTCGCGATTTCAACGAAGGCGGCGACAGCCCTCTGACGACTGCCAGCTTTGTGCCGGCCGTCGACATCTATGAGGATCCGCAAAAAGTCGTCCTCAAGCTCGAAGTGCCCGGCATCGAAGAGAAGGACCTCGACATCCGCGTCGAGAATCACACCCTCACGGTGAAGGGCGAGCGCAAGTTCGAGAAAGAGGAGAAGGAAGAGAACTTCCATCGCATTGAGCGCCGCTACGGCAGCTTCTATCGCGCCTTCACTCTGCCCTCGACGGTCGACACCGAGAATGTGCAGGCCAGCTACAACGCCGGCGTGCTTAAGCTTGAGCTGAAGAAGAAGGCTGAAGCGCAGCCCAAACAGATCAAGGTCAACGTGGGCGGCGACAAGCACCCCGTTGCCGCATAAAGGTAAGTCGGCGGCAAGTTCAGCCGAATCGAGACTGCCGGATTGTCTGGGGACGGTCCGGCGGCCGCGAGATCTGACGTTACGCCGGGTGAAGCAGAAAGATTCTGCCACCCGGCTGTAGTTTTTTACGACCATCTGTTTAGAGAGACAATCTGAATTACGAAGAGGCTGCATCTTCACTTCGGCAAAAACAGGCTGGAAGCTAGGAGCTGGCAGCTAGGAGCTGAGTATTCATGGCCATCAATTGGGACAAATTCACGTTGAAGTCGCAGCAGGCGGTGCAGCAGGCGCAGGCGCGCGCAGCCGAGTTCGGCAACCCTGAGTTGCAGCCCGTCCACCTGTTGTTGGCGTTGATCGAAGATCGCGAGGGCGTCATCCCCGCCGTCCTCGAGAAGATAGGAGTACCCAACGAGCGCCTCGAACACGATCTGCACCAAATTGAGGAGAAGCTGCCCCGCGTCTCCGGCGCGTCGGCGCAACCCAATGCCAGCGCGACACTGAACAAGGCTCTCGAGCAGGCCTTTCGCGAAGCCTCGAACTTCAAAGACGAATACGTCTCGACCGAACATCTGCTGTTGGGCATCGCCCAACTCAAGGGTGAAGCGGCAGGTCAAGCCCTAGCTGCCGCCGGCGCCACCCACGACGCGATTCTGAAAGCCCTGACCGCCGTCCGCGGATCGCAGCGCGTCACCGACCAGAACCCTGAAGGCAAATTTCAGGCCCTCGAGAAGTACGCCAAGGACCTCACGGAGCTCGCCCGCCGCGGCAAGCTCGATCCGGTCATCGGCCGCGACGAGGAGATTCGCCGTGTCATTCAAGTCCTCAGCCGCCGCACCAAAAACAATCCGGTGCTCATCGGCGAACCCGGCGTGGGCAAAACAGCCATCGTCGAAGGGCTCGCGCGCCGCATCGTGTCCGGCGACGTGCCCGAAAGCCTGAAAGACAAGCGCGTCATCTCGCTCGACCTGGGATCGATGCTCGCCGGCGCAAAATATCGCGGCGAGTTTGAAGACCGCCTCAAAGCCGTGCTCAAAGAAATCGAAGAATCGAATGGTCAGATCGTTCTCTTCATCGACGAGTTGCACACGCTCGTCGGCGCCGGCGCGGCCGAAGGCGCCATCGACGCCAGCAACATGCTCAAGCCGGCCCTGGCGCGCGGCGAACTGCGGGCCATCGGCGCAACCACGCTGAACGAGTACCGCAAATACATCGAAAAGGACGCAGCCCTCGAGCGCCGCTTCCAGATCGTCTATGTCGGCGAGCCCAACGTCGAAGACACGATCGCGATCCTGCGCGGCCTGAAAGACCGCTACGAGGCGCACCACAACGTGCGCATCAAGGATTCGGCCATCGTCGCCGCGGCCACACTCTCGCATCGCTACATCAGCGACCGCTTTCTGCCCGACAAGGCCATCGACCTCGTCGACGAAGCTGCGGCCTCTCTGGCCATTCAGATCGGCTCCGTCCCCACCGAGATCGATCAGCTCGAACGCCAGGCCACCTCGCTCGAAATTGAGCGCGCGGCCCTGAAGCGCGAGACCGACAAGAACAGCCTCGAGCGCATGGCCGAGGTGGAGCGCGAACTTGCCACACTCAAGGAGCAGATCACGGCGTTGCGCGCCCGCTGGACTACCGAACGGGATGCGATCGCCCGCATCAGCGAGTTGAAGAAGCGGATCGAGGCCCTGCGCTTCGAGGCCGAAGAGCAGACTCGCAAGGGCCAGCTCGATCGCGCTGCTCAAATTCAGTACGGCGAGCTTCCGAAACTGGAAGCCGAACTGAAAAAGCTGAACGCGCTGCAGGATGGTGCGGGCAAGGGCGGCAACGGCGCAGCCCGCATGTTGAAAGAAGAGGTCGACGAAGAGGACATCGCCAAGATCGTCAGCAAGTGGACGGGCATCCCCGTCTCCCGCATGTTGGAAGGCGAGGTCAAGAAGCTCGTCACCATGGAAGATCGCCTGCGCGAGCGCGTGATCGGCCAGGACGCTGCCCTCGCCATCGTCGCCAATGCCATTCGCCGTTCGCGCGCCGGACTGAGTGACCCGAAACGTCCGATCGGATCCTTTATCTTTCTCGGACCAACCGGTGTGGGCAAAACTGAAACCGCCCGCGCACTGGCTGAGTTCCTCTTTGACGACGAGCAGGCCATGGTCCGCATCGACATGAGCGAGTACATGGAAAAACACGCGGTGGCTCGCCTCATCGGTGCGCCTCCGGGCTACGTGGGGTATGACGAAGGCGGTCAACTGACGGAAGCCATACGTCGCCGTCCATACGCTGTCATTTTGTTTGACGAGATCGAAAAGGCGCATCCCGATGTCTTCAACATCCTCTTGCAGGTGATGGACGACGGACGCCTGACCGACTCCAAGGGCCGCACCGTGGATTTCAAAAACACGGTGCTGATCATGACCTCGAATCTCGGCGCGGCGTTCCTTGCCGGCGAAGCACTCAAGACCGAGCACGATTTCGATATGGCCCGCGAAAGTGTGATGCGCACCTTGCGCGAGCACTTCCGGCCGGAGTTCCTCAACCGCGTCGACGACATGGTCATCTTCCGTCCGCTGGGTCACGCGCAGATGGACGCCATCCTCGAGTTGCGTTTGAATGAACTGCGCAAGCTGCTCGAAGACCGGCAAATTTCGTTCGAGCTCACCGATCCAGCGCGCCAGTTGATTCTGGCTGCGGGTTCCGATGCCGCCTATGGTGCGCGACCACTAAAGCGCGCGCTGCAGCGGATGGTGCAGGATCCTCTGGCCATGAAGATTCTCGACGGCGAGATTCTGCACGGTTCGCACGTCCGCATCCACGCCGACCGCAACTCAAACCAGTTGCGCTTCGAGCCGATGGGCCGCGAAGCCATGGCCTGACCACCTGCGGCACCTGCGGTGCGGCCAACTGCGCTTCGCGCCAATCAGCCACTCAAACCGATTTCCCATCCTGGCCGCGCTCTTTTGCGGCCAGCGTGGGAAAGCACGAACCCATATATCGGTCATAGGAGGACTTCCTCCCGGGCCTTCTTTTATCTCGATTCGCCGCAATGCAGCGAGGTTCTCGAACCCGAAACGAGACGAGCACTTCGGGGCATCCTGCGATCTCATGGTTTGGCCCCTGCCTGCACCAACAAGGCCTTGACGTCGGTTTGATCTCCCGCCGCGCTCAATGCAGTTTTGCCGTCGATTGTCTTGGCTTTCACATCGGCCTTGGCTGCCAGCAGCGCTCGCACCACCTCCAAATGGGATTTCTTTGCCGCCAGCATCAGCGCTGTAATGCCAGTTCCCGTCTTGGCGTTCACATCGGCCTGGGCCTTGAGCAACAGCTGCACAGCCTCAAGATTGCCGCGCCCTGCGGCAACCATCAAAGCAGTTGCATCCCCATCCTCTGTCGCGGTGCCCGCGCGAGCCGGCTTGACGTTCACATCGGCCCCGGCCGCGATCAGCAGCCGCACACCTAGGGGGTCGCCGTTCTGCGTTGCAAGATTCAGCGCGCCCATGCCGGTAGAATCCAACGCATTGGCATCGGCTCCAGCGGCAAGCAAAGCCTGCATCACATCGAGACACCCGCTGAACGATGCCGCCATCAAAGCCGTCGAGCCGGAGTTGTTCTTATTGTTGACGTCGGCCTTGGCAGCGATCAACGCTCGCACCGCTTTTGCGGAGCAATTGGCCGCATCGATAGTCAACGCAGTTTCGCCGAAACGGCTCCGGGCGTTCACGTCGGCCTTGGCATCGATCAGTGCCTGCACGATCTCCGAGGTTGGGGCTAGGAACAGCGCGGTATTCTCCTCCTTGTCTCTCATATTTACATTGGCACCCGCGGCCACGAGCGCCCGCAACGCCTCCACGCGGCCATCTTGCGCGGCATACATCAACGCAGTTTCGCCGTCCGTTGTCTGGGCGTTCACATCGGTCCCTGCAGCAATCAACGCACGCACAGCATCCATTCGTCCGTCGTGCGCCACCACGACGATCAGCGCGGTGTTGCCGTGATCGTCTCTCAGATTCACGTCGGCGCCAGCGGCAATCAGTGCCGTCACGACACCCAGGTGGTCTTGCATCGAGGCATACATCAGAGCCGTATCGCCGTCCTTGCCCTTGGCGTTCACTTTTGCTCTTGCCTTGATCAGGGTTTGCACGGCCTCGAGGTGACCAAACTGCGACGCCGCCATCAAAGACGAGATGCGATCCGTCGTCTGGGCATCCACATCCGCGCCGGCAGCGATCAATGCATGCATAACGTCAACGTGACCATTGATCGAAGCCACGAGTAAAGGGGTAAAGCCATTTTCAACAGGGGCATTCACATCGGCCTTGGCGCCAAGCAGTGTATTGACGCCTGCCAGATCGCCTTTCGCGGCCGCGATGGCGAGATCGGTCGCCTGTGTGCTGGGCTGGGCATTTGCGAGACTGCAAGCGGAGGCCAGAAAAACTCCGAGAAACGCCGAGCGCATTCGAGAGCGTAGTGTGCGCAAAGAAATCATTCAGACTCCGTTATGAAGCGAAGTAACTCCGACACCCTTCTACTGAATCTGCGACTCAGCTTATCGTAGCTATTTGTCAACTCCTCCGACGGTATTGCTACATGCCCGCTGTGCCGGGCACGCCCTGTCAATCCCCAGCCGCCCGAGAATTCCTTCAAACCAAGGATCGTCTTCAACTTACAATCCATGCGGCTTTGCGGATTATTTCCCGTCTTCGTCTATCCTGATCTCAAGGTGTATGGCCAGGTGCCCCCCACCCTGCCCGCGTGCTTTGCGGGATTCACGGGAGAGCACGCCGATGCTCACCGACAAGTCCTTTGCTCGCAAGACCAACAGAACTTTAGTTCTTGAAAGCAAAGAACTTGGCTGCTGGTATCGCCCTCTATCTCGATTCCAACCATTGGACTTCAGGACTTCTTGCAGGGAGGGGGGATCTTTGACGGGGGGGTGAGCATTGCTCTTACTTGCCCAGCGTCGCCTCGATCGCCGCCGTCACCTCGGGCGAGTCCGGCTTGACTGCCGGCTCAAACCGTGCCACCGGGTTGCCGTTGCGATCGAACAGGAACTTGGTGAAGTTCCACTTGATATCGCCGCCAACCGCCGGGTTCGCCGACTTGTCGGTCAGGAACTGGTAGAGCGGCGCCTTGTCGTCGCCGAGCACCGACACCTTCGACATCATCGGAAACGACACGTTGTACTTGTTGCTGCAGAATTTCTTGATCTCTTCGTCCGTGCCCGGCTCCTGCTGGGCGAAGTTGTTGGCCGGCACGCCGACGATCACCAGGCCCCGGTCCTTGTACTTCTCATAAACCGCTTCAAGCCCCGCATACTGCGGCGTGAACCCGCACTTGCTCGCCACGTTAACCAGCAGCACCACCTTGCCGTGGTAGTTCTTCAGGCTTACTTGCTGCCCATCAATCGATTTCATAGTGAAGTCGTAAATGCTGTGTGCCTCTGCGCCCGCCACAGCGGCCGCGATCGTCAGCATCAGGATCAGTCCCAGTTTGCGCATCCAAATCTCCTCAACTTTTGGGTTGCACTCGATCATACGAGGCCAGGCTCGAACGAATTGTTAGGAAATTGTCACCAGTCAAAGACAACACGGAGGCTCACATCTTCCCCATCGTGAGCAATTGAAGCGCGCTAAAACTGTGGGTACCGAAGGTCCGATTGCCGCTCTGAGCAAACTACTGCCGCAGCTCCACCAGGGTCGCACCCATGCCGCCTTCGTTCTGTGGCGCCTCTTCGATCCCGGCCACATGCGGGTGCGATTTCAGAAACTCGCGTACTCCGCGCCGCAAGATACCTGCTCCATGTCCATGGATCACCCGGACGCGAGGCAACCCGGCCAGGAACGCACGGTCGAGATACTTCTCCAACTGTTCGGTCGCCTCATCCACAGTTCGCCCGATCAGATTGATTTCCAACCGCATGTCGTCCGTGCTTTCGCTTGTCACCGAAACATGCACGCCTTTCTGCTTGCGCGCCGCCGACAGTGGGTCCGCCTTAGAACTCGTCCGAGAGTCTGCCGTGCGCAGCACCTCGGCCAAATCTCCACGTTGCACGCGCATCTTGATCGGTCCCAGCGCCACTTCAAAGAGGTCCTTCTCCACCTCGCGCTGCACTGTCGCAATTTTGTTCATCGACTTCAGCAGCACCTGGTCGCCCGGCGCAACGTGACGCAAAAGGTGCGGCTGCGCATTCGCATCTCCCTGATCCGCTCCGGTCCGATGCGCGACAACGGTTTGATTGAAGCTCTCCTGAAACTCGCGCTTGAGGCGGTTCATGCGCCGCTCGGCTTCCTTCGACAACTTCTGCTGCGCAGCGCGATCCTCAACAGCTCGCACGTTCTCGCGCATCTGAAACTCGAATTCCTTGAAAAGCGATCCCAACTTGGCTTCGAGCTCGCGCGTACGATTGCGAATCTCCACATCGCCTTCGCGTTCGAGCTTCTTGCGCTCCTGGTTCAACGCGTACTGCTCTTCGCGCGCCTTCTTTCTGTCCGCCTCGAGCGCAGCAACCTCGTCGTGCAGTTTGTCCAGGAACCGCGCGATGTCTACTTGCTGCGAGCCCAACCGCTCGCGTGCCGCAATCACGATACTCTGGTCCAGCCCAAGCCGCTCCGCCGTAGCGATGCCCGCAGATGCTCCAGGCACGCCGAGCCGCAGATGATAGTTCGGAACAAGCGTGACTTCATCCACGCCCGCCGCTGCATTCAACACGCCGGGTGTGTTCGCGGCGTACACCTTGAGCGACGTGTGATGCGTCGAGATCAACGACCACGCACCTGCATCGAGAAAGAACTTTGCCACCGCAACCGCCAGCGCCGAGCCTTCCTCGGGATCGGTCGCCGACCCCAGTTCATCAAGGAGCACCAGCGCACGCGCATCCGCAAGCCGCGACAGCCGATTCAGGTTCACGATGTGTGCGGAGAACGTAGACAGCTCCGCCTCAATCGACTGCGCATCGCCGATATCCGCGAGAAACGCGGTGAAGACGGGAAAACTCGCCGACTCAGCTGGAACCGGAATTCCGGCCTGCGCCATCATCGCCAGCAGCGCCGTGGTTTTTAACGTCACTGTCTTGCCGCCGGTGTTCGGCCCGCTGATGATCAGCTGCCGCGCCTCCGCTGTCAGTTCCAGCGTCAGCGGTACGACATGGCCGCCGGTCGCGCGCAAATGCTTTTCGAGCAGGGGGTGACGAGCGTCGCTTAGCTTCAGCCGATTGTGCGCCAGTGTTGGCTCAACGCAGTCGTACTCCCTTGCGAAGCGCGCCCGCGCCAGCAGGCTGTCGACCAGCGCCAACACGCGCGCACCCGCAACCAGCGCCGCGGAGTAGCCGCCGACCTGCCGCGTCAGCGCAACGAAGATGCGGTGGATCTCCGCCTGTTCCTCTTCAAGCAGCCGCACCAGCTCGTTGTTCTGCTCGATGGTTTCGAGTGGCTCGACATACACGGTTTGCCCTGACGAACTGGCCCCATGCACCACGCCCGAAACGCGCCGCTTGAGTTCGCTGCGCACCGGAATCACAAAGCGATCGCCGCGAATGGTGATGACCTCGTCCTGCGTTGCCCCATCGCTCGACAGCTTCCGCAACGCCGACCGCAGCGACTCCTCGATCACCCTCTGCTGGCGTTCCTGCTCGCGGCGAATACGCCCGAGTTCCGGCGATGCATCATCGGCCAGCGTCCCATCCGGCTGAATCTTGCGCTCGATTGCGTCGGCCAGCGGCCGCAAGCCCTGCGTCAGCCCAGCGGAAATCTCCGACAAACCCGGCAGCTTGCCCACAAGCCGCACTGGCGGCGACTGCAGCAATGCCTGCCACGCGGCGATGTCGTTCGCCAGACGTGCAATGGCCTGCAGTTCGCTTGCCTCCAGCGCCACCTCCGGAATCCGCGCCTTGGCCGCAAGTTCCGTGGGATCGAACAGTCCACCCAGAGCAATCGACACCTGCTCGCTGAGCAGGAGCCGTACCTCCCCGGTGAGCTGATGCTGACGCTTGATCCAGCCCTGCGTCGCTCGACGGTCGCAGCGAGAGAATCGCCGCCCGTCCTGCTGCAGACGCAGCAAATCCGGCTACCAACGCAAGCAGCGGCTCCCACTCGAGAGGCGCCAGATCGGCATGTTCCACAGGGGACGGAATGGGATCGAGCAGCGGCATCGCCAGCTACCATCTTACGGGGATTCCGGAAGGGCGTCGCGGCGCACTCGGGTCGAAACCGAGACTCTACGAAGTCGAAGAGGTCGGCGACTTCGTCCCCGAATCCGTTGATGCCGGACTGGACGACGGCTCCGACGTGGATGCCTTCGCCGCCGGTTCCGACGCCGCTGGTTTGGCCTCGGACGACGTGCTCGATTCAGCCGGTTTGCTCTCGGGCGATCCGCTGCTCGCGGCCTTCGGAGCGTAATCGTTCACATACCAGCCTGCGCCTTTGAACTGCAATGCAGGAGCAGTCAGCGGCCGCATCAGAGGGCCGCCGCATTTCGGGCACACCGTCTCAAGTTCTGCGTTGAAGCTTTGGATCTTTTCGAAGCGATGGCCGCACTGGGTGCAGCGATATTCGTAAAGCGGCAAAGTACGGTACGCCTCCGGGGCGGTGATCCTTCAATCTCTATTGTATCGGCAGGGGCGGCAGCTCGATCCAACCTGCGCCGCCCCACACCTTCAGACGTGCTCTCGCTCTAGTGAACGGATACCGACGCCTCGTGATTCTCCCACGCCAGCGTGATCTTGCCGTCTCCGATCGTATATTTCAAGTCCTCCACCATCGCAGCCGGCTTGCTCATCTTCATCTTCACCCGGCCGAGATCTTGCGAGGCGTCATGGGCCAAGCCCCACTCACCCGTCTTCTTGTTCACAATCAGCGTCCACTGGTCAGGATCGGAGATATCGAAAAACAGCGTGTAGGTGCCCTTCGGTACCGCCAGGTCGCCGATTTTGATGTCAGCGTCGGTCATCAGCGTCGTTGCGGCATTCGCGCCGCCACGCCAGATCGGATACTGCGAGCCGTGCGCTGTTTTGATCAGCCCGTCGCTGGTAAAGATATGGCCTTCGCGCCCCTTCACCCGCGGCGAGTTGTAGGTGATGGTGATGGCCTTGCCCGCGATCGTTCCCATCGCTGTCTCCGGCGGGCTGGCAGGCGGTTTCTGCTGGGCAGAAAGGCTACAGGTAGCTGCAATCAAGACGCCGGCACACATCAAAAGACGCTTCATATCCAATCTCCTCCGGCGAAGCCCATTCCACGAGCAGAGGTTTCGCCGCGAGAATTGTCGCACCGCGCACCGTGCCGCGCAAAGCCGCGCACTCCCGCTGGCATGGCTGCTATGATGCGGCGCAAGGCATCGCATGCAGCCAACCCCCAGTCACGGATCGGCCGGCGAGAGATTTCGCGCCGCCGTGCGCGACGAAAAACCACTGCAGGTCGCCGGTGCCATCAACGCCTATACGGCTAGACTCGCCGAGGGCACGGGCTTTCGTGCGCTCTATCTTTCCGGCGGAGGGGTGGCAGCCAACTCGCTCGGCCTCCCCGACCTCGGCATCAGCACAATGGACGATGTGCTCATCGACGTCCGGCGAATCACCGACGCCTCGTCCCTACCCCTCCTCGTCGACATCGACACGGGCTGGGGCAGCGCCTTCAACATCGCCCGCACCATTCGTTCCATGATCAAGGCTGGCGCAGCCGCCGTGCACCTCGAAGACCAGGTCGGCGCCAAACGCTGCGGCCATCGGCCCGGCAAAGAACTGGTGCCGGGTGAAGAGATGGTCGATCGCATCAAGGCCGCCGTCGACGCACGCGCCGACGAGGGGTTTGTCATCATGGCGCGCACCGATGCGCTCGCCACCGAGGGTTTGGACTCCACCATCGCCCGCGCCCAGGCCTACGTCGCTGCCGGAGCGGACATGATCTTCGCCGAAGCCGTCACCGAGCTCGCGATGTACACAAAGTTTCGTAAGGCGGTCGGCGTCCCGATCCTCGCTAACATCACCGAGTTCGGCCAAACTCCGCTCTGGACCCGCGGCGAACTCGCTAATGCCGGAGTCGATATCATCCTCTACTGCTGCGCCGCCTACCGCGCGATGAACGCTGCGGCTCTCAGAGTCTACGAAGCGATCCGCACCGAAGGCACGCAGCAGAGCGTCGTCCCACTCATGCAAACGCGCGCCGACCTCTACAAGTATCTCGACTATCATGCCTACGAAGAAAAGCTGGATGCGCTCTTCGCCAAAGACAAGAAAAACCCCTGAATCGCTCGCGCCTTACTTGCACGCTCCCCGGAGATCCCATGAGCACCCAGCCAACAAACCCGCCGACGTTCCGGCCCAAAAAGTCCGTCGCGCTCTCGGGTACGCCCGCGGGCAACACGGCCCTGTGCACCGTCGGGCATAGCGGCAACGACCTCCACTATCGCGGCTACGACATCCACGACCTTGCGGCCCATTGCGAATTCGAAGAAGTCGCGCATCTGCTCGTTCATGGCAAGCTCCCGACGACGCAAGAGCTGCACAACTACAAAGCGCGCCTGCGACCGCTTCGGAGCCTGCCTGCTGCGGTGAAGCAGGCACTTGAATTGCTGCCGCCAACCGCGCACCCCATGGATGTACTGCGGACAGGCGTCTCGGTGCTGGGCTGCGTCTTGCCCGAAGCGCTAGACCACAACACAACAGGTGCCCGCGACTTGACCGACGCGCTGCTGGCTTCTCTCGGATCGATACTTCTTTATTGGCATCAGTACGCGCGCAACGGCCGCCGCATCGAAGTCGAGCGCTTCGAGGATTCCATCGCTGCGCACTTCCTGCATTTGCTCCACGGCGCCTCGCCCAGCGCGAAGTGGACCGCGGCCACGCACGCCTCTCTCATCCTTTACGCCGAACACGAATTCAATGCATCCACTTTTACCGCCCGAGTCATTGCCGGCACGGGCTCGGACCTCTATTCCTGCGTTGCGGGCGCCATTGGCGCGCTCAAGGGCCCCAAACATGGCGGCGCCAACGAAGTCGCACTTGAGATTCAACGGCGTTACGCGACTCCCGACGAAGCCGAGTCCGACATCCGCCGCCGTATCGCCGATCGCGAAGTCATCATCGGATTTGGCCACCCCGTCTACACCATTGCAGATCCCCGCAGCGACATCGTGAAAGAAATCGCGCGCGGTCTCGCCGTCGACGCCGAAGGCCAACGGCTCTTTGCCATCGCCGAACGCATCGAGCAGGTGATGCACGAAACCAAGCGCATGTTTCCCAACCTCGATTGGTACAGCGCCGTCGCCTATCACCTCATGGGCATTCCCATCGATCTGTTTACGCCTCTTTTCGTGATGGCGCGAACCGCCGGCTGGTGCGCGCATGTCATCGAACAGCGTGAGGACGGCAAGATCATTCGCCCCTCGGCGCACTACACCGGACCTGAGCCAGTTTCGTTCGTACCCATCGCGGAGCGGGGTTGAGCTCTCTGCCGGAACGCAGACGATTTGAGTAGCCCTCCAGGAGATCGCGTGTCCTCGCAAATAGACAACGAACGTCCCGCGCCCGACAAGGTCCTCACCGACATTGCCGACTACGCGCTCGGCTACGAGATCGCGAGCGACCTCGCGTATGCCACTGCGCGTCATTGTCTAATCGATACCCTCGGCTGCGGTCTTGAAGCACTCGAATACCCTGCCTGCACCAAGCTGCTCGGGCCCATCGTTCCTGGCACGGTCGTTCCCAACGGCGCGCGCGTGCCCGGAACGAATCATCAGCTCGACCCGGTCCAGGCTGCCTTCAACATCGGCGCCATGATTCGCTGGCTCGACTTCAATGACACCTGGCTCGCTGCGGAATGGGGCCACCCTTCCGACAATCTCGGCGGCATCCTTGCCGTCGCCGACTGGCTCTCGCGCGTCGCGATCGCCGAAGGCAAGACTCCGCTGCTCATGCGTGACGTCCTGACAGCCATGATCAAGGCCCACGAAATTCAGGGCTGCCTCGCGCTCGAAAACTCCTTCAACAAAGTCGGCCTCGATCATGTCGTTCTCGTCAAAGTCGCATCCACTGCGGTTGTGAGCCAACTGCTTGGCCTCACGCGCGAGCAGACCATCAACGCGCTCTCGCTCGCGTGGGTCGATGGGCAAAGCCTGCGCACCTATCGCCACGCACCCAACACGGGCTCGCGCAAAAGCTGGGCCGCGGGTGATGCCACCAGCCGCGCGGTTCGACTCGCACTGATGGCGCGCACCGGCGAGATGGGCTACCCCTCGGTTCTCACCGCAAAAGCCTGGGGCTTCTACGACGTCTCTTTTCGCGGGCAGCCGTTCAAGTTTCAACGTCCCTACGGCTTCTACGTGATGGAGAATGTGTTGTTCAAGATCAGCTATCCGGCGGAATTCCACGCGCAAACCGCGGTCGAAGCCGCGATGAAGATCCGCAATCAGCTTGACGGGCGCGGGCTCTCGTCCAAAGCCATAAAGAGCATCACGATTCGCACCCACGAAGCCTGCCTTCGCATCATCGACAAGAAAGGCCCGCTCTCCAACCCCGCCGACCGCGATCATTGCGTGCAATATATGGTTGCCATCCCACTCATCTTTGGCCGTCTCACCGCTGCCGACTACGAAGACGACGTCGCGTCCGATCCGCGCATCGATGCACTCCGCGCCAGAATCGACTGCATCGAAGAACCGCGCTTCACCGCCGACTACCACGATCCCGACAAGCGCTCCATCGCCAACGCACTCCATGTCGTTCTCGAAGATGGGACAAGACTCGATGAAACAGTCGAATACCCCATCGGTCATCGCCGCCGCCGCGACGAAGGCCTTCCTCTCTTAGTCGAGAAGTTCAAGACCAACCTGCGCAGGCGCTTCGACGCGGATCAACAGCAGCGAATCCTGGAAGTCTCACTCGATCCCGCACGCCTCGACGCGATGCCGTCCACGCATACGTCGATCTCTATGTAACTGGCTGACGGCTCCTGACCGGCTGACGGGAACGCCGCTGATTTCACACCGCGCACCTTGCTCCGCCCAAGCCCATCGTGTTTGACTGGTGCCCGAAGGCAGACACGCAATGGCGTATATCCTCGCACTCGATCAAGGCACCACCAGTTCCCGCGCAATCCTCTTCGACCAGGCAGGCGCAATCGTCGCCGTCGCCCAGCACGAGTTCGAACAGTTTTATCCGCAGGCCGGGTGGGTCGAACACGACCCCATGGAAATCCTGACAAGCCAGATGAGCTGTGCCGTCGAGGTTCTCGGCAAAGCCGGTGCGCGCCCGCGCGATGTCGCCGCCATCGGCATCACCAACCAACGCGAAACCGTCATCGTATGGGAGCGCGCAACGGGCAAGCCGATTCATCCTGCCATCGTCTGGCAGGATCGCCGAACAGCTTCGCTGTGTGGAGCTCTGGAGCAGCAAGGGCTGGGCGAAACGATCAGCAGCCGCACCGGCCTGGTCATCGATCCCTATTTCTCTGCGACCAAGATCAAGTGGATCCTCGACAATGTGTCTGGCGCTCGCACGCGCGCCGAAAAAGGTGAACTCGCTTTCGGCACCGTCGACAGCTGGCTCATCTGGCATCTCACCAGCGGCCAGCATCACGTCACGGATGTGACCAATGCCTCGCGAACCCTGCTCTACAACATCGTCAAGGGCGAGTGGGACTCCGAGTTGCTGCGCATCTTCGATGTCCCGCAGAGCCTGCTTCCGGAAGTGGTCTGGTCAAGCCAACAAGTCGGCGAAGTGACCACCACCCTCGGCCTCGGCGGCATTCCCATCGCCGGCGATCGCCGGTGACCAGCAGGCGGCGCTCTTCGGTCAACTCTGCTGGAGCGCAGGAGAAGCCAAGAACACCTACGGCACCGGCTGCTTCCTGCTGCAGAACATCGGCACGCGAATTTGTGCGCTCGAAACACCGCCTCATCACCACGGTCGCCGCAAGCGCGCAGCACCGCCTCGAATATGCCCTCGAAGGCAGCGTCTTTATTGGCGGCGCCGTAGTGCAGTGGCTGCGCGATAACCTCAAGCTCATCGGCGCTTCCGCCGACGTGGAAGCTCTCGCTGCGAGCGTGCCCGATACCAACGGCGTGCTGTTTGTTCCCGCATTCGTCGGTCTCGGCGCCCCACACTGGGACCCGCACGCCGGCGGTTTGCTCATCGGCCTGCGCCGCGACACCAAGCCGGGCCACATCGCCCGCGCCGCTCTCGAGAGCATCGCGTTCCAGGTCGCCGATGTTCTCGAAGCCGTACACAGCGAAACCAACGCTCCTCTCGGCGCCTTGCGCGTCGATGGAGGCGCCGCCGTGAACGACCTCCTGATGCAGTTCCAGGCAGATATTCTTGGCGTACCCGTCGTGCGACCTCGAGTGACGGAAACTACGGCGCTCGGCGCAGCTTATCTCGCCGGACTCGCGACAGGCTTCTGGCCCGGTCCGGACGATCTGCGCTCCAGGCGCCACAACGACGTACGCTTTGAGCCGAAGATGGATGCAAACGAACGCGCCGCTCGCAGAGTGCGTTGGCACCGGGCCATCGAGCGGTCCAAAAACTGGACACAGTAAGTACGGAGCACGCAATGCGCAGAGAAGATATGGTGCGCAACATCCGCGAACGCGCGGCACAGCAAAAGCCCTGGGACATCGCCGTCATCGGCGGTGGAGCAACCGGCATGGGCGTCGCGGTCGATGCGGCTGCGCGCGGCCTCGACGTCGTTCTCATTGAGGCGCATGACTTTGGCAAGGGTACGAGCAGCCGCAGCACCAAGCTCGTCCATGGCGGCGTGCGCTATCTCGAGCAAGGCAATGTCTCGCTTGTCATGTCAGCGCTGAAAGAACGTGGCCTGCTTCGCCAGAACGCGCCCCACCTGGTCCACGATCTCGCTTTCGTTGTGCCCAATTACTCCTGGTGGGAGGCGCCCTTTTACGGCATCGGCCTCAAACTCTACGATCTGCTCGCCGGCAAATACGGCTTCGGGGCATCGAAGGTTCTCTCGAAAGAGGAGACTCTGGAACTGCTGCCGGCACTTGAACCGGAGGAACTGCGCGGCGGCGTCATCTACTACGACGGCCAGTTCGACGACGCGCGCCTTCTCATCCATCTCGCCATGACCGCCGCCGACCACGGCGCAACCCTCGTGAATTACTGCCCGGCAACCAGCCTTTCACGGGACAGCGAGGGCTACCTCAACGGCGTCGTTGCCCGCGATGAAGAAACGGGCGAAGAGCTCTCCATCCCCGCGCGTATTGTCGTCAATGCCACCGGCGTCTTCACCGATTCCATTCGCCGCATGGCCGATAGCTCAGTCGATCCGCTCCTCGTCACCAGCCAGGGCATTCACCTTGTCTTCGATCGCTCATTCCTCAAGGGCGACACGGCGCTCATGGTTCCGCGCACCAGCGACGGCCGCGTCCTCTTCGTCATTCCGTGGCACGGCCACGCCGTGGCGGGCACCACCGACACTCCCGTGGACGCGCCCAGCCTCGAACCGCGCGCCCTCGACGAGGAGATCGAGTTCGTCCTCGACACCGCAAGCCGCTACTTCACGCGGCCGCCCACGCGCGCCGATGTGCTCGCCGTCTACGTCGGGCTACGTCCACTCGTCAAAGGCGACGGCAAAACCTCGGCTCTCTCGCGCGATCACGTCATTCATGTCGATCCCTCCGGCCTGCTCACCATCACCGGCGGCAAGTGGACCACGTATCGGCACATGGCCGAGGACACGGTCGATCACGCGATCACTCTTGGCCGCCTGCGCGAAGAACCCTGCCCTACACGCAATCTGCACATCCACGGCTATCTCGAAAACGCCGATGCCGAAGGGCCGCTCGAGGTCTACGGCTCCGATGCGAAGGAGATCCGCGCTTTGGCCAGCGACCCAGGACTCGCCGTGCAGCTGCATCCCGCGCTTCCTGTGATTGCAGCTGAAGTCGTCTGGGCCGCGCGCAACGAGATGGCGCGTACGGTCGAAGATGTTCTCGCACGCCACACCCGCGCGCTCTTCCTCAATGCCGGCGCGGCTATCGCCATGGCCGAACAGGTTGCTCAACTCATGGCGAAAGAACTGGGACACGATGAGGCATGGGTCGCCGCGGAGATCGCGGCATTCCGAGCCCTGGCCGCGCAGTATAGGGTGATGTAAGAGAACAGATCCGGAGGTCGGCAATGGCAAAGGCATGTTCACACGTGGCCGAGCACGTTAAAAAGGTCAAACCCCACACCAAGGGATGCGAAGAGTGCCTGAGAGACGGCACCACCTGGGTGCATTTGCGCATGTGCCTGGAGTGCGGCCACGTTGGCTGCTGCGACTCATCTCCCGGCCGCCACGCGCGCGCGCATTTCCACTCAACACAGCACCCCATCATTCAATCGGCCGAGCCCCGCGAAGACTGGCGCTGGTGCTACATCGACGAAACTTATCTCTAGGCCGGTTCCAACTCGATCTGCTTCGAGCCCGCATCGATCTTGACGATCTTGAAGCTTCGCACCTGTCCCGCGCGCAACGGTTCAGCCTTCGCTGCTGGAGCCTGTGCACTCCCCTTCCATCGCGCCTGCAGCATCGACGAGAGCGAAGATAAATCCGTCTTACCCGTCGAGGGTTCCGCATTCACAGTCGTTGTCGCCGAAGGCGCGTTGCCCGTGCGGCAACCACCGAAGATGCCCTCGCCCAACTCCACCGTCGCGCGTCCATTGGACTCCTGGACCACACGTCCCGACACCACATCGCCCACCTTGTGCTCGGCGATGTACTCGTCGATGCTCGTCGGAATCAGCTGCTTCATGCTCAGCTTGATCTGGCGCTTCTCCGTATCGATAGCCAGCACTTGCGCCTTCACTACTTGCCCCGCGTGCAACTCCTCTGACGGATGATTCAGCCTTCGATCGGCAACGATCTCGCTGATGTGAACCAATCCTTCGATGCCGTCGGCGATCTGCACAAAGGCGCCAAACTTCATCAGCTTCGTCACCGGCCCTTCGACCTGCGAACCTGCTGGATACTTCTGCGAAACCTCGGCCCACGGATCGGCAAGCATCTGTTTGAGCCCGAGCGAAATCCTCTTCTCCTCCGGCTTGATCCCCAGAATCGCCGCATCCACGCGATCGCCTTGCTTCAACACGTCGCTTGGATGGCGCACTTTTTTGTTCCACGCCATCTCCGAGATGTGAATCAGTCCTTCGATCCCCGGCTCGATCTCGACGAACGCCCCAAAGTCCGCAAGGCGCGTTACCGTTCCGGTGATCCTCTGCCCGACCGCATACTTCTCCGGCGCCTTCGCCCATGGTTCAGGCTCCAGTTGCTTCAGCCCCAGCGAAATCTTCTTCGTCTCCGGATCGATCTTGAGAATGCGAACTTTGATCTCCTGGCTTTCCGTAAGCACGTCCTCGGGCTTGCTAACGTGGCCCCACGCCATGTCGCTCACGTGCAGCAGACCGTCCACGCCGCCAATATCGATGAACGCTCCGTAACTCATCAGGCTGCGCACGGTGCCAGTGACGACGTCACCCTCCTGCATCGCGGCAAATCGCCCTTGCGCTGCAGTGCGTGCCTGCTCTTCCAACACCACGCGCCGATCCACGACCACATCCTCATCGGTCACATCGAGCTTCGTAATGCGGCAGGTGATCTCCGTGCCCACCAGCTTTTCGAGCTCGACCGCATCTTTGGTTCCGCTGCGGCTCGCCGGCATAAACGCGCGCACGCCCACATCGACCGTGAGACCGCCCTTCACCACACCGGTCACCGTGCCCACCACCGCGAGCTTCTCCGCGAAGGCAGCTTCCAGCGCACTCCAGTCGCGCGGCTGCGCTACCTTAAAGCGCGTCAGCGCGTAGTAGCCCTCCTCGTTGCGCCCTTTGATCGACACCAGCACAACATCGCCGGCCTTCACGCCCTCGGCGCTGTTGTCAAAGGCCGTGCGCGGCAACACGCCTTCCATCTTGTAGCCAATATCGACAAACACTTCTTCAGCCGAAAGCGAGATCACCCGGCCCTCAAGTTGACGGGCGCCACCCTCCGGCTTATGGGTATGCGTGCGTTCAAAGTCAGAGAGGATGTCAGCAAAGTTCTCGGCCGGTTCGCTCGCAGTCTCAGGCGTGACTGAGGTCGGTTCAGCAGGAGTTTCTTCGGCAGGTTGCGTCGTTGCGTCAGCAGCTTCGTTCGTCATGGTGTCTACTTCTTCATTCTCCCACGATCGAACCAAGCAGGTTTAGGGCAGCAAGACGCCGGCACTAAGGAAACTCCGTCACCTTCGGCGTCACGCGATGCGGCGCGAGCCCTGTCGGCCCGCCCTTGTCGTCGATCACGTTGGAAATCTCGCCTTTGTCATCGAGCGCAACCGTGATCATGTGATGAAAGCGCACACCGGGAGCGAGCGGCACTTCGATCGCGCGCGTCAGGTCCACATCGGGATGCCGGAACACGCTATAGACACCAAGACCCCATGCCTCGTGTTCCTTCACACCATCCGCCACCTTGTACGACGCCCATCCCTTTACACCCGGCGCACTCGTATAGCTCGCCTGATCCGGCGGGTCGTATGGGATTTCAGATTGATAGAAGTACGTGCGCCCGCGTTCGCCGTTCCACAGCACCTGAAACTGCTGATGATGCTCGACGAAAAGCCCGTAGATCGTGACATTGTTGCCGTTCACCACCAGCCCATTTGTGCTCAGGTTCTTCGTCCAGCCAACCTCAGCGCCGTGATCCGCGCGCCAGATCCACGTGTGATCCACAATCGTGTCGTTGCTGTTGATTTCGAGATTGCCCTCGGTCTTACCTGCGCCCGCTCCACCCACGCGAAAGAACACATCGTGCAGCACGATCGGATTCTTCGCATGATCGGCTGTGCTTCCTTCTGGACCGACCTGCAGCAGCACGGGCGACTTCTCCGGCCCTGCATCGAACAGCAATCCTGCAATCTCGATCCCGTCCACATCCGCCGTTGTCATCGCTGGTGTCCCGTGTGTCGGACGCAACGTTGCGAATCCCAGCCCCATCACGACGATGTTCGGCTTGTTCACCTCGATCGGCTCGCTCAGGTCGTAGATCCCAGGCGTCAGCAGCAAATCCTTGCCCTTCTCCAACTGCGCATTCATCGTCGCTGCCGTATCCATGCCGGCGTGCGCGATGTAGAAACGGCTCAGCGGGATCGAGCTCCCCGGCGTCGCTCCGCCATGCCACGTCACGCCCGTACTGTCCTTGCGCAGCTCCGGCACGCGCACGTTCCAATTCCCCTTCGCATCCACTTCGAGAAAGGGCTTCTCGCGCACCACGGGCGTCTGCGCAATCTTCGTATACGGCGGCTGCGGCCACTCTCCCTGCGGCGGATACGGCACGCCGACAAACACCATGTTCCAGTTCGCGCCGGTCCAGCTGCCCCACTCGCTGTTGCGCGAGATCCACTGCTGCTGCGGACCTGCGCCGACATTGCCGTCGACCACCGTGTCGGACATCCATCCGCCGCTGGCCCATCCACCGTTCTGGTGCAGCACCAGGTTGCCATGCACATGCATGCGCCGAAACGGCACTGCCTGCGACACCGCCCATTGCATCGTGCCGCCCGTCGGAGTCACCGAGAAACCTTCAGCCGCGCGCCAGAACGTACACGTCGCATTGTTGTGCGGCAGGCTCGCATCCGAATGCACATTGCCGACGATGTGCACCGCATCGGGCGTCGCGCCCAGCCCAATCACCTCGGTGTAGAAACCGACCGGCACATCCACGTGATACTCGCCGGGCAGAAACAGCAGCGCAGACCGCGCCGATCCAAACTCGCTGTGCTCTTCGACGGAATACACCTTGTCAATCGCCCGTTGGATTGCACTCGAAGGCATCGACGGATCGAAGACCAGCACATTCGGCCCCAGGTCAGGATGCGGTCCAGGTTTTTCCGCACCAACATACACCGCAGCGACCACCGCCAGCACCATCCAAGCCACAACGGAAGCCCTTTTCACGAACTGCCCCATGGATTCCACGCTCCCGCCTGCTTCTCGACTTCGTGTGACTCGAAGAGGATGCAGCGCCACTCCGCATCCTACCTGCCGCGCCGAGCACTCGGCAACGCTGCATTCTGTGGACATATCGGCAGGCGCAGAGCGAGAATGGCGGGGCACGTAAAGGGCCCGCCAACAATGAAATCAAATCCCATGACGCGCCGCGATTTCGTTCGCCTCGGCGCAGGAACCCTCGCCGCAGGCGCCGCGGTCCATTCCATGCTTCTTGAGCCCGCTGTTCTCGCGGCACAAAGGTCGCAAGCCTCGGGCCGTAAGATTCGCTTCGTCTCCATCGGCACCGGCATTCGCGGATGCGATCTGCTGCGCTCGGCGCGCACGGTTCCCAATGGTGAACTGATCGGCATCGCCGACCTCTACGATATGCACCAGAAGGCCGGCGTCGAAGCCTGGGGCTCCGACGTGCCCACCACGCGCGACTACCGCCCGCTCCTCGATCGCAAAGATGTCGACGCGGTCATCGTCGCGGTCGCCGACTTCCAGCACCGCCGCGTCGTGCTCGACTGCCTCGCCGCCGGCAAAGACGTCTACTGCGAAAAACCCATGTCGCATAACGTCGCCGATGGACAGGCTATGGTGAAGGCCGTGCAGGAGGGCAAGCGCATCTTCCAGGCCGGCAGCCAGCGCGTCAGCAACGTCGTCTACAAAAAGGCCGCGGAGATCTACGCCTCGGGTCGCCTGGGGCAGGTCCACTACATCGAGGGCCACTCCGACCGCAACTCGCCTTCCGGCGCATGGGTCTACCCCATCGCACCCGACGCCAGCCCTGCCACCATCGACTGGAATACCTGGCTGCGCGATGCGCCTTCCATTCCCTTCGATGCGGCGCGCTTCTTCCGCTGGCGCTGCTTTAAGGACTACGGCGAGGGCGTTGCGGGCGACCTGTTCGTCCATCTGCTCTCCGGCATTCAATGCGTCAGCGGCGTCAATGCGGTTCCGGCGCGCGCCTACTCCACCGGCAGCCTCACGCACTTCAACGACGGGCGCGATTACCCCGACTTGCTCGCCACCCTCTACGACTATCCCGGCATCACGGTCAACGTGCATTGCAACCAGAACAATGCCGCCGGCGAGCCCATCACCTTCTACGGCAGCGAAGCCACCCTGGTCATCAGCGGCAATACGCTTACCGTCACGCCGCAAGACACTGCTCCCCAGCCCGAAGGCTACTCGCTCAACGGCTGGACCGCCGAAGCGAAGCGCCAATATCTGAACGACTGGCACGCCGCGCATCCCACACCGCCCACACAACTCGCCGAAGCGGAGACCTACGCGGCTCCGCGTGGCTATGACGATACCGCCGACCACATCGCCGCCTTCTTCCACGCTGTCGAGACGCGCGAGCACGTCGTCGAAGACGAGATCTTCGGCAACAATGCAGCCATCGCCTGCCACATGGCCAACCACTCTTACTTCCATCGCGCCGTTGCCACGTGGGACGCCTCGTCCCAAACCATCAAGAGCTAATCGGAGAGACCACGCATGATATCATGCTTCTCGCAGAGATTTTTTGAAGACCTCCGGCGCCGCCGCTGTAGCTTTGGCTGCTGCCCGCCTGCTTCCCGCCGCGCCCCTGCAACAACCCATCGGCCTGCAGCTCTACTCGGTGCGCAACCTGCTGCCCAAGGACTTCGACGGCACCCTCCACCAGCTCTACGCTGCCGGCTATCGCGAGGTCGAAGCTGCGGGCTACTACAGCAAATCCGCAGCGGATTTTCGCCGCGCCATGGATCAGGCGGGGCTGCGCTGCATCAGCACGCATCTCACGCTGAGCATCCTGCGTTCCAAGCTCGACGAGTCAATCGACTACGCCCACGCCCTCGGCCTCGACTACATCGTCTGTTCCTCCTCGGGCGGCGTGCACCGCGACCCGGCCGCCAAGGGCGATCTGACCCTGGACGACTGGCGCTACGTTGCCGGCGAATTCAACCGCGTCGGCGAAAAGGTGAAGGCCGCCGGCATGACCTTCGGCGTGCACAATCACACGCCTGAGTTCGCGGTTGAAGATGGCGTCACCGTCTACGACGAATTGCTGCGCCTCACCGATCCGAAGCTCGTCGTCTTCGAGATGGACTGCGGCTGGGTGACCGCCTCCGGGCACGATCCGGTTGCTTATCTCAGCAAAACGCCGGAGCGCTTCCCGCTCATGCACGTCAAAGACATGGCGCGGACACCCGACGGAAAATTCCATTCGGTCGTGATGGGCACGGGAGTCGCCGACTATCACCGCATCCTGCACGCGGCCACCGGCCTCAAACACTACTTCATCGAGCAGGAGGAGTTCGTCGGCGATCCCATGACCGAACTGCGCGAAGACGCCGACTATATGCGCAAGCTCGACGTGTAGAAGGAGCCTGATTCGGCCCGGTCCCTGGGTTCAGGTACGCTGGAATCATGAGCGTATTTGACGAACACAAGACCGAGCTCGAGCGGCACGAGTTCATGATGGGCCTCGAACGCGGACGCCTCGCCGTGGCCCTCGATCTCCTCACGGATTCTCTGATTCTCGTCGGCCAGCACGGCGTCTACTGCGCCTCCAGCCGCAACCCCAGCAAGCCCGCGCTCGATCTGCAGGCCGTCCTCAGCGGCATGGAAGGCGCCAAGACCCTGATTCAGTCCGTCATGGAAGAACTGCGAGCGAAGCGTCAGGCTAGCCCCGCGCAAATCGCCGAAAGCAACGGCTAGAGCGGCTTAATCGCTCAATACGGTATGCTGGTAGAGCGCGCCCGTAGCTCAGCTGGATAGAGCGAACGCCTCCGGAGCGTTAGGTCGGGAGTTCGAATCTCTCCGGGCGCACCATCCTCTCCTCACCCCAATAAGCCGCCTCCATGCCCTAGACTAGCCTTTGGCCGTCTACGCGATGCAACCCCGGCCAGGTCAGGATTCCAGAGTTGAACTTTCACTTCACCCCAGTCCAGATCATCTGGACATTCACCTTCGCCGCGCATCTTGTCCTGCTCGTCGTACTGCTGGGCCGCGACCGCGTGCGGCGTTTCCGCTGGTTCACCATCTCCATTGCCCTCGTCGCGCTGCGTCTCATTGCCAGCCGGCTCCTCTTCAATCGCCTGCCGCAGCTCACACTCGGCGAAATCTTCGTCGCGCTCGCAGACGTCTCGGTCATCGTGTCGATGCTGGTGCTCCTGGAGCTGGCTCGCCGTGCATTCGGATCAGCGCGCCGCAGGCTCTCGATGGCCTGGATCCTGGCTTTCCTGGTCATCGGCGGGATTGTCGTTGGCACCTGGGGCCACTGGCCGGCGTGGAAGACACTCACGCCGATGACGACCATGGTGTTCCTGAATCTGCTGCAGCTCTTCGCGCAGAAGGGCGGCCTCCTGGTCGACGTGCTCACAGTGCTGCTTGGCATTCTGATGGTCTCGATCGGCAGCCACTACCGCGCGGGATGGCGCACCCACACGCAGCGCATCATGATCGGCCTCTCCACCGCTTCGCTCGCAACGCTAGCCGTGCAGATCATCTGGCAGATCATCGCCAAAACAGCCAAACCGCACTCCATGGCGGAATACGAGCACATCGTCAATCTGCGCGAAAATCTCTTCAATGCCAACAGCGTCGTCTATCTCGCCGTCATGATCTGGTGGATCGCCTGCCTCTGGATCGATGAACCGGGCAACCCGGAAACTGTCGAAGTTCCCGTACTGGTGGGTCCCGGCGATCCCTCCCTGGAAGCCTCGGCACATGCCGATCCGCCCCATCCGTCCGAAGACATACAGGAATAAGACCGGCCTTCGCTTTTCGGATCCAGCCCATAACTAAATCGCGAAGTCGATGAATCCGCGTTCGGGGTCGGTCGAAACCAGCTTCACCGTTACGCGATCGCCCACGTCCAGGCCCTTCTTCGCGCCCGGCTTGCCCGCGTTCACCAGCATTCCTTCCACGTGCGGGTCTAAAGTCCGCACAAACGTGCCGTAGTTGTTCACGCCCGTCACGATCGCGGAAAAGCTCTGCCCTATGCGCGGATGCAACACCACCGCTGCGATGCGTTTCTGCATGTCGCGCTCTACTTTGCGCGCGGCATCTTCCATCAGCGTGCACCGCTGTGCGATTGCATCCAGGTCGCCTTCGGAGTACGGAGAATTCTGCTTCCCTAGCCACGCCTTCAACAGCCGCTGCGTCACCACATCGGGAAACCGCCGGTTCGGGGCCGTCGAGTGCGTGTAGTCCTGCACCGCGAGTCCGAAATGCCCCGGCGATACTTCCTTCGGCTTCACCAGCACATACTCGCCCGGACCCATCAACTTCACCACCGCGAGCGACAGATCGGGAAAGTGGTCGGGATCTTTTTGCTTTTGCGCCAGCAGAAAATCGTTGAGGGCCTTCGAATCGGGCTCCGCAGGCAGTGTCGTGCCCAGACCATTGGCCAGCTCGACGATGCGGTCCCAGCGCTTTGGCGTACGCACGATGCGCCGGATCGACGCGACACCTGCGTCCTCAAACGTCTTGGCGATCACGCCGTTCGCCGCCACCATGAACTCTTCGATCAGGGACGTAGCACGATTCTTCTCCAGCTTCGCAATCTCCACAGCCTGATCCTGCAGCATCACCGGGCGTGTTTCGATCGTCTCCAGGTCCAAGGCTCCGTGCTGGAAGCGATTTCCCAGCATAGCTTGCGCGGCTTTGTCCTGCAGCTTCAATTGCGCGGCAAGCTCGGCATTCGTTGCCACCTTGGCAGGAGCCGGACCGCGGCCTTCCAGCCACGCGCCCACGCTGTTGTACGCCAGCTGCGCCCGATTGCGCACCAGAGCACGATAGGCCTTGCCGTTCGTACAGGCGCCCGTCGCGTCCACCGCAAACTCGATCACCACCGCGACGCGATCTTCGTTCTCGTTCAGCGACGTGATGCCTTCTGAAAGCTGTGCCGGCAGCATCGGAAACACCTTCACGCCCGTGTACACCGACGTAGTCTCGCTGCGCGCGTGTCCATCGATCACCGTGTCTTTCGCAATGCGAGCGTCCACGTCGGCGACACCTACGAGCACACGAATCCGTCCATCGGGCAACTGCTCGGCCCACTCGATCTGATCAAGATCTTTCGACGTGTCGTTGTCGATCGAAGACCACAGCAGGCTGCGCAAGTCCTGCGCACCTGCCGCTGCCGGAGTTTCCGGATGCGCCTCGATCGCGGCAAGTTGCTGGTCGGTTCCCTGGGGGAAATCGGGTTGGAAACCCCGTTCGAGCATGACAGCATGTGCAGCCGCCACCAGATTGAAATGCGCTTGATGACCATTTGGCATGGTTTCAGCTCCTGAAAAACGCGAAAGGCAAGCCTACCATGCCGCGATGAATTCCACCGCGCGCAGAAAGGGCGGCCTTGCATTGGCCGCCCCTTGCCCACCTTCCCTGAATTCCTATTGCCGAATGCCCAGGTCCGTTAACACCTTCGGCTTGGCCTCATCCACCGCCAGTAGATTGTGACAAGCAGCGCAATCCTGCGTAATCGATGTGCCGTCCTTGGCATTATGGTCGCCGTCATGGCAGCGGAAACATCCTGGATAGTCCATGTGCCCGATGTGGTTGGGATGCGTGCCCCAGGTGACCTTCATCTCCGGGAAAACATTCTGGCTATAAAGTGTGACCAGTTCCTGCCCGGCTCTCTGCACCAGGTCGGCCTTCGTCGTCAGCACATCCGGATTGCTGCTGCGATAAAAGGCTTCGAGCCCGGCTGGAATCTTCTGGCTCGCTTCGTTCTGGCTCGCATAGTCCGCCTTGAGCAGCGCCAGGGCTTCTTTGTGCACCCACGGCAGCGACGGGCTCACAGCTCCGTCGGCCATCGCGCGGTTGAGCCCTTCCTCCGCGGTGACAAAGGTGTGCGACGCGCGGTTGTGGCAATCGATGCAGTCCATCACGCGGCGTTCGCCCTCAGGCATGGCGCCCTTCAAGGCCGACGCCACATAGGTGCTCTGCGTGCCATCGGGATTGGTCCGCTGTACCCACGGAATCGTCGTGCGCGTCGGATCGGTCGCGATGTACTCGATGTGCCCCAGGTGCACGCCGTGAATACCGGTCAGATGAGAGAACGAGTCCTGCCCGCCGAGGTGCAGTACCACCACGGTCTGCGTCTCGGTGTTCTGCGCATCGTCGGCAAAGCTCGACTTCACCAGCAGCTTCTCGCCGACAAACCTGGCCGGCGTGTGGCACGCTTCACAAATCTCGCGGGCCGGGCGCAGATTCTTCACGGGGGATTCGATGGGCGTGGGGTAGTCGGGGATAATCTTTGGCGCGAGATGCGCGAAAGGATGGGTAGTCACTTCGACGAGTTGCTTGGTTCCGTTGATCTTGGCCTCAAAGTAAGAGGACACTCCGGTGCCGATGTGGCACTCGACGCAGGCCACATGCGAGTGTGCCGAGACCTTGTACGCCGTGTACTCCGGATGCATCACATGACACGACTGCCCGCAGAACTGCGGTGAGTCCATATACGATGCGCCGCGATAGCTGGCGATCGAGACCACCAGCAGGTTCAAGATCGTCGCCACCAGCACAATGTCGACGCCGTGGCGGAAGATGCGGTCGTTGAAATCTATCTTCGGAAACGCTGCTGGAATCTTCCCGGCCTTGAGAAGTTCGCGGCGCCGAATATAAATGCCGACCGGAATCAGCGCCAGCCCCAGCATGAACAAGGCCGGCAGGATCAGGAAGAAGATGATGCCGAGATACGGATTCGCACTGGGGCGGCCTACCAGCTCCGTCAGCCAGTAGCCGATCATCGTCACGCCGGAGGCGGTCGTGATCGCGCCTCCAGCCAGACTGATGGGGTTGTTGCCGAAAAACAGCGCCGGCCTTACCCAGTTTTCACGGAATCTTTGAAACGGTGCCACCTAAACCCCCGGGGAGTAGAGAAGTGACCCGCCGCCAAAGCAGCGGGCCGTAAAGCCTACTTCAAACTACGGAAATACGCGACCGCGTCCTTGATTTGGGCATCGGTCAGCTTGCTGGCAAACGGCTTCATCTTGCCCTTGCCGTTCTTCACCGAATCGAACTCCTGCTCGGCGGTCAGCTTCTTGACGTCGGGATCGGACGCCGCTTTCACGCCCATCATCTTGGCAATCCCGGGGCTCGGTGTTCCCGAGGTTCCGTGACAGCTCTGGCAATTCGCTTTGTACACCGCTTCGCCAGCCGATTGAGCGAAGCCCATAGAACCAGCCACTGAAAACGCAGCCAGTACCACCATTGAACGCATGATCTTAGTCATTCCAAACTCCTTGAACTCTCTCAGGTCTCCGAGCATCAAAGACGCCCCATCCCCATTCGTCGCACATGGATGAACCCGAAGAGCCCCTACGGGGACACCGCAGGGCCCGTCGGGTTCAGCCAAACCAACCTCGTACATCTCCGGCGCCGATCACTTGCACATCGACGTTCCCAACAAGCCTACTTCATCAACGTGCGAAAGTAGGCCACCGAGTCCTTGATCTGCGCACCGGTCAGTTTGTCCTTGTAGGGCTGCATCTTGCCCATGCCCTTGGTGACCGCATCGATCATCTGCGCTTCGGACATCTTCTTCACGTCCGGATCGGTCACCGGCTTCACCTTCATCGCCTTGCCCGCTCCGGAGTCCGCCAGGCCCGCTGCCCCATGGCACATCTGGCACTTCGTTTTATAGAGATCGGCGCCCGATTGCGCCAGCGCCGGCATCCCGATCGTGCTGGCGAGGAACATCAATCCCGCCAGCCTTAGTTTCGTATTCACAGAGGCTCCTTTCGTTCTGGTGACCCCCATGTCTCGCATCCATGGCCGAAAACCGGCCATGAGGTGCGCGGCAACAAGCATCTCACCTCTCGTTAGAACTCGTAGTGCACGCCCAGCGTCACGTTGTTGGCGTGGAAGTTTCGCGGCGCGGTGAACCCGTAAGCTGGCGTTCCCGCCGACATCGCCGTATTCGGCTCGGAACTGCACGCTACAACCGGCGCACTAGTGACGCCGAGCGCAAGGGCGGGGTTCGCGTTGCAATACTGCGCACCGGAGGGGCCACCCTCTCCATAACCGAAGTAGTCGTATTCTCCCTTCCAGATAAGTCCCGGACGAAGAGTCCACGCAACACTCGCAAAGGGAGTCTGGTAGGTGGATACCAGCGAGCCGTTCACGTCGCTTGCATCGGTGAAGAACCGGCTGCCGTTCACGGCGCTGACGCGATATCCGATGTTGGAGTGCAGCTTCGGATTAGGCGAGAGGTTGAACGCGGCCGAGCCAAACTGCGTCGGAGCATCCTCGAAGTTTTTGGCTGGTCCGAAGAGGACGGTGTTCGATCCATGACCGGCTGCGACGGGGCCGCAAAGAGTACCGCTCTGGGTGGCAGCGGCAGGAGCGACGGTGCCTCCTGGCATGAGAGTAGCCGCACCCTGGAAGCAGATGTTATCTGCCATGTAGACGTCGCTATAGGAGTAATTGAAATCGAGCCCATAGTGGTCATTCGGAAACAGCGCGGCGCCGAGGCTCACAACCCGGGAATGATCGACATGATCGAGCGGGCCGAAGTAGGGCGTGGTGTTGCCCGCGAAGTTCTCGTTGTTGTTGGTGTTGTTATGCCGCTCCTGGTCGTTGAAAGCGCCCGAGACCGTGGCCCAGGTCTTGGGCCGGTAGATGGTATGTACGCGATAGTGGCGGAGCTGCCGGAATCCCATGGGCGTGAAGGCGCTGTCGTTGTACATGACCTCGACACTGCCGTTGAGTTCCCAATTGCTCGTGGGCCGCAAGGCGGCGGCGAAAATGCCGCCGTTTTCGTGAATTGTCACCTCGCCGGAGGTCGTATTGTTGGCGGGAATCGGAACGTTGTGCGCAACGGCTCCCTGCCCCTCGGAGATCAGATGATTCTGATAGCGCCAGCCAAGCGAGAGAGTGGCGCGCGGCGTGGCGTCCCAGCGTACCGTCGCATCATTGGTCACAAATCTCTGGCCAAAGTACGCGGGCAGCGCTGTGCCGAACGGATTGCTGCCTCCCGGCAGAGGCGAACCGGGCGCTTTCGACGGCGTGGGCGTACAAGTGGGCGTCGTGCTAGTCGTGAATACGCAGGAGCTCAAATTAGGGTTGTTGATGGTCTGCGCGGTTGCCGGCGTAATCACCAAATCGGTCCCGCCTGTGTACTCGGCGCTTCCCGGCTGGCGAGCATTGGAGTAGGTCACCTGATCGTCGAGGCTGACGGTCTTGCTTACCTGCCAGACAACACCGTAGTCGGCGGCCATCACTTCCCGCTTCGCGCTCGCGGAACCCGCAAAGGCGATCGAGCGGATCGACCCATCCAGGCCCTGGAACTGGTCGTAGTAATTCGGGAGGTTCATGTTCGCGTTCGTGTAGCGAACATCGCCGTTCATCGCGATGTTCTTAATGCTTGTGCTCTGCAGGCGGAAGATCTCCGTGGGGAAGATCACGCGCGTCGGCTGAGAGCGGAAGTAGCGGGTGATGACATTGCACGCCGGATCGATGATCGGCAGACCACCGTTCGGATTGGCGTTAAGAATGGTGGACGAACTGATCATGCTCGTGGCGTTGCAGTTGCTGCTGGCGGCGAACTTGCCAGTTGAGCTGCTGTAGCCATACGGCACAAAGTTCTGAAGGCTGGTCAGCAGTGCGGCCCTGGTTCCGTCCGCCTCCTGCACGGTGAAGGACTGGGGCGCCATTGTGAAATACGAATCGCCCTTGTAATGGTCGATTTGTTCTTCATACGTCAGCTTGGTGCCATTGATGGGCTTCCAATCGACCGCTGCCATGAAATCGTCGGTGTTATTGCGCTGGTATTCCTGGAGCAGCACCTCCTGGCCGGCGACTGAGTTCCCACTCGGGGTCAGGCTTGGTCCCTGCATGATGTTTTTCGAATAGGCAAAGCGAAGCGTCACCTTCGACAGCGGAAGCACCGTTAGATTGGTGTCGGTCATCCGTCGGACGGTATTGAACAGGAACGGCGATTGCATCGCCTGCGGCCACGCATAGGAACCGGTGGGCGCTGTGGAGGAGCCAATCGGAATCGAATACCCGGTGGGGATCCCTGCGTTGCCCAGCAGATCGTAGTCGAAGTATTGGCGGTCGCGCCGGAACGTCGACGAAAACTCGTAATATTTGCCCTTCGAAAAATCCAGCTTGGCAAAGTCGTTTGGATCGCCGCCCAAGCCGGTGGCAAATGCCCGCAGCTCGTCGAGCGGGGCATTCTTGGTGCCCGGCAATGCGCGCAGCTCGAAGCTCTCGCCCTGCACGCGCGGCCCGGTATGCAGGTTCACCATCGTGTCATACATGGCCCCGCTGCCGTACCGGTTGGCCAAGCGGCCGCCCAGGTCCACCGACTCGTGGACGGTATAGCCGCTCGGAGTGCTCATCGGCGCGGCGGCTGGAGCCATCGCGTCCGCCGGCGCGCTCTGGGCGCGGACAACTCCCGCAGTCATCCCCAGGATGGCGGCGGCCGCCATTCCCCGGGCGATGCTTTGGAGCGTTTTGGAAGAGTGCAGAAAACACCCGAAATTCTTCATATGAAGCCTCACTTCAAAACCTGCTCATATCGAAACCGTTCAACTGCCTCAATCTCCGGTAGCGGACCAGCCGCGCGTCGATTGTTCGCAAACGCACGGCCGGTTTTCAGCCGCCTACCTCAAGAACGCCACACTAAAGTTCGAGCCATGGATGTAGGTGTGGCAGCTCGTGCAGGGCACACTGTCCGACGATCCCTGCCCTTGCCCATGAACTGCGCCGGCAGCAACTGCGCTATGGCACTGGTTGCACAGCATGTTCACCGAGGGCATATTCAACAGGCGCGCGTTCTGCGAGCCGTGCGGAGAATGGCAGGCCGTGCATCCCTCTGCCTTGACGGGAGCGTGCTCGTACACAAAGGGTCCGCGCACATCGGTATGGCACTTGGTGCAGACTGCGCTCTGGTCGGCCGTCGATCTGAGGTTGCTTGCGTTGAAGGTACCGTGCACATCGTGGCAGTCGCTGCACTTCACCAGGCCTTCATTCACCTTGTGATGGAAGGGCATGTTGAACTGCGACCGCTGATCGGCGTGGCATTGGAAGCAGAGGGTCGGCTGCGAAGCTTTCAGCAGCGTCTCGCTCTTGCTGGCGTGCACGCTGTGGCAACTCGTGCAGCCGACATTCGCCTTGGCATGCGGTGAGCGCTCGAAGTTCGGATGAGCGCCCGCGTGGCACTTCAGGCAGGTTTCGTCCACTTCTTTTGCCGAGTGCTTCGCAGGATTGAAGATCTTGGTCACATCGCCGCCGCCGTCCACATGCGCTTTGCCCGGACCGTGGCAGCTCTCGCACGACGCACCACTCTTGCCGTGCATCTCGGCGATCTTCGTGTGCGGATTATCCGCAAACTTCTTCGCAGCCTCTTCGTGGCAGGTCGCGCAGGTCTCTGAGCCCACATACTGGCTGGAATCGGCTTGCTTGGCCTGGGTATCGGCCTTGCTGCCATTGGCTGGCGCGGCCTTCGCCGCTGCGCCGACTACGACCAGGCTCAGCAAAATCAGCAAACATGTGCGCAGCATCGAAAACCTTGCGGCCGCGCCTTGGAACCATCGTGCTACTGGCCTTCTATTGATCATCAAGAACCGCCTCGGGCGCTCCCTGTGTGGGGGGCGTCACGTCATGGGCTGAATCCTACGCAGTTTTGAAATCGATTACGGTGACCTCAATCACACGAATTGGCCGCCTGCATCACACACTGCAATTCGTTGACTTGAAAGGACCTGCGGCTGAAATTTCCTCTTCCGATGGCGACAGCGCTCACCAGCATCGCGAAACCAAAGTTCTGTCTCGTCGGCGCAAAGGGACAATATCGATTTGTCGAAGACACGTGAGGCCGATCACATCCATCTCAGCCACGCTGCGCCACACTTCCAGAAGTAAAGAACTCTTTCCCGGAGGCCGGCACTCCACTCTCTGCGGCCAATCTTCGGCCGTCGAGGGAGCCACCGTGGAAGGCCTGGGCCTTTACCGGCGGCAGACAGGCAAGATCGATGGCGGACATGCAGTTGCCGGTGGACAATCACAAACGGCCAAAGAACGTGACACGACAGGCCCCCGTAGGTTGCGCCGTTTGCGCCAATCGCCGTCCCGGCTGGTTCTGTTCTCTGGGCAATGCTGTGCTCGCAGACCTCGAACTCGCCACCAGCACCATCTCTCTTCCCGCGCAGGCTTCGCTCTTCACGCAGGGCGAAGAGGCTCGCTGCCTCTATCTCATTTGTGGCGGTTATCTCAAGCTCACCGCCGGCCGTCCGCAGGATCGTCAGATGATCGTGCGCGTCGCCGGTCCAGGTTCGGTGCTTGGCTTATATGCCGTGCTGGCCCATGGGGTCTATGAAGTCTCCGCCGAGTCGCTGACTCCCGCGCAACTTCGGCCCGTCGAGCGGGAACGCTTTCTCAATTTCCTGCGCAGCCACAAAGAGGCCCAGATGCGCGCCGTGCAATGCATCTGCCAGGAGTATCGCTTCGCCCTGCAGGACGCCTGCCGCATCTCACTGGCCGAGACCGTTGCCGGACGCCTCGGACGTCTGCTGCTCGAGCTGGCCCATCAGATTGGCGAGCACCTCGATGACGGCGAGTTCCGCTTCCCGCTTCTCCTCACCCACGAAGAGATGGCCTCGATGGCCTGCACCACGCGCGAAACCGTCACCCGCACCCTCGGACAGTTCCGCAAAGACGGCTGGATCAGGATCGAAGACTCGCTGATTACCCTCGTCGATCCACAGCGCCTCCAGCTTCTGAATTAGCCGCAAAGGTGGACTTTTGCCGCTCCCGTGCTGCCCTCCCGAAGCGTCCAAGAGCTATCATGGAATCTCAGGAGTTTGTTCCAAAAATGATTCGTTTTACGGCTTGTTTTTCTGTAGTCCTTCTCTCTACTTCTGCGTTCGCTCAAAGTCCGGCGGTCACCCCGGTGGCTGCGACCGCGACGACCACCTCCACCGCCCCCACCGAAGTCACCCAGTTCCAGAAAATTGAGGACAATTGGTCCGAGTCCGTGAATGCACGGGATCAGTACGGCCTCGAACTGGTGCTGTCTCCCCTCTTCGTCGACGTGTCCGCCGGCGGGGACATCTCCACGCGCAATCAGCAGGTCGCCGACCTCATTGGCAACGAAGACAAGACCCTCCATCTCGATCAGAAGGTGATCACCGTGCGCCTGCTCGGCGACACCGCCGTCGCCAACGGAACCTACGTGCTGCACCACAAGACCCCGGGCGGCGTGGTCGACGAAAAGGGCGTTTTTACGCATGTCTTCGAGCGCGTTCGCAACGGCTGGCTCTGCATCAATTCCCAGCGCACTTCCGTACGCGCCGACGCGCCAGGAAAGCAGAAGAGGCAGTCGAACGCCGAACTGCCTTTCCACATCCCGCTCTTTACCAGGAGCGACAAGAGCACCCAGCAGTAAGCGATCCGTCGCCGCATCAGCGGTTGTACTTCTTCAGCACCTGCTGGAGTCGATCATGCGGCAGTGCGATGACCGTGCGTCCGTTGATCCCGGTCATCGTTTTCGCGCCTACCATTGCATTCACAATCGCCTCTTCCGTCGCCTCCACCGTCGCGGTGAATAACGGCGTGATGCGCTCATTCGACACCGTCAGCACCGGGTTCGGTCCCGGCGCTGCGTCGATTTGCTGATTCGCCGTCGAGAACGCAATAAAAATGTCGCCCGAGCCATTGCCCGAAACTGACCCTGTCCGCGCCAGACCCAGCGTGGCTCTGCGCGCCAGCCGCTTCAACTGATGTGGCAGCAGCGGCGCATCCGTGGCGATCACGATGATGATCGATCCCACATCGCTCTGCGACTCATTGCCCGGCTGCGCATTCGGGTGCACCTCGGCGTAGGGCTCGTTCCCCGGAATCTCCCGCCCCACCGGCACGCCGGCAATCATCAGTTGTGGCCGGCGACCGCAGTTGCACTGCACGAGTACACCCACGATGTAGCCACCGTCCGTCTTGGCCAGCAGACGCGATGCCGTGCCAGTCCCGCCCTTGAAGCCATAGCACACCATGCCCGTACCGCCACCCGTGTTTCCCTCCGAGACCGGTCCGCCCTTCGCCTCGGCAAGGGCAGCGAATACATCGTCCTTCTGCACGTGAAATCCGTTGATGTCGTTCAGCCAACCGTCCCAGGTCTCGGCCACCACCGGCAATGACCACTCATCCTCATGCATGAATCCGGACTTGAGAGCCCACGCAATGATCGAATCGCGCACCACCCCCACACTGTGCGTGTTGGTGATGCCCACCGGGCCAGCCAGCAGCCCTGACTCCTCCACCCAGGTGGTGCCCGTCATCTCCCCATTGCCATTCAGGCTGAACCACCCCGCATACACAGGATCGGGATTCTTCGTACCCCGTGGAAGGACTACGGTCACGCCCGTCCGCACCGGTCCCTCGCCCACCTTGAGTGCGCCGTCTCCTTGAATGAGTGTCGTCTGACCAACCTCGACACCCGCAACATCGGTAATGGCATTCAGCGGGCCGGGCATGCCCTCAAAAGGTACACCCAGATCGCGAGCGCGAATTGTTCCCGATGTTTGCGCAGCGCCAAGCACGCCGCACAAGGAGAGAACCAATGCACTGAACAGGGCCACGAATGTCCGCATGGCCTCACTCTATCGCAAGTCACTCGAAACTCAATCTCTGGATACCCCATTCTTCGAGCGGCTTTTGGCGGGGTGACGCCGATCCCGGCAGCCTTTCCCAAACACGATGAGGGTGCCCCCGGTCCCGGGGTCCCCAGCGACAGGTCCTCGTCGCTGGGGTGGGGTTCCTCGCTTTTGGGGACCGGGGATATCAATCCCCAGCAGCCGCCGCCCGCCCCGCTCCCTGCACCCGTATCGACACATGCACCAGGCTCAACGCGGCCGGCGTCACTCCGGGAATCCGGCTCGCCTGCCCGATGGTGCTCGGCCGCACCCGCTCCAGCGTCTCCCGCATCTCGCGCGACAACCCGCTGATGGTGCTGTACTCGATCCACTCCGGAATCTGCACCGACTCCGCCGCTTTCAGCTTCTCAATCGATTTCTTCTGTTGATCGAGATAGCCGGCAAACTTGATCTCCGTCTCCACTGCGCGCGCCTCGTTGCGCAACATGGCCCGATGCATCGGCGAGTCCTGATCGATCGCCGCAAACTCCGCGAGCAGAGGTTCCGCGTTCAACTGCTGCCGCACCGCGCGCAACACCGGCTCAATCGTCACCTCGGGCCGCTTCAGCAGCTGTGCCCACGTCTGCCCCGCCGTCGCAGTCAGCCCGTCCAGCCCCGCGACACGCAGCGCGTTCGCATCCACTTTCCCCGTGTTCAACAGCCGCTCCAGCGCCACCATCCGCGCCTGCTTCTGCTCATACTCCGCCCAGGCCGCATCGTCGATCAGCCCCAGCTTGCGCCCGTACGGCGTCAGTCGCCGGTCCGCATTGTCGATCCGCAAATGCAGCCGGAACTCCGCCCGCGACGTGAACATCCGGTAGGGCTCGTTCGTCCCCTTCGAGATCAGATCGTCGATCAGGATCCCCGTGTACCCTTCCGTCCGGTTCATCGTGAACGGCGGCTCACCCTTCAGCCACAGCGCCGCATTGATCCCCGCCATGATCCCCTGGCACGCAGCTTCTTCATACCCGCTGGTCCCGTTGATCTGCCCGGCGAGATAGAGGCCCTCCATGCACTTGACCTTGAGCGAACGATCCAGTTCCGTGGCGTCCACGCTGTCGTACTCGATCGCATACCCCGGCCGCAGCATCTCCGCGTCTTCGAGGCCCGGAATCGAGTGCACCATCTGCCACTGCACTTCCATGGGCAGCGACGTCGACATGCCGTTCACGTAGACCTCGTGCGTGTTCAGCCCCTCCGGCTCCAGGAAAAACTGGTGCTGCGTCTTGTCGGGAAACTTCACGATCTTGTCTTCGATCGACGGGCAATACCGCGGGCCGATCCCCTCGATCCGTCCCGAATACATCGCCGACCGGTGCACATTCTCGCGAATCAGCCGCAGCGTCTCCGGCGTCGTGAACGCAATGTGGCAGCTCACCTGCGGCTGCACAATCTTCCGGGTCCGGAAGCTGAACGGCGTCGGCTCCGCATCCCCGGGCTGCTCTTCAAACCGCTCCCAGTGGATCGTCCGGCCATCCAGCCGCGGCGGTGTCCCCGTCTTCAGCCGGCAAGTTCGTAGCCCCAAGCGCCGTAGCGCTTCACCCAGCAGAACGCTTGCGGGCTCACCCGACTGCGCCCCGCCGGATACTGCTCCTCGCCGCAGTGAATCAGCCCATTCAGAAATGTGCCCGTCGTGATGATCGTGGCCCCGGCGAGCAGATTCCGCCCATCCCGCAGCTTCAACCCCACCACGCGCCGATGCGGCCGCACCGGCCGCGGCAACTCAGCCGAGCCGTCGATTTCTATAGTCCCTGCGTCCCTGGTCCCTGGTCCCTGCTCTTCCGTTCCCTATTCCCTGTTCCCTCGATCTCGTCGAAGACGAGATCGACAACCTCCGCCTGCCGGATGTGCAGGCCCGGCTGGCTCTCCAGCACCTCGCGCATCTTTACGCGATACAGCTGCTTATCGCACTGTGCCCGCGGACTCCACACCGCCGGTCCTCGCGATGTATTCAGAAGCCTGAACTGGATACCCACCGCATCGGCGACTTCGCCCATGATGCCGCCCAGCGCGTCCACTTCGCGCACCAGGTGCCCCTTGGCTACCCCGCCAATCGCCGGATTGCAGCTCATCTGCGCAATCAGGTCGAGGTTCATCGTGATCAGCGCGGTCTTCAGGCCCATGCGCGCCGCGGCCATCGCCGCCTCGCACCCGGCGTGCCCCGCGCCCACCACAGCCACATCGTATTGTTCGGTGAAAGCCATCCAATTTCATTCTATGGTTGGCCAAATGTCTGTGCCGCCAGTCCCGATGCACAGCCTTCCCGTGTACACGAATCTCGTGTACACTATTCTCGTGAAGAACATCACTCTCAGCGCCGACGACGACCTCATTGAGAAGGCCCGCTCCGTGGCGCGCGCCCAGCGCCGCTCCCTGAACGACGCTTTTCGTGAGTGGCTTGCTCAGTTTGCTGCCAGCGACGGCGAAGCTGCCGCCGCCCGCTACAGAGAACTGATGAAGAGGCTGCGGTATGTCAACGCCGGTCGCCACTTCACCAGAGACGAATTGAACGAGCGATGAGCGGCCGGTTCTTCCTCGATACCAACATCTTCATCTACTCACTTGATCGCTCTGACAGGCGTAAAGCGGACATTGCCGATGGTCTTATCGAAAAGGCTCTCTCTTCGCAGAAGGGCATTATCAGCTTTCAGGTAGTCCAGGAGTTCTTCAATGCCGCGTTCAAGCGTTTCGCCGCGCAGTTGAAGGCTGCCGACGGCCGGCACTACCTCGATGAGGTCTTCTCTCCACTGCTCGCAGTTCACTCCTCCGCAACCCTCTACGGAGAGGCGCTCAGCCTTCATGCGCTGGGTGGCCTCTCCTGGTACGACACACTCATCGTCGCCGCCGCACTTCAAGCCGGCTGCGCTGTACTTTACACCGAAGATCTGCAACACGGCCGCAAGTTCGGGAGCCTCCGCATCGTGAACCCGTTTGTGTAGGCTCCCCAGCCCCGCAATCCCACCAATGCAGCATTACTTCGTGCTATTCCCGGCCACCCGCATCACAAGAATGCAATCGGACGCCGCGATAGAATCGAGGCAACTCCCAGACGCAGCCCGTTCCATGTTTACCTGCTTGTGCGGCAACTCGGTCGATCGCGAAGGCGCCACCTGCGAGCGTTGCGGCGCCCTCCACATCCTCGGGCTCGATTCAAATGCCAGCTACAGGGAAATCGAAAGCACCTACCGCGTGCTGGTCAAAGTCTGGCATCCCGATCGCTTTCAAACCGACCCCAAGCTCCGAGAAGCCGCCGACGAAAAGCTCAAATCGATTAATGCCGCGCACGCTTACCTCGCATCGCTCCCCCCGGCCAAACCCCGCAAGCGTCCGGCCCGCAAGCCCGCACCACAGGATGTCGGCCTGCAGGCAACCGGCAAAACTCAACGCCGTACCTTCTTCGATTCGGCTCTGGCCATCGGCATTCTGGTGCGCTGCGTGCTGCTGCTTCATCATCCTCGCCGTCTCCGCTGCCTGCTCATTGCCATGGACCGCACGCTCTCCTCCAATCCCGCGACGGCAAGCTTCTACGCTCAATACAGGTCGCAGCTGCTCTTCACGCTGCAGACCGACCTGACCGCATTCAAACAGCGCCTGCCCCGCTTTCTATCCGGAACTGTCGCCTCCGTTCCCGCCTCATCTCCGCAGCCGGCTCAGCCCGATCCCTCATCGTCCGCATCGGCCACCGGACCGCCCACCATCGCAGTCCCGCCGCCGCACGTTCCCATGCCCTACGTCACGGTCGGCCTCACCAAAGACGAAGTCCTCACCGTCATGGGTTCTCCCGTCTCATCCTCTGCCAACGCGCTCCTCTATCGGGACGCGACCTTCTACTTTCACAACGGCGCGGTTGTCGGCTGGAAGGTCAATCCCGCTCTGATTCCCCTGCACGTCAAACTCTGGCCGACCGGCCATCTCGATCCACGCGTCTCGACCTTCAGCATCGGCTCATCGAAGAACGACGTGATCGCCGTCCAAGGTACACCCACCCTGCTCTCGGAAAACAAGCTCGCTTACGGCAGCTCCGAAGTCTTCCTGGAAGGCGGCCGCGTCATCGGATGGAACGACAATCATGCCTCCGAACGCCTTCGCGTCGCTGCGCATTAGTCCCGCCGGCGCTTAGTCAGACGCGCACACCGTCGATCGCGGCTACAATCCGGACGTATGGCCGAGCGCAAGCGCAAACCCACATCCCAACTCGCTCGCAGTGCGGTCCGCCTCTTCGCCGCCAACGACCGCATGAACCAGATGCTCATCGAGCACCTCGATCCTGCCGCCTGGAACGCTAAACCAGCCGGCAAGGTCCGCCCCATCGCGGCCATCTTCACCCACATGCACAACGTCCGCACCAAATGGATTCGGCTCAACGCACCGCATCTCAAAATCCCGGCTCAACTCAATCGCACCCGCTGCACTCCGCAACAAGCGAGCACCGCATTGGAGCACAGTGCCGCTCTTTGCATCGAACTGCTGGCCGAAGCCTTCAGCAGCGAAGGCCGCATCACCAAATTTCGCCGCGATGGCTGGGGCACAGCCTGGCCCGCCGGCGTCGAAATGCTCTGCTACATGCTGGCGCACGAGGCTCACCATCGCGGCCAAATCTGCCTGCTTGCCCATCTACTCGGCTATCCGTTGCCGACCGCGGTCACGTCCGGATTGTGGAATTGGGAAAAACTCTGGAAGGAGTGCGAACGCGCCTCGCATCCTCTTCAAAAAACAGCTCAATCAACCGGCAGGGCGAATCGTGACTTCCGACCCGGCTCGCGGCTCGGAAAAACTTAAGCTCGCGTGGCCCGCACTTGGGTATCGCACCTTGGAAGCCCGACCCTGCTCGCGCATGCGCTTGGCCGCTTCGGTCCATGAGGGCAGCACAACGTCTTCTTGACCCCAATGCGCCACCGAAGCCTCATCACACCAATTCAGCAAATGCGGCATGGCACTTTTGTGTGCGCCCTTGGTCATAAACTGCCGCATATTCTCTTGCGTTTCCCACGCCGTCATCGTCCAGAATGTCCGCTCCCGGTCATTGAGCACTGCGCCGGCTTGAAATCCTGACGCCTTGCTGACCTGGCGGAACGAACGGAACGCATACACCGCAAAGAACGGCATAAAGCGAATCGACCGGACTCTCAAGCGCGTCAGGCTGACGAAGATCATCGCTCACCTCCTCGGATCGTACCGGAATAGGTTGCGCTCCCTTCACGCTTTTCAGCATGACATCGAGGAATGTAAAGGGCAAACATGGTAAAGTTCGTCCCAAGCGACGAGCTCTTCGTAAGACAAGCGTCCATCGGCGATCCTGCTTTTGAAGGATTGGAAAGGGGCTGTGACCCATCCCTCCGATGGACCGCGCAGGGCTGAGAGGCCACTGAATCGATGCCGAGCCCCACATCCGTAGAGAGTTTTGATCCATGGCGAGAGGTACCGCGCAAGTCCATCGTCATTGTTCTGCTCGCGGTCTTCCTGCTCTTCACCACCATCGGATTTGCCAACGACATCATGTCCCTGGGACGCGAGCCCTTGGTCCGATTCGCGCTCGGAACACTGCTGTGCGGCTCCTTCGCTGTCGTGTACGCGGTCGTGGGTGTCTCCCTCCGGCAGAACTGGTGGAAGGCCGTCCTGCCGATCATCGTGGTGCAGATCGTTGCAATGAGCTTTTTGGGGAACAGGTTCCCGGATCTGCCGCAGCTGATTCCCGTGAACGCAGCCGCATTGGGGAACCTGCGCGCTCGCCTGAGCTTCGACAGCATTGCGACCATGATCGTCGTCAGCCTGGGCTACACGGGCTTCTTCTACGTTTTGGTGTTTGAGGCACGTCGGTATGTAAAGACGCGCACTGAAAAGGCTCTGCTCGAAAATGAAATGGCTGCTGCCCGCCAGGTGCAGCGCGTCATTCTGCCCGACCGGCATCAGCCGTTTCCTGGGTTCGCCGTGGACTCCGCCTACAAGCCTGCACGTGAGGTGGGTGGCGATTTCTTTCAGATCCTGCCGGTGGCGGACGGCGGCCTGCTTCTGGTCATCGGCGACGTTTCCGGCAAAGGCCTTCCAGCAGCGATGCTCGTGGCACTGCTGGTCGGATCGATTCGCGCGGTTGCCGAAGACACACGCGACCCGGTCGTGCTGCTGCGTCGGCTGCACGATACGTTGATCGGACGCGCTCCGGATGGATTCGCAACAGCTCTTGCAGTTTTGATCGCGAACAACGGTCTCGTCACCCTTGCCAATGCCGGTCACTTGTCACCCTACCTCGATGGACAGGAGATCGAGCTCCCAGGCGCGCTGCCATTGGGCATCGGCGGCGGCGGGCGGTACGAAGCCACGATGGTCGAACTGCGGCCTGGCAGCCGGTTGACGTTCCTCTCCGATGGCGTTGTGGAAGCGCAGAACGAGAGACGCGAACTGTTTGGATTCGATCGTGCCAAGGCGATATCGAGAGAATCCGCTGCAACGGTCGCAGATGCAGCCGTCCAGTTCGGACAAGACGACGACATCACCGTCGTGACCATCGAGCGCCGCGCCAATGCCTGAATGAGCTCCGACCGCAACAGTCGCATTCGATCGCTGCATTTCTTCGCAACACAGTGCGTTCCAAAGTAAGGCGTCAGAAGAGCGAAATGTTCCACGTGGAACATTTTTTTGGACTGGCCGTCTACGCCTCCAACTGCACCGTCAGCTCTTCCCACTCGGCCGTGAGCGTCACAAGCTGCTTGCGCAGTTCCGCGGCGAGATCGGTCAGCCTCTGCGTTTCGGCGGCGGAGACGAACACGCCAAGTTGCTGCTCGGTGTGCGCAATCGCCGATTCAACCCGCGGAATCTCCTCTTCGAGAAACGCGCAGCGGTCTTCCATCTGCTTTTGCTTGATGGGATTCAGACGCCGTGCCCGACTGCCATTGGAAGAACCGGAAGCCGTGCGATCATCGCGCTCGCCTGAACCGTCCTCGATTGGGCCGCCTTCGATCACAATCGTTGTTCCGGTGAGCGCAGGGGTGGGCTTTGCCACCGGCTGCGGCTTACTCTCCGGTTCGGGATTCGCGGCTGCAGAGGCTAGCTGCTCCTTCTTGCGCACGTAGTCCTCGTACGTGCCCTCGTACATCGTGATCGCGCCGTTCTCGACTTCGAGCACACGGGTCCCAAGGCGATCGATGAAGTAACGATCGTGCGAAACGAAAATCACCGTCCCGCTGAACGCATCGAGCGCGTCGAGCAGCACATCCTTGGCCCGCATGTCGAGATGGTTCGTGGGCTCGTCGAGCAGAAGGAAGTTCGAGGGCGAGACCAGAATCCGCGCCAGAGCAAAGCGATTGCGTTCGCCGCCTGAGAGTACGCCGAGCTTTTTGAACACGTCGTCGCCGGAGAAGAGAAAGCAGCCCAACAACGAGCGTAGCGCAGACTCGGGGACCTTGACCGCGGCGCGGCTGATGTCGTCCAACATGCGCGCGTCGGGATCGAGAACTTTGTATTGATCCTGCGCGAAGTATTCGCTGACGACGTTGTGGCCGAGCTTCACTGTGCCCTCGGTCGGCGCCTCAACGCCGGTGAGCAATTTAATTAGTGTGGACTTGCCCGCGCCGTTGACGCCGACCAGAGCGACCCGATCGCCGCGCTCAATCGAGAAGCGCCCGTTACTAAAAACGCGCTTTGCGCCGTAACTTTTGCCGAGGCCGTCGGCTTCAACCACGAGACGCCCGGAAGGCGGGGGCTGCGGAAACTTGAAGTGGATGATCGGCTCTTCCTCGGGGATCTCGATGCGTTCGATCTTGTCCAGTTCCTTGATGCGCGATTGAACCTGTTTGGCCTTAGTGGCCTGCGCGCGAAACCGGTTGATGAAAGCTTCGAGGTGCTCGATCTGGTCGCGCTGATTTTTGTAGGCCGCGACGAGTTGCGCGCGGCGCTCTTCTTTCTGCGAAAGATACTTGGTGTAGTTTCCGTGGTAAATGGTGAGGCGTTTATTCCAGATCTCGACTGTGCGATCGACGGTGACGTCGAGGAAGTAGCGGTCGTGCGAGATGAGAATGTAGCCGAAGGGATAGCTCTTCAGGTAGTTCTCGAGCCAGTTGCGCGTTTCGAGGTCGAGATGGTTGGTCGGCTCGTCGAGCAACAGCAGGTTCGGCTTGGCGAGCAGCAGTTTGGCCAGTGCGATGCGCATCTGCCAACCGCCGGAGAACTCGTCGGTCTGGCGTTGCCAGTCTTCTTTGGTGAATCCCAGTCCAGTGAGCACGGCGCCTACCTGCGCGTCGAGCGCGTAGCCATCCATGACATGGAAGCGCTCCTGCAATGTCGAGTAGCGTTCGGCTGCGGCTTCGTATTCAGGGCTCGCGTGGTCGAGATCGGCCATCTGCCCTGCGGCGCGCTCGATCTCGCCTTCCATCGCACGCAGTTCGTCGAAGACGGTGAGGCATTCCTCAAAGATGCTGCGGCCGGTGAGCTGTAGGCCTTCCTGGGGCAGATAGCCAAAGCTCATGCCGCGGGTTTGCTGCATCATGCCGTAGTCGAGCGACTCGAGGCCGGCGAGCACCTTCATCAGCGTCGATTTGCCGGTGCCGTTGGCGCCGACGAGCGCGGTCTTTTCGGTGCTGCGAATGAGCCAGTCGGCTTCGAGAAAGAGGATGCGCGGACCGAAGCGCTTGCCGGCGTTTTGCAGAGAGAGCATGCCTCTCTATTTTCGCAGCATTGCGCGAAGCCAGACACGGCCAGGAGGCACGAAACAAATCGCGCCTCGCTTTTGCGTAGTATTTCTCCCCTTTCGTGCACAATCGAATCAGGCAAAAAAACGGGAGGCAACAGCGGCGGGACACCCCCTACCCCCCTACCTCCGTCGATTTTGTCGTAAAGATTTGCGGATAATTACCCGCACCTGTGATTCGCTGCGATCGCTCGCAGGGATGACCGAGCATTACTGAACCGGCGTGGAGAAGCGGGTGGCGATTTCGGCGGTGGCCTGAAGAAGTGAGTCCAGGCCGAGCGGATCGAGAGCGATGGATGGAACCTTCGCGCCGAGCGCGCGCAGGGTGGCGATCAGGATTTCGGTGGGGATGTTGCCGACGAGCGCGTCCTGCGCGAAGGGACAACCGCCGAGACCGCCGAGGGCGGCATCGAAGCGGCGGCAACCCGCGTCGTAGGCGGCGCGAATGCGTGCAGGTGCGTCGTCGCGGCGCGCGTGGAGATGGACGCCGATCTCGAACCCGCGATGCGCCGAGAGAACCGCGCCGACGGTGTCGGCGATCTGGGCCGGTGACGCGAGGCCGACGGTGTCGGCGAGCGAGATCGCGGTTGCGCCGGAGTCGATCAACAGCTCGCAGGCGGTGACGACTTCGTCCGTATTCCACAGCTCGCCGTAGGGATTGCCGAAGGCCATGGAGATGTAGGCAACGGTGTCGAGGCCTGCGTTGTGAGCGGAGGAGACGATCGACTCGAAGGCATCGAGGGACTCTTCGAGGGTCTGGTGCTGGTTGCGCTGCAGGAATTCGGCGGAGATGGAGTAAGGAAAGCCGAGGGTCTGGACGGCACTGGTGGCGATGGCGCGTTCCGCGCCTTTTTGATTGACGACGATGCCGACGATCTCGACGTGTTCGGGCGGCGCGAGAAGTTCGAGGACCTGTTCAGAGTCGGCCATCTGCGGCACGGCGGCGGGCGAGACGAAGCTGACGGCGTCGATGTGGGTGAAACCCGCGGCGATGAGCTTGCGCAGGTAGTCGGCCTTTTCGGCGGGCGGAATCTGCTTGTGCAGGCCCTGCCAGGCGTCGCGTGGGCACTCGATGATTTTGACGGTGTCGGGCATTTCAAGTTCAGGGTACAGGGGACCGAGGGAACAAGGGGATTAATCCGAATCGGACGTGTGAAAGGGTCATTTCTTAGCCCTGAACTGGAGGACGAGACAAACCACAGAGAAGAGCAGAGCCGCTCCCAAAACATCGGTGAAGCTCGTGATTCGCCTGCCGCTCGGAAAGTACTCCGGGCCGGTTGAATGGCCCTTGGAGTACCAATAGGAGACGGCTAGGCAGACTGTGATCCCAATCCAACCCAGAGTCTGTCGTTTCATCGGTCGCTCCCGATTTTCTCACGCGGGCTTTGAGTCTCTCCACGGCGATGCGACCATCGCGAAAAGTAGGTTCCTTCTAGCCGCGGGAGGGGTGGACTTTGAGGATTTCGCGGGCGATGACCATGCGCTGGATTTCGCTGGTGCCTTCGCCGATGGTGCAGAGCTTGACGTCGCGGTAGTACTTTTCGGCGGGGTAGTCCTTAATGAAGCCGTAGCCACCGAAGAGCTGCACGGCTTCGTCGCAGATGCGCACGGCGACTTCGCCGGCGAAGAGCTTAGCCATGGAGGACTCGCGCGTGGTCCGGTGGTGAGCGTCTTTGAGCACGGCGGCGCGCTGGGTGAGCAGGCGCGCGGCATCGAGTTCGGTGGACATGTCGGCGAGCTTCCACTGGATGCCCTGAAACTCAGCGATGGCTTTGCCGAACTGGCGGCGTTCCTTTACATATTTCAAAGCCGCGTCGAGCGCGCCACGGCCGATGCCCAGAGCCAGGGCCGCGATGGAGATGCGCCCTCCATCGAGGACGCGCATGGCGTCGACGAAGCCTTCCCCCTCGGCGCCGATGAGATTTTCGGCAGGAATCTCGCAGTCTTCAAAGATGAGCTCGCTGGTGTCGCTGGCGCGGAGGCCAAGCTTGTTTTCCTTCTTGCCGGGGCGAAAGCCTTTGGTTCCTTTTTCGACGAGGAAGGCGGAGAGGCCGTGGGTGCCTTTGGTCTTGTCGGTGACGGCGATGACCACGGCGACGTCGGCGTAGTGGCCATTGGTGATGAAGGTCTTGTTGCCGTTGAGAACGTAGCGGTCGCCCTTTTTGACGGCGGTGGTGCGGGCGCTGCCGGCATCGGAGCCGGAGCCGGGTTCCGTGAGGGCCCAGGCGGCAAGCCACTCGCCGGTGGCGAGCTTAGGAACGTATTTCTGTTTTTGCGCTTCGGAGCCGCAGAGAAAAATATGGTTGGTGCCGAGAGAGTTGTGCGCGGCAACCGTGATCCCTATTGATCCATCGACGGCGGAGAGCTCTTCGATGGCCAGGACGTAGTCGACGTAGCCGAGGCCGGCCCCGCCGTACTCGGGCGGGAAGATGACGCCGAGGAGCCCCAGCGCGCCGAGCTTTTTGATGATCGCGAGGGGGAACTCACTCTTCTCGTCCCACTCCATGATGTGGGGCGCGATTTCGCGCGTGGCGAAGGTGCGGATTTCGCGGCGGAGGTGTTCCTGCTCCTCGGTGAGAACGAAGGGGTAGAGGCTTTGGGCGGATTCGGCCATGGAGGCTCCTAGAGGATCAGATGCAGGTATCTACGACCGGCTCACACGAATTGAAACAGCGTGAAATGCAGATCCTTCGCCCCGCTTACCCCACGAACAACTCACGTTGTTCATGGGGCCCCAAACGCGCGGGTGCTCAGGATGACACATCCAAGAAATCTGAAAGTGCATTCCGGGGCTGAAGCCCCTCGTGCAGGTTCGCGGCATTTCATGGGCCTGAAGGCCCCTGCTCCCTCCGCCCCCGCTCCCCTGCAGACAGAAGTTCATGTTTGCAGAACTCCGGGGTTGAAGCGCGGGACGTCGGGATTGAGGGCGCAGGCTTCGAGTGCGGCGATGAGGATGTCGCGCGTCTTTGCCGGATCGATGATGGCATCGATCCAGAGGCGCGCAGCGCCGTAGCGCGGGTCGGCCTGACGGTCGTAGTCGGCGCGAATTTCATCCGAAATGGATCGGCGCTCGGCGTCCGTCAAAACTTTGCCGCCGCGCTCCATTTGCTTCGCGCGGACCTCGGCGAGGGTGTTTGCCGCCGATGCGCCGCTCATGACGGCGTAGCGCGCCGTGGGCCAAGCGAAGAGGAAGCGCGGATCGTACGCCTTGCCGCACATGGCGTAGTGGCCTGCGCCGAAGCTGCCGCCGAGAATGACGGTGATTTTTGGCACGACGCTCGTGCTGACGGCGGAGACCATCTTTGCGCCGGCGCGGATGATGCCGGACCATTCCGCATCTTTGCCGACCATGAAGCCGTTGACGTCGTGAAGAAAAACGAGAGGAATCAGGTTCTGATTGCAGTCCATGATGAAGCGGGCGGCTTTTTGTGCGCCCTCGGTGTAGATAACGCCGCCGACTTCGATTTTCTTTGCGCCGGCAGCGGGCCCCATGGCGACGGTCTGCATCTGATTGATCTTCTGGTTGGCGACGATGCCGACGGCGTGGCCGCCGATGCGCGCGTAGCCGCAGAGAACGGTGCGGCCGAAGTCGGCCTTGTACTCGTCGAACTGCGCTCCTGTCGGCGAGGCGAGCGATGACCTCGCGCATGTCGTAGAGATTGGTGGAAGTGGGATCGGGGTTGATGAGGCCGTAGAGATCGTCGGCGGGGTAGAGCGGGGCGTCGGTCGCAGGATCGTAAGGGATGCGGGAGAAGACTTCTTTCCCTTGCTGCGGATGCGGGCGGGCGGCGCGCCGATTTTTTCGACCAGGGAACGCAAGCGGGCGATGCAGAGGTGATCGTTGGGTTCTTTGAAGTCGACGGTGCCGGAGATTTCGGCGTGCATGGCTGCGCCGCCGAGTTCTTCGGGATCGGTTTTCTGTCCGATCGCCGCTTGTACGAGCGAAGGGCCGGCGAGAAAGAGGCCGGAGCCTTCGGTCATGAGCACAGTGTCGGTCATGACGGGCAAATACGCGCCTCCGGCAACGCACATGCCCATGATGGCGGTGATCTGGGGGATGCCCATCGAGCTCATGACGGCGTTGTTGCGGAAGATGCGGCCGAAGTCGTCGGTGTCGGGGAAGACGTCCTCCTGCAGGGGAAGGAAGACGCCGGCAGAGTCGACGAGGTAGAGCGTGGGGATGCGGTTGTCGAGGGCGATGGTCTGCGCGCGGATGACCTTCTTGGCGGTCATGGGGAAGAAGGCGCCGGCTTTGACGGTAGCGTCGTTGGCGATGACCATGCAGAGGCGGCCGGCCACGCGGCCCAGTCCGGTGACGACGCCTGCAGCAGGAGCGCCGCCGTATTCGGTGTACATGTTGTGGGCGGCCCAAAGACCGAGCTCGAGGAAGTCGGCAGGCGCGTCGAGGAGAAGGTTGAGGCGCTCGCGGACGGTGAGGCGGCCTTTGTTGTGCTGGGCGTCGATGGCTTTGGCGCCGCCGCCGAGACGGATGGTGTCTTCTTCGGCGCGCAGGGAGGCAAGGAGCGCGAGAAGCGCTGTTCGATTGGCCTTCATGCGGGTCGACTCGGGATCGAGCGCGGAAGGCAATTGGTTGTGGACGACCTCGGGCATGGGGCTTTACCAGAAGCTGGCCGAGTCTAGCATTTTGGACGGCAGAGCGGAAACCGAGGTTCGTGCGATCCCACCCAGGCAGAGCGTGGATTGGGGCAGCCGGCGAGCACTTGCTGGATCAGTGCTTTCCCAGGTGCCCAAGGGCGAGGATGAGGCACCCAGGGTAGATGGGCTGCGCCAGAGTCCAAAGACACGACGGCCCTCTCCGAAGAGAGGGCCGCGCGCTTTGGTTGGGTTGATGTCTAGTTGACGGTCACGGTGAAGGTGGTTGTCGCTGTGGTCTTGGCTGCGTCACTGCCAGTTCCAGTTACGGTAAAGGTGTAGGCGCCTGAGGCCGTACCGGGGTTGCTGGTGCCACCGCCGCCGCTGCCGCTGCTGCTGCCGCCTCCGCCACCGCAGGCAGCGAGACTACCGAGGGTCAGGAGCAGAACGAACATGCCAAGCAGGGCGCGGAAGGCACGCCGTTGCGCAGGGATTCCGAGAAGGGCGAGCAGGGCGAGAGCCGCAAGACCGAGTCCGGCAAGCGCTGTTCTAGTCGGGTGGAATTCCGGACGAATGAGGGCGCCGGTTGTGGCTGCGGTTGTCTTCACGGTCGCGGTGGCGGTTCCGCCGACGGCGACTGCGGTGGATGGGATGGTGCAGGTGGGCGCATCGCCGGATTGATTGGTGGGACCACCTGAGTTGAGGGCACAGGTCAGAGCGACGGTAGCGGAATAGCTGGTCGTGCTCGACACCGAGATCGTCGAAGCAGCAGAACTGCCTCGATTCACCGCGAGGGGTGCGGTTGCGCTCAGGGCGTAGGTCGACTGCGTCACGGCGACGCTTGCCGTGTTGCTGCCGGAGCTGTAGACGTTGTCGCCGCCGTAGGCGACGGTCAGGGTATCGGTTCCGGCAGCGAGCGAGTTGGCCGGAATGGTGAACGTGAAGCTGCCGGAGGACCAGGGCCTGCGGAGCCGAGGTGTAACTGCCGCTGGTGAGGGTGACGGTTCCCGTGGGCGTGGATCGACCGCCGGCGACGGCTGCGGTGACCTGCAGCGACTGTGAGCGAATTCGAGCTGGTGGAGGCAGGCGTCACGGTGACGGTAGGAGTCAGCTTGGTGACCGTGACGGTCGCGGTATTGTTGCCGGTGACGTAGTAGTTGTCGCCGCTATAGGTCACGGTGAGGGTGTCGGTGCCCGCACTCAAGCTGCTTGCGGGAATCGCGATGGAATAGGAGGGAGTGACACCGCCGCTGAGGGTCGTCTTGGCCGATGCGTAGCTGCCGCTGGAGAGGACAACGGTGCCCGTGGGCGCGGGGCTGCCGGACGGGCCGGTGATGGATCCGGTGACGGTGAGGCGGAGCATTCAACGCGATGCTCGATGCACTAGGCACGACGGTGGGGCCGGTAGGAGCGATCTGAGTGACAATGACCGTCCCCGTGCCCGAGCCAGCTGCATAGGTTGCGTCTCCGCTGTAGGCAAGGGTGAGGGCCACATGGCCGGTGGCGAGACTGTTTGCGGGGATGGCGATGGAATAGCGCCCGCACCGCTGAGAGTCGCCGCGGACGATGTGTAGGTACCGCTGGTGAGGGTCACTGTGCCGGTGGCCGTTCCGGACGAACCCGCAACGGTGCCGGTGACGGTGAGCGGGGCATTGAATGCAACGCTGGCTGCGCCGGGAGTGACGGTGATTGTGACGGCGGGCTTGCCCACACTGGACGTAACGGTCACGTTCGCGGTGCCGGGTGTACCGGCCAGGTAGGTTCCATCGCCGCTGTAGGTGGCGGTGAGAGTGTCGGAGCCGACGCTCAAGCTGTTTGCCGGGATGGTGATCGAGTAGGCGCCGCTGGAGAGGGCGATAGCGGAGGATGTAAAGCCGCCGCCCGAGAGGATTACTGTGCCGGTGGGAGCCGGACCGCCGGCAGCGCCAGTCACAGCACCGGTGACGGTGAGGGTCGCACTTGCCGCGACACTCGAGGCTGCAGGGGCCACAGTGATGGCGCCCGGCGCGACCTGAGAGACAGTCACACTGGTTGTGGTGTTCGACAACGCGTAGTTGTTGTCGCCGCTATAGGTGACGGTGAGGGTGTCCGATCCACCGGTCAGCCCAAAGGCCGGAACGTTGAATGTGTAGGCGCCATTGACCAGAGCCTGCGCGGTGCCGGTATATCCGCCGCCGTTCAACGCGACCGTGCCGGCAGGAGTGACACCATTGGAGCCGGCGACCGTGACGGTGACGGTAAGGGGCTGGCTCGCGGAGATGCTGGTGGCCGAGGGAGTGACGGTCACAGTCGTTGTGCCGGTTCCGGTGACAGAGGTCCACGCGTTCACGACGTTGGCCACGTTGAGCGAGCCGAGGCCGGTGGCCAGGTCGTAGCCGGCACCTGCGCCAAACCCAGGCAGGACGGCGACAGCGTCTCCGCTGTGGGCGACAGTGCAGTTGGTTGTGCCCGGCTGGCAAGCCATTGCGATTGTGCCGGTGTCGATGTCGTTGAAGTAGCAGCTATTGCTGACCGTGCCGGTTTCTGTTGTGCAGCTGGCGTAGGTCTGTTTCGAGGCCAGCTCGTAAAGCTCGGCGTTGGGGTTTCCCTGGGTCTCGCCCGCCTTCTGATTAATGAGGGCCATGACGCCGGCCATGGCGGGAGAGGAGACCGAGGTGCCGCCTACTTCTTCCGCGGTAATCTCCTGCGTCGGTGAGTAGGTGCAGGAGGTTGTACCGGTTGGCAGAGTTGCGGAAACACAGATCAGGTAGGCACTGCCCAGGAAGCCGTTGGAGGCGAAGAACGAGACGTCGGGCAGATCGCGCACACCGTCGGTGGGAATGCCGGAGACGCCCGTCTGCCAGGAGGGCTTGGGTAGCCGCCCGTGCAAGTAGCCGCCGTCTGCCCGTTGCTGGTGGTGCAGTTGCTCGCGCCACCCCCTCCGCCGACCACATCGACAAAGGGAGAGAGGTCGACGTTGAAAGGTGCGTCCTGAACGGTCTTGTACCAAGTGAGGACAAACTGGCAGGACGGTTTCAGCGTCGGTGGGGCGGTAGCCGACGGGAAGCCGTTGTTTCTGGAGGGCGGGGACAACCTGGGTTTGCAGAAAGGATATGGTCAGCGGATTGGTGCAGGTGTCGTTCCAGGGCACTTCCGGCATGTAGCCCACCGCGCTTGCGCCGGTGGTGGAGTTGTTGGTGGCGTTCCAGTACGGAGACGCCTTCGAGCCCCAGTTCAAATCGGTTCCGCCGACTGCTGTGTCGTACGGGGTGGAGGCAATGCCACTGACGGACAGGCCATACTGAGCCGCGTAGGGAACGCTGGCATCCAGCCCCTGATCGCAGGCGGCCGATCCTGCATCGCCCGCGGCGACAAAGACTGCGATTCCCTCGGCTGCGGCGGTTTGCCAGAGGCTGTTGTAGGCGATGTTGCCGCCGCTTCCCTCGCCCAGTTCGCATAAGCCGTAACTCACATTGATAATGTGGGCGTTGGCGACGGGCGATCCGGAGACACCTACGTTGTCGACGATGTACTTGGCCGAGTCGTACACGGTATCGTCGTTGCTCGAGAGCAGCCCGGAGGTGACAAGGACGACCTGCGCGCCGGGGGCGACCGCGCCGGACCACTCGACGTCGAGAGTGTTTTCAGTCAGGTCGTCGATCGTGCAGTTTCCGGTGGTTCCTGTGCAGATGCCGGGATCGAGTCCATTGGCGCCTTTGACCTCGATAGGGGTCAACCCCGCAGGAAGGCCGAAGGCCGAACGGAAGGCCGCGACGTCGGAGAGATTGATGTCGGTGGTTCCGACGACGGCGATGGTCTGGCCAGTGCCATTGATGGGGGTCGACGCGCTCCACAGCGGAAGGACGTTGTAAATTGTGGCGAAGTCGTAGGGTGCGACGTCTTCAGTCAGCACCGCGCTGCTGCCCGATCCGGTGGTAATGCCGAACTCCGGATGCGGAGCGCCTGCGCCAACAGTGAGTCCCGTGGGATGGGTGAGAAGCGAGCTGGCGTCGTTTCGTTGCCACTTGCCGGTCCGGCTGTTGAAGGTCGCGGTCGAGCCGAGCCGGTGGAGCGGCCGGGGGCGGAAGTCATGGAGGCCCTTGACGCCTGCCACCACGGGAGCCAGAGCCGCGGGAATCTGCGGATCGCTCATGTTGGCGATGTGCCTTTCTCCGCGCACGGAGAGGTTGTGCATCTCAAGGTGGAAAGCGGATTCAACTTGAGCTGCCGTACCGCTGAAGCGGATGGTCATCCGGTCTTTGGAGACACCGGCGACCGAGAATCCCTGACCGGCGAGCCAATTGGAAAGCGTCGCAATGTCGGCCAGAGACGGCCCAAATTGTTCGCCGACCTCTGCGGGCTGAAGCCAGTGATGATAGTTCGGCGAAGAAGCGTCGTACTGACTGGCAACAAAGTCGTCGAAGGCGGCCTGGAGCTCGGGGCTGCGCGTCAACACCAGCACGACGTTGGTCATGGCGAGGTTTGGATTCACTCGGCCGAGATCGTTCTCGGAGTTCGCGACCGGGAGCGTATTGCCTCTCAGGGTCACCAGCTGGTCTGCGTCGATTTTTTCGACAATCCTCGCGGCGGGCGCAGGCGTTTGCGCGAGGGCCAACGTTGAAACGATGGTGGCAAGGCAGAACAGACAAAGAGGGAGAGTACGCAGCACGCGCATACTTATGTCCCAAAACCTTTCCCGGAGAGCGAGCCCCGAAATACTCATGTTGATTTATGGTCTAACCAAGAAGACGACTGAAGAGGACAGGCGAAACTTTACCACTATTGACCGCGAATAATCTCTCGAACCCCATCAATGGTGACGACATCGACATTATGTACTGAAGAACCACCGTACGCAGCAGAAGCGACCTTGCTTTTGAGTGACTATTTCCATCTTCGGTAACTCTAACTCGGTGAGAACGATAGTTCACGGGTAACTCGAGGAAGAGCGTACATCTTTTGTTGTAGCCACAAATCGCCGAACGCATATTTCAACCGTAACAACAGCTGGCGTACAATCTGGGCAAACTTAGAAGACTGCATTTCCCCGCAGACAAGCCACCGATGAGTGGTTCTTCACGCTTTCCGAGTACGAAGGGAAGGTTATGAAGATTATTGGAATCAGCGGGTTGGAAAATGCTGTGCCTTTCAAGCAGGCGCACTGGCCTGGTCTCGACGAGCGCGAATATCGCATTTGCCAGGGGATGGACGCAGCGGCAGCGCTGGTGATCGACGGCACGCTGGTGGCAGCGGCGGAACAAGAGCGTTTCAGCCGCAAGAAGCACACCGGCGACTTTCCGATTGATGCAATCCACTATTGCCTGAAGAAGGCCGGAATCTCGATCGACGAGATCGATGAGATCGCGCATGGGTTCGACTATGCGCCGTATCGCGCGCTGTATCGAGCCGACGGAACTTCCGACTCGCTGTACGATCAGGTTTTTTCGCGCGAGGCGCTGCTGGCGCAGGTGCGGCGCGATTTGCCGGGCTTCCCCGAAAGCAAAGTTTTCTCCGTCGGGCATCATCTTGCTCATGCGGCGAGCGCTGCGTACACGTCGGGGTGGGATGAGTGCCTGGTAGTGGTCAACGATGCGATGGGCGAAGTGGAGAGCGTCAGCATCTACGACTTTCACGATGGCAAGCTGGAGAGGCTGAGAACGATCGGCGCCAACGACTCGATTGGAATTTTGTATTCGCTGGTCACGCTGCATCTGGGGTTCGACTTCAACTCCGATGAGTACAAGATCATGGGCCTGGCGCCGTACGGCGATCCATCAAGATTCCGGGCGTTCTTCCAGAAAGAGGTGGAACTGCGCGACGACGGCTCGGTGCGCATCCCGATTCTGAAACTGAATCAATCGCGCGACGAGCGCGAGAACTATCGGGCGACACGGGCGTATCTGGACGAACATCTGGTGCCGCGGCGAGCGGAGAATCAGTCGGTCAACTCCGTGCATGAAGATGTAGCGGCGGCGTTGCAGGAGTGCCTGGAGCGCGTAGTCATGCACGTGTGCGAACACTTCGGCAGGGAGACGGGACTGCGGCGCATCGCCATGGCCGGAGGCGTCGCGCTGAACTGCACGGCCAACGGGAAGCTGGTGCGCTCGCGCTTGTTCGACGAGGTGTACATTCAGCCGGTGGCCGGCGACGACGGAGCAGCGTTTGGCGCGGCGATCTATCGCACCTCGCTGGTCCAGCCGATTGCGAATCGGCGCTTCCCTGTTCCGCTGTTTGGGCCGAGCTACAACGAGCAAGAAGTGCAGGCCGCGCTGGGCCGTTTTGACGGAAAGATTCGCTGGCAGCGTTTCGACACGCTGGGAGAGACCTGCGGGTGCGCGGCGCGGCTGATCGCGGATGGACGCGTGATTGCTTGGTTCCGCGGCGGCATGGAGTACGGCCCGCGCGCACTGGGCAATCGCAGCATTCTTGCCGACCCGCGGCGGCCCAAGATGCGCGACCAGATCAATGCGATGGTGAAGAAACGCGAGGCCTTCCGGCCCTTTGCGCCGGCGTGCACGGTGGAGGAAGCGCATCGCTGGTTTGAGGTGGCTCCGGGGACGCAGTTGCCCTACATGATCAGCATCGTGGATGTGCGGCCGGAGGTGCGCGCTCAACTGCCGGCGATCACGCACGTGAATGGATCGGCCCGGCTGCAAACTGTTTCGACGAGCGACAATCCGGATTTTCACACGCTGCTGCAGGCCGTAGGCGAGGCCACCGGAAGCGAGATGGTGCTGAACACGAGCTTCAACGTGAAGGGCCAGCCGATTGTGAATACACCCGAGGAGGCGATAGAGACGTTTCTCGGAACGGGCATCGAATTTCTATTCGTGGAGAATTTCTATGTCACGCGATCTGCCTGAGGAGATTCGAGGCGCAGGGGACGACCGGTCACTGCGCGAGGCCACGATTGCGGAACTCTTCATGCAGCAGGCGAGCCGCACGCCGGATACTGTCGCGCTGATCGCGCAGGATCGACAGCTGACCTATCGCGCGCTGGACGAACGGTCGGGACGGTTGGCCGCGCATTTGATGGATCTTGGCGTTGGGCCGGAAACGCTGATCGGCGTGGCCATGGAGCGGACTGAACTCCTCGTGATCACGCTGCTGGCGGTTTTGAAGGCCGGATGTGCCTATGTTCCGCTCGATCCGACTTATCCGAAGGATCGGCTTTCATGGATCATCCAGGACTCAACGATGCCGTTGCTGCTGACCACTGCAGCGACGCGGGGCAAGCTTCCGCCGGAAGCGGCGCATTGCAAGGTGATTGAGGTCGAGAGCCTTGTGGATTCGGCAGCTCATACGCAGAGCGTTCCGCCGCGCGTAAAGGGCGAGAATCTGGCGTACACGATCTACACTTCGGGCTCGACGGGCAAGCCCAAGGGAGTGATGGTCGAGCACCGGAATGTGGTGAATTTCTTCAATGGAATGGACCTCGCGATTGGATCGGAGCCCGGCACATGGCTGGCGGTGACGAGCACGAGCTTCGATATCTCGGTGCTGGAACTGTTCTGGACGTTAACGCGCGGATTCACGGTTGTGCTGCATGGCGAAGAGGATTCTGTCGCCGATGAGATCGAACGCTGCGGTGTGACCCATCTGCAGATGACGCCGTCGCTGGCGCGCATGCTGACGTTCGATGCGCGCGCGTTTGCGGCTCTGGGCTCTCTGAAGCAGATCCTGCTGGGAGGCGAGGCGGTTCCGGCGGCGCTGGTGCGCCATCTCCGGCAGGTCTTCAGCGGCGAACTCTACAACATGTATGGCCCAACGGAGACGACGATCTGGTCGACGGTGGGACGGATCGCAGAGGTGGGCGCGACGGTGCCGATTGGCCGGCCGATCCTCAACACGCAGGTCTTTCTTCTCGACAGCGAGCAGAAGCCGGTTGCGGAAGGCGAGATCGGCGAGCTCTACATCGGCGGAGACGGGGTGGCACGCGGCTATTGGAATCGGCCCGATCTGACGGCGGAGCGATTTGTGACGATTCCCTCACTTGGCGGACGCGCGGCTCTATCGGACCGGGGATCTGGCACGGTTTCTTGCCCGATGGAACCATCGACTTTCTTGGCCGGGCGGACTATCAGATCAAGCTGCGCGGACATCGCATCGAGCCCGGAGAGATTGAAGCGGAGCTCGAGAAGTGTTCCGGGATTCATCGTGCGGTGGTGGTGTTGCGCGAAGACCGGGAAGGCGATCAGAGGCTGGCGGCGTATCTGTTGGCGGATGCGGCGAAAGGTGCGACGGAGGCCGAGCTGCGCAACACGCTTGGAGCGAAGCTGCCGGAGTTCATGGTGCCGTCGAGTTTTATGTTTCTGCGCGAGCTGCCGCTCACGGACAACGGCAAGATCGATCGCAAGGCCTTGCTGAAGATACCGCTGCCGAGTGTGTCGCCGGCGGTGGAGCCCGCGAACGGCGGGCCAACAACGGAGATCGAACGCACGATTGCGCGCTTATGGCAGGAGGCGCTCGGGCATTCCGAGCGTGGGACTGCACGAAAACTTCTTCGATCTCGGGGCGCACTCTCTCACGGTTGCCGAGGTACACGGCAGGCTGCAGGAGGCGCTGGGGCGCGAGTTCGATCTTGTCGATTTGTTTCAGTTTTCGACGGTGAGCACGCTGGCCGCGCATCTGGGAGGCGCGCAGTCGGATGGGCGCGCATCGGATCGTGCGCAGCGACGGCGGATGGCGATGCAGCGCTGAGGGAGGCAAATGAAGTCTGCGATTGCAATAGTCGGCATGGCAGGGAGGTTTCCGGGAGCCCGCAGCGTCTCGGAGTTCTGGCAGAATCTGCGCGACGGAGTCGAGTCGATTCGCGATCGCAGCGATGAGGAGTTGCTTGCGGCTGGAGCAACGGCCGAGGATCTGGCCAATCCGGCGTATGTAAAGCGGGCGTCGATCCTGGAAGATGTCGCTCTGTTCGATGCGTCGTTCTTCGGCTTCAGCCCGCGCGATGCGTCGATCATGGACCCGCAGCATCGGCACTTTCTGGAGTGCGCGTGGGAAGCGCTGGAGGATGCAGCGCATCCGCCGCAGAGCTTCGACGGATCGATCGGCGTGTTTGCCGGATCGGGCCTGAATTCGTATCTGATCTTCAATCTGCTGGCCAATCGCAAGATGGTCGAGAGCGCCGGCCTGTTCCAGCTGAAGCAGACGGGCAACGACAAGGACGTTCTGGCGACGCGGGTTTCGTATCAGTTCGACCTGCGCGGACCCAGCATCAATGTGCAGACCGCATGCTCGACTTCGATGGTCGCGGTGCATCTTGCCTGCCAGAGCCTGCTGAACTACGAGTGCGACATGGCGTTGGCCGGCGGCGTCACGATCGAGATTCCGCACGGCCTCGGCTACATGTATCGCGAAGGCGAGATTCTCGCGCGCGACGGGCACTGCCGATCGTTCGATGCTGCATCGAGCGGCACGATCTTCGGCAGCGGCCTGGGCATTGTGGTTCTACGACGGCTCGATGAGGCGCTCGCTTCGGGCGATCACATCCACGCGGTGATCCTCGGCTCGGCCATCAATAACGATGGTGCACGCAAGGTGGGCTATCTGGCGCCGAGTGTCGATGGGCAAGTGGAAGTGATCAAGGAGGCGATGGAGTTTGCAGGGGTAGTGCCTGCAGACATCTCGTATGTGGAGGCACACGGAACGGGTACGGTGGTTGGCGATCCCATCGAAGTGCGTGCTCTGACCCAGGCGTTTTATCAGCCGGATAGGGGAAGCCATTCGTGTGCGATCGGGTCGGTCAAGTCGAATGTGGGGCACCTCGATGCCGCCGCAGGCGTAACGGGATTGATCAAGACGAGCGCTGGCGCTTGAACATGCGCAGCTGCCGCCGAGCCTGCACTTCGAAAAGCTGAACCCGCGAATCGATTTGAAGGGCAGCCCCTTCTACGTGAACAGCAAGCTCGCGGATTGGCCGGCCAATGGGAGACATCGCCGCGCCGGGGTCACGGCGCTGGGCATTGGGGGAACCAACGCGCACGTGGTGCTGGAAGAGGCGCCGCAGCAAAAACTCACACGCACGTCGAAGCCCTGCGAACTGCTCACAGTTTCCGCCAAGACTGCAGCGGCAGCGGATCGCGCGCTTGCGAATCTCGTCACGCATCTTGGGTCGCACCCCGAGTTGGATTTGGCCGATGTTGCATGGACCTGCCAGGTGGGCAGGCAGAGTTTTGCGCATCGGCGCGCGCTGGCGATTGAAAACTCGAAGCGGCGATTGCAGCTCTGGCGCAGAAGGGCGCGAAAGCGTCTGCGTCGGGGATTGCGGCGACATCGAAGCCGCGCGTGGCATTTCTATTCTCAGGACAGGGCTCGCAATACGTTCAGATGGGCCGCGAGCTTTACCAGCACGAGCCGGTCTTCCGCGACACGCTCGATCAGTGCGCGCGCCTGCTCAGGGCGCATCTCGGGATCGATCTCATCGAGGCGCTGTATCCGGCGGACGGGGACAAAGAGGCCGCAACAGAGAAACTGAACCAGACTTGGTTGACACAGCCGGCGTTGTTTGCGATTGAGTACGCTCTGGCGCAGTGGTGGATGTCGCTTGGTGTCGAACCTGCGGCGATGGTGGGCCACAGCATCGGCGAATACGTTGCCGCTTGCCTGGCCGGAGTCTTCTCGCTGGAAGATGCGCTGGCCCTGGTTGCCGAGCGGGGACGATTGATCTATGGGCTAGCGCCGGGATCGATGCTTGCGGTCCCTCTCGCGCCCGACAAGCTGGATCTGGGGGATTCGATTTCGCTGGCAGCCATCAACACCCCGGGCATGTGCGTGGTGTCGGGACCGACGGAGGCGATCGCGGATTTCGAGCGAAGGATGGCGGCGCAATCGATCGCGTGCCGGCATCTGCATACGTCCCATGCTTTCCACTCGGCGATGATGGAGCCGATTCTCGGCACCTTTGAAGAGCGCGTGCGGAAGATTGGCCTCCGCGTGCCGCAGCGGCCGTACCTCTCGAACGTGACCGGGACGTGGATCAGGGCCGAGGAGGCGACCGATCCGGCATATTGGGCGCGGCATATTCGACAGACGGTGCGATTCTCCGATTGCCTGGCAGAGCTCTTGCGCACTCCGGATCAGATTCTGGTGGAAGCGGGCCCCGGCAATGTGCTGACCTCACTGGCGCGCTCGCAGGGTGAATCGCCGGCCAAAGCGTATCAGTCTCTTCCACACCCTCGAGAGAACGTCTCCGATCTTCGCTGTGCGCTGCAGACAGTCGGGCAGTTGTGGGTGGCGGGCACCGAGATCGACTGGAAGAAGCTGCGCGCCGAAGGATCGGCGGCCCGCGTTTCGCTCCCGACGTATCCGTTTGAGCATCAGCGATTCTGGATCGAGCCGGATCGCGTGCGGACTGTGGCGATTGCGGAAACCGAACCCGCTCCTGCGCAGCATGAGGCCGGTCTGCGCACCGTACCGGCGTGTATGGAAGCCTGCGCCCTTGACCGGCGCGGCCCAGGGAGCGAGTGGTCCGTGCATTATCTTTCGCGATGCCTCCGGGCTGGGCGATGAGATTGCCGCTCAATTCAAGGGTGGGTATCGGCAGATCATTTCGGTCGAGGCAGGTGCGCAGTATAGACACGCAAAGAATCACTACACGGTGCGACCGGGGGTGCGCGAAGACTACGACGCGTTGATCAAGAACGTCGCCGCGATGGGCGCTGCCGATGTCGACATCTTTCATCTTTGGCCGGTGACTGCGGCCGGGGAGAAGCATTCAGTCCACGAAGATTTGGAGCGCAGTTTTTTCAGCCCTCTCTATCTTGCCCAGGCGCTGGCCGCTGCCGACGTGCCTCATGCGAAGGTGCTGCTCGGCGTCGAATCAATTGCAACAGGTTGCCGATGAGGCGGTGCGCGATCCGGCGCGGGCTGTTTTGCTGGGACCGGCAGGCGTGATTTCGAAGGAGCTGCCGAATATCGTTTGCGGTGCTGTCGATATCGATCTCGACCCAGCCAAGGCGCACGAATCCGCAATGCAGCTGGTGGAGGAGATGGGATCGCTGCGTGCAGGGATGCCCGTAGCGTGGCGCAGCGGCAAGCGATTCATCCAGACGGTGGAGCGGTACGAGCCTGGGCAGGCGCAGGAACGGCGCCATCTGAAGCGAGGCGGCGTTTACCTCATCACGGGCGGGCTTGGCGGACTTGGTCTCGCGGTGGCAGAAGAACTGGCGCGGGAATTCAAGGCGCGACTGGTATTGGTCGGACGTTCGGCGGTCGTCCCTGAAGCAAAGTGGGAGACGTTCCTGGCCGATGCGACGGCAAGCGCCGAGGACAAGGCGCGTATCCGCAAGCTTGTCGAGATTCGCGCCGCGGCGGGCGGCTTGCTGGTCGAGCAGGCGGACGTGACGAACCTGCACCAGATGCGCGCGCGATCGAGCGGGCACGCAAGCAGTTTGGCAAGATCGATGGTGTATTTCATGCGGCGGGCGTTCTCGACGATGGACCGGCGTTGACGAAGACAGCCGATGCGGCGATGCGGGTTCTCGATCCCAAGGTGCGTGGAACGCTGGTGCTCGAAGAGGCTCTTGGCGGAGCCGAACTCAGCTTCTTTGCCCTGTTCTCATCGATCAGCTCCGTTGCGTCCCCCGCGGGCCAGGTGGATTATGCAGCAGCCAATGCGTTCCTGGATGCGTTTGCCGAGAGCCGTAAGGGGCCGGTCACGGTGATCAACTGGGACGCGTGGCGCGACGTCGGGATGGCAGCGCGGGCTCTCGCAATTCACCCTTTCCTGGAACAGCGGCTGCTGGATTCTCCCAGAGAAATCGTTGCGGGGACCGAGCTGCGCATCGACAAACAGTGGCTGCTCTCCGAGCATCGTCTCAAGACGGGCCGAGCGCTCATTCCGGGCACCGGGTATATGGAGATTGCCGTGGGCGCTCTGGCAAGCGGCCGTGCGCGCGGGCCAGTCGAACTGCGCGATGTGTTCTTTCTGGCGCCCTTGTGGGTGGCGGAGGGAGAGAAGAAGGATCTTCGCGTGCAGCTTCGGCGCGAAGACGGGAAGCCGCAGAAGAGCGACCCTTTCGCATTCTCGATCTATGCGCGGGATTTCCAATCCAAGAGCGACGACGCGTGGGTAGAACATGCAACAGGTCAGATCGCGCGCAGCTTCGCCAAGCCGAGCGCCGGTGCCGATCGCAAGGCGATTGAAGAGCGGTGTGCAAGGCGCGAGATGATTTTCGATGCGACGCATCGCACACGACAGGAAGAGTTCTTCGCTTTCGGGCCGCGCTGGCAGTGCCTGAAACGTTTGCGGATCGGGGAGCGCGAGGGTCTGGCGCAGATCGAACTGGATGCGCGTTTTGCCGCGGAGTGCCCGTCGTTTCAGTTTCACCCTGCGATGCTCGATCTGGCGGCGGGATGCGCGTTGTATCTGATCGACGGATACGAGTCGCTGAACGATCTGTATCTTCCGATCTCATACAAGAGGCTGTGCAGCTACCGCAGCCTGCCCGCCAAGTTTTTCAGCCATGTGCGCTCGCGGCAGGAAAACAGGGCGCAAGGAGATATAGCGAGCTTCGACATTACGCTCTTCAACGAACGCGATGAGGTGCTGGCGGAGATTGAAGGATTCGCGATGCGCCGGATTGCCGACCCCGCGCGGGCTGCGGACGACGCGCCGGTTTCGCGCACGAAGGCCACGCACGTGTTCAGCGATCCAGTTGCCGGCGAGCTGTCGGGGATTGCTCCTGCAGAAGGCGTACGGGAGCTGATCCGCATCCTTCAGGTGGAATCGCCTGGATCCCTGATTGTTGCGAAGCGCGAGATTGAGTCTTTGCTGGGCAAGGAGGCAGGAGCGGTATCCGCAACGGTATCGGCGCCCGTCCGCATGAATGGAAACGATAGCCGCGACGTGGAAGCGACTCTTGTGCGCGTGGTTCCGCGATCTGCTGGGCGTGGAGACTGTCGATCTGGAGGACGACTTCTTCGCACTGGGCGGCCATTCTCTTGTCGGCGTGCGGTTGTTTGCGAAGATCCGCGCCACGTACGGAGTAGATCTGGAGCTTGCAGCTCTCTTCGAGTACAGAACGGTACGCGCGCTCGCGGCAAGGATCCGGCAATCGCAGGAGCCGGCGGCCGTAAGCGTTCCCAGCGGGAACTGCCTGATTGCGATTCAGCCCAAGGGATCGAAGCGGCCGATCTTCTTTGTTCATGCGGTTGGCGGAGAGATTCTGTACTACGAACCGCTGACTCGGGCGCTGGGAGACGATCAGCCGTTCTATGCGTTCCAGTCGAAGCTGGCGAACCAGGAGCGGATCGAAGCGACAACGATGCAAGAGCTGGCCGCAACGTACATTGCGGAGTTGCGCACGCGTTTTCCGCAAGGACCTTACATTCTGGGTGGGCACTCGTTCGGCGGACTGGTTGCTTTTGAGATGGCGCATCAACTGAATGCGCAAGGCATGGAGCCTCACTCGCTGATTATGCTCGATGCGTATATTCCGGGCTGTATGGAGCGGCTCACGCGGTCAGAGCAACTGGCGAACCTGCGCGATAGTCTGCGCAAAGACGGCGCTCGATATTTGATGAAGAAGGCTGAGGCGAAATATGCGACCGTAAGCCAGAGATTCGCGCGCAAACTCAGGCTGATGACGTGCGCGGGATATCGCATGGCGCACCGGCGTCTGCCCGCAACACTGCGTTACTCGCTGGTGGAGGCGACGCACATGCAGGCGCTGGCGAAGTATGCCTTCCCGATGTATGCGGGAGACATGCAGTTGATTCGCGCCATCGATTGCGGAGTGGGGAGCATCAGCGAGCGGCGCGATGCCGACCTCGGGTGGGGCAAGATCGTGCAAGGCAAGCTGTCGATTTACGATGTCAATGCGGATCACTCCAACATCGTTGCCGAGCCGCACATTCAATCCGTGGCCGATCAGATCAGAGCGATTCTTTCGCGAGCGGAAACCACGACGGACGCGGTTCCTCCGGAAGCGAAGAAGGGACCTGGAACGGCCGCATCTCCCGTACCTCAAGACAAGGTTTTTGCTGTCGCTCAACCATAAGAGCGACGCGGTGCCCAGCGCGATCGATCAGACAGAACCTCCAACGCGCAGCGTCGTCGCCGAGCGAGGAGTCTACTTCGAGCCGCATATCTGTCGGCGGGCAACCCACGAAGGAAAACTTCTGCAGAGGAAGTGAGAAGCCCATGCCTCTCGCTTTGCAGTAGGCCTCTTTGAGGGTCCAGAGCGAGACCGCGTGATCGAGCCGGTCGTCTGAGCTCATCCGTTCCAGTTGCGCAAGTTCCTCGCGCGGAGAAGACGCGATTGGCGATATCGATGATTTCCGCGGAGCGTTCGATGGATTCCACGTCGACGCCGACCTCGTATCCGCGGGCAACGAGGCAGGCGACGAGCCCGCGACGGCGAGACAAGCTGAAAAACAAATCGCGGGGCGGATCGACGAAGGGCTTGCCGTACGGGTTGGCCCGAAAACGCCAGGATTCGGGCGCCTGGGAGGCACAGTGCGAGAGGGCCGTGCGGGCCAGGAGATGTGCGGCAAGATACTCGCGACGAGAGGCATCGACCTTGAAGACTGCGCATGCGGGAGCGTTCGTCTTCGGAGAGGAGCGCGGAGGCGCGCTCAAAGACTTCCTTGTCCTCGAAATCGTCAGGGCGTCCGAACCAGAGGTAGAGAGTCTCGTTTTCCATGGCGGCTGGCTAACGCAATAGTAAGCGCGACGCGCGCCCGATCGGCGAGCCGCAAGAACGAGAAGCATCGCTGCGAAGTACAACAGCGGGCCTTTGGATGAAGGACTGATCTTAGTTTGGCTTTTGCTCGCCCGCACTCGATTTTGCTCCCGAGGCCGAGCCGGAGCTGGACTTCTTCTTGCTGGCTGCGCCCTTCGCAGAACCGCCGCCTGCTCCTCCGCTTGCTCCACCCGATTCGCCGGACTGCGCGACGCCGGATTGGGAATTCAGAGGATTGACTGCGATGTGCATCGTGGCGTAGGTGACGCCGGGGATGGCAGCTGCGGCGCGTGAGGAGACGGGAAGGTCCTTGTTGGCGTCTTTGCGGACAAGGTAGCCCTGGCTGAGCTCGAGGTTGGGAAGTTCGCTGGCGAGTTCGTCGGTGTGCTTCTGGGGAACCATGACGTAATCGCCGGAGACCAGGCCGATGTAGCGAGAGTCATGCTCGGGATCGGCCAACGCCTGTTGGGTCGCGATGGCATGGACAAGGTTGCCGTTCATGATGAAACGGGTGCGGTCTTCCCAGTAGGCGAAAGCTTCGCTGAAGGCGTTGAGCGCGGGAACGCTGATGGCGGGGAGTGTGACCAGCGGAGCGACGACCTTGAGGCCGGTCATCATGACCTTGAGAACTTTGAGGAAGCCCGAGTCGTTGGGTGCGCGGGAGACGTTGACGGCGAGTTTGCCCGTACCCTTGGTGAGCAGAATATGGCTGGTCGCACTCATTGGCTCATCGGGTTTGAAGCCGAGCTGATCGAGGCTGGGCATTTGGCCGGCTTTGTTGGGCATGAGCGAGGCGATGGCGGTCCATGCGAGTGGAGTAAAGAGATTCATCAGCGGGCTGGTTTGGGTGGCGTCGATGCGCAGCTGCGAGGCTTGATCTTTTTGGTCGCCGGTACCGGGGCGGAACTGGGTGAGTGCGATGGTGGCGGCGACGTCGCCGTCATGATCGAGGAGTTCGGTCTTTTGGATGTCGGTGGCATAGCGAAGGCGACCGAGATCGGAGTGGTAGTGGAGGTACTGCGTCTGCAGGGAGGCGTCGACGAGACCGCCGGTGGCGCCACGGCCTGCGGTTCCGTAGCTCGAGCTTTGCGGGTCGACGGAATCGTAGAAGCCGCTCCAGAAGTCGAAGGAGTCATGAGGAGCATCGGCCGGCTCCGATGAGGCTGCCGGCTGCTGGGCGAGTGCAGATGCCGCTTCAGGCGGAAGCAGCGACGAGAGCAGACCCAGGGCAAGACTGTTGCCCACAAAATTCCGGCGTGTTACGGACATGATCGATCGACCTCGCTTGGCAGGTTCGCTAACTTCGTGAAGTTGTGTGAAATCGGGCTGAGGAGTGCCAACAGCATACCCTCAACCCTGCGGTTTCGCCAACGGGGTGGCGGTTCTGCGCGGACTTGGTCTTCGGTGCGCCGGGAAGATGGGCAGCTCGACGGATCGGGACTCGAAGATCTCATGGAGCGGCCTTCGGAACACTTTCGAGGCCGGTGATGCTGACGGCCCAGTTGGTGGGGACTGCGCCGAGATCGAAGCCTCGCGTCCCGCTGCTGGCGTTGGAGAGAAGCCGCTCCAGCGGCGACTGCGGACCGATTCCCCCGCGGGTGGCGACTCCTTTGAAGTTGAGCATGTAGGGGTCGGAGAGCGGCTCGCTGGTGCTGACCATGAGGACGGTATCGAGGCCGAAGGGGGGGCCGACTTTCAGAGTGAGCGCGCCGGGCAGTTCGATCTGCCGCTGATCGTTGGCATCGTTGGGAAAGCGGTTCTCGGAGTAGTTGAGCGGGTAAATAAGAGTGCCGCTGCCGTGGCAGTCGATGTCGAGGATATAGACCCAGCGCTTGGTCAGCACGCGGGTCGATGAGGCAAGGACCATCTTGAGCTGGTCGCCCTGTTGTGCGGATTGCCCTTCCCGGAGCATGGTCCGATCGTCTGCGCGCATGAAGGCGAGGTGGTAGTAGTCGTCGTCGGAAGCGCCGGGGTTGGAGGGCAGACGGAGCCAGCCGGCGAGCTTGGCGAGGCGGGTAGCATAGTCGTTCAGCTTGCCGGCGGAATCGGAAAGATCGGCGGGATCGGCGATGGCAACCCAGTCGGTGCGGACCGGGTAGTTGGACGTGGAAGAACAGCCGGGGCTGTGGCGCGGCGCCTTGGGATCGGGCGGGCCTTTCTCGAATTCGGCTTTGTGGTACCAGGCCCATGCGGGGCCGTCGGCGGTGAGTGTGCCGGTGAGCACGTAATCGGCAGTAGTCACGTCGCTGACGCCCTGAACCATGCTGTCTTTGTCGTGGAGCGCGAGCTTGCCGCCGAGTTCCTGCGAGGGTGGGAGATTGACCCAGACTTTTGCGCCGGGTGGCACATGCTTCTTGAGTGTGTCGGCGGTGAGTGTCCAGCCGAGTTCGTCGCCGTCGGTTGTGCCGGCGCGCTGCAGAATCCAGCTGTTGCTGTTCCAGAGAAGAATGTGGGTCCATTGCTGCTCGGCGGGATCGGCGACGGTGTCGATACCGGAGGCGCGAATCTGAGCAATCGCTTTTTCGAGATCGGCCTGCGCGATGGTGGAGGGCCATATCCAGAAGTGGAGAGGATCGGTGGGTGCAGGAATCCACTTGTCGATTTCGAAGACCGCGCCTACCGCAACATGGGCATTGGCGGGGCTGACGACTGTGGCTTTGGAGTGAGCGACACCGGCAAGGTCGGTCACTTTGAGCGTGACAATCTTGCTTTTGTCTTCCACGCCGAAGGAGACGAACGTGGAGCCGGGGCCAACGCCAGCGAGGCGGCCGGAGTCGAGTTCGACGGTGCCATCGTCGGAGATCGCTGTGACTGCGGCCCGCAGTTTGCCACTCTGATCTGCGGCTCCGCCGAAGAGGGGCTGCTCGCGGCGCGTGCCTGCCGCGTCGAGCGAGGGGGTCTGGTCGGCGATGCCGTTGCCTTCAAGCTGGGCGTTCACCTGCTGATAGATCACGGAGGCCGGCGCGTCGGCAGGAAGAATTTCGAGGGCTTTAATCAGTGCAGCAGTGAAAGCGCCGTGCGGCTCGGGAACGTTGGCCGTGGTGGGAAATTCTTTTGCGGTTTGATCCTGCTGAGCGGCAGAGAAGACGAGCGCGGGGTTGTCGCTGCGCTCGGCGGGCGCCTGCTTGTCGTCAGGTGTTTCATCGATGTCGCGCGGATCGTAGGGAAGCATGCGCTCGCGCATTTTGGGCCCGAGAGGAATGCCGCGCGTGAAGGCGCCGCTGTGACAACTGTCGAGGATGACGGTGAGCTTGATGCCTTTGTCGAGGGCGGCGTTGAAGATGCGCGTGATCTCGCGATCGCGCACGTCGTAGCTGCCGGTCCACGCGTCGGAGGGGACGAGTGTGCTGTCGGCATGCACCTGCTTTCCGTCGACCATGAGGGTGAGCTTGTTGCCCTTGCTGTTGAGGCGCAGGGAGCCGTGGCCGGCGTAGTAGAAGACGACGGTATCGCCCTTGTGAGGCTGGTCGACAAGATACTTCTGCATGGCAGCAAGGATGCCGTCGTGTGTGGTCTGCGCGGCAGGCAGCGAAATGAACGGAAGCTGGGCAACCGGAAGGGCGGGGTCAGTGAGAACCGCGACGCTTGCGGGCACGAAGCCAAACTTTGGGCTGACGAGCAGATCGCGCATCGCGGCGACGTCGTTGACAGCGCCATCGAGGTTGTCGAAGACGGGCAGATCGCAGCGGCCGCCCGTGCAGCCCACGGGATGTTTCGCGGTGGTTTGCGCAGGCTGGTAGATATTGATGCCGATCAGCAAGGCGCGCCGGGACTGTGCCTCTGCAGGATATGCGGCGAAGAGAAGCAGAAAGGCAAAGAGGGTAAGGCGCAGGCGCATCGAGAACAACTCCGGCATGGTGGACGAAAGTTTAAAGGGAAGGATGCGGAGGAACGAAGGACTTTTTGGTGACGCTGCGCGGTTGGGGTCAGCACTTGGGTCAAAAAAACCGGCGCAGATCGAGAGATCCACGCCGGTTGAGTCAAGACAAATGGAGTTTAGAACTCGATGCGTCCGGAGACCTGGATGGTACGCGCACCGCCGAAGTCCGAAGGGGTACTCCCAGCCTGGTTGCCGACTACGCCGGAGATCAGGCCGAAGCTCGCCGAGCCGACGTTCATGTTCGGATCGCCGAGGTTGATGTGGTTGAGGACGTTGGTGGCTGTGCCTTCCGCCCTGAAGTGAATCCGCTCGGTAATCGCGATGCTTTTGCTTAAACCGGTGGAGAGGTTGACCAGGCCGGGGCCTTCGATGGACCCGATCTGCGCATTGCCGAAGCGGCCGATGGGGAGCGGCACCGGGCCGGAGCCGCTGCCGGTGGTGCAGGGGGTTCCGGGCGTCCATCCTGCGTAGCCAGGGCACGTGAAGGCGCTGGGATTGATCCAGTTCAATCGCTTACTCCCGCCGTTCGGGCTCAAGCTGGCTCCCGCCACGCGGTCGGGACGCTGATCGCGGTGGCCGGGATCCCAACCGGCAGCCGTCGAGGTCAGCCCTGAGCCCGTGCCGGAGGGGTCACCCTGCCCGTTGGGGAAGAAGGGGGACTCGTAGGGGCCCGTCTGCACGGTGAGGATGGAGCTGAGGCGCCAGCCGCCGACGACCGCATCCTCAATGCGATTCATGGAACCACCGAACATCTTTCCGCGCCCGAAGGGCAGATCGTAGAGAGCGGTCGTATTCCAGCGAAGCCTGCGGGTTCCGTAGTCATTGCCGAAGTCCGCATGACGATCGAGGATGGAGCTGGCACGAGCGCCGCCGCCCTCGCCTCCGAACCCATATCCGGATGGGCCTTCGTTATCCGCGAGGTTTTTGGCCCAGGTAAAGTCGGAGTGGAACTCCAGACCCTGCTGCAGGCGGTGACTCCCCTCAACCTGGAAGGAGTGGTAGCTGTCGTTGGCGCCGGTGGCGCGGGTATTGATGCGTCCCCAGTTGGGGAAGAGGAGCGCCGAGTTGGGCTGATTGTAGGCCGACACAGTGGACGAGAAAGGCAGCGTGTTCTCGTTGGGCGCCCAGACGAGCTGATGGGTTTCCGATCCGATGTAGGAGAGACGGCCCGCGAAGCCGGAGCCGAAGTCGTGCTCGACGCCGAGGGACCACTGCTCGGTGTAGGGGTCCTTCCAGTTGGTGCTGTTGGCGGTACCGAAGTAGTCGGTGCCGTAGGCGCCGACGCCGGCTGCGCCGCCCGAACCAGAATCGATCACGGGCCACTGATAACCGATGGCGTGGGTAGCCGGGTTATAGCTGTTGTTGAACTGCTGGGTCTGGGCCTGGACGGTGCCGGTGAGCGAGTAGAAGCTGGACCCGAGCATGGTGATGTTGTAGAGGCCGAACCCACCGCGAATGGCCCACTTGTCGTCGCCGAAGGGGCGATAGGCGAAGCCGAAACGCGGCATGAAGCGCAGGTGGGGAAACTTCTTCAGGCCTGAAGGGAAGCCAGCGGTCGAGTTGCCCTGAACCTGCATGCAGGGAACACCGTTGACGGTGGCGGAGTTGGTGGTATTGACGCCGTCGGGATCGCAGGCATTGGCAGCGGCAAGGTAGGACTGGGCCAGCAGGGCCTGCTTGCCTTGCGGGTAGAGCACGCGGCCGGCCAGGGGCACGCTCGGATCGAAGTTGCCGATGTCGCCGTAGCGGTCGAAGTAGCCGGGGTGCAGTTCATAGCGCACGCCGTAGGACAGGGTGAGCTGCTGGTTGAGGCGCCATTCGTCCTGCGCGAAGAAGTGATAGTGATTCGAGAGACCGTCGTTGTCCTGGCGCACCACGTCGTAGAAGGTCGCGTCGGGAATGCCGAGCAGGAAGTCGGCGAAGTCGACGCCGGTAAACGCTCCCTGGCTGCCATTGCCGTCGGTGAAGGTGTAGGTGCCGTAGTTGTCGGAGCCGTTGAAGCCGAGCGGGGTAATGGCTTCGAGGTGCTGAATATCCGCGCCAAACTTGAACGTGTGGTTGCCCTTGCTCCAGAGCAGCGTGTCGTCGTACTCATACGTCAGCGACCTGTTGAGGCTGGTCAACCGATCGGCACTCAGGCTTTGGATGTTGTTGAAGTCCATCTCCGGGATGCCGTTGTAGAAGAGGTTCTGCAATCCCTGCCAGCCTTCCCCTTGCGTCCACGCCAAGCCATTAAAGCTGTCGCTTTGGCCGCTTGTGTAGCGCGTGAAGCCGAAGCCGCCTTCGTTGATGAGGTTTGGCTTGATGCTCCAGTTGGTATCGACCTTAAGAGAGCGATTCTGGCTGATGGCGAGATAGGACGGCACCAAAAGTTGTTCCGGATGCGAGATGGGGTAGTTCTTCCAGGTGAACTTGCCCCAGAGGAGGAATTTCTGGTTGGAGCCGAAGTACTGGTCGCCGCGAATGTCGAACTGATCGGAGTGGCCGCTGGCGTCGACGTTGGCCTGGTAGTTGGCGACGCCGTTGTCGGTGTAGGTCGCGGGATTGCCGATGTTGGGGTCAGGATAAAACTGCTTCAGCGTATCCAGAGCAATCTTGCTGATCGAGCCGCTCGGAATCGTGGTGCCGTATGTGCCGCCTGTGAAGGGATTGAAGAGGCCGGCAAAGCTGTTTCCGCCGGAGCCATTGGGCTCGACGTAACTGGAGAAGTCGCCCTGCTTCATCGATGTGCTGGGGACGACTTCGTTGAGGGTGGCCTGCGCGGGATGGCGCCAGCCCTCGTAGGCGCCGAAGAAGAAGCTTTTGTTATGGCCGTTGTACAGGTGGGGCAGGACTACCGGGCCGCCGATGCTGCCGCCGAAGGTCGCACCGTGCACGGCGGGCTGAGTCTTGGTGGTCGGATAGGTATAGGAAATGGCGTCCCACTTGGAGTCCTGGTAATACCAGAAGCCTGAGCCGTGGATGCTGTTCGTGCCGCCCTTGGTGGTGACGACGATTTGACCGGGATCGCCGAACTCCGCATTGGCGAGCACGCCGTCGGCACGGATCTCGGAGATGGACTCGGTCGAGGGAAATGCGTCATTGATGAACACGCCGCCGGATGCGTTTTTGGAAGTGACGCCATCGACGGTCACATCGACCTCGAAGGGCAGAGCGCCTTGCAGCGATACGCCGGAGGCATCGCCCTGGACGCCGGGCAGCGCGTCAAAGATGGCGGCGGGGGTGGTGCCGCTGAAGCTGGCGCGGGTGTTCACCGGGAGGTTGTCGGCATCGTCGGTGGTAAAGGTGCCGCTGATGGTCGGCGTGTCGGTTTCGATGGCGCTGACGTTTTCGCCTGTAACCTGCACCGACTGCTGCACGGCGCCCACGGCAAGCGCTGCATCGAGACGCAGTTCCTGGCGAACGTCCAGGGTGACAGCGGTGGCGGACCATTTCTCGAATCCGGGGGCATCGACAGTCATCGCGTAGCGACCGGCTTTGACATCGAGGAAGCGGTAGTCACCCACCCCGTTCGATTTGGTGGTGCGCACGGTGCCTTCGTCGGTGTTGGTCAATGTGACCGAGGCGTTGGGAATCACGGCGCCGGCGGCGTCCTTCACTGAGCCGATGATGGCGCCCTGCGTGGCCTGAGCATGTGCGTAGACACCGGCCAAAGCAAGTGTGAAGAGCAGAGCAAGCGGCGCCAAGAACGCGCGAAGCCGCCCTTGAGTCAAGGGATGAGGATGCTGAAGCATAGGTCGCTGTCTCCTGAAGAGTTGCAATTCATACGTGGGTTCTGTTGCGAAGGGCTGGGTGACATGGCGCCGAAAATACCCGCACAAGGAGGCCGTGCGGATGCGCCACGATTCGTAGACTGTGCTCGATCCCTGGTCTTTGTAACCGCATTCCCCGGCAGGAGGAACGGGACGAAGGTTGACAGCGGCCAACTTCCTGCCTGGGATGACTTGTGGGGATCCTTATGTGAATTCAGCCTACCGACATTCTGTTAAAGAGCAGGCCGCGCAGGATTACAGGACCGTTAAAATCACGGACGGGATTGAGGATATTTGACGGTATAGACGCTCGTCGCGGCACGGTGAGCTACTGAAATCGGAGCGAGCCGTCGGCTTCAAGCGTCCATGCGGGATTCCAGGCGATCTCCCAGGCGAAGCCATCGGGGTCGGCAAAATAGCCGGAATAGCCGCCCCATACGGCATCGTGCGGCTGCTTGAGGAGGGTTGCACCGGAGGCGACCGCAGCTTCAATGAGGCGATCGACCTCGGCTTTCGAGCGAACGTTGTGACCGAGAGAGATGGGCGCGCGGCCAAAGGAGGCCCGGTCGGCATCGAAGTCCCTGGCGAGCTCGGTGGCAAGAAAGAGGCCGAAAACCATGCCGCCTGTCTGGAAGAAGACGATTTGCGCATCCTCGTAGACTGGCTGCCATCCGAGGCCGTCGACATAGAAGCTTCTCGATCGAGCCAAATCTTTGACGCCGAGAGTCAGGACACTGAGGCGCTGTTCCATAAGCGAATTCTAGGCCGAGTGATCAGTCCGTATCCGATGGTCGATGGAGGTGAGGAGCCGATTTTTCCATTTGCTTTCGGATTTCGTCGGAGTCGTCGACATCGCGGAGTTCGGCCGCCTCTTCTTTGGTTTTGGGTTTAGCAAAGCGCGCTTTTGCTGCGACGAAGACGCGCGCGTCGGATGGCTTGACGATGAAGGGATCGAGGTGAGGCTGGGTATCGAAGATGCCGGAGATCTCGCCGGCGAGCGCATCTTCGAGATTGAGCGCGCCGAGGTCGAGCAGCTCGTCGATGGTGCGCGTGATGGAGCCCATGCTGCTGTGCTGGTGCGAAACCGCACCGGGCTTGACCCAGGGGCTGGCGACGAGCAGGATGCTGCGATGCGCGTCGACGTGATCGACACCGCTTTGCGCATCGTCTTCGGTGACAAAGAGCGCAGAGTCCTTCCAGATGGAGGTCTTCGACAAGAAGGCCACGATGCGGCCAAGGGCGAGATCGTTATCGGCAACGTAGGAAGCGCGGAAGGGATAGCCATCGGCCGGTCGCGGCTCCATGGTGTGATCGTTAGGCAGGCGAATCACGATCAGAGCCGGGACCTTGCCTGCGGCGAGCTTGCGCGTGAAGTCGCGGGCAAACTCTTCGAATCGGAACTGATCGGGGATGCCGAGGTTGAAGGTGGGATAGCGACGATCGGTGGCTTCGAAGACTGGCTCGGGCAGCGGTGAATTGAGGAAGAGGCGCTGGCCTTCAGGTTGAGAACCGGGCAGCTCGGCATTGCCTTCGATCTCGAGGCCTTCGCCGTAGTTGAGGATGCCTTTGCCGCTGGCGGCGATGTGCTCCCAGAGCGAGCCGAACTGAGGCTCGTCTTCGGGCATGGGCGCGTCGGCTCCGCCGAAGAGGGCGCGGCGGCCAGGTTGGGGCGACCCGGGAAAATCGTGACGGCGACCGCCGTAACCGGACGACCATGCAGTGTTGAAGAAGGGGGTGGGGTTGATGCCCATCACCCAGCGGTGACCGTCGGCGGAGACATCGGAATCGACGTAGAAGTTGTCGCTCATGGCGTAGCGGGCGACCAGAGCGTGCAGGTTGGGCGTGATTTGCAGGTGGGTGAGCGACTGACGCGGAACCGACCTTGGCCCCGTGAGCGTGGCACTGTGTGCACGGCGGACCGTCGCGTTCTCTTCGGTCCAGCCATCGAGACCGAAGCGCGCAAGGGAAGGATCGCCGTTGGCGCCGGCAACATCGCCGAGGACTTCGTCGTAAGTGCGGTTCTCGCGGATGACAAGGAAGCAGTGCTTGAGATGCGAAAGCGGCGGACGATTGGCGATGTCGGCGGTGTTGGCAGCGACGACGGTCTTGGTGGATTCGTCCGCGGAGGGAAGGCTGTCGAGGGGAATCGCACTCAGACTGCCGTATTCGAGCGAGCCAACATAGGTGGGGGATTTTGGATCGTGGCCTGCTCCGGCGTTTGGTCCGGCGCCTTTGCCTTTGGTGTTGACGACGTAGAGCGTTTTGCCGTCGGGAGAGAAGTTGACGGCAGAGGGATTCCAGCCGACGGGGATATGGGAGATGACCTGCATCGTGGAGGCGTCGAGGACGCCGACCGCGTCGATTCCGGATTCGGCAACATAGATACGGCCGTCGTGCACGGCGAGGCCACTAGGCATGACGCCGCGCAGTGCACGGCCCTGGGCATCCTGAAAACGGGCGCCGTTGAAGGGCGAAAGCGTGCTTTGGGCCAGGAGTTGGGCGCCGTCCGGTGAGATTTTGGCGATCGCGTCTTCGTGGGCGAGAGAAACGTAGACGGCGTCGGTTGCGGCGGCGATGCCAGTGGGTGCGGCTCCGCCAACAGTTTCGCCGCGCGTCTCGACGATCTTTGTGCCGAGGCGAAGCTTCGCGGCTATTGCAGGATGCTCGCGGTCATGGACGTCATAGGTCCAGAGCGAGCTGCCCCGCGTGGAGTTCTCGTCGCCCAGGCCGGGGATTTTCTTGCCTTCGACGGTGACGCCGCTGCGGGCCGCTTGGGAGGGATAGCCGAAGGGTGGGAAGTGGAGGCCGGTGCCGAGGGGATTGTCCTTGTCGGCGCCGGGGACGGTTGTGTATTCGAAGAGGCCGGTGTTCGTGACGTAGAGACGCGTGCCGTCGGGCGAAAGAGCAAGGCCAAACGGGTAGGTCCCGGTTTCGATCGAGGCGACGCGCTGCATCGATGCAGGGTCGATGATCACGACGCGCCAGTTGCCCTGATCGAGAGCGTAGATGGTTTTTCCGTCGGCGGAGAGGACGAGTGTCGCGGCAAAACTGCCGGAGTAGTCTTTGTCCCCTGTCGGACCATCGAGGGAGAGCTCGCCAGCGGGCTTCCAGTCGGAGACGTGGTAGGCGCGAATCTTGCCGGAGTCGCCGGTCGCGACGTAGAGCAGAGATCCGTCGGGCGAGTAGGCGAGACCGGCGTGGGTCTCGATCGCAGGATCGTTCTCTTCGCCAGCCGGCATGCGCTGGACAGTAGGCGTTGGGCTGGCGGGATCGGCGACGACATTCAGCGCGAACGGAAATCCGATGGACGGGACAGCGATCTGTGCGCCATCGGGACGCACCGCGAGCGCGAAGGGATAGGGCGCGAGGGGGATCCAATTGCCGGCGGGATGAATCTCGCGGCCATTGGGCAGGATGGCGGTGACACCGGTCTGCGCGGAGCCAGGCAACAGGAGGGCGGGAAGGAGAAGAAGCGCGAGAGCGTAGCGACGAATCATCTCTGACAGTATGCACGGGCAAGATGAATGTGCGATTGCACGAGACATCTAAGGCAGCAGCAGCAGCAGTGCGGCGATCGGGTCCGGTTAGTGTTCGACGACAGCCTTCGACAGATTGCGGGGGCGATCCACGTCGACGCCATGTTCGACGGCCATATAGTACGCGAAGAGTTGCAGGGGAACGACCTCGAGGATGGGCAGCAGATATTCCGTCGACGGCTCGACCTCGACGCAATCGTTGACGAGCGCCTTGACTCGGTCGTCGCCGGCGTTGGCGATGGCGATCACACGTGCACCTTGGGTCTTCATGTCGTCGAGAAGCTGGAGGGACTTCTCATACCGTATGACCGAGGCTTCGAGGGCGCGATCGACGGTGGCCAAGACGACGAGGGGCACACGATCGCTGACCAGGGCGTTGGGGCCATGCTTGAGCTCGCCCGCTGGATAGCCCTCTGCGTGCACATAGGAAGCTTCTTTCAGCTTGAGCGCTCCCTCGCGGGCGATGGCGTAGTGAATGCCCCGGCCCAGATAGAGAAAGGTGCTGGCGGAGGCATATCTGCGCGCCAGTTGCTCGGTGCGGAGACGCCAGCCATCGAGTTGCGCGGTGAGAGCGCCGGGGACGGCGAGCAGCTTTGCGATGTCGGCTTCGAGGGCTACTTGATCCATCCGCCCGAGGCGCTGCGCTTCGTAGAGGCCGAGGAGGTAGAGGACGGCAAGGGTACAGGTGAAGCTCTTGGTTGCGGGGATGGCCTTCTCTTTCCCTGCTGCGACCGGCATCGACACATCCGCGCCGCGCGCCATGGTGGAGGAGGCAACGTTGGTGATGGCGAGAGTCTGTTGGCCGCGGCGACGAGCCTCTCGCAATGCTGCGAGCGTGTCGGAGGTCTCGCCGGATTGAGAGATGACGAGGACTGCCGGTTTGCGCGGATCGGCTCCTCCGCGGACGCTGTATTCGCTGGCGTACTCGACATCGACGGCGAGACCGCAGAGGTCTTCAAGGAGAATTTCGGCGGCAAGACCGCTGTGCCGGCTGGAACCGCTGGCGGCGATGAGAACCTCGCCGGCGGGATTGGCCCAACCCGCGAGGCTGCGAGCAACTTCGGACTTCAGCCGGCCGCTTTCGAGATACGAAAAGATGGTGCGCTCGAGCGCTTCGGGCTGCTCGTAGATCTCGCGCAGCATTTCATGGGGAAAGTCCGGCATTGTTCTATTGTATCGTTTTCGAGTGATACGGACCGTTGAAGGCCGCGTAAAAAACGTTTGAATAAGGAAGACCCCTATTCGTCGCCGTTCGCGTTGTGGATGTAGCACTCATGGATGGCATCGAGAGGGGCGTTGGGCCACCTGGCATCGATCAGGTCCTGCTCGCTGAGCTCGTGGAGAGCGAAATCGATGGAGCCGTCGGGGTGGACGACGCCCTGCACGTAGCCGTAGATGTGCTCACGGGCTCCCTTCTTCGCGGTGCGCGGCAACTTGTAGCGACGTGCGCCGGCCCCACCGATGATCCAACCTGGAACGACGTGCGCGGTGTGCTGCTTCCAATAGGGAGTATTGAAAACGTCGGGCGAGTAGTAGTGGGAGTGGCTGGCGATGAGATAGACGTGCTTGCCGGCGGACTGCGCATCGTAGAACCAGGTGTAGACGAGGTCACCGGATTGCACGCCGCGATCCCAGTCGTCCATCGCGTGCTCCGATCCGGTGGAGTGAGGCAGAGCTTCGTGCATGCCGGCGACGATGGCGCGCACGCCCGAGTTCGGCGCGAGGTCGCGGTCGAGAACCCCGCGCAGCCAATGCAGCTGCTTATCGGAGAACTCATCGTGGTCGGCGTTGTCGAGGGTGATGAAGTCGACGCCGTCGCGGACCCAGTGATACCAGGGGCCGAGCGGAGCGCCGTCTGCGCCGTCGGCTGCGCGCTGGGCGGCGATCTCGGGGCGATCGAGGAAGGCGGAGAACTTCTGGATGTAGCCATCGCGGGTCATGGGCTTGACGGTTTCGTGATTGCCGCGGCCGAGGAAGACGGGGAGTTCGCCAAAGGAAGCCATCTGGTGGGTCAGGAAGTCGTCCCACGCATGAAGCTGATAGTTCTCCTGCGTGAAGGGATTGGCGGTGTGTTCCATCGCGATCAGATCTTCATCGGGATGGGACATCCAGCGAAAGTCGCCGAGGTGCCAGTAGAGGACGTCGTGTTCGGCTTTAACTTTGGCGGCGATGGCGGGCATGACGAAGTCGCCGCAGTTGCGGCTGTCGCCGGAGACGGCAAAGGACCAGGTGGACTGCTGCGCGGGAACACGCGTTGCCGGCAAGAGGAGCAGTACTGCAAGGAGACAGAGCGGGAAACGAGGCAGCCTCATGCACACAGCATAGCTGGCGTCGGGCGCGGCGCCAGACAAGAGCGAGATGGAGGGCCCGTTGAACTGTGTACTGGCAGGTAGCTTTCGGGTCGACGATAAGCCGCCCAGCACTCAAACTACTCGCGACGCTTGAACCAGACCACCTTGCTCCCTATGTCTGTCATTGGCTGGCAATCGCCATGCATTTCCAGGCAATGAAATCACGGATGTCACCCTGGCCGCGAGCATATAATTCCACACTCGACGGAAACCGGTTTCGCTTTGCACTCTCCGTGCACTTTCAGGAATTCCGCCTTCTGACCTCCACGAGACGGCTCGCTCCGCGCTAGTCGGCGTCCGCCGAGCCGATTTCTCAAGCTCACTCCGATGTTTCCCGCACCGGCCCATCGAGCAACGCATGATCGAGACCCGACACCGTCGTCCCGCTCTTGCCCTTGAGATCGAAGACCACGATCTCGTTCTCCCCTTCCTTGAGCCATACACCGGGCACATAGAGCGTCTGCTGCGGTCCGATGTCCCAGAAGCGGCCGAGGTCGTGGCCGTTGATCCAGAGCGCACCTTTGCCCAGCGTGCGCACATCGAGGAAGGTGTCGCCGGTCTTGGCGAGCGTGAAGTGCCCGCGCTCAAAGCACGGCCCGCTGCACGCGGCCTGATTGAACGAAAGCTGTTCCGGCTCTTTCATAGGCAGCGGGTAGATAGCCCAGCCTTCGAGTGGCTGGCCCTTCCATAAGACTTGTTTGGTAATGCCTGCGCGCTCGCCCCGCAGTACGATGGAGAAGTTCACGCGCCCCGAATCCTCGACAAGAATGTCGAGCTGCTGGCCCGAGCGCGCAACGTGCAGTGGCATGGCCATCTTTTCCCGCCGCCGGTCCAGACTCCCCACGAATGCGCCGTCGAGATAGACGCGCGCATAGCTGTGCAGCTGATCCAGAACCAGATCGCCGTCACCTGCAGAATTCAGGGTTGTCCGGTACAGGATGTAACCGTAGTTCTGGCCGATGTCTTCCATCGTCAGCGGCCGTGCCGACTTCACCGGCTCAGGCAGCGTGTCCCAAAGAGACCGCGCCGCGTCCAGCTCGATGGCGGCAATCGCAATCGGCGCAGGCGTCTCCGGAACCGGCGGCGGGGTCACGCTCGTTGCCTTCGCGAGAATGTCGCGGAAGGCGAAATACTTCGGCGTGGGCCGTCCGCTTTCATCCAGAGTCGCCTGGTAGTCGTAGCTGGTCACGTCGGGCTCATAGTTCTTCCCATCGGAATTCGCGCCGCTCATGAAGCCGAAGCTCGTCCCGCCGTGAAACATGTACACGCTGACGGAGTAGCCCTGCTGGACGATCCAGCGGAATTCGGCAATCTGTTGGTCGACATCGCGCGCCTCGTGTTTGCCGCCCCAGTGATCGAACCAGCCGTCCCAATACTCACCGGCCATGTGCGGCTGGTTGGGCCGCATCTTTAGCACTTTCTCGAATGATTCTTTGGCCTCGCCGGTGCCGAAGTTCACGGCGGCGGGCAGATCGGTGAACGATCCGTTCGGCATCTGGTCGGCGCCGTCGGCGGTGTAGAGCTGCGCGCCGGTGAATCCGCTGTCGACGATCGTCTGGCGGATTTGATTGAGGTAGCCGCGATCGTTGCCGAAGCTGCCGTATTCGTTCTCAATCTGCACCATGACGATGGGGCCGCCGCGATCGATCTGCAGAGGTGCCAGTTCCTGGCCGAGGCGGTGCATCCAGCGCGAAGCAGCAGCGATGAACTTCGGATCGCTCGAGCGCACGACCATGGAGTGGTCCTTGAGCAGCCACGACGGAAATCCTCCGAACTCCCACTCCGCACAGGAATACGGTCCGGGGCGCAGGTTCACGTAGAGGCCTTCCTGCTGGGCCTCGCGCACGAACTCGGCGACGTCGTAGTTGCCGGTGAAGTCGTAGACGCCCGGTTCTGGCTCGTGCACATTCCAGAACACGTAGGTGGTGATGGTGTTCAGGCCCATCGCCTTGGCTTTGCGCAGGCGGTCCCGCCAATATTCTCGCGGCACGCGGGCATAGTGCATCTCCCCGGCCAGGACACGAAACGGTTTGCCGTCGAGCTCGAAGTGATCGCCCACGGCGCGAAAGCTATGCCCGGTGGCGGGCGCGATCTGGGCGAAGCCGGGAGCGGCGAGAACAAGAGTGGAGAAGAGCGCGAATGAAGCGATTGTCGAGAGTCTCATAGCGGAGCCATCTGAACGATACAGCATGACTGACGTAACTCGCTGTTTGTCGTTGCTTCCACAGCAACCCAGGGACGAAGCAAAACGAAAGAGCCCATGAGGTTACCTACTGCCTGCACTGCGAGTGGTGCAGCAGTCACTCATGGGAGTTGCCCCGCCGTCTGTGCCCAAAGTTACTTTTGTGTGGTTGTGTTACTACGCCACGGTCGCGGCACTCTGCGACAACATGCTTTGATGAAGGCTGTTCATCGAGACTTCCCACGATTTGCCCGGGGGAGGCGCAAGGCTCGCAGGTCGGTATGAGCCGCAGAGCGCTTCAAAGTTGAAATAGAGATCCTCGGCACGATCGGCCTCGCTGGGCGGGGCATTTCAAAGCCTGCTCACCTATCCCCGCACCTGCAGAACCCACAACGCCTTGAAGACATCCAGCTTCGCTCTGGAACCTGTGTACCTCCAGCCAGGAGCATCCATGCGCCATCGATCTGAACGCCTGCTTTCCTACTTGCTGATCCTCACCGGTGCCCTCTCCCTTTTGACCGGTTGCAGCAACAGCTTCAAAGTGACCGACCCCGGCTACTACACGGCCATCTCTGCCTCGGCCTCGACCATCCGGATCGGCCAAACACTTCAGATCGCCAATAACCAGAAGATTACGGGCGTCCCGCTCACGTTCTATGTGAATGGTGTCGCCGGCGGCAACGCAGTTCTGGGAACGATCGACAGCAATGGGCTCTACACCACGCCCGCGGTTGTGCCAACGCCCAACGCCCTCACCATCACCAGCGCTGCCAGCAATGCGAGCTATGGCCAGGGCACTGTCGCTCTCTCTGTGCTGAACCCGATTCCAATTCTCAATTCGGTCACGCCGACCGGGTTCTCTGAAGGCACGACGACGGTGACGATCAGCGGTTCCCAATTTGTGTATGGCGCGCAGGCGTCGTGGAACGGGACCTTGATTGCGACGACCTATGTCTCCTCCACGCAGCTGGTCGCATCGATCGCTGCACCGAATCCTGGAACCTTCCCGCTGCTTGTGACCAATCCGGATCCCGGTTCGGCCAATTCGGCGACAGTGCAGGTGCAAGTCGCGCCCGGCCAGGTAGTGCTGCAGCTGCGGCCAAATGCGGGCACCGATGTGCGCGTGACCAACTCGATCAACTTCGGGCTCACCGTGATGGGAACGGCCAACACCGGTGTCACGCTGGCGATCAACGGCGTGGCCGGAGGCAATGCGACGGTCGGCACCGCGGTTCAGAATCAGGACGGATCGATCACCTACACGGCTCCGGCAGTGGTGCCCAGTCCCAACATCGTGCAGATGACGCTCACCAGCGTCGACAACACGGCGGTTTCAATCAGCCAGAACATCTCGGTAATGAACCCGATTCCGATTCTCATGTCGTCGAATCCAACGTCGTTCAATGTCGGATCGGCTTCGGTGGTTCTCACCGGCCAGAGCTTCATCAACGGTGCGACAGTGTTGATGAACGGGCAGCCGGTGTCGACAACGTTCAACAGCGGAACACAGTTGACGGCCACGGTGAATCCGACCCAGCCGGGCACGATCGATCTGCAGGTGCTGAATCCTAATCCGGGGCCGGCGACTTCGGCAGATCTTATCGCCGACGTTGCGGGCGGCGCACCGACGCTACAGGTCAGCCCCACCGACGCCGCGCGGTTCCTGCAGCAGGCCACCTTCGGCGCCACGGACGGCGACATGCACAACCTCGAGTTGATCGGGTATCAGACGTGGTTGACGCAGCAGTTCGCCGCGCAGCAGACGACGATGGAGCCCGGAGTCGAGCAGGCCCTGATCATCAACAACCCCGCCTGCGCCACCGCCGACGTCAAGTGCAACGCGGCTTTGTTCGTGCAGAACAACCAGAACGAAGAGCTGGTGGAGAATGCCTTCTGGCAGGACAGCCTCTCGGCGAACGACGAACTGCGCCAGCGTGTGCAGTACGCGCTCTCGCAGATATTCGTCATCTCCGGCACCAATCCGCAGGTGCAGAACATGCCTCGCGGCGAGGCGAATTACTACGACATGCTCGGCGCCGATGCGTTCGGCAACTTCCGCCAGCTTCTGCAGGACGTGACTCTGAACCCGATGATGGGCCAGTTCCTCTCGATGCTGCAAAACGACAAGGGCAACGCGACCACCGATCCCGATGAGAACTATGCACGCGAAATCATGCAGTTGTTCACCATCGGCCTCTATCAGCTCAACAACGACGGCTCGCGGAAGGTCGACGGATCGGGCAATCCGATTCCAACCTACTCGAACACCGATGTCCAGGGCCTGGCCAAGGTCTTCACCGGCTTCAGCTATCAGATTCCAGGCGACACAACTGAAGCCGGATGGTCGAACTGCTGCCTGTATGTCGGCCCGGGAGTCGGCGAGGATCTGCTGCCGATGACCGCCTATCCCGATCACCATTCGACCGCAGAGAAGGATTTTCTCGGCGTCACGATCGCAACTTCCACGAACCCCGATCCCAATGGAGACCTGAAGATCGCACTGGACACGTTGTTCAATCATCCCAACCTGCCGCCGTTCTTCTGCCGGCAATTGATCGAGCACATGGTGACCAGCAATCCGAGCCCTGCGTATGTCAATCGCGTCGCCTCGGTGTTCGAAGATAACGGCTCCGGCGTTCGTGGCGACATGAAGGCTGTGATCACCGCGATCCTGACCGACACAGAAGCGCGCGACGCGGCGTCGGCCACCTCGAATCCGCAATACGGCAAGGTGCGCGAATCGCTGCTGCGTTACACCGAGTGGGCGCGCGCCTTCAGCGCACAGTCGCGCAATGGCGGCTACTGGCTGGGTAGCACCGAAGACATGATTTATGGCCTGGGCGAGATGCCGTTCCGTTCGCCGACGGTCTTCAACTGGTTCGCACCCAACTATGTTCCGCCCGCAACCAGCATCGAGGCTGCCGGGCTGGTCGGCCCTGAGTTCCAGATGACCAACGTGAGCTCGGTCGTCGGCTATCTGAACTACATCCAGGACGCGATCGGCTCCGGTGCGCAGAATGGCCCCGACGTGTTCTCGTCCTATGGACCTGAACTCGGCCTGGCAAATTCGCCGACCGACCTGGTGGATCGTATGAATCTGATCCTGATGGCAGGCCAGATGAACAGCACGCTGGAGGGCGAGATTGTGAGCGCCGTGAGTGCCATCGACGTTCCCACCAGCGGCGATCAGAACGCGATCAACGCTGCGCTGGCAGCGCGTGTCCAAACGGCAGCGTATCTCACCCTGGCGTCGCCAGACTTCACCGCACAACAATAGGGAGCCCAACTATGTGCAAGCATGACCACACACGGCGTCAGTTTCTGAGAACGGCTTCGTACGCCTCGATGGCAGGCATCTCGGCCAGCCCATTCCTGATGGGCTTGAACTCGATGGCCGCGATGGCGCAGAGCTCGACCCCCACCGACTACAAGGCCCTGGTATGCGTCTTTCTGCAGGGCGGCAACGACGGGCACGGAACGGTGATCGCCACCGATGCGGACTCCTATGCCGCATTCGCCGCGGCGCGTTCGGGGGCTCCCGGACTGGCCTATCCTCTGAGCGATATCCTGCCCATCACGCTGAAGACGCCGCAGACCGGCCGCACCTTCGGGCTGAACCCGGCTTTGACGGGCATGCAGAACCTGTTCAGCGCAGGCCGCGCGGCCATCGTGGCCAACACCGGCACACTGATCGCTCCCGCGACGAAGGCGCAGGTGCAGGCCAACTCCGTGCCGCTCCCTGACTCGCTGTTTTCACATTTTGACCAGACCGCGGCGTGGCAGGCCGTCGCCTCGAACCTCGGCAGCGGGGAGCACGTGGGCTGGGGTGGCGCGGTCGCCGATGTCATCGAGAGCCTGAACATGAACTCGAACGCCATGTTCACCTGCATCTCGACTGCCGGCATTGCACTCTTTCTATCCGGACAAACCTCGTTCCAGATCAACTGCACTCCGGCCGGTCCAATTCCGATCAGCGGCCTGGCGCAGCCTTTGTTCGGCAACTCGGCGGGTACCAATGCCCTCAACTCGATCCTCAGCGCCGACGAACAAAACCTCTTCGCCAAGGAGTACGAAGTCGTCATCCAGCGCTCGATCGAGGCACAGCACACGCTGGCAAGCACGATGCTCCCCGCAGGTGCGGGCGGCGTTCCCAATCCTCCGCAGTTCCTCGACCCCATGACCAACAAGCTCGTGGACAATCCGTTTGGCGCATCGCTGCAGACCGTGGCCCGCATCATCGGCGGAAAGGCCGGCCTCGGCGTTACGCGTCAGATCTTCTACGTGCAGCTCGGCAGCTTCGACACGCACGATGCGCAGGCCGTACAGCATGCTCGCCTGTTGACGCAGCTGGGCGCGGCGCTGGAGTACTTCGACGGCGTGATGACCTCGATGGGCCTGGGCAACAGCGTAACGTCGTTTACGGCATCGGACTTCGGCCGCACGCTCACCTCCAACAGCGACGGCACCGACCACGGCTGGGGCAGCCATCACTTTGTGGTGGGCGGCGCAGTACAGGGCGGCGACATGTATGGCCAGTACCCGGTCATCGGCGCTAACCAGGCCAACGACGTGGGCGCCGGCCGACTGATTCCGACCACTTCGGTGGATCAGTATGCGGGCACACTGGCGCGCTGGTTCGGTTTGTCGGATGGACAGATTCGCCAGGTGTTTCCGAACTTCGCCAACTTTGGGACGAGCCCGTACCTGGGCTTCCTGGGGTAACAAGCACAGCGTGGATTGCAGCAGAAGCAAAGGGTGGCCGAGGGGCCACTCTTTTGCGTTTGTACCAGAAGGCAAAAATGCCCCATCTTTGCGAAGTATTTCCCTCTAAGCGCGCACACTGTTTTTGAGTGAGACTGGAGACCTTCGATGCCCGAAACTATTGGGCGCGTTTGCTCGCGTCGATCGCGTTCCTAAGATCAGAGGCCATTCCCTTCAGGTTGCCAATAACGATGTTGTATCGGCGGACCGCCGCCTGCTTCTGTAGGGGGGTATTCGAAACGTCGGCAATCTTTTCGGCGAGCTGCTCCTTCTCGCCCCTGGCCAGACGGATTTGTTCCCGCACTTCGGCTAGGCGAGGCCGTTGGCTATTCACGGGCGTCAACCAGATGCTTTCGCATACTGCTATTGTGCGCCTCATTGCATAAGGACGCGTCAAGTCCTTACTGATTCTCTTCAAAAAGGCACTGCCAACGCCGCTCGACTCATTGCCTAACAGAGTCACGCTGGACTGCGATTAAACTGATTCACTTGTCCTGAATGGGTTGCGGGGCGTCTTGGCTTCAACCCGTTCTCGGAACGGCCTCAGCTCTAGCAATTCCTCTATGACATACGCGCCTGTGGTTCCGTCTGAGAACGTCACAATCATGCCATCATCCCCGTCGCGCGCTGTGGTGAGTATATGAATTGAATCGGGCATAGTAAGGCGATACTCTCTTTCGGCCCTAGAATCTGTGTCGTTTTGCTCAGTAGCAGAATCATCGTTCCGGCTCTAGCTGCGTCACCGCATCTTCGACCACACGCGTTTCATCCAAGATTGCTTCCAGCGCCTCGCGCGCATCTCTCCGTTTCTCAGCGGATACCACAGGCGAAGACAGGACCGACCGCAAACGCATTTCGCGTCGATGCAGTACGACGAGCGTTGTTTCCAATTCAGCGATAGTCTGCTTGCGGGGCTGTTCCATGAAACGAATATAGGCCTTTGCTGAAGGGTATATCGCGAACAACCGTCCGGACGGCGCTGATCTCGATTGCTCAAAGAGATTCGCGACGGGTCGTGGCTAACCGCCAATTACCCGTCGGCCAACACCTTGTCTCTGACCTTCCAAGGCCTCTTCTACTTCCGATTCGCCTTGTTTTGCTCCTTCAGCCAAGCATAGAGCGGCGCAAAATAATCGATCATCGCCTGCGCGTCCAGATGGTCCGTGCCTGTCATCTCTTTGAGCGTCTTCTGCCACGGTTGCGATTGCCCAGCCTCGAGCATCCTGTTCAGCTTGTCTCCTGCAGCCTTTGACCCGTAGAAGCTGCAGCGATTCAGCGGTCCCGTGTAACCGCTGGCATCGCACATCGCCTTGAAGAACTGGAACTGGTAGACGCGTGCGAGAAAGTAGCGCGCGTAGGGCACGTTGGCCGGAACGTGCATCTTCGCGCCGGCGTCGAAATCGGCTTCGCTCCGTTCCACCGGTGGCGCCACACCCTGATATTTCTCGCGCAGCTCCCACCAGGCCTTGTTGTAGTCCGCCGGCTTGATCTGTCCAGAGAAAACCTGCCAGCGCCAGTTGTCGAGGGCCAGCGCGAAGGGCAGAAACGCAATCTTGTCGAGCGCCGTGCGCAGTTGCAGCGGAATATCGGCCTCCGCGGGGGGCTCGCTGTCCGCGAGTCCCAGCGTCTTCAGGTACGCCGGCGTAATGGACAGCGCAATGGAGTCGCCGATGGCCTCGTGGAATCCGTCGTTGGCGCCGTTCTGAAAGAGAAATGGCTGCTTGTCGTAGGCACGCTGATAGAAATTGTGGCCCAGCTCGTGATGCACCGTGGTGAAGTAGTCGGCGCTGACCTCGATGCACATCTTCACGCGCAGGTCGTCGGCAAAATCGACATCCCATGCCGAGGCATGACAGACAACCTCACGATCGCGCGGATGCACGAACTGCGAGCGTTCCCAGAACGTCTTGGGGCAGCGGAGCAAACCCCAGCGACTTGAAGAAATTCTCGCCGTAGTGAACCATGTCGTGCGCCGCGGCAAGCTGGGCGGCGTGTCCGGCGTCGGAGCTCAGGTCCGTGCCCGCAACAAACGCCGGCGCAGCGGCTGGGTCTCTCTCGGCGATCTGCTTCTTCAGCGCCAACTCCAGATCGAGCGGCTTGAACTGCGCCAGCTTGGGATCGGTGGGCGCGACGATGTCGTAGATGTTGCCCCACTCCTGCGCCCACATATTCCCAAGCAATTGCGCGGGGATCATGCCATCCGGACGCTCGGCAGCCTTGCCGTACTGGGCAATCAGCCGTGCGCGCACATAATCGTGCAACTCGCGATAGAGAGGCTCAAGCTGCGTCCAGGCACGCTCAAGCTCCGCCGAAAATTGGGCAGGCGTCATGTCGTAGTTGGCGCGCCACAGCTCGCCGGTGTCGTGATAGCCGAGTTCCCTGGCGCCGATATTCTGCAGCTCGATGAAGCGCGTGTATTTGTCGCGCATCGGCGCGCCGATCGCGTGCCAGCCCACCCAGAGGCGGGTCAGCTCTTGCGGGTCATGCGACTTGGCCATGATGGCCGAAACGTCGTCGATGCCCATGCACTTGACTCCCGATGCCGGCTGCTGGCCCAGGGGTGTGTCGGGGCAGTACTTGCCTTTGCCGTACATGCCGGTGAGCTCGGCGGCGAGGCGCGTCTGTTCGGCGAGGAGTGCCGGCTCTTTGGGCGCTGCTGGCGCCGTCACCTGCAGCAACATGATCTGACGACGCAGGTCCTCGGGCAATTGCAGATGGTCGAAGCGGTGGCTCTCCTCAGCCAATGCCAGCGTCCGCGCCGTCACGATCTCGTTCAGGCGAGCAGTCGTAGCCTCGGTGTCTTCTGTGATGTCGGTCTCGGCGGTCCACTCCGCGTGTCCAAAGTCGGTGTTGAGCTTGAGCAGCTCGGCATTGGCGTGGTCGACAAACGCGCGGGCCTCCGCGACGGTGGGCGGGCCCTGGGTTGCGGTCTGTTGGGCAAAGATTGCAGCAGGGAGGAGGGCGGAGCAGAACAGAACGACAGCAGTGGTACGCATGCGGGGAAGTATAAATCCGCGGTCAGAGGAGTTGCGCTTGAGCCGTCACATCGCCCTGTGCATTCGTCAATTCGTCCAGAGACACGACCGCCCCCGAAACCTCCGGAGGCGGCAGTTCGTGAGTTTGCCGAGCAAAACCCGGATCCAAAGACCCTGGTTCTGCCGGTTCCAAACTTACTTCGCGGCGACGGCTTCTTCGGCAACCTCGACGGCTGCGTCGCCAGCCACCTGCACCTTAATGTGTGCGGTGACTTCGCGATGCAGCTTGATGGCTACCGTGTAATCGCCCAGGCTCTTCAGCGGCTCGGACAACTGGATCTTGCGCCGATCCACGTCGAAGCCCTTCGTGGCCAGGTCGCCGGCGATGTCGGCCGAGGTCACTGACCCAAACAGCTGTCCGTTCTCGCCCGACTTGCGCGTGAAGCTCAGCACCACCGGCTCCAGTTTCACCACCAGCTCCTGTGCCTGAGCCTTCTCAGTAGCCGAGCGGCGCGCCGCTGCAGCCTTCATCTGTTCAATGACGTTTTTGTTGGCCTCAGTTGCCTGCATGGCCAGCTTGCGCGGCAGCAGGAAATTGCGGCCGTAGCCGTCGGCCACCTTCACCACATCTCCGCGGTGGCCCAGGTTGGCTACGTCTTCCTTCAAAATAACTTCCATCGAAATTCTCCAGTGTTTCCAGCGGCGCATCGGCAACGGTTGATTAGACCGTTTTCCTCTTCGAGGGGTTGCGCCGCGCAGGATTCTATATCGGCATCGAGGGCGTTGTCTTGTATTTGTCCGGTGAAAGGAGCTACAACTTCAGCGCCATTACTCCGGGACAAGCTCCCGTGCACAACCTTAGTGATGTGTGGCAAACGGCAGCAGGGCGATGTTCCGAGCCTGTTTGATGGCCCGGGTCAGACGCCGCTGGTGGGTCGTACACACGCCTGTGAGCCGCCGGGGTACGATCTTGCCGCGCTCGGCCACAAACTGCTGCAGCAGACGCACGTCGCGGTAGGCGATGGCGTCGATTTTCTCGGTACAGAACTTGCAGACCTTCTTGCGGCGGAAAAACTTGCCGCGTCCGCCCGGTCCGCCCGGTCTGCCACCCGGCCGTGGGCCCGGCCCCGAGCTCGGTCTCTCGCTCGATCCGGAACTTGGTGCTGGTGCGCTCGTTTCGGGCGCCTTTGCTGTGGTTTCTTCAGCCATGCTCTATTCCTCTTGATTCTCGTTGCGTACCACACGTTATCAGACGTGAGGGCGCAGGGTTGTTGGGGCGCCCTGAGGCGCCGATGATCTCGGGCGTTCTAGGCGCTGGCCTGAACCGCTTCGGTTGGCTCGACGTGCGCAGCCGCCGGCACAGGGGCCGGGGGGACGGGGACTGGAGCCGGAGCCGCAGGAGGCTCGGCGCTCAACTTTCTGCGCGTGCCGCGCAGCGCCTTGACCTTCGCCAGCCGCTTCTCTTCCTCGTCGACGCGCACGGTGATGAACTTGATCACCGGCTCGGTGACGCGCAAACGGCGCTCGAGTTCGGCCACCACCGCTCCACCCGCTTCGAGGGTGAGCAGTATGTAGTTGCCGTCGGCAAACTTGCGCACCGTATAGGCGAGCTTGCGCCGGCCCATCTTCTCGGTGTTCTTCACCACGCCTCCGCCATTGGTCACCGAAGTGGTGAAGCCGGCGATCAGCTTGTCGACTTCCTCCTCGGGTACGTCCGGCCGAACAATAAACATTACTTCATACAAACGCGACATCCGGTTTCCTTTTCCGCTGGATTCAATCTCGCTCCAGCCAATCCATCTCGCAGTTCACAGTGCCTGGTTCACAGTTCTCAGTTCCGATTCGCCGGTCCGCGCTGTCTGATCCCTGTTCCCCACTTACTGCTCTTCATTCCTTGCGGTTGAACTCGTTCATTGCCGGCCCCGGTCCCTCCTGGATGATGCGCCTCGTAGCCGCAGCCACCCGATCCAGCACCTCATCCAGCACCGCCAGGTCTGCCTTGCGCATCGGGGCCAGCAGGTAATCCCTGCCCGGCCGCCTCGCTCCGGCTTCTCTGGCTTCGGGCGGCAGATCGAGTCCTACCCCGATCCGCAACCGCAACCACTCTTCCGTTCCCAGGGCCGAGGTCACGCTGCGGGCTCCGTTGTGCCCTGCAGGCGAACCGCGCTCCCGGATTTTGAACGTCCCCAACACAAAGTCCAACTCGTCGTAGATCACGAGCAGGTCCTGCGCTGGGTCCGCCTCAACCTCGCGAATCAGGGCGGCCACCGAAGCGCCGCTCAGATTCATAAACGTCTCCGGCTTAGCCAGGATGACTTCGCGTCCTGCAATCCTGCAGGTTGCTGTCATAGCCCGGCAGCGCCGGTTTTGGACCACAACGCCCTCTTGCTGAGCGATGCGGTCAATGGCCATGAACCCCGCGTTGTGCGGCGTCCATGTGTACTCCAGGCCGGGATTGCCCAATCCCACAACCAGGAAAGGGCTCTTCCGGTCGAACTCGCTTGCCTCGGCCAAGGTCTACTTCTTCGCCCCAGCCTCAGGCTTCTTGGCTGCGGCCGCACCTGCTGCCGCATCCGTTTCCACCTTGCCCTTCTTGGCCACTTCCGGTTCTGCCGGACCAGCTGCGACAGCCGCTGCTTCCACTTCGGCTGCCGGTGCCGCCTCTTCCTTGATCGAGACAACGTGCGCCACGGTCGCGTCCTCGGCGTTCAGGTACTTGATCTTGTCCGAGTGGGGCAGATCGCTGACGCGCAGCACGCCATGGAGTGCGAGGTTGCTCACGTCGATATCGATGTGGCTGGGAATGTTTGCCGGCAGGCACTCGACTTCGACTTCGCGCATGACCTGGTCGAGGATGCCGCCTTCGCTTTTGACACCCACAGGGGTGCCGATCAGCTTGACGCGCACGCTGACGGTGAGCAGCTTGTCGAGCGCGATGCGCTTCAGGTCGATGTGAATGAGCTGATCCTTGATCGGCTCCCGCTGCCAGTCGACAATCATCGCTTTGGCTGCGGGCTCCTGGCCCACCGCAACGTCGAAGATCGTGTTGTGGCCCGACTCGGAGTAAAGAATCCGCGTAATCTGCTTGGGGTCCACTTCGACGGCAACCGCTTCGTGACCGCCGCCATACAGAACAGCAGGGATCTTTCCGGCAGCACGCACGCGGCGCGCTGCATTCTTGTTGAACTTGCCCTCACGGGGCTTAGCTACGACAACTTCAGGCATTCGTCTCTCTTTTCTCTCGTCGGGCACGTGAAAGACAGCTGCTAGCTTCTAGCCACTAGCTTCTAGCTGTCAGTCTGGCGCTCCCTTTGTTTGAAGCGGCAGCTAGCGTCTATCCGCTAGCGTGCTTCGTGTTCCTGTTTCGTGGGAAATCCACTTCGACTCCCACAACCCTCCACGATCTCGCGAAGGTCTATCGGTAGCAATCACCAGCAAGGAGCTAAAAGCTAGTAGCTAGCGGCTGCTTCTACGAGAACAGCGTACTCACGCTGGTCTCCATGTGAATGCTCTCGATGGCCGCACCCAGCAGGCCGGCAACCGACAGCACCTTGATCTTGCCTAACTTCTGTGCGGACTCGCGCAGAGGAACGGTGTCGGTCACGATCACCTGTTCCAGTCGCGAGTTCGCAATCCGCTCCACGGCAGGGCCGGAAAGCACCGCGTGACTGGCGCAGGCATACACACTAGCCGCGCCGTTGGCATACAACGCGTCCACTGTCTTCACGAGCGTTCCTGCGGTATCGATGATGTCGTCGATGATGAGGCAGGTTTTACCGTGCACATCGCCGACCACGTGCATGACTTCGGCGACGTTGATGTCGGTGCGCCGTTTGTCCACGATCGCCATGGGGGCGCCCATCTTCTGCGCGAAATGACGGGCCCGCTCCACGCCACCCGCATCCGGCGACACCACAGCCAGATTGGGGAGGTTTAACTCGCGGAAGTAGCCCACCAGAACCGGGCTGGCAAACATGTGATCGACAGGAATATTGAAGAACCCCTGAATCTGCGCCGCGTGCAGATCGACAAACAGCGCACGGTTGGCGCCCGCTGTCGTCAATAGATCGGCGATAAGTTTCGCGCTGATGGCCACGCGTGGGCGGTCCTTGCGATCCTGGCGCGCATAGCCGTAGTAGGGCACGACTGCCGTGATTCGTCCCGCCGAAGCGCGCTTGAGAGCATCGATCATAATCAGCAGCTCGACCAGATGCTGATCGACCGGGTAGCAGGTGGGCTGCACGACGAACACATCGATGCCGCGGACGTTCTCGAGTAGCTGGAAGTAGACTTCGCCATCGGCGAATCGCTGGATCTTGGCTTCGCCCACCGTTACCCCGATGTGGCGCGCGATCTCCTCGGAGAGCGGGCGATTGGCGGTGCCAGAGAACAATTTGAAGCGCTTGTCCTCGCTCAGATTCCGCGTACGCTTGCGCTCCGGATTCGGTTTGGGATCTCTGGACTTAGACTCCGGCTGGCCGGGCTGGTTCGGCCCCTTCGCAGCGGGGTCCTTCCTACCCTCTTTGCCTTGGTCCTCTGCGCCCGGCTGCTGTTTGTCTTCCGCTGTGACCGTCAATGTGTCCACTTCCATCTCTTTGAGTTCCTCCATGCTGGTTGGCTATGGCTGCTCAACTGAGTCCTGCACAATCTGGCTGGGCGACCAGGATTCGAACCTGGATAAATGCCTCCAAAGGGCATTGTCCTACCATTGAACGATCGCCCAGCATCTCGAATCCGGCGCCCTGCCCGGATTCGCCCTCGACAGCCGCAAGCGAGTCTCGCTTCCCGTTTGCTGCGCTGTCAACCCACTTTTACTGAAGCATCTCGCTCCAGTACGCTGTGCGCGGAATGGTGCGGGTCAACATCGATCGCACCTTGATTTCCGTCAGTCGCACCTGCGCCGCTTCCGCATCTCCACGACTCGCATATAAGCCGTAGAGCGCTGAACCGGACCCCGACAGTGAAGCATGAACTGCCTCCTCCGGAGTGCCCGAAGCCGCAAGAATGCGCTTGATTTCTGCAAGGGAAGGATGCTGGGGAAAGACAACACGCTCGAAGTCGTTCTCGATCCAGCTCGTGATCCCGGTGCGGACAAGCGCGGACTCTACGGGTCCGGCCAGGTCCTCTCTGCATGAGAGGACACCGGAGGAGCCAGATCCCTGCCGGCCGCCCGGAATCGCTTCCGAGAAGGCGCTGGCGTAGGCACGGCTCAACATTTCAAGTTTACCGGTAGTCCACTCTTCGGTCAAACCTTTGGCCGCGCACAGCTCATCCCAGTCCTTGAACGCCTGCGGCGTCGAAACCCCCACATCCGGAGTGGCCACCACGCACCAGACCGGCTCGAGGTCCGGCAGGGGATAGACCTCCTGGCCCCGGTCGACACCCAGCACCGTTCCCCCTAAAAGGAAGAGAGGAACATCCGAGCCAATTCTGGCGGCGATGTCCAGCCGCCTGAATGGCCAATAGAATGTGCCGATCCCCATCTCCTTCCACGGACTCTGTGCGGTCCATCCAGGCTCACGTCTGGACCTGTTCCAACCCAGTTCCTGTTCAAGCCCAATGAGCGCGGCAACCGCGTTCGCAGAGCCAGCACCAAGACCCCCTTGCACAGGCAGCCGCTTTTCGATATGAATCTCGACATTGGCATAGCTGCCCCCGTCTTGAAGAGCCAGTTCCACGGCCTTCCACGCGGTATTCCGGCTATCCGCCGGAACTCGTTCGTCGTTTGAAGTGAGGCGGATCGTTGTTTTCGTCGCCTTCCAGTTGTTCTCCGCTGTCACCGTGACCACATCGTGCAGCTCCAGCGTCTGATAAACCGTGCAAAGGGAGTGGAAGCCGTCCGGGCGCGGTGCGCCTATCCCCAATCCCAGGTTGATCTTTGCGTGCGATCGGACCTTTGTCGGCATCCCTGACCCCTGACCGGTCTATTGTAGTGGCGAACCGGTCGACAGCCCGTCCGGTCCGCAACAGATCAATGAACAAAAGAGCAAGGACCTTCGTACTTCGAGTGCGTCACACTAGTGGCAGTTGAAGGCGTTCTCTCCGAGTCGGCAGGAGGGTTCCCATGCGTTTCCCCGCAAAGATCCCCGCGCAGCTCTTTTTCAGGACATGCTGGATCCTCTTGGCTGCCTGCCTTCCCGGTCTCTCGATCACGGCACAGTCCGAGCCGGATTCCCAGATTCATCAAGCCCCGATGGTGGAGCGCTACGGCAAGCCCTACGTCATGGTGACGATCGACGGCAAAGGGCCTTTCCGTTTCGTTATCGACACGGGCACTGGGGGAGACGCACTGGTGACACCCGAGCTGGCCCAGGAACTTGGGCTGCCTACCGTTGGCCACGCCATATTGAGTGACCCGAGCGGGCAGGGAGGCAAGCGGGCGCCGATTGTGCTGCTGGACACGCTGGAGTTGGCAGGTGTGGAGTTCAAAGGGATTCGCGCCGTCAGCCACGGATTCTTTGCCGAGGCGGGCACCTGCGATGGACTTCTCGGATTTACGCTCTTCCGCGACTACCTGCTCACGCTCGACTTTCCCAATCGCGTCGTCACCCTGAGCACCGGCAGCCTCACGCCCGATGGCGGCAAGTCCGTCCTGCCTTTCCGCATGCCCGAAGGCGTACCGATTGCCAGAATCAAGGTGGATGGATTGCAGCCGATGGAGGCGCAACTCGATTCGGGCGGCGGCGGGCTCGTCCTGCCCGAAAAGCTTGCGGAGCATCTCCGCTACGATGTCGCCCCGGTAGTGTTCGCTTCGGGACGTTCCGTCTCAACACGTTTTCAGATGAAGGCGGCGAAGCTCGCCTCCGATGTGAAGCTTGGGCGCTACACCTTCACTCACCCGGTGGTCGAGATTCACCCGGCTTTCCCGCTCATCAACTTCGGATCGCCGCCGATGCAGATCTTCGCGATTACGTTCGACCAGAAGAACCTCCTGGTTCGCTTCACCGCGACACAGAAGCGCTTCAGCCTCAGCGCTCCTCCCTGTCCGACGAGGCCCATCAACGCACCGGTGTACGACCCTCCCCCGCCCGATCTGGTGCCGGTGGGCTAGCGATAGGCCACGGGGATGGAACGAGCGTTCGTTCTATCCTCGATGGCCTTCAGACGATCACGCATTGGTGGTTGCCCGCGCCACCATCTCCCGCGCGGCGCGCAGCGTGTCCACCGGGTCGCCAATCGGCTTGAACTCCATCGCCACTACGTGCCTGTAGTTCAGCTTCATCAGGGCGCGATAGACATTCAGGTAGTTGATCTCGCCCGTGCCCGGCTCATGCCGCCCCGGCACATCGGCCACATGAATCAATCCGATGATGTCGATGTGCTTGATAAGCTTCTCAATCAGGTTGCCTTCGGCGATCTGCTCGTGAAACATGTCGTAGAGAAACTGCACCTGCGGATGATTCACGGCCTGCACCACTTCGATCGCTTCGGCAGCCGACTGCAGATAGTACTTCGGGTTCTCTTCCGGATCGATGCATTCGAGCAGCAGCCGGACCGGCTGGCCTTCGATCTGCCGGCCCTCCACAACCTCGGCCGCGCGCTTCAGCGTTTCGATCGAGCTTTTGTGCTGATCGTCGCGCGAGAGGCCAGGGACCACATTGCCCGACAGCGCAATCATGGCCGGGCATCCCAGCGCCTCCATTGGATTCAGAGCCTCGCGTAAGTCGCTCAGGAACGCGTCACGCACGGAAGGATCGGCGACACCATGCGGCATGCCGGCAGTGGCATCGAAGTGGATGCCGAGCCGTCTGCGCGCCGAGGAAGCGCGTCGAAACTCCGCGTCGTCCCACTTCGCGTACTCGCCCACCAGCTCGATGTTGGTGTAGCCGGCCTCGGCGACCTTTTCGAGGCGCTCTTCAAACGGCAAGTCCCTGAAGACGGTCCACAGCATCACGGAGAGAGGAAATGGCATAGGCGGCGAAGGCGCAGGCAATGCCTGTGCTGACGTTGCGTTCAAAGTGCCTGCACCTACCGCGGCTCCAGCCACCACCCTGGCAAACTCACGCCGATTCATACTTTCCTCCCGTTCTTGATTTCTCGGTCCCTCAGTCTCTCGTTCCCCGGTCCTTCAGTCCCTATTGGTCAGCCTTTCGGCCGCTCAGCTCTTCTTGGTGCGGCGCAATGTCTGCCAATCCTTCTCGGTCTGGTCGGCATATAACGCGCCAAACTGCGCAATGGCCTCGGCAAAACTATTTCCCGAACCGATATACCCTGCAATCGTTTGTGGGTCGCCCGAGCGCGCGTGGCCGCGGGCAAGCAACTCTCCGCAGATCTCGGCGAATGCAGACAAGCCGCTGCCGGCCAGATCTTCGAGCTCAATCGATCCCTTGTGATCGTTCAGTTGCCGGACCAGATAGTCGCGCCCGTCCATGTGAGTCCAGCCCAGAAACGGATCGGACTGCACCTGCATCGCTTTTTGCCCTTCCACCGTACGTTGTCCATTCTGGTGGGCTGGATGGGCATCGGGAAGGTAAGCCGTGTAGACCGAAGGCGCTTCTTCCTTCATCTGCAAAAACAGGGGATCGCGCGGGCCGTTGCCCTCGAGGTAGATGCAGTAGTCGCGCAAGCCGATCGAGCCGGTCCCCACCACCTTGAAGGCGACATCCACCGGTCGATAGAGCGAGAGCAGGTGCTGCCGCTGCGGTTCCAAAATAGAGCGATAGGGTCCCAGCGCGGCCAGGACCTTCACGGCCTGCGAGCCCGTCACGCGCTTCAGATTTGGCTCGATGTCTTTGAATCGCCGCGGGGCGTCAGGTTTGTTGCTGGCCGGCTCGGTCAACTGCTCCAGCGTATGCAGCGGTGTGGCACGCTCGGCCTTCAGCAGGGCATCGTGTACAGGCTCAACCCCACCGATCCGATGCACCTGATAGCGTCCGACATCGAGAAGCGGCATCTCCGCAAAGGTGCGCATCTTCTCGCAGTAGTGCAGCCCGAACTCCTCGGCTGCGGCGACCGCCGAAGTCTCTTTGTGCCCGGATTCGCGCCCGGCGAGCACCAGCGAGGCCGCCATGCGCTTCAGGTCCCACTCGAAGGGGCCGCGCAGGGTCTCATCGAAGTCGTTGATGTCGAAGACGAGCCGGCCGTCGGGTGCGGCAAAGGCGCCGAGGTTGCGCACGTGGGCATCGCCGCAGAGTTGCGCCATGATGCCCGTGTTTGGCACCAGCGCCAGGTCTGCAGCCATCACCGGCGCCGCTCCGCGAAAGAACACGAACGGAGAATCGGCCATCAGCTTATGTTTGAGTTTCAACAGCGGGCCGAGACGCCCGCGTTCCGCACGTTCCAGAATCGTCAGCGCAGGGGCCGGGCGCGCTTTGATATTCAGCTCGTCGTGTTTCTGCCGGCCCACTTGCTTGCGCCGCGCCTGGCCGAGGCTGCGCCGTTCTTCCGGGGTTGCCCAGTGCATGTTCGCGACCATAATACCCGCGGCCCTGTCGTTGCAAACGGAGGACGTTTCTATCTGCGTGTTCGAGTGAGACCGAAAGGTGACATTCGTTGTCGAATGCTGATTTAAACTGCAACCTGGACGTCAGGCAAGACTCTGCCCCCTCCTGACTCCCCTTCCAGGAGGCCTCCCTTTGATGCGCAGCGACGCGCTTCTCACCATGACGTTTCTTGCTCTTGGATTCCTGCAAAGTCCGGTCCTGACGCGAACGGCGGGGGCACAAGAGGCCGGCGCGCAAGTGCAGGGAGTTCCACTCACGGTCGAAAAGATCTACGCGCACGGACCCTTGATGGGCCGGTTGCCCGGAGACATCGAGTGGTCCCCGGACGGCAAGCATCTCTCCTATCTCGACGGGGGCGAACTCGTCGATCTCGATCCCGGCTCGAGCAAGCCGCACGTTCTGGTGAGCCGCTCCAAAATCAGTTCGATCGAGGGCGCACCGGCCTCCGAGCAGGACCGCGATCATCGCATCCGCTATAAGATGGCGGCCTACCAGTGGGCGCCGGATTCGCAGCACCTTCTCTTCGATAGCAACGGCCGACTCTGGATGTTCGACCTGCACACCGGCACAGGCGTCGAGCTCGGCTCCACCGGGCAGGCGTTCGGCGACGATCCTAAGTTTTCTCCCGACGGCGAGTTTGTGTCGTTCGTGCGCGGTCACGGGCTCTCTGTGATGCGGCTCAAAGATGCTGGTGCGCCTCCCATCGTGGTGGCGCCCTCACCCAACGAAACGATCTGGAACGGTGAGGTCGATTGGGTCTACGAAGAGGAGCTCGATGTACGCAGCAACTACTTCTGGTCCCCGGATTCGAAGAACATCGCGTTTCTGCAGATGAACGAGTCCGACGTTCCGCTGTATCCGCTCACCGACTGGATTCCCACGCACGCCGGGGTGGTCCTGCAGCGTTATCCGCAGCCGGGTGACTCGAATCCCAATGTCCGCATCGGTGTGGTGTCCGCACGCGGCGGAAGAATCGCCTGGGTCAAGCTGCCAGTCAAGCCCGACCAGGACTACATTCCGCGTTTTGGATGGGTCGATCGCAAGACGATCTGGGCCGAAGTCGTCACGCGCGATCAGAAACACCGAATGCTCTACTTCGCGGAAGCCGGCGGCGCCACGCGCCAGATGCTTGACATCACCGACGAGAAATTCCTCGATGAAAATTATGACCTGGACGTCGACAGCGGCGATATCGTGCTTACGAACTGGAGCGACGGCCACAATCACATCTATCTCTACAAGTACGACCGCGCCAATCCGACAGGCGCCCCTGCCAGTCTTGATCGCCAACTGACCAAGGGCGACTTCGAGGTCAGCTCCGTCTACTCGGTCGACCATCGGCGCAAGCTGGTCACCTATGCGTCCAATGAGAGCGACGTGCAACAGGAACAAATCTGGCAGGTGAGCTTCGCCGGCGAGCGCAAGCAGCTAAGCAGTGGGCCGGGCAATCATCAGCCGGATTTTTCGCCCAGCGGTACAAGTTACAGCGACAAGTACTCCGCGAGGATGAATCCGCCGCAGCTCGAGCTTTGCAAAGTCGGGGATGGCTGCCAGACCTACTGGTCCACGCATGCCCTCGATCCATACAGCCTTCGTGCACCGGAGTCGCTGGAGGTGAAGGCGCATGATGGCACAACCCTCTACGCCACTCTTCTGTTGCCCGCGGGCGCGACCAACCCTGCGAGTGTGCCGCTCATCGTGAACCCCTATGGCGGCCCCGGCCCGCAGGAAGTTGCCGACAAGTGGGACGACGGACTTCTCTTCGACGAATTGCTCGCTGAACGTGGCTTTGCCGTGCTGCACGCAGACAATCGCGGCACCGGTATGCGCGGCCGCGACTTCGCCCAGGTGGCTTATCAGAACTTCGGCCCGGTGCAGCTTGAAGATCAGCTCACCGTGCTCGATGCGGCTCTGCAAAAGTATCCGCAGCTCGATCCGAAACGTCTCGGCTGGTGGGGCTGGAGCTGGGGCGGCACCTTTACCCTCTACGCGCTCTCCCACTCCGACCGCTTCCGCGCCGGAGTTTCAGTGGCGCCGGTAACCGACTGGCGCGACTACGACTCCATCTACACCGAGCGCTACCTGGGCACGCCGGCCGAAAACCCGGCGGAGTACAAAGATCTCTCCGTAGTCAATGCAGCCGCGAATCTGAAGGGCCGGCTGTTGCTTGTGCACGGAACCGGCGACGACAACGTGCACTTCGAGAACTCAGTCCAGTACATCCAGAAGCTGATCGAAGCCGATCTGCCCTACGACTTCCAGATCTTTCCGCGCAAAACCCACTCTCTTGCCGGTCCCGAGGCGAAGACCAACTTATACCAGCGCATACTGGCGCATTTTGAGCAATACTTGATGCCGCCCGCGCGGTGAACGCGCTGACAACCGAAAACTGCGAACTGAGAATTATGAACTGCGAACCGCTCTCATGACTCGCCCCATCTCGAAAGCCACCTCCGCGGAGCTTCTCCGCGCCGAGATGCTGCTGCTCGATCCGGCGGTCCGCCGCGATCGCGCCCGCGTCGCAGCCCTCCTGGCCGACGACTTCTTCGAGTTTGGCGCATCCGGCCGCGTCTGGCGCCGCGACGAAATCCTCGACCTGCTCGCCACCGAGCCCTACGCGCCGCCTGTCCTGGAGGACTTCGCCTGCCACCGCATTGCGGATGACGCGGTTCTGGTCACGTATCGGACAGTCCGCGTGAACGCCGAGAGCGGTAAGCGCGAGACCGCCCTGCGCAGCTCCGTCTGGACGCAGAGGGCCCGCAAATGGGTCATCCGTTTCCACCAGGGCACACGAGTTCCCTGAAGACGCAGCAACAGCCGAGTATCAGGCTAAGTGGTTTTTGATCTGAGAATTAGGCCGAACCTAGACTTCCCGCCGCTTGAACAGCTCGTCCTTCTCACGCGCCGGGCACTTGGTGCACTCCAGGCAGCAAACCAGCAGAAAAGCCACTCCAACCGTGACCAAAAAGGCCAGCAGGTTGGCATTCGCCGCGATCCAGTGAGTCAGACTCCGCATAAGCTACACATAGAGACTAATCCATGCGCTGAAAGTCGCGCCAAACCGAGCGCCGACATCGCATGTGGAGCCCGTTTCGCGTCGATTCAAAGCGAGACCAGTCTAGCACTGTTAGATGTTGTGGATTTAACTGGGGTAACCTTGCGTAATGGCGAAACAAAAGCGAAAATAGATCTCACGATGGCCACCGCGCCTATCCCCGATCTGGAACTCCCGCCCGAGCAATGGTCTGCGGAACTGGGTCTCCCCGGTCCCGAGCCCCAGAGCCCTCCCCCCAACGGTCCCAATTCGGAACCCTGCCTCAACTGGCTTTTCGTCGATCTCAACTCCTACTTCGCCTCCGTCGAACAGGAAGTCCGTCCCGAACTCCGCGGCCGCCCCATCGCCGTCGTTCCCATGATGGCCGACACCACCGTCTGCATCGCCGCCAGCTACGAGGCCAAGGCCTTCGGCGTCAAAACCGGCACCGTCGTCGCCGATGCCAAACGCCTCTGCCCCGGGATCGAGCTGGTTGAGGCCCGCCACGAGATCTACGTCGACTACCACCACCGCGTCGTCGAAGCCGTCGAAAGCTGCCTGCCCGTCAGCTCCGTCATGTCCATCGACGAAATGGCCTGTCGCCTCATGGGCCGCGAGCGGCCCCTCCTAGCCGCTCTCGACCTCGGCCGCAAGGTCAAGGCAACCATCCGCGAGCGCGTCGGCCCCATGCTGCGCAGCTCCGTGGGCCTGGCGACAAATCGCTACCTCGCCAAAATTGCTTCGGATATGGAGAAGCCCGACGGCCTCGTCGCCCTTCCGCTCGACATCCTGCCTGAAGCCCTGCCCCAACTCACGCTGCGCGACCTGCCCGGGATCGGCGCAAAGACCGAGAAGCGCCTCAATGCCAAGGGCATTTATACGATGGACCAGCTTCTCGCCTTCGACTGCGAACAGGCCGGCGAGCTCTGGGGCTCAGTCTGGGGCGAGCGCCTATGGCATTGGCTGCGCGGCGAAGACTTCGACATGTCCGAGAACGAGCACGCCAAATCCATCAGCCACTCCCACGTGCTCTCGCCCGATATGCGTACCGCCGAAAAAGCCTGGGCCGTCGCGCACAAGCTGCTGCATAAAGCCGCCATGCGCCTGCGCGCCGCCGATCTCTGGGCCGGCTCGATCGGTCTGGCCATCGGCTTCTCCGTCCCGCGCCAGATGAACGCCCCCGTCAGCCGCTTCGGCGTTCCCACCCGCGGCTGGCACAGCGAACTGCGCCTCTCCGAGTGCCAGGACAACCAGACGCTCATCGCCGCACTGAGCCGTCTCTGGGCCAACCGGCCCAAGGGCAACGAGTACGACCAGCCCTACTTCATCGGCGTCCAGCTCAACAACCTGGTCCCCGACCGGCTGCATTCTCTCAACTTATTTGACACGCTCGACGACTCGGCCTCGCGCACCCGCCTCCTCGCCACCATGGACGAGCTCAATCACAAGTACGGCACCTCGGCCCTCGCCCCCGCGGCCATGCTCACCGCCTACAAAGCCGCCCCGACGCGGATTGCGTTTCACTCCATTCCGGATTTGTTCTAGACGGTGTACAACCTCCGGCTCACTGCTTTGACAACACTTGCTCCAGCCCGAAGCTGCACTATCGTGCGATCGCCTTGCGCCGGCGCTGTTCGCTCTTTTTCATGATTTCGCTCATGTCCCCTACCGCCTGAATCTCGAAAATGTTGCCATACGTCAGCGTCGGATGCTGGCCGATGAGCTGTACAGCATGATTCATGTCCCTCGCCTCAAGGACGAGAATGCCGCCGAGTTGTTCTTTGGTTTCGGCATAGGGGCCGTCGGTCGTTGCCACCTTGCCGTTCTTCCAGGACAGAGTCAAGGCGGCTTCCGAGCCCTGAAGCGCTTCGCCGCCACCCCAGTGCCCGTTGGCGCGAAGATGGTCGTCGTATTCAAAGCATCTGTCGAACAGCGCGTTTCGCTCGTCCTCAGTCATGCCATCGAATTTGCCTTTGTCGTAGTAGCCAAGACAGATGTATTTCATTGTTCTTCTCCGATTCCTTCAGGGTGGGGTTTATCTTCCGGTGTCGAGGCGGGTCAGACTATTCCGCTGCTGTCTCCGGAGCAGGGAAGAAAAGAAGCTCGCGCACCTCGCCGGCCACATCGCAGACGATGGCGCCCTTCTTCGCCCATGCCAGCGCCTCATCGATATCGGCGCATTCCAGTATCCAGAATCCGCCCATGTGTTCCTTGGTCTCAGTGAACGGCCCGTCGGTGACGAGAACCTTGCCGTCGCGTTGGGCTCGCAGCGTCTTTGCGCTGGCAGGCGGAGCAATGCCGCAGGCGAACTTCCTCACGCCGGCAGCAATCATTTCGCGGTTGAGCGCGTGAATCTCTTCCATCATCGCTTCGGTTACGGTGGACGGGTCGAAGTTGTCGGGGATGTAGTTACAAACCAGATATTGTGGCATGACTTTTTCTCCTTGGTTCCTGTGGCTTGTTTTCGATGGCTCGTTTTCCGTTCACTCAGGGCTCATCGTTCTTTTGTCCTATAGTCGTGGGGGAGACGGAAAATCGACAGCAGGGGCGAACTATTTTTGCTGGATCGGTGCGTGGGCCAGCAGCCAAAATGTTGCCGTCACTGTTTCAAGTAACGAAGCGCAACGCTTCCCGATTTAAAAACCTTGGTCTCGACAAGTTTTAGTTGCAGTCTCTGCGGCAGGCTAACGCCCTCCAACAACCGTCTTCCTTCTCCTGCAACGACTGGGCTAACCACAAATCGATATTCATCAATCAGATTAAGCTCCATGAGTTGTGAAGGAATATCGACGCCACCGACCAACATATCTTTGCCTTGTTCTCGTTTCAGCCTAAGTACTTCGTCCTGAAGGCTCCCACGAACAACGCGCGTATTGCTGTCTTCGATACTGTCTAACGATCGCGAAAAGACAACTTTGTTTGTGGAGACAAATGCCCGCGCAAAATTCGGTATCCGCTTTTGTCTCGGACTGGCCTTTGAGGACATCGGGCCAATAGGGAACCATCAATTGGTAGGTTTTACGCCCGAAGATTTGCAAGTCAACTCCTCGCGTGAGGTGCGTGAAATATTCAAGTTTTTCTTCATCGACACTTTGTTTGGTGTGGTCGACGCAGCCGTCCAACGTAATGTTGATGGCAAAGATCACGTTTCTCATGGATTGTCTTGGCCTCCTCGCATGTACCAGCGCCGATGAGAGTCTGAGGTCTTGCGCACTCGCTCGGCGATCCTCTCGACTGTTCATCCTATAGTCGTTGGGGAGACGGAGAATCGACAGCTATCCGAATCTTTATTTCAGATGCCGGACTTTGCCCAAGGAACTGGCTAGAAGCCTAGACAATGCCGAGGGTGCCCCGGCTGAGGGTGCCCCCGGTCCCTCGCTTTTGGGGACCGGGGATGGAAGCGCCGCCGTACATCCTCTATCCCAGCCCCCGAATCCGCTCCTGCAGGAATTGCCGCTCCGGTTCCTGTTGGGTCAGCGCCAGCGCCTTCTCATACGAAGCTCGAGCCTCTTCTGTCCTACCCAGCCTGCGGCACATATCTGCGCGGGCTGCATGCGCCAGGTAATAGTTCGCCAATTCGCCCTGTTCCAGCACCGCGTCGATGTGCTTCAGACCGGCCTCGGGACCATCGCGCATCGCAATGGCCACGGCGCGATTCAGAAGTGCCACGGGCGACGGGTGAATTCGTACCAATTGGTTGTAGAGCGCAACAATCTGCCGCCAGTCGGTCGCAGCGGTCGATTCCGCCTCCGCATGAACGGCCGCGATCGCAGCCTGCAATGTGTAGGCGCCGAAGCGGCGGGAGTTGAGTGCTTTCGCTACCAAGGCCACTCCCTCTGCGATCTGCTCCCGGTTCCAGAGCGAGCGGTCTTGATTCTCCAGCAAAATCAGCTCTCCGGTGGCAGAGGCTCTCGCGGCGCGGCGCGATTCCTGGAGCAACATCAGGGCAAGCAGGCCCGTAATTTCCGGCTCTGGCACCTCCGGCTCCGGCTGGAGTTCAGTCAGCAACCGGCCTAATCGAATTGCTTCGCCGGTGAGCTCGGCCCGCGTTACCTCCGCTCCCGCTGCAGCCGAGTAACCCTCGTTAAAGACGAGATAGATGACCTGAAGCACCGCGTCCAGCCGCTCCGGCAACTCCTGCGGCGTCGGCACCTCGTAGGGAATCGGTGTCTCTCGAATCTTCGCCTTGGCGCGAACAATGCGCTGCGCCAGTGTCGCCGGCGGTACAAGAAATGCCCTGGCGATCTCTTCTGTGGTGAGGCCGCAGACTTCGCGCAGGGTGAGCGCAACCTGTCCTTCCGGCGGAAGAGCGGGATGGCAGCACGTGAAGATCAGGCGGAGGCGGTCGTCTTCGATCCCCTCATCCTCCTGGGGCGCTTCGTTGATACGCGTCTCAAGATAGAGCGTGAGGTCCGTTTGTGCGGCATCGAATCGTGCCCGTCTGCGCATCCCATCGATGGCCTTGAAGCGTGCGGTTGAAATCAGCCACGGGCGCGGTTTGTCCGGTATGCCGGTCTTTGGCCATGTGTCCAATGCGGCGGCAAAGGCCTCATGCATGGCTTCTTCGGCGAGATCGAGATCGCCAAGGAGTCGCACCAGCGTGGCCAGAATCCTGCCCACTTCGGACCGGTAAATCGTCTCAATGGTTCTGCTCAGGGGTTCGGGAGTGTCCGACGGCATCTACGCCAAGCTAGCAAACGGACCGACCTCACACAACCGTACTGCCAGTTTTCGATGAGCGCAGAATCGTGAGTCGTCGAGTTTCCTGGAGGAGGGCGCCTGTGCACTCGATGCACAAAAACACCGCAATCATCGGCAAATCGCAGTCAACCCCTGTGCCAACTCGCACAAATGTTCCACGTGGAACAATTCTGGATGCGTGGAACAATTGTGCGGCATCTAGCTCGGACGGTCAGTCTGCAGACATTCCCGCGAAATGGGTGAATCTATATGCACACGGATTGGCGCGCGCCAGCACTCTGCGCGCGCCATGCGGAGCGGCCGCCTCGACGGCCGGTCCTCAGAAGTTGAAGGTGACCTTCGCTGTCAGTGCCCGTGGCGTCACATAGTGCGTGCCGCTGAACGTCGACAGGAAGTTATACAGCGCGTATTTGTTGGTGATGTTGATTGCTGTCAGGTCGAGATTCACCTTGTAGTGCTCGGCGTGGAATAGGTTGTCCTTGCCGATCGACGCGTCGAACAGGTTACGCGGCGCAATGCGAGGCGGATTATGATCGTCGTCCTCCGTGTTCGGCGCGGGAATCGTCACCAGGTTCGACTTGTACCCAGCGTTATCGCACGAGGTAAAGCCGGAGTAGGGAGTAGCCGCCACCCCGTCGCAGGTAATGCCCGCCTGAAACTCTTCGTCGGGGGTCAGCCCGCTAAGGTCTACACCTGGCTGGCCATCAGGAAGGGTGATGCCTCCGCAAGGACTGTTCGCGCCGGCAGGGTTATAGCAGGGAACTGAGCCAGCAACCAGCCCCGAGTCGTAGCGCCAGTTGAAACCGCCCCACAGGCCGTTCAACACCTTGGCATGCGAGAGCGTGTACTGCAGGTGGGTTGTCTCGTTGAATTTTTCGTCGTGATCGATGCGGAACGGAAATCCGCTCTGCCCAACCGTTGCGCCCGCACCTGCGGATTGCGGCGGGAAGAATCGGGCTGCGACTGAAGAGGTAACGAAGTAAGCGCTGAAACCGCGAACCGTGGGAACCTCTGCGCGGATGGCATAACCGGGAATCTTGGAGTTATGCCAGTCGATGGGGAACGTGATCGGCGTGTTGCCGAGCACGCTAAAGTCGAAGGCGTTGTGGGTGTACTTCCAGATGTACTCGCCGCTCACCACGGCATGTTTACCGAGCGCTTGCTGCAGGCTGGCATGGAACTCGTTGCGGAAACCGGGCTGAAGCGTTCCCGAAACGCCCGGCGTGCAGAGAAGCAGCGGCGCCAACACTGCATTCGAGCACCCACTGCTGGACAATACGAGGTTCTCGTTGAACGGAGTTTCCAGGGTACGCGCATACGACACGCTTAGAACGGTGCTCGACGGCTGGATGTGATAGCCAACTCCCAGCCGAGGCTCCGCCTGTTGCGCGGTCGTGAGACCGTTGTAGATGTCGCCACGGATTCCCAAGTTGAACAGCCAGTTGCCGGCCTTGATCTGGTCCTCAACATAGAGCGCAAGTTCCTTAACGTCCGTGTGACCAAAGTAGGCATAGTCGCCTCCGCCGCGCGTCAAGTCAAACGGAGCGAGAACAGGCAGGTAGGCGGGATTCGGAAACGAGACCACGCCGTCGCAAGCCGTGGGATCGGAATATCCCGGCAAAGGATTGCTGTTGACGTCAACGCACGGGGCATTGTAGGTGGGATTCACAACGCCCAGGCCGTCGTTTTCGCGCAGGAACGTCTGACCGTACTGAGCGCCGATCTTGATGGTATGGATTCCTTTGGAATAGTCGAAGTCAGAGTGGACAGCGGCGTTTGTAAGCGTGCGGTCCTGCGAGATGGAGGAGGTTTGCAGGTTGGCTGGCCCCTGATCGGCGAGAGGGTTGCCGCTAGGGTAATAGTTATAGAGATCCTTGCGGACAAAGCCGCCAAGATTCAGAACGGAGTTGGTGCTGATCACGCGCGTATAGGTCGGCGAAATGTTGAAGGTGCCAATCTTCGAGCGCTGGTCGGCATCGCCGACATTGCCGAAGACAGGGTTGGCACTAGAGCCTGCGCCGACAATGTTCTGAACATTCAAATTGTCAAAGGTGTTCGGCGTTTGAAACCACGACCGGCTGTAGTTGAAGTCAATGTGCACCGAGTTGGATTGGTTGAAGGCGTAATCGACACGGTCGAAGAGATTCTCTTCGTTGCCCTTGTCGTGAAACACCGTAAACTCGGGCGGATCGAGAAAGCGCCCGGTGTTCAGTCCATCGGCCTCGACAAAGTTGCCCCAATTCTTGCCGCCGTACGACAGATCGAGGCCGGCCGAGGCTGAACCGAAAGTGCCATAAGAACTGGAGATGTTGCCGGTGGGCTTGGTGATTCCCTGTCCGGAACGCGTGGTTGCCACGATCACCAGGCTCGTTTTTCCGCCGAATTCGGCCGGCGGCGCGCCGCTGATGACCTCCAGGGATTGAACGGCCTCTGAGGGCAACTGGTTCGAGAAGACCTTGCTCTGCTGATCGGTAATCGACTGCCCATCGATGGAAAACGAGTTCGACGCGTGGTCGCCCAGACCATGGAACAGGCCGTTGGAGTCGGCCGCCACACCGGGAGTGGAGAGCGTGACCAGCGAGCTGAGCGACGACGACTGGCTCTCCAGCGGCACTTTGATAAAGAGGTCGCGGTCCACGTCGGTGTGAAAGGTCGGATCGTCCTCGACAAGATCTCCGGACGACTCTACTGTAATTGTCTGGCTGGTTCCGGCAATCGGCAGGACCAGTTTCAAGTTCAGGCCCACTGCTGAGTTAATCTCAACGTCTCGACTCAGAGGGGCAAAGGCGTGGGCCGAAACATCGATCCGGTAGGGGTTAAACGGTACATTCGAGATCGTGAACTGGCCGGTGGCATCGCTTGTCGTGGTCCGATCCAGCCCGCTCACGGAATTGCTTAAGTGAATGGAAGCGCCGGGAATTACGGCGCCACTGGGATCGGTGACGGTTCCATGGACTGAACCGGCGTTCCCGCTTTGCGCCGAGGCGGCAAGCGCTCCAAAAAGGAGTGCGATGACTACAGACGTTGTGCTCAAAAGCTGACCGTGTTTGAACGGCATATGTGTGTCTCCCAGGGATGGCTGTGATGAATAGGGAAAGCCCGGCGTATCCGCCGCGGCATCATCGATGCGATCCGGGACATCTCTCCGTTTTTGTTTTTGGGTACTGCTCCCTCACCGCGTCAACTGAGTCATGGCGGTGTGCGTGCGAAGGGGGTCTGCTGATAAACGGAGGGATGCCCTAAAGGCCCATGGGAGGCGGGCGCGTAAAGAGTTGTGGGTGCCAGTTCCTGCTGACTGCTCGAACTTCGGGCACGGGTGCGGCCATCGCCACCTGCACGAGTGCAATCAAGGCCGCCGTCGCCACAACCGGCGCCGCGGTGTGCATCACGATGCAGAGGGGGCAATGATCGGCGTCGGTCACCCCCTGATGGGTGTGCGCAACCTGCGCTATCGCCAGCAGAGCCAGCAGAATCACGCACACGGCCGCGATAACCGCAAAGGCGCTGGGCCTTCGGCTGCTAGCCGCTGTGCGTGATTGGAAGAGAGCCGACACGTATCCCTTTGCTTACAGAATACACAGATTTAGATGCACCGAGCTCCGTGGAAGTCATCGCAAGCTGTGACGACAGTGCTGCCTTTCTCGCAAGACGCTCGTCCAGGAACTTCGTCTAAACTGAGGGACCATGGCGCATCTTCTTGATTTACGTGGCTTGTTCGGGCTGGCCCTGGCCGCCCTTCTGGTTGCTCCGGTCTGTGCGCAGACTCCGGACGATCGCAAGCCGCTTCCGATGCCCGCCGGCATTCCGGGGATGGCCTCCAATCACCGGCTGATCCTGAAAGACGGCAGCTTTCAGGCTGTGCGCCAGTACGAGATCGTCGGCGACCGGGTTCGCTACTTGTCGCAGGACCGCGGCGAATGGGAAGAGATGCCGGCCGACCTGGTGGACTGGGAAGCCACTCGCAAGTGGGAACGCGATCACGCCACCGCGCAGGAAGAGCCGTCGCCTTCAATGAAGGAGGCAGAGGAACTCGACAAGGAAGACGCCGACGAGCGAGCGGACCAGCGGGCCCGTATGCCGGAGGTCGCGAAAGGCCTCGAGTTGCCCGACGAGGATGGTGTGTTTGTGCTCGACACCTATCAGGGCACGCCCGAAATCGTGGAACTGGCGCCCACCGACCTGAGCCTGAACCAAAAGAATAAGCATGGACTCAGCGTCTTCAACCCGCTCGCAGGCCAGAGAGAAAGTATTGAGTTGGACGGCGCACACGCCAAGGTACATCTCCACGTCAACGATCCGGAGATCTATCTCTCCCTCGACACCGGTGACGCACCGCCGTTGAAGACACACGCCTTCACGGTGCAGACCGGCGGCGCGAAGGATGCCGCCAATCGCAAGCATGGAGCACATTCGCCGGCATCGGGATTTGCGATTGTTCAAGTCGACGAACGGCGGGCGGTCCGCATCGTGGGGGCGATTCATGTTAGTCCTACGGGGACCGTCACCCAGAGCGAAGATGTGATCGCAGCCAAGGCCGAGGTGCTGCCGGGCAAGCACTGGCTCAAGCTCACGCCGGAGAAGCCGCTCGCTATCGGTGAATACGCGCTGGTTGAAATCCTCTCCGCGTCCGATATCAATCAGTCGGTCTGGGATTTTCGAGTCGATCCGCGGCTGGGGGATAACCCTGGGTCTATCGGGCCGATTCAGAAGCAGTAGCCTACGGCGCTGGCAGACATTCCTCACAGGTTCGAAGGCGGGGATTCAGCCTGCGCATTCTGCGAAACTCGCGGATCAACTGACTGCCTTGAACGCCGCGACCAAGCCGGAGCTAATGAATTTTCCGGGGTGGCAGTTGCACTCCCTGAAAGGTGATCTGGCGGGACATTGGGCCGTGAGCGTGAGTGGTAACTGGAGACTCACTTTTGCTTTTGACGGAGAGGACGCAATTCTCGTTGACTATCGGGACTACCATTAAGAATGGAGCATGGCGCTATGCGTATGTATAACCCGTCCCATCCAGGCCGGCTTCTTTCGTACTATATCCAGGGCCGATCGGTGACCGAGGTTGCCAGGCATCTTGGCGTTACCCGCCCCGCACTGTCGCGGATTTTGAACGGAAAGGCTGGGATTTCGGCGGATATGGCATTACGCCTCTCAGAAGCATTCAATACCGACGCCGATTTTTGGTTGAGACTCCAGGCGCAACGAGACCTGTGGGTCGCTTCGAAGAAGAGACGTGCCAAAGTGAAGCCACTTATCGTTGACGTGGCAGCATAGAACCCGTCCAGTCCTCAGTTGCAGGTTTTACGGCGCTTCGCGCCGGGCGATCTTCACCCGCCGCTTCTCCCACTCGGCGCTTGAAAAAATCCTGGGGCCTACTTCGATCAGCCGCGGCATCATGTTGAAGACCGCCACCCGCGACCACGGCTTTCCGTCCCGCGTCCGAAATCCCTTTTCGTTCAGGTCGCTCACGATGCTGGAATAGGAGAAATCCTGCGCCAGCAGGTCCATCATGAGGAGCAGGACCTGGTTCTCGTGGGGATCGACCTCAAGCCGTTTGCAGTCGTCGGAGATGCGCAGCCCAAAGGGGATGTCTTCGTTGAACGCGCCGTCGGGAGGCGCTTCCGTGTCGGGCAGCTCGCGCCGCCACTCGATCGAAACCATCTGCCAGCCCGCCGCCGTCCGCTGCCGAATGATCTCGGGGCTGAACGGCTCCGCAATCGCATCCCGCATCCGCTCAAAGTACGCCATGGCCACCTCCGAACAGAAACCTAGTTCCTTCTATTCAGAGCAATTCGGTGCCCAATCCTAAGGCACGGCAGAAGCTGGCTATTCCTTGTCTTTCCTGCGGTTTCCGGCCATCTTGCGATGTCGGCCGCATTCCGCCCATGCCCGCTTTCGAGACGATGTGTTCGCTCTCGGACAGGGTGCCGGGCCTATTCGGCTACTCCCGTACGCCGATCCCCAGCGCCTTCATCTTGCGGTAGAGGTGGCTGCGCTCCAGGCCGAGCATCTCCGCGGCGCGGCTCATATTGTTGCGTGCCTCTTCGATCTTCTTGAGAATGTACTCGCGTTCGTAGGCATCGCGCGCCTGCTGCAGCGTCGAAAACTCTCCCGCCGTCTGCGACGCCGATTTGTGCGTCAGCGGCGGCAGATGCTTGCGCTCAATGCGCAGCGCCTTGGGATTCAGGATCATGACCCGCTCGATCACGTTCTTCAACTCGCGCACGTTCCCCGGCCAATGGTACTTGGCCAGTGTCTCCAGGGCCTCTTCGCCGATCTCCATGCGCGGACGGCCGTATTGGCGTCCGAATTCGGCGAGAAACTCCCGCGCCAACGGGGGGATGTCCTGCTTGCGCTCGCGCAACGGCGGGACAAAAAACGGCACCACATTCAGGCGGTAGAACAGATCTTCACGGAAGTTTCCCTTGGCGATCTCTTCTTCCAGATCTTTATTCGTCGAAGCGATCACGCGTGCATCGATCCGGATCGGCTGGGCTCCTCCCACGGGCGTGAAGACCTGGTCGTCGAGAGCGCTCAGCACTTTGGCCTGCGTCTTCAGGCTCATGTCGCCGACCTCGTCGAGAAAGAGAGACCCGCCGTCGGCGCGCTCCAGCGTGCCCCGCTGTTCCGACGGCCCTCCGGGTTGGGCGCCATGGCGGTAGCCGAAGAGTTCTGCCTCGATGTGGTCTTCGGGGATCGCGGCGCAATTCAACTCCACGAAAACGTTGTCGCGGCGCAGGCTCTCGGCGTGGATCGCGCGTGCGATCAGTTCTTTTCCCGTGCCCGATTCACCGTAGATCAGGACGCGGCCATTCGTCGGCGCCATCAGGCGAATCTGCTGACGCAGCGCCTTGAGGGGTACGCTGTCGCCCGTGAGCCCCGACCCCACACCGAATTGCCGCCGAAACTCGAGGTTTTCGTTGCGGAGCCGCCGCGCATCGACGGCGTTCTTGAGCACGATAAGGGTTCGATCGAGGGAGAGTGGCTTCTCCAGAAAATCGAATGCGCCCAGCTTGGTCGCCTTCACCGCGGTCTCGATCGTGCCGTGCCCGGAGATGATGACCACTTCCGGCCGCGCCTGGGCGTCGATCCCGTGAATCTCGGAGAGCACTTCCAGGCCATCGCGATCCGGCAGCCAGATGTCGAGCAGCACGACTTCATAGGGCGCGTCCTGGACAAGGATCAGCGCCTCGGCCGCGGTTGCCGCGGTCGCCACAGCGTAGCCCTCTTCGCGCAGAATCTCTTCGAGCGACGTCCGAATCTCGGCTTCGTCGTCGACCACCAGAATGTGGTTCATGAATGTGCTTTCGTCAGAGACTCGGCGGCTGGTGTTTCATTGGAGTGCGCTTGCGCGGTCTCCATCAGGGGCAGCCGCACCAGAAAGCGCGCACCCTTGGGCGTATTGCTCTCGGCTCGAATCGAGCCTCCGTGCTCCTGCACGATCTTGGCGGCGATCGAAAGGCCCAGTCCCGTTCCGCGATTCTTGGTGGAGTAGAAGGGCAAAAACAGCCGCTCGCGAATCTCGTCGTTGAGCCCGTGTCCTGTATCCGAGACCGCAATTTCAACCGCGGAGCCGTCCTCACTCAGTCCACTGCTGACATCCAGAACGCGCAGCAAACTGCCCTGCATCGCCTCCGCAGCGTTGTCGATCAGGTTTGCCAGTGCACGCCGAATCGCATCGTGATCCGCCAGAACCATCGGCAGTCCCTCTTCGAGTTCGCGTCGAACTGTGATGCCATCCAGACGATCGGCGAACAGCGCCAGGGCCTCATCCACAACGCGATTCATATCGCAGGGCCGCGGCTGAGGAGAAGGAAACTGGGCGAGAGCCGAAAACTGGTCGACGAGCGAACGCAGCGTCGCAACACATCCCAGGATGACTTCGCTGCATTTGCGAATCACGCTCGGAGAATCGGGCTGGCTGCGATCCAGGTGCCGCCCGATCCGTTCCGCGGACAGGGCAATTGGCGTGAGCGGATTCTTGATCTCATGCGCTACGCGCTGCGCGACTTCTTTCCATGCCAACTGGCGTTGTGCACGCAGAAGCTCGGTTGTGTCTTCAATGACCAGCACGTTGCCGGTTTTTCCGCGCCCGAGATCGAGGCGCGCGCTGGTGACCGCCAGATGCATGGCACGGCTCCGGGCATGAAAGTCGAGCTCGGTCGATGCTGCTCCCATCCGCTGGCCGCGCCGTATCAAGGCGGCAAACTCTTCCACGCATTCAGAGGGCAAGAGCGCCTCCAACTTCTTTCCCCGCAACTCCGGATCTTCCGACTGCCCCATCAGTACCGCAAACGCCCGGTTCGCCTGCAAGACAACGCCGGCGCCGTCCAGAGTGACGACGCCGCTGGGAATCGTCTCGACAATCGTTTCCAGTTCCCGGCGTCGCTCTTCGATAGCCATGTTGGCGGCAATCACCTGCGCCGACGAGGTCTCGGCCAATTGCCGGCTGGCATCGAGATCCGCCGCCATGTGATTGAACGAACGCACTAACTCCGCCATCTCTCCAGTCGTGACCAATTGCACGCGGTGGTCATACTTGCCGGCTGCGATCTTGTCCATTGCATCGGCGAGGGCTTCGACCGGCCGCGTGATCTGCTTGGAGAGAAACAGCGCCAGCCACACGCTGGAGAAGAAGATCACCACAGTAATGAGCAGTAGCAACAGAAAGAACGTCGACCGAATGTCATGACGCGAACGGAACAGATGCCAGTAGGCCGCTGCACCCTCGCGAATGCGCGAAGTGGTCTGGCTCAGCCCGCGCGGCATGGGCAACGCAGCCACCACAATCTTGCCCGAGGCGGTCACCGACATGCCCAGCGCGTAGTCCTCACCGCCGATGCGGATGATAGGCTCGTCGTTGCGCTGGGCCGCGGCGAGGAGATTCGTGAAAAGCGGTCCGTGGAGTTGCACCGCTGGTTCGCTCTCGCCAGCGTCGGATTGCTCCGGAAGCCAGGGAATCAGACTCGCGCTGCTTGAATCGGGCGGCGCCTGGTAACTGGCAATCACCTGTTTGTCTTTGCCGTAGACCAGGGCAAAACCACCCTGTAGCGTGATGCGATGCGATCCGAGCACATTCTGCATTGCAGCCGAGTCGCTCTCGGCTGCTCCGCTGGCTGCAATCGACTCGGCCTCGCCGCGCGCGTTGCTGGTGACGTATTGCGCCAGCTCCAGCACCACCCGCGTGGAATCTTCGTGCAACTCTGAAGTGTTCGGTGAGAACCAGCGGTCGATCGATCGGTTCATGAGCTCAAAGCTGAACAGGAACATGAACGCTGCGGGGGCGAGCGCGATGAGCACGGCGCCCAGGACCATCCGCGTGCGGAGGCGCGCACCCAGCGCGCTGCTCGTCTGGTCCGCGTAGAGCTTCAGGATGTTCCTGAGCAGGAGCAGGAGCAAGAGGAGCAGCAAGAGAAAGACGACGACGTTGAGCGCAGTAAACGCCAGCGTCTCGCCCGCCGTCTCGGGATTTAGAAAATGGATATTCGGGGCATAGAACGCCTGGAGCGCACCAAGCAGGGCGAAGAACAGAAGGACACCGAGACCGAGAAAGACCACGGTTCGCCGTCGCGGGTCGCCCAGGAAGGACATGCGGCGATTATAGCGATTCCCGAGTTTGCCCTACATCGAAACTGTACGGCCTCAGTCGACGCGACCACGAGGGAGCCGTCGACCCGCCACAGGCGCGCTCAAGGGTGCCCGCAACTCTGGAATCGCTTTGCAGGCGTGCACGAATCGGCCCGCCATTTGAAACAAGGCCGTGCGGACTAGGCGATCACGCTCGCCGCCGCAGTCCATGGCTTGTGTTGACTCTCAGCGACGCCACGGTAGGTGAGCGTGCCGCGCCATGTGTTGAGCCCATCGGCCAGCCCGGCATCTTTCCTGAGCGCCTCATGAACGCCTAGATTCGCAATGCGCAGTACATAAGGAAAGGTCGAATTGGTCAGCGCCAATGTGGAAGTATGCGGCACCGCGCCCGGCATGTTCGTGACGCAGTAGTGAACCACGCCGTCGACAACGAAACTAGGATTCGAATGCGACGTGGGCCGCGCCGTTTCGACGCATCCGCCCTGATCGATGGCGACATCGACGATGACAGCTCCCTTCTTCATCTGCGCGACCATGGCACGTGTGACCAGCTTGGGAGCGGTGGCGCCAGGAATGAGCACTCCGCCAATCACCAGATCGGCTTCGCGCGTGGCATGGCCAATGTTGTAGCTGTTCGATGCCAGCGTGTAGAGGCGCCCGCCATACAAATCGTCCAGTTCGCGGAGCCGATTCAGATTCACGTCGATCAAGGTGACCTTGGCTCCGAATCCCAGCGCGATCTTGGCTGCATTGGTGCCGACGATGCCGCCACCGAGGATCGTGACGTGAGCCGGTGGCACACCTGGTACACCACCGAGCAAAATACCGCGGCCGCCTTTTTCCTTTTCGAGATAACTCGCGCCCACCTGCACGCTCATGCGTCCGGCGACTTCGCTCATCGGCGTCAGCAGCGGCAGGGTTCCCTGGCGATCGCGCACCGTCTCGTAGGCAATGCCAATGACTTTGGATTGCAGAAGCTTGTCGGTCAGTTCGGGCAACGGAGCAAGATGCAGATAGGTGAAAAGCACTAAGCCTTCGCGGAAGTAGACATACTCCTTCTCGATGGGCTCCTTGACCTTGACGACCATCTCGGACTTGCCCCAGACATAGCCGGCATCGCCGACAATCTCGCCGCCCGCGTTCTGGTACTCCGCGTCATCGAAGCCTGAGAGCGCGCCCGCTTGCGTCTCCACAAGAACCTTGTGGCCTGCTTCGCTGAGCGCCTTCACTCCGGCAGGAGTCACGCCTACCCGCGCTTCGTTGTCCTTGATTTCCCTGGGAACGCCGATGATCATCTCGCCAGCTCCTCTATCTATGACGCCCTTGGGGGAGGGCTCGTTGCGGAAGCGGCCTGCGCGCCGGTGCTTTTTGTTAGGGGAGGGCTGGGTTCCGGAGCGCTATTGCACAGAACTCCCAACAGCAGTCATCCTAAGATCAATCTCACGGTCAATGTGTGCAAACTTCGTGATACAAGTGCTGTATGGGCACAAAACGTGAGAAGAATCCGGAAGATACGCACAAAACACCCGAAGCGAGTTCGGAAGGGCCGCTAGACGACCTCGACACGTCTATTCTGCGCTATCTGGAGAGCCACGGCCGAGCGACGAACTTCGATGTCGGTGAGGCAGTGGGGCTCTCGGCTTCTGCCGCCTCGCGGCGCATTCTGGCGCTTGAAGGCTCCGGAGCCATTCGTGGTTACCGCGCGCTGGTGGATGACCGGCTGCTCGGCAAGCGCATGACCGTCTACATCCGGGTCACACTGGAGCGCCAGTCGGCCACGGTCCTGAGCGCGTTTGAAACCGCCGTGCGGCGCTGCAGAGGAGTGGTGAGCTGCCATCTGATGGCCGGCCAGTATGACTATATGTTGGTCGCGCGCGTCGCCGGCATCGACGACTACGGCCGTCTGCACCAGAACGAGCTTTCCCGCCTGCCGGGGGTGACGCGCATTGAGACGAGCTTCGCGCTGCGCGATGTGCTGGAGACAACAAAAGCGTAGAGGAAGCCGATCTCCCATTCGGCTGCGGATTCCGCACCAAAACACGGGATCAGGCGTGGATTGAGTGCCAGCGAATCGTGCGAAGGCGCGAATCCATCTCTGCAATCTCAATCCAATGCGCTAACCTTGGAAACACGCATGCAGCGCTGGCGTCTCCGACGCCGAAGTCTCTCCCGTTCGATCCCATTTTTGCTTGCCCTAAAGGAGCGTCGATGTCCTCTCTCCGCTTGAGTCTTCGCCTTGGATTCCTTCTCGCCGCATTCGGAGGTTTCACTTCGCTTTCCGTCACACGGCTGCACGCCGAAGTTCCCACGCCGATCTCCGTGCTCGGTCACAATCCCGGCGACGACTTCTATCTCGCGGATTACGAAGACACGATTCGCTACTTCCACGCGCTCGCAGCGGCCGCGCCCGATCGCATGAAGATGTTCACGGTGGGGAAGTCGACCGAGGGTAAAGATATCGAACTCGCTGTGATTTCATCCCCCGCAAACATCGCCAAGCTAGACGACTATAAGCAGATTTCCGGACGCCTTGCGCACGCGACCGATCTGACGGACGAGCAAGCACTTCAGCTCGCGCGTACCTCAAAGGTCATCGTTCACATCGACGGCGGATTGCATGCCGATGAGGTGGCTGGGCCGCAGCACACCATGGTGCTGGCCTACAAGCTGCTCTCGGCGCAGAATGACCCTCAGATCGACGCCATCCTGGACAACGTGATCCTCGTTCTCTGGCCAACCTTGAATCCCGACGGGCAGGACATGGTCGTGCACTGGTACCGAAAGAATCTGGGCACCAAATATGAGGTCGCCCCGATGCCCTGGCTCTATCAGGAGTACGTGGGCCACGACAACAATCGCGACGGCTACATGATGAACATGAAAGAAGAGCAGGTCGTCGTCAAAACCCAGCTCGAATACAGCCCCGAGATCTTCTATTGCCAGCACCAGACGGCGCCGTTCCCCGCGCGGATCTGGATTCCGCCGTTTTCCGATCCGATTTCCAGCAACATCAGCCCTCTGGTGCGCAGCTGGCTGAATCTGATTGGCGCGAACATGACGGCCTACCTGAACGCGCACAACATGCCCGGCGCCATCTCAGAATCGCGCTTCGACAACTGGTATGCGGGATTCACCGACTGGGCGCACGTCTTCCGCAACGAGATCTCATTCTTCACCGAGACGGCGCTCTACGACTACGCCACGCCGCACTTCTACACGGTGCGCGACTTTCCCAAGGACTTCCAGGATCTGCGCGCCCTGAGCATGTATTCGACGCCATGGGAAGGTGGATGGTGGCGTTTGAAGGATGCCGTCGACTACATGGTGGGTGGGTCGATGTCGGTGCTCGACATTGCCGCCAAGAATCGCGAGACCCTGCTCTACAACCGTTATCAGGCCGCGCGCGACAACATGCAGCACTTCAGCAAGGAACCGCCCTTCGCGTACGTCATCCCCTCCAAGCAGACCGATACACCTGAGGCAGCACTGCTCGCACAGAAGATGATCGACAACGGCCTCGATGTCTACGCGACCAAGTCCGGCTTTAAGGCCAACGGCATCGGCTATCCGGCCGGCTCATGGGTCATCCCGATGGATCAGCCTTTCTCTGCGCTGGCCAAGGAATTGTTTGAACGGCAGCGCTATCCCGACGCGCTCGAAAACGGAACCGCGAAAGCCATCGACCTTCCCTACGACGTCACGGGCTGGACGCTGCCGCTGCAGATGGGCGTGAACGTCGACGCCGTCACCGACCCGCTCGGCGCGGATCAACGTGCGTTGATGGCGAAGATCGACAAGGCCGAGACACCCGAAGCCTCTGTGGATGGCACAGGCACGGTCTTCGCCGTGAGCCACAAAGCCAATGCATCCTTTCAGCTGGTCAATGCTGCGTTGCAGGCCGGCGCCACCGTTTCGCTCGCCCAGGACCCTGTGAAGACTGCCGAGGGCAGTGAGTCCGGCGCATTTCTGATCAGTGGGACTAGCCGCACTTCAATTGCAGACCTGACCAAGAAGTATGCCGTCTCTGCAGCCGCCGTCGCAGTACCCGCTCACACCCTGCCCATCAAGAGGGCGCGTGTGGGAGTCTATCGTCCCTGGATGCCTTCAATCGATGAAGGCTGGACGCGTTGGGTTCTCGAGAACTACGGCTTTGAGCCGAAGAGCATCTACAACGCAGATATGCGCGCGGCCGACCTGCGCAGCCGCTACGACGTGATCGTCCTGCCCGACATGTCGGCGCATCAGCTGACCGACGGCTTCGGCGTCGGCGTTGTTCCGGGTGAGTATGCCGGCGGCATTGGGGACGATGGCCTCGAGAACCTGCGAGAGTTTACCCGCGAGGGCGGGATTCTGATCGCCCTAAACCGGACCGCAGCCAGCCTGATTCCGCTCATGTCTTTGCCCGTGCAAAACGTACTCGAAGGCGCAAAGAGCGACAAGTTCTTCTGCTCGGGAGCGCTCCTCCGGGTGAACACCGAGCATGCCGATCTGCCGGACAACTTGGGTCTAGCGTCTTCACCGGTGGTGATGTTTCAGAACGGTCCGGCGTTCGAGCCAAAACCGGGGTTCCACGGCGCAGTGCTCGCCCGATACTCGAAGGAAACAAACCCGCTCGAGAGCGGACTGCTGCTGCATCCGGAGGCGATCGAGGGGAAGGCTGCCGCCGTCGAACTCGCCTACGGCAAGGGGCGCATCGTGCTGTTCGGCTTCAAACCGCAGTTTCGCGGGCAGTCGCACGCCACCTATAAGTACCTGTTCAACGAGCTCTATGCGTTCGAACATCCCGCGCTTCCGGCCGAACCCGCAGGTGCCGCGCCGGCAAGGGCAGATGCTGCACCAAATCAGAGTGCGGCCCCGAAAGATCGCAAATCAGAAGACACGTTACCTGAATAACTTGTACACCCATGCAGACAGGGTTAGCCTTGAGCATCAACCTTCCTGGATCTGAGCGGCCTGCTCTGGGGGAGCCTGAGGGACGAAAGTCTCTCCGGCGGCATCGAAGCGTCCAATGGAAAGATGGCGTTCCCGAGCACAGAGCGCCGGGAATAACGAGCTGGCGGGTTGGCCAGGAATTGGATGAGGCCACGGGATGAGCGAACCTGTTCAAGGATCTTCGAGCGCCATAGTCGAGCCGATAGGCAACCAGGAACTTTTCCATGCACCGCAGGATCCCTATAACTTTCCAGTAGACGAGGGCTTAGTCGAACAGAAGAAACCGTCGAAACGGGCCTCCGGGATGCTCGTTCTGCTCTTAGGGCTGGTGGCCATCGCGGGCGTCGTTGTCATCACGTTGACCCAGAAGCAGTTCTTGAGTCCTAGAACCTCTTCGCCTTCTTCCGACTCTGACGATATGGGAGCCGGCATCGCGCAGGCTTCGGGTCTGCGCGGCCATCTGGTCACGCGGTGGCAGCAGGGCAAGACGCAATACATGTTGAAGATGGAGCCGCTCGACCCGCGGGACGCCGCTGGATTCTCCGCCGTCGCCGCAAATATCTCCAAGCCCATCTCCATCAACATCCGTTTGCTGGACGCAGCCGGGTTCGCGCTATGTGGCAAGCAGATTCTGCTGCACAGCGGCTCGCAGCCGGCGGCACCGGCCGGTACAGACGTCTTTCAGAACATTCAGGGCGACGACGGCTCGGTGGAAGCGTTGTGGGCGCAGGGAAACTTGCCTTGTTCGCCCGATCAATATAAGAAATTCGACTACTGGGATCTGTCGACTAACTTCCCAACGATTGCCGAGCAGGATGTCCTGCTTGGAAGAAAGCCAGCGATAACGCCTGCGACCGGAGTTAGAACTGGAGCACCCCAGACGACGGCATCATCTGCTGGAATCAGGGGAAGGCGCAAGCCCGCGGTCAAAGCACCGGTCTCGATGTTCTATTTCGAAGGCGACGACGAGGTCAGCATGTATGAGCCGGCGCGCGCCATCCTGAGCGACGACTCCGGACGGAGTTTTTTCATTCCGGTGAAGACCGACCAGGTGATCGCCGCAACGTGGGCTGCCAATTACTCGCACATCCACTTCAAGTGCGACCAGCACGCGAACTGCGCTTTGCGCACCGGAAACGGCGAGATTCTGGGAAGAATGAGCAACTAAGGCCACGCCACTCTACACACGACTCAGATTCGCCCGCGCCAATAGCCAAACCGGCGTTTGGCGTGTGCCATAGCGATCACCAGAATGATGTCTGCTTTCTCTTGAAAGATCACGGAATAGGGGAATCTCTCCAGGATGCGTCTGCGGGTGTCCTTCGTATAAGGAGGATAGAGCTGCGGATTGGAGACAATTTGCGCCAGCGAAGCATCGACCTCGGCAAGAAAGGCATCGGCGGCTTTCGGGTTGCGCTCGAAATACCAATCGAACGCAGAGCCGATCTCTTCCCGAGCCTCGAACCGGATCCGGAGGGTCTTCTGTTTCACTTCCCTAGCCGTGCGTGCAACGGTGCTTTCACTTCTTCCCAGGAATAAGTCGTCCCATTTCCGGTGTCGGCATCGGCGACGCGGCGCTCGACCTCGGCCTTCCAGGAGGCTTCGATCTCCGGCTCACTGGAACCGTCGCCTTCTTGCAGCAGTTCCCCAATCAGCCAGTTGATCTCGCCTGGGGGAAGTTTGCGCGCTTGCTCGAGGATTTCGGCGGCGGTGCGGTCCATGGGGAGATTGTAGCGCGGAGTTCACCACCACCGCATCAGGGGCCGGTTCCTCACTTAGGCTCGGTGAAATAATGAGCACATAAGGGAATGAAAGGTCGACCAAATGGCCTGCTCAAGAAACGAAGTCTCTGCACTCCTCTCTCAGTGTCACCGGCGCTGCTGCATTTGCCATCGGTTCTGCGGCGTCAAGATGGAGACCGACCACATTGTTCCAAGGGAACGGGGCGGCGACGACGAGATCGATAACTTGATTCCCGTATGCCTCGAATGCCACGCCGAGATTCATTGCTACAACGACAAACATCCGCGCGGGCGCAAATTTCTCCCGGAAGAGCTTCGCTTCCACAAAGAGCAATGGCTCGAAGTGTGCAGGGAGCACCCGGAAACGCTGGTAAGCGCAATCCGCAATGCCGATGTGGGCCCTTTGCAGGCCTTGATCGACGAGCTCGATTTCAACGCGTCAGTAGCAAGCATAGGACACGGTCCGCAGGATGGCGTATTTCATGAGCATCTTTGCAAGTTCCATGAGCATGAATTCCTACGCGCGATCCACGAGGGATCGATCTCGATCCTTCGTGATGAGATCCGTGAATCACTCCTTCACGCTTACCGTGCTATGGGGTCTGCAAATGTCGCAATCGAGGCGAAGGGGCATCACGAAATAAACAGCGAGGGCTGGGCTACCGGCTGCCACGCGCTTGCTCGCCTTGTGGTTGACGCGCGTCCGCGGATAGCAAAAGCAAGAGATGAGTTATTGAGGTTTCTTTCCAGCGAGGCGGACTCGGAACCAGTTCGACCACAGGCATCCTTGAGCAAGAGACAATAGGAGACTGTTGATAGATGGATACTCACTCCGCGTTATCGATCTGCGCCCTCTGCAGCCGGTCGGAGTAGTCCACGTAGACCGCCTTCCACGTCGTGAAGAAATCGATTGCACCCAGCCCCTCGCGATGGCCGTTGCCGGTCTGTTTCACGCCGCCAAACGGCAGATGCACCTCGGCCCCGATGGTCGGCGCATTGATATAGGTGATGCCCGCTTCGAGATCGCGCATCGCGGTGAAGGCCCGGTTCACGTCCTTCGTATAAAGTGCCGTCGAAAGACCGTAGTCGATGGAGTTAGCGATCTCGATTGCTTGCTCGAAGGTGTCGAACTCGATCAGGCTCACCACAGGCCCGAAGACTTCTTCCTTGGCAATACGCATGTTTGGGGTCACGCCAGACACGATCGTCGGCTCAAAGAACGTTCCGTGGGCGTAGGCGCCTTCGGTCAGAGCGTGGCCGCCCGCAAGCAGCTTCGCGCCTTCCTTCACCGCAATGCCGACATACTCCGCCGAGGTCTCGATCTGCGCCTCATTCACTTGCGGCCCCACCTGCACCGACTCGTCCAGCCCGTTGCCGATCTTCAGCGCCTTGGTGCGCGCCACAAACTCCGCGGTGAACTTGCCGGCAATCCCCTTCTGCAGCAGAATGCGGCTGGTTGCCGTGCAGCGTTGGCCCGTCGTCCCGAACGCGCCCCAGAGCGCGCCATCGAGCGCGAGTTCGAGGTTGGCGTCGTCCAGCACGATCTGCGCATTCTTGCCGCCCATCTCCAGCGAGACCGGCTTGAAGGTGGCCGCTGCGCGCTGGCCCACGTGCGAGCCCACACCGCTCGAACCCGTAAAGCTGATCGCCCGCACGTCGCGGTGCTCGATCAGCGGCGTGCCGACATGCGACCCCGATCCGCACACAATATTGACTACGCCCGGAGGCAGGCCGGCATCGATCAGCGCCTGCACGAGGTTATAGACCGAGAGCGGCGTGTCCGAGGCCGGCTTGATGACACAAGTGTTGCCCGCAACCAATGCCGGAAAGAGCTTCCAGCTCGGAATCGCCATGGGAAAGTTCCACGGCGTGATCAGCCCGACCACACCCACCGGCATGCGTACGCTCATCGCAAACTTGTTCTGCAACTCCGACGGCGTGGTCACACCAAACAGACGGCGCCCCTCGCCGGCCACATAGAAGGCTTCGTCGATGGCTTCCTGCACGTCGCCGCGGGTCTCGGCCAGCACTTTGCCCATCTCGCGGGTCATGTCCTTTGCATACTGTTCCTTGCGTTCCCGCAAGAGGAGACCGGATCGCACAAGAAGTTCGGCGCGCTTGGGCGCCGGAACCAGCCGCCAGGAGGCGTACGCTTTCTTGGCCGCAGCGACTGCGGCGTTCACATCCTCGACATGCGACGACGGGAAAGCCCCGACGACATCGGTGTGGTCGGCCGGGTTCAAGTTGAGAAGAGTCTTGCCGCTTGCGGCTGGAATCCACTCGCCGCCAATCAGATTGTGATATGTGGGATAGGTCATCTGTGAGTTCTCAGTTCCTGAGTCTCTCGGTTAGCAGTGGTCCAGTGAGGTTATCATTGCCAGGCGGAAGCACCTCCACTCTGAGATCATGGCGAATCCTCGGGCTTTGAAGCGGTCGAACTTGCTCATCCCATGCACCTACCTCCAGGGCGATCACCCACGGGGCGGTCAGGTTAAAGGCTGGAGAACTCTCCTTCGCGCTCGCATTCTTCATCGACCGCCGACAACCGTTCACCGCCTTCTTTTCTCCGCACCGCGCTGAAAGGAAATAAGTACCCGTTACCAACGGTGCGCCTCGACTTCCACTGCTGCCAGATGGCCGTACAATACTGCTTGAGGTAGACCCATTTTCCAATGTCTTTGAACGGCTTTCCATCGCGCAATTCGCGGACGCATGGCTTTCGCTCCCTCTTCAGCATGTTTTCGAGCGACCTCGCCATCGACCTCGGCACGGCTAACACACTCGTTTTCGCCGCCGGTAAGGGCATCGTGGTCAACGAGCCCTCCATCGTAGCCATCAACAAGAACACCGGCGAAGTGGAAGCCGTGGGTAAGGAAGCCAAGGACATGCTGGGCCGGACGCCGGGCAACATCGTGGCCATCAAGCCCATGAAAGACGGTGTCATCGCCGACTTCAAAGTCACCGAAAAAATGTTGAACTACTTCATTCAGAAGGCCCACAACCGCAAGATGCTCGTGCATCCGCGGATCGTGATCGGCGTGCCCTCTGAGATCACACAGGTGGAAAAGCGCGCGGTCGAAGACTCGGCCTATCGCGCCAAGGCCAGCGAAGTCTATCTGGTCGAGCAAGCCATGGTCGCCGCGATCGGCGCGGGGCTGCCCATTACCGAGCCCTCGGGCAACATGGTCGTCGACATTGGCGGCGGCACAACAGATATCGCAGTCATTTCGTTATCGGGCATTGTCTATTCCCGTTCTGTGCGGATGGCCGGCAACCAGATGGACGAGGCCATCACCAACTACCTCAAGCGCAAGTACAACTTGCTCATCGGCGAACGCACCGCGGAGCAGATCAAGATCGAAATCGGCTCGGCTTATCCGCTCGACAAGCCGCTGACCATGGAGATCAAGGGCCGCAACCTGATTGAAGGCGTTCCCAAAACCATCTCCATCGACGACAGCGAGATCCGCGAGTCTCTCGGCGAATGCATCGCCGTCATTATGAACGCCATCCGAGTCGCTCTGGAACGCACACCCCCTGAGTTGTCGGCCGACATCTCGGACCGCGGCATCGTGCTCACCGGCGGCGGCGCGCTGATCAAGAACCTCGACAAACGCATTCGGGAGGAAACCGGCCTGCCGGTCTCCGTGGCCGACGATCCGCTGGCATCGGTCGTGCTCGGCACCGGCAAGATGCTGTCCGACTTCCGCTTGTTGCGCAAGATCAAGATCGACTAAACAGTGGACAGTGATCAGTTGTCAGTGGTCAGACCGTTTCCCAGCCGCCATCACTGCTCACTGATCACCGAACCCTGACCACTGGCCGTCCATGGAATCGCTCTTCGAACGCTATCGAAACCTCCTGGTGCTGCTGGCATTCCTGCTCGCGCAAATCATCATGCTTGCTTCTCAGGTGCATCGCGGCGATTCGGGACACATGAGCCTCGACACACGCGACAGCGGAGGCGTGCGGCTGATTCGGCTCTGGGCGAACGCGGTTGTCTCGCCGCCCGAGCGCCTCTTCCACGGCATCTGGGCGACCACCACCTACGTCTGGACCAACTACTTCGACCTGCGCCACGTCAACGAACAAAACAAAGATTTGCAGCAGACCGTGGACAGGCTGCGTCTGGAAGAGGCCGCGCTGCTGGAAGATGCCCGACAGGGACAGCGTCTGCAGGCCATGCTCGGCTTCCAGGAGAAATACATCTACAAGACGCTGCCCGCCCAGATCATCGGAACCAGCGGCAGCGACCAGTCGCGGCTCTTCTATATCGACAAGGGCGAGAACGCCGGTCTCCAACGCGATATGGCGGTCATCACCGCCGATGGCATCGTGGGTAAGGTCCGCGAGGTCTATCCGCGCTCGGCGCAGATTCTGCTAATCAACGATCAGACCAGCGGAGCCGGCGTCATTCTCGAGACCACGCGGAGCCGCGGCATCCTCCGAGGCAATGCCGATGGGCAGCCGCAGATAGTCGGCCTCACCCTCGACAGCCGCATCCAGCCCGGTGAGCGAGTGCTAACTGCCGGCGGGGACGAGATTTTCCCGCGCGGACTTCCGGTCGGCACCGTGGACAAGGTCGTGAAAGACCCGGATCAGGACGGCTTCATCAAAGTGATCGTTAAACCGGCAGCGCATCTCGATCGGCTGGACGAGGTCCTGGTGATCACCTCCGTCGAGCCGCGCTTCCCACCCGATCAGACGCAGGACATGGCCGAGAGCCAGGCGCTCAAGGGCGCCGAGGTGGATCAGCAGAAGGCGCAAAAGGCATCGGAAATCATGGCAGAGCGCTTGCCGGGCTTGATCGTTCCCAATCTACCTCCGGATCAGCAGCCATTGAACGACGCCTCCAATCCGAATCCTGTGGTCCGTCCGCCGCAGGCGATTCATCCCGATCGCTTCACCCCCGACACCGATCCGAACAGTGGCGCCCCCGTGCCCGGCGCCGACACCTCCGCGGCTCAAGCCGAACCGGGCTCGACGACAGTTCCCTTGGTCGATGGAACGCCCGCCGCAAAGTCCGCGCCGAAGAAGGCGAAGGCGAGCGCACCCGGAAAAGCAGAAGGCAGCAACCCGGCCAAACCCGATTCCGACGCCAATCCCCGGAGGAACCCCTAGCCATGGCGGTGCTGGCAGCGGACTCCCGCCGCGATCTTGAGATTCACCGGTATCCGATCCTCCTCTATGGGCTCGTCCCCTTAGTGGCCCTGGTGCTACAGGCTTGGCTGCCACGCTTGTTGGGCAAATACGCGTGGTTCGATCTGCCGCTGGTGGTCACGGTCTACTTCGCACTGGGCCGCCGCAGCCCAATTCAGGGCACCATCATGGGCTGTGCCGTGGGGCTCTTTGAAGACGCACTGACCCATCACGCCATCGGCATCAATGGAGTCGCCAAGACCGTCGCGGGGTTCCTGGCAGCATCCGTCGGCATCCGCATCGACGTCGAGAACCGCATCATTCGCGTCGGACTGATCTTCTTGCTCTCGCTGCTGTCGAGCGCGGTCTGCCTGTTTGTGAACCGCTTTCTGCTCGGGCTGACCGTCGAGATCAACTGGTCGATTGAGCTCTATATCGCGGTTGGCAACTCCGCCATCGCGCTGCTGCTCTTCCCCGTCCTCGATCGCTTCCAGCTCCGCGACTAGAGTGGTTCCAGGATTGACATGCCACGGAGGCGCGGCGCCCAAGTCGGGCCGACCTCGAGGAGGGGCGACCTTGCACGAGCACAGCGAAGGGCACATATATCCTGGAATCGCTCTAATCGTCGGTTGGCTCATCCAAGAAACAGCCTATGAACTATTTCCTCAGGTCTGCCCGTCTGGGATTTCGCCCCTGGACCCTCGGCGATCTTCCGCTGGCTCTCGGGCTATGGGGCGACCCTGCGGTGAGCGCGTGGCTCAGCGGGCCGCTTTCGGCCGCGGCAATTCGAGCACGGCTCGATCGGGAAATCCAGCAGCACGAAGAGTTTGGAATTCAGTACTGGCCGGTCTTCCTTCTCGCCACCGGTGAACACGTCGGATGCGCAGGCCTTCGACCTAAGGGGCAAAACCTGCTCGAGCTGGGGTACTATCTGAAGCCCACGTTCTGGGGCGCCGGTTTTGCTACTGAAGCAGCGGCCACAGTGGCCGAGTACGCATTCGGTTCACTTCACGTCGAAACCTTGTTCGCAGGCCATCATCCCGCGAATCGAGCCTCGCGGAGAGTTCTGGAAAAGCTCGGCTTCGAACGCACCGGAGAGGAATTCTACGAACCCTCCGGTGTTGTCGAGCCGACATACCTGCTTCACGAGTCCCGATGGCGCGCAAACAGGGGCGAGCACCAAAGTACGAACCCCCCAACGGCGTGAACCTGTAGACCGCACCGGATTCGCTGTATTCTGAAAGCGCGGCCCCATGTATTCGGACAAGGCAGTACGCGGCGAAAAGATCTCCGGCATCAAGCTGGCAGTTGTGCAGTACGGCATCCTCATGATGATGCTGGCGCTGGCTGCCGGACTTTGGCGGCTGCAAGTTCTCGGTGCGGCCAACTTTAAAGTACTGGCCGAGCAGAACCGCATTCGCAAAGTGCCGATCCTGGCGCCCCGGGGCAAGCTCTTCGATCGCGAAAACCGGCTCATCGTCGACAACTATCCCTCGGTCTCCTGCTTCCTCATCCGCGAGCAGAACCATAACCTGGATGCCGATCTGCCCATGATCGCGCACGGTCTCAATCTCGATCTCGACCAGTTGCGCGCCACAATCAAGCACTACAAAGCGGCCCCGGGCTACCAGCCGATCCCCATCAAAGATGAGATCACGCCGGATGAGCAGGCCTTCATCGAGGCCCACCGCAATGAGCTTCCTGAGCTCGAAACTATCGACCAAGAGCGCCGTCTCTATCCGCGCGACGGGTTTGCGGCTCATCTGATCGGGTACGTAGGCGAAGTCAGCGAAGACATGCTCAACGATCCACGATACGCCGCCTATGAGCCGGGCGATGTAGTCGGGAAGGCGGGCGTCGAACAGACATACGACCAGTTGCTGCGCGGCCAGGACGGCGCGCGCGATGTGATCGTCGACAGCCACGGCCGCGAAGTCGGAATCCTCGGCACCCAGCACTCCATCCCAGGCCAGGATCTGCGACTCACCATCGACAACGACCTGCAGCGCGCTGCCGAGCTCGCTCTGGGCGACCGCAACGGCGCAATCGTGGCCATGGATCCGCGCAATGGCGAAATTCTTGCGATGGTGTCGCGGCCCAGCTTCGATCCCAATGCCTTCGCCGTCAAAATCGATCGCTCGGAGTGGAACAAGCTCATCACCGATCCCGATCACCCGTTGATGAACAAGGCCATTCAGGCTCAGCTCGCCCCTGGGTCGACATTCAAGATCCTCATGTCCGTCGCCGGCTTGCAGGAAGGCATCGCGCAGAATCTGAAAGTCGTCTGTAACGGCGGATGGGGTCCATACGGTTTCTTCCACCACTGCGACGAACATCACGGCCCGGTCGACATTCACAACGCGATTCCCTACTCCTGCGATACGTATTACTACCAGCTCGGGGACAAGCTCGGCATCGACCGCATTGCGCAGTATGCGAAAGAATTTGGCTACGGACAGAAGACCGGCATCGACCTGCCGGGCGAACAAGCCGGCCTCATGCCGTCCGCGCAGTGGCTGATGAAGTCCTATCACCACCGCTGGTATCCCGACGAGACCCTCGACGTTTCAATCGGTCAGGGAGCCGTGGAAGCCACGCCTATCCAGCTCGCTCGGATTATCGCGGGCATTGCCTCGGATGGGCACATGGTTCGTCCTCATAGCGTCTTCCCCGACGAGCTGCCCGATGACTTCCGCCGCGCTCTCGAAGACACCTATCCCGGCGCCGGCAAAGTCGATCTCCCGCTCGATCCGGCAAACTGGCAGATCATCACCGACGGCATGGCTGAAGTGACCATGCCCGGCCAATACCACACCGCCGGAGGAGAGCACCTGGAGGGCATCGACTTCGCGGGGAAAACCGGAACCGCTCAAGTGATGAGCCATCAAGCCCTGGACAAGACCGCAAAGGGGAAGATCACCCGTCCTAACGTGTGGTTCGTGGGCATTACCCCCCGCCGCAATCCCGAAGTAGTGGTAGCAGTGCTCTACCAGAATGGCGATAAGAGCTGGTTTTCGGCCCGCATCGGCGCCCGAGTCATCTCCGCCTACGTCGATAAGCAGCGCCGCCTGGCGCACAATTTGCAGCCGCTCAAAGCCGCCACCCCGGCCGCTCCAGTCGAGGTGGGCGCATTCTGGACGACGCCCGAAGACAACGCACAATATGCTGCGACCGGCCAGACCGCCCGCATCCACGCCGGAAGATTCTTCATCGATCCCGCGAAGGATACCGGTCCCGAACCTTCGGCAACACTCCCGGCGATCTCTCAACTCGGGCTCGCACTTCCCGCACGCAGGATCGATGTGCCATGACCCCTGTCCGCCGCTTTCTGACTTTTCGCGACTTTGACTGGGGCCTCCTGGGACTGTTGCTCCTCATGAGCACTGTCTCCCTGCTTGAAGTGCGCTCCACCACAGTGCACACCAAGTTCGCGAACTTCGAGTCGAAGCAGCTCTTCTGGATCGGCGCCGGCGTCGTGCTCATGCTGATCTTCTCCAAGATCGACTATCACCGGCTTCTGGACTGGGCTCCGTGGGCTTATGGGTTTGGACTGCTTGCCCTGGCAGCCATCTACACGCCGCTGGGTCACAACGCGCTCGGTGGCCGCCGGTGGATCAAGCTTGGCCCCATCCTCTTTCAGCCTTCGGAGCTCGTGAAGCTGGTTCTGATGCTCATGGTGGCGCGTTACTTCGCCAATCTGGGCGGCCGTAACCTGACCTGGCGGGATATCTTCAAAGCGTTCGCGCTGGTTGGAGTCCCGATGCTGCTGGTTCTGAAGCAGCCGGATATGGGGACCATGCTGACCTATTCCCCCATCCTCATCGCGGGGCTATTTCTGGGCGGCATCAGTCTGCGCCAGGGAGCCATCCTCGTCACTTGCGGTCTCGCGCTCATTATCGGTGTCTGGTCCAGCGGAAAGCTCTTGAAGCCGTATCAGAAGGCGCGTCTCACCAGCTTCATCAACCCCGACGAAGACCCGAAGGGCAAAGGCTATCAGGTAAAGCAATCGCTTATCGCAGTCGGTTCGGGTGGAATCTGGGGCAAGGGAACGGAAAAAGGAACCCAGACTCAGGGTTATTTTCTCCCTATTCCTTATACCGATTTCATCTTCGCCGCGTTCAGCGAGGAACACGGCTTTGTCGGTGCGATCTTTGTGCTGCTGCTATACTTCTTTATATTGATGCGTTTGATTCAAAACGCTCAAACGGCCGCCGACTTACCAGGCTCCCTCATCATCATGGGAATCGTGGCCGTGTTGACCTTCCAGATTGCGGTCAATGTTGGTATGGTCATAGGGTTTATGCCCGTCACCGGAATTCCTTTGCCCCTCATGAGTTACGGCGGATCTTCGGTGTTGTTTACCTTCCTCGCGCTGGGCGTTGCGATGAACGTGCGCATGCGCCGGTTCGTAAACTAGGCATTTTCATCTCTTGGGAGCTCTGAAAGTGTCTCAGGCGTCTAAGGCGGCAAGAGCCGGACGCATAAGTAAAGGTTGAATTCCTGGGAGCCACCTCTGTTGGATCGCAGGAAAGAAAGTTGAAGTATTTCGCCGGCCAGGTCCCGAAGGATCTTGAGGCCCGGCAGGATTGAGCACATGAGCACGCAGAGACGGGCGAAAGCAAAGCCGGAGTTGCGGTGTCCCGAAGGCAGGATCTCAAGTCGACGCGACCCAAAGGAGCGGCGACCTGCCTTGGAATTCGATAGGACGCATCGACTCCGGTTTTGCCGTAACTGCATGAATCGCACGCGGGCACTGAATGCCCCGGACACGCGATTCGGTTTTGCGGTTGCCAACGTCCGATTGCCCCTCGTCGGGACAAACGAGTCTCTGCTCCAGGATCCCCGTTTTGTACCGCTCGTCAGCCACACACACCCTTCTCTGAAGAAGGCTGGCTCAAGAGCAACACGCCGGTATTCCTCTCCGGCAGGGTCCCTTCGGACAGATCGTCGTCCGCGGGCTGCGGATCCCATCTCCATCCCGTCCGACTCCTCGAAATCCCATCCGGCCTCGCCGCAGGCCCCGGCAGACAACCGTCGCCGGGCGGAAAGGCACGATGGCAAAAGAGATTTGTATCTCCAGCACGCCGCATGAAACGCGGCTGGCAATTTTAGAAGACGATCAACTCGCGGAAATCTATTACGAACGCGAAAATGAATACACGCTGGCCGGTTCGGTCTACAACGGAAAGGTCACCCGCGTTCTGCCCGGCATGCAATCGGCATTTGTCGATATTGGGCTCGAGCGCGACGCCTTCCTCTACGTAACGGACTTCCTGGAACTCGAAGACCAGGAAGAGACGGACGAACTCGAAAGAGCCGCCAGCAGCAACCAAAATCAAGCGCCGCGCGAAGTCCGCCATGGCCGGTCGAGCCAGGAAGCACGTCCTTCGGTCGAAGCTGAGCCGGTCTCCAGTGAAGGCCTACCTCCAGTGGCGCCCGCGACTACGGCCAGGGAATCCCAGGAGAACTCGCGAGCAACAGGCGACGAGCAGGGTGCCAAGCGCTGGCGGGGACGCCGGCGTCGCCGCGGCGGTCGGGGTGGTTCAGACGCGCGACCCGAGCACGGCGAAGGCGAAGGTGGTTCGGAGTCGCACGCAGAGGGAGCGTTCGAGGAACACGCTGAGGAGGCGCACGAGATTCAGGCCGTGGCCATCAGTGCGCCGCGCGCGGAAAGTACGCCCTTTGTTCTACCCGGAGAGTCGCTCTCGCGATACGGTGGCATTCCGGTCGAAACCGAAAAGAAACCCTCCTTCGAGCCGACGCGTCCGGCCACCACATCCCGGCCCTCGACACTGATCCAAGCTCCGATCGCATGGGACGGCAGCGGTTTGCTCCCCGGTGAGTCTTTGGCACGCCATCGCTCGCGTGACACCGAACCGGAATCGCAAGCCGAGCCGCAAAGCACCTTTGAGACAGCAGAAATCGAAGAAGAGGTCCCGAGTCATTCTTCGCTCTCTACAACCGCCGAACACGAGGTCGCTCCGACGGCGGACGACGAATTCGTCGAAGAGACCCTCGATGAGGAGGAGCTCCACGAGCCCTCCGAGCCGCTCGCAACAGAGCTTGCCGCATCGCATGAAAGCGAACCCGCCGCTGAAACCGACGGCGACGAGCCAGAGCCCAACGCAAGTGCTTCGCACCATGTCGATCCGCTGCCGCCGAGCAGCTTCCGCCTCTTCGGCTTCGGCGGAAAAGGCAAGAAGGACGGGGAGCACGAGGCTCCAGGACAACCGGCCGCGCCTTCGCACGCCGAAGAGCCCAAAGCAGCCGCGCCGGTCTCGGCGTTCTCCCCCGGCAATGGTGTCGTGGAAGAAGAAGTCATCGAAGGCGAGGAACTGGATACGCCACTCCATCGCCACGCGCACCGGCACGACGAGCACGATCTTGACGAATACGAGGAAGAGACGCTGCAGGCACAGATTCGCTCCGGCGCACTCGGCGAAATGCTGCAGGAGGCGCACCTCGATCACCGTATTCAACTCGACCTCGACGACAAAGCCGGCGCCGAAGACGATGCCGACGAAGGCTCCGAGGAAGAGGACGAGGAAGAGACAGTCACCGCCGAGGGCCAGCCTGCGGGCAATGGCCAACAAAGGCAGAGGCGCGAGCAGGGAGGCCGTGGCCGTCGCGGACGCGGCGGAGATCGCGGTTCTCGCCCTGGAGATCGGCGTGGTCCATCGCGCCGCTCAGCGCAAACCTCCGACCTGCCCATCATCTCCGACCTGCTCAAGCCGGGTCAGGAGATTCTGGTACAGATCGCCAAGGAGCCCATCGCCAAGAAGGGCGCACGCATCACCAGCCACATCGCTCTACCGGGCCGTTTCCTGGTTTTCATGCCCACGGTCACGCATGTCGGCGTCAGCCGCAAGATCGCGTCCGACGAAGAGCGCCAGCGCCTGAAGCGGATCCTCACCCACGAGCGCGGAGAAGCTTCCGGCGGATTCATCGTACGCACTGCGGCCGAAGGCGCCTCTGAAGAAGAGTTGCGCGCCGATCTGCGCTTCCTGATTCATCTCTGGAACGAAATCAAGCAGCGTTCCGAAGGCTCGAAGTCACCCGCGTTGATCTATCACGATCTATCGCTGATCGAGCGCATCCTGCGCGATCAAGTAAGCGCGAACTTCTCGTCGATCTGGGTGGATTCCGAAGCCGACTACGAGCGCATTGTCCGCTTCCTCAATCGCTTCTCACCTTCGCTGGTGCGGCGCGTCAAGCTTTACACAAAGGAGACACCGCTCTTCGAGCACTTCGGAGTTCAGGATGAAATCTCGAAGGCGCTGCGGTCGAAGGTGTGGCTCAAGTCCGGCGGCTCAATCGTCATCAACCAGACCGAAGCGCTGGTCGCGATCGATATCAACACCGGTAAATACGTCGGCAAAACGGCGCGTCTGGAAGACACCATCGTCAAAACCAACCTCGACGCGATTCCCGAGATCGTGCGCCAGATTCGTCTGCGCGATCTGGGCGGCATCATCATCATCGACTTCATCGACATGGATGAGCGCAAGAATCGCTTTAAGGTGATGGCCGCGCTCGAAGAGGCGCTCAAGAACGACCGCGCCCCGACCAAGGTTCTGCAGTTTAACGATTTCGGTTTGGTTGCGATTACGCGCAAGCGCGTGAAGCAATCTCTAGAGCGCACACTGAGCGTGCCGTGCCCGATCTGTCAGGCAACCGGCATGGTCAAGAGCCCCTCAACCGTGTGCAACGAGATCTTCGTCGAGTTGCGCAAGATGCGAAAGCACTTCGAGAGCGCGGATGTACTGCTGCGCGTGAACCCAGAGACCGTGAAGGTTCTCAAGGCAAACAACGCGCGCTGGCTGACCGATTTTGAGGAGCTCACGGGCAAGAACATCCTGGTCAAGAGCGATGCCACGCTGCATCCCGAACAGTTCGACATCCAGGGCTGATTCCCTTACTCAAGCTCGAACACTCAAAGGCCGGAACCTGGTTCCGGCCTTGGTCTTTCCAGGCCTGCCCCGAGCAACTTCCTGTTGAAAAAGGTGTCTAAGACTATACGGGGAGCAAAGGCACGCCTCCCTGGCAAAACACATTTCATTCCATTTCGAGGTACGGACATGTCATCCCCCTGTTTGGTGTCGCGCGCGCGGCACGTCTATTCTTTTGCAGTTGCGGCCGCCTTCACGCTTGGCTCCGGATTCGTCGCGCTGGCCGCACCCCCACTCGCCCCTTCCAGCGCTCCGGCGGTGGCTGAATCGAGTTCTGCCGCTGCCCCCGCAGACGGCTCAGCCCTTCCTGCAGCCCCTGCGGCTTCAGGTTCCGCGGCAGGCCAGGAACACGGCGGGGGATATCACAGCCACAATCTCTGGAGCCACCTGACCTACGAGGCAGGCGGCGGCTTCAATGGCCCCGGGGGGGATTCGCCGAAGGACATTACCTGGGGCGCCAACTTCACACTCGGCGCCGGCTATCGCTTCAACGACCGGTTCAGTGCATTGATGGAGTATCAGTTCATCGACGATAAGATTCCTGGCGCACTGATCGCGGAAGCCGGAGCCACAGGCGGAAACGACCATATTTGGTCTTTTACCGTTGACCCGGTGGTCGATCTCTTCCCTAAGGCCACGAACGACGTCTATGTCACGGGAGGCGGAGGATTCTATCGCAAGGTGACGAACTTCACCGATCCCCAACCGACGCAATACTGCTCGTACTTCTACTGTGGCGTCGCCTATCAGAATCAGGTCGTGGGCCACTTCTCCAGCAATCAGGGTGGGTTCAACATTGGAGGCGGCTTCCAGCACAGACTCGGCGGCATGTACGGCGAGGGTAAGGCAAAGCTGTTTGCAGAGGTCCGGTTTCTAGATGTTTTGAGCCCGGCGCTGACCACATCGGCGAACGGTCTCGGCACCACATCCGTGGGTTCCGATACAAAGGTCATCCCTGTCACGCTTGGCGTGCGCTGGTAAAAGACCTCTCCAGGTCATCCTGTCTATCTGCGGCTTCATGGGTACAAGCCGCAGATGGATACGGGTGCATCGCGCAGATCTCTCTTTTCTTTATAGAACCCCTGAAGCGCGCAGCCGCACCAATCCTCCAATGACAACGCCCAGCGGGGCAATGGCGATGGACGCGATCACATAGACGATCGGCCGCTTACCGCGCTCCTGCAATGCGCTTAGCCCGGCCAGTACAAGGACGACGATCCCCAGCGCAAAAACATACGGCAGCGGATTGTCGGACATCCATGCCGTGACATACCCGCCTGCGGCGGCCCCAAGAAGAGACAATCCCAGATTCGCGAAGACATAGCTGGCGCTCAGCCTGCTTGTCAGTCCAGCCCAATCGGGAGCCAAACGTCTTAGGAGCACAGTCATGGCAAGGCTCAGCAACGCGATGACCGCAAAACCCGCAAACAGCGCTTCAAAGGCATGCAACACTACCACGGCTTCTTCTCCGGCTCCGTCGGCGTACCCACTTCGCCGCGCTCGATGCGCTTGAGAAACATGCGGGCCAGCCGCGCTTCCCCTGGATCGTGCTCGCCGTGAATCGTGCACAGGTCGAGGAACTCATCGCACAGCCCGTTGCGCTCGCCTTCCTGGTTCAGGATCTGCTGCAGCGCGGAGGCAAGTTCGCGGAGACGCGCGGCCTCCGGCCAACTCGGCTCCTGTTCATCCTGAGCCGTTTCAGAGAAGAGGCCTCGCCTTCCACGCGCGCACTCTTCAAGGCACGCGCTGAGCTGATCGGAAAAGGCGCGCATCAACGGGTCGAACTGGTTCGGCACTGTCTCTTCGTGCGATTCCACGTCTACTTCCCCTGCATCGCAGCTTCTACTTGGTCGGCAGTATGGGGAAGAGCTGCATCCAAATCGATCAGCTTGCCATCCTGCCCCACCAGAAAGTCGCATTCGATGCGCACGCCGATCTTCTCTTCGGGGATATACACGCCTGGCTCAATCGTGAACACCATCCCCGGCTTCAACAGAGCGGGATAATCCGCCGGATCATGCACGTCGATGCCGACCATGTGGCCCAGCCCGTGCAACCAGTACTTCCCCAGCGGCTGGCCATGGATATCCTTGCCGTGCGTGTTGATGTAGTTGTAGGCAGCCGTGTCCAATGAGTTGGAATCCCTGCGATCGCGGTCGTTGATCGTCGACTTGCCTGCGACAAATGCCTTGATCGCCGCCCGCTGCGCGCCGAGTACGATGTCATAGATCTCGCGTTGGCGCGCGGTGAAATGCCCGTTGACCGGCACCGTCCGCGTAATGTCCGAGGCATACATCGAGTACTCGCACGCCGCATCCACCACCATGATGTCGCCGTCTTCCAGTGTGCGCGCGTTGGCCGCATAGTGCAGCGTAGTCGAATTGATGCCCGATCCGACGATCGGTGCATACGAAGGCCGCTCGCAGCCCTTCTGAAACCAGACCTCGGTCATGGTCCCAGCGAGCACTCGCTCTGTGATTCCGGGCTTGGTTGCGCGCATCATGGCGAACTGCGCGGCAATCGAAGCGTCGCTCGCCTTTTTGAGCAACTCGATTTCGCCGTCATCCTTCACTTCGCGCAGCAGCGTAGTCAGCCGTGTCACGTCATTTGCCGGCTGAGCAGCATCCATTCCAAGCGTTGCCGCATTGAACACCACCAGCGCCTTCGCGGGCTGCGAATCGGGCTGCACCCAGATCCTGTTCGCCAGACCGCGATCTGCTGCGACAAGCTTGTTCAACTCGGCAGGCAGTTCGGTCATCGGCTCAACCGCATCGACACCGGTGGTCTGTGCCACACCCGGTGTCGCGGCATCCATCTTGACGCCGGTGTAGAGTTCCATGCGCAAGTTGCGCGTTGGCAGAAAAAGGATCTCCTTGTAGCTTTGCGCACCGTGAGCTCCCACGACCATCAGAGCGGCGCCCGGCTCATTCCATCCCGTCAGGTAATAGAAATCGCTGTCCTGACGATAGGGCATGAAGTCGAGCAGCGGTTCCGGCGCAGCAAACAACACGGCCACGCCGCCTTGCAGCCGCTCACCAAGGGCTTCTCGACGGGCATGGTAGGCGCTCGACGGCTGCCTCTCAAGAGAATTGGCGAGGGGAACAAATGCGGCAACACAACTCAACACGAGCAGCAACGATCGCATCGATTTCATTCAGCTATTGTCGTTGCTTCCGCTGCGGGGCGCAAAGTGAATTACGGGGGAGGGACACGAGGGAGGTGCGGATCGACGAAGCGACGCCCGCTTGACGAAAGAAGGGAGATGGTCGTGCCGATCAGGCAGCAGGCATGGGAGAGGCCATCGCATCCACGCTCTCCAGGGACTCAACAAGTTCGTCTCCGGCTTCCTTGCGATCGAGCAAGCGATGGAAGGCTTCTGGCGCAACGGGACGCCCAAAGAGCCAGCCTTGTGCATAGATCGACCGGTCCTTTGTTGCAAAGTATCTGGCCTGTTCCTGGGTCTCGATTCCCTCGACCACCACGCGCAGACCAAGCGTATTGGCCATGGTCAGAATCTGCGGAAGAATCGTGACCGTCACCGCCTCGGTGCCAATTGCCTTGGTAAAGGCCTTGTCGATTTTGATCGCGTCCACCGAGAGATCGTGCAGATAGGCGAGGCTCGAATATCCCGTGCCGAAATCGTCGATGTGAATGTAGTGGCCCTTTTCGCGCAGACGGAGAATCGTCTCCTTGGCAACCTGCTGCCGTGCTGTAAAGCTCTCCGTGATCTCGATGCCCAGGCCACTCGCGGGAACCTTTGCTTCCTCAAGCGCCTTCTCCAACATGGGCAAAAACGCTGGATCGGCGAGATCCGAAGCGGCAATATTGACATTCACCCTGAAATCGGGCCGCTCGCGCAACGTCTGGCCGAAATCCTGGAGCACGTGACGCACCACAAGCCTCGTGATCTGCCCAACAAAGCCGTGTTCCTCAGCGACCTTGATGAAGTCGTCCGGGCTGATCGGCTCGTTGTCTTCTGTCGTCCACCGGGCAAGCGCTTCGCCCTCGACAATTTGTTCGTTCTCCAGATCGACGATGGGCTGGTAGACAATGCGCAGCGCATCCTTGCGAATGGCGCGCAAAAGCTGATTCGCAAAATCGTGTTGGCGGCGATAGACGATCGCGCAGACCAGTCCGAGCAAGGTCCCGGCCAATTCGCCTAGAGCGACGAATCCACCGATTTCAATCCGGCTTGCTTCCATCGCCTGAGAGACGGGAACGTGTGCCGCCACGCAGATCACGCCATCCGGCGAGCAGTGCGTTCCATAGAGAAGATTCCGGTCCTGAAACTGCCCGTTCTTGACGAGAAATGCGCTCGAAGCACCTGCCCCGGTGCCGATCATGTGGCCATCCCGATGCGGTGGAGCGTCGATGTCCGTGATCGTCAACTGCATCGAGTTATTGATCAGCGGCTTCAGATTGTAGGCGCTGTAGACAATGAACGAATCTCCCTGTCGAACTACGGGCACCATCTCGTGGGGTACCTGGAACGGCGCCAGATTACGATAAAGCAGGGTTCCATCGCGCTGGAGAATGTCGGGCTTGTATTGGATCCCCGACTGGGCCGCCCGGCCAAGCGAGGTGGAGCACTCGATTCGGTCGTCGTGCATCCTTCCCGCAGCTTTCAAATACTGCGATGTATAGATCAGATTGCTGAAATAGTTGATCTCGGCATCGGAACACGCCGCATACGGCGAGACGTTCATCCTGGCCAGCACTTTGCGCGATTCGACGGTGGCGCGCTGGCCTTCGTCGATAATCCGGCTTGCGTACTGCTCGAGCCGGGCTTGAGTCTGTTTCAGGGTCAGGACGCGGCCCAGCCAATAGCCGGCGAACCCGCCTGCGGCCAAGCCGCACCCGATCAACAGAGCCGATACCCAGACACGCTTCCTGAGAGTACGCATCGTCGTGTTACTTATGGTTTCGTGAGTCGACACCGACAGCAATCCCCTATTCGGGTCATCGAACCCTGTTTGCAACCCTCGCACGAATCTGGAACCACTTGCTAACTGTAATTCTTTGTTCTAGTTACTCTGATGGTACCCTCGCTCGGGCGACCGCCCTGTGCGCATCCCCCTTCGGTACCTTCGTCCCCCCTCCTCGGACCTTCCGGCCGCCTGGGCCAATCCAATCCGCAGACGACCTGATCTGCTCGATCGACAAACATCGACCTGGATTCGCTTTGCCAATCGCCTCCGATCGTTTGCCGAAGGCCGCTCTTGGAAGCACACAGGATTGCTCCGCCGGCCTCTCCACTCCCATTGAGTTTCCTCGCGATTGCGAGTATTCTGGAAATGCGAGCGAGTTTGTCCGTCGCATGCACCGTGAGTTCGACCGGCTGGCGGAGAGATGAGTGGGCTGACAGCCCACTTTTTATTTGGGTCAAAACCTCCGGGACAGGGCAGAGTTGTTTCGGCACTGGAGTAAGGACCGGTGCGGCTGGGAGGCCGCTCGGGCGAAATCGATGGCAGCAAAGTTGGATGAAATTCGGGCCGCAGCCGAGAGAGTCGCTGCTTCACATGGACTGGACGTAGTCGACGTCGAGCTCGAGGCCCACGGCAAAGAACGCACTCTCAGGGTCACTCTGGAAAAGAATGCGGAGCAACGAGAGAAGCTGAAGGCCGCGGTCGCTGCCGGTGTAGAAGGACTTCCGGAACGGCTGATCGAAGGCAAATTGAGCGTCCAACAGCTTTCCGGCATCACACACGAAGACTGCGCGGCATTCAGCCGCGATTTTGGCGTGTTATTGGACGTGGAGGAACTGATTCCCGGCGCAGAGTACGTGCTTGAAGCCAGCTCGCCCGGACTGGACCGCAAACTGACCAGGGCCGAGGAGTTTCAGCGTTTCTCCGGCAGCCTGGTCAAAATCCAGACGTTCGAGCCGATCAAGAACAACCGGCACTGGCAAGGCAGGCTGGCGACTGAAAAAGGCGACACGATTGTCCTCGACCTCGCGGCCGTCCGGCAGAACAGCAAGAGCCGCAAGACCGGTGCGAACAGCGTTGAGATCGCGCTCAAGAATATTGAGAAGGCGCAGTTGATTCCAGAGATCTAGGCGCCTGAACACTGCAACGGGTCAGGCAAAGACGCCTCGCCCTCAACTGAAACACTGAAACCCCATCCGGCCCGGTGAATGGTCTTCATCGTTCCCAGGGCGCGAATCACAGAGAGTCATAGAGTATGGCCAGCGCGTTGTATCAAAGTATCGAACTCCTTAGCCGCGAGAAGGGCATCGAGCCCGGAATCGTGGTCGGCGCCGTTGAAGAAGCAATCGCCCTTGCGACCCGCAAGTACTACAAGACCCCGGAAAACATGCGGGGCGAGTTGAACAAGGAGACCGGCGAGATCACGGCCTACGTGTACAAGACCGTCGTGCCGGACGAGGAGCAGGTCGAAGACCCGGTGAATCAGATTACGCTGGCTGAAGCCAGCGAACTCGCGCCCGGCGTCGAGGTGGGCAGTGAGATTCGCCTCTATCGCGACACCAGCCCCCTGGGCCGCATCGCCGCGCAGCTGGCCAAGCAGGTCATCTTTCAGAAGGTCCGCGAAGCGGAACGCGACACCGTATTCCAGGAATATGCGCACCGCGAGAAGGAAGTCCTGAACGCAAGCGTCAAGCGGATCGAAGGGCAGGACGTCATCTTCGACCTCGGCAAGGCCGAGGCCCGCTGCCCGAAACGCGAACAATCCCGTCTCGAGCAGTTCACCGTGGGCGAGCGCGTTCGCGTGGTTCTGCTCAAAGTCGATCGCGCCGCCAAGGGACCGCAAGTGATCGTCTCGCGCGCCGCTCCCGAGCTGGTTTCAAACCTCTTCCAGTCCGAGGTTCCCGAGATCTACGACAACACTGTAGTCATTCGCGCCATCGCGCGCGAAGCCGGCGAGCGCACCAAGATCGCGGTGCAGAGCCGCGACAAGGATGTCGACCCGGTCGGCGCCTGCGTGGGAATGAAGGGCATGCGCGTGCAGTCCATCATCCGCGAACTCCGGGGCGAGAAGATCGACATCATCGAATTCAGCGAAGAGATCACCACCTTCGCGGAGAAGGCGCTGCAGCCGGCCAAAGTCAGCCGCGTCTCCATCACCGATTTGACCGATAAGCAGCTCGAAGTCATCGTCGACGACACCCAGCTTTCGCTGGCCATCGGCAAGAAGGGACAGAACGTCCGTCTTGCGGCGAAGCTGCTGGGTTGGAAGATCGACATCAAGAGCGAAGAGGAGAAGCGTCAGGAAGTCGAGCAGCAGATGCAGGCGCTTTCCGGCGGCCCCACCACGCCGATCGAGCAAGTCACCGAACTCGGCGAAGGGATCATTCAGAAGCTGGTCGCAGCCGGCATCACGACCGTCGAATCGCTCGCCGATATGACACCCGAGCAGCTCGAAGAGATTCCGGGCATCGGCGAAAAAACACTCGAGCGCATCAGCGTCGCGGTGCGCCACTACTTCGGCCACTTTGAAGAGGGCGAAGAGGGCGCGCCGGCAGCGGTCGCCGACCAGCAAGCCGCAGGAGCAGCCGAAGTGGAAACCCCCGAAGCTGCCGTGGGAACCGCGGAGGCAGAGACCGAGAACGCCGAGCAGGTTCTGGAAGAAGCTGACATGGTGCGCAGCGCCGAAGCGGAAGAGAGCGTCGGCGAATCGGTAGAAACCGATGCTTCCGCTGAGATCGATGCGGAGACCCTGACTTCAGCAGAGCTGGCAGTCGAGAACGTACCACCGGCTGGTGAAGAAGAAGAAGCGGGCAAGACCCATGAATAGCCCGAAAAGCGCGGCGCTCAACATGCGCTGCGTTTTTCAAGGCGATTCAGGCGATAATGGAGTTTCAACAACAAGCCATTGCCATGAGGTAGCTATGAGCGACTAAGGGCTTTGGGCAGCTTTTTTTGAAAAGAGGCGGATGAGTAAGGTTCGAATCAACGATCTCGCGCGAGAGCTGGAAGTCAAGAGCCGCCAGATTCTTGAGGTATTGGCAGAGCTCGGCATCGGCGCAGGCAAGACCCACTCCAGCTCGCTCGAAGAGGACGAGGCTGAAAAGGTACGGGGGCAGCTCAACAATGGCTCCCGCACAGCGGGTCACTCGTCTGCCTCGCGTGGTGCGCAGGCCATAGCCCCCAAAATCGATCTCTCCCACGTCTCCAAACCGGGCGACGTGCTCAAGGCGATCCTCGCCAAAAAACAGGAAGACGAGGCGGAGGCGCGCAGGATTCCAGCGCGACCCGCGCCCCCTGTTGCAGCTGCCCAGCCACCGGCCAAACCGGCCCCGCCCGTCGTAGCCGCCCCTGTGTCCGCCCCTCCCGCCAAGCCCGAACCGCGCAAGATCGTTCCCGCTGTCCGTCAGGCGCCCCCGATCGTTGCACCGCCGCCGGCCATACGCGCCATCGCAAGCAAGCCTCCCGCGGGCCCCGTGGTAGCCAAGGCGCCTGCGGTCGTAGCCCCCGCGCGCCCGGCAGTGAGCGTGGTTCCGCCCGTAGCGGTGGTCGTCAAGCCACCCGTGGCTCCGCCTCAGGCAAAGGAGCCCGAAGTTGCGCCGACAGCGCCTTCCACGGCAAAACCGCACCCGCCAGCTGTCTCGGTTGCGCCCACGGTCGTTCACGCAGAAACTGCCCCGATACACGTAGCCGTTGCACCGGCATCCATATCTCCCGAAGTCCCCGCCGTTGCCGCCGCATCCGCGTCAGTTGTTGAGAAAACTGCGCCTCCCGCACAGCCTGCGGCACCCGCTCAGGTAGCGACCCCGCCCGACGCAGCTGAACCCCGCACGCCTGAAGCAGTTGTGCCCATTCGCCGCGTCGTGATGCCGCAGACCGGGCCACGTCCTGTGTACAAAGCGCCGATCCTCCCCCCCAGCGCACCTGCTGCTCCCGGCGCGCAACAGCCCGGCGGCATTCAACGCGGCCGGCCAATCTTCGATCGCCGCCCTGCCGGTGGTCCCGGTAACTTCGCTCCACGGCCCCAGGGTGCTCCCGGACAATTCCCAGGAGCCGGCGGACCGCGCCCCAAGCATCCCACACGGACAGGCTTTGCCGGCTCCGGTGCACCCGGCGCACCCGGCGCTCGTCCCGGCTTTGGCCAGCGTCCCGGCTTTGGCGCACCTCGCCCCGGCGGCTTTGGCCAGCGTCCCGGTTTCGGCGCCCCGGGTTCGACACCTCCTCCCGGCGAAGCGCCGCGTGCTCAGCGCGCAAGCAATTCCCGCGGCCGTGGCGGCCGTCAGCAATACCCCAAGACCAAAGAAGGTCCGATGAAGGGTTTTGTGCCGCCGCCGCGCTTCGGTGGTGCACAATTCAGCAGCGAGCCGCTGCCCATCACACGCGAGATCACCGTGACTGAAGGCATCAGCGTCAAGGACCTCGCGGAGAAATTAGAAACGCGCGCCAAGGACCTGATCGCCACGCTGCTGATGCGCGGCGTCTTCGTTACCGTCAACCAGTCCCTCGACGCCGAAATGGTGAAGGACGTAGCAGCCAAGTTCGGCGCAGCTGCCAACGTAATCACCTACGAAGAGGAGCTGGAGAACGAAGCCATCGAAGAGGTGCTCGACACCGAGAAGTCGGACATGATCGAGGTCTCGCGCGCTCCGGTTGTCACCGTCATGGGCCACGTCGATCACGGCAAGACCTCGCTGCTCGATGCCATCCGCGAAACCGATGTGGCAGCAGGCGAAGCCGGCGGCATCACCCAGCACATCGGCGCTTACAAGGTTCGCTTCACCAAGGAAGGCTCCCCGGCTTCGGGCCGCGAGATCGTCTTCCTCGATACCCCGGGCCACGAGGCGTTTACACGCATGCGTGCCCGCGGAGCCAAGGTCACCGACATCGTCGTCATCGTCGTTGCAGCCGATGACGGCGTGATGCCGCAGACCCTCGAAGCCATCGACCATGCGAAGGCTGCCAACGTGCCCATCATCGTCGCGGTCAACAAAATCGACAAGCCCGAAGCCAACCCCGACCGTGTGAAGAAGCAACTCGCCGATCGCGGATTGATTCCCGAAGAGTGGGCAGGCGCGGGCCAGGAAGGCACGGTCTTCGTCGAAGTTTCCGCAAAGAAACGCGTCAATCTCGATCTGCTCCTCGAGATGATCTGCCTCGTCTCCGACATCCGCGCTCCCAAGGCCACACCCGGCCGCAAGGCCGTCGGCTCGGTCATTGAAGCCAAGCTCGATCGCGGGCGCGGCGCAGTGGCCACCGTTCTTGTACAGGACGGCACGCTGAAGCTCAACGAGAGCTACATCGTCGGCAACACCTTCGGCAAAGTCCGCGCCATGTTCGACGATCGCGGACGCGCCATTGAAGAAGCCGGCCCATCGACTCCGGTCGAAGTCCTCGGCCTCGAATCGATGCCCGACGCCGGCGACACGTTCCTCGTTGTGGCCGATCGCGACAAGGCCAAGGGTATTGCGCAGTACCGCAAGATGAAGGAGCGCGAAGCGCAACTCGCCAAGAGCTCGCGCGTGACCCTCGAGAATCTCTCCGAGCAGATTCGCGCCGCCGGCGTCAAAGACCTGCCGCTCATCATCAAGGGCGATGTCACCGGTTCGGTTGAGGTGCTCGCCGACTCGCTCGTCCGCATGTCCACGGAGAAGGTGCGCATCAAGGTCATCCGCTCCGGCGTTGGGTCCATCACCGAAAGCGACGTGGATCTGGCAACTGCGTCGAACGCCATCGTCATCGGCTTCAACGTGCGTCCCGAACGCAAGGCTGCCGAACTGGCACAACAAGAGGGCATCGAAATCCGCCTCCACTCCATCATCTACGAGCTGCAGGACGAGATGCGCCTCGCCATGATGGGCCTCCTCGAACCTACGTTCAAGGAGAACTACATCGGCCGCGCCGAAGTGCTCAACGTCTTCAGGATCCCCAAGGTCGGCACCATCGCCGGCTGCCGCATCACCGACGGTGTCATCCGCCGCGACTCGGAGATCAAGGTGATGCGCGACGGCGAACAGGTCTTCAAGGGCAAAGTTGGATCGCTGAAACGCTTCAAAGACGATGCCCGCGAAGTCACCAACGGTATGGAATGCGGCATCGGCATCGCCAACTTCGGCGATATCAAGGAAGGCGATTTGCTCGAAGCCTTCTCCACCGAAAAGCTCGCCGCGGACCTCGGCCAACTCACCTCGGCAAAAGCATAGGCCTCTGCGTGGACGGAACCCCCTTCCTTCACGCAGCACGAAAATGGCGCGAAAATGGGTGCCCCATCCTTGAAGCGCACTTTGCTTCAAGGGTGGGAAAGCAAAGACCCACGCGGTTCCGCGCGCGTTTCTCTTTGCGTAGAATTACGCCCCAAAAGCGCACAATCGGAGTATGGACATCTTTGGGAACACGCCTCAGGTCGCAATCTGTCTGGCATGTTCC
>CAVZVM010000004.1:0-565263 GCA_963778705.1 uncultured Acidobacteriaceae bacterium
CTTGTCGGCTCAGCCAGTTCAGGCGTCATCTGCAAGATCGGAAGACGATATTGCTCGTATCGTCAGAGAGACGGTCGCTACCATGAAAGGCAGGACTGCGGAGAGCGAACACTCCAAAAGGCAGCATGACGAGATCGTTCGCGCTCTGACCGAATGCAAAGGCAAGGTCGGTGGCGGCGAAGGCGCTGCGGCACGCATGGGGATCAGCCGCACAACCCTCATCTCCCGGATGAAGAGGTTCGGCATCAATCCGTACGATTACGCCTGAACCCGCAATCTCCTGCCCGATCCCAACGAACTGACAATTCTCTCGTCGATTGGGCGTGATGAGGCTCACATCGCGCGACACGCTCCCGTCGTCTTGTCGTGACACTTTCGACTCTCGATGACACTGAAATCATAAGTTATTGAAAATACATGTGATGTCGGCCAGTTAATTTGGCACAATGATTGCCTTTAGATCATGAGGAGATTGGAATGCTCAAGATTTCCATGATCGAGAACGGCACCAAGCGCCAATTGGTGTTGGAAGGCAAGCTCGTCGCGCCCTGGACCAACGAGCTGAAGAACATCGGCCAGCAAGCTCTATTTGATGGTGACCATCGTGAACTCGTCATCGATTTGCGGAGCGTCACCGCACTAAGCGCTGAAGGAGAGGACGTGTTGGCTGCTCTTGCCGATCAAGGTGCCAGGTTCCGTGTCAGCGGAGTCTTTATGCGGCAGGTGATGAAACAACTTTCGCGCCGATCGCGGCTCACAAAAGGAACGAGCGGACGAGAAAAGGCGTGATACAAGCCGAGCACGGGAGTAGACGCGCGCGGGAGGAAAGACATGAAAGTCTACGGGTGGATCCAGGTTGTACTTGGTTTGCTTGCAATCGGTTCCGGCGCAATGGCGCTACGTGGAATGCTCAGGGATATGCTCAGCGGTCATCGAGTGGTCCGCTTTTTGGAGTGTAGCCTGATCGCGAGTTTGGCGTGCCTCCTGCCTCTAACCCGTCACATGTTACCCATCCAGGGAATCTGCATGCTGTCGGTCTATTGTGCGGGGGGCGCCGTACTTGCATGGCGCAAGTTCCGCCTTGCCGGCATGTGGTGCCCGATTTTCGCACTGTCTATTGTGGCCGTTCTTTATCTGAATGTTGTTTCCGTCTCGATTCAGGTGTTCCATCATTCTCCTTCGTTTGCAATGGTTGCATCGGAACCCGGTTCGCACTTTAAAATCGCGCAATTCTTCCTTGCATCGGCCTTTGCCGCACTAGGAGTGCTGTCGGTAAGGCACGTACAGCGGACACACTGATTCTGATTGCACTGAAGTCCATTAGGCGGGTTAACAACGAGCTGAATACGAACAGCAAGGGCCGCTTGTGAGCGGCTCCTCCCTTCCTCGCATGATTGGTCGTTTCCCCGCCCGGACCAAGATCGTTCTGGCTTTCGATGTGCTTCGGCAACCTAGTGTCCTGTCTCTAAAGTTCGTTTGCAAAAGCGAGCTACTGAATCAAGGATTTGGTCGGCAGTTTTGTGCCATACGAAGGGTTTTGGATTCTTGTTGTGGTTTTTGATGAAGGCCGCGATAGCAGCTTGTAGTTCCCCGGTGGATCGGTGGACACCGCGGCGGAGTTGTTTTTCGGTGAGTGCGGCAAACCATCGCTCAACGAGGTTGAGCCAACTGGCCGAAGTGGGCGTGAAGTGCAGGTGAAAGCGCGGCCTTCTGGCCAGCCAGTTGCGGATCTTGGCGGTCTTATGAGTTCCGTAGTTGTCTAGGAACATCCGGAACATCCAGCTTAGCCGGCACGTTGGCTTCGATGGTATCGAGGAACTTGCGAAACTCCTCGGAGCGATGACGCTGCAGGGTCTGTCCGATGACCTTGCCGGTTTTCGCATCTAGGGCAGCAAACAAACTAGTCGTGCCATGGCGGACATAGTCGTGGGTGCGACGTTCGATCTGTCCAGGGCGCATGGGCAACAGGGGTGCGGTCCGATCCAGTGCCTGAATCTGACTCTTTTCATCCACGCACAGGACCAGAGCACGATCGGGCGGGTCCAAATACAAGCCCACAATATCCCGTCGATGAACAGCGGATCTTTGGACAGCTTGAACGTTTCGCTACGGTGGGGAGCCAGGGAAAATGCGCGCCAAATACGGTGAATCGATGCCCGACTCAGGCCCGTCCGCTTGGCCAGCGAGCGCGTGGACCAGTGGGTGGCATCGGAAGGCGTGGACTCCAGGGTTAAAGCCAAAACGCGCTCCACATCCTTGTCGGAAAGCTTGCGCGAAGTGCCAGGGCGCGGTTCATCAACAAGACCATCCAGCCCCTGATCCAAATAGCGCTGTCGCCATTTACCTACGGTCGGCAGAGTTACCGACAGCTGGCGTGCAATCGCCGTATTGCTGTCGCCATGGGCGGCCAGTAATACCACACGCGAGCGCAGCGCCAAAGCTTGCGCGGTCTTCGGTCTCTTGCTCCAGGCCAGAAGCTGTTCTTCCTCTTCGCCGGTTATGGTTAACGGAATAAGCGGGCGCCCCATCGAAGTTCCTCCCACTCTATCCGATTGAACTATCCTCCATAATTATTCAACTTATTTCAGAGACAGGACACTAGGTGTCGAGTGTGCTTCGCCAGTTTCGACAATGCCGATGGGTTTTAGATAGCCTCCTTCATCCAATCAACGACTTGCACGCCGTACTCGTTTGGCACTCTGGATGCTTCCCGTAAGTTGCGAAAGCGACAAAGCAGAGGGTGACTGTGCACGCCCTGTTCGCAAGCGTGAAGGAGAAGAGATGAAAGGCGCGATCCAGATCCGCAGCAATCGGGTCCAATCAATTCAAAAAGATGGGTACGCGACAACAGCCGATTTCCAAGGCCTATTCGCAAGAGAAATGACCGGCCTCTTTCGTTTGTCGCTGCATCTGACCGCCGATGTCGAAAAAGCGGAGTGCTGTCTCATCCTTGCCGTGAGGGAGTGCTTTGCCAATACCACGGTTTCAAAGGGATGGGCTGCTATCTGGGCTCGCCGCACGGTGGTCCGCACTGCGATCCGCTTGGTTCTCGGCGCGGAATACGCCACGCCCATCGATATCTGCGGCGACGCAGGACCTGATTTCCATTTGCAGCCCAGCGAGTATCGGGTAGAAGCCCTGCAGAACTCTCTCGCGATTCTGGAGTTGCCTCACTTCGACCGTCTGGCATTTGTGATCTGCGTCCTTGAGCGGTATTCCATCCTGGATTGCGCTCTGCTCCTGAAGAGATCGCCGAAAGACGTGAACGAGGCGCGTGCGCGCGCAATCAACCGGATCGTTTCTGCCGGAGAACGGGATCGTCACGAGTCCACCACGATCAGTCCGTGCAGCGCCAGCAGCAATGGAACAGGAGAGTTTGATGATTCATGTGGATCACTTCTTGACTAGCCATCCTCTCGTAGTGCTGGCTGTCGCCATCGTCGTCGAACAGGCAGGATTACCAATCGCCAGTGCTCCCCTGTTGCTCTTGATAGGTGCACTCACTGGCAGCGAAAGCGTGAGTACACCCCTTGCACTCATAGTGGCAGTCTCAGCCTGTGTCTTTGTCGATTGCGCCTGGTTCGACTTGGGACGCAGTCGCAAATCGAATCCAGGCAGCGCGTTGCAGCGCCTGCAGTCGGTAGATGCGCGCTCCTTTCGCATTGGTCACCTGCTGACTCGCCAAGCTGGCCTGGCAATGCTTGTGGCTCGCTTTATTCCTGGGCCCAATCTTGCCGCAGCGCTCGCCGGTTTCTCCGGGTTTTCAAGGCTGCGCTTCGTGCTGCTGGACACAATCGTCTCCGGACTATGGGCAATTCTCTATCTTGCGGCCGGCCACCTCCTTCCGCGGCAACTCCGGTCATGGCTTTCCTCAACCATGAGCGCTTCACCCAGCTTAGGCACCCTCCTCCTTCTCGGACTGATCGCCGCCATTCTCGGCGTGCCTCGATTCCGGAGCTATCTGTCTCGTCGCCGCGCTTCGCGGCTTGAATTGGCGACCCCCATTGCGACTGGATCGATCGTCTCCGACACCTGCGTCGATTCTAAGATCGTTCAGATTGAGACGGTGCAATGATGGCAAGTTCGTTGGCATTCAACTTCGAGGACGCGCGTTCGATTAACTTCCCGACAGAAGGAGGCCGATATCCCGATGATCAAATCGGCGGTAGCACCTCCACGGCGATTCGGGATACGGAGCGCGTCCGAATTGTAGAACACCCCGGAGCGCGTCATCTGCAGTCCTCCGACGACCACCTACTCAATGAAGCAATGTCCGGAAACGACCAGGCATTCGTCGAACTGTTCCAGCGATACCAGGGACCGCTCGAAAAGACCATATTCAGGATTGTCCGAAACTGCCAGGACACCGAGGACGTTGTTCAAGAGACAATGCTCGACGCTTGGAGGCACCTGAATGGTTTTCGCGGGAACTGCAAATTCTACACCTGGGTCACGAGGATAGGAATCAACAAATCGCTCATGCTGCTGCGCAAGAGAAAGAGGAGCAAAGAGGTCTTGTTTTTTCCAATCGCATCCGAATCGAACACGATCGAGGTACCGGAATATCCGGATGGTTCGCCAAATCCTGAACAACTCTGTGCAAGTCGAAAGATCAGTGATGTTGTTCTGCAGGCAGTCGACGGGCTACCCCGCAGCCTCCGTGACATCTTTGAGCATTATTACCGAGAGAATTGTTCGCTCAAGGTGTCTGCCAATGCTCTTGGTTTGACGGTAGCTGCCGCCAAATCGCGACTGTTGCGCGCCCGGCGCGCACTTCGTAGTTCCTTGACGAAACGCAAGATATCGCCTGCCGACGTTCGCCTCTGAGGCGATACATTTGCGGAATTGGCGGGGCTTTCTCAACATTGATTTGATCCAAAAGGCGTCGATCTATAGAACGTGCAACCATGGCCAGTGAAACAGATAGCAAAGGGGACTATCCGCTTCAGACCCCCAAAAGAGGTTGCAGTTTTCCGATAGGGGCTACGCTGGTCAATGGCGGCGCCAACTTTTCAGTGTTCTCTCGAACTGCGGCCTCCGTCGAGCTTTTGCTTTTCGATCGGGTGGACGATGCTCGTCCTTCGCGCACGATCCCGATGGATCCGTCAGCGAACCGCACCTACCACTATTGGCACGTATTTGTACCCGGTCTGCAGGAGGGGCAGATCTACGGATTCCGGGCGTTTGGGCCGTTTGACCCCGATAGGGGTCTCAGGTTCGATCCCTCCAAGGTATTACTCGATCCGTATGGGCGGGCGATCGGCGTGCCGAGAAGCTACAGCCGCGAGGCGGCCTGCCTCAGAGGCGACAACGCTGCGACCGCAATGAAAAGTGTACTTGCTGACGCCAGGACGTATGACTGGGAAGGAGACGCCCCACTCAATCGGCCGTGGTCACGCACCATCATTTACGAGATGCATGTGCGCGGCTTCACGGCACATCCCAGCTCCGGCATCACGGAACCGAAACGTGGGACATACGCTGGACTCATCGAGAAGATTCCGTACCTTCAACAACTGGGCATTACCGCGGTGGAGCTGCTTCCAGTGTTCCAGTTCGATCCGCAGGACGCGCCCCGGGGACGGACAAACTACTGGGGTTACTCGCCGATTTCATTCTTTGCACCACACCAGGCATACAGCTCGCGATGCGATCCGCTGGACGTGCTTGATGAATTCCGGGATATGGTGAAGGCGCTTCACCGAGCCGGTATCGAAGTCATTCTCGACGTTGTTTTCAATCACACCGCGGAAGGTGGACACGACGGACCCACACAATGTTTCCGTGGCCTGGACAATCCGACGTACTACCTGTTGTGTGAAGACCGCTCACAGTATGCGAACTTCACCGGTACTGGAAACACGCTCAATTCGAATCATTCGGTCATTCGGCGCATGATTGTGGACAGCCTGCGCTACTGGGTGACCGAAATGCATGTGGATGGCTTTCGCTTCGATCTTGCATCCATTCTTGCGCGCGATTCCTCGGGCGCGGTCCTTTCGAATCCCCCGGTTCTTTGGGACATCGAATCGGATCCGGCGCTGGCGGGCACGAAAATGATTGCAGAGGCTTGGGATGCGGCTGGGCTGTATCAAGTCGGTAGCTTCGTGGGCGATAGCTGGAAGGAGTGGAACGATCGCTTTCGCGATGACGTGCGCGACTTCTTTCGTGGTTCCATTGATTCCGCAGGGCGTATGGCTGACCGTCTGCTCGGCAGTCCCGGCATTTACGGCAGGAAGGAGCGCGAAGCCGAGGAGAGCATCAATTTCGTTGCGTGCCACGATGGTTTCACGCTGAACGATGTCGTCACATACAACTGCAAACACAACGAAGAAAATGGCGAGGACAATCGCGACGGCCACGAGGATAACCGGAGTTGGAACTGCGGTTTCGAGGGTCAGACGGACGACCCCGAGATAGAAAAACTGCGCAATCGGCAGGTGAAGAACTTTTTCACAGCCTCCATACTTTCCGTCGGTGTGCCTATGTTTGCGATGGGCGACGAGGTGCGGCGGAGTCAGCGGGGCAACAATAATGCCTATTGCCAGGACAACGACATAAGCTGGTTTGACTGGACCCTGGTATCCAAACACGCCGACGTTCTCCGGTTCGTGAAGTTCCTCATCGAGCGCCGCGTGACACGAGACGTAGAACATGAGCGCCACCGCGTGAACCTTAGCCAGGTCCTCCACGAGTCGAAACGCGCCTTTCACGGCGTGAAGCTTAACCAACCGGACTGGTCGCCTCAATCGCACAGCATCGCCATCGGCGGAGAACTGAAGAACGAAGGCATCGTTGCGCACATTATCTTCAATGCATATTGGGAGCCTTTGGACTTCGAACTTCCAGCACTGGAAGATGGCTCACATTGGCGGCGGTGGATTGATACTGCACTCGGTGCCCCACATGAGATTTGCGAATGGAAAGCCGAACAAACGATTCTCGCGACAAAGTATCGCGTTGGCGGTCGATCTGTAGCCGTGCTCATCGCGGGCGAGGGCGTGAACGGGTTGACAAATCACTTGCCCTAATGGCTGATACCCACAGCCCCGAGTGCAGCGTCGACGATGCTTTGGGCTTCACTGACGATCGTGGTGAGGTGCGCCTCGCTCTCAAAACTCTCAGCGTAGATCTTGTAGATGTTTTCCGTCCCGGATGGGCGCGCCGCGAACCAGCCGCTGCGAGCGACTACTTTCAATCCCCCGATGGGGGCTCCGTTGCCTGGAGCCGAAGTCAGCTTGGCCAGAATTGGTTCCCCTGCCAGCTCCGACGCTTGCACTGCGCCGGGAGATAGCCTTTGCAGTCTCGCCTTCTGCTCCGGAGTCGCGGCCGCGTCAATGCGCGTGTAGCAAGGGGCGCCGAACTCCTTCGTGAGCGCCAGATAGTGTTCTCCTGGGTCGCGACCGGTACGGGCGGTGATTTCTGCCGCGAGCAGGTCCATGATCGGACCATCCTTGTCGGTGGTCCAAACGGTGCCGTCTTGACGTAGAAAGCTCGCTCCGGCACTCTCTTCTCCGCCGAAACAGCACGAGCCGTCGTAAAGGCCTGGCACGAACCACTTGAACCCGACTGGAACTTCGCGCAACTCGCGGCCAAGCTTTTGCGCGACCCTGTCGATCATGCTGCTGCTCACGAGTGTCTTTCCGACGGCGGCATCGGGGCGCCAATGTGGACGATTGGTGAGCAGATATTGAATCGCCACGGCCAGGTAATGATTGGGATTCATGAGGCCCGCAGAAGGAGTTACGATCCCGTGGCGGTCTGAATCGGGATCGTTTGCGAAGGCGACCTGGTAGCGATCTTTCAGGCCGACGAGACGCGCCATCGCATAAGGACTTGAGCAATCCATACGGATTCTCCCGTCATGATCGACGGTCATGAACGAAAAGGTCGAATCCAGAATAGGATTGACGACATCGATTTCCAACCCGTACACCGAATTGATCGGTTCCCAATAGGGTTGTGCGGCCCCGCCCAAAGGGTCGACGCCAAGTTTCAGTCCGGCGCTGCGGATTGCGTCCATGTCCACGACATTCTGGAGGTCACGAACATAGGGAAGGACAAAATCTTCCTCATGAGTCGTGACCGCCCGAATGGCCTTGGAGAACGGAATCCGCTTGACACCTGCATTCCCGGCAAGCAAGAGCTCGTTTGCGCGGTTCTCGACCCAATGGGTCACATCAGTATCGGCTGGACCCCCGTTCGGCGGGTTGTATTTAAGGCCTCCATCTTCCGGAGGATTATGAGATGGAGTAATCACGATGCCGTCTGCCAGATGCTCTTTGCGGCCCTGGTTACAAACCAGAATTGCCCGAGAAATGACCGGTGTCGGCGTAACTCCGTCGTCCCGCTGGATGATCGTCTCTACGTTGTTGGCGGCAAGCACCTCGAGCGCAGTGCGCTGGGCCGGCCCGGACAAGGCGTGAGTGTCCTTGCCCATGTAGAGTGGACCTTCGGTGCCGTGCTTGCGGCGATAATCGCAGATTGCTTGCGTAATCGCCAGAATGTGGGCTTCGGTGAAGGTGCCGCGCAGCGGAGTGCCGCGATGTCCACTCGTGCCAAAGCTGACCAATTGGTTGGGGTCTTCCAGGTTAGGGCGACATTCAAAATAGGCCGCCTCCAGCCGAGCGGAATCAATGAGCATCTCTCGCGGGGCAGGCTTGCCAGCAAGGGGAGAGATACCGGCTTCACTCTTCGAAGAAGCTTCAAGGCTACCGGGCATGGTTCCACCTTCCAAATCCAGGGCGCGTATTCACTGACGGTGCGGCCTCTCGAACAGTTGCCCGAGCTTATCACGTTCAGGACTACCTCTTGCGCCCATGCTTCGGATCAGCGTATAAGCTGGCCTGCCGCCCGGTGTTCTCTCTTTTCTGTACTAAGGATGCGGGTACTTCCATCCCGTAATCTCAGGTGCATCGATGCCATGCTTGTATGCGTGAGCCCGGCATTCGATCTGCTTGTTGCGGAACTTCTCCTTCGCGTGTCCACCGACCTTTTGAAGTTTGGGTACGCGGTCGATGGCGTCGATTGCCAGACTGAACCGGTCGGTCTCATTGTTCATGGCCAGTTCCATCGGCGTGTTGATGTTGCCTTTTTCTTTGTAGCCGCGCACATGCAGGTTTCGGTGGTTGGTGCGACGGTAGGCGAGACGGTGGATCAACCAGGGATAGCCATGGAAGTTGAAGATGATCGGCTTGTCTGCCGTGAAGAGTGAATCGAAGTCCGCATCCGTCAGACCATGCGGATGTTCTGTGCTCGGTTGCAGCTTGAATAGATCCACCACGTTGACGAAGCGGATTTTCAGGTCGGGGAACGCCTCGCGCAGGAGCACCGTTGCCGCTAGCGCCTCCTGCGTTGGGATATCCCCCGCCGACGCGAAGACGACATCCGGCTCCGTCCCTTCGTCGTTGCTCGCCCACTCCCAGATTCCAATGCCCTTGGTGCAGTGCTCGATCGCGGCATCGATGTTCAGGTACTGAAGGTGGAGCTGCTTGTCGGAGACAATCACGTTCACGTAGTTCTCGCTCCGCAGACAGTGATTTGCAACCGACAGCAGGCAGTTCGCGTCCGGCGGCAGGTAGATGCGGGTAACCGCCGCGCTCTTGTTGAGCACCACGTCGAGGAATCCCGGGTCCTGGTGGGTGAAGCCGTTGTGATCCTGCCGCCACACCGTCGAGGTGATCAGAAGGTTGAGAGAAGCGATCGGGCGGCGCCACGTCAGATGGTTGCAGATCGAGAGCCACTTCGCATGCTGGTTGAACATCGAGTCGATCACGTGAACGAACGCTTCATACGAAGAGAAGAACCCGTGCCGCCCCGTCAGCAAGATAACCTTCGAGCATCCCCTCCATCGTGTGCTCGCTCAGCATCTCCATCACACGCCCATCGGTCGAAAGTTCCCCGCCGTCCTGGTCCTCGGGGAAACTCTCTGCGATCCAGAACTTCTTGCTGACCTCGTAGACCGCCTGCAACTTGTTTGAAGTCGTCTCATCCGGACCGAAGACGCGAAAGTTAGTCATATTCGTCTTCATCACATCGCGGAGCAGAGAACCAAGCGGTGGCACGTTCTCCGTTTCGATGGCGCCGGGCTTATCGACTTGGATCGCATAATTACGGAAGTCCGGCATGCGCAGGTTTCGTTTGAGCAGGCCGCCGTTCGCGTGGGGGTTGGCGCCCATACGGCGGTTGCCCGTTGGGGCCAGCGCCTTCAGTTCAGGAATCAGCCTGCCGTCTTGATCAAACAGTTCCTCGGGCTTCTGCTCGTGCATCCACGCTTCGAGCATTTTAGCTGTTCGGGATTCTTCTTCACATCGGTGAGCGGAACCTGGTGTGCACGCCAGAATCCTTCCAGCCGGTGGCCGGCCACTTCCTTCGGTGCGCCCCAGCCCTTGGGCGAGCGCAGCACAATCATCGGCCAGCGCGGGCGAGTAGCGACGCCGGTGCTCCGGCACTCGTGCTGGTGCGACCGGATCTCGTTCACACAATGTTCCAGCGTCGCTGCCATTGCCTGGTGCATGGTCTCCGGATCGGAACCTTCCACGAAGTACGGTGTCCATCCATAACCGCGCATCAGGTCTTCGAGCTCCTCGTGCGTGATACGCGCCAGCAACGTCGGGTTATTGATCTTGTATCCATTCAGGTGAAGGATCGGCAGGACCGCACCGTCCCGCATCGGGTTCAGGAACTTGCTGATGTGCCACGAAGTCGCCAGTGGCCCCGTCTCCGACTCGCCGTCGCCCACGACCGCGGCGACAATCAGGTTGGGATTGTCGAATGCTGCGCCGCAAGCATGAGACAGCACGTACCCGAGCTCGCCCCCTTCGTGGATCGAGCCGGGCGTTTCCGGTGTGCAGTGGCTTCCGATGCCTCCAGGAAACGAGAACTGCTTGAAGAATTCGTGAAGACCCTGAACGTCCTCGCTCTTGTCCGGATAGATCTCCGAGTACGCGCCCTCGAGATAACACGGCGCCAGTACTCCTGGAGCTCCATGGCCGGGTCCGGCCATGAAGATCATCTCCTGATCGTACTTTTTGATGAGGCGGCTCAGGTGGATGTAGAGGAACGAGAGTCCCGGACTCGAACCCCAATGCCCGAGAAGGCGGCTCTTGATGTGCTCCGGCTTCAGCGGCTCCCGTAGCAGTGGGTTGTCCTGCAGGTAGATCATGCCGAGCGCAAGATAGTTGCAGGCTCGCCAGTAGGCATCCAGTTTCCGGACATCATCCTGGGGCAGCGGCGATCCTGCGATCGTGGATCTTGCCGGTCCATACGCGCTCAGCGATGAACTGAGGGTTGCTTCTGCTTCGGCTGCGGGTGTCATGTGGTTCGCTCCTGTCTTCTTCTCGGAGAGTGGCGCTTTACTTCCATCGATGATCGCACCGAATGGTTGGTTCTATTTTTAAAGTTGAAGCGCATACAGCTGTGATTGGGATCACATTCGGACGAAAGGTTTGAGAGGTTTTTCGTGCTTCAAGGAGCGCGCAGTCTCTCGGCCAAGCCTAGTAGCGAGAACTAGAAGCAAGCAAAAGGGCACCCAGCCTCACTTATGAGCGCCCTCTGAGACGCAATCTACTGCTGGCAGTTCGACTCGGAATCTCCCGCTGCATAGCCCTGATCGGCGGATAGCCCAACATTGTCGCCGGACGACTGCTCGATCTGCTGCGTCAGAGACGCTCCCGGGAATCTTGGAATGAGCCGATCGGGCGAGGTGAAGTACACGCCGAGGTTCGCCGAGAAGATAGTGAGCTTGGATAGGAAATGCGCGAGGGCGGCGGCGTTCGACGATTTCTGAGCCGCGGAATAGGTATCGAATGAGGTCCAAAACGTGAGGCAAAGAAATTCGTTCGGGTCCTGCTGATTCCTCAGTTGGTCTACGGCCATGAAGCCAGGCAGGGTGCGGCGTGCCAGCTGAGAGTAGAGGCCGCCGGTTCGCATCGCATCGACGAAGAAGCGCTCGCGCTCTTTTCTCACATAATAAAAATGGAGATCATAAATCATGGTCATTCTCCCTCAGTGGAATGCCTGCGCGCCGCCCCCGATCCTCCGGAAGCGACGCGCCGGGTTAGGGTTTAAGGTTCGAGGTTGTGTCGGATGATCTGCCACTCGCGCGCGTCGAACGGATCTTCGCCCGAGTCCCAGTCAAGATCATCCAGCTGCGCATCAAAACTGGTGTCGTCGAAAAAGTCCCCGTCGTCGGCAGATGCTCCGCCCTCCTCCATTGCGGTGTTGAACGCATCCTCTATGCACTCCTCCCTGGTGCGGGATGCCGTGTCGTACTCGTTCCTGTCCCGGTTCTCGTTGCTCCTTTCGCTGTCTTCTCCGCTCGTCATGGTGTGATCTCCTTCGGCGCCGCATCTCCTCAAATGCGGCCCGAATTCGATGATGAGGCAGGTTCTCGACGGATAGGTTCCTCAGTTACCTTCGAGACGTTCACCAGGGACGCACAAGATGGGTGAGCAAGAATCACGAGCTGTGACTTTTCCTGGACCTGGCTGTGATGTCTTCTTTCTCCTCGAGCCGGAGGATGACGGTGGTTAAGCCGCAGATGCGGGCCAGGGATAGCAACCTCGACAGAGAGGGCACCAGATGGCCACATTCCATGCGGGAGATTGTGCTGCGCCCGATGCTGCCGCCAGTTGCTCTTGCGAGTTTCTCCTGGCTGATGCCGCGTTTTGATCGCAAGAGGCGAAGGGTCGAGCCGATGCGCGCGGGGAGCGCGCAGAGGTTTTCGTCGGATAGCTGCGCGGCGACATCGAGCCGAAGATATTCGACGTAGAGGGGACGGTGGCAACGTCGACACCGTCCATCCTCAGTGAGGTACCCATGGAGGGCGCAATGCGGGCAATCGACGGTCTCACGCAGGACAAACAAAGGTTGATCGATGGACATAGGTTCTCCTTCGAAGGAAGAAAGATTGGGATGGGAGCGTGGGAGTGGAGAAGACGGGAGAGAGTCAGGCGATGTCTTCAATCGTTAGGGCGCAGAGGGTAGCGTCGAAGGCAGTGAGGCGCCGTCGACGGCCGGGGCCGATCTGGTCTTCGGCGATCACCGCGATGTCGGCATACAAAACCCCGCCGTAAAACAGCCAGTCAGGGCCTACGCGCTGGAGAGCGAACTCCTTGCTGGTGGTGGCCACGCGGACCTCGTCGCGCGTCAGATGCACGCCGAGGAAGGGTCCGAGCACGGGGCCGTTGAAGGCCGAAGTGATAGAGGAAAGATCGCAAGCGGGACGGCCGTTGCTGAGGTCGAGGAAGACGGACATGGTTTTCCTTTCGTTGTGGTTGTTGGGTTGAGGATGGGGCGATATGGAGCGAGGAGGTGCGGAGGGAGGGAAGGAGGGAAGCGCAGGAGGGCCATGGTCCCTCACAGTTGCCTTTGAGTTTTTCGGGAAGGGAAGAAGCTGGTCTGAGAACGGGGATTTCCCGGACGAGCTTAGAGACCGAGGCAGGACGCGGCGTTCCTGGTGAACATCTCGCCGAGACGAATATAGCGGTCGAGCATTTTGGACGATTTGTGTCCAGTTTGCCGCTTGATGAGGTACGTGGGAACGCCGTTGCGCGCAGCCTGGGTCACGCAACCGGACCGCAAGCTGTGACCTGAGATTGCTGCGATGTTTTTCAGGCCAGCCCTGGCCGCAATCGTCTTGACCAGCCGGCCAATGGAGTCTTTATGGAGACCAGAGGGCGAGACCCGACCGACCTGGTCGATCTTGCGGAACACGACGCCGGAGCGGATCCCGGCCGTATCAATATATAGGTGCAAAGCCCGGACGGCGCAGGTCGATTTCGTCGGCGCCCCAAGGGAATCCCGACCGTGCGGCCGGCTGCCTCCTGATCGGTCTTCGAGCGTCGGATCGTCAGGGTATGCAGCACCTTTCAGGGCACAATGATCACATCCTCGACCGTGAGGGCGGCTGTCTCTGATCGCCGCAAGCGCGGCCGCGAAAGAGACCAGCACCAGTGCCTTATTCTCGAAGGCCGGCGAGGGTGTCCGGGCAGGCCGCGACCATCCGCCGGATCTCGGGCGCGAGCAGCGGGTCCTTCATGGATTGTTTGGTACCGATGGTGCGGCGAATGCCCTTGAACGTTGCGCGCACCAGCGGATGACGGGTCGGCGAATCGATCATGCCCAGGACCGACTTGTGTACATAGGCGATCGCGCTCAATGCTTTTGCCAGGCTGGCTACCTTGAGGGTCGAGGATCGATCCGCGAGATAGAGGGCCAGGCTCTCGGGCCGGGCCGGGAGCGCACAAACACGATGCGCCTCGGCCCAAGCGGTGAAGTCAGCCCAGGAAGCAGCGTACGCACGCTTGGAGCCGTCTGAAAGGCTCGAAGCCACGAGTGTGCGCACCTTCTCGACAAGTTGAATGTCTGCGAGATCCTGCAGCTGGTTGGTTGTTGAAAGGGATGGAACAGGAAGTTGTTGGGACATAGGAAATCCTCCTGGTGCAGAGGCGGTGGTTGAGGGTGGCGGGACAGGGAATCGATGAGGGCTTCGCGCGGTCAACCGTGGAGAGCAAGTTGGCAGCGGATCACCGATGGGTGAGCACGAAATCCGGATCGAGTCCAGGAAGGGTGGGATGTCGCAGGCGTGAAAAGGAGGAGTTGGGCCTGGGGGGCGAGTTGGTGCGGAGCGGTACGAGAGTCCGCGGTGCGGAGGGTGGAGCTACCGCTTCTTGCGCTTCGAGGCTTGCTTCACAGGCTGCGCCGAGGCGAGTTCGATCTTGACCACGGCGAGCGACACGTTCCAGGCAGCCGGGTCGAGAGTGAGCTCGGGGATATCGATCTTCAGCAGGCGGAGCGCCTCCACCATCTCCGGACCGAGGAAGCGGATGGTGGAGGTCGGGGCGACGGGCGGGCTCCCCGACTTGCCGCTGGTGAGCGATCCGTTCAGTGCCGGCCACTGACCGGACAGGATCGCGGGCCGAGGAGAGAACTTGTTCTCGCCGCGCTCGTGATCGCGTGACTCCTTCTTGCGCAGGATGTATTCGTCGACCTCGGCGGCGATCCATTTGGAGCCGCCCAGATGAATGGGCGCCGGGAAGAGGCCTCGGGCTATGAGTCTGTAGATGCTTGAGCGCTTGATTCCCGTGCGTTCCTCGACTTCGGCGAGCTTCAGAAGCTCCGTTGGGTGCCGCAGGTCGCGATTTGCCACGAGCGTGGCCCGATCCGGCACTAGAACACGGCTTGCGAACTCCTCGATAGAGAAGGTGTCGTCGATCCCCTCAATCCGATCGGCGAACGAATGAACGCGAGAGCTTCTGGACGATGACATAATGGCCACGCAACTTGGGTCTCTCGAGCAGCGCCCTGGCAGCTTCCCAGCATCCGAGAATTCAATCGAAAGACTGGAACCGGCCCGGGCGGTGCGTCGACAATCCCATTTCGACATGGCCTTGCGTAAGACGCGAGGAACCGCTTGCTCGCAAAATACGAGCGAAACGGTTCCTGGTGTTTTAGGGGTTCTTCTGGGAAGAAGAGACGTATGATACGGCCGGTCAGTCACGAGAATTTTAAGATTCTCTCGGATCGACACACTTCAGAGTGATCGCCGTGGAAACACCCCAATGGGCGTCATCAACTCCGTAGCTCTCCGATCAATTCACGAAGGGGCACCGGATTCCCAAGGCATCCGATGATCCGCGAAGTTGATCTCACTTCTGACGTTCTTGCGGAGGCGGCTTCTTCTCTTTGCGGGACCGCTTCCATCCGAGATGATGTTCAACGTGACGATCGATGGCTTCGGAAGCCGGATTCCGCTCCTCATAGTAGAGCCTCTTGAGGGACTCGAGCGAAATCCACTTTCCTGCCGCCCACGCGGCGACTTGTGCGATTCCCCGCGCGCTCGTGCAGTCGATATCGGGATTTGGTCCTAGAAGGGTCGCGATCATCCGCCTTCCGAGCCGATATGATATACCCGTCTTTATGGCCCTAGACGTATCGAGATGACCGCACATGTACACGCTCAAACGAAGCAAAGTGTGACTCAAGTCCCGGTGAAATGAGTTGCGGTCCAACTTTGTCCCCGGCTCGCGAGCGGTGTCTTTCATCTGCTGGATTGAACTGCTGATCGATTCGGCATCGTGAGGCCAGAGACCAGGGGCTTTATCTAAAGTCGCAAGGTGAGGGCGTGCATCCTGTTCGAAAACTGCGACCAGTTCTCCCAGTTTCTTTGCAGCCTCAGCCTCATCTCCGAAATGATCGTCGGAGTACTCTTCGGTCAGGCACTGTTGGGCGAAGAGATACAAGGAGAATAGAACCGCTCCAGACCGATTCCTGCGATTGCGGAGCCGTAAGAAGTCCCGTCGCTGTTCTTGGTGCTGGGCAGCCAGCAACGTATCTGAGAACGTATTTGACCAGTCGCTGAATTTCTGGAATTCGCCATGGTAGCCCAATACCCGCCCTGCCACGGCCGGGATCACGTTGGTAAACCAGCAGAAGAAACGCGATCGAGAGCAGAGAATTCTGATCGCTTCCGCTTCTTCGTTGCTTCCGGCAGTTGGTGTTTGCCCCGCTACAGGTAGCCTTGGCCCTCTCGTTGCCATGTGCGCACACTCCTTTCAAGTGCGATATCGTCCCAGGCACTCACATCGGCACATCGGAGAGCGCATTCCATTCTTGGCAACATTCTGGGAACAGATAAGTCTCTGTGTGATTTCGATCACCTTCGCGCTCACAAATCAAGCGTAAGCACGCGTTATTTCTTCTCTCTGCTTTTGCGACCAACGCGTTCCTGTGCCCAAATCTGCCTCTCGCTCAGGATTCGAGCAGGGAGAAGCAGAAGGGATGGATCCGGAGCATCAATTACCGGCGACGAACGATCCTGGGATGGCGGCCGGGCCAGCGACGCTTGGTCCGTCAACTCTTGCAGGAGTGCCTGCAGGCTCGCCCCAGGTCCCGTCGGGATCGAACACCGTGAGTTCGACCGCCAGCACGCAGTTGCTCCTTCCACTCACCGATCTGCCCACGCCGCCATTCGTTGAAGATCATGTGCGGAGCTCAGATCAGCGCATCTCCAGGCTGAATGCACACCTCAACAAACTCGGCAATCCATATCAGGTCTATCTCCAGCTCCTAAAAGAGGGCGAGGGAACGGCAAAATACCCGTGCCGTTATCGCTACCCGCAGATTGGATATGAGACCCTCGGCAAGAAAATTCAAGAACATTGTGGCGTTGTGATCTCGAAGACGAGTGTCATACGTGCCATCAAGCTCCTGGTTTATTTAGGCTATGCACAGCGCACGGTGAAAGCGCATGACGGAGGTTTTGCAACAACCTACGCGGTTTTGACCTCTCGTGGTGTTATGGAAATGTTTCGGAACGCAGGCGTGCGTTACTTTCGGTTGATCCGGAGGAAAAAGGCGAGAAAAATCCAACTGATTAAGCCGAAGATCTGAGGTGGCCAACAAATCCAAGAAAACTCCCCTCGCGAAACTGTTGACGATTGCTGCCGGCGATCCGGCTGTCGACGCTGGTGAACTCGAAGAAGTCCTCCGCCTCCTACATGTGCCTGAAGACCTGGAAGGAACAGTTAGGGTCGCGCAGAATCTTTGTTCGATTGTTCAGGCTGTACTCGACAATAGGCTGACGAACGAGCCGACGAGGTTCGGACGGTATCGAGACGCACTGCAATGGCTCGGGCAGAATGCGGGCACACTGGCGACACAACTATTCTCACGCGATGCAGACTCGCGAGAGCGTTTCCTGCGAACCGTTGGCAAGAATCCAATGCTGTGGCAACGGGCAGAGAAGCATGGTCTCTGGACTCTACTCTGGGAGGATGGTCCTGGCGGGTTTCGGACCCTACAGCTCCATGCGACGCTCTCGCATTTGGCCGTGATGAAATATTGGACCTCACAACCAAAATGGAAGCTAGACTCACCCGCTGGAAGCAAGCTTCTGAAGTCGTTGTGCCGCCAGACGCGCGCCATCCGCCACTTCGTGATGCCACGGTACGAGAACAAGCAAGAGTACCGTGGCGTATTGAGTGATCTGGTCCAAGCCCAGTTTCCCGTGCACGATCCAATCTCGGTTCTTCTGAGCGCCGCCGAGCCTTACCGGCCCGCGGCACGCGATAAAAAGCCCCGGAGCATCTATCAAGACCTTTGCACCATCGTGTGGCTCCTGACTCGCGCATCCCAGCCTGACAAGCTCCGTCAGACCTCTCCCGACCGAGCGCCAGTCATCAAGTATGAGCTCGACCACAGCCCAGCGGGTGATCTGGACGAAGATCCTGAGGACGACACCGACGATGTTCGCGATGATGAGGACGATGAGGAGGACAATGATGAGGACGAATCGGCGAATTCGAGTGCCGAACCTCGCCTCTACCATCGAAGTCATTGGACGCAAAAGGACATTGACGACTGCGTAAACTCAGGGACGCACCCGGAGGACGCGCTGCCGCGGCAGTCCATTTACCTATCCCATCGGAAGAGCGGTGCTCGTGTGGGGGGTGGCTGGGCAGCCATGAAGAACCAGCTGTTCCCATGGTCACCCGAAGAGATCCCGCTCGAATTGGTTGCGGATGGCATGCTGATCCTGAAGAATGCTGCAAACCGCCGGGGCCCCGAGGAACTCGAACTGTATGCGCGCGCGTGCGTCATTCTTCGCATTGGGGTGACCGCGACCGCAATACGAAACATGGTCGTACGTTCCGACTACCCGGAGGAGTTCGCGAGCTTGACACTCGTGTTGCCAGTTGCTGGAGCGGCAAAGCGCGCAGAGTGGGTCGTTCCGGCGATTCCTCTACGCCTCCAGACCAAGGCCGAGCCCCAAACTGGCTGCTTGGATTGTCTCAAGGAATTCGTCCTCCCCGACTACACCGGAGTCAGCACAGTCGTGCGTCAACTGCTGAATCGTCAATCTCGTGGAACTTGGAACGGGGATCCAGTGAGGCCATTTGATCGGCCTTCGGTCGAGTTCGACCGCGAGCTGCGCGCCTTTTTCAGCGGCAATGAGACCCTTCAATCTGTCTTCACGTTTTCCCGCCTTGCGGAAGTCCGCTTCCGCCGTATCTACAACTGCGCACACGGGAGCGTCGTGCCCGCCACCTACCTTACGGGAAAAAAACATCCGACGGGTGAGGTCACCCGTTTTTACGAAACGCTCCCGATTCGGGTCCTTCAAGATCTCGACAAGAAGAGTGTCGCGGAGATGCAAAAGGATCTTCAGACGCTCGGGTACCCTTCTCAGCTCGATACGGCTTTCAAGCCATCACGTTCAGAAAAGCATGTTGGCAGCCATCTTTGTCCGACGAAGAAGGCGCTGAGGCATTTCTTTTCAGATCTGCGGAAGGAAATTGAGAAACTCGCCAGCTCGCAATCTATTTTGGACCGCGCCAGTCTGATTCGGCGCCACAACCTCTATGTGACGTACACCTATGCGGGATACAACCTCGCCACAGGTCACCGTGCCGTGATCGGTGGCTACGCAGATCCAGAGCAGGTGGAGCTTCAGGATGCGCTCTTCGGGATAAGAGACAAGGGACAGCGTGGGCGGCTCGTGCCCATGTCCGCAGTGGTGTACGCCCAAATGCGCGCATGCAGAGATTACCTGTATGGTGTTGATTTCGTGAAAAAATCGGCGCTGCCTTTGTACCTGCTGGACGAGGATGGAAATGAGCTCGAGATCCGCTCAGCCTCGCTTCGAGAATACCTCCAGTTCGTGCCCAACTTTGGGCGGCACTACCTCTGTTCGACCTTAACCGAACGCATACTCAGAGGCGACGATCGGATCAGAATCGAATACCTGAAGGAGTTTATGGGGCATGCAGCAGAAGGTGAGGACCGCACGAGCCCGCACTCTGCATTCGATTACCGGGTCTATGCCCGCTCGATGGGTGAGGTGTTGGACGCGGTTGTAGAAGATGTTCAGTACTGGCCGATAGATATCCAAGCAAATCGACTTTCAGATTATGACTTCGAAGTGGAGCGTTCTCTCACAGCCTGAGCAGCTTGGACTGACGACCCGGGAGTGCACGGACTCACTCCCGTTGCTGCTTCAATTTCTTAAAGACAAGCCCAATCCACTCGGCCAGGTCTTGCTTGGCGCGGACGACAAGCCTTGGACGAAGCGCGATGTTGCTGTCTTCGAAACGTCGGTGATGGAACAGGCCGACGAGAAGCAGATCGCCGACTTTCTGGCAATCGCGCGCAGCGCAGCCCACTTTTGGTCGGTGAGCAAGCAAGAAGTCGTGCCATTGCCTCACTACTACTTCAAGCCGCGCGGCAAAGACGACTGTCCGTTTGACGAAGACTATGCCGAAGCCGTCGCTCCATACCAAGTCTGGCGTAAGCAACTGTCGTGTTGGATCCATGAGCTCAACGAGCCGATTTCGACGCCTTACGCTGACCGTCCCCGTCTCCTCGCGTCCCTGGTCTGCTCCGCCATGTTGTACGGTGGCGCCATCGGTGATCGCCTCATAGCGTCGATCATTCGTGCAGTCGAGCAAAAGCAGGAGCGCACCTTTGCCATTGGTGGAAGAATCCACATTGAGCTCTATCTCTCCTGGTTTGGGGTCGCAGAAGCCGAAACACGCCTCTGGCTTCCTGACGCGCTGACGGCAACTCTGTGGAATTGGATAGAACCAGAGGACGTCAAGAGCCTGCTCGATTCCGTGCGGACGAAACGTGGCAAACGTCCCCCCGCCGATGAAGAAATTGTCAATCGTCTCCGAGAATTGATGGAGGCTACCTGTCGCCGTCCAGCCGAACAGAGACTGGGGGGATTTGCAGAGCTCCAACGGTCGTGCCGGATTGTCGCGCATATCCATCTGCGCCCCGTGTTGGCACACTATTGCGACTGTGAGATATCCTCAAACTCCCTGAAGCGGCAGCACTTGAGGCGCCTGTTTCCGAAGGGAGAATTGATTCAATTCAGGTCGACGACAAGCCCTGTGGCAGGGCGGCCCTTATCGGCACCAACACCAGCACAGGTACCTGCGGCCGCGGGCCCTGCATGGGTGAACGACCTGCTCTCGGGCGCGAGATCGAAACCCGTCGCGCGCAAGCTTCTGGAAGAGTTTTCAAGGGCCAAGCGTAGAGACCCTCTGGCGCGGAGGCTTGCAGATTTTGGCGTTTCGTTACTGTCGTCGAGTCTGTATTCAGGCAAGACGCTCCGACTGCGCGACCTTCCGGAGGTTTTGGAGCGCCTGGCAATCTCCTTGGGGCCGTTCTCGACAGGTAAAGACATCGCCAAAATTGGTGCGTCCGACGCACTCGATCTCTATACCCGCGCGATCAAAGCACAGCCGGTTCGCTCAAGACGGAACCTCATCAAGTGGATTCTCGAATTCGATCTTTTCCTTCGTGCGCGCGTGAAACGAAGAGACTCCGTGCCGAAATCCAAGCTCCCCTGGCCCCCCCCGGACATCTCTGCGGTGGATGTCAATCTGGCAACCCACGAGGAGTATTCGGAATTGTTGCGGCGAATCGATCGCCTCTGGGATGTTCGGGACAGTGAGCGGCGCAGAAGGATGATGCGCTTGATTGTCATCCTGTCGTTTCGCTGTGGATTGCGGCGCAATGAAATTCGGAATCTCAGAATAGCTGGCGTTCTGATCCGTGGGGTGGCCGAGCTTTTGATCTGGCCGAGAAAAGGAGAACCGCGCAAGAGCGGGAGGGCACGACGTCGAGTTCCCATCTCAGCCTTGTTGTCGCCCGAAGAATTGCGGGAATTACGACGTTGGTTGAACGAACGAGTGCAAGAGGACAAGGCCAAACAGGACGATCGATTGTTGGCTCTGCCGCAACTGGAGTGGATTCCCAACTCGCTGTTCGACAAACTGAATGCATTCCTGAGAGCACAATCTCGGTGGGATTGCGATGGAGAACATGGGGGGATTCATACACATACGCTGCGACATGCGTTCAGTGGAGGACTCTTCATCTCGCTAATGCACTCCGAAATCGAGGAACCGGAAACGCTATTCCCAGATTTGCGCGAGACCAATACATGGCTTCGTCGAGGGAAGAGAATCGGTCAGGCGTTGTACGGCCGCAATCAACCAGCGGGGAAACAGCCGGCTTTCGTGGCATATCTCTCGGCACATGCCGACTTTCATACAACTGCCCATACGTACATCCATCTTTTCCCGTGGCTGACTGCGGCCCTTCTTGAGGCCGGCGACGCAGCAGCACCAGGCGATGATCTCGTGAGATTGGCGTGCCGATCAAAGCCCGGTACCCTGCGAGACTGGCTGACGGAGGGGGGAATCCACAATGTTCCAGTGCGGCTGATGAGAAGCGGAACAAACGTTCAAGTCGAATGCACGCCGAAAGGACGACCGGAGGTTCTGCCTATTCCGGTTTCGTTATGCACTTCATGGGTGGACAGAGAGTGGGAGTCTCTTATGCGACTTTGCGACAAAACGCCGGACGTGTTGGTTGATCCGTCTAAGCCTCCGGTCGTCAAACGCGCAGAAAACCTGCTCAGTTTGACGACGAGCGACAAAAACCCTCGTCACAGAATGGAGATGTGGACGCCTGACCGCGCCGATCAAGTGAGCAGATTTCGGATTGCGTGCCCGGCGAAACCCGCGCATGAGCGCAACGCAATCTCTGCGAAACTGTGTTCTCGGATCTCCGATTTGCACGAAAAGAATCCAGACCTGGTGCACGATGCTGCGGATATCTTTGTGCATCATCTCGAACAGAGAGACTGGGTGCGCTTTGGCTCCAAGAAAGAGTTGGCAAATGCCAACCGGTACATCGCCTTCTTGTGTGCACTGAAACTTGGACCGCAGAAGATCGGGCTCGTCAGTGGCGCCGCGGAGAAGGAATCACGTTGGACGAAGGAATGGAAATCGAAGTTGGCGCAACCCAATCTCGTGATAAAGCCGGCCGGCAAATCGCGCAATTTTGGCCCCAAAACCTCGTTGTCAGTCCGTCCGTTCGCAGGTAAGAAGGGTGGGACAGCGACTGGGTATGCCGGTTTTCGGTTCATCATGACAATGGCCTATATCGCGTTCGGTAGCGAACCTGCCGGACAGACCAAAGCAAAGCAGTCAAAAGGGGAATGCGAAATTTGCCGGAAAGACGACGACAATGAGTGACACCGTAGACAGTAAAGCGGCAGTTGACCTTGGAGCCACCGTAGACAGTAAAAGGATCGTCCGGGCGAATCATGCCTCGTATCGTGGGTCCCGAGGAACTCAAGTGCGTTCATGACCAATGGCGAGTCTCCCAGAATCTGTTGCCCGCTGCGCGGACGATGTCGGCCACCTCGAGGGTGGGCCGGCTCATCGCTTCATCAACCTCCTGGAGCGCTTCACCTCAACGGGGCTAGAAACCTCGATGGCTTCCAGCGGACTGGCAACCGCCTGCAGATGGCGGCGGGACAGATGCAGGTAGAGAGCCGTATCGCCGATCTTGGCATGGCCAAGCAGAACCTGGATGGTGCGCAGGTCGGCGCCGGCTTCCAGCATGTGAGTCGCGAAACTGTGTCGAAGCAAATGAGGCGCAACGCGCTTGTTGATCCCGGCGCGCTTGCCTGCTTCGTTCACAGCCGCCCACACAACCTTCGGGGTAATGGGCTTATCTGCACGCCAGTTGTTCACAGTGCCGGGGAACAGATAAGTCTTGGGCTTCATCCAGCGCCAGTACTCACGTAAGGTCTCCAGCAGCTTGGGGCTCAATAGAACATCGCGGTCCCGGCCGCCCTTGCCCTTGTGAACACGAATGACCATGCGATCGCTGTCGATATCGGAAACCTTCAGATGGCAAAGTTCCGAGCAGCGGATGCCGGTCGAGTACAGTGTCATCACCATAGCGCGGCGCATCAGGTTCTCTGCTGAATCAATCACCCGCTGAACTTCTTCTGGGCTGAGTACAACGGGCAGTTGCCTGGGGCGCTTGGGAAACGGGATGTGCTCGGGCAGATAAGGACGTCGCAGCGTCTTGACGTAAAGGAAACGGAGAGCTGCGGTGCAGCATGCAACCGTTCCTGCCTGGAGCTTGCGCTCTCGAAACAGATAGGCCTGATACTGCCGGATATGATCAGGTCCCAACCTATCTGGCGAGCGGTGAAAGTATCTTGAAAACTCCTCCACCGCGTGCATATAGGTGCAGATCGTGTTCTGTGAATAGTTGCGACGCTGGAGCTCATCCAGCATCTTCTGCCGAAGATGGGTCACAAAAACCTCCTTGTGACCCAAACCTTAAATGGCCTAAAAACTTGAGGGACGCCCAACGCCGCAGCGTCCGCCGCGCCAGCGGCTTAGTACAAACGCCGTTTACACCTGGAACACGTCGAACCGCGGCTTCTCAGGCCAATGGCGAGACACGGCGCAACACTGATTGATCGAAACTTCGAGAACGAGTTTTTCCTCAGTTCCGGCATCGAGCCTTGAGTTATTTGGCAAGCGTCTCAGAAGTTGGCGCCCCGAGGAGAAAGATCAGGCCGTCGGCAAGTCCTTCACGCCAACTCAGGTAATCGTGCCCACCGTCGAACTCGTGATAGCGTGCGTCGTATCCCTTGGCCAGTAGCACATCCCACATGTGGAGTGAGGCATTTAGTATCCCCTCAGAACCAAAGCCGTCCTCATCGCTGCCCGCGTCCAGGTAAAGCCGGATCGGTAGATGCGGCTGAGCGATAAACTGTTGCGCCAGCCACTCCGGTCTCGCCACCGGATCGGAATCAACCGGCTGGCCGCTGCGAGACGGCGCCCACCAAAGCGCGCCCGACATGGAAATCGCATTTCCAAAAAGCTCGGGAGCCTTGAATGCCGTATAGGTCGCGGCCAACCCGCCCAAGCTGAATCCAGCCACTACTGTCTCCGCCGGATCGCTCGCAACGTTATATTGCCGATGCACCCAAGGCAGCAGCTCCGACTTCAAAAACTCCACAAGCTGCGGGTTACAACTGAACTCACGGTCCCGCGCATCGCCCGGGCCGTTTCCAATGAAAACCGCGACAACCGGCGGAATCTTTTTTGCCGCGATCAGGTTGTCGAGAATAGTTGGAGCTGGCAGCGGCGTCGGCGTCGCCTCCTCGTCAAAGTACCCAAATGCGTCGAAGAACACTGCCAGCCCATCCGCCTCGCCGTTCTTCGAATAACCCGCTGGGGTGTAGACGTAAATATCCCTCTCATTTCCCAGTAGCGCGCTCTTAAAGCGGGTCTTTGCCACGTGTCCAGCCGGAACTCCCTTGCGAGCCGCTATCCAGGGCTGCGGCGGTGCATCCGGCATCTCCAGGATCGACAGTCCCGAATGCTCTCTCACGTCGACGCTATCTGTAGAAAGAAAAGTCTTCGGGTTGAGCGGATCGATCTGCGCCGCGTCCTCCAGCAACCCCGGCGCTGGATCTGCCAGCGGATGTCTAGCGAGTGAAATGGGCGGAGCGTTGGGCGCCAGTCGATAAACGAACCGCTTCCGCTTGCTGATCCGTATCGTTCTGAACCAAACATCGGTTCCTTGAAGCCGGCTCATCAGGTAGTCGCTCTCCCACTTCTCCGCAAAAGGCTGCCACCATACCAGAACGTTTCTTGTGCTCACGCCACCGCGCCACAGAAACGTTACCAGCATGTTCTCATCGTCTCCGACGGCGGACTCAATCAGCGGAACGCCGGTTATCGCTGATTCTCTCCAGAAATTCGCTACCGCATTGGGCTCGCCTCGGCCCACCGCGGCAGACAGCGCCAATATCTTTGGGCTTTCGATCTTCGGCGCTGCTACGGTAGGAAAGGTGCGATCGCTCAGCGGCACAATCTTCGTTTCCGTCACTACGTAAGAGCCCGCGCCCGAGCCGGAGGCCAGCTTGAGCTCAAGCCGATAGCTTCCTTCATCGTCCGCCAGTATCCGGACAGTCCTTCCCGGATCGTCAAGCTCAAAGCCTCGCAACCGTCTTCCCGCAGGATCGAAAACATTCAGCAACAGGTTGGCCGCGTGCACAGACACGCCCACCTCCGCCAGATCCCCAGCGTTCATGTGCAGCGTATACAACTCCAACCCTCCCACACTGATCGTGCCGCTCGCAGGTTTGCCGAGTTCAAGCCGAGTGTCAGCTGCTGCCAATGTGCAACCACACCAAGCGAGGAGTAAGACGGGCAAGAGAGAGACGGATTTGCGAAGTGTCATTCCCAATGCGAAACCACTCAGAATTTGGCCGATTTTATCGACGGAACGACAAAGAATCAAGGGCAATTGATAGAAGGCAAATGAACATTTCCACGCATCATTGTTCACTTTTGTACTATGGCGCAGACGGAGCTACTAGTGCTGTTCCCGCCAACATGAGACTACATTCATGCACCATCAGGGGATTCCGGTCGCATGGTCGCCCACCTTCGCCCACCCTTCACGATTATTTGAGCAACAGCCTGACCCGAACCGACAGAGCGACAGAGTGAATCAGGCTGGAATGCCTGTCTCCGTCCCTCGAAATCGACCGTGGTTTGGGGCGGCATCCAGGATTAGTCCCCGAAAACGCTCTTGGATAGGAAATCATTCGGTGACGCGCCGTGAATTCCGGACGCTAGCCGACATTTCGGGACCGATCGGCTCTTTGATGATGCCTCGATAATCCGCCGTCACCAAGGCTCGCTGAATGGATCTTAGGGGAAGCTGAGCACGCCAGATTGACAGATCTTGAGCCTTAGCATATCATTCAAAATGAACGATTCATATTGCACTATGCGACCTGATCGAACTAACATAGATGAACAATCCGAAAGCATCGCCATGGCGGAGCAAATCAGGGCTCTCTGCTCAGTCATTACGAAAGTGGCCCGTACGGACCTCGAATCCCACCTGCGACAGCACGATTCAGGTATCACCGCGATCGAGCACGGCGTGCTCCGCCACCTGTCGCGCGGCGTCACGTCGATGGCCGAGATGAGCCGCCTGATGGGGGTCGCGCCATCGACGCTTGTATACGTCGTAGACGGTCTGACTGAGAAGAAGCTGGTGAAGCGGGGCAAGGACCCAAAGGATCGTCGGAGGGAGCCGCTGCTGCTCGAGAAGAAGGGCGCCGAGCTCTTCGCCAATTCTCCGAAGATGGACGCGAGCAGCACCCTGGTCAAAAGTCTGGACAACATGCACGCGACCCGCCGTCGCGAATTGCTGGTTCTACTGAATGAGTTCGTGAAGGAACTCACAGGTTCTGAGCGGCTGTACCTCGACGCGGAATTCTCGGAGGCGAATGCCTCTTCCGCTGCGGCTGGAAGAACGAGACCAAAGGGTAGGGAGGCGAAGTGATGAATAAAGCGCAATGGGTGCTGCTAACGACGTTTGCGGCAAGCTTCTATGGCGTCGGTAACATCTGGATGACGCAATTTGGCTGGCGGCTGTGGCCTTATGTCGCGCCCGGCGACTTCGGTGCGTACCACAACGCCTGGTGGGCGATGATCAAGCCCGTCATCTTCCCGGTGGCGGCGGTCGCGTTCTTAGGAGCTTTCGTATTGATTTGGTGGCGGCCGGCGGGAGTAACCGCGGCGCCTGTATGGCTGAACGTGGGAATTCAGGTGCTAATCTACGCTCTCACGGCGATTTTCTGGGGCCGCTGGCAGGCGCAGACCCATTTCGCAAGGTTGCCGGATGGCGGGCTAGATCCGATGTACCTGCGTTCGATGAGCACACACTGGATTCGTGCGGCGCTGATTACGCTGAGCGGATTCCTCGTCTTCTGGATGGTGGTTGAGGATCTCTCAAAGAACCTGCAAAACGTGCGGTAGCAATGTCATTCGGACGGCAAAGTTCCTGTGTGCGGGCAGTGTACCGCCCCGCGCAGAAGGGCGCTGCTTGCCAGGCAGGCGTTCTTCGAGCGCATTCGACCGATTCCATGACACTGGCCGACTTATGGGGACTAATCTGCTAGAAGGCGCTTTCCGGACCGTTGCCCTCTTCCTTAAGGTTAGCCCGCAATGAGAACAACGTTGTCGGAACTGTGCACAAATTCAACGTGCAAAATGCGTTCGGAGTATACGATGGTTGAGTCCCATCGGAACGGGTGCCATAATCTCTGACGTTGTTCGGCTACGAACATGGGAAAGACTGCATCTCGCCGACCGCTTCTGCTTCGTTTCACGTGGGCCCGCGCCGTGATCGCGGCCACGCTGGGCCCCTATCTCACCTGCGTCTTCTTACTGCCAGCCCAGGCTCACGCCCTCGATCCCAACAAACGTATCACCCAGTACATGCACACGTCCTGGCGGATACAAGACGGCTCTCTGCCAGCAGGCATGTACCACATTGCCCAGACCCCGGATGGCTTCATCTGGCTTCTGTCTCTTCCGGGAAATGTTTACAGGTTCGATGGCATCAAGGTTCTGGCTTGGCGTTTTCCTGCCGGAGTTCCTAATTCAATCGCCAACCTTTATGCCGACCACCAGGGTGGGCTTTGGCTAATAGGAGGCCCGCCGGGCATTTTTCGCCTGAAAGATGGTGTTGTTACTTCTCAGTTCGACCTGGACGTAAAGATGTTTCAAGCGATCAGCGAAGATGCAGACGGATCTTTATGGGTGTTGCTCCGTGACGCCGACGCGCCCCTTTGCCATCTGAGCAGCGTGCCCAGGTGTTTCGGTAAAGCCGATGGCATACCTATCTCTGCAGTCAACTCCTTGGTGGCCGATGGTAAAGGGGGCTTTTGGCTCGGAGGCGAAACCGCCCTTGTTCACTGGCATGCCGGCACTTCGGAGACGTACCCGATCGAAGCGGCCAAGGCTGGTGGAAGCGAAATTCGCAACCTGACACTTGGTCCCGATGGAACTTTATGGGTGGGTTCTGGCAGCGTAGGTCCGGGCCAGGGGCTCATGACCTTCAAAAATGGCGGACTGAAATCGTTTGTGACTTCCGCGTTTGATGGCTCTGGCCTTGAGATCGGAACGCTGCTGTTCGACCGAGATAGAAATCTCTGGGTCGGCACTGTGGGAAAGGGACTTTTTCGTATCCATGGAAACGTGGTGGACCATTACGACCACACGAATGGATTGTCAGGCGATTCTGTCTGGGCTCTTTTCGAAGATCGCGAGGGTATTGTTTGGGCAGGAACCACGAGCGGAATAGATAATTTCCGCGATCCGGCGATAGCCACATTCTCACCGTCAGAAGGATTGGCCAAGGACTTAGTCGCCGGCATTCTGGCCAGCAGAGATGGCAGCATCTGGGTAGCGAACTCCGGATCGCTCGATCACATTGTCAACGGAAGCGTTTCGTCCATTCGCACCGGCAAGGGTCTTCCGGGTGAGCAGGTAGCCGCAATGCTGGAGGACCATGCAGGCAATCTGTGGGTAGGAGTAGATGACGGACTCTATCTGCTCAAGGACGGGAAGTTCCGCCGAATTCCGGAACCGAAACACGAGCCCCTTGGGATGGTGACGAGCCTCACCGAGGATGTAGGCGGAAATATTTGGGCGGCCTGCAAAGGCAAACCGCGAAAGCTTGTCCGCATTCGCGATTTCGAGATTCGTGAAGTGATTCCCGAACCGGGATTCCCCCCAGCACGCTTGGCTGCGGACCCGCATGGTGGGATCTGGATAGGGACCCGAGATGGGCAGATCGTGCTCTTCCGTAACGGCGTTGTGGAAACGAAGTTTCCTCTGAATCCCGGAGGTTATCCTGTCACCTACCAAATCATTCCTCAAAACGATGGCTCTGTCCTCGCCAGCTCCGAGAATGGACTGGTTGGATGGCGCCAGGGAACACTCCAGCGTCTGACAACCAAGAACGGCTTGCCCTGCAACGAAATCATTACTTTTACCCCTGACAAGGAGAACCGGTGGTGGCTCTACACTCGCTGCGGGGTTGTCGAATTGCGGGATTCCGAGCTGAAGCGATGGTGGAAAAATCCGGATGCCGTGTTGCAGACCCGGGTTTATGACCAATTGGACGGTGCACAGCCGAACCTCGGCTCGTTCAGCTTGGCCGCCATCTCTCCGGACGACCGTGTCTGGTTTGCGAACGGGCTGGTTGTGCAGGTCCTCGACCCTTCCAGACTCGCCCAGAGAGCCCCGCCTGCGGAGACTTACATCGAGTCCTTCATCGTTGATCGAAAAGAGTTTTCAGCCACCGCAAACCTCAAGGTCCCACCCCGGCCTCGCGACCTGCAGATCAACTATACTTCGCCAACCTTCGTGATTCCTCAAAGGGTCAAGTTTCGTTACCGCCTCGATCCCTACGACCATGATTGGCATGAGGCTGGCACACGTCGAGAGGCCTTCTACACCGACTTGCCTCCACGGAAGTATTCCTTTCGGGTGACCGCAGCGAACAGTGACGGCGTCTGGGCGGAAACCCCCGCCAAGCTGGATTTCTCTGTCGCTGCGGCGTACTACCAGACGAACTGGTTCCGCGCCCTCTGCGCTGTGTTCTTTGTGGCACTGCTGTGGGGGGCCTATCAGTGGCGTGTCCAACAATTGCATCGTCAGTTCGAGATGAAGCTGGACGCGCGTGTAAGCGAGCGCACACGCATTGCGCGCGAGCTGCACGACACTCTGCTACAAGGCGCCCACGGTTTGCTGCTCCGGTTCTCGACCGTTTCCCAGTTACTGCCGGAGCGTGCGGTGGAGGCGAAAGACAGGTTGGACAGCGCAATCGAGCAGACCGCGGAATTCATTACCGAAGCTCGGGATGAGGTGCAGGGATTGCGGGATTCGACAACTCAAACCAATGATTTGGCACAGGCGATAAGTACTCTCGGAGAAGAACTTGCAGCGGACTCAACCGGCCACCGCCCGGTATTCCGTGTAGCCGTTGAGGGCCAGTCGCGAGATTTGCATCCCATCCTTCGCGACGAAGTGTATAAAATCGCTGCCGAAGCGCTCCGGAATGCCTTTCTTCATGCAAACGCAAAGCAGGTCGAGGTCGAAATCCGTTATGACGATGAGAGCTTCCGGCTGCGGGTGCGGGATGACGGAAAGGGCATTGATGCGGCGGTTCTCTCGGCTCAGAGCCGGGAAGGTCATTACGGCTTGCCGGGCATGAGGGAACGCGCCACACTCATTGGAGGCAAGCTGACGATATGGAGCGAAGTCGACGCAGGAGCCGAAGTGGAGCTGTGCGTTCCTGCTGGCATCGCCTACGAGACTGCTCGTCGACGTTCGTGGTTGTCGCAAACATTTGCCGCGAAGGCGAGGGGGAGTGGCGGGTGACACAACCGAAGGCTTTTGATAGCAAGCTAGGCTCAACCTCAAGCGGAATTTGAGGGGAGTACTTTCTGACCGCTCTGACGAAGCCTTCTCGATCAACTGGATTGACAATGATGTAGTCATGTGGATAAACGTTCGCGCCGAACCGGCCCACTTCAGTCTCCAGCGGGCTTCCGCCAAAAGTATTGAAGGCTGCCTTGGACGAACCGAAACGATGAAATACCAAATCGTGAAGGTCTTTCTGCCGTTCGCTAGTCAACACTCAGTGCAGTCGCACCAGCTTACTTTGAGTCCATGACAGAGCTTGATCGACTCGGGACGCGGCGTATGAATTTCCCAATTTCCAAATTGGAAAACGTGCCCTACAACAAGTGAAGTACCAATTGGGATGGCGCGTGGTGAGCATCAAGCCCCATGGCCGAAAGCCCATATTTGGGTCTGGACTAAGGCCGGGATTCGGTTCTCCCGTAGTTTGATCTGGAGTAAGATGTCTGCATCGTGAAAAGTGGGCGTGAACGCTTTCGCCTGATTGGCGCGCTGAGCGCGATGATGGTGTGGTGCGCTTGCGCCGAGGCGCTCAATCCGTCCCTGGACATCAGCCAGTACGGGCACACAGCCTGGAAAATTCGCGACGGATTCGCCCCCGGCACCGCGTTCGCAATCGCCCAGACGCGGGATGGCTATCTTTGGCTCGGCACAGAATTCGGTTTGTTTCGCTCCGATGGCATCCGTTTCATTCGCTGGGAACCACCGGCGGGTCAGCGTCTGCCCGCGAGCCCTTACAGTTTGCTCGTCAGCCGCGATGGAACCCTCTGGATTGGCACCTTTGCCGGTCTCGTGAGCTGGAATGGGGATAAGCTGACTCAGTATCCGGAGCTTGGTCGCCAGTTCGTCACAGCGCTTCTCGAGGATCGTGAAGGAACTGTGTGGGCGGCCACGATGAACGGAGAGGGACACGGCCAACTCTGCGCAATCCGCGGCGGCGGCGCACACTGCTACGGGCAGGATGGCGCCTTCGGCACCTTCGTCTGGAGTCTGGCTGAGGACAGTTCCGGCGCTCTGTGGGCCGGCGCAGATTCTGGTCTTTGGCGGTGGAAGCCCGGCCCGCCAAAGCGATATGCCGCGCCGGGACGGCTCGCCGACTTGACTCAGGCTGGCGATGGACGGCTGATCGTTGGCATCCGAGGCGGAGGGCTCCGGCAGGTTGCTGGGGACAAACTCGAACAATACCCCATCCCCGCCATCCGTCCGAACGTGCTAATGCCTGACCATGAAATCGATTCGAACAAACTGCTTCGGGATCGCGACGGAGGGTTGTGGATCGGAACCAATCAGAGGGGCCTCGTCCATGTGTATCAGGGCCGGACAGACGTATTCACGGAAGGAGACGGTCTGTCAGGCAATATCATCGCCGGCATCTTCGAAGATCGTGAAGGCAACGTTTGGGTATCCACCGCTGGAGGCCTCGATCGGTTTCGAGAACTCCCCGTTACAACTGTTTCTGTAAAGCAGGGATTGTCGAGCGACAACGTGAATTCTGTCATTACCTCGACCGATGGATCCATTTGGATGGCTACTCGCGACGGCTTGGCGCGTTTGCTGAATGGCAAATTCACCCTGTTCCACAGAGCCGATGGACTTCCGGACGACTTCGTGCAATCTCTGTATCAGGATGACGGTGGGCGCATCTGGGCGTTTACCGGGCATGGCCTGGCGCGGTTCCAGAACAGCAGGTTTGTTGCCGTGCCCGGCATCCCCAGCACCGAAGTGTATTCCATGACAGGGGACAAGGCAGGCAATCTCTGGCTCTCAGGGAACCGGGGCCTCTCGCACATGCGGGAGGGACGTTTGGTCGAGCAGTTCGCCTGGTCGGTGCTGGGACGCTTTCAACAGGCCAAAATTATCGTCTCTGACCGCGGTGGAGTCTGGCTCGCATTCTGGACAGATGGGGGCGTCGAGTATTTCAAGGATGGTCAGGTGCGCGCGTCCTATAGTGCCGCGGACGGATTGGGCAAGGGCCCCATTGCCGGTCTCCGGCTCGATCGCGATGGGGCCGTGTGGGCCGCAACACAAGAGAGCGGCGTAAGCCGGATCAAGGACGGCCGGATCACAACGATGACGACCGGCAACGGGTTGCCATGCGACAAGATTCACTGGACAGCAGAGGACAATGAAGGTTCCTTATGGGCGTACACGGGGTGCGGTCTGCTGCGCATCTCCAGCGATGAGGTGAATGCTTGGATTGCCGATCCGAAGCGCAGCCTTGCAATGACGGTTTGGGATGCGGCGGACGGTGCCATGCCCTTGGGCGCGCCTTCGTCCTTCGGTCCGACTTTCGCGAAGGCGGCTGATGGCCGACTATGGTTCGTAACACGGGAAGACATTCAGGTCGTCGATTCCCGTCATCTTCCTGATAACAGAGTTCCACCCCCGGTCCACATCGAGAGAATCGTCGCGGATGGGAAGACTTACTGGGAGAACTTGCCCTCCTCAGCCTCGGCGACCGTGCGTCTGCCGGCCCGATCTCACGATCTCCAAATCTATTACACGGCCTTGAGCCTGGACGCACCGGAGAAAGTTCATTTCAAGTACAAGCTGGAGGGCCAGGATATCGACTGGCGAGAAGTGATCAACGACCGCGACGTACAGTACTCAAACCTTCGTCCCGGTACTTACCGGTTTCGTGTGATCGCATGCAACAACAGCGGCATCTGGAATGAGCAGGGCGATTCGATGGAGTTCTCCATCGCCCCGGCATACTACCAGACCAATTGGTTTCGTGCACTGTGCGCAGCGCTTGTACTCGCATTGGTATGGGTGATCTATCAACTCCGGGTTCGCCAACTGCATCGTGAATTCGCTCTCACGCTCGACGCTCGTGTCGCCGAGCGAACAAGCATCGCACGCGACCTGCACGACACCCTGCTTCAGAGCTTCCATGGGTTGATGCTCCGGTTTCAGGTCGTTTCCGACTTGTTGCCGAACCGTCCGGTTGAGGCAAAGGACCAGTTGAGCGTAGCAATCGATCGTGCCGCCAAGGCGATCACGGAAGGCCGGGATGCTGTGCAGGGACTTCGCGCCTCCACTGTGCAAACCAACGACCTGGCGCGCGCTGTCAATGCGCTTTGCGAGGAACTCGCAACCGATCCCCTCAACACCGGGTCTCCCGCATTTCGCGTCGCCGTGGAAGGACAGTCGCGGGATCTGCACCCCATCTTGCGTGACGAAGTCTACCGGATTGCCGCAGAAGCACTCAGGAATGCATTCCACCATTCCGCCGCCAATCATATCGAGGTTGAAATCAGTTATCACGATCACCGATTCCGGCTGCGTGTGCGGGACGACGGCAAGGGCATGGACCAAGCGGTCATCGCAGGTCACGGGCGTGAAGGACATTATGGCTTGTCTGGCATGCGGGAGCGCGCGAGTCTTATCGGCGGGAGACTGGAAGTGTGGAGTGAAATCGGGGCAGGTACTGAGGTGGAGCTGAGTATTCCGGCGGCAAGAGCCTATGATACCGCTGAAAGGATCCCCCCTCCGACAAAGAACGCGGCAGGGAAGGCATGATTACCGTTCGCCAAAACAGAGTGTGGGGCTTGCGGATCGTGAGCCGGATTGCGCTTCTCTGCATAGCTTCGTATAGCGCAGCTGTCGAACGTCCTCCCGACGAAGTGACCAGTCGCGGATCCGGAAGCGCACCCCCCTCTCACTCGGCGACCAATGCAGGCTTCCGCGTGGCACGTACTGCTCAAGGAGGCGATGCACAGGCGGGGGATCTGAGGTTCTCTCACCTCACCACTAACGATGGACTCTCGCAAAGCAATGTCAAAGCCATCTTGCAGGATCGCCGAGGCTTCATGTGGTTTGCGACCCAAGACGGTCTCGACCGCTATGACGGCAACACTTTCGTTGTGTACAAGCACAACCCCAAAGATCCTAACAGCATAAGCGCCAACCTCGTCACGGACCTCATAGAGGACGATCAGGGATACCTGTGGATTGCAACATACACGGGCGGGGTGAACAGATTCGATCCCAGAACGGAACGATTTACGCGATACCTGCACGACGCCAAGAACATGAACAGCATCTCGGCTGATTCCGTGAACAGTATTGCTCGCGATAAGCGGGGGTGTTTATGGTTCGGCACGGAAGCAAACGGCCTGGACAAGTTTGATCCGACGGCCGGAACATTCACTCACTATCTGAATGATAGCCACGGCCAATTTGTTGGGAGAATCACGCACGTCACCGAGGATAAGCAAGGGGAGATCTGGTTTGTTGGGGAGCGCGGACTGTTCCATCTGAACCCAAGGACGGGGGAGATGACTCAGCCTCCCGCAACCAGAAATGGCCTGGGTGCAGATTACGTGTTTGGAGACGAGGCGGGCAATTTCTGGATGCTCGCCTATGCTCCCATCGTCGGGCTTGTCAAATATGATCCCCACGAAGAAAGAGTCACGACATACCCTGTTGGGGCGGGCGGTGTCGGCCTGGTGAGCAGCAAACTTTTCGCCGATGGAAACGGGAATCTGGGTGCCATCGAGTCTCGGACTCTATTATTTTGATCGGCAGACGGAGCGCCTCACCCGCCTCTTTCATCATGATGAGAGCAGCCCGGAGAGCCTCAACGATGACGCCGTGATCTCGGTGTATCAGGACAGGGGTGGCGTGCTGTGGGTAGGAACTGAAAATGGAGGACTCAATGCTCTCAATTTCCAGCAAAAGCAGTTCGCGCGCTATGGGTATCGCCCCGCCGATCCAGATAGTCTCTCGCCCGGCAGGGTCACAGCAATTTATCGAGACTCCGAGGATGCTCTGTGGGTAGGGTTCTCTCCTCGCGCATTGGATCGATTAGATCGAAAGACAGGACATTTCACTCACTATCCGGCGATAAAGAGCCTGGAAGACGGCAACGGCAGTGAGAAAGGCACAGACGTTAACGGCATATACAAAGATTCTCGCGGCTATCTTTGGTTAGGTGGCTGGGGTGCCGGTCTGGACCGATTGGATGAACGCACAGGGCAGGTTAAGCATTACAGGCACAAACCGGATGATCCCAACAGCCTGCCATCGAATCACGTCATCCGCATCTTTGGAGATCGAGGTGGCCGGTTATGGGTGGGGCATATCGACGGCGTGGCGCGTTTGGATCCGGCGAACGGGCGCTTCACTTTCTATCGTCCTGATCCAAAGAATCCGACCAAATACGGGAATGCCGCGTCAGGGTTCTACCAGGATCGGTCCGGCACAATTTGGGTATCGAGGGGAGAGGGCGTGCTAAGCCGCTACGATGACAAGAGCGACAAATTTGTCGACTACCTGCCCGACTCGCGTGATCCGCACAAACTCAACGGTGGCGACGTTAATACCATTCATGAAGACCGGACGGGAGCATTGTGGATGGGAGCCTCGGATGGACTGTACCGGTACAACCGTCAAGATGAGACCTTTACCCGCTACACGGAAAACCAGGGGCTACCCAGCAGCACGATCCAGGGCATTCTCGAGGACAAAGCCGGCAGGCTTTGGATCAGTACCAAGAATGGGCTATCCCGGTTCGATCCTCAAACAGAAACGTTTAGAAACTACGACGTGTCCGACGGTTTACAGTCGAATGACTTCAGTCGGGCCAGCTACGCTCAAGGGCCAGATGGAGAGATGTTCTTTGGCGGCAGCAAAGGGTTGAACGCGTTCTACCCAGAAGCGATCCGCGACAATCCCTACGTGCCGCCGGTCGTGATCACCAGCTTCAAAGTCTTCAACAAACCTGTGCCGGTCGGCCGTGAATCTGTACTTAAGAAAGCCATTCCGTACGTCGATTCCTTGACTCTCTCCCACCGCGACAATGTCTTCTCATTTGAATTCGCGGCGCTGAGTTACGCGAATGCCCAGAAGAATCATTATCGATATAAGCTCGAAGGCTTCGAACCCAGCTGGAACCAGGTGGGCAGCAAGCAGCGCCTCGCCACTTACACCAATCTTGACCCTGGAAAGTATGTTTTCCGGGTGCAGGGATCAAACAGCGATGGCGTCTGGAACGAAGAAGGCGCGTCGTTGACCATCGTTATCGCACCCCCCTGGTGGGGTACGCCGTGGTTTCGCACCCTCTGCGGGGTTCTCATTATGGCACTGGTGTGGGCAATCTACCAGTTCCGCGTCCGCCAACTACACCGCGAATTCGCCCTGACCATGGAGGCGCGAATCGGAGAGCGGACAAGCATCGCACGGGAACTTCATGACACACTGCTTCAGAGCTTCCAAGGGTTGATGCTGCGGTTCGAGATCGTTTCACAGTTGCTTCCTGATCGTCCGATTGATGCAAAGGAAAGACTGGAAGGCGCAATGAATCAGGCGGCTGATGCAATCTCCGAAGGCCGCGATGCAGTGCAAGGACTGCGCGCCTCTACGATCACGACCAACGACCTTGGCAAAGCATTGAATACGCTGGGCGAGGGATTCGCAAATGACCCGACTAATCACGGCTCTCCGGCGTTGCGCGTAACAGTTGAAGGCGAGGCGCGAGATCTGCATCCGATCCTGCGGGACGAAACCTATAGGATCGCTGCCGAGGCGTTGCGCAACGCCTTTCACCACGCCTACGCTCGACAGATCGAGGTTGAAATTCGATATGACAATCAACAGTTCCGGTTGCGTGTTCGGGATGATGGTAAAGGCATGGAGCCGACGGTTCTGTCGGGATACGGGCGCGAGGGGCACTTTGGATTGCCCGGCATGCGAGAACGTGCCAATGCCCTAGGGGGCAAGCTGGTGGTGTGGAGCGAATCTGGCGTTGGAACCGAAGTGGAACTTAGTGTCCCTGCCAGCGTCGCCTACTCCACGGCTTCGAAGCTTTCCTGGCTTTCGGTATTGCTGGGAAAGAAGTGAAAGTGAAAGCATCAATCAGGAGACCGCACTATGAGCACCGGCATCCCTCGCATTCGAATTCTCGCAGTCGACGACCATCCTATCGTGCGCGAGGGCATCGCCGCATTGATTGCTATTCAGCCGGACATGATTCTGGTAGGCGAAGCCTCCGACGGCCGTGAAGCACTCCAGCAATTCCGAACGCATCGCCCGGACGTGACGGTGATGGACCTCCAGATGCCGGAGATGAACGGGCTCGATGCGCTGATTGCCATTCGCAATGAATTCCCCGATGCAAAGATCATTATGCTGACGACCTACAAGAGCGACACACAGATCATCCGGGCTCTCAAGGCCGGCGCTCAAGGCTATCTCTTAAAGAATGCCCTGCATAAGGAATTGCTCGAGACGATCCGGGCGGCTAATGCGGGAAAGAGAACCGTTTCCCCAGAGGCTTCCCTGGAGATCGTTGAGCATGCTACAGACGATGCTCTGACGCCGGCAGAGATCAGCGTGCTGCGACTGATAGCCGCCGGGCGAGCGAACAAAGAAATCGCAGATCAGCTCTCCACCACGGAAGAATCGGTCAAAAGTCGGGTCAGGAACATCCTCTCCAAATTGGGCGCCAGCGACCGAACCCACGCCACGACCATCGCTCTGAAACGAGGAATCATCGAGCTGTAGATTCTCGCCCTCGCTTTATGTGGCTCCTGCGCCTCAAAAGGGGCCCGACTTGACCTCTTTGTGGGGCTCTTTTCTGTTGGAAAATAGACGAAGATAAAGTCTTTAGGCGAGGTGCGTCCAGTGCGACGCTTATATTCTACTTTCGCTGGCGGTTGGCCAGGCTTTGGCCTCATCTTGATGCGGCTGGTTGTCGGGTTGGCTTTGGTGAGCAGTGCAAGTTCCGCGCTGCTCAGCAATCCGGCCATTCCCATGACTATCCTTTCTGTTCTCCTGGCTGCCGCAGCGATTCTTCTCATCATTGGGCTATTTACCCCGATCGTAGGAACACTGGTGGCGCTAATTGAAAGCTGCAGGCTCGTCGTCATGCCTGCAGACCGGCTGGTCTACATCCTGGTAGCAACCTTCGGCGCGGCCCTGGCGATGTTAGGGCCCGGTCTATGGTCGATGGATGCGCGCCTTTTCGGATGGAAGCGCATCGAGCCTACACCTCGAAAGCGGTAGCGAGCGCACCCGAAAGGGGCTGGCTGCTCCCCCTTAAACAAGCCTGTACTTCCTGCGATAGAGGCGTCCACTCGCCTCCGGTTAGGTTGTTGTTTCCCTCAATGCAGAGTATCGCGAAATAGGAACTGGCTACAGAATGTCATTTATCCCGACCTAGTCACCCTATTCCGAAGGGGCCTAGAGAGCAGGACATCATGTCAGGCCATTTCCGGACCGCATATGTGCCCTCCCAAGGTCGGGGTAAGAAGGCGAGGAACCCCATGCAGACCACTCAGAGCAATGAACAATACACCGATAAGGGACACTACGCCGTCATGACGCGGACGACAGTCCTCAAATACGCGCAGCTGGTGAGGATATCTGATCATCTCTGCCGCAACGCCGAGGACCTCGTGTCCTCCATCAATCCATCTTCGATAGACAACCGCCGCATTGCCGGAACGATGTTGGGCTGGGCTTATAGCCTTGTGCCCCTGCGCATCGGAACTAAATTCGACTACTAGCAGAGGGACCCGCTTCGGCGGCTGCCCTAACTATCGGAACAGCGTGGATGCTAGAGCCTAAGGAGTCGCATCATGACAAAGCCTGCAGAACACCGAGCGCCATACCCGAAGATCGACCAGTTTTGGCGAGCGCACCAGACAAAGGAGCGCCCAGTCGATCTCGCAATCCGCGAGAGTCAGACAACGACGAAGTGAGGACGCAGGAGCCACAAAAATAATGGTCCACTGCGATGGCTAAAGGCCGGAGGTAACTATGGGGAACGCGAACATTGCTTTCACAGACCTCGGAGGGCCCACAGGAACGCAGTTTCCCGAGGTGAGCGAATTCGAAGATCGGGAGCAATATCCAGCCTCTCAAACCAGATCATCCCAATTCTTTGAAGACACTGTGGGCGAGCGCTCCGTCTTGGAGAGGATGCCTGAACAAACAGAGATCGTTGCTACCTATGGTTCAACCGTCCGGCATCAAGGCGAACCGACGATCGCCTGCGATACTCCGCTTGCGAACCTTGGTCGCGCTCTTGGACTGCTGGCGATCGGGTCAGGAGTAGAACGTCCGTACAATGCCGAGGAGATTCAATTCCTCAGCCAGGTTGCATACCAGATCGCCACCGCAATCGATAAGGCCCCGGCCGGCCAGGAGATTCCTGAACAGGGAAACAAGCTCGCCGAGGAGAAGCTCTATCTCGAGGAGGAGTTTCGCAGCGAGATGGGCTTCGAGCGGATCATCGGGAGCAGCACGGCGCTAAAACACGTTCTGCAGTTGGTTGAAACTGTCGCCCCCAGCGATTCCACGGTTCTCTTACTTGGCGAAACCGGCACAGGAAAAGAGCTGATTGCCCGCGCCATCCACGAGCGAAGTCGGCGCAGGGATCGAACGTTTGTGAAGCTCAATTGCGCCGCCATCCCCACTGGGCTGCTGGAGAGCGAACTGTTCGGGCATGAGAAGGGAGCGTTCACGGGCGCAATCGCTCAGAAGGTCGGGCGCATGGAACTCGCCGATCAAGGGACGCTGTTCCTGGATGAAGTGGGAGATATTCCAACCGAAATCCAACCGAAACTATTAAGGGTCTTGCAGGAGCGGGAATTTGAGCGCCTGGGCAGCACGCATACCCGCAAAGTAAACGTCCGGATTGTAGCGGCCACCAACCGCGATCTCGAAAAGATGGTCGCCGATCGGGAGTTCCGCAACGATCTCTACTATCGTTTGAACGTGTTTCCTATCCGCATCCCGCCCCTTCGGGAGCGCAAAGAGGATATTCCGCTGCTAGTAGGCTTCTTCGTGCAGAAGTTTGCGAAGCAAATGCACAAGCGCATCGATACAATTCCGGCCGTGACGATGAAGGGGCTTGCTGCTTGGGACTGGCCGGGAAACATCCGCGAACTCGAGAACTTCATCGAGCGTACGGTCATTCTGACTCGCGGCAGGTCGCTCGAAGCTCCGCTTGCTGAACTTCGCAAATCCCAAAAGTACAACCCGTTGCCGGCTTCCGCGCCTAATATCGACGCCGACATTGCGCGGATTGTTAAGGAGACTATCGCTTCCTTGAAGGGCACGAACGTGAAAAGCGATCGGGTGAAGAGGCAGTATGACGAGATCGTTCAGGCGCTCACGGAGTGCAAGGGGCGCGTTGCAGGCGCTGATGGTGCCGCGGTACGCATGGGTATCGTCCGTTCAACTCTGATCTCTCGTATGAAGAGACTCGGAATCAACCCCTATAGCTACGCCTGAACACCGCAATCCTTCAAACGGTCCTACGGCAAGCAAGTTCTGGCCGCAAACGAAATTTCTCGTCCGACCGGGCGATGCGATCACGAGAACACGCTTGAACACGAAACTACCCACTTACCGTGAGAACTGGGCACATTGCCTCGCGATGCACTTGATCGGTGATCGACCCGGGAATCCGAGTGGTCAAGTCCGAGTTCAAATCCCGCTCCACTCCCATGATGATGGTGACGGCCTGGATGCGCTTGGCCGCGCGGAGAATGCCTTCGGCGGGGTTGCAGGTTTCGACGAGGAGAGTGGCCGCACACCTCAGGTCGGGTTCCGAAGGTATGAGTGCGTTTAAATGTGCGAGCGCCGACATTTCTTGGTCGTCGTGCGTCGATTGGTCTTCCTTAAGGAAATGCGTACGATTGGGCGGTATGACGTGCAGCACGAACAACCGGCGTGCGAAATCACTTGCCAACGAGGCGGCATAGGGCACGGCCTTTGCACAGACCGTGTTGAATGCCGTTGCAAAGAGGAGCGGCTTTCCTGAATCGGCAGGATTATCGAGCCACGGACCTGGAGAATGTGGGCCGACGGTAAGAACTGGACAGCAACAGCGTTTTGAAATCATTTGCGCCACCGATCCGAAAATAAACTTGTCCATGCCGCACCTGCCGTGCGTGCCGACAATGATCAGGTCCACTCGGTGAGCACGCGCAAACGAATCCAACTCTTCATCCAGATTCCCCTTGAGAACAATCGGCCGGACTTCAACCCCACTCAGTCTTCCCGAATCCACCAACTCATGCACGAGACTATGGAGATCCCGTTCCGAGGCTGTGGCGGCTGCTTCCACCGCCTCCGGGCCGACGAGGGTAAATGCGAGCGATGAAACCACGTAGACAACGTATAGAGATGCACGGTAATGGCGTGCGATGGCAATTCCATGCTCCAACGCTTTATCCGCCGACTTAGTCAAGTCGGTTGCGACAAGAATCGATTTCACTGCGAGAGACCTCATTGGAGAGAACGCGCTAGCCACGACGACACCTCGCGAAATAGGTCCCGGGCTGTACCGGTGTGGGATGAGAGGCCCGATGAAGATCGATCTGGACGCGGTTAGAGAGGACCCGGCGATTGAGATTGGTTTGCGACTTTGACTTCGTCATGCTTCCTCCCTCGTCCGCGTATCGCTGGGTCGGTCGGATAGAACGAATGAGAGTGGATAGTGGTCCGAAGCTCGAATTTGATCGTGTAACTCCGGCTCAGCAGCGCTAAGCGGTCCTTTCGTCAGGATCCAGTCGATCGGGCGCGAACTATTGAAATGAGAGGGGACAGTCGTGGGTAGGCTGGAGCAGTGAGCGAATGGATTGTGGAACCCTGCATTGCCTAGGATTGAAACAAAAGGCTCCTGACGGAGATCAGCGTTGAAGTCCCCGGCGACAACAATTTGGACGTCCGCGGATTGCTTAGACGCATCGATCCTCGGAATTTGTACCATCGATGGAGGTGGGGAAGGCAGCGTCCCAGATCTCGCAAAGTTATACAAATCTCTCGGTAAACGCACATTTGCTCTCTGCGACAAACAGACAGATGACAAGAAGCAGCTTATCGGGATCCATGTGGACTGCTTCTTGATGCATGATGAACACGGGTTCGAGGACCTCGTGCTGAAGAACACCACTCAAGCGGCAATGGAACGATTTGCGCAACGCATCACATGGCCTCCCCATATTCTTGCGAAAAACCCACTTCCGACCCTTCAGGAAGCACTCTGGGAATACTTTGCCGCGAAGAAGGCCGATTGGGGGATCGCAGACTTTCTCGCGCAGTGCACAGAGGATGAGATTCCTACCTGGTTGCGAGAAGCCTGCAAATTCCTGAAGACACTTTGTGACCCACCAGCCACCTCAGTCTTCGTGCCACCGCCACCACCGCCGCCACCTCCACCGCCGAATGCCGGTACAGCCCCTGGCTGGAGCTGAACGATGGAGTTGACCGACAAACAGCGTGCGATCTTGAAAATTCAGGGCCACATGCTTGTGACAGGAGGGCCCGGTTCTGGCAAGACGACAATTGCCATCCTTCACGCGGCCGATATCGCCAGAACCGGGCTTGCACCCGGCCAAAGCATCCTCTTTCTTAGTTTTGCTCGCGCTACGGTGTCGCGCGTCCTTGAAGCGATCCAATATGAACAACAGATTCCATGGGACCTTCAAACACGCATTGAAGTGGATACCTACCATTCATTCTTCTGGCGCATCATGAAAACGCACGGTTACCTCATTGGTTTACCTCGAACGATCAAGATTCTTACACCGCCAGATGCTTCCATTGTGCTCGCTGATATCCGGGCGGACTACGGGCGGAAGTTGACGGAGGAGCAGAGGAGCGAGAGGAAAAACCGCGAGCTAGCAGAACGAGTTCGTATGGCGATGGAAGAAGGCCGAGTCTGTTTCGATTTATTCGCAGATTACGCAGCAGACATCTTAAGTGGCAGCCAGCGTGTGCGTCAGCTACTTGCGAACCGATACCCTCTCATCATTCTTGATGAGTTTCAGGACACGAGCGCCGGGCAGTGGCGAGTCGTCAGGGAACTTGGGAAACACATTGCACTACACGCACTGGCCGATCCCGAACAGCGTATCTACGATTGGATCGGTGCTGACCCTGAACGACTCAATCACTTCATCGCGGCATTTGCGCCGATATCAATAGACCTTAGCGATGACAACCACCGGAGTGCTGGGACCGAGATTGCGATGTTTGGCAACGATGTATTGAAGGGAAGGTTCCAGAAGCAGAGTTACGTCGGTGTGCAATGCACAACTTATCTGCCATATGAAGGGCCCGCCTATGCCGCCCTCGTCACAGAGACATATAAAGCACGCAGTCGCTTGGTTGCCACGGGGAAGCAAAAGTGGTCTCTTGCGATCCTGGTGCCGACGAAGAAACTAACCCAGGCTGTCTCAGACGTCTTCCGGGAACCGCCTGCCGGAATGACCGAAATCCGCCATACGGCCTCGATGGATATGGACGCCGCCATCCTGGGCGCGCACATCATAGCATTCCTGATGCAACCCGACACCGATGGACGCCACTTTGCAAGCTTCGTTGACCTGCTGTGCGACTACTTCCAAGGAAAAGGTGGAGATGACGTCGCAAAGGGAGACATTCAAACCGGCAAAAACCTCCGCAACGCATTCGACGATGTCGTCGCGCGCCAAGCAGCCGGAAAAAGCATTCGCGGCAATAGCATTCTGGTCAACCTCCTAGCCGTCTATAAACAAGCAATGGCACTCACCTTGTCGGGCGACCCAGACAAAGACTGGCTCGCAATCAGGCGCATCCTCAAGGATGGTGCATGCGACCGGCTTCGCGAGATCGCACGAGAGGTGAGAAACGTTCGTCTGTTAGAGCGCGGTACAGTCTTGCGGACAGATCTCTCCGAGGATTGGCGAGAAAATGGAGCATATCGTAATGCACTCGACATTATCCGGCAGGCGTTTCTCCAGGAGCATTTCTCGACCAATTCCAGGCCGGAAACCGGAGTCGTCATCATGAACATGCATAAGGCCAAGGGGAAGCAATTTGATGAGGTGATCATTTTCGAGGGATGGCCGCGTCGAAACAAAAGAAAAGAGATTGTCGCCAACCTCGACCGCATCGTGCAATGGAATCTGCCCACCAACATCGACGGCGAAACCCGACAGAACTTTCGGGTCTCGATCACACGAGCAAAACAGAAGACACTTATCCTCACCCCCAACGGGGATCCCTGCGTCCTTTTGCGAGGGTAGAGGGGGGCGGGGAGAGGGCGCGTCTCCCCGGGAGGGCTGTGAGTAGGTTCTGCTATCGAAGCCATGATGGGCAGTGGCGAACTACCGAGGCCGATCTTAGCCGTGGGAAGCGTAAGCGTACGGACTGTGACGGACTGTCCCTATTGACTGCGGGGTAGTGTGTGCGATTAGGTGTCCATCTGTTTTTAAGTGGGCACTTGAAGTGCGTGTCTAAGCGGCTAGTGATGAGTGGTTCTTAAGAACGGCAGCCAGGTTCCATGGCAGCAGGTCCTGGATCTGGCTGACGGGATAATCGGCGATCTGCTCGAGCACGGACCGCAGATAGAATTCCGGATCGAGGCCGTTGAGCTTAGCCGAGCCGATCAGGGTGTACATGGCCGCGGCGCGTCCCCCGCCGCAGTCGGATTCGGAATGCTGATCCGGCATCAGCATCCTCGAAAGGCTCTTCAGGAAACCACTCCACCTAGGTTCAAGCATTTGCCTGGTTGTCGTCGGGCGCGGTGGGTCGCGAAATGTGCCGAGCGTCTAACGCGTTGCGAATGATTTCCCCTTCCGGGTGCTGGTAGACCATGGCGCTTCTTACGTCACCGTGGCCCATTGCGTTCATAACAGCTTTCAGATTTCCGGTCTTCGCCAACACGAAGCTGCCGAAGTCGTGACGCGCACAGTAGAGGACGAGTTCGCGCGGTAGCCCCGCGGCTTGTCTCGCCCGCGCCCATTGCCGGTACACCATCCCTTCCCCAATGTGCTTTCCCTCATAACGCGACATCCACACCCAGCCGTCGCTCCGTCCCTCACAGCGCGCCTCGAGAATTTGCTTCACGCGGCTGCTCATAGGGATGAACCGGCGGCCGGACTCCGTCTTGCTGTCCGGCGTGAAGATCGTCCCGCCATCGAAGTCCACGTTCTCTACCCGCATGCAGTAGAGTTCGCGTGCGTTGCGCATTCCGGTGTCGCGCATCACTACGATGATGTCCTTGAGCGGCTGCTCGGCCACCGCTGACAGCCTCCTTTCCGCTTCGTCGTTGAGGCGGAGCGACCGCCCGTGTTCCTTGAAGAGCGCAAAGTCGGGAACCTCAAAGATCAGCTTGTCCTCCTTGGCTTTGGAATACATCCTCCGCAGCGTCCGAAGCGCGTTGTTACCGTTCGACGCTGATCTTGGAAACTGCAGCTTCTCGATCTCGTCTTTGGTGATCTGGTCCATGCGCATTCCGGCGATCTTCGTCTGCTCCAATAGTCGCCAGCCGTTTTTGTAATATCGGCGGGTGTCAGACTCGAGCCGTCCCGTTTCCGCCCATTGAAGGAAATCCTTCGAATACTCACGAAGCGTGGGCGGCTTCCTGTCGAGCGGGTCGCTGCCCTTAATAGTGGCAGCGAGTTTGAGAGCGGCGGCCTTTTGCGCTCTCGTTTCGTTGGTCTCCTTGGTGGACGCGCGGTAGCGCTCGCCGCGCACCGTGAAGTCATACCAGTAATACTTCGACTTCATCTTTCTGAATAGTTCCACGAGAACACCTCCAAGCAGCCCGCACGGAAGCAACTCGTGTGTCCCGCCGAACAGATCGGAGCGGAACAGCAACATCGTACATCAGCTTGACTTCGATCCCAATCCAGTCAGGGAGAACATTTGCTCATGCTTCGTGAAGATTACGGAATTCCGACGAGGAGACCACCGCTCATACCCATGGATTGCTGGTGGCCCCCGGCAAAACTGTAGTCGTAAGCCGGTTCGAGGAACCAGCCGAAACGGTGTTTGCCGTTCGGCCAGAACATGAAGTCTCCCGCCAGCTCTCCTGAGATGGAGTTAGCCACATTCCCGTTCTGACTGAGGTGGACCCATTCGGGACCCACGCCGAGCATGAACTCCGCCTTCCGTGATATGGTCCACGGTTTCTTGAAAAGTAGATCTGTGTCCCATTCCGCGGACCTGCGGGTGTAAAAGGGCGACACGCCTGCTTCTAGCTCCAGCCACCTCTCGATCGGCGTTACCTCTGCGGCAAGATTCGGCGCGAACGTTGCTGCGGCTCCGTTGAAGTTCCAGCTTGTCGCTGCGCCAAGCTCAATTATGGCGATGGGGTCTTTGTCCTCACCGGCCTCTCGATGAGGGCCAGAGGGGACCTTAGATGGAGTCTGCCCGCCACCAGACACGCATGAAAACAGTGACAAGCAGCATCCAGCGAGCATGAATACGTATGGACGCATTGATGTCTCCAAGGTCGATTGTGCGTTCCAGCGTTCGGGCTAAAGACAGGGAATGGCCAATATAGGGGACACGATCTTGGCGTGGGCAAGCGAGTCTCGCTGCCCTCACCAAGATCGTCGGGTTAGAAGTTGAGAGTAATCTTCGCAGTCAGCGCGCGCGGTGTTACGTAGTGCGTGCCGCTGAAGGTCGAGAGGAAATTGTAAAGAGCGTACTTGTTCGTGACGTTGATCGCTGTCAGATCGAGGTTCACCTTGTAGTGCTCGGCATGGAAGATGTTGTCCTTGCCGAGCGATGCGTCGAACAGGTTTCGGGGCGCGATGCGCGGCGGGTTATGGTCGTCATCCTCCTTATTTGGCGCGGGAATTTGCACCAAGTTTGACTTGTACCCAGCGTTGTCGCACGAGGTGAAGCCGGAGTAAGGAGTAGCCGCTACCCCGTCACAGACAATGCCCGCCTGGAACTCTTCGTCGGGAGTGAGGGCGCTAAGGTCGACTCCCGGTTGCCCATCAGGCAAGGTAATTCCACCGCAAGGGCTGTTTGCGCCCGTGGGGTTGTAGCAGGGCACTGATCCTGCAACGAGTCCGCTGTCATAGCGCCAATTGAATCCGCCCCACAAACCGGTCAGCACGCTGGCATGAGAAAGCGTGTATTGAAGGTGTGTGGTTTGGTTGAAATTCTCGTCGTGATCGATCCGGAAGGGAAATCCGCTTTGGCCCACCGTAGCCCCGGCCCCGGCTGACTGCGGCGGGAAGAAGCGGGCGGCTACCGATGAGGTTACGAAGTAGGCGCTAAAGCCGCGAACCGTTGGAACCTCGGCGCGGACGGCATAGCCGGGAATCTTGGAGTTATGCCAGTCGATGGGGAACGTGATGGGAGTGTTGCCCAGGACGCTGAAGTCAAACGCATTGTGCGTGTACTTCCAGATGTACTCGCCGCTGACCACGGCGTGCTTTCCGAAGCCCTGTTGCAGGCTGGCGTGAAACTCGTTGCGGAAGCCGGGCTGAAGCGTTCCCGAAACGCCCGGTGTGCAGAGGAGCAGAGGCGCCAACACCGCATTCGAGCATCCGCTGCTCGACAATACGAGGTTCTCGTTGAATGGAGTTTCCAGGGTACGCGCATACGACACGCTTAGAACGGTGCTCGACGGCTGAATATGATAGCCAACTCCCAGCCGAGGCTCCGCCTGTTGCGCAGTGGTGAGACCGTTGTAGATGTCCCCGCGCAGCCCAAGGTTGAAGAGCCAGTTGCCGGCTTTGATCTGGTCTTCGGCGTAGAGCGCGAGTTCCTTTACGTCTGTGTGGCCGAAGTAGGGATATTCGGCGCCACTACGCGTGAGGTCGTATGGTCCAAGAACCGACAGATAAGCGGGATTTGGAAACGAGACCACACCATCGCAGGCCGTGGGATCGGAGTATCCCGGCAAAGGGTTGCCGTTGCTGTCAACACACGGCGAGTTGTAGGTAGCGTTCACGATGCCCAGGTAGTCGTGTTCGCGCAGGAAGGTCTGCCCGTACTGCGCGCCGATCTTGATGGTGTGGATTCCTTTGGAGTAGTTGAAGTCAGAGTGGACCGCGGCATTCGTGAGTGTGCGGTCTTGAGAGATGGACGAGGTTTGCAAGTTCGGCGGGCCTTGATCGGCAAGAGGGTTGCCGCTGGGGTAATAGTTATAGAGATCTTTGCGGACCCATGCCCCAAAGTTGAGAACGGAGTTGGTGCTTAGGACATGAGTAAAAGTGGGCGAAATATTGAATGTGTTAATCTTCGAGCGCTGGTCGGCGTCTCCTACGTTGCCGAAGACGGGATTGGCGCTAGCGCCTCCGCTGACAGTGTTCTGGACATTCAAGTTGTCAAAGGCGTTCGGTGTCTGGAACCATGACCGGCTGTAATTGAAGTCAATGTGCATCGAGTTGGATTGGTTGAAGGCGTAATCGACACGGTCGAAGAGATTCTCTTCGTTGCCCTTATCGTGAAACACCGTGAACTCGGGCGGATCGAGAAAGCGACCGGTGTTGAGCCCATCAGCTTCAACGAAGTTCCCCCAGTTCTTGCCACCATAGGACAGGTCGCCACCGACCGTTGCAGAGCCGAATGTGCCGTACGAGCTGCTGATTTCGCCCGTTGGCTTGGTCACGCCCTGGCCTGACCGCGTGGTGGCCACAATCACGAGGCTCGTTTTGCCTCCGAATTCGGCCGGCGGCGCACCACTGATCACCTCGAGCGACTGAACCGCTTCGGAAGGCAGTTGGTTCGAGAAGACCTTGCTCTGCTGGTCGGTGATCGACTGTCCATCGATGGAAAATGAGTTGGAAGCGTGGTCGCCGAGTCCGTGGAAGAGGCCGTTGGAGTCCGCCGCCACACCTGGAGTGGAAAGTGTGACCAGGGAACTCAGTGTAGATGACTGGCTCTCCAGCGGCACCTTGATAAACAGGTCGCGGTCGACATCCGTGTGAAACGTCGGATCATCCTCGACCAGGTCCCCAGCAGCCTCTACCGTAACGGTTTGGCTTCCTCCAGTAACTTGAAGTGCCAACTTCAAGTTCGTACCGACCGCCGACCGAATCTCGATGTTCTGGTTTAAAGGTGCGAATCCCGGGGCGGACACGTTGATACGGTAGGGGTTGAAAGGCACGTTAGAGAACACGAACTGTCCTTGGGCGTTGGTGGTCTCAGTCTGGTCAAATCCACTGACATCATTGATCAAGTGGATCACCACGTTGGGAACCACTGCGCCGGAAGGGTCAGTGAGCGTGCCGCGCACCGCGCCGGCGTTGCCGCTTTGCGACGAGGCCGGAAGCGCAGCGAGGACGAAGACGAGAATCGGGAGAATACGAAGAAGAGTGGCGCGATTGAACGACATTGAATGCCTCCGAGAACTGGCTTAAGAATGCGACGATTCGGCCGCGGGGAAATAGCCGCAGCATCTTCTATGCATCGGGGCATCGTTCCGTTTCGGGTCTGCCTTTGGGAATGAGAAGGAACCTCGCCCATCAACAGAGTGCAACGGGCGGAAGAATCAGACTGAAATGAGATCGGAAAGATGCGCTAGCAGCCAGCGGGAGGCGGACGAATAAAGAGAGTGGGATGCCAGTATCTGGTGATCGCGCGGCCTTCAAAAAGACCTGGCGTCAGAACTTCGATCCTGACCAGGAGAACCGTGATCAACATGATCACGATGGGCACAACCGAGTGCATCGCGACGCACAGCGTGCAGTGGTCGGCATCGCCAGCGGACGCATGGACGTGCATTACCTGGGCTACGGCCAGTAGCGCGAGCAAGACCAGGCACACGACGGTCGCCACTCTCAAAGCACTCTGCTTTGAATGGGAACCGCTGCGTAAACCAGCCTGATATCTTCTCAACGAAGCGTCCTCGGTAAAAGTGTACACGGAATTGATGCGTGCCGGAAGTCCCTACGTCTCAAGCTCTTACCAGTCGCGTTGCTAACAAGGAACCCTGTTGGAGTGTTTTAGACGCAGGACTCCCCGGAAAAGTTAGGCTCTTTCGTCAACTTTTCAGTTTACGGGGCATACTTCGTACATCGGAGCTGATGCCGGGCGATTCCTCCCTTTCCGCCTTGAAAGGGTTTGAGCTGCACTCCAGCAGCATCTGGAGCCAGTGAGTCATCACTTGGAAATCGCTTGGGCCTTTCCCATCGGCTTCCGGCATTCGGCGATGTGCGTTGTGCGTTAAGGCCTAGCTTGCACGTGGGGGGCCTTCGGCTCCGCCGAATAGTGAGATACCTCCCAGAGTGCGAACAAGACACTAAGAGCCAAAACCATCAGCGAGAGGGCGAAGATACTGATGACTTCACGGAGCTTCCATCGAATCTGCTTCATCTGCCTCTTGCTGCCTTTGTCGAAACTGATAACTCGCGACATCACGACCTCCCTTAAGAAAGCTGAGCGATGCCGAAATGTGGGGAACTTCCGCGGCATCCTCGGCGCTTTGGTGGGATCGTCCGTTTCTCTGTCAGCCTGTGGGAATACGCCGATGCCTCATCTGCCGAAGGCGGCGACGGGGGACAGAATCAGACGGAGAACGGGAATCGGAAAGATTCGCTAGCAGCCAACAGGAGGGGGGCGGTTGAAGAGGGTAGGATGCCAATATCGACAAATGGTGAGAACTTCTAGCGGCGTCAGCTCTGCGGTTCCGATCCTGACAAGGAGAGCCCCAGCGACGAACACCATAAAGGGCATTATCGAGTGCATCGCTATGCAGATCTGGCAATGATCGGCGTCACTCCTAACCGCGTGCACGTGGGTCACCTGGGCGACGGCCAGAAGTGCCAGCAACACGAGGCACAACACCGCCACCGTCTTCAAAGCGCTAGGCCTTGAGCGGCGATTGATTCCGAAGTGTGCCCGAATCGCGGTCAACCCAATATCCTTACGAGGCATAGTACACGGACCTAAGGTAAATAGGAGGTTTTCGTCATTGCCCTCTCCTAATCACACTCAATGCCACGGCTCCATTCGATACTCATTAAATTCTTCGGGCAAGTCCAAGAGATGCCCGGCTTCAACGGAGCGGACTGCCCACTCGACGAGAGATCGGTACTGGTCGAATTCAATAATCTTGCCCAGCCACTGCGAGCCCGACTCTGAATGAGCACTACGACATTGGGAACGTCGCAGGGACCTACACAACCACTCACCGTAAGTTGAAACCGCTTCAACAGCCCGCGTCTACGCCACTCATCCTTTAGCCAGTTCACCGGAACTGCAGGACGGTCCTTCAAAGTCGCTCCGCAGCAGCAACCAAAGCAAACGATCATTTGTCCGATTACCAGGCGTTTGGTTTCCAACATTGTCAGTTCTCAATCAATCGAAATCGATGCTCAGATAATATAGTGGGGTACACTATATTCCGGAGAAACGAATTGTCTCACACCACTAAGAATAAGAGCAAAATGCTCGCCCGAGTCCGCCGCATCAAGGGACAGATCGAGGCCATTGAACGGACACTCGACAGCGAGGGCGAGTGCGAAGAGATCCTACAGCTCGTCGCCTCGTGCCGCGGTGCATTGAATGGATTGATGGCCGAATTGATCGAGGGCCACTTAAGATTTCACGTTCTAGTGGAAGGCCAGAAGACGCTCCCCTCGCAACGTGAGGCGGCGGACGAGCTTATGGCAGTCGTTAAGAGGTACTTCAACTAAAGCTTTGGAGACGATTGTGGCCGTCGTACATGAAAAGCACGGACCGGAGGATCTCGGCCAAGTTGCCGAAGCAGGCATCCATCGGTCGCAGCCTCCGGGCGCCCACGAGGAACACGATCATGAGCACGCATTCGAGCTGGTCGAGGTGCTCCGTGTTCTGTTTGTGACGTTGGCTGCGGCGGCGGTCTGGTTTCACCTATGGGAGCCATTCCATCGCGTCAGTGTTATAGGATTGGCAGCCACTCTGATCGGCGGCTATCCAATTTTCAAGGAGGCGGTTGAGAACATCATCGAGCGCCGCATGACGATGGAGCTGTCGATGACGATAGCGCTCGTCTCCGCTCTGGCCATCGGCGAGTTCTTCACAGCTTTAGTCATAACCGCATTTGTTCTGGCGGCCGAGATTCTGGAGGGATTGACCGTCGGCCGGGGCCGGCGAGCCATCCAGGACATGCTGGACTTCCTCCCTCAAGTGGCCAGTGTGCTGCGGAACGGCCAGATTGTCGAAGTGCCCACGCAGACTATCGATCCCGGTGAGGTCGTCGTCATTCGACCCGGCAGCAGGATTCCCGTCGATGGCCAGGTTCAGCAGGGTCACTCGTTTGTTGAAGAGGCCGCAATTACCGGCGAACCCATGCCGACCGAGAAGACCGCGGGCAAGGAAGTCTACGCGGGCTCCATCAACCAGGCAGGCAGCTTGCAGGTGCGCGCTGACCGGCTCGGAAAAGAGACCACGTTCGGAAAGATCATTGAAGCCGTTGAGAAGGCGGAGCATTCCCGCGCGCCTATCCAGAAGATGGCCGACCGCTTGGCCGGATACCTAGTCTATTTCGCGCTTGGCGCGGCTGTACTCACCTTTCTCATCACCCACAATATTCGCTCCACGATCTCGGTCATCATCGTTGCCGGAGCCTGCGGTATTGCCGCTGGCACCCCGCTTGCGATTCTGGGTGCCATCGGGCGTGCCGCCCGGCACGGTTCCATCATTAAGGGCGGAATCTACCTTGAAGCACTGGGACAACTGAATACCGTATTCCTCGATAAAACGGGCACCCTCACCTTCGGCATGCCGGTGGTGACGGAAGTGAGCGCCGCGTCGGGCGTTACCGATCACGCGCTCCTTGAAGCGGCTGCCATCGCCGAGAGCAATTCGGAGCATCCGCTGGGCCGCGCCATTGTCCGATATGCCGAACAGCAGAATATCCCGGTCTCGCATCCGTCGCACTTCGAGTACAGGATCGGCCGGGGAGTGTCGGCCCAGGTGCAAGGGGAGCAAACAGTCGCGGGCAATCGGACGCTCTTTGCTGAACTCGGCGTTGCGATCCCCGACCGCGCCACCTCTGAGGGCACGGAAATCTTTGTTGCACGGAACGGAAAATACATTGGATCGATTGTCGTCGCGGACCAGTTGCGGCCCGGCTCCGCTTCAGCAGTCAAGGCCCTCCAGGAGATGAAGATCGATGTGGTGTTGCTGACAGGAGATACCCGGCAGACTGCGCAAGCGGTTGCCGTGCAGCTCGGCATCCGGCATGTGCACGCCGAGCTTCTTCCTGAGCAAAAGACCAGTTACATCGCAGAACAGGTGCGGCAAGGGCGAGTGGTGGCCATGCTCGGTGACGGCATCAACGACGCGCCCGCGTTAAGCGAGGCCACCGTTGGTGTAGCCATGGGGGCGGGAACTGATGTTGCCCGCGAAAGTGCCGATGTAGTACTGATTGGCAACGACCTCATGAAGTTCGTTGAAACCGTTCGCGTTGCTAAGAGCTGCCGCGGCATCATTCTCCAGAATTTCTACGGCACGCTGATCGTCGATACCATCGGCATCGGTTTGGCCGCCGCCGGTTATCTCAATCCGCTGCTGGCCGCGTTCATTCACGTTGCATCCGAGTTGACATTCATCCTGAATTCGACACGCTTGCTCCCGCCTCCAGAATCGAAGCAGGCTAGAGGACTGGAAGAAACTCCAGTTTCAATCTAAAGAGCGCGCGATTCAGAGAGAAACAACGATGGAATCCTCCGGAGGCTGAAAAGTGCCAGGAATTCCAACAGCCGAATCGTGTCCCATGAATTCCAATGAAGGCTAATTTTCTTCTTCGAACCTTGATTATCGCCGTTTGCGCGACTCTGCTGTTGGTCGTGAATCGACCAAGCAGTCGTCATCCGTCTCACCCGTACCAAGCGCCAGAATTTGAGTTGCTGGATCTAAATGGGAATCCGGTGTATCTTTCGTCTTTTCGCGGAAAGGCAGTCGTCCTCAATTTTTGGGCATCCTGGTGCGAACCATGCAAGAGAGAGACGCCGTGGTTTGTGGATTTCCAGAAAGAATATGGCCCGCGAGGACTGCAGATCATCGGGGTAGGAATGGATGACGGCGGGAGAGATGCAATTGGTCCCTTCGTTCGCAAAATGAGAATTGATTATGTCGTTCTTCTCGGTGACAGTCGTGTCACCTCTCTTTATGGAGGACTGGAAGTCCTGCCGACCACGTATTACATATCCCGGCAGGGAAAGGTCCTTGCGATCGTAAAGGGAGTGATCAACAAAACCGAGGTGGAACACGACATCAAAGACGTGCTTGGGTCAGGTGTTACGAATTAGGACCCACTCATTCCCCGCGGAGAGTCCCTGAAGGATCGACACGCAATGCGCGCCGTTCCTAGTCCGACTTTTGTGGCGACACGAGGAATCACCATTCGAGGACGGCCGGAGGATATCTGGCCGTGGATTGCGCAGATGGGTTTTGACCGGGCAGGGTTCTACGGCTACGACCTCATCGAGAACCCGGGGAGCACAAGTGGGATTCACAGCGCGGAATCAATTGTGCCTGAATTACAGCATCCTAGAACCGCGATGTGCTTCCGATCAGTTCTGTTGCTCATCTGACCTTCGGCACCATCCAGCCTAACCGGCATCTGATCTGGCAAAGTGAGGCAGTCCCTCATGATGGCGCTTTCACCTGGGCACTGTACCCAGTAGACCGGAGCCATACGCGCCTCGTGAGTCGAATCCGGCTTCGCTATCACTGGGCAAGTCGAGCCCTCGCGCTGGACCTGTTCACAGAGTTTGCCGACCACGTCGCAGTGCCAAAGATACTCGAAGGCGTGAGTGACCGCGTTGAAGGTAGGATGCCGGAATCGCTTGCCCTTGAGGCGATAGAAATTGCGATATGGATTTTCGCGTTTGCGGAGTTGGTGGTTTCAATCTGGTTCGTCTTCCACTGGCGCCGATGGGGTCGTGCCTGGGGTCTCGCTTTGAGTTCGGGATTCTTACTGATGTTCGTCCTCTACGCCCATTCACCGATTTGGATCGGCGCAAGCTTGGTGTGCGGACTCGCTCTGCTAATGTTCCTGTCGCCCCGAAAAATAGCGGTGCACTCTTTAGGAGCGTGATTTGAATTGAGTCGTCAATTGCTGCACGGTCAAGCATGGGCGCTGTAGGGCAACTTCGACGCCAACACACCGGCAATTGATTATGATCGTTCTCGCAATTCGACTTTTGGTTGCGAGTGAAAAGGGCTGCTCACCAGATGCGACGTTCAGCAACGACCGCGAATCTAATCGATGCCGATTAGGGACAGTTCCGCAACGCCTCTGTAGGTCGGTCCGAAAACGTCTGTTCCGGTTCTGTCCAGTACGTCCTTTTCAGGGATGTGTGTCAGTGCCCGTACATCTGCCCATCGGCCGACAACGGCTCCGCACTGATCGCATGTAATTGGCGTCTGATCTTCCAGGCTGGTGACGGAAAACACATCGCCGCCACACTCCTTACAATGCATTACTCCAACCGTCTCGTGACGTTTTGGCGGACCAGAGCAAAGCTCCATCACAATCCTCCTCCTAAGGTCCTTAAGAGTAGCAGGTTCTTGGCTTTTTGGCTGTTCGTGAATACAAGGCGGCAAGCCACGCGGGGCTCGTTCTGAGAATCACTGGCGTGGATGACGCAAGGTTTCCAGTTCAGTCAGCAGTTGTACGCACTCGGTCTGCAACTCATCGCGACGTTCGATAGCTTCAACGTGGCGGTCAGGCGTGAGTGTGCGTGCGGCGATCCTGCGGTTCAAGCTTTCGCGCTCGATCTCACGCAGAGCCAATTTGGACTCCAACTTTGTGATCTGCATCCGGTAGATGATGTCTTCGAGTTCGTTCTCCATCGGATAAGACCATTCTACTCCGCGTCGGTACCAGCATTGGCGTCCATTGGCGTACCGCATTCCCTTTGCTCAAGAATGAGCGGCAATCAGGGGTATCTGGATCGGTCTTTGTGTCATCGCCTTGTCTGGGCCGACATTCGGAGTGTGACGCAAGTTCCACGGCCGACCTGGCTGGTGATCTCTGCGTTGCCGCCGTGAAGGACCAGGATACTTTGTACGATAGCCAGGCCTAAACCTGTGCCACCCGATGTCTTGGTGCGCGACGGATCGACCCGGTAGAAGCGATCGAAGACTCTGGGCAGTGCCTCGGCTGGAATTCCGACGCCGGTGTCGGAGACCTCGATGCGGATCGTGCCGTCCTCGTTCATGGCTTCCAACGTCACGGTTCCACCTGGAGGCGTATGTGCAATCGCGTTCGAGACCAGGTTACTCACCGCCCGCAGCATCAGTGAGCGATCCAGTACCGCGTTGAGCGGGCCGTCCCTCTCTTTCACAACAAGGAATATTCCATCGCCAGTCGCAGAAGCTTCGTAGTAGTCGCGAACCGCAGTCAGCAATTCGCCGATCTTCACGTTCTCTCGATGTAGCTCATTTAAGGGGCTCTCGGCGCGGGCCAGAAACAGAAGATCGCCGATCAGTTCGGAAAGCCGGACCGCTTCTTCCAGTGAAGACTCGAGCACGTCGCGGTACTCGCCGGCCGTCCGAGAGCGGGAGAGCGCCACTTCGGTTTCTCCCCGAATATTGTTAACCGGCGTCCGCAAATCGTGCGCGATGTCGGCTGAAAACCTCGAGATGCGTTCGAAGGATTCTTCCAGGCGCTCCAGCATTTCATTGAATGTTCCGGCCAGTGACGCAAGTTCCGAGGGATAGCCTTCGGCGCCAATCCGCTCGCGCAGATTGGTCGAAGTGATTCTCCGCGCGGTGGCGGCGATCTCTTCGACGGGCCGGATGCCGTGGCGCGCAATCCGGTATCCCACCAGCGGGAAGAGAACCGACGTCGCCAGCAGAATTCCCCAGAACCACAGCCGATAGCGCGCCAGCAATTGCTCTTCCTGCGAGATGTTGATAGCGATTTGAACTGTGTCGTTGTAGGTCGATGGAGTGCCGACTGCGACCGTGGCGCTGGTGATCCGGAATGGTTGCCCTTGTCTGCCCGCCATCGCAATCGAACGCTCGAAGCGGCCGCGCGTGCGGCTCGCGAGTTCGGCGAGATCCAACTGCTCGGCCATGCCGGGCGTCGTCATAATCGGCTCGCCATGTTTGTCCATCAGACGAATGTAAAACTGCTGGTACCGGCGGGCCTGAGACTCGAGCTCAATCTCTTCGCGCAGTGCATCCTGGTCGTCGGGCCGTTCTCGCAGCATGGCGCGCAGCACGTGCAGCTTGTCGGCAAGGAACAACTCCGTGCTTCGGTCCAGTTCTGCCCGGAGCACGATGTAGAGACTCGCCGTGGTCAGAATGACCAGCATCAGGCCCGCCAGCGAGTAGGCCGCCGACAGCCGGAAAGCCAAGGTTCTGCGTGGGTGCAGAGCCCAGGTGCTAGGGCTCAGATTCGAAGACATAGCCGGCACCGCGCACCGTGTGGATCAGCTTTAGGGGAAAGGGGTCGTCCACCTTGCTCCGCAACCTGCGCACATTCACATCCACAACGTTCGTATCACTGTCGAAGTTCATATCCCAGACCGACTCGGCGATCAAGGTACGCGACAGCACTTCGCCGGCGCGCCGCGCGAGCAGGGTCAGCAACAGGAACTCCTTCGAAGTGAGGTCGAGCCTTTGGCCTGCACGTGTCGCGCGGTGGCGCATCAGGTCGATCTCCAGATCGGCCATGCGCAGGGTCTCCTGCGGGCGCGGCGTTGAGCGGCGCAAGAGCGAGCGCACTCGGGCCAGGAGTTCGGAGAATGCGAACGGCTTTACGAGGTAGTCGTCGGCTCCCAATTCGAAACCGCGTACGCGTTCGTGCACGGCGTCGCGCGCCGTGAGCATCAGGACTAACGTCTTCTGTTCGGTCTCGCGCAGGCGCGCAAGCACGTGCCACCCGTCCAAGACCGGGAGCATCACGTCGAGAACGACCAGGTCGAAGTCGACTACCTGAGCCAAATGCAAGCCTTCCAGGCCGTCGGCAGCCACGTCGATGACGTAGCCGGCTTCGATGAGTCCTTTCTTGAGAAACTTGGCAGTCTTGACTTCGTCTTCGATGACCAGGATCTTCATTTGCCGGGGGCCTTTTCGACTTCGGACTTGCTTTCGGAATTGCGTGCAGTGATCCGGCGAAAGAACAGATTCTGGTTCCCGACAGTCGCGCGTTCGCGGACTCTCTCGAGGGTCGCACCATCCTCGATGACCGACCATGTCTCTTTCGAGCGAAGAATGCGGCCGTCTTCGTGTTCCTCGATCGAGAAGAGTAGGCTGGAATTCTTCCAGACGATCGAAGTGTCGAATTCATCTCCATCGGCTCCAGTCGACACGGAGACCTTCCCATCGGTTGTGTAGTTTTGCACCGCGTGCAGCGAGATCGCGGAGTTGGGAACGATCAATGTTTCCACCGTAAGTGACGGGTCGCGATGCTCGATCCGTAGCGTGACTTCACCCTTGCGCTTCGGTTGGCACCGATCGTTGTCCTGCTGCCACAGACCCGAGAATTCCGGAGCGGACTGCGACGACGCGGCGGCGCTCATCGCCGCGAGGAGGAGACCGACTAGAAGAGTGCGCGCGCTGCGGCTTGTGAAGCTCCAGCTTTTTCTCATTCGTAGTCCATTCATATCCTGATCAACACGGCGGCTTTTGCGGCCACGGCATCGAGTCTGCTGGTCGTCCTCAGAAGTCGAGCCGCAGGGATAACTGGATCTCGCGCGGTGTTCCCGAGCCCACTGGAGTTACTGGCGACACGTTCGTGTTCACGGTCGTGATAATGCTGCCGAATCCGGACGAACAGCCCGTGGGAGCTGAAGCTGAGACATTGCAGGTAGCCTGCGGCGCACCCAGCTGTGGGTGATTGAAGATGTTGTAAAACTCCGAGCGGAATTCCAGGTGCCCGCGCTCCGTTAGGGTGAACGTTTTGCCTGTGCCGAGATCGATCTGCCAGGTGCCCGGACCGCGAACCAAGTCGCGGGGCGCGGTGCCGAACGCTCCGGTCGGAAGGGAAAAGGCAGTCGGATTGATCCACTCCGCCGCCGACCTGCCTTTTGGCGGAGTAAGGGAGACGCCGGGAACCAGATCCGGACGCTCGGTGCCGGTCGCACCGTCGGGCGCAACGTAGCTCGAGGGCAGCAACACATTCACCGGGAATCCGGTGCGAGCCAGCGCTGTCGTCGTCAGTTGCCAATTGCCTGCAATCATGCTGGCAATTCCGCGCTGGTTCAGCATCGGCTTGCCCGGGCCGAAAGGCAGTTCGTAGACAACATTGCCATTCAGCACGTGGCGGGCGTCCCAGGCGCCGCTGGCGCGATCACAGGAAAGGCACAGCGGATTTTGCGGATTCAAGTTATCGCCATCGCCGCTACCGTTAGAGCCGTTGTCGATCTCGTGCGACCACATGTAATTGGCCGTCACCAGCAAGCCGTGAGAGAACGAACGCCGCATCGCCAGGGAGAGACCGTTGTACGAACTCATGCCGATGGAGCCGCGCCAGCCGATCGCGGGCGAAAATGCCGGATGTTGCAGAGTCGTGTATGTCGGAGCGAGGTATACGTTCACCACGTTGGTCTCCAGCAAATGCACGCCGTGGCTTCCCAGGTAGGAGACCGTGCCCACGAAGTTTGCCGGTAGCTCCCGCTGGACGGAAAAGCTCCATTGCTCGACATACGTGTCCTTGCGGTCCCGTTGTTCCGCATTTGGTGAGGTGGTTCCGGTGCCGAAACCGCAGTTACTGGTCCCGCTGGCGACCACTGGGCCGGGGCAGTTGCTGGGGATGTTGCTGGCTCCGGTGTAGACAAGCGGCACCTTGGTAGTACCGGTCGCGGAGTAGGAGGGGACTTCGTTTTTGGCGGGCAGATTCTGATCATCCAATTGTCCGTCTTCGTGATAGGTTCCGAACCCGCCCCGGATCACCGTCTTCTCATTCTTCCATGGTGTCCAGGCGAATGCCACGCGCGGGTCGATGTCGCCATAGTTCTGCTGTCCGAAGCTCGAGCCGACGCCGCAGAATCCTTGCGCTCCGCAGGTGTCGAAGTCGAATGGATTGGCCTTCCCGTTCGCCTCATTGAAAAGATCGAAGATGGTGTAGCGCAGGCCCAGATTCAAGGTCAGATTCGGGCGCCACTTGATCTCATCCTGCGCGAAGACGAAATAGTCGTCCTTGCGCAATCCGTTGACCGGCAAAGAGCCAGTCAGGCTGGCCTTTGTCATTTCATTCTCTGTGAGGTTCTCGATCGAGGAGAACGTAAATTTTCCGTGCTCGCCGTATTCCTGGTTCATCTGGATGTAGCGGAACTCTGCTCCGGCTTTGAATGTATGCCGGCCATGGGCCCAGGTCAGGTTGTCATTTCCCGAAAACGAGTTACCCACGTAGATGCTGGTGTAATCGTAGTTCTGGGTGACAAACCCCGGCCCAGGACCACCTGAAACGGAGATCTGATAAAGGATCCCGGAGTCGCTGTAGTTGTACTGGTTGGAGGTGGAACGATTAAAGGCTGCATGGGCCTCATTTACGAGGTGCGGGTTGAAGACATGCAGCAATTCCAGTGCGCCGTTGACCGGAGTGGAAACTTTCTGCTGTAAGTCGGTCGCGGCAGCCGAAAGCGGCTGTGCATCGACCGACCGGTCATAGTTGAAGCGCAAAAAGGCGGTGGTCTTCTGTGTGAAGCGGTGGTCGAGTCGCAGCATGAACGAGCTCTCGTTGACTAACTGTGTGCATTCGCAGGTCAGCAGGTCAACGTTTTGCCAGTCAGTCGTGTCGGTGGTTGGCGTATAAGGCGTCAAAAATGCTTTTGGACCCGCTTTGGGAAAGCTGTTCATGATTCCATACACGAGCGAGGAACTCGGAACCGTTGCAATGAGCGCCGCGCTTGGCACGTCGCCGCTCACTGGATAGCCCCAGTTTTGACGGTAGGCTTCTGCAGCGAGGAAGAAGAACGTCTTATCCCGCACGATGGGGCCGCCCAGCGATCCGCCGAACTGGTTCAAGCGAAGCGGCTGCTGAGCCGCACCTGTCGCATTGCCGGATGCCCAGAGCGGCAGCGGCGCATCAAAGACATTGTTGCGCAGGTATTCGAAGAGTCGACCGTGGAACCGGTTGGTACCCGAGGGCGAGGAAACGTCCAATTGAGCGCCGCCCGTCGCACCCTCTTCCGCGGTGGACATCAACGAATTGACGCGGAACTCCTGGATCGCGTCCAGCGGAATGGCCAGCCGGACCCACTGGCGCTGCGTCTGATTCACAACGTTGGTGGCATCCACGCCGTCGTAGGTAAAGTTGCTGTCGTCGAGGCCGCGCCCGGCAAAGCGAACTGTCCGCTGGTTGCTCCCTCCCGTGTCGATGGCCCCGGGTACAAACGCCGTCAATGACGACCAGTCCCGACCATTGAGGGGCAGTTCTTCGGCTTGCGTCTTTTCGATCAGGCCAGTCACGGCGCTGGTATTGCGGTCCAGCAACGCGGAAGCGAGCGAAACTTCCACGCGCTCCTCGCCGCCGGCGACCTGGAGCGTCGCATCGAGCGTGCGCGTCCTGCCGATGAGTTGCTGAACATCGACAAACTCTACCTTGTTGAAGCCTTGATGCTCGAAGGTGACACTGTAAATTCCCACTGGCAATTGGGGAACACTGTAGTCTCCTCTTGCATCCGAAATCGTTTCGCGCCGCAGTCCAGTCGCGCTTTCGACAACCGTGACATGCGCCTGCGGGAGGAGATGGCCGGAGGGATCGGTTACCGTGCCGGCTAATCCACTGCGGTCGACCTGTGCGAAGGAGATCCGGGCAAAGAAAAACACCGCGCTGCATGCGATCAAAACGCAAACGCTTCGAAGCACAGAGGTACTGCCGGAAAACAGTCGCTGTTTCATCTTGCGATGCATAACCCCTCAAAAACTCGGACTTCAGTGAACACGGAGATTCTAAGTTCTGGCGCCGCTCGTTGCGCGCATGGGAATCGCAATCAGGGAATTCAAGTTGTGGCTGTTGGAAACACGTGTCCTCGTTTCCGGTTGCAGGCGGAAAACCGCATTCGGCTTCTCCTGCATCCGACTTTCAAACGTTACCGTGTGTGCGAGGTTCGATCATGCTGAATGGCGTCGAGCATCAACACGATCTTCGAAGGAGGCCTCGAATCGCGAATGACAATTTTGTAATTCGCGGTAGTTAGATGGAGATCACGCCTCAGTTAAGGTTCCATCAAATAACGGCGTCCATGCGACAGGCCTGTGGAACGCGAGGATCATCCAGAACAAAGGATGTCGCCGTTCGGCAGGAAGACACAAAGCCTGTTTTGCGAGCCTATGCACACGAAGTGCACCACACACACATCCAGCAGATTACAAAAATGTAATTCTCGCGTCATGCTGGCGTCCTCTTCGCGCCCCTACACTTGGCCCGTTGGCGCTACTCTCTCGCCGCGCCACGTCTAGAGCGATTCCTGAGTAACTGAAATCGAAAAGAAAGCAACAGCCTGTTTCATGTCTGGTTCCCGGGCTCAAGTTGCATGGCCGATTCCGGGTCGCGTAATGGAAACAACCGAAAAGAGGAGAACGGCAAATGTTCCAAAAAACGTTTCGAAATAACTCTCGCACCAGTTCCCGGATCGACCGTTTAGGTCTGCTTGCCGGCGTGCTGGCGGCAGGGTTGAGCATTCCGGCCCTTGCGCAGTCCGTACCGTTCCCGACCTACACAGTCGGTCCGCAGACGAACGGCACTTTCGTTGCCAGCGACGGCACGATCCTCACCCCCGCCGGTACACAGGTCAACCTCGGCACCACGACCCGCGCCAAGGCCATCGCGCTGAACCCGACGGGCAATCACACCGGCGCCGTTCTTCAAATGGGCGCCCCCCAGGCAGTCACGATCTTCAACACCCAAACCGGCGCCATCGTGCAGACCTACGTACCGGCAATCGGGAGCAAAGATCCCGACGGCAGCAACCTCGGCATCGCTTATACGCCGGACGGCAAGTACCTGCTGTTCAGCCAGGACGGTAATTCCTTCTATGGCACCTTGAAGCAGGGCGGCTTCGTTGCTATCGCCAGCGTCGATCCTGCGACGGGCAAGCTCTCAGACTACGCCCACGTCGCTGTTCCGATGGACGTCAATGCATCCCTTGGTCTGACCACCGTCACTTGCTTCGGCAATAGTCCTGGGGGCACCAACGGCAGCTTTGATATCCCGTGCGGCTACGCCACTACGACCTTTTCAGATGAGATATTGAGTTCCTATCCCACCGGCATCGCAGTCTCCTCCGATGCCAAGACCGCATACGTCGTGTTGAACAACAACGATACGCTGACCAAAATCGACTTGACCCAAAAGACGCCGGTCGAGGGCAAGGAAGTCCGCGTCGGCAACGTGCCGCACAGCGTCGTGATCTCGCCGGATGGCAGGACTGCTTACGTCTCAAACGAAGCCGGCCGCATAGCTAAGGAGAGCGATTTCCAGGAATACTCCAACGGCACCCCGGTCGTCGCCGCATATCCAACCGGTTCCACATCCACTGGCACCGTTTCCGTTGTTGACCTGGACTCATTCAAGGTCACCGGCAGCATCTCGACGGGCCTTCACCCGACTGGCATGGCGTTCTACGGAAACGATCTGTTAGTTGCCAACACCTATGACGACACCATCTCCGTGATCAACACCGTCTCCAACAAAGTAATGCGAACCATCGACCTTGCCTTGCCGATCGGAGTGCCCGGAAAGAAAATGGCGGCTTACGGCGCCGGACCAAACTCGATCGCCGTCGATGCCAAGAACAACATCGCCTACGTTGCTCTATACAACGCCAACGCGATCGCAGTCGTCGACCTTACCGCCAACACGAACTCCGTCCTGGGCATGATCCCGGTCGCCTATGCGCCGAGCTCAGTTGTTCTGGATACGACGGACAAAGCTCTGCTGGTTGCCAACGACAAGGGGTGGGGGACAACAGGCAACCCGAATCCCTTCGCGGGAACCGTGCCCGACGCTCCCTTGACAGCAAATTCGGAAGCAACAGAATTTGGAGTGAAGGGCCTCGAAACCCACCAGGACCTTGGCACGGTCAGCATCATTCCCGTGCCGAATTCCTCCACCTTGATGTCGATGACGGATCAGGTCTTTACCAACAACCACTGGGATCTCGAGGACGTGATCTTCTCGGCCGCCGGCGGCAACAAGCATGCCAAGCCACTCGCAATTCCGGAGAGGATCGGCGATCCTTCCAAGATCAAGCACGTCTTCCTGATCATCCGTGAAAACCGCACCTACGACCAGATCCTGGGTGACGTGGGCGGCGGCAATGGCGACCCCTCGCTGGCAGTCTTCGGCGACGACAACACAGTTACCGGCCAAGTCGGGCCCGTCACGCCCAACGCGCATGCGCTCGTGGAGCGTTTCCCGCTCTTCGATAACTACTACGACCCGAGCCGTCAGTCGGCGGATGGTCACAACTGGATCGTCCAGGCCATGGCTCCGTACTCCGACGACATCCAGTCGCCCGACTGGCTTCGCGACTATCCATCCAACGGCGGCGATGCGATTGCCTACCAGAAGGCGGGCCACTTGTGGGACGTCGCTGCAAAGCAAGGCGTCTCGTTCAAGAACTACGGCGAGTACATCGAATACAACACCTTCAACCCGCCGCAGGGTTGCAAACCGAATAACCTTTACACGGGTACCACGCCTCCCACTCCATTGCCGTTCATTTTTTCGGGTAGCTGTGAGCCGCTCTGGATCGACTTCTACAACGACACATTGGCTTACGAGTCCGGCAAGGAAAAGCAGCTCTACAACTACAACACCGTCGGCTCGGAGTCCCCGCTCCCCAACTTGATCAACAACACGATCCAGAACTACCCGCAGTTCGATCTCGGCATCCCCGACCAGTTCCGCGTCGATGTCTGGAAGCAGGATTTCGCCAAGGACGTGGCCTCCGGTAACGTGCCTCAGCTGGAGATGATGTGGATCAGTTCCGACCACACCGGCGGCCCGCCGACCGCGCAGGCTATGCAGGCCGACAACGACCTGGCCCTTGGCCGCTTTGTCGACATCATCAGCCACAGCTCCATCTGGAAAGACTCGGCGATCTTCGTCACCGAAGATGACGCGCAGACCGGTGTCGACCACGTCGACGGGCACCGCAGCCCGGGCTATATCTTCAGCCCTTATGTCCTCCAGGGCGGAATCACCGACAGCACCTTCTACACGCAGGTCAACATGGTCCGCACGATCGAGCAGATTCTCGGTCTCAAGCCCATGAACCAGAACGACCTGGTGGCCTCGCCGATGCGGACCGCCTTCGTCGATGACCCGCCTGCGGAATACTTCAAGCCGTGGACGCATGTCGCCAACGGGGTCCCGCTGAATACGGGCGTCAAGCAAACTCCCACGCAAACTGTCATCCCGATGGTCGCCTCCGTTGCGGTTAAGCCTCAGACCATCGTGGCCGAGAGCCCTGCGGTCAAGGCTCTGCGGGTTGGCTGGATGAAAAAGAAGGCGGAGCTCTTCGCCGGCAAATACCAAAAGCCGGACTCCGAGGATCCCGACACCGTCAACCACATGATCTGGTACGAATCCACCAACTACACGCGTCCCTTCCCCGGCGAGAAGAAGGTTCGTCCGGCGAGCGACTTCAACAAGGCGGCACCCACCAAGGCCGACGACGACGGCGAGTAAATCGTCGTTCTGGCTGGAAAAAGCCCTCTCTCCGATGACCGGGGAGAGGGCTTTTGATTTACGCCTCAAATGCAAGCGCTCACTACCTGAACGCGCCCGCGACTTCATTCCGCGACAACGCAAAGGACACATCGCTGGTTGATTCTGCTTTATCAGTAAAACTCGTCCCAAACTAGAACATCTTCCGAGATCTCCGCCAGTTTCGATTGAACGGTAGCCCAAGCATCACTTACTTGATAAACAATGATTCGGCCGCGATTTCTTCAACCCATTCTGACATTCGCGACTCGATGCCTTAAACAGTTCGCAGGCGATCCCAATACCAGGACCCTGCGACGAGCAGTTGTCCAAAACAGATTTGGCATTTTGGAGAGGACGTCTCAGATTCCTCTCGCTGGCAGAATCTCTTCTTGTGCGCTCAGTAAGTCATCGAATGCCTACCATGCACACCGTACTTCTCTCCGCGCTCTCGAAACGTCGATCAAGGAGGCGATGAACGGCTCAATCGAAGGAAACGGAGATTGGAACTGAGGGACTCGGTTTCCGCCAGATCGCCGAGGCGCGTTTCGAGCGAATTCAGCTTCCAAGCGTGGCAGGGCTGTTGTAGTAGAGTGCGGTTAAGAATTGCCGCTATTTGATTGAGCGCGCGCAGACAACTGAGACTGGCCGTAAGAGTTTTCGCTCAAGCCGAACTGGCGAGAATCCCGCTGCCGATAGTGCTTCAACAAGTTTCTCTCCAGTCTTGAGTACAGTTGCTTCGGTCGCACCTTTGTTTCGCGGTTGGATGGCAAGCGCCACTTGTCCGCCCGGCTTCAACACCCGGCGAATCTCCTGTGCTACTTCCACGGGTTTGTCCCAGAATTGCGCGACATTGATGGAATACACAACATCGAGCGAATTCGATTCGTATGTCAAATTGGACGCTGAACCCTGGCGCAAGCTGACGTGCCCGGCTCCGATCGCTCCTGCATTCTTCGAGGCCGCCAGCCGAACCATCGCATCCGAATGGTCTATCCCCATGACAAGACCCTCCGGGATGCGGGCGGCGACACGACGGATGTCCGCGCCGGAACCGAAACCGATCTCCAGCACACGGTCGGCAGGAGTCAGTTTGAGAAGCGACAATACCCACAAACTTCTCTCTCTATTCTTGATGGCCATCAATTGGCCCACGACCCACCCTCTCCATCCGCGCGGATGACTAAACTGACCCATCCAGCCGGTTTTCTTTGCGCTCCTTGGGACGGGACTCTCAGTCGTTTGCTGTAGCATGTGTACTCCACTCTTCGTTCTCCAGAAGTTCGCGCAGCGAGCGAAGAGCCTCCGCTGCGCGGTCGATTTCTCTTGCGGGCAATCGGAACTCGGCACGTGCCAGCAGCTGCGACTCTCTCTTCTGGCTAGCGAGCAGGCGGTTCTTGCCTTTGGCCGTCAGGCGCACCAAGGGGGATTTGCGATGCGCCGGATTCTCTTCGCTCGCAACCAGCCCGTCTTTGAGAAGCCCGTTGACGAGAATCTGAATATGTTGCCGCGAAACCGTCCGCGCTCTAGCCATTTGTGGCACGGTTTGAGGCCCCTGGCAATCGAGGCTGCGCAGTATCCCTCGACGCCCCGCGGTCGAAACGCTTTGGCCGTGTACTTCGCCGGCAATGGCTCGCAGCCGATGAAAGAGTGCCGGAATCTCATCGAACAGGCGAAGCAAGGCCTCTGACTGGCTGGTATTCATGACAACAATAGTGTCATAATGACAACTAACATGTCAATCACTTTGAACATACCCTGAGTGCGTATAGAAGCCGGGCAATGTGGGTCGCGCTGAATCGTGGACTTCGGGGCATGAGTCTCAGTCAATTCGGTTGAGGATCTACCCAACGGATTAGCCCTGTGAACGGCATCTTGGACGGTCGGCGGTTTTACATCCAGATGAAATAAAGCGGATCGGTAAACACAAGCCTACTTGAACGAAGCCGCCAAGAGGCGGAGTGTGCAGGAAGTGTACCGACTCTAAGGGCTGTAGGGCTGAGCGGCGGTTTCTCCCAAGAGTCTTGTTATGCGCGATAATCCGCACTATCGTCGTCAGGCGCCAAACTTAGATTCAATTCAGCGCCGGTCGAAAGTGGACTACACGCGCTAATTGTCGAGTGCTCGCAGATCATCAGTTAGATCAGCTGTGCCGTAGACTGTGCCATGCCGCGGGCGCACAAATGTGTCAAATCAGTACGTTAGGCGAACAGACTAGAGTGCTTCCGTGCGGGCTTATTCAAAGGCAAGTGCCTGATTCGATAGTGATGGTCCCCGGCGGTCGATATCCGGAATGCTGATCCGGCATCAGCAGCCTCGGGCCGTCTGATTGCGAGTTTCGCGTTCTGCGCTGTCGGTGTGCAGAAAGTGTGCCGAGAAATGCTGCGTAGGTCACGGTGATCCCGTGCACATCTGCGAAGCGCACGTGATCATACGGTGAATCCGGCCGGCTAAGACCCGAACCTACAGCGCCTTTCGACGCGGATTCTTGAGCGGCCGGTTAGGTTGAACACTGCTCTCCACCTCAATGTTGTACGAGGGAGGAATCAGCTTGTATTTGCCGGTGCGCAGAGTCTCCTCGAGAAAATCCGCCCAGTCCTGCATCATCCGCGCTCGCGGAACCAGATATTTCGCATAATCGTAGGCGCCGCTGACCTTGTCTTTCTTTTGATGTGCCAATTGTGCGTCGATGTATTCGTCCTTGTGACCGCATTCGTGCAGGATCGTGGAAGCGATTCCCCTGAATCCATGCCCCGTCATTTCTCCCTTGTATCCCATAGTCTCGAGGGCCTTGCAAATCGTCCCGTTGCTCATCGTTGGATTCTTGGGGCCCTGGCCAGGAAAGAGGTACTTGCTTCCTCCCGAGAGAGTACGGAGGAGCTGCAGAACCTGGATGGTCTGTCGCGCTAATGGAACAATTTGTGGGACCTTCTTTCCTTTCATGTGTCCTTTGGGGATGTTCCACCGCTTCGCCCTGAGGTCGATCTCCGACCACTCTGCGCAGATGAGCGACTCAGTCCTCACGAACGTCAGAGCCATCAATTTCGTTGCGAGCCGGGTGAGGGGTTTGCCTTGATACAACTCGATCTTCTGGAGGAGGCCAGGAAGGTCCTTTGGTTCGATGCGGGCGAAGTTGTCGACGCTATGAGATTTCAGGAGATCGCCGGGCAGGATATCGGCGATCGGGCTACTCTTGATGTACCCTTTGGCCTTCGCGAAGCGCAAAATCTGCTTCATTTTTTGCAGGGACCGGCGCGCAAGATCCGCAGCTTCACGTTCGTCTTGTATCCCAGTGACAATGTCTGTCATAGCTGAAGACTCCAATTGGTCGATCTTGACGTTGCCGATGCGCGGCAGAACATCACGTTCCAATCGGGTCTTTACGGTGCCGACGTACCGCTTGCTTCGATTCTTGCTCCAAGTTTCCAGCCATTCCTTGGTTAGTCCCGCAAAGGTTGGTATTGCGGACGCTTTCTCGACTTCGAGCTCTTCATGCTTTTTTGCTTGCTTGGCGGCGGCCGGATCAACCCCGGTGCTCTTTAACGCGCGAGCCGCCGCGTGCAATTCTCGCGCCTGAGCCAGCGTGACAAACGGGTAGGGCCCATAGGAGAGCAGCTTCTCTTTTCGGTTGAACTTATATGACCAACGCCACAGCTTTCCCCCGCTGGCCTTGACGACCAGGTAGAGGCCGCCTCCGTCGCTCAGCCGGTAGTCCTTCTCGCCGGGTTTGGCGTTCTTGATTTCGTGGTCCTTGAGCCTTTTGAGGATGTCCATTTACCGCCTTAGGGAGCGATACCCCCACTCTCCTTGCCGACGCCCCTGAGAATACCCCCACCGATACCCCCCGTCAAATTCGGCTGCGCGTGGAACGCCATGGACGGCTATGGAGCGCTTTTACCTATTTTCAATGAGTTACGGTCCGCGCGTGGACAGATTTGGAGGCCTGCGGACCGCTCTGGAGAAGAATTGGCGGAGGGAGAGGGATTCGAACCCCCGGTGCCCTTTCGAGCACAGCGGTTTTCAAGACCGCCGGTTTCAACCGCTCACCCATCCCTCCGTAGAACAGTGTACCGGATGCTGTGTTCGGGTTCCTCTGGCGCCTGCTCAGGGGTAACACTAATCCATCACCAGTTGGCGACCCGCGTCGCTGTACCCTCAGCCGCAGCGATCCTACTGAAAACACGCCGCCTACCCCTCCGCAGTGGTACAACTGGAGTGCGTGCCTAGACGATCCAAATCGTCCGACCCTCAGCCTGGACAGCCCATCAGTCTCCGCACCCTCGGGGAGTACTTAAGCCTTTCTCCCGCAACTATCTCGCTTGTCCTGAACAACGCACCGGGCGTGCGCTCCATTCCCCAGGAGACGCGGGACCGGGTCATTCAAGCTGCAGCCAAGTTCGACTACCGCCCTAGCTTTTTTGCCCGATCGCTGCGCAAACGGCAGACCTTCACCGTTGGCGTGCTGGTCCCCGATCTTAGCGACGGTTACGCGGCAGAAGTTCTCGCAGGGGTCGAGGAGTTCCTGATCGAGGAAGGGTACTTCTACCTGACGGCGAGTCATCGCCGCAAACCCGACCTCATCGAGGAATATCCGCGCCTGCTCATGGATCGGGCCGTCGAAGGGTTCGTCCTCATTGATACGATCCTCGAGAAGAGTTTGAGCTTGCCGGTCGTTGCGGTCGCCGGTCACCGGCGAATCGAGGGCACAACCAATGTCGTCCTCGACCAGCGACGCGCTGCCGAGCTCGCCCTCCGCCATCTTTATCAGCTTGGCCATCGCAAGATTGCGTTCATGCGCGGTGGCAGTCACAGCTCCGATGCCGACGATCGATGGGAATGCCTGATGGCCGTGGCCCGCGATTTGAAGCTCGTTGTTCCACCGGAGCTGGCCGTCCAGCTTCAACTACGTGTTTCCACACCCGAGCTGGGATTCGAGCCGGCCAATGAGCTTTTGCAGCGCGGAGCCGAATTCACTGCGATGGTCTGCTACAACGACATTTCAGCCATCGGCGCCGTTCGCGCTTGTCGTGATCATGGACTGCAGGTTCCAGGCGATATTTCGATTGTCGGCTTCGACGATATCCAGGGAGCTGCATTTCACAACCCGAGCTTGACCACCATCCGGCAGCCCCTGAACCAGATGGGAAAAGTGGCAGCACGCATCCTCTTGCAACGAATTCGCGGACAAGCGTCCTTCCCCGATATCGTTCCGATTCGCCCAGAGCTGGTGATTCGCGAATCGACCTGTCCGCCGAACGCCAAGCGCGCTCGCGCCAAGCGTAGCTAGGAAGTCGATGCCATCGGGCAATCGGAGTTTCCCGCTGCGGCCCCTTGCGGTCCTGCATTCGGTCTTTTTGCTGACCGGTGTTCTGCACGTAATCGGCGGCCCGCTGCTTCCGTCTCTTGCTGCGACATTTCATCTCAGCGATAACCAGTCGGGCCTGCTCTTTCTGGTGTACTTCGCAGGAAGCTCGTTGGGCGCCGCTCTTTGCATGGGAAGGTATGCCCGTGCGATGACCGTCGGCTTTGTCCTCGTGGTGTTCTCTTGCCTCGGCGTCATCTGTGCGGGTTGGCCCCTGCTGCTGAGCGCGTTCGCAATTCTCGGTGTGGGAGTGGGGCTCGCGATGTCAGCCGTGAGTCTGTTCGTTGGTCGCGGATTACTCGACCGTTCCGCGCCTGTGCTGGTCTTGCTCAACTTCACATGGAGCCTGGGAGCATTGCTGGCCCCGCTGCTTGCAGCCTTGGTTCTGGCGCGCACCAACTTCCGCGCTGCATACGCGCTGCTCGCCATGGCCGCAGCTATCGCCGCCCTTGCGTGCTTCTTGTTGCTCCGGGATACTCTAGAGACTCCGAGCACGCCGAGTGAGCTGGGAATCCGCCCGAATCTGCTGCCGACCTTCGCATTTGCAATCGCGTGCTTTCTTCAGGTGGGCGTCGAAAACACCTCGGCAGCATGGCTCACGACCTACATCTTGCGGATTACGCACAGGGGTCCGGCACTTGCGGCGACGCTTTCGGCTCTTTACTGGACTGGGTTTCTTCTCTCTCGCGTGAGTGCATCGTATCTTCTTCTTCGCCTCAAGGCGTCGGTTCTGGTGCGGATTGCAGTTCCAGCCGCACTCGCAGCCGCCCTCCTGTTGTTTGCCTCCCGCATCCAGTCCATTAGCTATGTAGCCATGTTTCTTCTTGGCTTTACTCTTGGACCGATCTACCCCTTGCTCGTTGCGGAAAGCTTCCGCCACGTGCGACGCGTAGCCGATTCGCGTTGGATTCTCGCCTCGGCTGGTTTCGGAGGATCGATTCTGCCGTGGTTGACCGGATGGATCTCAGCGCACAGCGGAAGCATTCGCATAGGCATTCTCACGTTTCCAGCCGCCCTGCTGCTGATCATCGTTCTGCTTCCCCTTCTCTTCAGGCCCGTTTCGCCCTTATCCCAACCCCAGCACTAGATCCCTCACTGCGTTCTTTAAGGTTGCGGCAAGACCAAGACTTCGACCCCGGAGGCAGCATCCCTTCTGGCGGAAGACCTGCTCCGTCGCCTTCTGAAAGCGTTCGGGCGTCGCGTAAGGAATATCGGTAAACGTCTGCGGATTGCGGTCGGTCAAAGGAAACCACGAGCTTTGGACCTGCACCATGATGCGATGCCCGCGCCGGAAGGTGTGAAAGAGGTCCGGCATCGTGAAATTCACATCGGTACGCTTGTCTGGTTCCAGCGGTTCTGGTTTCTCCCAGCTGTTACGGAACTTCGCCCGGAACGGCTCGCCGCGCAGTAGCTCCTGATAGCCTCCCATGTGCAGCGGAGGAGCGTCGAGGATGCGCTTATTGCCATGCGACATATCGGGGGGATCGGGATAGTCCTCTGGATATACATCGATGAGCTTCACGTCGAAGTCCGAGTCGGTCCCTGAACTTGCGATCTTCAGCTTCGGAGAAATCGGCCCGGCAATCGTGACATCTTCCTGCAGCGGGTCGGTTTCATAAACCAAGACATCGGGTCTATAACTGGCGAACCGCTGATCGTCCACCATATAGCGCTGGGGTACCGTGTCCGTCGTGTAGCCGACAAAGGGAACTGGATGGCTTGGATCGCTGACATATGCGTCAACGCCCTCGGACTCGGTCGGCGGATCGAAACTCAGTTTTCCATCGGAACGGAAATAAAGCGTCTTCGGCGTCGCCGACTTAGGCGGCCAGTTATCAAAGTGATGCCAGACGTTCGTGCCGGTCTCAAAAACGATCGCCTTCGGCAGTGGGTCGCCCTTTCCCTTTAAATAATGCTCGAAGAAAGGGAACTGGACATCCTTCTTGAAGTAATCGCTCGTCTTCGCATCGAAATGAATGTCGCCGAGATGGTCGCCATCGCCGCGTGCCCAGCCTCCATGCACCCATGGCCCTTCCACCAGCGTCGTCGGCGTGCCGGGGTTGAATTTATTGATCGCGTAGAACGTCCGATACGGCCCGCTTAGATCCTCGGCATCATACCAGCCGCCGACAACCAAAACCGCACAACGCACGTTCTTCATATGCCGCGAAAGATCGCGCGCTTGCCAGTAACTGTCATACGTATCGTGATTAAACTGATCGTCAAACAACCAGTTCGATCCATTTAAGTACGACTTATCAAGGTTGGCGATGCTCCCAGCCGACAGATAAAACCGATAACTATCCGGGGTGCCGAAACTGAACGGAATTGTCGGTTTCGGCGTCTGCGGTTCTGTCTGCGGCTTGAAGAACGCGTAAAAGCCGAAGTTGGCGGAGAGCATAAAGGCGCCCCCATGATAGGCGTCGTCACCCAAAAAGAGGTCGGTCATCGGTGCTTGCGGGCTGGCCGCGACCAACGCCGGATGAGAGTCAATGATCGACGCGGACGTAAAGAACCCAGGATATGAAATGCCCCAGATACCAACCTTGCCGTTGTTGTTCGGCACGTTCTTCAAAAGGAATTCAATCGTGTCATAGGTATCGGAAGAGTCGTCCACATCTTGCGGCGACTTCTTGTTGTCGATATGCGGCCGCATCTCCTGGAAGCTGCCTTCGCTCATCCATCGCCCACGCACGTCCTGATAGACGAAGATGTAGCCCGATTGCTCAAACTCATCGGACGGGCCGAGGTGCTCTGGAAATCTGTCTTCTCCATAGGGACCAACGTCGTACGGCGTGCGCTGCATAAGGAATGGATAGGGCCCGCCGGCAGAATCCTTTGGCACATAGACGGCAGTAAACAGCCGCTTGCCGTCACGCATCGGGATGCGGAATTCATATTTGGTGTAGTGGGAGCGGACGTAATCCTCGGGCGGCTGTACAGGTTGCTGCGCGGCTACATGCCAGGAGACCAATGAGCATGCGGCGAGAATCGCGGGAGCAAAGCAACGGAACTTCGAGGTCATTTGATGCACTCTCCAGAAGGTTGAACCAGCGAGCAAACAGCAAAACGAGCACTCGCCGCTTCTGCGTTTATTCACTTTCCTTTGGCGCTTCGGGCACTCTCTCGGGCGTCGTCAATGGTTTCGTGATCTCGTCGAGGTAATCCGGCGTGCCATCGGCGCGCTTCAACGCCGGGTAGCGTTCACCATCGTGGTAATCGATATCCGCCGTGCGAACGTACTTGTCCGCCTGCACGAGGAAATGAATCGGATCTGAGGACCCTTTTGCTTTGCGGATCGCATCGTGCAGCACATCGCTCGAATAAATCACATTGTTCACTGCGACAATCTTGTCGCCTGGAGCAATGCGTGCCTTGTCTGCAGGGCCATTCCAGAGGACATCTTTGACCGACCCATCATCTCCCAGGCGGAGGCCAATCGAGCACCAGTAACCGTAGTATCCATGCAAATATCCTTCCCCGCTATCGATCGTGTGCAGCGATGCGCTGGGCTTGTCACGATACACGAGCTTGTATCCACCCTGTTCAATCCCCGCAAGGTCGACATGGGGATGAATGTCGTCGATCCGGTCACGCAGAAACTTCGCCCAGTCATAGGGCACAACCTGATTGAGGTCGGCGACTAATTCGTCAAATGTGTACGGGACGATGAGAGGACCGGTGTTGCCGCCCTTGCCCAGAAATATCTTCTGGAAATCGTCGAGGGATTTCTTGTCGTTGGTCATCTTGCGAATAAGCGTGTCCGCATCAAGCCAGAGCATCTCCCCTTCGAAGTAATAGTCCTGTCCGCGACGCCAGTTATACCAGGGGCCACCAAACTCCCGTAGGATGCTGGCCGCGACAGCGGTATCCAAGGTCGGTCGCCAGGTGCGACCCGGCGTGGCATCGAGATCTGCCGCTGTCATTGCCAGTACATCGCGATACTGGGCCTGCGTCTTGAGTCCTGATCGCGCCGCAAGAACATTGCCGAGATACTGAGTCATTCCTTCGTATACCCACAGCATTGCGCCCTGCTGGGGAGTAGCAAAGTCGGGCTGATAGAGGCCCACTGGCCGGCGGTATTTGCCATTCCACGAGTGCGTGAATTCATGCGAGAGCAGGTCGGCATCGGGCAACTGGTGAGCATCGTCGGAAAAGCCTTTCTCACCGACGCCATTGTCTGAGGATTGTCCGTGCTCAAGTCCCTCCTCGCCCGCCCCATCGGAAAGCGTCAGCAAAAAGTGATAGGCGTGGTAATGGTGCGATGCGTAAAGAGCGTCCGCTTCGCGGACCAGGTTCGCAACTTCGGCGAGCGTTGCGGGGCGCAGATTTGCATCGTCCGGGTAGTCGGCGACAACGTCGAGATAGTGCTTTGGCGCGATGGTCGGCGCCAGAACGTACTCGTGGAAATATGCACCCGTGATAACAGGCGAGTCTTCAAGCTGCTCCACGGTGGTTGCCGCGAATTCAGTCGTAGTCCCCGCAGCCGGCACAGGGTATGCGCCCGGGCTCGTCGGAGTAAGCGCAGTCCCGATGCCCCACCCAGAAGGAACCCTCACCGACGGTTGGATAGGAATATCGCGCACCGGCGTCCTCGCCGGATAGAGCAGGAGCTTTTCCCACTCGAGCACAGCGAGCTTCTGCGTGACGCGCGCGGTGACGATGCAATCAAGATGCACGTGGAGCGATGACACGCCATCCGGAATATTCAAGTGAAATTCGTACAGATCCACGTCATCTCGCCGCCATGGTAGCGTCGCACCGTTCGCACTGAACACCACACCCGCAATCGCAGATGCGGGCCCGACGGGCATATGCGTTCCAGGAATCCACTCTGGAGTGATGAGAGCGAGCGGACCCGGTTTCACAGGCAGATCGATTTCCGCGTGGTACAGCTTGCGCGGCGCGTCTGTGAGGTCGGCGGCAATGCGAATCGGCGCCTGCTGCGCGAAAGCGGTGCACATCGCAAAACTCAAAGCAAAACATGTCGGAATCCTGGAAAAGCAACGCTGCGTGAGCATTTCGAGTCGATGTCTCCTGTGCAAATCAGGGTAACGCATCGATTTCACTGAGCTTGGCTTCGCTCCTCCCTTGAATCCTGATTGTGCCTTTATGCCCAGCATGTTAAAAGCAAGAGAACAGGATACAGGCGGAGAGACTCTGGGCCGTCACAGATTTGGAAGTCTGCGCCGGGAACACTTGGTGTTTTCGCTGGGCAGCCTGCAATTCCATCGCGAAGGAAGCATCGCACTCAATGAGCGCCGGCCATCCAGCGGAAGTCGAAACCCTCTTCGGAGACTATCCGCTCGATCATGCCTTCGACGAGATGCGCGAGGGCAGCGGTGAGGTTCGTCCTCACTACCGCGCTCTTGCCGAGACCCTCGCGAGCCTGCCACCCGACGAGCTGCAACGATGTAAACAGTCTGCCGAACTTTCTTTTCTGACCCAGGGGATCACGTTCACCGTCTACGGTCGCGAAGAGGGAACTGAGCGAATCTTTCCCTACGATCTGGTCCCGCGTCTCGTCACCGCGCCGGAGTGGGATCGCATTGAGCGTGGACTCACACAGAGAATTACGGCGCTGAATCTCTTTCTGCGCGACGTCTACTCCGATGCTAAGATCCTCGCCGATCGTGTCATCCCTCGTGAGCTGATCTACAGCTGCAAACACTATCGCCGCCAGATGCGCGGCCTGCAGGTTCCGCGCAATGTCTACATCGCCGTCGTCGGCACCGACTTGCTCCGTCTCGACTCCGGCGAGTTCGTGGTGCTCGAAGATAATCTCCGCGTTCCTTCGGGCGTGAGCTATATGCTCACCAACCGGCGCGTGATGAAGCGGACCTTTCCCCAGCTCTTCCACAGCTACGGCGTCCGCCCCATTGAGCAGTACCCGCAGCTTCTGCTCGCCACGTTGCGCTCGCTTGCGCCGGAGGGCCGTCCCGAGCCGAACATCGTGTTGCTCACGCCCGGCGTCTTTAACTCGGCTTACTTCGAGCACACCTACCTTGCTCGCCAGATGGGCATCGATCTGGTCGAAGGCCGCGACCTGGTGACCCACGACAACATCGTCTACATGCGCACCACGGACGGGCTCAAGCGTGTCGACGTGATCTACCGTCGCGTGGACGATGACTTCAGCGACCCGCTGGTCTTCCGGCCAGATTCGGCATTGGGCTGCTCAGGGCTTTTTAATGCTTATCGCGCTGGCAACGTGACGGTAGCAAACGCCTTTGGTACCGGACTCGCCGACGACAAGGCGCTCTATGCCTATGTCCCACGCATCATCCGCTACTACATGAATGAAGATCCGATTCTTCCCAATGTCGAGACCTTCCTGATGACCGAGGAGAAAGACCGCAAGCATGTGCTAGCGAATCTCGACAAGCTGGTGGTGAAGGCGGTGGGCGAGAGCGGCGGCTACGGCATGTTGATTGGCCCGCATTCGACGGCGCAGCAGCGCGAAGAGTTCGCACGTCAGATCGAGGCCAATCCGCGCAACTACATCGCTCAGCCCACGCTGGCCTTCTCGCGTGCTCCATGCCTCATCGGCAATCAGCTCGAGCCGCGACACGTCGATCTCAGGCCCTACATTCTCTTTGGCGACAAAGTCAACATTGTGCCCGGCGGGTTGACACGCGTGGCCCTCGAAAAGGGTTCCCTGGTTGTGAATTCGTCGCAGGGCGGCGGCAGCAAGGATACATGGGTTCTGGAATAACCATCAGCATTCGAGCTCGGGAGAGTGCCACGATGCTTTCACGCGTTGCGGACAGCCTCTACTGGATGAGCCGCTATCTCGAGCGGGCGGAGAACACTGTTCGCCAGCTCGATGTGGCCCTGAATCTGATGCTCGACACGGGCAGCGCCGGCGAAGGGGTGCGTTGGCGCCAACTAATCGCCGCGCTCGGCAATCCGGCGGGGTTGGAGTGGAACGGCGATCTCGAATCGATGGCGGGCAGGCTCGTTTTCGACACCCTCAATCACGCCTCGGTCACCTACTCGGTGAACGCCGCTCGCGAAAACGCGCGTCAGGTGCGCGAGGAAATCTCAACCGAGCAATGGCAGCGCCTCAATCGCCTCTACCACCAGATGCACTCGGTGCAGGTCCAATCGCAGTTTCGAGTCAGCATCTCGGACATGTTGACCACCGTGGTCGACGGCATCCATCTCTTCAAAGGCGTCAGCGACACCACCATGATTCACGGCCAGGGCTGGCAGTTCATTCGCCTTGGCCGCTATCTCGAGCGCGCCTATGCGATCGCCACCCTGCTGGAGGTATACCAGCCCGGCTTGACCAGCCCGGAGCAGAGTCCGGCCGGTCACCAGTACCTCGAGCAAGTCGGCCTTCTTCGTTGCTGCACCGCCTTCGAAGCTTTTTGCCAGGTGTATACCGCCGATCTCACCCCGGACCGTATCCTCGAGTTCCTCCTTCTCAATCGCGACTTCCCACATGCCATTCGTTACTCCGTCGACGGCGTTCGACACGCGATCGAATCAATCCAGCGGACCGGAGGCCGCCGCCCTCCCGACGATCTCATGGCGGGAATTGGCCGTCTGCACGCGATGCTCAGCTATTCCACCATCGCCGAAATCCTGTCCGGCGATACTGCCGCCTTCCTCCATTCCATTCGCGAGCAATGCCTTCGGATCCATGAGTTGATGTACCGCTATTACGTCCATTACTCCATCCAATCCGCACTGGCGACATAGGGGCGACAAGAGAGAACATGAATTTCTACTCCATCCGGCATCTCACGCGCTTCCGTTACTCGTGGCCCGTCAGCGAAAGCATTATGGAGACGCGCATGCACCCGCGCTCCGATTCAAACCAGCACTGTCTCACCTTCTCGCTCTCGGTGAGCCCGCGCTGTCGCGTCTTCAGCTATCGCGACCATCTGGGCAACAATATCCAGCACTTCGATATTCCCGGCGAGCACACGCAGCTGGTGATCATCGCCGAGTCGGTCGTGGAGCAACAACCGCTGCCGGACATCCCCCGCTTCCTGGCCCCCGATGCCTGGAGCGCGCTCGACGATCTGATCGAGACCGGCGACTACTGGGAGATGCTCCTTCCGAGCACTTTCGCGGTCGAAACGCCGGCCCTGGTTGAACTCGCGTCGAAGCTCGGCGTCACCCGCAGGGACGACCCTCTGATGGTCGTCCACGAACTCAACGAGCGGCTCTATGAGTACTTCGAGTACGTACCCCGCCACACCCGAGTCGATTCACCCATCGACGAGGCAATCACCAGCGGGAAAGGTGTCTGTCAGGATTTCGCCCACACCATGATTACCCTTTTGCGGCACGTTCGCATCCCGGCGCGATATGTCTCGGGGTATCTCTACCGCAGCCGCGAAGATCATGACCGGTCGACGCCGGATGCGACTCACGCGTGGGTTGATGTTTTGCTCCCTCACCTCGGCTGGGTGGGATTTGATCCCACCAACAACCTCATCGCCCACCACCGCCACATCCGCACCGCAGTCGGGCGAGACTATGCCGATGTTCCGCCTACCCATGGCGTCTTCCGTGGAAAAACCGACAGCGAGCTGTACGTGGCCGTCCACGTCGAGGCCAGCGAACAGCCGCCGGCCCTCGATCGCAAGCTGCCCATCCCCGAAGACTGGAGCGTCCTGGTCGAGCGCGCCCAGCAGTCGCCTGAAGTCAACCTGGCCCTGATCGAACTGCAGCAGATGCAACAACAACAATAGGGACAAATCGTCGGAAATGAGCCATCGAAACGTTTGAACCAGGGACGGAGCCACAATTTTTGTTGAATCTTTGGTCAATATCCAGCAATATAGGGTTATTCCGATCGAAATGATCTCCCCCTCTGACAGCTTTTCAGCAAGGCGCATTGCCAAGTGATTTTCTTACCCGCATTCGGATTTTTCGCCGAAGCGGGATTCGAAGCAGAATGGCCCTATTTGCAAGCGGCCCGCACGTGATCGCAAACATGGTCGCACCTGATTTGCAAACGACATAGCCGAGCAAGCTTTTTTGGAGGAACAGCCGTGAAACAATCCCTTTGGGGTTGGATGCTTTTGTGCATCCTGGCCCTGAGTGCACCCGCCTTTGGTCAGATAGCCTCAACTTCCCTTCGCGGAACCATCAAAGATCCCAGCGGCGCTCTGGTAGCAGGCGCGACCGTCACCCTTACCGACAACGCAACCGGAAAGTCTTTCAGCGCGACTTCCAACAGCACAGGCTCATATGGTCTTACGCAGTTGTTTCCGGCTAAATACACCATCAAGGTGAACGCGCCCGGCTTCGGCGAACAGTCCAAGACCGCGGAGCTGCTTGTCAATCAGCCGGCAACGATCGATTTCACGCTAACCGTCCAATCGAGCTCTGTCACGGTGGACGTTTCTGCATCGGCCCAAACCCTTAACGTGACGGATGCCTCGCTTGGAAATTCTGCCGACAATGCGGAAATTCAGGCCATCCCAAGCGAAACCCGCAATGTGCCTGATTTGCTCTCTCTACAGCCCGGCGTATTGTATTTGCCCTCTCAGACTACCAGCGACAGCCGAAGCGGCTCGGTGAACGGCGGACGCTCCGATCAGGGCAATGTCACGATCGATGGTGTCGATGACAACGATCAGGTGGGCGGGCTCGCTTTCACCGGCGTGCTGCGAGAGACTCAGGACTCCATCGAAGAATTCCGCGTGACCACAGGCAGCGCAAACGCCGACTCGGGCCGCTCATCCGGCGCCCAAATCAGCATGGTCACGAAGTCGGGAACGAACAAGTTCCACGGGGCCGCATACGAATATAACCGTCCGACAATCACCGTTGCCAACGACTGGTTCAACAAGCAGGCACAGATCGGCAGTGGCTTGCCGAATGTTCCCGGCAAGCTCATCCGCAACATTTTTGGTGGAGCAGTCGGTGGGCCTATTCTGAAGGACCGGCTCTTCTTCTTCGCCAACTATGAGGCCACGCGGAAAGCTGAGAATACACAGGTAAATCGCACGAGTCCGACTGCAACTTACCAGGCGGGTGAGCTCCTCTATCCCGATGACTCGGGAAACACGCAAGCTCTTTCGGCCGCACAAGTTTCCACGCTCGACGCAGGGTGCCAAATCTGCAATACCGCCGATTATCCGAATCCGGCGGGTCCCAATCCCAACGCGCTTGGCTACTTCAGTTCCATGCCGACTGCGAACGGTTCAACCCTCGGTGACGGTGGCTATAACGAAGGTTCTTATTCATTTTCGTCACCAAACCCACAGCGTCTGAATACCTCGATTGCAAGAATCGACTTCGTTCCCTCCGACAAGCACCGCGTCTTCGTTCGCGGTAATTTCCAAAAGGATGTTACGGACGATGTGGAGCAATTTCCTGGACAAGGGCCGAGGTACGTCACGGAGGACAATAGCAAAGGATTGACTGCGGGTCACACCTGGTCTATCTCCCCAAACCTGATCAATGATATCCGTTACGGATACGTCAGGCAGGGCTTTGCCAAGCGGGGAGTTGGGTCGGGTGACTACGTGGATTTCCGCTTCCTGGATAACGCCACGGCAGAGACTCGGACCACAATCACCAGCATCCCCGTGAATAATATCGTCGATAACCTCAGTTGGACCAAGGGCAAACACACGCTCCAATTCGGCGGCAACTGGCGCTTGATCCACCAAAACCACTCCTCGGACGGCATCTCGTTTAATAGCGCAACCTCGAATCCATACTGGCTCGGGGGCAATCCGCCAGACCCCACCTCTATTGGAGATCCCGAAGTGAATGGCGGCTTCGGCAACTCATACGGGATAGCATTTGCCAATCTAGTAGGAACCATTCCCCAAATTACCGACAATTTCAACTACAAGTTGACCAGCGTCAGCGGCGGATCGCTCCTCTCGGACGGTGCCTTCATCGATCGACATTTCAAATCCAATGAATTCGAATGGTACGTACAGGATGCGTGGCGCGTTCTGCCGAACTTGACCGTCACCTTCGGTCTTCGCCATACCATCCTGCAAACACCCTACGAGACCAGCGGCCAGCAAGTTACCCCAACGATCGATACCCACTCATGGTTTCTCCAAAGAGAAACAGCCGCGCGGGCTGGCCAGGTCTACGAACCCGATTTGCAATTCGCACCCGCCGGCTCTTACTACGGCAAACCAGGCTTCTGGCCAAAGTCGAAGGACAACTTTGCTCCCCGTTTAGCCATTGCCTACTCGCCCGATTCCAAGACCTCAATTCGCCTTGGCGCCGGGATTTATTACGATCACTACGGCGAAGCTTTGGTCAACACCTTCGACCAGAACGGATCGTTCGGGATGAGTTCATCTGTGAGCAATCCGGCTGGAGTTTATGGGATCGAAGGCGACGCCAAACACCTTCCATCGCCGCGTTTTATCGCGCGTAATACTCTGCCGGCGATCAATGTCGGCGCGTCCCCGGCAACTCAGACATTTCCGTATTACGCGCCGCTAGACAACTTTGCCATCACCTGGGGTCTCGACAGCAAGATCAAGACTCCGTATTCCGAAACGTTCGATTTGTCAGTCCAGCGTGAATTGCCAGGCGGCTTTACGTTTGAGACTGCCTACGTTGGCCGTCTCGGGAGACACCTGCTGCAACAGCTCGATCTAGCTGAGCCGGTAGACTATGTCGATCCGTCCGGCGGCGGTGATTATTACGCTGCAGGCAGTCAGTTATCCCACGATGTAGATATGAACGGCGGAGACGGGTCAGCCACCGTTGCGCCAATCCCATACTTTGAGGATGTCTTTCCCTTCATGGCAGGTGTCGACTATGCAGGCGAAAGCGCCACACAAGCCATCTACACCAATGAGTGGGCGCCTTATCGGGCACAATATGGCGCTACTACTGCTCTGTCCGATATTGATTTCTATTGCGGCTATGGATGCCCTGCAAATTGGCAATCGCTTTTCTGGCAAGACCAATTCTCATCGCTCTACGCATTGTCGAGCATCGGCATGAGCTATTACAACGCCGGCCAGATCACTCTGCGCCACCCCACCAGCCATGGTCTGACGATGAACTTTAGCTATACCCTCTCGAAGTCCATCGATTTCGGTTCGGACACTGAGCGTAGCAACGAATTCGGCACAAACTCGACTAACACCGGTTCATTCAGCGAAATCCTCAACACGTGGAAGCCCTATCTTAACCGCGGCGTTTCCGATTTCGATACGCATCACCTGATCACCACCGACTTGGTGTACGCGTTGCCCATTGGGCGCGGAAAAGCACTCGCCGGCGCCTCCAATGCTCTCGCCGATGCAATCGTCGGCGGTTGGCAGTTTTCCGGCATCAATCGCTGGTCCAGCGGCTTGCCGTTCTCTCTGACTGAGCCTGGATGGACAACCGACTGGCAGATTGAAAGCTTTGGCGTCGTGACACAACCGGTCAAAATGCGCCGCCACTTCGACCAAAACGGAAACCCGCAATTCTTCGACGATCCCGATGCCATCAATAACGGCATCGCTACCGGGGGGCCGATCCGCCTGCCTTATCCAGGTGAAGCGGGACAGCGGAACAACTTCCGGGGCGACGGATACTTCAACGTAGACGCCGGGTTGGACAAGAGCTGGAAGATTCGGGAATTTGGCAGCCTCAAGTTCGCCTGGGAAGTCTACAACGTCACAAACAGCGTGCGCTTCGATCCAGCCTTCATCGGTTCCGGCCTCACCGGAGGCAATCTGGGCGTCGCAAGCGCGTTGCTCACGGTTCCACGCCGTATGCAGTTCAGCCTGCGTTTCGATTTCTAGGCTGCTCAACTCTGAACTAACGTGCGCCGGAGAATTGCAAATCTTCGGCGCATTTCTTTTGACTGAGGTCCCTCGCTCCGAGGCTCTTAGGTCAGCTCGCTTTGCGCACCTGGGCTGCAACCTTCCGCAGCTCCGGCAGCACGCGCCCCAGCGCAACCGGCGCCGCATCGCGTCTGCCGAGTGCGAAGTAAACATCGCGATACTGCCGATAAAGCAGCTCATAGACAGCCGCAGCTTTCGGGTTCGGTTCGACCGTGCGCAGAGGCAGGCAAACCGCCGCCTGCGCCTCCTCGATCGTCTTGTAGGCTCCGGCAGCAAGCAGCGCGAAGATCCCCGATCCTAGACTCGTCGGAATGCCCGCCGGCACAAGCACCGGCTTGTTCAGCACATCGGCATACACGCGATTAAGCACTTCGTTCTTTTGCGGGATACCGCCGGCATTAATCACGCGATCGACGCGCACGCCATGCTCAGCCATGCGCTCCAGGATGATCCGCGTGTGGAACGCCGTGCCCTCGATGGCTGCGAATAGCTCGTCTTGCGCCGTGTGCACCAGATTCCAGCCCAGCGTCACGCCCCCCAGCTCAGGGTTGACCAGCACCGTGCGGTCGCCGTTGTCCCAGCTGAGGCGCAACAGGCCCGTTTGCCCTGCCCTATACGTGTCGAGTCCTTCGGATAGGGCTGCTACTGTCGTGCCCGCCCGCTTCGCAATCGCATCGAAGATGTCACCTGTCGCCGAGAGCCCGGCTTCTATCCCTGTATAACCCGGATGCACGCTGCCCGGAACGACGCCGCAAACGCCGGGAACCAACTCGGCCTGGCGCGCCATGGCAATGATGCACGTCGAGGTGCCAACAACATTCACCACATCGCCTTCGCGGCAATTCGATCCGATCGCATCCCAGTGCGCATCGAACGCTCCAACGGGGATAGGAATCCCTGCGGGCAAGCCAAGCTTCTCCGCCCATGATGGCGTCAAATGGCCTGCAATGCAATCGCTCGTCTCGTAGCTGCCGCCCATCTTCGCGCGTACACCGGCAAGCAGCGGGTCCACCGCGAACAGAAACTCCTCCGGAGGCAAGCCGTTCCACTTCGGGTTCCACATCCACTTATGGCCCATCGCGCAGACACTGCGCTTGAGCTGATCGACGCTTCGTACCCCGCTCAGCGTTGCCGCAACCATGTCGCAATGTTCGAGGGCAGTCACAAAGCGCCCGCGTTTTTCGGGATTGTGCCTCAGCCAGTGGAGTAATTTGGCGAAGCCCCATTCATGTGAATAGACGCCGCCGCACCACTCGATGCCCTCGAATCCAAGCGCATGGGCCTTCGTCGTGATCTCTTCGGCTTCGGCGTGTGCACGGTGATCGCACCAGAGGTAGTACTCGTCGAGTGGCTCGAGCCCTTCGCCCACAGGCACGACGCTCGAGCCGGTCGTATCGAGCGCAATCGCCGACACCTGAGAGCCGTCGACTCCTGCGGCGCGCAACGCATCGCGCGTGGCCGCCGCCAGCGCCGCCATCTGATCGGCATGGGCCTGCGTTGCAAAATCCGGGTCCTCGCGGCGTCGGTGCAGAGGATAAGATGCCGCGGCCGTCCCAATGGGTCCCTTCTTGCTGTCCACCAGCGTGACGCGCACGCTGAGAGTGCCGAAATCGACTCCGGCAACGATGGTCATAGGTCCTCCGGTAAACGCTTTCTTGCTCCGAACCACAAGGCTACACCATCGCAACGCCGATCCGGTATGGGTTGAGAGCACCAGGCGCAAAAGCGCCTACTTTTTCGAGCCGCCCAAGAAGCTCTTGATCTTCGATCCAAAGCTGCTCTGCGCTGCAGGCGCTTTGGCCAGTGGGGCCGCAGTGCGAGCAGCCACAGGAGAACCAGTTGCCAGAGCATTCTCCGATTGGACCGGCTTAAGCGCCGGCACGTCCGGAGCAGCCGCTTTGGGTCCGTCCACCACCGAAGCACCCTTCAAATCGGACGGAGGCCCTTCCAGATTCTTCACTAGGATTGTCACGCGGCGGTTCGAGGGGTCGGTGGGATTGTTCTTTACGCGCGGCAGCTGATCGGCAAATCCCCGCACCTGCGTCACTTGATCCAATCGCACTCCGTCTTCCTGCAGCAGTCTTCTCGCCGAGTTGGCGCGATCGGCCGATAGCTCCCAGTTGCCGTAGTTCGCATCGGTGGAATACTGGGTCGCATCCGTGTGGCCTTCAATGAGCAGGTTGTTGGGAAGCGTCTTCAGTTCCGAAGCCAGCAGCGCCAGCAGGTCCCGCCCGCTCGCGCTCAGATACGCGCTTCCGCTCTGATAGAAAGTTCCGTTCTTGTCCTCGAGCAACTCGATGCGCAGCCCCTCTGGAGTGATGGTGATCTCGATCTGCTTCAGGAGCTTCTCCATATCTTTGCGCGCTTTGATCTCCTGCTCCAGCTTGTCCTTCAGCTTTTGCATGTTGTCGCTCGTCGCCGCAGTCACCGTCTCGCCGGTCCCTGTCAACGTCGTTCCCATCAGCGTCGATGTGCCTCTGGGATCGTTAAAATACCCAGCCACAGCCTTCTTGATCTTCTCGCTCGAGTTCATCAGCCACAGCACAATGAACAGCGACATCATTGCGGTAACAAAATCCGCGTAGGCCACCTTCCATGCACCGCCGTGATGACCGCCGTGACCGCCCTTCTTCTTGATGACGATGATCGGCTGGGTCTTGCTGCCTGCCATGATGTCTCGCGCTCCTCAATCCCCTAGGCTGCCGCTGCTTCCGACAATGCTCCACCGCCCTTGCAGCCCTTCTCCATCTCGTCGAAGCTCGGCCGCACATGCGCTGGAATCGCGCGCCGCCCCATCTCAATCGCAATCATCGGCGCTGCGCCCTTCAAGAACGAGAGAATCAACACCCGCAGCACATGCAGATAGCTGTTGTGATCGTCGGCCGTCTTGCTCATGTTCGAGCTCAGCGGCCCGGCCACTCCATAGCACAGCAGAATGCCCAGGAATGTCCCCACCAGTGCGGCCGCAACTTTATGCCCGATCGCCTCAGGAGGGCCGCCCAGTGCGCCCATCGTGATCACCACCCCCAGCACTGCCGCAACAATGCCCAGCCCCGGCAGCGCGTCCGCCATCGTCGAAAGCGCGCCAATGGGCTGCGTTGCCTCGTGATGATGCACCTCCATGTCGAGCTCCATCATCTGGTCCATGTCAAACGGCTCCACGCCGCCGGTGATCGCCATACGCAGCGTGTCGCATACAAAATCGCAGGCATGATGGTCACCCAGAAACTGGGGATAGTTCTTGAAGAGCGTGCTCTCCTTCGGCTTCTCCACGTCCATCTCCACGCTCAGCAGCCCTTCCTTGCGCACTTTGTTCAGGAACTGATACATCATCTTGAGCGTGTCCAGATAGCGCTTCTTGTCGAACTTCGATCCCTTAAGCACCCCGGTTAGTCCGCCTGCGATTCCCTTCAGGATGTGCACCGGATTGGCCACGAGCAGCGTGCCGATCGATGCTCCCACGATGATCAGCATTTCGGCCGGCTGGATCAGAACCTCGATGTGGCCCTTCTCCATGAGGAATCCACCGATCACGGCGCCGAACACCAGAACGATTCCTATAATGGCGAACATAGCTGCCTCTCTGGTGCCAGAGTGCTGTGATTGCCGCCCGCATGAACGCTGGCGAGCATGGCGGCCTGGGTGCGCTCCAGCAACTGGGGAAGCGTTTCTGTCTTCGTCGCCTGTGCAGCGCCAATGCTCACCGTCAACGAGAGCCGGTCGCCCCACCAGCGAAAGTCCGATGTTCGCGCCAGCCCGGCCAGCATCTGCGCGTGCGCCCCCAGGGCCGCTGCAGTCGGCTCGTGCGACAAGACCAGAAACTCATCGTCGCCCCATCTTCCGAGTTCTTCCGAAGGGCGCAATCCATGCGCCAGCGTCCGCTCGATGCGGCCGATCATCGTCTCCCAGGCTGTGGCCCCGCGCGTCTTGCGCAGTTCGTGCGCCTGGTCCACCGTGATCCACATCAAGCCCAGCGGCTTGCCTTCCTCGATGAAGTCCTCGTAGGCCGACTGGGCCTGCTCCTCGATCTCCACCTGAGCCGACTCAAGATCGGATTCCTCCGACCGATCTCCGTGGCGCAGCGTGTCGATATGATCGGCCAGGTGAAAGATCACCGCCGATCCGATGCGAGCGCCGAGCGTGTCCCGCAGGATCACGGCGCGTGTCATCAAGGGTAGTTCGCTGCCGGATCGGTGCTGCGCGTGGATCAAAGCGTAACGAGCGGGCTTCGAGAGCGGGCGCGCCTCATCGGCTCCGTCGGGGTTGGCTCGGTGCAACAGAGGCTCCAGTGCCCAGGGGACCGATCGCGACCGCATGTCGATGATTGGGAACCCGGTGATGTTCGCCGCGGCGCGATTCCAGTAGGCCACTTCGCCCTCGCGACTCAGCAACGCAAGGCCCTCCGGAAAACTCTCCAGCGCGGCCTCCATCAATTCGCAGCCGTCGATCATCCTCTCCCCTTCCCATCGTTCATCGGCTGAGAAAGGCCCGACTTGAAGCCTCGCCCCGCCGTGCGTGAAGACGGGCCGCGGACTTGTCATGGGAAGTGGGAGTGAATCTGAAGTTGGCGGGAGTGAGAGATCTGCGGAGTGCGCGGCGAGATTAGTTCGGTTTCTGATTCGGCCGGATCGGTTCCATTTCCTGTGCCTGTGCGAGGGGCAATCGAACCACAAATCGTGTCTGGCCGGGTTTCGATTCAACTTCGATCTTGCCACCAAACTTCTCGGTCACGATCCGATGTACGATGTCCAACCCCAATCCGGTTCCTGCCCCTTGCGGTTTGGTCGTGAAGAACGCCTCGAAGATTCGAGGCATCACCTCGTCCGGGATACCCTCGCCATGGTCCGTCACGCTCACACAAAGCCACCCGGGATTCGCCTCCGTCCACGATGCGATTTCGATATGGCTACCCGCGGGAGAAGCATCGGCTGCATTGTCGATCAGGTTGGTCCACACTTGACTCAGCGCCGATCCCCGCGTGCGAATCGTCGAAGGCGATGCTTCGAACTTCTTGTCCACCTGGATCTGCTTCAGGCGCAGCTTGTGTCCGAGGATGATCAGCGTGCTTTGCAGGCTGTCATGTACATCCAGCTCTTTGGCCGGCGATTTTTCGTCGTAGGCAAACTTCTTTACCGCCATTGCCAGATCCGAGATCCGCGAGATGCTGTCTTCAATCGCGCAGACCAGCGACACACTCGAGACCAGCGCCTCTAGCCAGTTGAGCGCATCGGAAAGTGCGGCAGCGTCGAAGTATTCGCGGGCACAATCCAACTCGTGCCGGTCGAAACCCATCCCCACCAGCACCGGCCCAATCGTGTACGCGTTCTCCACTCCCGCCGACGCCAGCCACTCGCCCATCGACTCCTCGGCATCCGACTGCTCGATGCTGCTCATCGCTGCGAACCGGCATCCGCTGAGTGTATGCTCCAGCAGACCCCGCATGCATTCCAGTTGCTGAGGCGTTTTTGCGCGGCTGCTGTTGCGCAGGCTCAGTTGCTGCAGTCGCATCAGATTCTCGCGCAGTTGTGCAGCCGAGCGTTTGGCGGCAGAGCCGGGATTGTGCAGCTCGTGCATCAATCCCGCCGCCAAAGTTCCGAGTGAGATCAGCTTCTCGCGGTGTAGTGCCTCCACCTGATAGGCCTGCAACCGCTGCGACATGTCGCCGAGAATGGCCGCTCGCGTTTCGGGGCAGCAGGCCATGACCTTCCAGAACTGGTCCGCCGTGAAGCGGATCACCTCCGAGTCCACAACCGCCGTCACGCGGAACTGGAACTGCGACTTACCCGAAAGCAGCGCGGCCTCGGCAAATCCGTCTCCGGTCCTGGCGCCTCCGACAACCGTCCGTGTGCCGTCCTTCTCAAGACGATCGGCGTGCACCTCGCCGCGCAGGACGACCCAATACGAATCGACCGGGTCGCCTCTTTCTGCCATAGCCGAACCGGCCGGCGCCCTCAGCCGCTCCACACGATCGATTCCCTGGATGCTCGCAAGATTCGCGCCCGCAAAGATGCGTGTGGAGCGTAGATCGTCCTGCACATCGCTCCATGCAATCGATTCGCTTATCAGCGGCTTTTCCAGAGCGCCCATTTTTTGCTAAATATCCCCTGCCTAGAATCCTGCTAAATACTGATGTGCAAACTGCACTGCGATGGATCCCTCACCAACCGCCGAAGCCACGCGCTTGATCGATCCGTGCCGCACATCCCCGGCCACAAAAACGCCCGGAATGCTGGTTTCCAGCAGGAACGGCTCGCGTGTCTCTTTCCAGCTTTCTGGCATTTTCCCATCTCTGCGCAGATCCGGCCCAGCCAAAAGGAACCCTTTCTCGTCTCGCAGAATCGAGGGCGGCAACCAAGCCACACCCGGTTCGGCGCCAATAAAGACGAACAGCGAAGTCGCCTTCACCTGATACTCTCCGTCCGGACCCTTCAGGCACAGGCCCTCCAGATGTCCGTTCCCGTCGGCTTTGACCACCTGCGTCCCAGTCGCAACCACAATATTGGATGTGCGCTCAATCTCATCGATTAAGTATTTCGACATGGTGGCTATTAGCCCCGGTCCCCGCACCAGCATCGTGACCCTGCGTGCGAACTTGGCGAAGTGCATTGCCGCCTGCCCAGCCGAGTTTGCGCCGCCCACCACATACACATCCTCATCCTTGCAGGATGCAGCTTCCACCAGAGCTGCGCCATAGTAAATCCCACATCCGGTGAGGTTTTCGGCCCCCGGAATGGTCAGACGGCGGTATTGCACACCCGGAGCCAACAGCACCACGTGGCTCGACACTTCGCGCCCATCGGCCAGCTTCACAAACCGGTATTGCCCGTCGACGCGCAGCCCCACGGCGCGCTGCGTCAGAAACTCCGCCCCAAATCGAGTCGCCTGCACCGTGGCCCTGCGGCCGAGGTCCGCACCGGTCACGCCCGAGGGAAATCCCAGATAGTTCTCGATCCGCGACGACGATCCCGCCTGCCCACCGGGGGCATCCGGTTCGATCACCAGTGTCTTCAGCCCTTCGCTGGCGCCGTAGACCGCGGCTGCCAGACCTGCTGGCCCCGCCCCCACCACCGTCATGTCGTAGAACTCCTGCGTAGCCTGCGTGCGCAGACCCACCCGCGCAGCCAGCGCATCCGGTTCCGCATTCGTCATCGTCGAGCCGTCGGCGAACAGCACGGCGGGCAGTTGCTCCGATTTCAGATTCTTTTCGGCGAGCAGCTTCAAGGCTTCTTCGTTGGCTGCGACGTCGATCCAGCGGTAAGGCACATGATTGCGCGAGAGGAAGTTCCGCAGCTGGTGATCCTGCAACGACCACCGGCTGCCAATCACCCGCAAGCCTTCAAAAGGAGGCTTGAATCCTGCCTTCCAGTCTTCCAGCAGATCGTTCAACACCGGATAGAGCTTCTCTTCCGGCGGATCCCATGGCTTGTTCAGGTAGTAATTGATGCGCGCAGCATTGATGGCCTGAATCGCGGCTTCCGTGTCCGCATACGCAGTCAGCAGCACACGGCGCGCGTCAGGATAGATCTCCCGCGATCGTTCCAGAAAATCCACGCCGGTCATGCCCGGCATGCGCTGGTCGCTGAGGATTAACGCCACCGGTTCCTGGCGCGGCTTCACCTGCGCCAGAGTGTCCAGAGCAGCCTGCCCGCTCGCGGCGCGCATGATGCGATAGTCGGCGCCGTATTGCCTGCGCAAATCCTGTACGACCGCCTCAAGGACACTCACGTCGTCATCGACCGCTAATAAAATGGGCCTCGCCATATCTCCAGTGTAGGACCTCGGATTCCCACAGTTTTCCTCCTGGGTATCCGGCCCGGAAGAGCCAAATCAGTAAATATTAAAGACTTTGAAACGTCGGATTCTGGTGACGGAATTTCAATTGGGCTGTAAGCTTGTTGCAGGGTTTTCGGACAAAGGCAAGTTTTTTTTGATGTGCGTAGGTGACCAAAGGAATCTCACTCCCACGCGGTGGTCGCTGTTTAGAACGCAGTTTGGGTGTTATTCCTTATGCCTATGTCAGTTCTTGTAGCCAAAAGTGTATCTTTAGGGTTCAATTGTGGAAAAGGCTAGGCAACCCGCACGGCGGCCCGATCCCCTGCTTCCACTACGGATGGTGCGCGAATCATGAATAAAGTGATCCTTGCCGACTCTCAAGCTATTTTCCGTGCAGGCACCGCCAAGGTGCTCGCCATGGACGAAGATATGCGCATTATTGCGCAATGCACCGACCTTGACCGGATGATGCATGCGATCGCCACCTTTCCTGGGTCGATCGTTATCGTTGCGGCATCCTTGCGGCCAGACATGGCACGGCTCCGCTCGTTGTTGGAATCGACCAGCAGCCGCGGCATCGTCATCGCGGAGAACAACGAAAGCGCAAGCCAGTTCATGCAGCAAGGCTTCCGTGGCGTTGTATTTCGCAATGTGACCGGTCCGGCTCTCACTGAGTGCGTGCGCCGCGTCGCCCAGGGCGATACGTGGACTCCTCCACAGCTGATGATGCCTGAGTCACCCGAGGAAGATCTCGTCGGCGCCCGCGTCCGCGACCGTCTCACGCCTAAAGAGATGCGCATCGTGGCGCTGATCGTGCAGGGCTGCAAGAATCGCGAAATCGCTCTTCGCCTCAAGACCACCGAGCAGGTCATCAAGAATTACCTGCGCTCCATCTACGACAAGACCGGCGTCAGCGATCGCCTCGAACTCGCACTCTTCACCATCCACCATCGCCAGCTGGCTCAGGCCGCGGCCGAGATGGGCAACAAGCTGGAAGCCGAAGAGCAGGCTGCCGCTCCACCCGCCGTCGCCTGATTACGATCGCATCCAAATTCAAAAAGGGGAGCCGGTGAGGCTCCCCTTTTCTCGTGGAGCCGACCTTCAACGTCGAGTTGTAGTAAGATTTCCTTGTATCCTTGATAGAGGAAATCGTGCTTGCCAAAAAAACCTCAAAAAACCAAATCACACTGCCAAAGGCAGTTATTGCCAACTTTGGCGGCGTTGACTACTTCGAAGTCAGTACGGATGGTCATTCCATTGTTCTGCGGCCGTTGCAAGCCAGCCGAGCAGTCGAGGTTCGTGAACGGCTTGAGCAGCTTGGCATTGCGGAAGAAGAGGTGGCAGCCGCAGTTAAGTGGGCCCGCGAGAAGAAGTGATTCCACGCGTCGTTTTCGACACCAATACAATCGTTTCCGCACTGCTATTCGAGCAAGGTCGGTTGGCTTGGCTGCGGCCCCATTGGCGGGAACGCAGCTGCACTCCCTTGCTCTCGCACGCCACAGCCGCAGAGCTCACTCGTGTCCTCACGTATCCCAAGTTCCAATTGACTTCGGATGATCGGTTCGAGTTGCTCGGCGATTACATTCCGCACTGTCAACAAGTAGATGTGAGCGAAGCCTGTCCGCAGCGTTGCTGCGACGCGAGCGATCAGATATTCCTCGATCTGGCCCACTGTGCCAAGGCGGATGTGCTGGTCACAGGAGATTCGGACTTGCTCGCGCTCGCAGATTGGACTTACTTTGCGATTGAAACTCCCGAAGCATATCGCAAGCGCGTCACTTCCCGCTGACGGTGCCTACAGCTTCTCCGCCACACTCTTGGCCTGCGTGAACAGCAGCAGATAGTCCGGTCCGCCCGCCTTCGAATCCGTCCCGCTCATGTTGAACCCGCCAAAGGGATGCGCTCCCACCATCGCGCCGGTGCACTTGCGATTCAGGTAGAGATTGCCGACGTGAAACTCCTTGCGCGCCAAGTCGAGCCGCTCGCGATCCGATGTGTACACCGCTCCCGTCAGCCCGTACTCCGTATTGTTGGCAACCTTCAGGCCCTCCTTGAAATCCGCGACCTTGATCACCGCCAGCACGGGCCCGAAGATCTCTTCCTGTGCGATCGTCGCATCGGGCGCAATGTCAGAAATGACAGTGGGCTCAAGAAATATCCGCCGGCCTTCGTCTCGACCGCATTGCCCCCCGCAATCAGCCTTCCTTCTTTCTTGCCCGTGGCGATGTAATCCAGAATCGAATCCATCGCCGCCTTGTTCACAACCGGCCCCAGGTTTGGATTCTCCGCCGGGTCCCCGACCGTCAGCTTTGCTACGCGTTCCCGCAGCTTCTCCACGAACGCGTCATAAATCGACGCTTCCACAATCGCGCGCGAGCACGCGGAGCACTTCTGTCCGCTGAATCCGAAAGCCGCTGCGACCACGCCATCGGCTGCCGCGTCCACATCGGTATCGGCGCACACCACGATCGAATCCTTGCCCCCCATCTCGAGGATGGTCCGCTTGATCCAGATCTGTCCCCGCTGAGTCTTCGCCGCGCGCTCGTGTATCTCGAGCCCCACCGCCTTCGATCCCGTAAACGCGATGAAGCGCGTCTTCGGATGCTCGACAATTGCATTGCCGAAAGTGATGCCCGAGCCGGGGCAGAAGTTCACCACGCCGCCTGGCATCCCAGCCTCTTCCAGAACCTCGACGAACTTCGCCGCAATCGTCGGCGAATCGCTCGATGGCTTCAGGATCACCGTGTTTCCCGTGACGATCGCCGCAGCCGTCATACCCGCCATGATGGCGAATGGAAAATTCCACGGCGGAATCACCGCGCCCACACCCAGCGGAATATAGAGCAGCTCGTTGCGTTCTCCGGGAAGCTGAATCGGCGTCTTCGCCTCGGCCAGACGCAATGCCTCTCGTGAATAGAACTCGAGAAAATCGATCGTCTCGCCAACGTCCGCGTCCGCCTCAGCCCAGTTCTTGCCGACTTCATACGTGAGCCACGCGCAGAATTCGAACTTGCGCCGCCGGATAATCTCCGCCGCTCCCAGCAACAGGGAAGTCCTCTCCCCGACCGAAGTTCTGCTCCAGAAGTCAAAAGCACGCAGTGCCGCTTGCATCGCCGGCTCCGCGTGTTCGGCGCCCGCCTTGGCATGGAGCCCAACCACCTGCGAGGGCCTCGCGGGGTTCAGCGAGTGAATCTTGCCCTCCGTCTTGATGCGATGACCGCCGATCACCAGCGGATACTCGCGTCCCAGGTGCTGCCCCACCAACTCCAGCGCCTCCTTCATCTTGCGAAAGTTGTCCGGCGCCTTGAAATCGGTAAACGGTTCGTTGCGAAAGGTGCCCTGCGGCGTGCGCGGCTGAATCTCGGTGGGAAGGGAAATGGTCGCCATAGCTCATCCAGTGTAGTCGTTTTGCGGCCCATCGGTGCGTCCTGCTTCCACAGCTTCGGCCCCCGTCAAACAATCCTCGCAACATCCGAAACTTACACCGCCAACCAGGGTCATCACATCAGCGACCCTCCCCGAGGCGCCCGCCGCTCTCGTTCGTAAGCCTGGGGAAGAAGGGCGGCGGTCCAGGTCTGATCGGGTCTTTTGTACGCCGGATGGGCATGGCCGAAAAGAGGGAAGATGAGTCTCCCCATCGATTTGCTTTCTGCTCCCGTGCTCTGCCGTTTCGTTCCAGTCCGACTAAGAAAGCCCAACTCGTTCTCGCCTCAGCTCAAGTTCAAAGCGACGTGGGCCGCCGCAATTGCCGTCCTCGCGCTACTGCCTTCGATCGCGACCGCACAGGACGATTGGCTTCCCGACGATCCCAACCCTGGGGCCCCGCAGCAGCAATATCCCGTTCCGCCGCAATCCCCCTACGCGTCGCCGCAACTCCAGCAGTCGTCTCCATACGCGTCTCCATCACAGCCCTACGCCTCAGGCTATCCGCAGCAGGGATACGGTCAGCAGCTCGGCCAGATGCAGCCGATCAGCCCCGACCAGCTCACCCAGCTCGTCGCTCCGATTGCGCTCTATCCCGACGGACTTGTCGCGCAGATTCTCGCAGCGTCCACCTATCCGGCCCAGATCGCGGCCGCGGCGCAGTGGATCCGCTCCATGGGTGGCGCATCGCCCGAACAGATCGCCGCCGCGACCGAGGCTCAATCCAGTTGGGACCCCAGTATCAAAGCTCTGACCGCTTTCCCCCAGGTGCTTGAAGGGCTCGCGAGCAATCTGCAGTGGACGACGAGCCTCGGCAACGCCTACTACAACCAGCCCCAGGATGTCCTGCAGACAATTCAAGTCATGCGCCAGCGCGCCGAGGAAGCCGGCAACCTGCAAAGCACGCCGCAGGAAGAGGTGACTGAGAATCAGGGCGCCATCGATATCGCTCCCACCAATCCGCAGGTGGTCTATGTGCCGACCTACAATCCCTGGGCTGTGTACGGCCAGCCCGTCACACCCTACCAGGGATTCTCGTTCTTGGGCGCGGCCGATTCCTTCATCGGCTCTTCTGCCGTGCAGTTCGGTCTTAGCTTCCTCACCAACGCCTTCATGCACACGCCTTGGGGCTTTCTTGGCTGGGGTCTCGACTGGCTCGCCCACTCGGTGCTCTTCAATCACGACTCCTACTACACGCACAGTGCCTCGGTCAGCGACTGGGGATTCCCGCATGGAGGACCGCGCGCCTACCCCGGCATCCCTCAATACGTCCACGGAGGTTACGGCTCCGGTCGCGGCTGGAACAACTACGGCGCATCGATGCGCAGCGGCTACGCGCCCCGCTACGGCCAGCCGTCACCGGCCTACAGCCGTCCAGAAGGGAATTTCAATCACTATGGCCAAAGATTCTATGGTGACGCGCGCACGGCAGAAGGCTTCAATCGTGGCTTTGCGCCGCGCACCGAATCGCCTGTCCGGCCCGCATTCCCTCCGCAGGCAGCCTACAACCGCTACCCGCAGCCGTTCTCGCGTTCTCCCCAGTTTGAGAACCGTTCGCCCGCGTACGAGTCGCGTCAATTCGCCTATGGCAACCACCCTGGCATGAACACCGGCAATCCCTCGTACCAGTACCGCATGCCCGAGAACACCTATCGCGGCAGCACAGGTAGATCCTACGAGCAGTATCGCGGCAATGAATTTGCCCGCTCGCAGCCGTCCGGCGGCGGATTCCATCTCTTCGGCAATCACAACTCCAATAGCTGGGGAGGCAAAGCGCCCAAGTCTTACGGCGGAGGCCACTCAGGTTGGGGCGGTGGCGGATGGAAGGCTCCCAAGGAGAGTCACTTCAGCAGCGGCGGAGGTCACTGGGGCGGCGGTGGAGGAAGCCATTGGGGCGGTGGCGGTCACTCGAGTGGCGGCCATTCCAGCGGCGGAGGCCACTCCGGCCATCATCATTGAGACGAGGCGCGTTTCGAAGCTCGATGACACCGCCGTGCTAACGCGCCTCCGTCAGCGCTTCCGTCTGCTTGCTCATGCGCGCCGTCCGCTCCAGCTTGTCCCAGTTGAACGGTTTGCCATCGATCGCGCGCATCAGCGTTTTGAACAGCACCACTGAGAACACCTGCCGATACGCAAACCGCTGCAACCAGATGTGGAACAGCAGCCATCCGTCGCCCTTGTTCGCGGGATGGCGTCGTTCCAGGCTGAAAGCCACCGCCGACGTAACAAAATCGATGAGCAGGAACGTCACGAAGTAGGCCAGCAACTTCATGAAGCTCGCTGCCGATGCTGCCTCCGGATGGTAGTGGCGATCGATGAAGTAGTGTCCGATACCGGCCACGAACATCACATCGATGAACGGTGACACCAGTGGCAAAAACATCTGGAAGATCAGAATATTCGGCAACGCAAAGAGCCCCATCGCCTTGTTGCGCACAAATGCCATGCGATGCTTCCACACCGACTGCAGAATGCCGAACGACCAGCGAAAACGCTGCCGCATCAAGCCCTTCGCATTGATCGGCGCCTCGGTAAATGCCAGCGCACGATCCTCGTACACGACTTTGTACTGCTGCTCCAGCAGGTTCATCGTCAGGTCGGCGTCCTCGGCAACCGTGTTCAGCGGATAGCCCCCGGCCCTCTTCACCCCTTCCGTCCTCCAGGCGCCAATTGCACCGGGAACCACGGTCACCACGTTGAACAGGTCCAGCGCGCGCCGCTCGAAGTTTTGGCTCGTAATGTATTCGAGAGCCTGCCAGCGCGTCCACAGGTTCACGCGATTACCCACCTTTGCATTTCCAGCGACTGCGCCGACCCTCGGATCTTCAAAATGCGGAATGAGCTTGGCGATCGCATCGGCGGCAATCACGGTGTCTGCATCGATGCCCACATAGAACTCTTCGTCCATGCGCTCGAGTGCGCAGTTCAACGCGGCGGCTTTGCCCCCATTGGCCTTCGTCAATACTTTGACACGGCCCGAGGCAATCTCCTTTGCGTACGCCGTGCGCGCAACTTCGAATGTGTCGTCTGTCGAACCGTCGTCAATCACTATCACCCGAAGATTCTCGTAGTCCGAGTGCAGCACCGAACGGATTGTGCGCACGATGACTGTCTCTTCGTTATAGGCCGGAATGAGCACGGCGATCCTCGGATTGAACCCGGGCGAAGCCTCGCGATGTGGCCGGCGCAGACGATCGATAGCTGCAAATATCCCAACCAGCACCAGCCGCGCGCTCATCAGGATGTCTCCGATAAAGAAGACGAAAACGATGAAGTTGCCGATCGCCGCCAATGTCGAGAACGCAATCGAATCCGGAATCGCGCGCAGGTACTGCCGCAATCCCTTGAGCGGCGGCATCACCTCCGCCGGAGTCTTTCCCATCAGCGACGACACTGGCACAATCGTGTAGCCATGGGCACGCAGCGTATCGATCAGCACGGGAAGCGTATTCACCGTCACCTTGCGATCCCCGCCGCCGTCATGCATCAGGATGATGGACCCGCGAAACTGAGGCTTGGTCTTCATCATCTCGAGAAAGTCGAGCACCGACTGCACGATCTCTGCCGGCGTTTTTTGAATCCGCTCATCCCAATCGTGTGTGTCAATCTTGTTGCCGATGACCGTATACCCGTCCTGTTGAATGCGAACGATCGGTGCAGCCTGATCGTCGGTGTCCGGCTCTTCGTCCACGTCATAGGGCGGACGAAAATAAAGAGGCTGCACACCCAGCTTGCTCGCGAACAGCCGTTCCGTGAGCTTCACTTCGAAATCGAGCCGGCTCGGCGACACCTCGCTGATGTCGGGATGCGTGTACGTGTGGTTGCCAATCTCGTGGCCCTCACGCAGCTCGCGCCGCATCAAGCCGATGTTCGCCAGACCCTCCTCGCCGATGACAAAAAAAGTGCCTTTGACGTTCTTCTGTCTCAAAATGTCGAGAATGCGCGGCGTCCACTTCGGATCTGGACCATCGTCGAACGACAGCGCAACTTCATTGGGATGGTAGCCGTAGTAAGCGATCGAGTAAGTCTGTGGATACACATCCATGTGCTCGTCGATGATGAGCCGCTGCTGCAGATTGGGTTCGTCGGTGTCGATTTGCACCGTCCGCTTGCCCGCCTGCGGCAAGCCCGTTACCCGCATGATGTCGCCTTCGCCTTCCTTGTCGACACTGTGACCCGGCTCGACCAGCGCCAATGCCTCCGGCGAATTCGGATTGCTCGGCTTGTCCCACACATTCCACAGCGAGCTGTCTTCCGATCCCAACCGCCACAACGCAAAGGTCTGCAAACCAAGTTGCCGCGCTGCGCGCATCTCGTCCAGCAGAGTGACCGCATCCATGAACCACACCACGTGGCGCTGGTTGTTGTCCTCGTCGATGTAATCGAAGTGCGGATTGAGCGAGGTGTAGTCGAGGTTCAGATCGGCGTCGGCGTCCGATGCCCGCTGCCAGACGTCCGAAACCGGCAGATCCTCGGTATTCAGAACCTGGGGCTTGACCTGCTTATGCCCCCTCTTCGCAGGCGGAGGAATGGAAAGCGTCCAGTCGTAGCCGTAGTTGGCCAGAGCGCAGATCAACTTCTGTTTCGGCACGGACTTCAGCACCCGCGTCAGGTTCGCCACAAACCAGTCCTGGCTGGCAATCGGTCCAGGATCGCTGGTCGCTTCGTGCTGGTCGTAGTTCATCAGCACAATGCCGTCCGAGTTGGCCGCAATCGCCTTCAGCGTGGCTGAGTCGGTGGCCACCGCTGTCGGCACATAGAGCCGCAGATCGCGCGAATGCATCTCCGCATAGAGCCCGCGAATAAAGTCGAGGTAGGCCGGGATCGCATCGTCGTTCAGGCTCTCAAAGTCGAGTGAAAGACCCCTGTAAAACGGATAGGCCGCCAGGAAGCGCAGAATCTGCTCCTGCAACGCCGCACGGTTTGCGGGATTCTTCAGCAGATCCCCCACCTTTGGATCCCAGGTCAGATTCGTCGCGTTGTAGTTGTTCAGGTGAGGGAAGACTTCCGTATCCTCTTTCGCCAGCTGGATCGTCCGCTTGATCCGGCCCAGATCGTCCGGATCGTGAATCGTGTTGCGATCGATAATCGGGTATGAACGATGGCTCTCGTTGTCGATGCCCAGAAGTATCGGCTTCGACGCGTCCACATGCAGCCACTCCGGAAACAGGAAATCGATCTGATGTACATGCTGCTTGAACGACGAATAGCTCGCCTCGTCGTACGGCACGTAGTAGGCGGCACGCAATCCTTCGCCCGTGTTAAACGGAATATCGGACGGCTTACGCGTGGTTTTGCGTCGCGCCGGACGCACGGCCTTTGCCCCCCGCAACGCTCCCGTCTTGTCCGGAACGGCCTTGTAGTTGTGGTGGAAAGCCGGTAGCAAAAGCTCAGGCAACGGCTGACTGCGCAGTACATTGAAGATGAACGCCACAAGCACCAGCGTGACGAGAACCGCGGTCACATCCAGGACGCGCCGAAGGCGCTTCCATCGCTTGCGTTGTGGATCGAAGAATATCTGTCTGTCAGGCATTGCTACCGATCGCTTTCGCCTTGGGGGAACATGTGAGATGGTTACAGCGATTCCAGATCCGCCGAAGCGGCAAAGCTCAAGTCAATGCGACTCGGAGAAATGGGCCACCTGCCACCGGCAAAAAAGGGGTACACCTACTCTGGAATCGCTCTAGCGTATACAGTACGAATCGTATGGAAGCCGCTTCTCAGAGTCAATCGAAGGCCGCGCCCCCGGCCGTTCGACGCTTGCTTGCGTGGGCGTCGATCGCTGCGGCCCTCATTGCCGGTGCCTCGCTTCGCATCTGGATGTTCCAGCACTTCCTTGAGACCAACGGCGACACCGCCGTCTACGGAGACATTGCACGGAACTTTCTTTTGCACGGGCGTTATGCTTTGACCCTCGGCTCCGGGCAGGCCTTTTCAACTCTTATCCGCCTGCCGGGGTATCCGCTCTTTCTTGCCTCCTGCTTCAAACTCTTCGGGGTAGGGAACTACACAGCCGTCGTCGCCCTGCAGATTGCAATGGAGCTTGCCGGCTGTCTGCTGCTCGCCGACGTTGCCCGTCGCGTTGCGCCGTCTCGCCACGTAACCAGTGCGGCACACGCCACGCTCTGGCTCGCAGTCCTTTGCCCCTTTACCGCGATCTATGCCGCCAATCCTCTCACCGAGTGTCCGACTCTCTTTGCCATCGCGCTCGCTCTCTGGTCGGCAATGCGATTTCAGCAGCGGGTCTCCTGGACCTTCGCGCTCACTTTCACGCTTGCTGTCACCTTCGCCGCACTCCTGCGGCCCGACGGGGCACTGGTCGCGATCGCCCTTGCACCCGCCCTGCTTTTCTGCCCGCGGAACCAAACGCGGTCCGTAGCACCAAAACGGAAGGCCACCATGGCCGTCGTCTGCGCTCTGCTGGCGTTGGCTCCCTTCGCAGCGTGGACCGCGCGCAACTGGCGCGTCTTCCATGTATTCCAGCCCCTCGCCCCGCGCTCAGCCACCGATCCAGGCGATCCCGTTACGCCCGGTTGGGATCGATGGGTAGCCACCTGGTGCCTCGACTTCGTATCAACCTACGAAGTCGTCTGGAACATCCCCGGCGACGTGCTCGATGTGAGCAAACTGCCCAGCCGTGCATTCGACACTCCGCAGCAATATAACGAGACCGCGACACTCGCTGCTGCCTACAACAAAAACGGCTACGACATGACGCCGGCCATCGACGCGGGTTTTGCCCGCCTCGCCGCAGAGCGCACCGCTGCGCATCCCCTGCGAACTTATCTATGGCTGCCCCTGGCTCGCGTCGCAGACATGGGTCTTCGTCCCCGCGTCGAAAACCTGCCCATCGATCTCGATTGGTGGGTCTACAACCACCACTACGCGGAGACGCGCTTCAGCTGGGCCTACGCAGCCCTGAATGTCGTCTACCTGTTGTTGGGCATCTGCGGCCTGTTCTTGCGCCCCCGTCTGGCAGTGTGGATGTTCGCGTACATGCTGCTGCGCAGCGCGCTCCTGCTCACCGTCGTCCCGCCCGAAGCCCGTTACACCCTCGAATGTTTTCCAATGCTGTTTGTTCTTGGCGGAGTCGCCATCGGCCGGCTCGTCCCCATGGGCAATTCCTTCACCCGGGACCGCCGAATCCAGCTTTGACGGGCAGGGCGCTTCCAAGGTCACTTGGTCACGATTTGTGTCTTGCTGTCGGTCTTGAATTTGAAGGCATCGCTTGGGAGCGTGGGGTTCAATTCGATATTCGTATAGGTGCACGTGCGGGACTGACCCTGGCCTTCATCGAAATACTGTCTAAGACTGACTGCGCGCGTTGGATCGATCCAAACTATCACCTTTGGAAAGAGTCTCAGCACGTCGGGGTCCTTTGCAATCAATTCGAGCTTCTCGGTCTTGATGCCGCCGATCGTTTCCGGGCCAAGGTATTTGATGGTCCACTTTTGCTCGAGGTCTTTGCCGCTGGCGCCAAAAGCAAGAACCAAATAGCCTTCATACTTGCCGACCTTGTTTGATTGTGTCACTTGGTCGATCGACGGCTCGTACATTTTGAAGACGCCGTTGGAAACAACAATGACCTTCGCAAGAGGTCTTCCGTTGACCACTGCGATGTGCATGCCCATTTCAAACCCGGTACCCCTGCGGCTGTAATACACCGTGCCCGTTTGTACATCCTTGTCGGGGATTGGATCGGTCGCGACTGAATCGAATTCGAAGTCGGCCGAGGTAGTGTGAAAGTTCGCTGCGGCTCTGTCCAGCTCCCTCAGCACACGCTCCAGATCGTCCGCAGCACAAACGGAGCGGCCGCAAAGGGCCAAAAGCGCCGCCATTGCCACGCGAATCCAAATCTTCTTGGGGGACATAGACTCCTTTGTCTTGGTTGGACGCAGACCCTTAGCGATGGGCCCAGATCTTCCAGATCGAGTTGCCGTGGTCGTCGGTCGCCGTCTCCCAGCGTTCCACAAACACTGCGTCGCCCGTCACCGGCTCGATGGCCTGACGCAGCGCCTTCTTGATCTCGTTGGGTGTGGCCCCATCCGGAATCTGCACGTCCACAGCCTGCACCGACACGATCACGTCGTGGTTGCCGTCGCCCACCACCTGAATGGGATGCGCGGGGCCAGACGCGCTGCTCGGCTTGTCGCCAAAGTCCCACAGGTGCGGGGTCACGAAGATGAACAGCAGAATCAGCGTGACCATCACGTCGTAATGCACATTGCCGCGTGGGTACGTCCAATAAAAATAGCTCTTCAGAATTCTGTTCATTCCACTCCGAAAGCCGGCACAACGGCCGTGTGAAAGGGCACGGCTTCAGCCGTGCCGAAGATGTCGATAAAAAACTGGGGCTTTAGCCCCTGAGGGACACCCTTGCAACTCATCCCTGCCGCGTAATGCGCTCCATACCGCCCATGTAGGTCCGCAGCGCCTCGGGAACAACGACTGTCCCATCGGCCTGCTGATAGTTCTCCAGAATTGCCAGCCAGGTCCGACCGACAGCCAGCCCGCTTCCGTTCAGCGTATGAACGAACTCGTTCTTCGCCTTCGGACCGCTCGGCTTATAGCGGATGTTGGCCCTGCGCGCCTGAAATGCCTCGAAGTTCGAGCACGACGAGATCTCGCGATACAGTTGCTGGCCCGGCAACCACACTTCAAGATCGAACGTCTTTGCCGAAGAGAATCCCGTATCGCCCGTGCACAACAGCACCCGCCGATAGGGAAGCTTCAGCGCTTCCAGAATCTGCTCGGCGTTTCGTGTGAGTCTCTCGTGCTCCACGTCCGATTCTTCCGGCCGCGTAAACTTCACCATCTCCACCTTCTGAAACTGATGCTGCCGAATGATCCCCCGCGTGTCCCTGCCCGCCGCCCCCGCTTCGGCGCGAAAACACGGCGTATACGCCGTCAACGAAATCGGGAGCCGCGCCTCGTCGAGAATCTCGTCTCGATAAAGATTGGTCACCGGCACTTCCGCCGTCGGAATCAGCCAGTGATCGTTATCTTTGAACTCACCGCGCGCCACCGCCTCTGCATCCGCGTCCGAGCAGCGAAACAAATCCTCGGCAAACTTCGGCAGTTGCCCCGTTCCGAACAGACTCTTTGAATTCACCATGAACGGCGGCAGAACCTCGGTATAGCCGTGCTGCTGCGTGTGCATGTCGAGCATCAAGCCGATCAGTGCCCGCTCCAGCCGCGCGCCCGCACCCATGTAGACCGCGAACCGCGCACCGCTCAGTTTGGCCGCGCGCTCCAGGTCGAGAATGCCCAGCGACTCGCCAATCTCCCAGTGCGGCTTTGGTTCAAAATCGAACTTCGGCTTGTCGCCCCAGGTCTTGACCGTGACGTTGTTGGCCTCCGACGTTCCCATCGGCACTTCATCGCGCGTCAGGTTCGGGATTCGAGCCAGCGAGAGCCGCATCTGCTCGTCCAACTCCGCTGCGGACTTATCCAGTTCATCCAGGCTGTCCTTCAGAGCGCGAGTCTCATCCATTACCGCAGTCGCGTCCTGGCCGGCCTTCTTCAGAGCGCCCACCTTCTGGCTCAACTCATTGCGACGCGCCTTCAGCTGTTCCGCCTGCGTAATTGCCTCGCGCCTGCGCTGGTCGAGAGCTCTAAAATCGCCCAGCAATGCCGCCGGATCGGCCCCCCGCGCGCGCAGTTTTTCCTCTACTTTTTCCAGGTTCCCCCGGACAAATCCCAGGTCGAGCATGTCCTTACCAGTCTAATCGACCCGAGCAGCGGCTATTTGGCCACTTCTGCGCTCGTCACTTCTTCCCGCACTGGGCCTGCGCTCAACTGATCCTTCCAGCCCGGCAGGTTCTGATCGCCAGTGATAAGCCTCGCCCCGCGTGTGAACGTGAAGTACGACCAGAACCACGACGAAAACACCGCAAGCCGGTTCCTGAACCCGATCAAAAAGAAGATGTGGATCATGATCCACGTCAGCCACGCGAAAAGCCCGCTCATGTGCGCCTTGAAGGGCCACTCCACCTTGGCTACCGCGGCCAGGCGTCCAATGGTCGCCATGTCGCCCTTGTCGAAATAGCGAAACGCCGGCCGCGCCTTGCCCGCGAGATCGGCCTTAATCATCCGCCCCACATGGGTGCCCATTTGCATCGCTGGTTGGGCCACGCCCGGCACCTGATGACCGTCCTGCTCGAAGTGTGCAAGGTCGCCAAGGATGAAGACCTCCGGCATCGCCGGAGGATTTAATGTCTCATTTACGATCACGCAGCCGCGCCGGTCCGTCGGTGCGCCCAGCATCTTCCCCAGCGGCGACGCCTGAACGCCCGCAGCCCACAAAGTCACCGATGTCTCAATGCGCTGTCCACCTGCTTCCACCCACCCCGGCCCCACGCCTGTGACGTGCGTTCCAGTGTGCACCTCGACGCCCAGGTGCTTGAGTGCCTCCTCGGCCTTGGCCGACAAGTCGGCCGGATACGCCGCCAGAACCCGCGGTCCGTTGTCGAGCAGCAGCACCCGGGCCGTGCTTGGATCGATGTGCCGAAAATCGTGCCGCATATAGAGCTTCGCGATATCGCAGATGGCCCCGGCTAACTCCACACCCGTCGGGCCGCCCCCGATGACAACAAAATTCAGTGGTGGATGCCATCCATGCTCCTGCATCTGCCGCTCGGCCAGTTCAAAGGCCAGCAGAACACGCCGCCGAATCTCCGTGGCATCTTCGATGGTTTTCAGTCCCGGGGCCAGCGGTGCCCAGTCGTCGTGTCCAAAATACGAATGCGTCGCGCCCGTCGCCAGCACCAGGTAGTCGTACTTGATCCGCGCTCCCGACCCGAGTGCCACCTCACGCCCCTGCGCATCGATCCCGACCACCTCGTCCATCAGCACCTCGGTGTTCGATTGGCGCCTCAGGATCGTCCGGATCGGCTGCGCAATATCCGCCGGCGACAACACCGCCAGCGCGACCTGATACAGCAGCGGTTGAAACGTGTGATGATTCCGCCGGTCAATCAGTGTCACGTCCACCGGCAAAGTGCCAAGCGCCTGCGCCGCACGCAGACCGCCGAATCCACCGCCGACAATGACGACCCGCGGTCGACTACTCTTTGCGTTTTGGGGAAGGGGCCTCGCTGCAATACCCAAGTTGACCTCGCTCACCTTATGATGCCCCAGCTATCCCACAAGTCTCAGCCGGAATTGCCTGGAATCTCTCTCCGTGGATCGAAGCCGCATGTCAGCGCAGACGCCCTCATTGGCATCGTGCTTCACCCGGCCCCCTTTTGGATCGGCGGCAATCTCCGTTCTTCGCGCTTCGGAGCTAAACCGCGCCGAATCACACGGCTGATCTCGACGGTTCTCCGCTGTTCACCGATTCGCCAGTCTCGCCTCCATTACCTAAGTTTCCGATTCCAGGGGTCTCTGCAACCTGCGTTACAGCCGGATCGGAATCCAACTGACTGAAACTGTGAGTGTCTTTGGCCGATAAAGAGTCTCTGGATCGGTCTGCATCAGGGGGCGCCCGCTCGGGCGCAGGGGGAGGGCGTCATCGGCACACGACTGCGATTAGGGGATTTATTGGTTGTCGCAAAGCTGGTCACCGATGAAGATGTGGCCAAGGCCCTCGAACGTCTGAAAGTGGAGGGCGGCCGTCTCGGCGACAATCTCGTCGCCATCGGAGCCATCACGCAGGAGCGCCTCAACGCGTTCATGCATCGCATCCCGACCGAGCCCGCCGACATTCGTGCCACCGGAATCGACGAAGTCGACCTGATGGGTCTCCTCCTGAAACTCATCTATCGCGACCGGCTCGAAAGCACCCGGCAGTTTGTCGAAGCCATTAAGCTGCCCTATCACATCGTCCACGACTTGATTCGCATGGCCGTCGAGCGACAGCTCCTCCAGACCCTCGGCTCACGCTACTCCGACAACCCCATCGACCTCAGCTACTCCTTCACCGAAGAAGGCCGTCGCTGGACTCTCGACGCACTCAATCGCCTGCGCTATACCGGCCCCGCTCCCGTCACCCTCGAGGAGTTCAACTACCAGGTCAACATGCAGAAGCTGACCAACGAGATCGTCACCGTCGACCGCATTCAAAAGTCGATGAGCGATCTCGTTTTCGATCGCAGCATGATCGAACAGGTCGGTCCGGCGCTCAACTCCGGCCGCGCCATCCTTCTCTATGGCCCCCCGGGCAACGGCAAAACCTCCACAGCCCATCGCCTTAGCAGCGTCTTCAACGACGTCATTCACGTTCCCTACTCCATCATCGTCGAAGGCCAGATCATACGCGTTCACGACCCCAGCATTCACTTCACCATCGATCAGCCGCAAGTCGAAGAGGAAAATTCATTGTCCGTTGTGCGCCGCGAACAATACGACGCACGCTGGGTCCCTTGCCGCCGTCCCTTCGTGGTCACCGGCGGTGAACTTACTCTGGAGATGCTCGACCTGCGCTACGACCCTGTCGGCAACTACTATGAGGCGCCCCTGCACATGAAGGCCCTCGGCGGTTGCTTCGTTATCGACGACTTCGGCCGCCAGCTCGTCAGCCCCACCCACCTGCTCAATCGCTGGATCGTGCCCCTCGAGAACCGCGTCGACTACCTCAAGCTCCACACCGGCAAAAGCTTCAGCATTCCCTTCGAAGAACTGATCATGTTCTCGACTAACCTCGAACCCGAAGACCTGATGGACCCCGCATTTCTCCGCAGGCTTCCCTATAAAATCGAGGTGTCCGGGCCAAGCTTCGAGAACTTCAGAACCATCTTCAAAAGAGAAGCGGAGAAGCAAGGCATGACGTTCCCCGAAGAGGTCTTCAACTCCATCGTGCGCAAGCTGCGCGACGAGAAGGAACTCGACTTCGCCGCCTATCAGCCGAAGTTCATCATCGATCAGATCGTCGCGACCTGCCGGTTTATGGGGCAGCCCTCGCACTTCGAACCGCGCTACGTCGACTACGCCCTCGACAACCTGCGCGTCAAACGTGTCGAAACGGCCAAAGCCATGGTCAAAACGCTGGCCTACGTCTCCGACTACTAAGAAGAAAGGGCCTCCTCACGGAGGCTCCTTCTCTGGGTCTCGCTCGCCCAGTGACCGCCATCGCGCACAACTAATTCCTCTGCCTCCGAGAACACGCGCGCCGCGCGGCCAACTGCGAACCTTCCTTTCGTCCCGTACTGTCCGTTTAACCCAACTGCCGTGTCATCCTGAGAACCCGCGTGCCTGGGGCCCCGCGTATGCGTAGGCGGACCTGGGGTAAGCGGGGTGAAAGCCTGCCCTGAGCGAAGTCGAAGGGGATCTGCTGTTGCGTCTCTCTTTCGATCCCTACAGCTCCGGATAAAAGTCGAAGAATGCATCCAGGCTCTGCTTGAGCTGGTTCTCGATCTCCTCGCGCGAGCCCTCGAGAACGTGCATGGTCACGTGCGCCTCATGACCGTTCACCAGTTTGAGCGTCGCATCGTGAATCTCCTTCACTTCGCCCTCCGGCAGCAGCCGCATTCCATACACAAGAGTCAAATTCGCCATGTTCGTCATCTTTACATAGAAGCCCGCAGCGACGTTGAGCCCTCAGCTATACCAAAGGGGAGCCCCGAGGCATGGGGTGTGCTCGCTGTGGGAATCCTGCCCGAATCTGCGCGCCGCACGCGCCGAGTGGGGCGCAACAGGCATCTACAATCGACACAGGAAATTGCATGACAGAGACTCGTGACACCGTCATTCTTGGTTCCGGCTGCGCCGGACTCACCGCCGCCATCTACACCGCGCGCGCCGGCCTCAACCCCATTGTCCTCGAAGGCCATGAGCCCGGGGGCCAGCTCTCCATCACCTCGCTCGTCGAGAACTTCCCCGGTTGGCCCGACGGCATCCAGGGACCTGAGCTCATCGAAAACATGAAGAAACAGGCCGCCCGCTTCGGCGCGACGTTTCAGCTGGCGCACCTGAACTCGGTCGACCTCAAGTCGCACCCATACAAGCTCAACACCTCGGCTGGCGAGATCGTCACCCGCACGCTGATCGTCGCTTCAGGCGCCAGCGCGCGCTGGCTCGGCATCCCCAGCGAACAGGCGCTCATCGGCCACGGCGTCTCCAGTTGCGCCACTTGCGACGGCTTCTTCTTCCGCGGCAAACCCATCGCTGTGGTCGGCGGCGGCGACTCGGCCATGGAAGAAGCGCTCTTCCTCACCCGCTTCGCCACTAAGGTCACGCTCCTCCATCGCCGCGATGCCTTCCGCGCCTCGAAGATCATGCTCGAGCGCGCCATGGCCCATCCCAACATCGAGCTGCGCACCAACACGGTCGTCGAAGAAGTCCTCGGCGTCGAAGAAAAAGAAGTCAAAGGGCTGCGCCTGCGCGACGTCAGCAACGGCGCCAAGAGCAACCTCGATGTCGAGGGGCTCTTCCTCGGCATCGGCCACGAGCCCAACGCAAAAATGTTCCAGGGCCAGATCGACCTCGACGACGAGGGCTACATCAAGACGCGCAACAACGTCTTGACCACGCTCAACGGTGTCGATGTCCCCGGCGTCTACGCCTGCGGCGACGTGCAGGACCGCCGCTACCGCCAGGCAATCACCGCTGCGGGCACCGGCTGCATGGCCGCTCTCGAAGCCGAGAAGTACCTCGAAGAGCACGGCCACTGACCATTGCATGCAGGCGGACTTTGCATGGAGCTGACTTTGGAGCCTGGGGTAGTGCATCCATCTGCACGAAAATGGGTGCCCCATGTCTCGCTTTTGAGACCTGGGAAAGCGAAGAGCTTAATAGGTTGGCTTTATGAACGACGCACGACTCGGCTGCGCAGAAGGCGCCCATCACACCACCGGCACCAGAATCCCCGTCAACAACTCGTCCTCCGGCATCAGACGCGGACAAATCCTTCCTTCCACCCATCTCGACCGAGAACATACTCGTAGGCCTTGAACCCCTTTGGGGCATCGCGAAACCCCGGCTGGTCAGCTAATCTCTTGATTACGGTTTTGGCGTCGTCTTCCGATCGATAAACGCCAATCAGCAGCTCGGTGTCCTCTCCCTCATCGCGTTGCTGCACAAACCAGAGCAACCACACCCTGTCCATAAGTGCCATCATCGCCCGGCGTGACTCTGCGACTTGGTGTCGTTGGTCGTAAATGCCGCCCCCCTCACACCACTGGCACCAATATCTCCGTCAACAACGCCTCCTCCGGCGTCGTCCGCGGATCGTTGAGATAGTTCTCGATACAAAACTCCGCCCGCAGCTCGACCTTCTTCTCCGCCAGCGTTTTGAACACCCGATCGAACGCCTGCCAGATCTGCGTGTATGGCCCCGTCAACACAAAGCGCGCATATTTCCCGCTCGGGATTACTCGATGCTGCAGCCCCGCCGGCAGCTTCTTGGGCTCCGACGCCAGCCCCACACCGGCCTGATAGATCATCGCGTCTTCCCCGGCCCTGTTTTTGTCGATGCCGCTTACTCCGAGAAACTCGCGGACCTGGCTTTGGTCCAGCCGCGGCACCATCGGCTGCAGCTCATTCCACAACGGCGGCGCCACTTCGGCAAACGGCCCGCGCTTTTCCATGAAAACGTAGTGCGTCAACGGACGCGTCACAGTTTCAAATGCACTCAGGTTCATCGGTGTCTCCTTTGGGAATCTCGGACGACTCAGATCGTAGACAACCGTGTCCTGCTTTTCTTTTCCCATCGTGCGAAATTCGCTTGGCGTCGCATCGATCGTCTTGCGCATCGCCTTGTTAAAGGCTGCCGCCGTGTCATAGCCGATGGCCATCGCAATCTCGATCACGCTCACGTCTGCGTCTTCCTGCAGCATCCGCAGCGCTTCCAGCAGGCGCAGCCGCCGCAGAAATCCGAACGGCGTCTCACCCACATACGCCTGAAACAGACGCGCGAAGTGATACGACGATGATCCCGCCTCGCGCGCAATCCGCGCCAGGCTCATCGGCTCCGTCAGATGCAGCCGAACATAACGCTGTGCCCGCCCAATCTGCGACCGGTGAAACTGGCTCTGCTGCGACTTCTTCCTCGCCATGCGCGCATTCTAGGGCACCCTGCGCCTCTGCGGCTTTTCCCGCCGTGCGCCGATTCACTCCCCAGCCCGCGCCGCCAACGGTTCGTGCCCCTTCCTCACAGATCCGCCTCCTCACCGACAAGAGTTGAACTGCAGATTTATCCTCTCCGTAGTACCTCGTGAGCACGACCCATGCGCAAGACCCTCGAAATCCTCGCCCTCTTTGTCCTCGTCCTCCTCTGCTCGATCACCTGGGCTGCCGTCTACGGCCCCAACCATCTCCCCGACCGCGTTCCCACCCACTTCGACGCTGCTGGCAACGCCAACGCCTGGGGATCGCCCTCGGGCATGATCCTGCTGCCGGCGATCGCCGTCGGGCTCTACCTGCTCATGTCGCTTGTTAGTCGCTTTCCCGGCGCATTCAACTATCCGGTACGCGTCACCCCGCAGAATATCGCTCGTCTTCAGTCCGTCACCCTCGACATGATCGCCTGGCTCAAGACCGAGCTCCTCTGTCTCTTCACTGTGCTGCAAGGCGCCTTCATTCACGCCGCCCGCACCGGCGAAGGCCACCTGTTTCCAGTGATCCCGCCCTTCTTCATCGCGGCTATCTTCGCAACTGCAGGCTGGCACTTCTACGCCATGTTCCGTGCCGCCCGGAAATAGCCCCGCCCAAGCCCGACAGCAAAGCTGAGAATCACATCCGAGCAGTCAACATGAGCTCGCCCGCGCACCAACGCACGCCCGCACCGATCACGCCCAAAATCTACATCTCAATTTTTCAGAATTGTTCGCGCGGAATCGCGCAGAAGAACGCAGCGCAGCAAACCGCGCCGGCGGGTCCTACGGTCGTCCTAAAACACCCAGACCGAAACCAGAACGATCAGCATGGCGGCAATAGTCATGATCTGATACGGCACGTCCTCACGACGAGGACGTCTCTGCGTGCTGGCCTGTATTACGAATTGGGGGGAGGATTGCATGTTCTTTTCCTTGCTCACCAAGAAGAACGTAAAAAGTGCGTCTTCGGTTTCGCCAGTTGCACTTATTTATGCGCAAATTCATCGAAACTTGAAAATCACTCAAAAGATGTACGAAAGCAGTCGAGCGTTGCGCTTTTGTTTTCTTCTTCGGCCATCATCGCCGAATTCTCCAGTGCAAATCTTCTTCGCGTATCGAAAAGGGACTCCTTCAGTAACGGGTGTAGAATCCGCTCGTGGAAACACGTCCCGAATTCGAACTCATTCGCTCCACTGAATCCGCCGAGCGCAACTGGGCGCCTCTGGCTATCGCGGCGGGCGTCGTTCTCGTCATCGCCGCCGTCCTCTTCCTTGTCTTCGAGCACGGTCGCACCCCCGCAGCCGTCACGCCCGTCAACGCCGCCCTCGATCCCTACGCCGCCAGCCTGCCCATCTCCAACCTCGCCATGAGCGACTCCGCCAACCTCGCTGGCGGTAAAGTCACCTACGTCGACGGCCACATCGCCAACACCGGCGCTCGCACAGTCACAGGAATCACCGTCCAGGTCCTCTTCCGCGATCCAGCCCACGAGGTCACGCAAAACGAGACCCAGCCCCTTAAACTCATCCGCACTCGCGACCCCTACATCGACATCGAGCCCGTCTCAGCCGCCCCCCTCAAGCCCGGCGACCAGCGCGACTTCCGCCTCATCTTCGACGCCGTTTCCCGCGACTGGGACGGAGCCTTTCCCGAGATCCGAATCCTCCACGTCGACGCCCAGTAAAACCCGCCCGCTCTAACGATTTACTCAGTAGAACTTACCCCGGCCGGTAAAAATTACATCGGCCCCGGCCCCTCTCCCCGGTGGAAATCCCCAACGGCCAGCCCTCCCCTCCCAGAACCCATCCCCCAACCCTCTGACTCAACAACAATTACCGAATCGTTACCGTTGTCAGGCCGACTCTGCCACCTTTGGCACGCCCCTTGCTCTATCTCAGGGCGAGCCGCATTGAGAGCTCTCGCAGACGTTCCGCGAATGCACGTCAAAGAGGCAAAACAAAATGACCTACCGCATCAGCAAGACAAGCTTTCTCCCCAGCCAGTGCGCTGTGGTTCTGCTGGCTTCCGCATTGGTTGTCCCGGCAGTCGCGCAGACTTCGAATGATTCGCAGAGCACGCCCCCGGCGGCCATGTCGCAGCAGCCGACCTCGACTCCTCCGGCAGCACCTGCGGCCACCACGCCCCCCGACAAGGAAGGCTTCTGGGGCAGCGTGATGCCCTTCGCCCGCAAAAAGTGGGTGAAGAAACGCCTCGACCCCATCAATGACCGCCTCACCGAGCTCGATCAGGTGAACGCGAAGAACGCCACCGACATCAAGGACGTTGACGCCCGCGCCCAGGCCGGTATCCAGAAGGCGCAGTCCACAGCGGACGCCGCCAATCAGGTTGCCACCGCAGCCACCACCCAGGCGCAAAACGCCAACACAGTCGCGCAGGGCGCCTCCGGTCACGTCGACCAGATCAACACCACGGTCAATGGAATTGACCAGTACAAGCAGATCAACGATCTCGACCTCACGTTCCACGGCGGCTCCATGTTGTCCAAGGACGCGAAGGCCCAGCTGGACACGCTGGCAGCAAGCCTCGCCGGCCACCAGGGCTACCTCGTCGAGATGGAAGCACGCGCTCCGGGCGCCGGAGCGGTTGGTATCCAGAGCTCGCAGAAGCTGGCTGAGTCAGTCGAGCGTTATCTGGTTACCGAACATCAGATTCCCGTCTACCGCATGCACTACGTCGCGCTGGGCAATGCTCCCGTCGAAACGGCTGGTACTGATGCCAAGCCGGCTCGGGTGCGCACCAGCACCGTCCACCTGCGGCTGATGGAAAACAGTTTGGCGGCCCCGGATGCCACGTCTCCCCATGGCGGCGGTATCTAACTAAGGTGCGGAAGCGCGGCCCAAAACCGCGCAGCCACCCCCTGAGGCTCTTAACCCGCACCTGACGGCTCCCCGGCCGTCAGGCCGCCAAAAAAGCTCTCGCAACACGAGAGAACCAAGGCAACTTGGCCCCCGCCGAAAACGGGGGCCGTTTTTTGTGGACTGGCCGTCCAGGCGGCCGCGCCTTCGGCGCACATCAACTCGCAAAACGAAACTTGGGAACGGACGCTTTCTGTCGTGCAACTCGGCCCACTCCCCAATGCAGTGCCATCCTGAGAACCTGCGCGCCTGGGGCCCCATCGACGACGGAAGTCGGCGTGGGGTAAGCGGGGCGAAGGATCTGCTTCTCGATGCGTCATCAGCACCAAGATGGGTGCCCCAGGTCCCTCGCATTTGGGGACCTGGGAAACCTTGAATCTCAATCATCCCCTGTCTACTTCGCAGGAACCTCGGGCGCCCAATCCTTCGCGCGTTGTCTGCGCGAAGGGTGGGAAACCTCAGCCCCATCCCAGCCCCGTCATCCATTCCCAGGGGCCGTCGGATCGCGCCGCGCCTTCCGGCGCTCGCTTCGATCCAACGGCCCGCTCCGCGGGTCCTTCGGCTCGCTCGTCCGCTGCGCGAACGACCCGCCGAAGAACCCGCCCTGCGGCGTTCGCCTCGCTCCGCGGCCTTCGGCCGCTCCGCAATCCGAACGCCGGGACTGGCCGTCCAGGCACCAGCGCTTTCGGCGCACTCGCAAGGGAATCGGGCGGCCTCAATTCCGCAATCACCACTGCAGTGTCATCCTGAGAACCCGCGCGCCTGGGGCCCCATCGACGACGGAAGTCGGCGTGGGGTCAGCGGGGCGAAGGATCTGCTTCTCGGGACGCATCACCAACTCAAAGATGGGTGCCCCGGGTCCCTCGCATTTGGGGACCTGGGAAACCTTGAATCTCAATCAGCCCCTGTCTACTTCGCACAATTTCTGGGTGCCCCATCCTTCGCGCGTCGTCTGCGCAAGGGTGGGAAACCGCAGCCGCATCCCAGCCTCCGTCACCCTTCTGGGCCGTTGGATCACTCCGCGCCTTGCGCGCTCGCGTATTCCGGCGGCGGAGGCTTTTCGATTTTCTTGTGCGAGGGCCGTTACTCTTAGGTAGGTCCCAATTGAGGGGTCAGCAATGAGCGGTCCTAATGTCCTATCTCCGGGAGTTGGCCTCACAATCACTGCATCCAGCTTCGGTGCGCCACGAAACGGGTTCGCATTTCTGACGAATGTTCTGGGGATCGTCGGGGCTGCCGAGTTGGAGTTGATTCCTGGACACACACTACGCAAAGCCACGAAGGATGAAATTAAAGTCATCAAGGAAATTCTGGCGGAGAACAACGGTCGAGTCGCCGGGAGATATTTCTATCCATGGGAGATGGAGGACAAAGGCGGCGGTCTGTTCGACGATGCGCCTGAACAGGATTGGAAATATTTCGTCGTCGCATTTTCCGGGACGAACGAGGGAGTCAACCGTCTTGAGCAAGCATTGGTCCTACTCGACTCCAGTCTGCGAATCGGGTTTACAGTCATGGCCTGGGGATCGCAGAGAGCGGTTGGCCTCCATTCCGGCCGATTGTTTCAGGCGTTGCAAGAAAGCTCTATGGCCATTCAGTCGAACCGCATAGACCACTTCGTCACTTTGGACGCTGAGCATTCCATTCAAATTGGCGAGCTCGTGGAGCAACTGTCGAAGCACCCCACGACAGGTATCGACATTCCGAGAGTTAGCCAACAACTGCTCAACCTCCAGGCATTAGACGCGAACTCTGATGTTGCATTCCTCGGCTATTTCTCCGTTCTCGAATCACTGCTCGTTCACAAGCCTGATCCGAAAGACCCAACCGACTCGATCACCCGGCAGGTGAAGAAAAAGATCACGCTCCTAGATAACCGTTGGAGCCCAAGACTTGACTACTCGGTCTTCGGTACTTATAAGCCGGAAGCCATCTGGGGGAAGATGTATGAATTGCGCAGTGCCATCGCACATGGAGACGCTCCAGACTTCAAACAAAGTCTGAAAAGCCTCAAGGACCGGGCCAATGCACGTTCACTACTAATCCGCACGGTCCGAGGTGTTGCTCGACATGCTCTCCGTGAACCTCAGCTTGTCGCGGATTTGCGCGAATGCTAGAGGCAATTCGGCCGTCCGCATCTCTGGAGGAAGGCAAAACACGCTCGCGGCATGTCGCAGAGACAACGCTGCGCCCGCAGGAGCGGCTGCCTAGGTTCACCATCCGCTGGCTACCGCGACTTTGCACATTAATTCCCCCGACTCCGCTATCCTGAATTCATACCCAAAAACTGAACTCGTTCCGGTGAACCTGCTCCCGTCGGTCCGTTCGCGCACGGCGCGGACCTTGCCCTGAGCGTAGTCGAAGGCAAGCGAAGTCGAACGGGCAGAGATATTTAGCCATAACCCAATCATTCCAAATGGGTTATCGTAAGTTATTGATTTCGTAAACCCCATAGAATCAGATATTTCCCCAAAAAGGGGGTGGGGGGGAGGGGTCAGGAGAGACACAATGGTCGCCGAATGCCGTCACATCACGTCGCGGGGCACAAAAGCCGCAAGCCCGCTCCCGATCCGCACAACCGGCGTGTACCCGCCTACCCCCCTCCCTCTGGTCAGACCACCCTGGTACCCCTCCCTCGTTATTAGCTGATGAGTCAATAACCGTCGTGCGCAATTCTTCGCCCCGCATTGCCAAGAATTCCGAACCGGCGAGTGGCTCAGGTCTCGGGATGCTTGTACTACACAAATTCCTGGGTGCCCCATGTCTCCCGGTTTTGGAGACGTGGGATACCGCAGCTGCGGAGTGAGCCGGTATCGGCGGAGCAACGAAGCAGCGCACGCCTGGACAGCTTGCTCTCAGCGGAAGTCGAAGGGGCGAGTCCCCCAAGTAAAATCGACAGGGAATGCCAATCGAGCCGCAAACCTCTGTCGAGGACTCGCTTCTCTCCGGTCACCGCTTCGTCCGCGCCTGCCTGCGCAAGCCCGTCGATCGCACGCCTGTCTGGTTTCTGCGCCAGGCCGGCCGCTACATGCAGGAGTATCGCGACGTCCGCAAGCACCACACGCTGGTCGAGATTTGCAAGCAGCCTCAGATCGCCGCCGAAGTTACCATCACCGCTGCTGAAAAGCTCGGCGTCGACGCGGCCATCATCTTTGCCGACCTGCTGCTTCCGCTCGAGCCCATGGGTTTGCCCTTCGAGTTCCAGGCCGGCGAAGGGCCGGTCGTGCATCATCCCGTGCGCACTGCGGCCGATGTGATGGCCCTGCGCACTGATCGGGCCGATGACCTGGCCTACGTCGCCCGCGCCATCGAGAAAGTCGCCGCGCACTTCCGCGATCGCCTCGGCATCATCGGCTTCTGTGGCGCGCCTTACACGCTGGCCAGCTACATGATCGAAGGCGGCGGATCGCGCAACTACATCGAGACCAAGAAACTGATGTATGGCGAGCCGATCGCATGGAACATGCTTTTGGACAAGCTGGTAACAGTCCTGATCGAATACTGCCGTCTCCAGGTCCAGGCCGGCGCCGACGTCATCCAGATCTTCGACAGCTGGGTTGGTTCGCTCTCGCTGGCCGACTACAACGACTACGCTTTCGTAGCCTCGAAACGCCTCGTGCGCGCCGTGCAGGACCTCGGCGTGCCGGTGATCTACTTCGGCGTCGAGACGGCTGGGCTGCTCAGCGCGATGGCTTCCACTGGCGCCGATGTGATCGGCCTCGACTGGCGGCAACCTCTCGACGAAGGCTGGCGCGCCGTCGGCCAAGACAGTCACGCAGTGCAGGGCAATCTCGATCCGATCACGCTCTTCGCGCCTGTTGAAGTTCTGCAGCAGCGCGTGAAGGAAATCCTCCGCTCCGCCAACGGGCGTCCCGGACACATCTTCAACCTTGGCCACGGCATCGTCCCCAACACGCCGGTCGAGAACGTCCAGGCTGTGGTGAAGATGGTCCGCGAGTTTCGTCTGGAAGAGGCCGCGCATGGCTAAGCAAGCCGTTCTGCTCCTTGCCCACGGAACTCCGGAGACCGTCGACCAGATTCCCGAGTATCTGCGCAACGTGGTCAGCGGCCGCCCGATGCCGCAGGCTGTTGTCGAAGAGATTCAGCACCGCTACTCCTTGATCGGCCGCAGCCCGCTCACCGAGCTCACGCTGGAGCACGCACGGCTGGTCGAGGCTGAACTTGCCGCCGGACTGGCTTCTGGGCGCGCTCCGGTCCGCGTCTATGTCGGGATGCGCAACTGGCGTCCTTACATCCCGGATGTGGTGAAGCAGATGCGCGCCGATGGCGTGGAAGAGGCCGCTGTCCTCTGCCTCGCCCCGCAGAACTCGCGGACCAGTGTCGGGCTCTACCGGCGCGCCGTCGAGGCGGAAGCCGGCAATCTGCGCATTGACTTCACCGAGGGCTGGGCCGATCACCCTCTGCTCGCCGAGGCGTTCGCCGAGCGCCTGCGCGCTGCCGAAGCCAAACTCGCGGCCGAAACCGGCGCACCAGTTCCGGTGCTCTTTACAGCACACTCCGTGCCCACGCGCACCGTCGAACCGCAACCTGAATCTGCCGGCCAGCCCCGCCTTTGGCCCGCGGGACAGGGCCCCGATCCCTACGCCACCGACGCCAAGCACACCGCCGAGCTTGTAGCCCAACGCGTTCCCGAGATTCCGCGCTGGTGGTTTGCCTTCCAGAGCCAGGGCGCCAGCGGCGGCCCATGGATCGGCCCGACCGTGGAGGATACCCTCACCCAAATCGCAGCGGAAGGCGTGAAAGCGCTGCTTCTGCAGCCCATTGGCTTCCTCTGCGATCACGTCGAGATTCTCTACGATGTCGACATCGCCTTTCGCGACTACGCTGCCAAGATCGGCATCCGGCTCGAGCGGCCGGAGTCGCTCAACAGTTCGCCGACCCTCGCCAAGGCAGTTGCGGACCTCGCCTTGCAGGGATTGGCTCGTCTGCGTCACTGAAAGCTGCCTGCGCGCCCATTATCCACAGCCCAAGTGCCTTGTCTTCTAAGCGGTCGCCGTGGCTCAATAGATTGTCAGGATTTTCTAGAGGCCCCGGTAAGCCGATCAAGATCATGCTCTTCGAATCCATTGCGACTTCGTCCGTCGAAGACGACCTATGCGTGTGCGGCCGCTGCGGCGAGCACATGCGCCGTCTTGGACGTAAAGGGTTCCTCCAAACCACGGTCTTCCCGGTGTTTGGCTTCTATCCATGGGAGTGCCTTGCCTGTCGCAGCAAGAAACTGGTGCGCTCCCGAGGCACGCGCGCGTTTCACCGCATCTGGGACGATTCCTGGATTGAATCGGCTGAATCGTCCGACCCTTCGGGCGCGGCGTCGTCCAGCCTGGACACAACGTCCGAAGTGCCTACCTGCGAAGCATATTCTTCGCCAGAAACAGAACATTCGCAGGCCGCTCCGCTAGCCGACGCATGAAGTACGGGTACCACTCGTGCCCAAACGGGACGTACACGCGCACGTTGTACCCCTCGGCAACCAGCCTGCGCTGCAGGTCGCGCCTCACTCCATAGAGCATCTGAAACTCGAAGCGGCTGGGCGCGATCCCGCGCTGCTTTGCAAACGCCTTCGCCGCGTCCACCATCTTCTCGTCGTGCGTCGCCAGGCCATGATAGATCGGGCTCTCCAACAAGCGTTCGCTGAGCCGCAGATAGTTCGCATCTACGTCGGCTTTGCGTGGGAACGCGACTTCCGGCAGCTCTTTGTATGCGCCTTTGCACAGCCGCACCCGAATCCCATCGGCGATCAGTTGCTCAATGTCGGCTTGCGACCGATACAGGTAGGCTTGGATCACCACGCCGGTGGCGTCCCGCAGATCCGGCTGGGCGTGCAGACGCCGCACGATGCCCAGAGTCACCTCGGTCAGCGGCGAGTCCTCCATATCGATGCGGACAAAGTTGCCTGTCGCTTTGGCGTGCTGGGCCAGGCTGGCCGCAATCGACTCCGCCAGCACCGGATCGAGCCCGAGACCCATCTGCGTCAGCTTCACGCTGATGTTGGCGTCCAGTTTGCGCTCGGCAATCGCGTCAAGCAACCGGTGATACACATCGGCTGCCTTGTGGGCTTTGTCTGCGGAGGAAACGCTCTCTCCGAGTGAATCGAGCGTTACGTGCATGCCTTGCCGATTCACCGACTCGGCCACGCGCAGCGCATCTTCCAATTCCATGCCGGCGACAAAACGTGCGCTGAGCTTGTTTCCCACAGAAGAGCGCTCGCAGAAGCGGCGCAGAGAGCGATTGCGGGAGAGAGCGATGAAAGCAGAACGTAGAACGGGCATCGGTGACTTGCCGGCGCGCATCGTGGCTTGCGACATGCGGTCCAGACACATGATTTTCGCACAAGGTGATGCCGTCGTACGCTGCTGGGCAATACGAAAGGAACTTGACGCCCAGTCAGATCGTATACTCCTTGCGTCCAAATGCTGCCGCTTCGTTGGAGGTCCGCTCGAATGATGCCCGTTTCCATCCGTGCGTTAGCCGGTTTCGTGCTGGCAGTCGTCTATTCAAACATCTGCCTGGCGCAATCCATCCCCGCCACTGCAGGCGAAACCCTCAGCGGCAAGCCCATCGTTCTTGCCGACGCGGTGCGTGGACAAACTGTGGTGCTGATTGCCGGTTTCAGCCGCGAAGGCGGCAACGGCGCGGGCGACTGGGCGAAGGCCATCCACGCGGACCCGGCCCTGGCCCACACAACCGTCTTTCAGATTTCCATGCTCGCCGGGGCTCCCGGCTTTATCCGAGGCATGATCAAGAGCGGCATCAAGAAGGGTGTCCCTCCCGCCGACCAGGATCGTTTCGTCGTTCTCAGCACCGATGAGCAACCGTGGAAGAGCTACTTCGGCGTCACCACGGAGAACGATGCCTATGTCGCACTCATCGATGCCCAGGGGAAGATACTCTGGCATGCCCACGGCCCGGCTGCCCAACTCGAACCACAACTCAGGGCTGCATTGCGTTGAGCTGTGTGGAGGGAGGAGCGCGCGCTTCGGCTGAACAACTCCGCTAGGTCGTTCTGTGCCGTCGTCTTCGAATCTCAGATTCGACCTCTTCTTGATCCGATCGAGCAGCCCCAAATCCAGGCTCCATCGCGCCGCGCGGCAGCGTGCCGCACTCCTCTGGCACTCCTCTGGCACTCCTCCTGCGTTGTGACGGGGATCACGCACGCTCGTGATTCACTCGTTTGTCACGGGCTGTTAAGAGGACGTTCATCGGACCGAGAGCATCCTGATTCCAGGATTCGTTTACAACTGGTTCGTTTTTTCGGAGGCAGTCCATGCAAGTACTGTTGCCCTGCGCGCGTGCTCTTTGCGCGCTGATGCTAGGTGTTTTTTGCGTTGTCGGAACGCTCACAGCGCAGACCACAAAGGCCGCGTTGGCGGGAAGCGTAAAGGACTCCAGTGGCGCCGTGTTGCAGGGTGCACGCATCGATCTCGAGCCCGCTGCGCAGCCCATCACCTCGAACGGTCAGGGAGCTTTTCTTGTCTCCGGTCTGGGCCCCGGCAACTACAAAGTGACGATCACCTTCGTCGGATTCGAGCCGTACACGGTTCAGGTGACGCTTTCAGCAGGTCAAACTGTGCAAATCGACGCGGTGATGAAGGTTGCTTCCGCAAACGACGAAGTCGTTGTGACGGCAGAACGCCCACATGGCGAGGCCGAAGCAATCAACCGCACGCTTGCCGCTGAGAACATTCTTCAGGTTCTGCCTGCTGAGGTCATCACCTCACTGCCAAACGCTAACATTGCCGATGCCCTCGGCCGTATGCCGTCCGTCTCCATTGAACGCGATGAGGGGGAAGGCAAGTATGTGCAGATTCGTGGCACGGAGCCGCGCCTGAGCAACACCATGGTGGACGGTGTCACAATTCCTTCCCCGGAGTCGGGAGTGCGGCAAATCAAGCTGGACACGATTGCTTCGGACTTGGTCGATTCAGTCGAGATCAACAAAACACTCCAGGCAAATATCGATGCCGATGGGATCGGCGGATCGGTCAATCTGGTGACGAAGACCGCTCCCGACACACCTACAGTCGCCTTGTACGGAGTGGGAGGATACACCCCGATTATTGGAGGCCGAGAAGTGGACCAGATGGGCGGAACCATTGGCCGCCGATTCCTGGCCGATAAGAAGCTCGGTGTCCTGATCGGTGGGACCTACGATTACAATGGCCGCGGCATTAACGACATCGAGCCTGTCCCGACGCCCGGAGATCCGAGCCCCCACTACGACAGCATGGACTTTCGCGATTACATTTATAACCGCACTCGTTGGGGCGCGACCGGAAGTGTGGACTATAAGCTGCGGGAAGGTTCGTCTATTGCTCTACGCGGCTTGTTCTCGAATTTCCGCAATTGGGGAAACAAATGGGTTTTTACGATGAACGATGGAGGCGCCCCTCAATATAGCCAGGACTGGCGGCGCCCCAACATGGCGATCGGCAGTCTGAATCTGCAAGGAAAGCACTATATAAACACTTCCACGATTCTTTGGAACGCGTCTGTTTCTCGTTCCCGCTCACTGAGTGGAAGCGGTGGGGCCAGCTTTCAGTGGATGGCCGATCCGAATGTTCAATGCCAGAACATTCAAGGTGTCAGCGTGAATCGCCCTGGATGGGCTGGATGTGTAGGTCCCAACGTTGCCGCCGCGGATAACGCCTTTGACCGGAATAACTATGGATTTGTCGAATTCGATTATCCAACCTTTGGACAGAGCGTCCAGCTCAACCTGGAGGCATCAGGATCGTACGGAAAAACGTATCACCTGGGTTCGCGTTATGGAACGTTCGAACTCGGCGCGAAGATCCGGAACGCGCACAAGTTTGACGACACCTACAATTCTTCATGGTTTGCGCCGCAAGATAGCAGCGGGAACTACTTGCCGATCCCGGTGGCACAACACCCCGAATGGTACGGGAACTTTTCCGACTCCAATTACTACGATGGGACTTATGGGAAATATCCCTCCATTACGGACTGGGCTAAGTTGAAGGGTTGGGTGAGTACCAACCAGAGTCAGCTCGTGTTCAACGGTGGACCCGGAGTGAATTCGAACAACTTCGATCTTGTCGAGCGGATTCCTGCGGGATACGTGATGAACACGATTGAACTCGCAAGTCGCGTTCGCCTGGTGGCCGGTTTACGGATTGAGGCGACCCATTTGAATACGCTGAGCTTTGACGAGACCGCGAACACGCTTTCGTATAAGGCTGGCGGAGATTACACGAACGTTCTGCCCAGTGCATCGTTACGGTTCGCGCTGGACAAATCCTCTGACCTTCGCCTCGTGTACGGACGCGGTGTTGCGCGTCCCGACCCGCAGGATATTTCGGCCGCTGTCAGCCAACCTACCCTGAACCAAACCCCAGTTACAATCAGCATCGGCAATCCAAATCTCAAGGCCGAGCAAGCCAACAACTACGACTTACTGTACGAGAGAACTCTGAGTCATACCGGGCTGCTTCAAGTAGGGTACTTCTACAAGGATCTCACCGAACCGATCGCCTATGAACAGTTCTATTCGACGCAGACCTTCCCTCATGTCCCGACCGGCACGAATGTCCTCGTGACGGAGCCGATTAATGCGGGCAGCGCGTACGTCCAGGGGTTCGAAATCGGATTCGAGCAACGAATGGCGTATCTGCCTGGTGTGATGCGGGGATTCGGCCTCTCCGCGAACTACAGCCACACGAGTTCGGCGGCACGCGATCTGCCTGGACGGTCCGATCAGCCGGCATTGTTGCGAGACGCTCCGAATACGTGGAACTTCAGCCCCACTTTCGATACGAAGCGATTTTCGATGCGCATTGGCATGACCTATGACGACGCGATGATCTATCAATATCAATGGCAGGATGGCGCAGATTCAGTTGGTGTGAAGGGCCCATCGGGCGACAACTATCTCTACTCGCATGTCCAGTTCGACACCCAGGCCAGTTATTCACTACCCGGAGGTTTTCAGGTATACGCCTACGGCTTGAACCTGAATAATGAAGTCTTCGGGTTCTTCAACGGCAGCCCGCAGTATGTTGTCCAGCGCGAATACTATCATCCGACTTACGCGGGCGGACTCCGCTGGAACCTGCATCACGAATAGACAGCGCGAACTGCTACGGAAGCTCTCGTTCCCGTCGCGGCAAGCATTGCGAAATCCCCCCGAGCTTGCCGCAGCCGATTCATTGTCGCGCAGGCGCAATTCCTGCCCGAACCATAGAAGATGCGTCAACCTCAGCTTTGATCCTCTGAGTTTTCGGCAACCGCCCTTGAGCCCGTCTCTTGCCTGCATGTATTTGAAAGCAAACGACTGAAATCCTGACCGGGAGATGCCGATAAGAAAAGAGCAAAACGGGCTATGAGGAGGAGTGTGCCTTGTCGACGAACGGCCTCACAAGCAGTCTTCTCTCACACATCGCCGGCTCGCCATCCGAAGCCAATCAATTCGTGACCGATCTCAACCAGGTCGCGCAGGACCTCCAGAGGGGCAACATTCCTGCGGCACAACAGGACTTCATCACGCTCACCGAAAACGCACTCAACACCGTCGAGTCCTCGGGGACGACTACATCGGCCAGCGGCACTGCAACAGGCGTGCAGGACACGGCTTCCTCATCCAGCGCCAACAGTTTCGTCACCGAGCTCGACCAGCTTGGCGCAGGCCTCGATGGCAACCTTGGGGCATCTCAGGTGGACATGCTGCCGCTCGAGTCTACTGCTGTGAGCGTCGCCTCCGCGGCGATTGCTACCGCCGACGGCACTTCGTTGCCGCCCACCCCTGCCATACCGGCCAACCAATTGAGAGTGCAGGAGCTGGTTCAGGCGATCGCACAGGCCTTGGGAGCCGGCGATTTCGCTGGCGCCAGCACCGATCTCTCGCAACTGGCCGCGATTCTGCAAGTTTCCGTGGGCGCCGGCAGCCCGCAAAACTTGAGTGACAGCCCCGGCGCGAGCAACTCTTCCTCTGGCCAGGTCAGCCCTCTCGTGCAAACTCTGAGCGACACCCACTCGACGAGCGCCCAGTCCCTCCTGAGCGAGCGGGCGTAGGAGGCTCGGGGCCAACCTGAGTCCAGCTTAGGTACGGACACCAGCTCGCGCGCCAAATGAAGCATTTTTCGAAAACAGTTGAAATTCTCAGCGCAAGGTGCCGATGAGGGGCATGCGCGCAATGCCACAAAGGATGTACACCGTGTCCACCAGCCCTATCTCGACCAGTCTCCTGACGCAGATCGCCGACTCGCCCACGGCGGCCAACCAGTTTGTGACCGACCTCAACCAGTTGGCCAAGGATCTGCAGAGCGGGAATCTGTCGGCTGCCCAGCAGGACTATGTCACGCTCTCGCAGGATGCGCTCAACGGCGCCACTTCCTCGACGGCATCCAGTTCAGCCAGCGGGATCACCACGAGCTTGCTCTCCGACATCGCCTCTTCGTCGAGCAACTCCAACTCCTTCGTGAGCGAACTCAATAATCTCGGCACTGACCTCCAGAGCGGCAACCTTTCCGCGGCACAGCAGGACCTGCTCTCCCTCGATTCCACGGCGCTGGGCGCAGCGTCCGCCGTACCCACGATATCCATTCCGGACTCAGGCACGGACTCGAACAGTCAGACGGACGTAGCAAAACTGATTCAGGCGATTGTGCAAGCGATGGGAGCCGGCGATACATCCGCGGCCAGCAGCGACCTTGCGCAACTCGCCTCTCTCTCCGGAAGTCCTCAGGGCGCCAGCTACCTGCAGGGACTGAGCGCAAGCCTCGGTTCGAGTTCCAGCTCGGGTTCAAGCTCGATCGGCCAGCTGCTGCAAAGCCTGAATAACTCAGGTTCCAGCAGCTCGTCTTCGATCCTGAACGAACTCGCTTAGACGGCCGCCCGGCGAAGCAGCGCGCAGAGCTTTCTGCGCCTCATTCCACTTCGAACAGTGCGCATCCATGGGGCGCTAGCTCCACATGCAGCGTCTTCGCCCTCGGAATGTGCTTCTGGTTCCAGATGTCGAAGGCTGCGTGGGGCTTGTTCTCCAGGTGAAACACCATCCACGGCAAATCCGATTTGCTCGCCTTGTCTTCCAGATTGAAAACTGCTAGATACTGGTGCTGTCGGGTGCGGGCATACCAATAGCGCTGCGGAAATGTATCCGTATTCCCATCCTTCAACGGCATCAGTCCTTGTCCGGCCTCAATCGCGTGTTGATCGATCTCCAGCACATCGCGATTAGTGATCAGGGACCGTGTAAAGTCATCGAGCTTGGTCAGGTTCGTTCCTAGAATCAGCGGCGAGCGCGAGATGGCCCACAGTGTGAACTCGGTTCGCTGCTCGTCCTGCGTGTAGCGCGATTGCCTTGGGGCACCCCATCCCGGATGCGGCGACAGGGCTCCCTCCGGCAACATGTCTTCGTCGGGCCATGCACCGGGTTTCGCATACTCTTCCCACTCCGCCAGCCGGTCGAAGGCGTCGCGAATTCCGAAGGGGAACTCGCTTTCACCCGGCTTGTGCGGCACGCTCCACACATCCCAGTGGTCGTCCGAGATGCGCCACATTTGCGCGTATTTTGCTACTTCGGCCGCGTGGTCCAGTTGCGTTGGCCCCGGCGAAAGGCTCAGCAAAATCGGCCGTCCCGTCTTCCGGATCGCCTCGGCAATCTGTCGAATCTCGCTCGGCCGGTAGGGATGGTCCGAGATGCAGTCCACCTTGATGTAGTCCAGGCCCCACGACGCATAAAGCTTGAGCATCGAGTCGTAGTAAGCCTGTCCCGCCTCGTTGTCCTTTACGCCCCAATTGCCCTCGTCCCAGGGACACGGGGAGTCCTTGTCGGCGGCATCGACAGCGTGAAAGCTCGTCCCCGCGATGGGCAGATTCTGGTCAACCACACCTCGCGGAATTCCGCGCACAATATGGATCCCGAACTTCAGCCCCTGGGCGTGTACCCAATCTGCGAGCGGCTTGAATCCAGCCCCGTTTGCCGAGGAAGGGAATCTATTCACGACTGGAATCAGCAATCCGTTCGCGTCCCAGAGGTACTTGCGCGAAGCTACGTTGTCGGCGAAGGGGTCTTGCATGTACCAGCCTTCGTCGACGATCGAGTACTCCCATCCATATTGCTTCAGGCCGGCCAGCACCGCCGTATTGGCGCGGTAGTCCCCCTCGTCGATCGTCAGCCCATAAGCATCCCAGCTGTTCCAACCCATGGGCGGAGTGGCGGCCACCTTGGGGCCGGGCGTCGCCGCGGAGAGTACGGTAAGGACGACAAAACATAGAGCGGACAGCGAGGCGTTCCGTAACATGCCGAAACGTATACCACATCCGGGTTCAGGACCGGCTGTTGAGTGACCGTTTTGATCTGGGTCCCGGTCGACCAAAGTGATGCACCTCACTTTCAAATAGGCCTATAATGCAGTCGAATCAATTCAGACAGCTGCCAGATGCCTTTCCCCGACACCTGCAACTGAGGAGAGTGTGTCAAATGTTGAAGCCAGTCTTGTTTGTTGTTGCTGTGGCCTTGTTCGCGATCGCTCCATCAGTATCTCCCACGGCTCAGGCGCAGGACGCCGCCACGAAGACGAAGGTGACGCCTGAATCGCAGGCGAAAGCTAAGAAGCTCTACGCCATCGACTGTGCCCTGTGCCATGGCGCGACCGGCGACGGAAAGACGGATCTCGCCAAGGACATGCAGCTCACACTTTTGGACTGGACCGACCAGAAGTCCCTTGCCGGTATGCAAGACAATGACCTCTTCAAAACCATCCGGAACGGTAAGAACAAGATGCCCGCCGAAGACGCTGGTCGGGCAAAAGACGATGAAGTCTGGAACCTGATCGTCTACATCCGCTCTCTCGGTAAGGCCCAGCCCGCAGCAGCGCCAGCAGCCACTCCGGCGGCTGCCCCAACCCCCGCACCCGCTCCCGGCAATTAGCGGCCGACTGATCTGCTGCCTGCCGACCGCGGATCAGAGCGGATGCACCACTGTCGCTCCCCACTCTTCCGGACTCAAATCGCGCGCATGGCGCGAAAACAGCCAGAGGTGTCCTTCCAGATCTTCGGCTGCGTACTGGAACTCCCCGTAGACAGTCTCATGTGGTTCTTCCACGATCCCTGCACCAGCTGTCTTGGCGCGGGCATAGTGCCCTTCCACATCTTCGACAAAAATCGTCAGACCCTGCGTCGCATGTCCTGTCTCCGCGGGACTTCGATGACTGTCGCGGCTTCTGGTCAACATGACGCAGGCATTGCCCATTTGGCCTTGCGAACCGGAAAGCGGATCTCCGTAGCGATAGTGCTCGACATATCCGAAAGCGCACGAGAGCCACTCGATCGCCTTGGGCAAATCGCCGTAGACGATGTGCGGGAGAACGGTATCTGTCGGTACAGAGCGGTTGTGGATCATGCCGGAAGCATACGCGTACGTTGACTCATGTCACTTACAAATCTGCAAATTATTTCGCAAACGCGCTCCGCCACCGGTGGTAGACCTCACAAATGTTCCACGTGGAACAATTCTGACAACGACCTCGCCCGAAGCAACCCGAACGGCAAGGCCCAACACGTGTTCCAAGTGGAACAGTTTGCGATGGCGGTGCCTCTGCGCGAAGCGGTTTGTCTGGACGGCCAGCCTCCCTCGACGATCGGTTTTCGACAGTGCCCATGCGATAAGCTGATGCGGGGGTGCCGTCGATGCATCTGCGCTCACTGAGCCGTGCTGTTCTGGCTGGTTTTCTGGTTCTGGCCGGACTTGTAATTCCTCCGATCTGGGTTGCTGCACAGCAAGCCGCAGCTGCGTCGTCTCTGCCTATCCTTCACGTCGACAATGGACCAAACTCTCAGACTGCGCAGAACGCGCATTATGTCGTTCTAGTTTCGCTCGATGGCTTTCGCTGGGACTACGCCAAACGCGACGGCGCGACCCATCTGCTCGCACTGGGCAAGAAGGGCGTCTGGGCTCCAGAGGGCATGATTCCGAGCTTTCCATCGCTGACTTTTCCCAATCACTTCACAATCGTCACCGGCCTCTATCCCGAACATCATGGTCTCGTCGCGAACAGCTTCTACGATCCCGCGAAGAATGCGCGCTACGCCATCAGCGATCCCGCAGCCGTCACCGACGGAAGCTGGTACAGCGGAACGCCGCTGTGGAGTCTGGCCGAGAGCCAGGGAATGCGCACCGCCTGCTTCTTCTGGCCGGGTTCGGAAGCCAAGATAGCCGGGTATCAGCCCTCGTACTATCTGCATTTCGACAACAAGATCGACGACAACGCGCGCATCGAGCAGGTAGTCGCGTGGCTGCGCCTGCCTCCCGCCGATCGGCCGCACTTCATCACGCTCTACTACAACGAGCCAGACCACTCCGGCCACGAGTACGGGCCCGACGCGCCGGAGACCAAAGCCGCTGTCGTCAAGGTCGACAAGCTGATGGGCAGACTGAAAGAAGGCCTCGATGCCACGCGTCTGCCGATCGACTTGGTGGTGGTGAGCGATCACGGCATGGCCAAAGTGCAGGGCGACTGGATCACGCTGGATACCTTTACCGACTTGACTGGATTTGAGACCGCCGGGGCTCTTTTGTATGCGAAGTCCGATGAAGACGCGGCGCGGGTCTACAACCAGTTGAAGAAGGCTTCGTCGCAGTTTGTTGTTTATCGACGTAAGGACTTTCCAGCAGAGCTGGACTATCGCGACAATCCGCGCACCGGCGATCCGATTGTGTTGCCCCTGGGACCGTACGTCTTTCGCGCGCACGTGCCTGCCGCCGGCAAGCCCGACAATCCGCCGCCGGCAGGCATGCACGGCTACGACCCGCACAAGATGCCCGAGATGAAGGCCAGCTTTTTCGCAGCGGGTCCCGATATTCTTCCCGGCCACACCGTGCGACCGTTCGAGAACGTCAATCTCTATCCGTGGCTGGCGCACATGCTTGGACTGAATGCTCCGAAGTCCGATGGAAGCCTGAATGTGCTGGCCGGAACTTTGCGCGATGGAGGCGGCGAGCCGGCGAACGCAGAGGAGACGAAGGCGCAATGAGCGTTGTGCTGGGCATTGATGGCGGAGGCACGCGGACGCGCGCATCGCTGGCTGATGGAGATGAAGTTCTTGCTTTTGTGGAGCACGGCTCGATCAAGCGACTGCGCGTCGGTGTCGAGGTCGCGGATCAGAATCTCCGCATCCTTCTCAAGGAGGTGTTTTCTAACGCAGGGGTCGAAGGCGCGACGGCCGCTTGCGTCGGCGTCGCCAGCTCCAAGATGCCCGGTGTTTCCGAGTGGATTATGGGCGTCCTCGATGAGTTTGGAGTGCACCGGGCCGAGATTGTAGGCGACGAGGTGATTGCTCTCGATGCCGCTTTCAAAGGCGGTCCCGGCATTCTGCAGATCGCGGGCACAGGCACGAACTGCATCGGCCGGGCACCCGATGGCAGTCGCGAGAGTGCAGGCGGATGGAGCTCGCGCCTTGGGGACAACGGTTCAGGCTATTGGATCGGGTTGCACGCAATGCGCCGCGCGCTGGAGGCCTATGACCGCGAAGAGCCGACGCGGATTCTCGAGACGGTAGGTCGCATCTGGGGAACTTCTAACCTCGATGAACTGATCAACGTGGGCGACGGTACGCCTGGCCCGGATTTTGCGGCTCTGGCGCCTGCGATCAGTGAATTGGCCGAAGAGGGCGATACCGTCGCTGCGGGTGTAATGGCGCAAGCCGCCAAAGACCTGGTCGATTCGGTACTGCTGGTGCGCGCCAAGCTCCGCCGCAAGCACAAGCTCACCGACGAAGTTCCGGTTGCGTGGATTGGCAGCGTGATTGGAAAGGCGCGCCTGGTGCGGGAGCCATTCTTTGCTGGATTGCGCGTGGCTGCTCCGAAGATGCCGATCTGCGAAAGGGAAGTCGCCGGCATCGAAGGCGCCATCTGGCGGGCGCAGCGCCTCGCCGAACGCGGGAATCATTGAACGGGCGGCTCCGACGCCCAGTTGAGAGCCCTCGAGATCACCGTCGTAACGAAGCGGCTTTGGAACTTTGCGCGATTATTCGGAAAGGCGAAGAGGAGGAGAATCGCACCCCCCCGGGGGGTAGCCGATTCCCCCTTTAAAGAGGGTGTTCCACACGCGAAGAAGCGCGTTGGTCCCCAATACCCACGTTCCTATTGTTACAGATTCGCTGAAATACTTCGCAACGGGGTAGTGGGTCACGCTGCGCGTGTCTATGCGCGCATCACGTGCCTGATTAACGCGTTCACAAAACAGATCGAGAACCACGTGCGTTTGGGGTCCCGTTTGCTCCGAATAACAATCCAGTTTTGTAAGGATTACTGGGACGTCCCACTAGCCAACGACAATCTGGCGGCCGCAGATGACCGAGCCGACCAGCTTTCCGGAGGCGTCCACGGCAACGAGATCGGCGCGCTGACCGACTCGGACCGATCCAATATTGCCCGATGCGGCTTGCTCGCTGAACCCCGTCATCGCTGCCGGATTCGTGGTCATCAGGCGCAGTCCCAGCTCGGCTCTCGCCCCTGTAAAGCGCACAAAGTTGGCCAGGGCGCGATCGAGGGTGAGCACGCTGCCCGCGAGTACGCCATCGGCCATAGCAACCCCATCCTTGACCTGAACTGCAAGTTCGCCAAGTCTGTACTCGCCGTCCGGCATCCCCGCGGCACTCATGGCGTCGGTCACGAGAATTCCGCGCTCCGGGCCTTTGGCGTACCACCAGAGCTTGACCATCTGAGGCGCATTGTGGATGCCGTCGCAGATGATCTCCGCATAGAGCGAATCGGTGGTCAGCACCGTGCCGAGAATGCCGGGTTCGCGATGGTCGAGTGCGCGCATGGCATTGAAGGTGTGGGTAGCACTCACTGCGCCTGCCTCGATTACCGCGTGTGTCTCAGAGACTGTCGCATTCGAGTGCCCGACGGAGACGCGCACACCACGGGCGGTTGCATGAGCTGCCAGCTCGGAGGCGCCGGGTAGCTCGGGCGCAAGCGTCATCAGCCGAACGTGGCCTTCGGCGGCGTCATAGAGGCGGTCGAAGGTTTTGATGTCGGGAGGGAGCAAATGCGCCGCTGGCTGTACTCCACGTTTGGCGTGGGACAAAAACGGGCCTTCGAGGTGAATTCCAACAGGCCGAGCTTGGCCGGGAACCGGATCTTTCGCGATGATCATCGCGAGCCCGGAGACTGCTTTCAGCGTTGCGTCGAGTGGCGCGGTCACCGTGGTTGCAAGAAAGCTTCCGGTTCCGCGTGAGCCAAGAAACTTGCAGATAGTATCGAGGGCTTCGGGCGTCGCTTCCATCACGTCGCGCCCGGCGGCGCCGTGAAAATGAACATCGAAGAAGGCCGGACCGAGCGTGGCGCCAGGAAAATCGAGAATCTGCGCGTCCTCCTGCCGCACCACCGAACGTCCCATTGCGATTGAATGAATGTGTCCGTCATCGATGGTGACGACTGGATGCTCGATGAGATGGCTGCCGTTCCACAGCCGTTCCGCAGTGATGACCGTACGCATGATGTCGATTATTGCAAATGCGTGTCGCCGTGTATTTGGGGCGGAAGGCAAAGTTTGCTTGTAACAGGTGTGTAAAGTACCGTTGCGCTGTGCCCTGCTATCGTTCTAGCCATGCGATTTCCGGCTTGGATGACCTTCCCCGTGGCCGCCGCGGCTTTCGTCGGCCCGCTCGTCGCCCAGACTCACGACCTGCCCACCAGCAAGCAGCTCATCGAACCGGTCCCCGGCCATCCGCAGAGGATCAACAGCCTGCCAATGTCGATCGCCACATCGCCTGACAAGCGCTATGTGGTGACAATCAATGCGGGCTACGGAACCTTCGAGTCGCACTACCTGCAGTCGCTGGCGGTCCTCGACACGCAGAGTGGGACAGTGGCGGATTTTCCCGACACGCGGACGCTGGCGCGCCGTGACAAGCAGACGCTTTACTCGGGTCTGGCCTTCAGCCGCGATGGCAGTCATCTTTACGCGAGCATAGGATCATTGACCGACCCTGAAGGCAAAGACAAGGACGACACGGGCAGCGGCATTCTGGTGTACAAGTTCACCGCGGGCAAGATAGAACCCGAACGATTGATCCGCCTGCCTCTGCAGCAGCTCGCTCCCGGGCACACAACTAAGCTGGTTGGAGAGCGCGACGGCGACAAAGGTGTCCCGTTTCCGGCGGCGATTGAGGTGATTCAGTCCGGCGGTGCGGAAAAGCTGCTGGTCGCGGAGAACTACTCCGACGATGTGCTGCTTTTGGACGCGACGACGGGCGCCATCGAACACAAGTTCGATCTGGCAGAGAACAACGTTGTGCCGTCGACTTATCCTGGCGCACTCGCGCTCTCGAAAGACGGCCGCCGCGCGTATGTCGCGCTGTGGAATGCGTCGGAGATCGTCGAACTGGATCTGACCAAGAACGAAGTAGGCCGTAGGCTGGCTCTGCTCAAGCCGTCGAGTCCGGTTGCCGCAAGTACGCATCCCTGCGCCTTTGCGCTTGCTCCCGATGGCAAGACGCTGTACGTCGCGCTGGCCAATCGCGACGCGGTAGCTGCCGTGAACGTGGGTGGCGATGCATTCGCGGTGAAGGGCTTCTTCGATACGCGCCTGCCAGGTCAAAGCTACTTTGGCGCGGAGCCGCTCGCGGTCGCGCTGAATGGGACCGGCAGCCGACTCTACGTCGCGAACATGGCCAGCGATGCGGTGGCGGTGATCGACACGCACAAGCTGACCACGAAGGTTGCACATGAGGGCATGGTCGAGCCGGACGGATTCATTCCTACCGAGTGGCTACCCTTTTCGATGACCTTTCTCTCCGGGTCGAATGGCGGGACGCTCTACGTGGCGACGGCGAAGGGGCAGGGAACCGGTCCGAACAACTTTGCTCAGCGCGAAAATGACGAGACGAGGTCTCAGCGCTATCACTCGAGCTCGACCTACATCGGGACGTTGCTCTACGGGTCGCTGGCTTCGATCAACGAAGCGGATATCGAGAAGAATCTGCCGCAGTGGACCGATGAAGTTCTGCAGTCGAACCGCATGAAGGCGGCCGCTGAGAAGATTCCTTTCGCGGGCGGGACCAATCCGATCAAGCACGTCATCTACATCATCAAGGAGAACCGCACTTACGATCAGGTGCTGGGCGATCTCTCGCAGGACGGAAAGCCGGTGGGAAACGGCGATCCGAGCCTCACGATGTATGGCGCTGCGGTGACGCCGAATATGCACAAACTGGCCCTGCAATTCGGCGTGCTCGACAACTTTTTCGACTCGGGCGAGGTCTCGGGCGACGGGCACGTGTGGTCGAACGCGGCGATCGGCTCGGATTATCTGGAGAAGACGTGGCAGCAGTCCTATCGGGGTGGCCAGCGGTTCTATGACTTCGAAGGCGTGGTGGCGGCAGGTTATCCGTTGCTGCAAAAGATTCCCGACGTGAATGAACCGATGAGCGGCTACCTGTGGGGCGATCTGGCCGCGCACGGAAAAACGTACTATCACTTCGGCGAATTCATCTCGACGCACTTTTGCGATGAGGAGGCGACGGCCAATCCACAACAGGGGCCGGTGCTTCAGGGGCAGACGTGCGCGCGCAAGGCAGTGGCTCCGGGGGAGAATCTACCTGCGGACTGGGGCGGCGGTGTGAACAAGTGGCCGTGGCCCATTCCGCTGATTGCGACCAACACGGCGACCAAGCCGGAGCTTGTCGGCCACTTCGCCGAAGAGGCGCCGGACTTCAATCTGGCAGTCCCGGATCAGGTGCGCGTGGACATCTTCGAGCGGCACCTGAAGCAATGGATCGCGGACAAGCAGCAGGGCAACGACACGATGCCGAACTTTGTGATGTTGCGGCTGGGCAACGATCACACGGCTGGGACGCGGCCAGGTGGGCCAACGCCCAAGGCCTCGGTGGCCGACAACGATCTTGCCGTGGGCCGGGCGGTCGAAGACATTGCCCATTCGCCCTTCTGGGATGACACGGCGTTTTTCGTTCTGGAAGACGACGCGCAGAATGGCGCCGATCATGTCGACGCGCACCGCAGTTATGCGCTGGTAATCAGTAAATATGCGCCGCATGGGGAGAACGGCTCGCCTTTTGTCGATAGCCGGTTCTACTCCACAGTCAGCGTTGTGCGGACGATGGAGGCGCTGCTGGGGCTGCCGCCGATGAACAACAACGACGCGTTCAGTTCGCTGATTTCGAGCCTGTTCAGCGGGCCGGGGGATCAGCCAGCCTACACCGCAGATGCGTCGAATCGCGACAACAACCTGATCTATACCGCCAATGCGCCGCATGCTCCGGGCGCAAGCGAGAGCCTGAAGATGGACTTTCGCCACGCCGATCGGGCCGATGCGGAGAAGCTGAACGTGATCCTGTGGAAAGATGCGATGGGCAAGGCGCCAGTGCCGGCGCTGCTGACGGAGCATCATGCGAAGCCGCGCAAGGATGACGACGATTAACTGCTAAGTTCGAGTTAGCTCCCACTTCGCGCGCGAGGGACCACAAAACCTGCATCAGCGCGTGTATGGTGGTAAGCGGCGAAAGACTTTGCCGTTGGGGGAGCTCGTGCAGATTTGGAATCGGAGACATTTTCTGAAGACCGTTGGCGCGGTTTCGGCCGCATCGCTGGCGGCGGCGCAGGCAGAGAGCGGGCCGCGCATTCATCCGCTAGTGGTGCAGGCGGAGCCGACGCGGCCGGTTGCGGCCAACGACCATATTCAAATCGCCCTCATCGGCGCTGGCGGCCAGGGCATGGGCGACACGAAGACCGCCGTGCAGGTGCCTGGCGTGAAGCTGGTGGCGGTCGCGGATTGCTACGATGGACGGCTTGCGCGTAGCAAGGAGCTTTGGGGCAGCGATACCTTCACTACGCGCGACTACAACGAGATTCTGGCGCGCAAGGATATTGACGCGGTCATTATCGGCACGCCCGATCACTGGCATAAACAGGCTTCGGTCGATGCAATGAAGGCGGGCAAAGACGTCTACTGCGAGAAGCCGATGATTCACCTCTACTCCGATGGGCCGGAGATGATCGAGGCATCGCGGACGACGGGACGGATCTTGCAGATCGGCAGCCAGCGCGTGAGCTCAATACTCTACGCCAAGGCCAAAGAACTGCTGGCCGCAGGCTCGATCGGCAAGCTGAACATGGTCACTGCGCACTGGGATCGCAACTCGTCGATGGGCGCGTGGAACTACACGGTGCCGCCGGACGCATCGGCGGAGACCTGCGACTGGCCGCGGTTTCTGGGGACGGCGCCGAAGATTCCATTCAACGCGGAGCACTTCTTTCAATGGAGGAAGTGGAGCGCGTATGGCAGCGGTGTAGCCGGAGATTTGTTCGTGCACCTCTTCAGCGGAACGCACTTCGTGACCGGCGCGCACGGGCCGACGCAGGGCATGGCGACTGGCGCGCTGCGCTACTGGAATGATGGACGCGATGCTCTGGATGTGGTGCTGGGGCTCTTTGACTATCGCGAGGGCTTCAACCTGAGCTTGCGCGTGAACTTCGTCGATGGCGGCGAAGAAAGCGAGGGCCTGGTGTTCACGGGCGACGAGGGCACGCTGGAGATTGGATGGACCGGCGTGACATTGAGCCGCGTCCCGCGCGAGACCGAGCCGGGTTTGACTATCGATACGTTTCCTGAGGCGATGCAAGCGCAGATCGAGACGGACTATCACCAGAAGTATCCGCGGAAGCACTTCGAGGGCAAGCCGCCGGTGGGTTCGGAGCGGTATGTGGCGCCCAAGGGCTACAGCGACAGCTTCGACCACTTCAGGAACTTCTTCGCATCGGTTCGCTCGCGGCAGCCGGTGGTGGAGGACGCGGTGTTCGGGTATCGTGCGGCAGGGGCGGCGCTGTTGAGCAATCTCAGCATCGAACGGAAAGCCATTGTCGGCTGGGATCCGGACGCGATGAAGCTGGTCTAGCCAAAGGCAGCCGCTAGCTTCTAGCTAGCTGTAAGTTGGGCGCTTCGTTTGTTGGAGCGTGGTCGCGATGGGGTTCCCGGTGAGACCGGCCGTTTAGACTCGTCTGGATGACAAAGCGTATTGGAGTGCATCTGGGCACGACGGGCGGAGCGTCGAACGCCGTGCAGCGCGCCAGGGAGATCGGCGCGAATACCCTGCAGATCTTTACCTCGAGCCCACGTATGTGGCGTGCGCCCATGCCCGATCCGAAGCAGTGCGAGCGGATGAAGGCGCTGCGGGAAGAGCTCAATGTGAGCCCGCTGGTGATTCACACCAGTTACCTGGTCAACGTCTGCAGCCAGACAAAGGACGTTCGGGAGAAGAGCATCGTTGCGTTTCGCGGCGAGATCGAGCGGGCGCTGGCGTTCGGTGCCGAGTACCTCGTGCTGCATCCCGGCTCGTGGAAAGGGCTGACCCGGGACGAGGGCCTGAAGCTGGCCGCGGAATCAATCTCCCGTGCGATCGACGGGCTACCGTGGCAGGGAACCGCTTTCACGATTCTGATCGAGAACACAGCAGGCGCGGAGTTCTCTCTCGGCGGCAGCTTTGACCAGGTGGCCGAACTGGTGATGTTGCTCCGCGCCCACGCGCCGGTGGCCGTGTGCCTCGACACTTGCCACACGCATGTCTCGGGCTACGACATTGTGAGCGAAGAGGGCTATGCGGAGACGATGAGGCAGGCTTCGGGGACCTTCGGGCTGGAAGCCGTACGGGTGTGGCATTGCAACGACGCCAAGGCCGAGCGCGGATCGAAGCTGGACCGGCATGAGCACATCGGGCAGGGAGCGATTGGCGTGGAGCCGTTTCGGCGGCTGCTGAATGACAAGCGGTTTGCGCATTCTGCCTTCATCGCCGAAACGCCGGTGGATGAAGAGGGCGACGAGGAGCGGAATGTCCGGGTGCTGAAGAGCCTGGTTAAAGAATCCCCGCGACTCTGACCCCCGTAGTGCGGTTAAGATGATTCCGCAGGTTCCCTCGTCTGCAAGGCATCAACCCAAACACAAATAGTGCTATCCCCGTGAATACCGAGGGATTTGCAAAGTGGAGATGGATTGATCGAAAGGAGATCATAGAATGCGCACTCTATCGAAACTTTCAACCTTCGTCACGGCCGGATCTCTGCTGGTCAGCATGGCCGTCGCGCAGGCGCCCACGGGGGATTACACCCCTAAGCCGCCAGGAAGCCCATCGCGGGTTCTGCTTGATAACTGGAACGAAATTGGCCGAAAGCTGATTGCAATGGCCGAGGACTTTCCCGAGGACAAGTACGATTTCAAGCCGACCCCGGCTCAGCGGTCGTTTGCCGAACAACTGCTGCACGCGGCCGGCGCGAATTACTTCTTCATCAACCCGGTGAAGGGTGTCAAAGTGCCATCCGGCGACCCAAAACGATCTGACTACAAAACCAAAGCAGCCATAGTGGACTTTGTGAAGCAGTCCTTCGCGGATGGAGCGGCGCTGATCAAAAGCAAAGGCGACAGCGGTCTCAATGACTTGTGGGTTGATCCGTTCTCGAACCGGCAGGCACGCTTTTCCGAAGGAGCGTGGGGCCTGATGGAGCACTCGGGCGAACACTACGGCCAACTCGTCGTGTACTATCGCGTGGCCGGACTCGTACCGCCGGAGTCGCGGCCAAAGAAGTGAGGCCCGGGAGGCGGAGTACGAGCCGACCGATTCTGTAGCAGGCCCTCATTTGCTGTGCGGGCAGGAGAACTTCCGCATCCATTTACACTAAAAGTGATGGCGGAAGACAAAGAACAGCGATACGACCCAGCGACAATTGAGGCGAAGTGGCAGGCGCGCTGGGCGGCGGACCCTACGCTCTATGCGGCCGATCCGGCTGGGACGAACAAGCCGAAGTATTACGTGCTGGAGATGCTGCCCTATCCCAGCGGCCAGTTGCATATGGGCCATGTGCGTAATTACTCGATCGGCGACGCCCTGGCGCGCCATATGTGGATGCGCGGCTACAACGTGCTGCACCCCATGGGCTGGGACGCGTTTGGCCTGCCGGCAGAGAACGCGGCACTCAAGAACAACACGCCCCCACGCGAGTGGACACTGAACAATATCGCCGGAATGAAGAGGCAGTTCGAGCGCCTGGGCATGGGGTTTGACTGGGCCACCGAAGTCACCACCTGCCTGCCCGACTACTATCGCTGGAACCAGTGGTTCTTTCTGCGTATGTACGAGCGCGGCCTGGCCTATCGCAAGAAGAGCAAGGTCAACTGGTGCCCCGAGTGCGCCACGGTGCTGGCCAACGAGCAAGTGATCGACGGCCGTTGCTGGCGCCATGAAGACACGATCGTGGAGCAGCGCGACCTAGTGCAGTGGTTCTTCCGCATCACCGCCTACGCCCAGGAACTGTTGGATGGCCTCGACAAACTGGATGGCTGGCCGGAAAAAGTGCGCACCATGCAGCGCAACTGGATCGGCCGCAGCGAGGGCACGGAGGTCGATTTTGCAGTCGAAGGTCGAAGCGAAAAGATCCGTGTGTTTACGACACGCGTGGACACCATCTTTGGGGCGACGAGTGTGCAGCTGGCGCCGGAGCACCCCCTGGTAGCGGCGATGACCGCGAAAGACGTGGCGCTGAAGGCGCAGGTCGACACCCTGATCGACGAGCAGAAGCGCGCGAGAGAATCGGGCGACATCGGTGCGATCGAGAAGCACGGCGTTCCGACGGGTCATTTCGCCATCAACCCCTATAGCGGGGAACGCGTGCCGATCTGGATCGCGAACTACATTCTCGCCGACTACGGAACCGGCGCGATTATGAGCGTGCCCGCGCACGATGAACGCGATTTCGAGTTTGCGACGAAGTATGGGATTCCGATTCGGAGGGTGATTGCGCCGGCTGATCCGAAGGCCGAGGAGCCGGCGCTTCCGTTCACGACCAAAGACGGAGTGGTCATCAATTCGGGTGAATTCAACGGCCTCTCCTATGAGGAGGCAGTGCGGAAGTTTCAGGACAAGGCGGTTGCCGGCGGATTTGGTGAGTCCAAAATAACTTTCCGCCTGAAAGATTGGGGAGTGAGCCGGCAGCGCTACTGGGGTACGCCCATTCCCATGATTCACTGCGAGCGCGACGGCATCGTTCCCGTGCCCGACGATCAGTTGCCCGTGTTGCTGCCGGAGAAGATTGAAATTACGCAGCAGGGCGGCTCGCCCCTTTCGCGTGTGCCGGAGTTCGTTGACGTTCGCTGTCCCAAGTGCGGCGGTCCCGCCAAGCGTGAGACAGACACGATGGATACCTTTGTCGATTCGAGCTGGTACTTCTATCGCTACACCGATGCGAAGAATGCGAATGCCCCGTTTGACCCGGCACGCGTGGCCTATTGGTTCCCGATCGATCAGTACATCGGCGGCGTTGAGCACGCAATTCTGCACCTGATCTATTCGCGCTTCTGGACCAGGGTCATGCGCGATCTGGGCCTGGTGAAGGACGACGAGCCGGTGCAGCGCCAATTCTCGCAGGGCATGGTGATCAAAGATGGAGCCAAGATGTCGAAATCGAAGGGCAACGTTGTTTCGCCCGACGATATGGTGGCTCGCTTTGGCGCTGACTCTGCGCGTATGTATGCGCTGTTTGCTGCACCGCCCGATCGCGATTTGGACTGGCAGGAGGATGGCGTTGCCGGCGTGAGCCGCTTTTTGGCCCGTGTGTGGCGGCTAGGAACGAAGTACATGCCGGTAGCGCGCGCGGCGAAGGGCCAAGCTGTCGCGGCGCCGAGCGGTGTCTCGCTGAAGCTGCTGCGCAAGTTGCACCAGACGATTGCTAAGATCACGCTCGATTTCGAAGGACGGTGGCACTTCAACACGTGCGTCGCGGCGATTATGGAGCTGGTGAACGAGATGCAGGCCGCCGATGCCCAATTGACGTCGGGCGAGGTTCCGGCTCCCGTGGTGCGTGAACTGCTACGGTCGTTGATTTTGTTGCTCGCGCCGTTCGCGCCGTATCTTGCCGCAGAGTTGTGGAGTGAGTTGGGAGAAGAGGGTGCCGTGTTGCGCGCGCCCTGGCCCAAGAGCGATGCAGATCTCGCAAAGGAAGACGAGATCGAGATTCCAGTGCAGATCAACGGCAAGCTCGTGACGGTGGTGCGCGTGGTTGCAGATGCCAGCGCGAAGGACATCGAGGCTTCAGCGTTGGGTGACGCCAAGGTGCAGGCACGTAGCGCCGGAAAGAACGTGGTGAAGATCATCGTGGTGCCGGGCAAATTAGTGAATCTGGTGATCAAGTGAGGGCAGATGCTTCGACGTCCCAGCCAGTGCGCGCGACGCAAAAGCTGGTGGACCAGATGGGCTGGGTCTTTCGCCGCCCATTGCTGACAGCACTTGAAATTGCATGGCGCTGGGTGTTCGGCCTGCCGTTCCTGTTCGTGTGCTGGCAACAGAGCGTAAAGATTCTTAGTGTACTTCCGCCCGATGCAACAGGGCTCAACGATCTGGACAAGCAGAATCCCTGGGTTGCCGCTGTACAGCTTGCCGACGTGTGGGAACACTATCAGCAGCCGGTTGCTCATCTATTGCTGTGGCTTGTTCCGGCGGCAGCGCTGGCCTGGGCGGTGGTTGCAGGCCTTGGCCGCAATCTTGTACTGAAGCGCATGGAACCCGGGGTGCCTTTCAGGCCCATTTCAGTGATGGTGCTGCAGGCGGCCTGGCTGGTTGTATTGGGTCTGGTCTTCTTCGGGTGGTTCCGATCGATCCAGTGGGTGGCCGCGACGCACATCACCGCTACGGGGGAGGCCGATCTGGTCGGTTACTCGATCTGGGCGATCTTTCTGTCGCTGGGGTTCTTCACCTTGTGGGCGCTGGTGAGCTGGCCCTTCGCGGCGGCTCCCATGTTGGTGGTGCTGGAACGGCGAAGTGCACTGTCGGCTCTTAGCGTAAGCTTTCGGCTCGGTCGCACTTTCAATGGGAAATTAATGGAAGTGAATCTGGTGATGGGCATTGCGAAGCTTGCATTGATCGTGCTGGCTATGGTGTTTTCGGCCGCGCCGCTGCCTTTCAGCGACGAACTCGGGCCCGGCGCCTTGCGAATGGCGTATGCAAGCGCGACGCTCTTCTATCTCGTGGCCAGTGACTACTTCCATGTGGTACGACTCAAAAGCTTTGTGGAGTTCTGGCGAGCATTTCGCGGGTAGGGCCAATACCACTCTCTCGATCCCGTAACCTTCGGGTACCTTTGGGGATACGACACACGCCATCGCGGTTGCCGGACCCATCGATCCATGATTCAATCGGCTCATCAAGTCGAAGACAAGGGAGCCTCGCCTGATCAAGCGTTGCTTGCAAATCTGAATGAGCTGGTACTTCGTTTTCTTTCTGCTTTCGGGATTCTGCAGCATTCTGTACGAACTCATCTGGCTCCGCCTGACGATGGCGCAGTACGGCGTGACTACCGCGCTGGTGTCGATCACTCTCTCGATGTTCATGTTTGGTATGGGCGCTGGGTCCTGGGGCACGGGCGTCTTTGTTCGTCGAAAGGGACTGACAGGCAGAGTTCCACTCCGTCTGTACGCGCTGACCGAGTTCCTCATCGGCTGTTCGTCGCTGCTTGTTCCTGGAGAATTGGTTCTTGGGCATCGTCTACTCGGAACGGTCGCCGGGAACACAACGATGTCGTCCGCGAGCTACTATCTCGCTTCGGGAACGCTGGTTGCGTTGACTTTGTTGCCATGGTGCTTTTGCATGGGAGCAACTTACCCTCTGGCGATGGCCGCGATTGAGGGTGACGTTCGGGCTGAATCGCGCCGGTCGTTCAGCTATCTGTATGTATCGAACGTAGTTGGCGCCTTGGTAGGCGCGATCGTTCCATTGTTTCTCATTGAGACGCGCGGCTTTCACGGGACATTGCGTGTGGGATCGATGCTCAATGCGGTGATTGCCGTCTCCGCACTCGGGCTCTCATTGAAGAGGCAGGAGAATCGCGCCCGCGTCGAAACCTGGTCGCAGCGCACGAGTACGACAGCGCGGGAAGCAGGACCCACCGCACTAGTGCTCTTGTTCTTGACCGGGCTCGCCACGATGGGCATGGAGGTCATCTGGATCCGGCTCTTCACGCCCTATGCCGGCCCGCTTGTCTATTCGTTCGCCATGATTCTGGCGGCGTATCTGGCTGCTACATTTGCAGGTTCGGTACTTTATCGAAGCACGGCCAAGGACGACGATCCGAACAATCCGCTCGCGTGGGTAGTTCTGGTTCCGGTTGGGTTGCTGTCGCTGCTCACGTCCGATCCGCGAATCACGCTCGGTCTTCTACCGCGTGTATTAGGGGGTATCGGTCCGTTTGCGATGCTCATTGGCTTTCTGACGCCAATGCTCGTGGACCGCTGGTCGGGGGGCGATCCTGACCGAGCGGGCCGTGCCTACGCAGTCAATGTTCTGGGCTGTATTCTCGGGCCACTGCTCTCCGGCTTTATTCTGCTGCCGCTTTTCGGCGAGCATTTTTCGATGCTGCTCTATGTTTTGCCGTGGGTGGCGATCGGCCTCTTTCCTTTCGGAAGCCAGAAGCTGTCGCCTGCAGCGCGCGCTTGTGCCCTCGGGCTTATTGCCTCGGGGCTCGCGCTGTTTCTGCTCACGAAGGATTACGAATCAGCCTTTCCCCAGCGAAGGGTCTTGCGAGACAGCACCGCGACCGTGATCGCGACGGGGGTGGGGATGCAAAAGCGTCTCTTCACGAACGGCTACGGCATGACTGTGCTGACGCCCATCACGAAGATGATGGCGCACCTCACGTTTGCGTCGCTTGAAAGGCCGCCGCGGAGCGCACTTATCATCTGCTTTGGCATGGGGACAACCTATCGATCGGCCATGTCGTGGGAGATTCCCGTCACGGCAGTGGAACTGGTTCCCAGCGTGCCGAAGCTCTTCTCCTACTATCACAGCGACGGCGATCAGATTCTCAACTCGCCGTTGTCGCGGCTTGTCATCGACGATGGCCGTCGGTTCCTGGAGCGTTCGGCACAGAAGTTCGACGCAATCATCATCGATCCTCCGCCGCCCGTGAATGCCGCAGCGTCCAGTCTGCTTTATTCAGAGGATTTCTATGCTTTGGCGAAGGGCAGGCTCGCACCGGGTGGGATCTTGCAACAATGGCTTCCCGCAGGCGACGATGCCGACAAGGCTGCGGTCGCCAAGGCGCTGAAACAATCGTTTGCTCACGTGAAGGTATACGGTTCGATTGACGGGTGGGGCTGGCACTTTCTGGCGAGTATGCAACCTATCCCTGTGCGTTCAGCCGCAGAGCTCGTGGCCCGCATGCCACCCGCTGCAGTGAGGGACATGATGGAGTGGGGACCCGCTGCTACGCCGGTCGAAGAGGTGCAGGACGTTTTGTCGAAGGAGATCTCGCCGGACAGCCTGATTGCCCTGGCCCCGAATACGCCTGCGCTGACCGACGACCGGCCTATCAACGAATACTTCCTGCTTCGCGGGATGGCTGCGGCGAAGCGCTGATCTCAGGTCGGCAGCCGCGTCGATTTCGCTCCAGCTGGGATCATTTGCCCGAGTGCGCCGCCTCTTCCTTCAAAAATGCGTCGCTGAGCGTTCCCTTCTTCTGCGCGATTGGCAAAAGCGTCGGGTAGAACTGGACGAACGTGGTGTCGACGGCAGCGTGCGCACTGTGGCAGGTATAGCAGGGCGCGCCTTGCGGGATTAGTGTGCCGTTCCCATGGGGTGAATCGAAGGAGAAGAACGCCCATTTGCCGGGAAACCGCGCTTCGTCCTTCACGTGGACTTCGAAATCCATCAGGTCCGTTCCCTGGAAATGTCCGGTCTGGTTGATCGAACCTTTGCTGCGCGCCTCACGAACCTCAAGCACCAGGATTGTCTTGTCGGGCCAGGTGCCGGTCGCCAGAAAGCTGCGATAGGCTGCGGGATTTACGAACACATTGTCGAACATGGAGTGGTCCCGCATCTCCGGCTTTGGGGAGTAACTCATGTCGATCCCGGAGGTGAGATAGATCCATTCTCGATAGTTGGTAGGCGGCAGCAGGTCGCCGCCGACCGTGTAGGACGGTGCCTCGCTGGATCCTGCGGCGACAGTCGAATGGTCTGCGCGCAAGGCGATCAGGCCGATGCAAAGAACAGTAAAAGCGCAGATCGAAGCTGGGACAAGACGGAACAAGATGACCTCCGTGGCAGAAAACCGGACTCGCGTTCCGAATCCGCCCTTCGGCAAACGCCTAGAACAGCTTGAGCCGGATGACGAAGTACTTCTTAGGATCCTGGCGGATCGCTTTCAGCAATTGCTGGGAATTGTCCAAAGTCTGGTCAAGATGGTCGTAGACCGCACGGTTGTGCATGAGCTGGCCGATGGTGCCCTTGCCCTCATCCACCGTGGTCAGGATGGAATCGAGGCGCGTGATTGTGTCGTCGAGCTTTTGCGCAAATGCAGGATCCTTCGCGAGCTTGCCGATCGATCCTTTGCCTTCATTGATCTGCGCTATCAGCTGATTGGCTTGCGAGACGGTCGCGTTGAGGTTGTTGTAAAGCGATTCGTCTTTGAGGAACTTGCCCGCGGTGCCCTGGCCTTGCTCGAGAGAAGCCGTAATGCGGTTCACATTATCGATACTCGATGCGGCCTTGGTGTACAACGTATCGTCGCTAATCAACTTGCCGAGGGTGCCATTGCCATCGCTGATCTGTCCCGTGATTTTCTCCAGGTGATCGGTGATGCGCTCAAGCTTGGCGGCAAGTGTGGGATCGTTGATCAACTTGCCCACGGTGCCTTTTCCGGAGTTGATGGCATCGATCATCACATCGAGCTTGCGCAGGAGGACGCTGATCTGGTCGATGCCCTCCTGGCTGGAGCTGATCACGGTCTGAATGTTAGGCGCCAGGGTTGCGCGCAGTTCGGCATTGTCCCGGGGAGGAGGTCCCGACGCGTGGGTCGAGTCGATGTCGAGGTAGCTATCGCCCAACACGCCGGCCTGGGCAATCGAGGTGGTCGAGTTCACGTGCAGATCGCGCAAATATTCTTCGCCGATCCGCATGGTCACTTCAACCGGAACTGGATTCCGTTCTGGAACGACGCGGATGCGGAGTACATTGCCGATGGTGACGCCTTCGAGGGTGACCGGAGCTCCGTTCTTGAGGCCCGAAGCATTGTTGAAGTAGGAACGCAGCGTCAGTTTGGGAGCGAAGAGACCGCCCGTGGAGCCGGACATCAGGAAAATAAGGCCGACCAGGACCCCGAAGGCCACCAGGACCAACGCGCCGACTCTCAGTTGCGACCACTGAATCTCTCTGCGGCTCGGCATGTCACTCCCCTGAGGTTTAAGGGCCGGGAATCAACAATTAAGACCAACGACTTGAGAATATCAGACGATCAGCCAAGCGAGCGTCCATCTTCCAGGACGACGCTGGCCATGGCCAAATCGCCAGTATGCGTCAGCGAGAGCGCCAAGCGGGCGACGCCCATCGCAGCCGCGATCTCTGCGGCCCTGCCATGCAGCAGCAGGCCAGGCCTGCCGCCAGGTTCCCGGATCACTTCGATTTCCAACCAGTTCACCCCCTGGCTGATCCCAGTTCCCAGAGCTTTTGCACCCGCCTCTTTCGCTGCAAAGCGCGCCGCAAAGCTTTCCGCTGACCTGCGTTTGCGCAGGCAGTAGGCCTGCTCGCTGCTGGTGAAGATCCGATTGAGGAAGCGCTGGCCAAACCGCTCCACCGACTCGCGAATGCGACCAACCTCAACGATGTCGATGCCGCTGCCTACAATCATCCTGGTTAACAAGCTAAACCATCTGTCCGCTTTCGATCGGCGAGGTCGAAGATGGATGCCATTGGGCATTTGTGTCAGGGGCGGTCACCAACGTTGCACTCCCGAACAGCCATCAAGATCGGTGACAAGCCTCCGATAAGGTCAGCGTGGCTCCGCTGCAGGCAATTGGCGATTATCCATCGGGCGGCTCAGGTACTCCCTGGAGCATGCAGATGCGGGCGGTTTCCCTCCAGGAACCGGGGCGTCTGGTGCGAATTCTCACAGGAGGCATTCTCGGTTGCGGCGGGTGGGTTTTGAGCCGTGGAGCAAGTGACACGGGGAGAGTGAACCTGCTGTTTGAATTTGAACGGCAGGCATGTATCGACATCTACACGGTTCTGATTGCTTCGGGGATTGAGCTGAGCCAGAACGGGCACAGCCGATTCACAGAGCTGTGCCAATGTACGCGCATGGGCCCGGAAGAGCGCAGCTGCGAGATCGCCAGCGTTGACCTGGAGGTCCTCACCTACGCTCTCGATGCTCCGAAGAGCGCCCTTCCTTCGCGCTAGTCAATCCATTTGTCGATCGGTTCACGGGTTCTTGGAGGGGCCCGCTGCGGCCTGTCCCGCGTGCGGATCCGGCACGGGCCTTCCGCTTTCGACCCAAGCCGTATAGATCATGTCGCGCAACATGCTTGCCCCAGCCGCCAATCGAGCGGCTGTGAAGTCAACCGACTCGGTCGAACCTGCGCCGATGAAACCTCCGGCTTTTTCCAGTTGATAGACCTTCTCGACAAAGGTCGCCGATTGCCGGAGGTAGGCAACGTAGGCAGTGAACAGATCGCCATCGACGACATGCGCAGGTGTCATTTTCGTCTCGACTTGGGCGCTCTGGATGTTGGCTGCGACAAAAGGTCCTTCGAACTGCCAGTGGATTGTATGAGCGGTGGTGAATCCGTTGGGGTTGGGTCCCACCCAGCCGTTGTATTGGATGGTGGTGTGCAGCGGTTGAGAACCGTCCCCGACATAGTGGCCGAGCCAACCCGCATAGAAGATCGCAGCCTGTTCAGCTGGCAAGGGGTTCTGTCCTGCAGCGGCGAGATTCCGGTAGTCGCGCAGAGCCGCTTTGAGACGTTCCCACACCTCGTTGGTCTCCCATGGTTGGAGGCCTATCTTCTCGGGCCGCTGTCCTGCAGCAAAGACCTTGGCTTCAAAGTCCAGGCGATTCCGAGGAAACGGGCCCAGCGCATCCGCTGGTTCGAGATCGATGAAGTGCTCCGGAGCCTGTGCGGCATTGAGCTCGGGCTCGGCCGGTGAGCGCCAGCGATCGGGCTCAGGGCCAAGGTACTCAATCTCTTCGGTTGCAGCTTCGGAGCGGAGAAATGCCGGTACGTCGGCGGGCAAATGGGTGGCTGCAAGCCGGTTAATCATGCGATGGCCCTCATTGCCCCATGCGTGGAGTCGGGGAGCGGAAGCGAGGGAGCACAAGAGAGCAAGATAGAGCAATCTATGGTTGGAAAGCGGACGAAGGGCAAACATGGCGGCAGTATACGATTGAAGAGAGCACGCGCGGATGAAGGAGCCTTGCCGCTCGCTGAAGCACGTCTAACGGTTCACATCACTGCGGTAACCTCTGCGATGCCATTCTGTGCCGAATCCGGCTTTTTTTGAGTAACATACAAGTACAGCAGTCGTATCTTGCTGGCCACGGACTCGGCCCGATTCTTTTGCCGTTTCAATCGTCAGAGGCTGCTTGGAATGTCGCGATCCTCGCCTTGGGAGACGGGTTTTGCTTACGACGGGACGGCGATCTTTCTGACTGCTCAAGCCCTCCGAATTCATGAGGGCGACGCCGGACGGAAGGATCAGCCCAAAGGAATGGGAGGAGCGGTGACGGCGCAATCCTAAGATTGCAGGCAGGCAAGAGCCCAGGCAATCGATTGCAGCGAAGCCGCGGTGGCATGGAAACAAGCGGAGCCCCACGGAGCAAAGAAGCAGAACGCGACACATCGCCGTCGATGTGGTCGGCGCTTGCCGTGCTCTCGCTGGCGATGGCTGCGGGTGGCATCACGGCGCGGCTCGAGGCGGGTCCGCGGTTCGACTGGCTGCTGTTGATGACTGCCATTGGTTTGACCGCAGCGGTAGCCATGCGCCTGCTTGCCGACAACTCGGCGGAGCGCGAAGCAGAGGGACAGTACTCAGGCGACCCCTTCAAAGATCTTCTCGACTCAGCGGGGACAATGATCGTCTCTATCGGTCTGGACGGACGGCTGACTTTCGTGAATCCGACAGCAGAGAGGCTGCTCGGTTATCGTGCCGCTGAACTTGTGAACAGGTCGCGAACGGTTGAGCTTCTCGCACCCGGCGAAGGAGCGCGGCTGATCGTCGAGCTACAGCGGATTTGCGGCATCGAGTACACCGAAGAGACGTCGCCCGCGGGCCGCCTTGCGGCGTATGAAGAAATCATTCGCTCGCTTCCACCCAGCCAGTCGCCTACCTTCGAGACGCACCTGCGGAGAAGGAACGGAGAGCTCTTCCCTGTTCGACTGCATGTGTCGGCGCTGCGCAATCAGGAGGGCGAGCCGGCCGGGTTGGTCGCGGTTGCAGTAGATCAGAGCAGCACCTCCCGGAAAGACCAGTGGAAGCGCGAAGCCCGCGAGCGCTATCGCGATGTATTCGAGAACTCCAGCGAGATGGTCGCGACGCTCGACTTGACGGGACGCTTCCTCTACGTCAATCCCGCGTGGAAAAGATGCTTCAGCAGGACCCACAGCGCCGAAAAGGGAGCCGAGTTCTTCGAGCAGGTGTTCAGTCCCGACTGCCGCGCCGAGGCCGGTTCACTGCTGCGGCGTGTGATGGACGGAGAAACGATCGATCGGGCGCCCATTCGCAATGAGACGCCTGAGGGGCAGCTGCAGGAACTGGAACTGAGTCTCCATCAACGGCGCAGAGCCGGAAAACCGATGGCGGTCCAATGCCTGATTCGCGATGTGACCCAGCAGAAACAGCGCGAACATCGGCTGGGTTTGCAACTGCTGGTGACGCAGATCGTTGGCGAGAACGTCTCGTCTGAGATGGCAGCCATGCGCGTTCTCGAGGCGCTCTGCGTCTCGCAGGGTTGGGATGTTGCGATCAAATGGGAGATCAATTCCGAAGAGAATCAGCTTGAATTCAGCACCGCCTGGGGCGTTCCAGGAAAAGAGACCGACGCGCTGATTCAGGAAAGCGTCAGCACGACGCTCAAGCCCGGCGGCAGCCTTCCCGGGCGCGCCTGGTCAGACGGGCGCCTGGTGTGGATCGGCGACCTTGCGAACGCCAACGGGGACCCGCGCGCAAAGAATGCGGTCCAGCACAAGATGGTCTCCGGTTGGGCGACGCCGGTTCAGGTAGGCAACAACATCCTGGCCGTTCTTGAGTTCTACTGCCATCTGCGTATGCGAGAGGACCGCGAGACGACGGCGGCGATGGAGACAGTAGCCGCGTCACTCGGCCAGATGCTGGCACGCACGCGCGAACGCGAACGAGCCGAGGAACTGAGCCGGCAGCAGAAGATTCTCCTGCACTCGGTGGCCGACGGAATTCTCGGCGTCGATCGCAATGGCTTGGTCCGCTTCGCCAACCCAGCTGCGACCCGGTTGCTCGGCGCTCCGGGAGCGACTTTGATTGGCAAGCCGGTGCACGACCTGGTGCATGGCTCTGCACCTGAGACCAAAAAATGCCCCGAAGACTGCACTCTCCTGCGCGCAGCGAATGGGCGCGTTCCCTCCACGGGTGAGGACACGATCTACCGCGCCAATGGCGTGGGTTTCCCGGCGGAGTACTTCCTGAATCCGATCCTCGACATGGGCCGCTACTCCGGATCGGTGCTCAGCTTCCGCGACATTAGCCAGCGCTATGCTCTCGACCGCCTCAAGGATGAATTTGTTTCGACGGTGAGCCATGAGCTGCGGACGCCTCTCACGTCGATTCGCGGCGCGCTTGGACTGCTATCTTCCGGCATTCTGGGGGAGATCACCGACAAAGCGACCAACCTGCTCCGCATCGCCTTGAGCAATTCAGACCGTCTGGTCCGGCTGATCAACGACATTCTCGATCTGGAGCGGGCGCAGAGCGGGCGTGAGCCGCTGGTCTTCCGTCCTGTGCAGATGGCCGATCTGGTCAAGCAAGCCATGGACAGCATGCAGCTGATGGCCGAGTCGGCGGGAGTCCTGCTGATTCACGACAAGACGCAGGTGGAGATTACGGCCGATGCCGATCGCCTGTTGCAGGTGCTCACGAATCTGCTTTCCAACGCCATCAAGTTCTCGCCACCCAATTCGGCGGTCTCCATCATGTTGCGTCCCGGATCGAGCGGCATGACCCTCTCGGTGATCGATCAGGGACGCGGCATTCCAGCCGACAAGCTGGAGGCCATTTTCGGCCGGTTCCAGCAAGTCGACGCTTCGGATTCGCGACAGAAGGGTGGAAGCGGCCTCGGCCTCGCGATTTGCCGCGCGATTGTGGTGCAGCACAACGGCCGTATCTGGGCCGAACGCAATCCAATCCGCGGTTCAACATTCCGCGTCTTTCTGCCATACCATCCAGCGGCTGCGACCAAGGCGAAGAATGTCGCGAACGATTCGCCTGGCCAGGGCATTGTTTTGCTGGCCAGCGACAACGGTTCCTCACGGCCTTTGATTGGCGCCCAGTTGGCGGAGCAGGGGTTCCGCATTCTGGAAACAGCCACCGCGGAACAGACGCTGGTTGCGGCGCACGACGGCGTGGAGGCGATCGTCCTCGATACCGGATCCAACGGGATGAACGGATGGGAGCTTTTGCCCCAGCTGCGCAAATCGAACCCGGAAGCCCATACGCCGGTTATTCTGCTCAATCTCGATACCCAGCAGAACACCGCCGAAGTGCTACGGAACAGCAACGTCAAGTTAGGCAGTACGCGTGCGCTGATCTCCGAGCTGGTGCGTTCCCTCGGCGCCGCCAGCGAGCACGCCCGGATTCTCGTGGTCGAATCAAGCGAGCAGATGGCGCTTTTGGTGGGTGAGGCGTTCTCTGGGGACGGCGCCACTGTGCGCATGGCGCGCAGCCGTGAGCAAGCCATGGATGAATGTCTTTCGTTCCATCCTCATTTGCTCGTCCTGAACATCGTCCTTCCCGACAGTGAGGCACTGAACCTTGTCGGGTGGCTGAGGGATCGCGAGATTCTGGCGAACCTGGTCCTGGTGGCGTATTCTGGGCGCGAGCTGATGGCAACGGGTGCGAAGTTCGGCATGGAGCCGGCCGCGCTCTTGAAGCGGGCACGCGTGCAACCGGAGCAACTGGAGCAGCTCGTTCTCACAATCCTGCGCGGGGCCCGTCACATAGAATCTACTCAGGAAGTTTCCGATGTATCCGGTGTTGCGGGCGACTAGGCACTGTATTTCCAGGAATGCGGCCAAAGCACGTCCTATAGATTATTAACCGACTTCCGGCGGAGTATGGGTTTGCCGGCAGCTGAACCGCCGCCTTCCTGGTCCGGCGGGCTGGAGTAAACGAGAATGTCGTACCGCGTCCTCATCATCGACGATGAAGATGATATTCGCGAAGTTGCAGCCATGAGCCTTGAGACGGTGGCAGGCTGGGAGGTGATGGTCGCCAACTCGGGGGCGCAAGGTTTGACCCGGGCCGCGACGTACAAGCCCGATGCCATTCTGCTGGACGTAATGATGCCCGGTATGGATGGTCCGACCACCTTCCGCGAGCTGCGCAAGAACCCGGTGACAGCGAAGATTCCAGTGCTGTTTCTCACCGCCAAAGTGCAGGCCACCGATCGTCGCCGGTTTGCCGATCTGGGCATTCACGCTGTCCTCGTGAAGCCCTTTGACCCTCTCACGCTTCCCGCGCAGATCTCAAGTGCTCTGGGGTGGAAGTAGGCAGTCTTGGCGGATCCGACAGCAATCGCCGAGGCAATGAACCGGATGTGGACGAAGTTCCTCCCCGAGATCGAGGAACGGGTTGCGCTTCTCGAGACTGCTGCTGCGGCTGCCTCCCGAGGCGCGTTGACAGGCGAGCTGCGTATGGAGGCCTTGTCTGCGGCCCATAAACTGGCTGGCGTGTTGGGTACATTCGGATTGGATGAAGGCACCGGTCTGGCGCGCGAGGCGGAGGCAATTTACGAGCGCGAGTCGGCAGCCTCAATGCCCAACGGGCGTGCAACGGCCCTGGCCGCTCAACTGCGGGCGGTGCTCGCCGGTAGACCCAGGTGATCTCGCTCTGCCAGCAGTTACACTCGACTTTGTGACCCGCCCCGATCCATCCACGCAGCAACTGGGTCTTGCCTTTGAGGACAAGCCCACACGGAGGATCTGGCCTGTTCGGGATTTGGTGGAGCAGGCGCGTCAACTCGTGGAACGTCAATTCTTCGATGTCTGGGTCGAAGGCGAGATTTCGAACTTCCGACCCGCTCCTTCTGGGCATATCTATTTCAGCCTGAAGGACGCCGACGCGCAGGTGCCAGTTGTCTTGTTTCGCCGTCAGGCGCTACTGCTGCGGTTCCGCCCTGAAGATGGTTTGCACGTTCTGGTACGCGGACGAGTGAGCGTGTACGAGCAGCGCGGTCAGTTGCAACTGGTGGCCGAAATACTTGAGCCCGTCGGCACCGGCTCGCTCCAACTTGCCTTCGAACAGCTGAAGGAACGGCTCAAAGGCGAGGGGCTTTTTGAAGTGGTGCGAAAACGCCCGCTGCCCGCATTTCCGCGCACCGTTGGCATTGTTACATCGCCGGCCGGTGCGGTGATTCGCGATTTTCTGAACATTGTGGGCCGCCGCCATGGAAGCCTGAATGTATTGCTCGCGCCAGCCTCGGTCCAGGGCGATTCGGCGCCCGCCGAAATCGAAAGCGCGTTGGCCCGACTCAGTGCCTCGGGGCTCGCAGATGTGATTGTCGTGGCGCGCGGCGGAGGTTCTCTCGAGGATTTGGCAGCCTTCAACAGCGAGCGTGTGGCCCGCGCCATCGCTGCCTCACGCGTTCCAGTGGTCTCGGCTGTCGGCCATGAGACCGATTTCACCATCGCCGATTTTGTTGCCGATCTTCGCGCCCCCACGCCCTCCGCAGCAGCCGAGCTGATTACAGAAGCGCAACACAGGGTAGCAGAGCGGGTGAATGCGCTGTGTTTGCGCCTGGAACGCGCCGCCCGATTCCGGTTACTGCAGGCTCGCCAGAGCATTGACAGTCTGCACGCAGAGCGGGCGGAGTGGCAGATGGGTTCGACGCTGAATCGCCTTGAGCAGCAATTGGATGAATCTGTTCTCCGGGTCGAGCAAAGCATGCACGCAAGACTCCAGGCCAGTCAGCATGCAGTATTGGTCCTTGCTGGGCGCGTCATGCGTCACGACCCTCGCCGGATGCTTTCCGAGGCTCGGGAACGCATGGCCTCGATCTGTGTCCGGCTTGAGCGCGCGATGGAGCGACACGTTCACGAACTGGCAACGCATGTCCATGAGGCGGACGCTCGGCTTTATGCGCTATCGCCGCTGGGAGTTCTGCAACGCGGTTACGCCCTGGTGCAGGATGCGAATGGACTACTGATTCGCTCGACGGCACAGATTGCGCGCGGGGATCTGGTACGGACCAGACTAGGCGATGGCGCGTTCCTCAGCCAGGTTGTGGAGCAGGATACAGCGGGCCTTCAGACCGAACCCCGATCCAGGAAAAAGTGAGAGATGAGTACATCGACAACACGTAGATTGTTTGGAACCGATGGAATTCGCGGCGTTGCGGGTGAAGCCCCGCTCGATGCCGCAACTATATTCGCAGCAGGACTGGCGATTGGCCACTCCGTGAAAAGAAACGGGAAGGGAAGAGTTATCGTCGGCCGCGACACCCGCGAATCGAGCGGGTGGATTGCCTCTACAATCGCGGCCGGCATACGGAAGGCCAAAGGGTCGGTTGAAAGTGCTGGTGTCGTCCCCACGCCGGCGGTGGCATTTCTGGCGCGGACACATGGCTTTGACGCCGGCGTTGTCATTTCTGCCTCGCACAATCCGTGGCGCGATAACGGCATCAAGCTCTTCGGCGGGGATGGTTTCAAACTTCCCGATTCCGTCGAACTCGCGATCGAGGATGAGATCCTGCACCACGCGTCGAATTCCCTCGCGCCCGATCCGGCGAAGCTGCCGGCGATGGAAGACAATGCCGCTCTGCGAGGCGACTACATTCAATTTCTGCTCGATACTGTTCCTGGTCTGGAGTTGAGGAATCTGCTCATCGTAGCCGATTGCGCGAATGGCGCTGCCGCGGCGATTGCTCCGGAGCTGTTCCGGCGGACAGGCGGTGACGTGACACTTGCAAACACGAAACCCAACGGTCGCAATATCAATGACGGCTGTGGCGCACTTCATCCTGCATGGGTTGCAGCTGAGGTGACGAAACGCGGCGCCGCCATCGGAGTCACGTTCGACGGCGATGCCGATCGTTGTATGCTGGCCGACGCAAAGGGAAACGTCGTGAACGGCGACGCCATCCTGCTCATGGCGGCTCGCGATCTGCAGTCGCGTGGGCTCCTGACCGGCAATGTTGTCGTGGCGACCACCATGTCAAACATGGGGCTTGAGGCGGCTCTGAAGCGCTCGGGTATTCGTATGTTGCGTGCGCCTGTCGGCGATCGCTACGTGTTGGAAGAGATGCAGAAGAACGACGCTGCACTCGGTGGCGAGCAATCCGGCCACATCTTGTTCCCCCACCTGGCCACCACGGGAGACGGCCTGTTGACCGCACTTGTCGTCCTTGACCTGCTGGCCAGGACCGGGAAGGGCCTGGGTGAACTGATCGCCGACTTCAAAGTCTTTCCGCAGGTGATCGTGAACGTGAAGGTTCGGGAGAAGAAGCCTCTTGAGACGATCCCGGCTGTGGCGAGCAGCATTCGCGCTGCCGAAGCAGATCTAAAGGATTCTGGACGGGTCGTGATTCGCTATAGCGGAACCGAGCCGCTGGCGCGGGTGATGATCGAGGCGGAGAGCGAAGAGGCGATGCACCGTCATGCTCAGGCGATTGCGGAGACGATCCGTGACGCACTAGGAGTCTAATTATTGCTGGCCCGGCTCCGATGTGTACTTGAGATAAAATCGGTCTTCGCCTAACGAAGTTTCTGTTACCTTAGCCGATTCGTAGCTTAAGATCCCCGTCCGAATGGTGCGCGGCTAAGTTATCTTGCTAATGCACCCGAAAAGTGTCGACCAAAGTCGAGCGCAGGCCAGTCTTGAATGGAAGCTCCACAAATCACTAAGGCGCGTAGAGACGGTTTGTATTTTGTCCTGCTCGGTTGCGCCATCTTCCTTCTGGTCGGAACCGCTCTTGAGACTGCTGCGCCGGTGACGACGGTCGACTTCCGGGTCGTCTATTACAGTGCTCGCTGCCTTCTCGATCACCGGGATCCCTATAATCCGACGGAGCTGGATTACACGTATCGTACCCAGGGCGGAGAGACGCCGCAGGACAACCCGCAGATCCGGCGCAGCGAGAGGATGTATAACTACTTGCCGACGGCGTTTCCAATTACCCTGCCGTTTGCGCTCTTTCCTTTTGGAATCGCTCATTGGCTTTGGCTCGCTTTCACTGCCGGCAGCCTTATACTCGCGTCCTTCTCCATGTGGGACATTGCGGCCCGCTCCGCTCCGCTCCTTGCAGGTGTTCTCGTGGGTCTATCGCTGGTGAACAGCGAACTCTTCCTGATACTGGGCAATCCAGCAGGAATTGCAATTGCATTTTGTGTCATCGGGGTGTGGTGCATCAGCCGGCACCGATTCGTCTTTGCCGGATTGGTTTGCTTTGCCCTGAGTCTGATGCTCAAGCCACACGATGGAGGCCTGATCTGGCTCTATTTCCTGATTTCGGGTGTCTCGAATCGGAAACGCGCTTTGCAGATTCTTGGCTTGGTCGTCCTTCTCAGCATTCCGGGGATACTGTGGCTCTCTCACATCGCGCCTGCGTGGCTGCACGAGTTACAGTCGATTCTTGCGACCTACTCTTCTCATGGAGATGTCAACGACCCAGGTCCATCGTCGATGGCATCCCATGGCATCGGCATGGTCATCTGTCTTCAGGCTGTGATCAGCCTCTTTCGCGACGATCCGAGATTCTATAACCCGATCACCTATCTCATCTGCGGGCCACTCCTGGCGATTTGGCTGATCAAGGTCATGCGATCTCCTCGGAATTCGACTGTGAGTTGGCTCGCCTTGGCGCCGATTGCCGCTCTTTCAATGCTGCCGGTCTATCACCGCATCTACGATGCACGGCTCCTGCTTCTTGCGATCCCCGCCTGTGCAATCTTGTGGAAGGCGGGTGGTGCGAAGGCGTGGTTGGCGCTCTCGCTGAGTTGTCTCGCACTTGTCATTACCGGCGGGATACCGTGGGCAGTTTTTCTCGCTCTTCTTAGGCATGGCCGACTGCCAGCGATATCGGCTTCGCCCATGCTCTCGACACTCTTGCAGGTCGTGCCAGTTCCCCTCACATTGTTGCTTGCGGCGACGTTCTTTCTCTGGGCGCTCGTTCGAGGCGCATCGGCATCGCTTGACGATGCTATAACGAAGACCTCAGGAGCGCTCGAAACAGAGAGCACGGCAAACTGAACCGTCCATCTATGAACTCATCGACTGACCAAAGCGCGGCCAAAGCACGCAAGGACGGCTTGTACCTGATGTTGTTGGGAGCATCGGTCTTTCTGCTGCTTGGATTCGCTCTCGAAAAAGCCGCTCCAGTCTCGACGGCGGATTTTCGATTGATGTATTACAGCGCGCGCTGTCTTGTCAGTCATCATGATCCCTATCAAGAGGGCGAGTTACAGCAGACTTATCGAGATCAGGGAGGCGAAACCGCATACGACACGCCCATGACGCGAAAGACGGAGACGCAGCTCATCTATCTTCCCACGGCGTTTTCTATCACCGTGCCTTTTGCGCTGCTGCCTTTCGCTGTGGCACAGATCTTGTGGCTGTTGGCGACGGTGGGAAGCATGATCCTCGGCGCATTTTTGATGTGGGAAATTGGTGCACAATGGGCGCCCGTGCTCTCCGGGATATTGCTTGGTTTCACCCTCGCGAACTGTGAGCTATTTCTGGCGATAGCGGGGCCCGGCGGCATCACCATCGGCCTTTGCGTTGCAGCGACGTGGTGCTTTGTTCGCGAACGGTTTGTTGGTTGGGGAGTCTTTGCCCTGGCGATTAGCCTGATGCTCAAGCCGCATGATGCAGCGCTGGTGTGGCTCTATTTCTTTCTCGCGGGGGGAGTCTTTCGCAAGCGGGCCCTTCAAACCGTGCTCGCGCTGGCTGCCTTAAGCTTGCCGGCAATCGTCGGAACGTTCTACGTTGCTCCAGGTTGGGTGAAAGAGTTTCTTACCAATCTTGCCGCGAATTCGGCGCACGGCTCGCTGAGCGATCCAGGTGTTTCTTCGGCCGCTGGGCATGGCATCGCGATGATTATCAGCCTTCAGACTGTCTTCAGTTTCTTTTACGACAAGCCGATCTTCTATAACTGGGCGAGTTATCTCGTATGCGGAATTCTGATGATTGCCCTGATGATCAAAGTCATCCGCACTTCCGCGGCCTCCAAGATATCCTGGCCCGCGCTCGCATCCATTGCCGCACTGTCGATGTTACCTATCTATCACCGGTTGGACGATGCGAAACTGCTGTTTCTCGTCGTTCCTGCCTGCGCCTTCTTGTGGCAGCGCACCTATTTGCTGGGGCGTCTGGCGGCGGTGATTACCTCCGCCCAGATCATCTTGACCTGCGCAATTCCGTGGGCGATCTTCTTCGCGCTCATCAAGCGCGTGCCGCCGCCGAGTTCAACCTTGAGCCGTGAGATCCTTATCGCGGCGCAAGTCATGCCCGCACCTCTGGTCTTGTTGCTCGTCGCCGTGTTCTATGCCGCAGTCTACCTGCGGCAAATCGAGCCAGACTGATCTCACGCAGGGGAATACGTGAATGCGTGAGACTCACGCTTTTGCCCGAAACGTCCTGGACCTACTTGAGATCCCGCCAGTTCGTGCCGAAGCCGAGATCTGCGATAAGTGGAACGCGCAGCTTCACGACGCCCTCCATCTCTGTTCGAACCAGCTGTTCTATCTCGGGCGTCTCTTCGGTGGGAACTTCGAAGAGCAATTCATCATGGACCTGAAGCACCATGCGAGTTTTCAGGCGCCTCTCTGCAATCTTACGATCCAAAGCGATCATCGCAAGCTTGATCAGGTCAGCCGCAGTTCCTTGAAGGGGCGTATTGATAGCGGTGCGCTCGGCAAAGCCCCTCTGGTTTGGGTTGCGGCTCTCGATATCGGGAATCGGTCGCATCCTTCCAAACATCGTCCGGACCTTGCCCTCGCGCCGTGCCGATTCGAGGGTCCTTTCAATGAATGCCTGCACTCCTTTGTAGCGTGCGAAGTACCGGTCGATATACGCACGCGCCTCAGCTTGAGGGATCCCAAGTTGAGCTGCAAGGCCAAACGGGGAGATGCCGTAGACGATGCCGAAGTTGACTGCCTTTGCGCGGTTGCGCGTCTCCTTGTCCATCGACGCGAGAGGCACACCAAAGACCTCGCTCGCAGTGAGGGTGTGAATATCTTCGTTGTTTGCATAGGCCTTTACGAGAAGTGGATCCTCGCTGAAGTGCGCCAGCAGCCGCAACTCGATCTGGGAGTAATCGGCGGAGAGCAGTTGCGTGTCCGGCGACGCGATGAAGGCTGCACGAATCTCGCGTCCGAGCTCAGTGCGAATCGGAATGTTCTGGAGGTTCGGCTTGATCGACGAAAGCCGGCCCGTTGCAGTCGCCGCCGACTGAAACGTCGTGTGAACACGCGCCTCGCTATCAGCTTGCAGAGGCAAGGCGTCGATGTAGGTCGATTTCAACTTGGCCAGGTGCCGATATTCGAGGACCAGTCGCGGAACATCGTGCTTTTCCGCAAGCTGCTCCAGCACCTCCTGGGCAGTGGACACAACCTTGGCCTTGCCGCGCACCGTGGGGGCCGGTAGCCCCATGTGGGTGAAGAGGACCTCTCCCAGTTGTTTGGGTGAGTTGATATTGAAGCGTCTTCCGGCCGACTCGAATATGCGTTCGCCGACCCGATCGAGCTCGACCGCGAAGCGCTTTGAAAGTCCATCAAGAACGCCAAGATCGATGCGCACGCCGGCCTGCTCCATGCGGTAAAGCACCGGGGCCAACGGCAAATCGATCTCTGTGTAGACGCGCGCGACATTCGATCGCTCCACTTCGGCGAGCAATTCGGGAAGGAGTGCGTGAATAGTTGCCGCGGCAGCGGTCAGCGCAGCGGGCGGAGTCTGTCCATGGCGTGCCGCGACATCGGCAAGCGTTTGTGAGGCGTGGGTCGGATTGAGCGCATACGACAAGAGCATCGCGTCGTCCACGGTTCCGCGAATCTCGACCCCGAAGCCGTGCAGGACGTATAAGGCCAGCTTGAAGTCGTGAACCCTCTTCGGCACAGAGGCGTCTTCGAACAAGGACTGCAACTCCGGCGTGAGCGCAAGGCGAAGCGCGGTACCCGCTTGAGCACAAACCCCGACATTGCTTACAGTTTTCTTTTCTGCCTCCTCAAGCGCATCCAACAGAGATGGAGTTCGCGGTTTGGCGTCGTCGGTCTCCTCGGCGAGAGGTTCCGCTGCATCCAACGCAAAAGCGAAACCATGCTGCCGTGCCGCGCGATAGAAGGCCCCGACCTGTTCGTCCGTCGGCTCCTCGATTAAGTCGAGGGACGCGCTTGCGGGCGCAGGTTCAAGCTCACGGAGCAGAGTCGTGAATTCAAGCTCTGTGAAGAGAGCGCGGCATTCCTCAACATCTGGCGCCAGAGTTGCCATGGCAGCAAGGTCGAGTTCGACCGGTACGTGGCAATCAATCGTGACCAACTCCTTCGACAGCAGGACAGCTTCCCGATTTTGTTCCAGCGACTCTCGATAGCTTTTGCGCTTCACTTCTCTCGCACGATCTAGCACGGCCTCAACGCTGCCAAACTGCACGATCAGGTCGATGCTCCCTTTGTCGCCGATGCCGGGCGCCCCAGGAATGTTATCGACGGTATCGCCGCGCAGCGCCATGACGTCGACAACTTTCTCCGGAGGCACGCCCAGAGTCTCCTCGACCTTGGCTGGATCGAGGACCAGATTGTCCTTCTGCGGGTTAAGCATCTTCACCCGCGGCGTCACCAACTGCATCATGTCCTTGTCGCCTGAGACGATGAAGACCTCGTGTCCCTGCTCGGCGGCTTCACGTGCCAGTGTGCCAATCACGTCATCGGCTTCAAACCCCGCGGCCTCGAGAATGGGGATCCGATAGGCTTCCAGCGCGCGGCGAATATAGGGAACCTGGCGTCGCAAGTCTTCGGGCATCGATTCCCGATGCGCCTTGTAACCCGCATAAGCCACATCCTCGAATGCCTGGGCTTGCGCATTCCACTTGCGCAGTTTTTCGATGGCGCGGGCGCGCTGGTCGCGAAAGACTTCGCCGCTCGGATCGAAGACAGCCGCAAAATAGCGCGGTGAGAAGTCTTCACGCAACTTGCGAATCATGTTAACGAAGACATAGGTTGCCGCAGTGGGCACGCCCGAGCGCGTGGACATGGGGCGGCTCCGCTGCATTGCATGATAGGCGCGAAAGATGAAGGACATTGCATCGAGCAGGAAGACGGGAGGCTTGGCTTCGTCGGACACGCTACCGAGTCTAACAGGTTGCTGATCGCGCCAAGGATGGCGCTGCACGCGCTCACTTCAGCACTTAGGTTGACTCAAGTAATGCCGCCGCAGTGGCAGACAGCATGTTTTGCTTGTGACATGCTTCGAGCGTCGGGTAGCTTGATCCTATGGCTCAACCCATCCAGCAGGAGGCTTCCGCGGAAACCTCGATGACGTCGCCAAATCACAGTCAAAGTGCGCGCGGTTTGCGGAGATTGTTTGGACGGCCCTTGATGGACATCGCGATCCTTCTCCTGCTTCCCCTGGTCCTGTCGGGCTTGCGCAATCGAGAAGGCATGCTCGGCGACCCGGATATCTGGTGGCACCTGGCCAATGCACGCATTCTGTGCGAGTCGCACCATTTCATTCAAATCGAACCCTACTCGTTCACCGTTGCCGGCCAACGCTGGGTTGACCCGGAGTGGCTCTCCGAGCTTCCGTACTGGTTTGGCTTCAAAACGTGGGGGCTCGTCGGGATCTACTTCTTTGCCTGGCTGGGCGTCTCGCTCAACGTCTTGTTTGTCTACTGGAGAAGCTACAAGACCGCGCAGAACGCGGCAGTCGCACTTTGGATCTCGGCGCTTGGATTTGTGTTGATGTGGGTCAATGCGAATGCGAGGACTATTCTATTCGGATACCTCGCGATGTCGGCAGAGCTTGCCATCCTGGAGGCGGTCGAACGAGGGCATCGACGCATTCTGTGGCTCTTGCCTCCGCTATTCTGCATCTGGATCAACCTGCACGGGAGCTGGATCATCGGTGTCGCGCTGCTGGTGCTCTACATCGCGAGCGGCCTATTCAATGTCAACGCAGGCATCTTCCAACAAAAGGCTTTTGCAGCAGAACAACGGAATCGGCTGCTGCTGGTCTTCATTGCCAGCCTAGCGCTTCTGTTCGTTAATCCCTACGGGTGGCGGCTGGTGTGGAATCCGTTCGATATGGCCTTCAACCAGACACTCAACATCGCGAATGTGATCGAGTGGCAGCCGCTGAACCTCGATTGGATCGTGGGCAAGGCCGCTTTGATCGCTATTGGTCTGACAGTCTTTGCCAATGCGATGCATAGCCGCAGCTGGAAGATCTACGAAATGGCGTTCATCTTCTTCGCTTGGTTCGCGGCTTTCGATCATGCGCGGTTTACCTTTCTCGCTGCCGTCGTCATTACACCGATGCTTGCCGCCGACATGGCACGCAGCTTTTTCCCCGTCGCAAACGAGAAAACCATACCGCTCATGAACGGCCTCGTAGCGGCGGGCATCCTGGGCGTGATCGTTTGGTACTTCCCCACGGTGCCGATGCTCGAAGCCGGGCTGAAGAAGGAGTTTCCGCTGCAGACCATTGCCTCGGTGCAGCCGTCGTGGCGCACGCTCAACGAGGAACATATCGGCGGCATGATGGACTTCCAGGGCAAGCCGACCTTCATCGATACGCGATGGGACACGTTTGAGCACCACGGCGTGATGAGCGACTATCTCAATGTTTTCCGCATTCAAAACCCGTTGAGTGTCCTCGACAAGTACCGAATCGATCATGTGCTGATCAGAAAGGACGCACCGCTGGCCTATGTTCTTGAGCGAACGGCTGGATGGAAGGTTATCCGAAGCGAAAGCGCCGCCGACGGGCAGTACGAGCTCTTCGCGAAGACACCCGTGAGCAATGCTCGGTGACTCCGGCGCCACTTAGGTTCGCGAAGATTGCGCTGGGGCTTCTGCGGTGAGCTGACTAAGCATCACAAACTGCACCACTCCGAGGCAGGCGAAGAGCAGCGTCATGCATTGAATGCTCGTGCTTCTGCTGAGCGGAACCGAGAACCAGGAGCAGACTAGAATCAAGATCCACGTGACGGTGAAGCACCGCTGCGTGGACTTGCCAGGTATATGACGGCGTAGTCCCGCAGTGATAAGGATCGAGAACACGACCAAAATCGAGTCGTAGAGGGGCACGTAGACATTCAGGAGCAGCGTCCAGGTGAGCGTGGCAGCCCAGAGCAATGCTTGGTATGCCGGACCACGCCAGCGGGACTTCCACCAGAACCCGATCAGTAGGACCAGCGCCACCAGGCTCGCGCAAACAAAGAGGACGATTCCGGGCACCGATCGGCCACCGTGGATGTTCGACGAGAAGGATGTCAGATCGACGTACTTCGCGAGCGGCAGGATCGAATGATTCTTCACTCCAACGGAGGAGTTGCCGAAGGAGAGAATTGCGCGGACAAACTCCTGCCAAACGGCAAAGCCCTCGAACACCGTCGTGACCAGAACCAGCAGAAGCCCTCCGCAAACAAAACCTGCGAAAGCTCTGAACCGGCGAGTCAGAAGCAACATCGGTACGATCAGGAGAAGGATCGTCGGCTTATAGAGACATAGACACAACGCAGCACCGCTACGAAAGGCATGACCGTGATGTTCTTCGTGAAGAGCGAGGGCGACCGCGAAGAAGCCTATCGCGGCCAGCTGGCCATTTCCCGCGGTGAACGCAATGAAAGGAAAGTAGGAGAGGGCGAGTGCGTACAACAGCGAACGCGTGGAGGGCGGCTCCTGCGGGAAGAATCGCGTGATCGCCAGACGAAGGCCGGCCCAGTAAAGAACGACGCAAGTGATGACCCACAGTGCATATGCCGCCCAATAGGGAAGCAAAGTCGCGGGGCGAAAGAACAGTCCTACGAATGGAGGATAGGGCAAGGGGCCGTATTCTCCCTTTCGCGGATGAACCTGCTCGCAAATCTTCTTCTGGAGTTCGTAGTTATAGAGATCGTGCGGCGAGTACTCGTTGAGTATGCGGCCCAGACTGTAGAAACCGGCGAAGTCGGCGTCTGGCGGTTGATGGCTTGCAATGACGACGATAGTGAAGGGCAGGATGAACCCGACGAAGAGCAGGCCCCAGACAATGAGGTGCAGGTCTTTCAGCTTTGCGGGAAGGCCTAGATGTCCGTTTGTTGCGGAACCCGGGAGAGAGCTCATCGGCTGCATTCCAACGCACGAAAGTCGGGGTCTGCAACGACTGGCGTCAACGCCCAGACCCACCCCTCACGATCGTTCCAGGCCGGATCGGAACTATTCACGACGAGGTATTGGATTCCGAATTGATGGCAGACGGTGCGAGCCTGCACCGCTGTCCCGCCACGGAAGAGCGGATCGATCATGCCTGCCATGATGGGGCAACCAGCAGAATCGCCGCCAATCTCCGACCCGCATCCTCCCCCGTCACCTGAAATGGCGGTTTGGTGGTCAATGCCCAGCATGTTGACGATCATCGAGAGCCGGTCCGTGTTTTGATTTGCAGGATTGAATTGGACGACTGCGTTGGCGGGGATGGCTTTGTCGAGTTCGGCATAGCCCACGGCAGCGATGTAGGCTCGACGCGACATGCCGCTCGATGTGTTGGAACTCGAGTCCGTGGGCAGATCTCCCAGGGGCAAGAGGAATCGGAACACGAGCGCCTGCGACACAGTGCCCAGCACACCGAGCACCAAAGCGAAAGAGGCAACCGAGCGCAGCCACTGCGGTGTCTTGCCCGGCAATCCCGCCATCGCAGACGGTTCGCACGTCGTGTCGTCGATGAGCTTCCAGGCGAACAGGACCTCTGACCCCAGAAGGAGCGTAGGGAACTGCACGAACAGCGCGGATCGCCAGCCGAAGTCGTTCGTGATCAGCACGCCCGATCTTAGAAAGGACATGAACGGGAGAGAGGCAACGCAGATGACAACGAGCGCGCGCTGTGCGGGGCTAAGAGATATCCGGCCCCTCCAAGCCGGAATGAGATAGATGAGCAAAACAGTTGCGTAGAATCCCAACTCAAGTCCGTAGCCGGGAAGAAGAAGGACGAGTTTTGCTATGTTTTGCGCTGCGGCTGGATGAGCCGCATCGAAGGATTGAAAGAGGTGGGATGCCAGCAGACCATCAGGAGGAATCATTTGGCGGACGGCCAGCGAGAAGAGCGAGCCGCCGTCCTTTTTCGATTCGGTGTGAGTGAGTTCGCGAAGGTAGGGAATGAGCAGCAGCAGGGCTCCTATCCCACCGAGCGCGAGGGCGAAGACTGGCCGAGCAATGCGCTCGAACGCCAACTGCCACACAGCCCAAAGCATCATCACAAGAAAGAAGGCGAAGGCGACATAGACCGACAGGCCAAAGGCGCTGGCGAGCGCAGCTGCGATCAACAGTACGCTGAACCAAAGCTCTGTCGCACGATCCTTTCGGTGCAACCACGCAAGAAGAAAGGCGAACATGCAGCACACCATGCTCACGGTGTGGTGCGGAGCCCAAAAGAGGGTGTGCAGCCAGCTGACAATACCGTCTCTCGACCAGGCTTCGAGATCGGCCGGAGGCTGAATATGGAAGTACACGAAGTTCCAGGCGACTACGACCACATCGAGGCCAGTCACAACGAGCAGGCCAATCGTGCGAATGAATTGCCGGCGCAGCCTGAGGCCCGACGAGAGAAAGTGCTTGAGGTAGAGTCCGATCAGTGCCGCAAGCGCGAACCCCGACCAGACGCAACTCGCGTTGAAGACCGCGCGCGCTTGAAGATGTGCCATCTTCGCGACAGCCGCGCAGAGAACATACCAGAAGTAGTAATTGCGCATGTTCGCAGGGCGCCCGTAGAGATAAAGGGGATTGACTGGGGGAATTCCGGTGCGAAGGACAGCTTCAGTCCAGTTCACTCGATAACTTTGATCGAGAAGAGCGACATTGAGAAAGAGTCGCCGGTGTCCTTCGATGTCGACCAGGGACAAGATCACGAACACAATCCACCCGATCGCGATGAGGAGCCCGGTGCTACCAAGAGGCTGCCAGCCGACAGGCCAGCGCAAGCCCGACCTCCGCCGCTGTTTCCAGGAAATGCCGAGGACTGCGATGCACGCGCAAGCGCACGCGGCAAAGAAAAGCACGATCGCTAGTAGGGAGAAGCACTCTCCGAGCAGAACAGCGACGATGGTAGAGACCGCAACCGAGAGCGGGATACTCCAGAAGATCTGTTCGATCAACGAACGCTGTCGGAAGCCGTGAAGATCTGTGCACCACGCAGCAACGTAGCCGGAACACAACATCGCCGGCGTGAAGGCGATGACTGCCAGGAGGCTGCCTGCGATCTCTTGAAGAGTGATATCCAAGTCCTTCGATGCTCCCTTGAGTTACGACACCATCGCGCCCGGAAGATTTCCATCGTAGGCATTCTGCCGCGATCGACGCACATATACCAACAAATAGAAGATTGCGATCGCGAGTAAACAGAATGGAGCTGGGCGCGTTACGACGCTGACCAAGGCCTTCTGAGCAAGGTTCGCATCCGGCGAATACAGGTTGCGTGTGGCGCGCATAAGGATCGCCAGGGGAATATCGGAGGTAGACAAGACGCCTGCTGTGCTGAGGAGGCCCGCGGTCCACGCCGTATGCCCGCCTTCTTCCCACAATATTGCGCAGGCGGGAACAGCGAGGAGCAGGAGTTTCGCATCGTAGGAGCGATGGTACGTCACCAGCATGGAGAGTGCTGTGGCCGAGGCGAGCGCGAACCATGCGTTCTGCCTTGAGCGCGAAAACCGCATTACCGCGATCAACCATCCAAGCAGCAGGAGTCCGCAGACTCCGTAGGTGACGGGATTGTAAACATCGGGATCGTCGACAAAAACGCTGACGACGGTCTGCAGGTCGATGATCATATCTGGACTGTTGACGCCGATGGAGGTGGGGCCCGGTTCGTTGATGCCGCCGTGGCCTGAGATCGTCCCTAAATTGGAACGCAGTTCCGGAAGCCAATGGGGCGCTACGTGCGTCACCCACAGCGTTGCCGCCAGCGCCAGAACCACCGACAAAGCAAGAGCCTTGAGAGCGCGCATTCTCTGGATGCGTCCGGCCAAAAGGAAATAGAGCCAGACCAGACCGACGTCGTGAGGTTTGATGGCCAAACCGACTGCGAGGCAGACGACACCTGCTGCGATGAAGCGCTCCTGCGTGAAGCACCAGACCGCGATGACACACAGGCCCACGATTAGGCCGGCGGTATTGCCACCGGAAAAGAGGATCTCGCAGTTGGCAAGCACGATAAACATCAATAGAAGAGCGACAGAGGGGGAATGGGCAGCCGCCATGCGCCACATGAGGAATGCGGCGAGCAAGAAGGTGCTTACCAATAGGATCAGCCAAAACGTTTGCGCTAGTGAGAGCGGAAGCCACGCGAGAGGAGCAACGAAGAGGAACGTAGTGGGCAGATTCACGTAGAGGGAAACGGACTGGCGAAGGGCTGCGGAGGAGGATTCAGTGAATCCAGCTGCGTTATAGGTGCTTTGCAATTGGCTTAAAGCGTAGGGGTCACCTCCCTGCATGAGGCACCTTGTTCCGAAGTAGATTCCGGGAAAGCCCATCACTCCGAGGCGCGCACCACGATCGAGGGCGATACCCCAGCAAATCGAAATTCCCGCTGCCACTGCGAGCATGAGAAAACTCGATCGATCGATCCACTTGGTTGCCTGTCCCATCGCTTCCTGTCTCACGGGCGCTGCACAAGCGGGGCATGATGGTTGGGCACAATTCTCCTGCCGGCCGGATCGAATCGAGGAACGCGGTGGATATTCCACTTGTGCGCTACAAAGCTCGCCGTTGTAGCGAGCACGCCCAGGCCGTATTCCACGCTACGTCTGAAGTTGATCGACGAGGCTTCTCTAAAGTACTTGGTAGGGCAAGAGATCTCACCGATCTTGAAGCCAAACATGACGGCCTGAGCGATCATCTGATTGTCAAAGACAAAGTCGTCGGAGTTCTCCAGCAGGGGAAGAGTCTCAAGAAGCTCTCTGGAAAAGGCCCGGAAACCTGTGTGGTACTCGCTCAATTTCACACCCAGAAAGAGATTCTGAAAAGCAGTGAGAAAGCGGTTGGAGACGTACTTGTAACGGGGCATTCCACCCCTGAGCGCCCCACCGCCGAGGATTCTTGACCCAAGCACCATATCGTAGATCCCGCTCGCAATCATTCCTGCCATGGCAGGCACGAGCAGGGGAGTGTATTGGTAGTCAGGGTGAAGCATGACAACGATATCGGCTCCCGCCGCGAGTGCCTGGCGATAGCAGGTTTGCTGGTTGCGCCCATAGCCGTAATTACTGTCATGGATGAATGTTTCTACGCCGAGCCGCCGAGAGAGCTCGGCCGTCCGATCTCGGCTGGAGTCGTCGACCAGGATGCGAACGTCTACGATGTCCGTTAACTCGCTGACGGTCATCTCGAGCGTCTTTTCTGCGTTGTAGGCGGGCATGACGACTGCAACGCGCTTTCCGCTGATCATCGGCCCTCCTTGCGAGTCTTCAATATTTTCGTCGGTCCAGGAGTCGGATTCTTGTCGATCATTTCCATTAAATAGTAGTGGTTACCTAGACAGATACGAGGCAGCCGCATCACTGAGCCAACCAAATGTACGTATTGGACGATGCAGGGGCGCATCTTGCTTCGGACGATTGGATCTATATGGGAGAACGAACTCGCGGCAGACGAGGGGAGCCTGAGGCACGATGGTCAGACCTCAACCGTAGCCGGATGTCCCTTGGCTGGGGGGCTGGATCAGGGGTGGAGCGAGCACGCTGAAACGGTGAACCTTCGTTGGTTTCGTAGGGCCACAGGCGTGCTGCACCCCGGAAGCCGATCTTCGCTGAGAAATGACCCAGAGCGAAGCTTCCACGGCCGGACAACATCTATCGTATGTATTGCAATCAGCCCGATCCCAAACAGCAGAGCCGATCAGTTTGGCCCGTATTCTCTATGTTTTGTTGATCCGCTCGCACCTAAAAGTCAGCCGATTGGGAGCTAGACCATTCCGGCCCGGTTCCAAGACTGCCCAGCTCATTCAAGCTGCTGCCATTTCCATCGAGAAATCCATCCTCGATGCGAATCCGACAGGTGCGATTAAGGCTCGGTGCCGCTGCTTTAATAGAACGCTTTCCTGTTTGCCTGTCCCAAGAGAGTGCCGATGTAGATCTATCGTTTGGGGAACAATAACTTCACCTTAGTCTCTTAAGATATGCAATCGAACTCTCCCGGATACTGGGCCGGGAGAACAGGACTAAATCGCTGTACCGAGATCGCTGCTGATCACGTTGAAAGCAGTATTGATTTCGGTCGACAGACCCTTCATCGCAGCCACGGCGCCAAAAGCAATCAGAGCCACGACAAGGGCATATTCCACCAGATCCTGACCTTCTTCACGAGCCATCAGGGCCTGAAGCTTCACATACATCTTGAGCATCATCTCTTTCATTTCCGTCTCTCCCTAAGCATGGATTGTATTCCAGCGACACGCTGGCCTACCTACCCCACAGCAACTACATTGCCATTCGATATCGGTACTTGGTATAGATTAAAAATCAACAACTTACGCAAGGTTAAGGGATGCGTAATGTATACAAAAGTATACACTCGCGGAGGTGATTCCTGCGCTCGTATACATCACACAAAAGTGGGATGCCGTCAGAACCCGTTGAAAATATGCATCCCCTCGGATGAAAATGCAATTCATTTCGTGCGAGTCTCGTCGTGGATGGCCACTCCAGAATTCGAGCACACCAAAACCGTTAGTGCACCCGCTTTATTAAAGCAATGGCCATAGCTTTAGAGGAATGCTCTTGAGACTCAGATTGAACTTGCGGTGTTAGATCGCTTAAAGACCGATTGGAAAGAACTCGATCTGGTCACCCCTCTGAACATTTTGTTCTTGAATGGCTCCTGACGGCAGCTCAATCACCGAGTGCGCTGTAAGGCAAGCAGACATGCGCCAGGGAACCACGTTTCTTCGGATCTTTCGGATTCGGTTCTGCCGGTCCAAGTACACCAGGTCGATTGCAAAGCGCATGCCGAAGGTGTGGACGGACTCGCAGGGGACGATCCACAGCCCTTCTCCAGCGCCGAGTCCACTGCGGCCCAGTAGGCCTTTGGAGCGCCTGGCGCTGGTGTCGGCTAACTCCACATTTGAAGCGAGCTCCGTGTTACGTGAGACGTCGACAACTCTAAATCTTGCACTGGGCCTGGCGGGATTGGGAGAAGAGAGCGCCTTGAAAAGCCGCTTTGCCAGTCGATGGGCAGCGCTCATGGGGTGAATGCTCTCGGGGCAGGAGAGGGTTTCGCGCCACCGTAGGGGATCCTGCCGTGATGTGCTTGGCTGTTCATCTCATGTCCAAGCGAGATCGAGTGCGGCCGGCTTGCAGTAGCCTGACACTGACAGACTGGCCTCGTCCTGCGGACGAGGCCAATCGCGGTTCCAACAGAAACTCCCACGTGGTTTATTGCGGTGACGATCCAGTGGATCCTCCACTCGAACTCATGCCGCCAGACGAGCCGTAGCCGCCGCCACCGCTGCTGCTATCCGAAAGCGGCGTCTCTGGTTTCAAGCTTTCGATGAGTTGTTCCACGGGTATCGTATCGGGAGCAGCCTTTTGCTGCTCGATTGCCTCATCCGGCGTGTGCATCGGAGTATTTGAGTTTGGGGGCAGGAAGGGCTGAGTGCGTTTTGGGAGCGCGATCTCGGTTCCGGCCGGCACAGGAGCGACGATCTCGGGAGTCACAATGACAATGAGCTCGTTATTGTTCTTTGTGCGCTGCATGCTCTGGAAAAACTTGCCAAGAATCGGAATGTCGCCCAGGAAGGGGATCTTTTGAAACGTCTCGCTTTCGGTATTGTTCAGCAAGCCGCCGATGGCGAAGCTCTGGCGGTCTGCGAGTTCGACCTCAGTCTTCACCCGACGCACAGTAATCGCCGGCTCCACAAATCCTGAGATTGAAACCGCGTCACCAAAGTCCAGCGCGCTTACCTCCGGGGAGACCTGCAGGCGGATCGTACCGCGCGGCGTAATCGTGGGGATAAAGTTCAGCCGGACGCCGTATTCCTTAAAGGCGATGGTTATGGCAGTGCCGCCTGAGCCCCCACCCTGGACCATGGGGAAGGGGTACTCTCCGCCGGCAAGGAAGCTGCCTTGCTTGCCGTTCTCGACCAAGATATTGGGTTCGGCAAGCGATTCAGTCAGTCCCCGCTGTTCCATCGCTTCGATGACTGCGCCGAGATTGAGCCCGGGGTAGAACGCAAACAGGTTGAGTTGATTTGTGAGCGAGAGGGTAGCGGGACCGCCGACAATGGGAGTCACTGTAGGCGCCGCGAATTGCCCAGTGGTTTCGGCGCCTATCGTATTGCCAAGTCCCGTGCTGAAGACGTTGATGCCCAGTTGCTTCTCTTTCGTGCGATCGATGCTGGCAAAGCGCACTTTCAGAAGAATCTGCCTCTCGGGGGCAGGCACTTTGACGTTCAGAAGATTGACAACTTTCCCAGCCGTCGCAGCGATCAGAACTGCGCGGCTGGAACTGTTGAGATCGTTGACCGTTCCGCGCAGATAGACGTTGCCGCCCTCCGTAGTCACGCTCAGATCCTGGCCAGGCAGCTCGGCTCTTAATTGACGCCGCACCGTCTCAAGCTGGTCGTGCGAAGCAAAGGTGCTCGCGCGTACGGTGACGTTGAAGAACTGTCGGCCACCGCCCGTGTCCCACAGGATGAGCGTTGTCTCGCCAGCGGTCTTGCCGTTCACGAGAACCTGAGTCGGGCTGACGGCCGTTGCTTCGGCAAAATCACCAAGTCCGACCACAATCCGGGTAATGGGCCGCGCCAGATCGAGAACAACAGACTTGCCCACCGTCACCGATAGATCATTCGCTGCGTCCTGAGTCGATGGAGCTGCCGGCTGCATGAGGGTCTGCACACTTGCCGCCGAAGCTGCAGAGGGTGCCGCTGGATTCGAATTCGGCTGCGATGAGGTTTGCGCCGCAGGGGCCGTGGCCTGGGCTGCTTCGGCCAACGCCTGACCGGAGAGCACCGCGGGGGCGGATGGGAATAATACCGATAAGCTAAAGCAAACTAGGCTTGCGCCGGTTCTCACCTTCACTGTTGCCCCCCGGGTGTAACAAATTTCTCTTCGGATTTAGCGGTCCCATTCAGAACCGTAATCGTGAACGGCGGCGGTGCAGCTGCTTTGGGTTTCCTCGGCCCGCTCGCGGTTGTTGCCTTGGGCGGCGGTTTCGGTGAACCAAATAGATTGGTCATCGCTGTATCCGGAACCGTCACCGTCGACGTATCCAGGGGATTCCGCAGCACAAGTTGAATCTTCATTTGATTGCTAGCCAACGCCAGGATCTGCGCGTCTTGCGGTGTAACCAGCAGGTTGACCACCTGGACCGACTGCGGTTTGCCTTCGGCGTCCTTCTGAATGTCCTGACCAGCCGAGAGGACTTCGATGTTCTGCAGCAGCGTTCTGGTTTGTGTTTCCTGATTGCCGCTCGAGTTCGGGGGCACACCGGAAACCAGCACGTCGACCCGCATGCCTGGGGTCACGAAGCCGGCGACACCCACCACTTCGTCGACTTTGATGGCGCAGGCGCGCATGCCTTCCTTAATGGTGGCTGCCAAGCCGCCGCCCGAACCGAGTGGAGCCAGACGGCTATCGAGAATCGCTTCACCCGAATAAATATTCGCAACAACCCCGCGTCCGATCGCATTCTTCTTATCCAGGATGGCTCCCTGTGGAACCTGACCCACAACCTGGACGCTGGTCAGATCAGCCGGAGCGAGGATCATCCCGATCTTGAGGTCTTTGGCGGCAGCCACAACGCTCGTTGTGGCTTGCGGCTTGGCGACATTTATCCGCGCGCCGACCATGCGCACAACGACGTATGTGCTGATCAGGGCAATCACGAGCGCGCTGAGGAGGATGATCAATAGTCTTCGGTTCATTCAGAGGTTCCTGTCTTCGTCCACTTTATGGTTGTCATCGGCCGTATCTCCGGCATTATGCGAGCGCGATAAGAAACGACGGTCACTCCGTCGAGTTAGAGAATCCCTTGGTTGGACTCCAAATAGGATTAATGACGATGAAGTATAGCATCACTGCGCGAGCGCTTCGTCAACAAAAAAAAGAACCTGTAAGCCTATAGTACCCGTGCTGTCACTGCGCATTTCATCGAACGAAAACCACTCGATTCTCATCATCCCTTTATGTCTGGAGCCCCTCATCCGGCAACTGTGTCGTCCCTAACTCGTTGTCCGCAGGCGTCGCTGAACGCTGCCTACGCTCGACGAGTCACTGGTCCTGACCCAAGTTATCTGAGTCTGATCTTGCAACTACTATGAGCAAGAGCAATAACCCTGTCTAGTTACTTTCGGATGCGCGGATGCTTAAGGCAGTCCATCGGCGCGCGCCTAACTCGCACGTCGCAACCACAGAACGGTGAACGAGCCTCGAGTCATTTTGCGCGACAAGCGGCAGCTCAGTCTCTGGCCTTCCGGACAGAAAGCGATCGGGCCTGATGTCCGGAACGAGGTGCCAGGGCTCTTTGAACGTAGGTAACAAAAGGCATCGTTGTCCAGAATTGCCCTTGCTCACAAAGAGACTAGGTCCATGTAAAGTAGGAACAACCACGTTGGAGAGGAATTCGATCCCTCTATGGGGACTTCCCAGCCGATTTCACTTTTTGCGGTACCGCCCACGACCCATCAGAAGCCTGTCTCCTTCGTGGTTTCTGGGGTAACGCACGTTGTCGTGGTCGGATTGATCGCGTACGGGTTTATTTTCGCCCCGCGCATCAATATCCGAGCTGCAGCGGACCGCTACACCATGCGTGAGGTGGACATCGAGCTGCCGGATCCAGTGCGGCGGCAGAATTCGGCAAATAGCGGTATGTATCCCGGGCAGAACTCAACGGCCCGCACGCAGGCGGCACATGACATGCCCGCCGCTCCGACTTCGAGCCCTCTTCAGGTGCCAAAGCTGCACGTCGCCGAGCATACGATCGTGCAGCCGGATATTCCTCCGAATCAACTCATCAGCAAGGCGAAGCTTCCCTCTCTGCTGCTGTGGTCGGCGCAGCGGCCAAAACTGCAGCTCATTGCTCCGCCCCAGCCCCAGAAACTTGCGATCAACAACACCCGCCCGGTGCTGACTCGGCCGACAGCTGAGACGCATATCTCCGATGTGCCGATCACATCGACCCCCTTTGAATCGCGGCTGCCGATGCCGAGTCCAAGCAGTGCTTCGCCCGTGGTCGTTTCCGGGGCTACGCTCGGCGACTTGTTGCCCGAGTCTTCCTCGAAGTCGTCCCTTCAGGCCAGTTCAGCGGCCATGCTGTCTATCTCCGACCAGGAGATGGCCAAGGGAACGATCGCGCTACCTGCGGTCAATCAAACTGGAGCAGGCAGTGAGACCGGCGCGATGAGACCCGGCAAAGCGGGTAATTCCTCCCAGTCGGGCAAGGGCGAACAGAACAGCACTGGAGCCGACAAAGGAGTTCAACTCAGCCAGGGAGCGGCCGGCACCACTCCCGGGCCGGCAGGTGCACGCAACGGGAACGGCACTGCCAACGGAGGAAACTCGGGCAAGGCAAGCGGCACCGGCGGCTCGGGGGGAGGCGGAGGGCAGGGAACCGAGCCAACATACACCCGCATGACTCTACCCCAGAACGGCACGTATGGCGTGGTGGTTGTGGGATCGACGCTGGCCGATGAGTTTCCAGAGACCTCTCGTCTCTGGGGCGGGCGGCTTGTATATTCCGTTTACCTGCATGTCGGCCTCTCGAGAAGCTGGATTCTGCAATACTCGCTCCCGCCGAAAGTAGAGACTGCCAGTGCGGGCAATCCCAATCACATCGACGCTCCGTGGCCGACTTATATTGTCCGACCGAGCAACAGCCCCGCCAACGTCAATGCGGATGCGCTAATGGTTCACGGATTTGTGAACGAAAGTGGGCACTTTGAATCGCTGGCGCTCGTATTTCCTTCCGAGTTCACCCAGACGAAGCTGCTGCTGCAAGCGCTCGAGCAGTGGAAGTTCCGTCCAGCCAAGCACAACGGCCAGCTCGCGAAGGTCGAGGTTCTGTTGATTATTCCGGAAGATGCAGACTAGCGGGACATGCTTTGAACGGATACCCGATTTTAGGGTCGTTCGGTCGCGAATGTGCGCAAAGTGTAGATGCACACCTCCGTCGACGCTATCGCCCTGCGACGCGTAACTCTGCGGCGTCGCCTTTCAGCCTCTCAAGAAAGCGCTCGAGGGTCTTCCGATCGGCTCCGTTTTCGCGTAGAGACTCTCCGCTATGGGCATCGACCGCCTTGGAGAGGACATAGGCGAGGCCGAGGCCATCACTGCCCCAGCGAACGACTCTGGATTGCACTGCGACCGAATCGTCGAGGTTCCTCCCATTTCGATCTGTCCTCTGAAGCGTCATCAGGACCATCGTTCCTGGGAACCAGCGTTCTTCCGTGAGCACGTAGAATCCGCTTGAGCTGATATCGGCAATTCGGTAGGCGCGCGGCGTGCTGCCCGTCCAATAGTAAGCCACCAGTCCCGGCAGCGGTTGGCGAGGCGCACGCCTGCGGTCGGATGACGTCGACAGCCAGTTCTGGATCCAGCTCAAAAGAGACCCTCTCTTGCCGGTTTTCGCCCCGCCATTCTCCATAGTCTCTGTCCCCTTCGATATAGCTTGTTTATTCTCCGTGCGGATAGGCATTGGGGCGGGGGCAGAGGTGCCGTTCCCGGGTTGCTTCTCCTTTGGATAGACGAAAGCCTGAGCACTCGACAGCTGGGCAAATGAGCCTGAGAGCCTTTCCAGACGCCGCTCCATCTCATCGGCAATGCAGATCACCATCTGGTCGCCCGGTTGTGTCTGCGAAGAGTAGATTGTGTGCGCCGGGAGAATGAGAACGCTTGCGGCTTCGTCGCGCAGGGTTTCGGCCGAGGAAGCCAGAAAAGACTCGATCTCCTGGATGACTCGATAATCACTATCCAGATAAACCAGGTCGACTGGGGAATGACTGCGCACAGCAAGCGTTCCCCGGTAAGGAGCGACCCATACGCCGCTGTCGGGCTTTACACTAACTCGATCGACTAAGTCCTGGATATCTTCAGCCGTAGCATCGGCTACAGTCACGCCTAAACTGAGAAAACTCTCGCGCGTCTGGTTGTATACACAGTATTTTTGTATTTCCATAGTGTTCTCACCCTTTCCGCGAGACCGCAGGGCGTTTAGCGTCCAGCTAGATTCAGATCTCCGTGAACAACTTCAAACAACGATGGTAATAACCACTGGTTCTATTGAAAGGCCCGGACATTTTCTTCGATGAAAGGATTCAACCGGCGCCGTCTCCAGAGTAAGCAGCACCGACTCGCGGATGCGAGCGGCACAAGCGCCGCGCTGCATTTCCGGTCCATCTCGCTTTTGTTATTTGCCTGTTACTTGACGCGTGTGCGGCGTCGCTGAATCAAGATCACCAGTACCAGAACAAAGAGAACGCCTGCTACCACCCGAATGATTGTCGCTGTGTCCATCTTCTTATCTCCTTTCGCGAGTTTGCCTAAACGTCTCAGGCGGAGAGATCGATCGCCCCCGCCTGAGCTCAAATGAACCGTAGATTACTTGACCCGGGTCCGACGCCGCTGGATCAGAATCACCAACACGAGAACAAAGAGCACGCCGGCAACTACCCGAACGATTGTCGTAGTGTCCATTCCGTTATCCCCTTTCCAGACTGCGATCTGCTTTCTTACTGACCGTGGGAGGCACTGCAGGTTGCCACGGCGCCATTCTTGGAATGCCGGTTACTTTACCCGGGTGCGGCGGCGCTGAACAAGAATGCCCAGAACCAGAACGAAAAGCACGCCGGCAACTACCCGGACGATAAGTGCGCTGTCCATTGTCGATTCCCCCTTCGTTTAATGGCCGAACAGTGATTTGAACGAATCCGCCATAAGAATCACGGCGGGGCCGAGAACCACAACAAACAGAGAGGGGAAGATAAATAGTACAAGCGGGAAGAGAAGCTTAACCGACAACTTTGCTGCCTTCTCTTCGATTTCCTGCACGCGTTTTGTTCTCAGCGTGTCAGAGTGAACTCTCAGCGTCTTGGCGATGCTCGTGCCAAACTGTTCCGACTGAACGAGCATGGAGACAAGATTGCGGATGATATCCAACCCGGTACGGTCGGCCAGATGCTTCCAGGCTTCCGCGCGAACGCTTCCGGCGCGTTGTTCCAAAGCGACCACGCCGAGCTCATCGCTCATCACCGGCTGAGCATGATGCAGTTCCTGAGCGGTCCGGGCTGTGGCCTGGTCCAGACTGAGGCCGGCCTCGACGCAAATGACCAACATGTCGAGCACATCGGGCAGTCCGCGCCGAATCTTGGTCTGCCGGTTCGAAATCTGCCGTCCAAGCCAAAAGTCCGGCGCCAGAAATCCGAAGCCTGCGCACGCGATGTAGATAAAAAATGGGTTCTGCCTGGCGAAGCCTGTCACCGCGGCGATCAGCATCAGGACAAGGGGCGTAATGACCTTGGCGCCGTAAAAGATCTTGAGGGCCGAATCTTCGCGGAAACCGGCACGGATGAGCCGCTGCTGAACGACGGAGACCTCTTCGGCGCTTTTGGGGATCACCTTTTCGAAGCGCTCGACGACACCTTCGAGCACGTCGCGGGTGTCCATGATGGTCGTCTTCAGCGTCTTCTGCTGCCTGACCGTCGGGTTGATCGCAGACGAGATACGCGCTTGAATGGTCTCGCGATAGAAGATCAGGAGTCCGCCGCTCAACACCAGCAGGAATACGGCTATAAACGCAGCTATCGCAACTCCCATAATTCCCCTTTACACGTCCATGTTGACAATTTTGCGAATGATGAGGCCGCCGACCACGATCATGCCACCGGCAGCATAGAGAAGCTTGATTCCGATCTCGCGTGTCCACAGCAGGCTCATCATCTGTGGATTGACGAAGTACAAAGCACACCCCAGGACCACGGGCAGAAGCGTGAGAATGATCCCGGTGAGGCGTCCCTGCGCGGTATGCGTCATCACTTGGCGCTTCAACCGGAAGCGCTCGCGAATGACTTCCGCCGCCTTTTCCAGTACCTCGGCCAGATTGCCGCCGCTTTCCTTCTGAATCAGAATTCCCGTCACGACAATGCGAAGATCCTGGACGGGCACGCGATTGGTGAGGTTTTCAAGTGCCGTCTTCAACTCAAGCCCATAGTTCTGTTCGTCAAAGCACACCCGGAACTCGGTTCCAACCGGGTCCGGGCACTCCCGCGTCACAAGGCCCAGTGCAGAGTTCAAACTGTGTCCAACGCGCAGCGCGCTGCAGATCAGATCGAGAGCTTCCGGCAGCCCCTCTTCGAACTTGTTCATGCGCCTGTCGCGCTTGAACATGACCCAACCGATCGGACCAAATCCGAATGCCAAGCCTATCCCGACCGCAAAGAGGATGTTGCCGGTGCGGAGATAGACCAGATAGCCGGGAAGGATGAAGGCTACAAAGCACATCATCAGAAGTCCGCCAACCGTCCACTTCAGGTCGGCCTGGTAGAGAAGCCGGCGCAGCCTCGGCGTGAGTTCGACCTTCCGGAGAGCCTTGTCGATCCAGGGGATCGTACTGAGCAACTCGTTCTTGCGGACATCGATCAGCAGGTCCGACATGTCCGACTTCGACTTGCCGAGTGCAAGCGCCGAGTCCAGTCGCGCCAGCATCTCCCGATCCTGCTTCGCGGAGCCTGTCCCCGTCGCGGCAAACAACAACGCTACGACGATAAAGACGGCAATGAACACGATGACTGCAATAAGACCCATCGCTGACCTCCTTTCTGTTAATTAACCTCGGTAACCCGTTCGAACAGGCTCGGCGGCAGGAAGATACCCGCGGTCCGAAGTTGCTCCAGGAATCGAGGACGGATGCCGCTGGGTTTGAACACGCCCAGCACCTTTCCATTGGGTCCGATGCCCTTCTTCTGGAACGAGAAGATCTCCTGCATCGAGATCACGTTCTCTTCCATGCCGGTGACTTCGTGAATGCTGACACACTTGCGCGATCCATCGCTCAGGCGCGTGCACTGGATCACGATCGTGATTGCCGACGAGATCTGCTGGCGCACGGTCTTCTCGGGCAGGTTCAGGTTGGTCATGGCCACCATCGATTCGAGGCGGCCCAGAGCGTCGCGCGCGGTGTTGGCGTGCACCGTGGTCATCGATCCCTCGTGACCGGTGTTCATGGCCTGGAGCATGTCGAACGCTTCCTCACCACGGCACTCGCCGATGACGATGCGGTCGGGACGCATACGAAGACAGTTGATGAGCAGTTGCCGCTGCCGGATGGCGCCCTGGCCCTCAACGTTGGGCGGACGCGTTTCAAGGCGCACGATGTTTTCCTGCGCCAGCTGCAATTCGGCGGCGTCCTCAATGGTGATGATGCGCTCGTTCTGGGGAATGTATTGCGACAGGATGTTGAGAAATGTAGTTTTTCCGGCGCCGGTGCCACCGGAGATAAGAATGCTCAAGCGGGCGCGTACGGCCGACGAAAGCAGCTCCATCATCTCAGCCGAGATACTCTTCAACTGGACGAGCTGATTCGCAGCGAGAGGCCCGGTTCCAAACCGGCGGATCGAAAGCGAGGGTCCGTCGAGAGCCAGCGGCGGAATGATCGCGTTCACGCGCGAGCCGTCGGGAAGACGGGCATCGACCATCGGGGACGATTCATCGACGCGACGGCCTACGCGCGAAACGATGCGATCGATGATTTGCAACAGATGACGGTCGTCGCGGAAAGACGCATCCGCTCTCGTCAGGAGGCCTCCACGCTCGATAAAGACATGGTCCTTGTCGTTGACGAGAATATCCGAGATCTTCTGGTCCTTGAGCAGCGGCTCCAGCGGACCAAGACCGAAGACCTCATCCAGAAGATCGGTCTGGATCTTTTCCTGCTCGTCGAAACTCAGCGGCACGCGACGGTCGGTGATGATCTCGGTGATAATGCTCGACACCGCCTGGCGCGCCTGATTCGAATTCACGCGCGACAGCTTCTCCAGGTCCAGCTTGGAGATCAAGGTGCGGTGCACCTCCGATTTAAAGTTCTCCAAATTTAGATGTTCCACTCTCTAACCTTCCAATCAACGGGGATCTTTCCGGCCCGTGTCTAACCAAACAAGCTGAAGCCCTTCTTCTTTTCTGGCTTTGCAGGCATTCCGCAGGCCGTTCTTGCCATATCCTGGATCGCGCGCGCGATCATTGAGTCTTCCAGAGCCAACGGCGTCGCTTCGTTTTGCATGCGCCGAACGGTCACGTAGTCACTGGGGATCTTCCACTGCACCGGCCGTGTCAGGGCCTTCGAGATATGTTCCTCGTCCACGCCGCCGGAGCGGGGCATGAAGCGGTTCAGAACGATTTCGAGATTCGAGTTGCCGGTCTTGAAATACTCGGAGATCACGCGGTGCGAATTGCGCAGCTCGGGAATGCCGGCCTGCATCACCAGGTAAACCGTGTCCGCCTGGTCCACGAGCGTTGTGCCGCTCAAATCAAAGCGCGATCCGGCATCCACTATGACAAAGTCATACGAAGCACGCGCCACCGAGACCAGTCTCTCCATCGCTTCATTGCTGACTTCCACCTGAGGAAACTTCCCCGGCGCCGCGAGCACAAACAGCCCGGAACTGTGCTTGGTCAGCAGCTTGGCAAAAAAGTTCTGATCGAGGCGCGTATAGTTCTGCAAGGCGTCGACGGTCGAGAACTGAGGTGCAATTCCGAGATTCAGAGCTGCGTCGCCGAGCGGCAGATCGAGATCGATCAGGACCGTGCTTTGCTGGCACTCCTGCACCATCGAGACGGCAAAATTGCATGCCACCGTCGTGACGCCGGACCCACCCTTACCACCTAGAAAGACCAGCACCTTTCCGCCCGGTTTATTCGAAGGCCGCGCCATCGGGCGTCTCGCCGACGCTCTCGAAAGCGCGTCGTTCAACTGGCCCAGCGCCACCGGCTGCGAAAGAAACTCGCGCGCTCCGGCGCGCATGCAGCTCATCAGCAGGTTGGGATCGTTGTTCATCGAGAAGACCATCACCGTGAGGGCAGAGTTGGCTGCGATCTCCTCAACCAGTTCGAGTGCGGCGCGCTGATCTCCATCCAAATCGATGATGAATACGTCGAAATTCTGTTCCATCAAGCGCGGAACGTCGGTCGTCTTGTTGGGATAGGACGGGAACTCGCGCACCATCGAACTGCCCGATCCAGCCAGCGCGTTGGCAACGATCCTGCGGCGATTTTCGTTCGGGCCGATCAGAGCGATCGACAAATCGCCTGCGCCCGTGCCTGCCGCCTCTAAATCTTCGAAGTGATTCTGCATTACCGGTCTCTGGACTCCTCGCGAATTGCGGCGTTGATCTGGGTTCTACTTCTTCCTCGACTCTTCATCTCTATTGTCTCAACCCGCAAAGGCAAAGAACGAAATAAGTGTTCCGATGGCTATAGCCGGCGCATAGGGCATCTTCCGCGCGAGCGGATTGGCCAGAGTGTGTGGGTTCTCTGCGCTCTGTTCACCTTTCCTCCGCCGAAAGAGTAAATCGCTCGTTCCTGTAAAAAGTTCTCCCAGGAATCCGCCGGCGATCGCCCAAATCACGGCCATGATCCCGCCGACGATTCCTGTCAACACGAGTGCAACAAACAACTGTTTTGGACCGATCCACGCCCCAATCGCTGCGCAGAGTTTCACATCTCCCATGCCCATCCCGCCCATGAATGCCAGGATCCCAAATAAAAACAACCCCAGTCCCATTCCTTCCAGGCTCTGCACGATTCCGATTCCGTGCCAGCTTTTTGGAACGAACGAGACCATCAGTCCAATCACCAAAAAAGGCAGCACCAGCCAGTTCGGAATGCGGCGGCTGCGCAAATCGGTGAAGGTCGACACAGCCAGAACGAGAACAGTCGGCCACCATGCGATCGAGTGCAACCCAGACCCCCTCATTCCCAGCTATGCATACGGAATGCTTCGCTATAACTGCAATTGTCACTCCAAATTATGATAAGTCAAGGCGTATTAATTCAACGCGATACACCGAAGTGCCCGCGATTTGGTGTACACGCTTGTATACGGAAATTCCGGCCTAGTGAAGCAGTGCGGTTACACTCTTTGTCTCTTTGGAATTGTGTCTTTCGAGTAAAAACTCGTCGCTAACTCGTCCGAACACCCGAGTTAGTCGGTCTCCCTCTTTCGAGACGCTGGTGTCGCCAGAGAGTCCTTCTCCCAGTCCCTCCGTCGGAATGCTGCACTTGCCGGTCCGTGCGAGCCCCTATCGGCGAAGCCCACGGTTGTGAGGAACCAGAGCGAATACGTTACTTAGGTCAGGAACATACAGTCGCCATAACTGAAAAACCGATATCGATCCTTGACTGCGTGTTCATACGCGGCGCGCGTGGACTCGCGACCGGCAAAGGCACTCACCAGGATGAGCAGGCTGGACTGGGGCAGATGGAAGTTTGTTAACAGCGCGTTGACCACACGAAAGTCGAATCCCGGCTGAATAAAGATATCGGTTAGGCCCGCATGGGGCTCCAGAATTCCCTCTAACGAGCGCCTACCGGCAGCTTCCAGAGTCCGGACCACCGTGGTCCCCACCGCAATGACCCGCCGGCCTTCAAGCTTCGCCCTGTTGACTGCGTCTGCCGTTGCCGGCGCAATCCAGTAGTGTTCCGAGTGCAACCGAACGTCGGCGACTCGCTCGACCCTCAGGGGCGCGAAAGTCCCCAGCCCCACGTGAAGCGTGATGCGGGCAATCTCTACTCCCCGCGCGCGAATCGCTTCGAGCATTGCCTGCGTGAAGTGGAGGCCCGCGGTGGGTGCCGCGACCGATCCTCGCTCGTGGGCAAACACCGTCTGATAACGCTCGCGATCTTCTCCCCGATCGTCGCGGTGAATGTAGGGCGGCAGGGGAATGTGCCCGATGCGATCAAGGGTGCCGAAAAAGTCGTCGACGGGTGCAAAGCGGAGCAAACGTTCGCCAAACTCTCCCCGTTCCAGAACCTCGGCTTCCAGCGCCATCGAACCATCGGGGGCAGGGAACACCAGCCGTTCGCCGATCGCGATCTTCCGGCCCGGGCGCACCAAAGCTCGCCATTCGTTCTCGCCAGCGGGCTCGGTGAGCATCACTTCGATTCTCCCTGTCGGCTTCTCTCGCTCGCGCCGCAGTGTGCGGCGGGCGTAGAGCCGCGCTGGAATGACGCGGCTGTCGTTCAGCACCAGCAGATCGCCGGGGCCCAGCAGGGAAGGGAATTCGCTGAACTGCGCATCGCGCAAGCTTCCTGAGCTGCGATCCACGACCAGCATTCGGCTCGTGCCGCGCTCCGCCGGCGGATGTTGGGCGATGAGTTCGGGAGGAAGTTCAAAGTCGAAATCCGTGACCCGCAGATCGTCGTCCTGGCGGCTCACTGCGTAGCCTTTCCCAGATACGTGTAGGAACGCAGACGTGCGCGTTCGATCGCCGCATTCAGTTCTTCGCGTTTCGTCTCGAATCGCTCAGTCTCGAAGTCGGCGGGAACCCGTGTCCACTGCGCCCAGCTCACGCAGATCCGTGTGAAGGGCAGGGGCACAAGAAACCGGTCCCACGAATTGATCCTCCGAGCGCGCTTGGGTTCGAGATGAAAGGCTCCGATCGGCGCGCCCGTCCTCTGTGCCAGCTTGATCGGGCCCATTTTTGTCTGATAGATCGGCCCGCGTGGTCCATCCGCGGTGAAGATCGCCGTGCGACCGGACTCGATCACATCGGCAAGGCCCAGCAGTCCTTCACGAGCTCCCCGCGAACTCGATCCGCGCACCGCATCGAAGCCAAAGAGGCGCAGGATACGTGTGATCAGCTCTCCATCGAAGCTCCGGCTGATGAGAATGACCGCCCCCGATCCGCGAAAGTAGAACGCGCAGGGCAGCACGCATTGATGCCAGAAGCAATAGATCTCCGGGCCAGCCTTCTGACCCTCGCGCACCGGGACCACGCCATCTTCGGCGATCACTTCGAACCGCCAGGTGCGCCCCACGATCGAAAGCAGAGCCCACACGATGCGCGGAACAAGGGCGAGCACGATGCGTTGACCGATCGTGAATTGAGGGCTTTCTTCCGCAGTCACTCTTCCGATTTTAGCGGGGTCCATCGGGTGAGGATCGGAAGCTGATGCGGACGCGGCAAGTGCCTGCCGCCTAGCTGTAGCGAATCCAGCGCATCAGCTCCGGCAGGGTGGCCCGCTTGCCATACATGAGAATACCGACGCGATAGAGGCGGGTGGCGAACCAGAGCACGCCCCAGATGCTCAGCATCAGAAGGCCGATTGAGGCCGCAAGCTGCCACAGTGGCGGAATCTCCGACGCCATCCGCAAAAACATGATGACCGGGGCGGTCGGCGGAAAGAGCGAAGCAGCCACGGACCACACCGAATTCGAGTCGTTGATGATGAGCAGGATCAGCGCAAAGCTCAACCACGTAGGCGCAGCGGCCAGCGGCATGTACATTTGCAGTTCCTGCTCGGTCTCGCAGGTAGCCGCCAGTCCAGCAAACAGCGAACTGTAGAGCAGATAGCCGAGCACGAAGTAGACCGGAAAGAGAATCGCTTCGGTCCAGGTGAAGTGAACCGCAAACTCGCCGGTCATGATCGCAGCGGCGAGTGGCGAGAAGAGAAGGATGGCTCCGGCGATGAGCCAGATCGCGATTTGCGTCAGGCCGACCGCGCCCACACCGAGCAGCTTGCCTGCCAGAAGGTCGCCCGGCCGGGCAATGGCCAGCATCACTTCAAAAATGCGCGAAGTCTTTTCCTGAATGATGGAACGCGCGACATTCATGCCGTAGATCATCGTGGTCATCGAAAGCAGAAAGGCCATCACGTAGCCCTTCCACAGGGAGGCCTCGGCATTGGTCTTTACCAGGCTGCCGTCCTTCTTCACCTGCAACGTAGCGAGGGTGACTCCGTCGATGAGCGTGTCGGCATCTCCCTGCTTCATGCCGCTGCTTGTCAGCCGTTCATCGAGCACCGCATGCGTCAGCGCCGACTTCACCCGTGCTGCGGTGATGAAGTCGCCCGAGGATGCAGAGATGTACGAGCCGCTCGGGATCATTCCCGGCTCCGCATCCACCCAGATCAGGCCGTCGAGCTGTTCGGTCTGGATCTCGCGAATGAGTCCATCGTGCACCTGTTGCGTCGGCCGCGTAATCACGTCGACACGCGCCTTGGCTTCTTTGTCGCCAACCAGCTGATCGCGAATCTGATTCGCCAGGGCAGGATTCGCCGCAACGACGGCCATGTGCCGGTTGGCGCCCAGCCCGAGGCTCGATAGATAGCCCACTCCGAGCACAAGAGCGAACACACCGGGCAAACCGACGGTGGTCATCCGAAATGCCCTGCCGCGCACCTGTTCGAGATACTCGCGGCGGGCGATCAGCAGCATATTACGCATCTGCCTTGCCTCCCACGGTCCAGATGAAGATCTCCTCGAGCGACGGTTCGACCAGTTCGAAACGGTAGATCGTCGCTGCAGCCGACGCCTCCTGCAGCAACTTCTGTGCGTCTCCATGCGGCTTCAACTTGATCTCTGCGTGCCCGGAGAAGTTCTTCGCTTCGGCAATTTCCGGGCTGTTCAAAAACTCGGCATTGCCTTCGAATTCGACGATCACATGGTTCCGTTCGTAGCGCGACTTGATCTCGCGCATCCGCCCTGAAAGCACGGCTTCGCCTTTGTCGATGAGGCAGATCGAATCGCACAGCTTCTCTACCTGGTCCATGCGGTGCGTGGAGAAGACGATTGCCTTGCCCTGGTCCTTCAACTCGAGCAGGGTCTTCTCCAGCAGCTTCGCGTTCACCGGGTCCAGGCCGCTGAACGGCTCATCCATCACAATCAGACCGGGATCGTGGAGCAGCGATCCGATGAACTGAATCTTTTGCTGCATGCCCTTCGACAGCTCCTCGGTTTTCTTGCCGAGTGCCTCGTCAATCTCCAGCCGTTGTGCCCAGTCCTTTGCGCGTTTGCGCGCTTCGTGCCGGTCAAGCCCGTGTAACTCCCCAAAGAAGACCAGCTGCTCCAGCACCTTCATCTTCTTGTAGAGGCCGCGCTCTTCCGGCAAATAGCCGACGCGTTCGAGACTCTTGCGCTCAAAGGGCTGGTCGAAGAGTTTGACCTGGCCTGAGTCCGGCAGCGTGATGCCCATCATCATGCGAATGGAGCTGGTCTTGCCCGCGCCGTTCGGCCCGAGCAGCCCGAACATCTGGCCGGCTTCAAGCGACAGGCTCAGATCGCGCACGGCAACTTTGCTCTCGTAGGCCTTCGTCACCCCTGCGAGTTCAACAACCGGCATCCAGGCACCTGCAGATTCATGGCTCTCAAATCGGGACAGACTGTCGAACCGAGTCCGCGCAAAGGGCACGCGACTCTGATTTCATACTACGCGGCAACGAGAGAATTAGTTTCGGAACCGCAGCCAGGCGATGCTTAGGAGTGTTTGTTGTAAACCGGCGAGCCTGCCATCACCAGCGCGCTGCTCTTCTCCCCGTGAATGTAGCGGCAGCACCAGTAGGTCTCGTGCATCGCCTTGTCGCCGACCGCGGTTAGTTCCATGTACTGGATACGTCCGTAGAGGAACAGGGTCTCCTGCCAGCGCTCCACCCGCTTCAGCACGTCGGGACTCGTGCAGATCGAGGCCAGGTCGCCGCGGTTGAGCGCCCAGATGCCCGTTGCTTCTCCGGGAAGAAGAACAATCGGCTCCGGCTCCTCTCCTGCTTCCACCTTGTCGAACTCAGGCTCAGCGGGCAAGCTCTTTTCATCCACAACGATCTTCACCTGATCGACGGAAGACACAATGCGCGCCGGGCTGCGGCCGCGATTCGACGCCATCACCTTGAAGCTGTTTTCCATCGTCAGGAATGGCTCGACGGTGACGACAATCCACGGCCTCTCAGAACTGGCGATCGCCTGTGCAAGTGCCAGCGCAGCGCTGGCACTGTCCATGGCAGCCTGTGTTGTGGAACTTCCCGCGACAAGATGCCGATCGATATTCTTCAGCGTGCGCAGAGCAAGCATGATGCCCACGTAACCCAGCACCGCCAGCACAATGGTCGAGCCCCACGTGAGCTGCTCGCGCCATCCCCACTCTTGCGGTGCCGGAGGCGTCGGATTCACGATGATCTGCGGTTGACTGGTGGGTTGGCTTTGGTCTGCCGCTGCGGGACTTTGCTGGCCTTCTGGACTCTGTGCACTTGGGGTGGCGGGGGCGGCCTGCTTGGGTCGCGTGGGCGTCGCGTCGGTCGTATCCTGGGCTGCGATTGCCGGACCGGCGTGCAGAGACACAAACAGCGCAGTCAGGACCGCCAATCGCCGCAACATGATGACTGCACTATACCAGTTCAAATCGCGCCAATCTTCGAGGGGTCCAGGGAGGTTCCAAGGGAGTTATTTAGGAGGTCCGCTCAGGCGACGCCGACGCCGAAGCCGAGCCGTCTTCCTGGTCGAAAGTGACATCGGGTTCGGCAAGCCGGATCAGGCGATGCAGATACGCACGCGAGATTCCCAGGCTGCGAGCTGCCAGCGTCTTATTGCCATTGTTTTCGCGCACCGCGTCGATAGCCAGCTTCACTTTGTAGTCGCGCAGTTGCCGCTCGAAGGTGCACTCGGGGTTGTACTCGCTGATATCGATAATCTTGTCCGTGTGCATCGTCAGCGGAAGATCCTCGACGCGGATCGTCATCCCGGGCGCCAGAATGATGGACCGCTGGATTGTGTTTTCCAGCTCGCGCACGTTGCCTGGCCACGGGTAACTCTGCAGGATGGCCATGGCCTCTGGAGCGATCGACTGCATCGGTTTCTGAAATAGATCGGAGTAGTGCTTGAGATAGTGGTTGGCAATCTGCGGAATATCTTCGGCGTGATCGGCCAAAGCAGGCGAAACAATTCGCATCACGTTGATGCGATAGAAGAGATCCTGCCGGAATTTTCCTTCGGCGACCAGCTTGGTCAGATCCTGGTGCGTGGCAAAAATCAGTCGCGCTTTCAACGGAATCAGCTTGCTGCTGCCCAGCCGGCTGAACTCCATCTGCTGCAGAACACGGAGCAGCTTGACCTGTGTGTACAGGCTCAGGTCGCCGATCTCATCGAGGAACAGTGTTCCGTCGCGCGCCTGCTCGAAGTATCCTTCGCGGGCCCCTACCGTGCCGGTAAAGGCGCCTTTCTCATGGCCGAACAATTCGGCTTCGATGAGCGTCTCCGGAATCGCCCCGCACGAGACTGCGACAAACGGCTTCGACGACCGCGATCCGAGATTGTGAATCGCGCGCGCGATCAGTTCCTTGCCGGTGCCGCTTTCGCCGCTCACCAGCACCGATGCGTTCAGGTTCGCAACCTTGTGCACCAGTTGAAACACCTGCCGAATGGCGCTACTTGCACCAATCAGACGGTCGCAGTGGGTGGCCGAGTCGACACGCGGTTGAGCCGGCTGCAGCTGGCGCTTGAGCAGGGAATTCTCGCTTGCCCGGCAAAGCATCGCCTTCAGTTCGCGAATCGATGGCGGCCGGCGACAATACCCGTATGCCCCCAACCGGACCAATTCCACGGCCGTCGCACGCAAGCCGTCATCTGCCATGACAACAGTAGGAATCTGTTGCGCGATGATCCGTCGTGAAGCCTCGACGCGCTCTTTCATCGACCCGTTGTTCGAGTTCAGGTCGAGCATGACGACGTCGATCTCGCCCGCATCCACGATGCGTTGAACGTCCGGTTCGCCTGTCGCCAAGGCAACCTGGAATTCCTTCCCCAGCGCGGACGCGAGCAGTGTCTGCAGCGCACGATCTTCCGACGATAGGCCGATCCGGATCATAAGTTGGCGTTCTCTTGATTCCTTTCGCACTAACCCGAGCTGGTGCGATTCAGGGCAGTTTCACGAGGATGAATCTCTAGAACTCCTTTGAAGTCTGCCAGTTATTGAGAGACGGCTCACCCGAACGTTTCGGCTCAGGCGGTTTCTGCAGGGGCCTCTCGTGTCCGTGATTTTCGGTTGCGGGTACTCAATGGTCAATACCCCGCCGGTGTAACCAAGCAGCACGGAGGTAACTGAACGTCCCCAAAAAGGGACATTCCCCCCCCTCGCTTGCGAATCCCAAAGCGCAGCTATGGTCTTGGTTCCCAACGTTACCATCGATGCTCCGCAATTGGGTTTTCCGCGTCGTCCTCTTACCAAACCAGTAAACCCGCAGCTACTGTAATCCTTATGGACGCCACGACCACAGCGGAGCCATCCGTCGCTCCTGGTGGGAAAACAGAAGCCTCTGCGCTCAGGATGCGGATCTACTCCCGGCACATGATGAACATCGCCATCCTGGCCATGCTGCCCCTAGTCGCGGCGGGCACCCTGAACTACGCCCGGACCTTTCTGGTGGACCCCGACATCTGGTGGCATCTTGCCAATGCACGCATCCTGATCACGCAGCATCACTTCATTCACACCGATCCCTACTCCTTCACGGTGGTTGGCCAACGCTGGATCAATTGGGAGTGGCTCTCGGAGATCCCCTACTGGTTCAGCTACCAGGCCTTTGGCCTGCGCGGCATTTACCTCGTCACCTGGCTCGCCCTGGCGGCCAACATGCTCTTCGTCTATTGGCGTGGGTACTGGATGGGACGGAGTGCGGACGCAGCGCTGTGGGCGGCTGCAATCGGTTTTGTCTTAATGACCGTGAACTCCGGTCCGCGCATGATCGAGTTCGGCTACTTTGCCATGTCGGCTGAATTGGCCATCCTTGAAGCTGCCGATCGCGGCAACAGAAAATTCCTCTGGTTGCTTCCACCGATCTTCTGCCTCTGGATCAATCTGCATGGTATGTGGTTTTCGGGCATGGTTCTGCTCGGCGCTTACATCGTCTGTGGGTGCTTCGGCCTGAACGTCGGGGTCTTTGAGCAGAAGGCGTTCACGCCGGCCCAGCGCAACCAGTTTCTCGCCGTGTTTGGGGTCAGTGCCGTGGTCCTGCTTCTTAATCCCTACGGGTGGCACTTGATGTGGCAACCGCTCGACATGATGTTGAACCAGAAGCTGAGCGTCGCCACCATCGCCGAGTGGCAGCCCCTCAACCTCTCCACGATGGAAGGCAAGGGCGTCGTGGTGGCCATTGCGGCTATGGTTGTGGCCAACTGCATCCGCGGGCGCAAGTGGAAAGTCTACGAGATGGTCTTCATCTTCATTGGCTGGTACGCCGCTGTCGCCCACGTGCGTTTCTGCTATCTGGCGGCCGTGCTCACCTGCCCCATGCTGGCGCGTGACTTGGCTCGCAGCCTAAGCAAGGGCGAGTCCGACGCCGAAACCATTCCCGTCATGAACGGCCTCATGACCGTCGGTGCGCTCGGCGTCATGCTCTACATGTTTCCATCCCGGGCCGACCTCGACAAGATGCTGCATATGATGTTCCCGATCAACGAGATCGCTGCTATCCAACCCTCCTGGCGCACTCTGGATCTCGACTACGTCGGCGGGCGCATGGCCTTCCAGAACAAACCGAGCTTCATTGACTCCCGATTCGACAGCTTCGAACATGGGGGCGTCATGAAGGACTACCGGAGCATCATGATGGGTCAAGATTCGTTCGAATTGATGGACAAGTATCGCGTCGATCACGCTCTGTTGAAGGACAGCGGTCTACCCATCGCTTACCTGCTGCAGCGCACGCCGGGATGGACAGTCGTGATGCGCGAAAAGGCTTGGGAAGGGGAGTATCTCCTGTTCGCCAAAACAAGCAGCACGCCTACCCCAGTTCCCACCTGTGGACCGCCTTCATCATCTGCTCCAAAGCCATAGGCTTGACTCGAATTTCTGGTGCCTCTGGCGGGGTCCCCAGACTTGTGATCGAAATCACAGTAAGTGAAGCTGACAAGATGAGAGGCTCCCTCTGAGTAGTCTGCCTTACAGGCTGCGCCGCGGAGCAATGAGCCCCCTTTTTCCCGCTTGAGGCGCACGGAGGCCCGCGTGAATCTCGATCCGTCAGCTTTTGTCGCCGACAAAGAACTCCTTGATGCGCTTGTGCCGCGATCCACTCCTGTAGTCTGCGACGAGGATCGCGTTCTCTTCATGCAAGGGGATATGCCAGCCGGGCTTTACGTCCTGCGCTCTGGGTTGGCTACGCTGAGCATGACGTCGCACACCGGCGAGCCGCTTCTCAGCGTTCCAGTCTCGGAGGGCGCGCTGCTTGGCCTGCCCGGATTTGTCGGAAACCGGCCCTACTCGCTTACCGCGAAGGCGGCCAAGGGCGCGGAGCTCGGGTTCGTCAGCCGCGAGCAGTTTTCCGACTTGATGCTCAACAATCCGGCTCTTTCGCTCAAGCTTCTGAGCGTACTCGCCGCTGAAGTTCGTAGCGCGCGCAATGCAATCTCCGAGGCTTGAGACTGTCCGCCCATCGGGTGCGATAGCATCCAAACTGTGCCCGGTCTTGATACCCCAGTCATGTACGTGCGCGGCGTCGGCCCCCGCATCGCCGAACTGCTCGCCGCCAAAAACATCCAGACCGCCGAGGACCTGCTCTACCATCTGCCTTTTCGCTACGAAGACCGCCAGAACCCCCGCAGTCTCGACGAATTGAAGCCCGGAGAAACCGCCAGCATTATCGCGGAGGTGCGTGGCGCGGCTCTGCTGCGGACGCGCCGGATGCCGATCTTCGAACTGACCGTCGGGCAGGGGCGTCACGCCCTCAAGTGCCTCTGGTTCTACGGAACCTACCTCAACGGCAAATTCCACGCCGGGCAGACGGTCGCGGTCTACGGCAAGATCGAACCTTCCCGTTCGACCAGCAACTTCAAGATGATCCAACCGCAGTGGGAGTTACTGCCCGATGCCAGTGATGACGCCGAAACGCGTCTTCTCGAAGTCGGCCGCATCACCCCGGTCTACGAGTCCCTGGGCGGCAGCAGGCTGGCTTCCCGTTGGCAACGTCGCGTCATCTTCGAGTTGCTGGAAAGCATGCGGGGCGCCGTACCCGAGTGTCTGCCTCAGGCCATGCTTGCTCGCCTCGATATGCCGAACCGTGAAGCCGCCCTGCGCGAGGTTCACTTTCCGCCTGAGGGTACTCCGATGACGCGGCTGCAAGCCTTCGGGACACCGCCGCATCGCCGCCTGATCTTTGAAGAGCTGTTCTTTTTGGAATTGGGACTGGAACTCAAGCGCCGCCGCATGCGCGAACGTGCCGGCATCGGCTTTGCGACCACGGACAAGGTACGCGAAGCCATCCGCGAAGTGCTGCCGTTTCATCCCACGGCCGCGCAGAAACGCACTCTGGGCGAAATTGTCGCCGATATGCGTCAGCCGAGTCCGATGCGCCGTCTGCTGCAAGGCGATGTCGGTTCCGGCAAGACGATCGTTGCCCTGCAGGCGATGATCGTCGCCCTTGAGAATGGCTATCAGGCGGCGCTCATGGCGCCCACTGAGATCCTGGCCACACAGCATTTTCTTGCCGCGCGCAAGCTGCTTGAACGTTCTTCGCGCAAATATCGTGTGGTTCTCCTCACCGGCTCGCTCGACGACGATCGCAAGCGCCGGACCCGCGGGCTCATCAATCGTGGCGAGGCGCAGCTGGTGATTGGGACCCACGCGCTGATCGAAGAGAAGGTCGAGTTCGACCGGCTCGGTCTTGTCGTTGTCGACGAACAGCATCGCTTCGGTGTTCTGCAGCGTTTCAAGCTGATGAAGAAGCCCAATCAGGCCGAGCCCGATGTGCTGGTGATGACCGCGACGCCGATTCCGCGCACTCTGGCTCTCTCGCTTTATGGAGACCTCGACGTGAGTGTCCTCGACGAGTTGCCGCCTGGCCGCACGCCCATCGAGACCCGTCGCGTTGAAGGCGAGCGCGTCGCCGCGGTTTGGGACTTTGTACGCAAACAGGTCGGGCTGGGCAGACAAGCTTACATCGTGTATCCGGTCATCGAAGGCGCGCGGGATGACGAACCCGAATTGGACTTCTCGCACGACGAATCCAACCGCAACGAGGCCTCGGCGCCGGCTGGCAAGGTCAGCGCTCGCAAGGGAAACACCGCCGGCCTGTTCCCGGATGCAGCGCTTACTTCCCGCAGCACTCTTAAAAAGAAAAAGGCAGCGGAGCAGCTCAAGTCTGCTGTCGAGATGCATGAAAAGCTGCGTACCGGTCCTCTCTCGGGTCTGCGTGTCAGCCTGCTCCATGGCCGCCTCGATGCCGACGAGAAAGAGGTCATCATGCGCCGTTTTCAACGCGGCGAGATCGACGTGCTTGTCGCGACCACGGTCATCGAAGTCGGTGTCGACGTTCCCAACGCTACTGTAATGGTCGTGGAACATGCTGAGCGCTTCGGCCTGGCGCAACTGCACCAGCTGCGTGGGCGCGTGGGCCGCGGCGCCGCCAAAAGCTATTGCATCCTTGTCACCGGCGATCGTGTTTCACCGGAGGCAGAAGAGCGCCTCGAAGCCATGGTGCGCACACAGGACGGATTTGAGCTTGCGGAACTGGACCTGACCATGCGTGGCCCAGGGGAATTCTTCGGCACCCGGCAGGCGGGGCTCCCCGAATTTCGTGTCGCCAATCTGGTCCGCGATCGCCAGCTTCTCGATCTGGCCAAGCAGGAGGCCGAGCGCTTCGCCAACCCGAGCCCCGACAGGGGAAGAGCACCGGAAGGCACCGAGGCTGAACGCAGCCGCGTCTGGGCCCGGCTCAAAGAAGCCTGGCAGCGCAGATACGGCCTCGTCGAGGCCGGTTGACGCAAAACCAGGGCTGATATCTCAGAGCCATAGCGGCAATGTCGACGCGACCTGCAGGGAGCGGCGACCTGGCAAGATGCATGCCGCAGCACGGGAGCTCTGGTTTTGCTCTTAGGTTGGTGAAATGGACTGTGGTTTGATTCGCGCTGAAGATCGAAGCCATTGCCCACCCCGGTGGATGGTTATCCTGCCGAAGTGGGCCCCCCTGGCTTCCTCTCTAAATTAGTGCCTCTAGCCCTTTTAAACTGCCACCGCTTGATCTAACGTTCTGTAATTTAAATAAGCTCTCAAAACCTTCAAATCTTGTTGCGCCCTACTCCGCGCTCTCTGCGGACAACGCCGGAACGCGCTCCAAAACCGGTGTCAGCGCCAGCGTCAGGAACAGCACCATCGGCCCCGCAATGACCAGCCAAGCGGCAAGGGCATGGCTTGCGACGCTGCTCGAGACCCAAATCGTCTGCAGAGGGCCGTGTCCCAGGCTGCTTTCCATCGCTTGGCGGTGTCCGAACATCCAGCCACCGAAACGCGAAAGCGGCAGAATCAGCGCCAGCTGGAATGGCATGGCGACATAGTTTGCAACTTGAATCACTGGGACATTCAGTCCGAACCGAACCGCGACTACAGCGCACAACGCAGTAGGAATTCCGACCAGAGGCAGGCAACCGATGGCGAACCCCAGCGCGAGTGTCAAGGCCAGCCGCTGCGGAGTAATTCCCATGCGCAGCCAGGAGGCTAGTTGAGCATTCGCGTTGGTTAACCATCTGCTCATCGTCTTCAACCTACCGAGTGCGTACCAGAAGCGGGTTGTTCTCGAATGAATCTTGCGTGAATGGAATCAACTCCATCACTCACGCCGAGCATACTTCTGAATTCTCTTCAATGGCTGTACCACCTTTGGCGTAGAGGGCGGTGCGAGGGTATGACAAAGGTCATGTAGAGGGCTCGGATCGAGGCAGGGGGACTCGCGACGTACGGCGAAAGTGCTATCCGGAAGTGCGCCGCAAACCGCGCACACCCATGGCCGCCAGCACCTGCTCAACCTTCCAGTCCAGCGCCTCGGTGCCGTCGATCAAGAGGTCTGCCGACCGCGCTGTCGGCCGGACAAACTGAAGGCCTGATGGACGCACTGTCACCTCGTATTGCTGCCGTACAGATTCCGGAGTGCGCCCGCGCTGCTCGACATCGCGCTTCAGGCGACGCTCGAAACACACGTCGTCCGGTGTATCGACATAGACCCGCAATTGGTAGAGCGGCAACAGCTCCGGATAATAGAGCGCGAAGAGTCCTTCGACGATCAGGTACGCACCGGCTCGAACCGGTTCGGTGGTGCCTCGCACACGGGTATACGTCGCGAAGTCGTAGACCGGGCGGTCGATCGTCTCGCCACGCGCCAGCGCAGCGACATGAGCCGCCAGCAGGGAGCTCTCAATAATCGCCGGGTCGTCGAAGTTCTGCCGTACGCGCTCTTCATACGGCAGATGCGCGAGATCGCGATAGTAGTGATCGAGAGGGAAGTTGAGCCCGTCGAGTGCGCGTGCAAGTTCCAGGGCGAGGGTTGTTTTGCCGGAGCCGGAGGCGCCGGCGATGCCTAGCACGACCGGCGGGAAAGGCAGCCTTGCAGCCTCGGAGAAATCACTCACGCTTCGGCTTCCATTAGGGTCGAGATCCATACAACGAGTCGTTCGATCACGCCCGAGAGTCGCCGCTCGACCAGCCTGCCTGTCTCAAAAACTTCTTCGTGGCTCAACGGTCGTTCGCTCAGGCCCGCTGCCTTGTTGGTCACACACGAGATGCCCAGCACCTCGATCCCCATGTGCCGCGCGACGATCGTCTCAGGCACGGTAGACATGCCGACCAGCGTTGCCCCAAGCGCTCGGAAGGCCCGAATCTCCGCCGGCGTCTCGAAGCTCGGGCCGCTTACCGCAAGATAAACACCTTCGCCAATCGTGATGCCCTCGTCGCGCGCCGCCTGGTGCGCCAAGGTGCGCAGCCTGCGTGAGTAAGCCTCGGTCATGTCGAAGAAGCGCAGTCCTGCGTTGCGTTTTCTGGCCAGTCGCGGATCGTTCGGGCCTACCATGGGGTTCCAGCCCATCATGTTGATGTGGTCTGCAATCGCCACCAGCTGTCCCAACTCGTAGCTCTCGTCGATGCCACCCGCCGCGTTCGTCAGAATCACCGCGTCGATTCCCAGCGCCCCCAACACGCGCATGGGGAACGTCACCTGCGCTGGCGTGTAGCCCTCGTAGAAGTGCACCCGGCCCTGCATTACGATCACCGGTGCGCCGCCGAACCGGCCGGCCACGATGCGTCCCGAGTGACCCTCCACTGTCGATTGAGGAAAGTGCGGAATTTCGCTGTACGGTACCTGGACCTTCTCGGTCACGCGGTTCGCCACAGCCCCAAGCCCCGAGCCCAGGACCACAGCCACACGGGGCGACAGTTTTCCAAGCTTGCCGCGCAGAAACTGCGCTGCTTCTGTTACTTCGTCGAAATAAGCCATAAGCTAACCTTTAGAAGTGCGTTTTCAAGTGATTTTACAGGCTGTCAGGGACTGCTCATCATGACAGGATGCGTCCGCAATGAGAGCAGAGCAGTCCGACTCGGCCAGTGCCCGTAGGGAGGTCTTGCTGCAATGTGCCGGAACATCAAAATCCTGTTCAACTTCGATCCACCGGTGACGGAAGAAGAGATTCGCGCCGCGTCTCTACAATTTGTCCGCAAGATCAGCGGCTTCACGAAGCCCGCGAAGGCCAACGAAGACGCCTTCGCGCGCGCCGTGGACGAAGTGTCCGCGGCTTCCGCACACTTACTTCATGCGCTTGAGACCACGGCGCCGCCCAAGAATCGCGAAGAAGAAGCCGCTAAGGCCAAAGCGCGCGGTGCGGCACGATTCGGAGATTGAGCGTGGCCGCTTCGATTCCATGAATCTGCTCCAAAGAAAGAGAACATGAAACAGATTGTTGCCGTAATCTTTGGGCTTGGCCTGTTGTGCAATGCGCTGCTGTTTGTGCCGCAGGCCCTCGCCGTGTGGCGTAAGAAGACCGATGAGGGCATCTCCCTGATCACCTTCGGGGGCTTCAGCGTGCTCCAGGCCATCGGCATCGTCCACGGCCTCTATCAGCAGGACCTTTCGCTGATTCTGGGCATGGCGGCGAGTCTGCTCAGTTGCGGGACAGTGACCGCGCTGACGCTCTTCTATCGCATGAGGCGCATGAGGAAAGCCCAACTGTAAGATCTGGCGGCCTGGTGCGTCAGCGTATGTGAAAGGAGAAAAACATGCAGAGATATGAGCTGACAACTTGCCCTTGCGGAGACGACTGCGGCTGCGGTCCTATCTGCCCCTGCCCCAAAATCTGCAACTGAGCAGCGTTCGACTCATCAGACAAAGGCAGGAGCACGTGCTCCTGCCAACCAACTTCCTCATGGCCGAATCCACCTTCGATTCACTTCTCGATCTGCGCCGGCGCTTTCTCGCATTCATCGAGCGCCGCGTTGACGATCGCGTCCTTGCCGAGGACATTCTGCAGGCTGCATATCTGCGCGCCCTCGAGGCCAAGGGCCGCCTGCGCGCCGACGAGTCCGCCGTTGCCTGGTTCTATCGCATCTTGCGCAACGCGGTCATCGACCACTACCGCCGCCGCACCACCGAGGGTGCGGCACTCGAGCGTTGGGCGCGAGAGCTGGAACACGCCACGGCCCCCGAACCGCAGCTTGAAGAGACGGTCTGTCAATGTATCGCCGGCGCGCTCGAGGTGATTCCGCCAGCCTATGCTGAGCTCTTGCGCGAGGTAGATCTGAAAGAGGGGAGCCTGGCTGCCTATGCTGCCGCGCAGGGAATCACGCCCGCAAACGCCGCTGTCCGGGCACATCGTGCGCGCGTCGCGTTGCGCAAACAACTCATTCGGTGTTGCGGCACCTGCGCCGAGCACGGCTGCGTGGAGTGCAGGTGCAAGGTGTCCGCGGCTGCGGCATCCTGATCAGCCCAGAAACATTCCCGCAATCGACGCCGAGATCAGGTTCGCCATCGTCCCGGCGAGCATCGCCCGTATGCCCAGCTTGGCCAGATCGTTGCGTCGTTCCGGTACCAGCGCTCCGATGCCGCCGATCTGCATCCCGATCGAGCCCAGATTCGCAAAGCCGCACAGCGCGAACGTCCCAATGGTGAACGACCGCGGATCGAGTGTGGCCTTGTGTGCCCCCAGCGCGATATAGGCGATCACTTCGTTGAGCGCCATGCGCGTGCCCAGCAGGTTGCCGATCAGGCCGCAATCGCGCCACGGCACGCCAATCAGCCACGCAACGGGAGCAAACACGAAGCCCAGAATCTCGCCGAGGCTTCCGGGAATCCACTGAAAGCCGTTGTGCAGGTGCACCCAGCCGAGCAGGTTATCGAGCAGCGCCACCAGCGCCAGAAAGCTGATCAGCATGATCGCGACGTTCATGGCCAGCTTGCCGCCGTCGATCGTCCCGCGCGCAATCGCGCCGATCAGATTCTCTTCCTTGTGCTCTTCGTTTTCGGGAATCACTACACGGCCTTCGGTCGCCGGCACGCCGGTCTCAGGCACCAGCATCTTGGCCATCAGAATCGTTCCCGGCGAGGTCATGATGACCGCCGACAACAGATGTCGCGCTTCGATACCCTGCGCGATGTACATGGCCATGATGCCGCCGGATACATGCGCCATGCCGCTGGTCATGATGGTCATCAGCTCGCTGCGCGTGGCACCGGCCAGAAACGGCCGGATCGTCAGTGGTGCTTCAGTCTGCCCCATGAAGATCGACGCGGCGACATTCATGCTCTCTGCGCCCGAGATGCGCATCGTCTTCAACATCACCCACGCCAATCCGCGAATGATGATCTGCATCAGCCCGATGTGGTAGAGCACGGCAAAAAACGCCGAGATGAAGATGATCGTCGGCAAGACTTGGAAGGCAAAGATCGAGCCGAGCGAGGTGTTCGGCGTGCCCAGCGCACCGAAGAGCACCTTGGTGCCCGCCTGCGTACAGGCCAGCATGCTGTTCACCACGCTGCCGGCCCAGGTCATCGCAGCCTGACCGAAGCTGAAACGCAGCACACAGAACGCGAAGAGCAGTTGCAGGCTCAGGCCCCACGCCACTGTGCGCCAGCGGATATGCCGCCGATCGGTTGAGCCCAGCCACGCCGCCAGCAACACGGCAAGAATGCCCAGCACCCCTGTAAATCGAGCCAATCGTCTCTCCAGATCGTACGAGTTAGGACAGAAGCGTTTGCTTTCGATTACCTTAACAGCATTCCCTGTGTGCGCTGTCCCTTTCCTTGGAGGTCCCATGGATAAGGCTGCCCTCTACTCCTTCATGAGCCGCGCCCGCTACGGCGTGATCTCGTCGCTCGCTGCCAACGGAACGCCGCAGTCGGCGCTCGTCGGAGTCGCCATCACGCCTGAGCTTGAGATCGTTTTTGACACCCTGAAGACGACACGCAAGTACGGCAACCTCGTCGTGAGGTCGGCGTGTTCGGTTGCGCTCTGGTGGGGTGGGGAACAGACCGTTCAACTCGATGGCCTTGCGTTCGAGCCGGCCGATACTGCGATCAATCGTTATCGGGAGGCCTACTTCACTGCATGGCCCGATGGCCGCAACCGCCTTACCTGGGCTGGAATCACCCATCTCGTGGTGCGGCCTCGGTGGATTCGTGCGACCGACTATGACCAGTCGCCGCCCATGATCGAAGAAATGCGCTTTACGGGGTAGGTGGAATGGCAGCCGCGCGCTTCAGCCGCGTGCCTTCTCCGCGAGAAATGCTTCGGCGGATTCCTTGGTGAAAACGCGGTCGACGAGATCGACCGGCGCCGGCGCACTCTCCGCAATCGTCACCGCCTTGCGGACCAACTCGGCTGGCTCCTCGAGCATTTCTGTCTTCGTCGCGTAGAGCGTCGCCAGCGGCTCACCTCTCTCGATCTTCGCGCCGCGCCTGGCGTGAAACACGATGCCGGCATGCGGATCGACGGGCTCACCGGCCTTCTCACGGCCTGCTCCCGTACGCTGCACTGCCCACCCCAGCGCCATCGTGTCCATCTCGGAGACGAATCCGCTGCCCCACGCCTCGATCACCTGCGTCGCACCCGGCTTGTGAAACGCCTGAAGATCGTCGAAGACAGAGACATCGCCGCCCTGCGCCGCGACCATCTTGAGGAAGAGCGCAAGCGCCGTTCCGTCAACCAGGGCCGCTTCGGCCAGCTTGTAGCCGATTTCGGCTGTCGGCGCTTTTCCGCCGAGATGAACCATCCACCCTGCCAGCTGCAGCGAGAGATCGCGGACGTCCTCACTCTCGGCCGGCCGTTCGCCACGCAGCAACTCGACACACTCTGCAATCTCGATCCAGTTACCTGCTGCGCGCCCCAGTGGCTGGCTCATGTCGGTCATCAGCGCCGCCGTGTGTGTTCCCGCAGCTTCTGCTGTCGTGACCATGAGCGCCGCAAGATAGTCGGCGTCCTCGCGGCTCTTTAAGAACGCGCCTGACCCCGTCTTCACGTCGAGCACCAGAGCGTTCAGTCCTGCTGCCAGCTTTTTGCTCAGGATCGATGCACAGATGAGCCCGGGGCTCTCGACTGTGCCCGTCCGGTCGCGCAGTGCATAAAGCACACGGTCTGCCGGAACCAGCCTGGGAGTCTGCCCTACGATCGAAGCTCCACACTGCCCGATCACCGACTCGAACTCTGCCAGCGACAGCGCCGTCCGATAGCCAGGGATTGATTCCAACTTGTCGAGTGTGCCGCCGGTATGCCCCAGCGCGCGGCCGCTGATCATGGGCACCGCCAGCCCGCAGGCCGCGGCGAGTGGAGCCACAAGAAAACTTGTCTTGTCGCCGACGCCGCCTGTGGAATGCTTGTCCACCGCGACTTTTCCCAAGCGGCTGGGGTCGAATTTTTCGCCCGAGTCGCGCATGGACAGGGTGAGAGCCCGCGTCTCCTCCATGGAGAGCCCACGCAACCATGCCGCCATCAGCCACGCCGCCAGTTGCTCTATCGGAATCGACTCGTCCGCCGCACCGCCGGCAATGAAGCTGAGTTCCCGCGCACTCAGGACTCCGCTGTCGCGCTTCTTGCGGATCAGGTCGATCATGTGCAATGGCGTGCTACTTGACAGGGGCTTCTCTGCTTCACTCATGCCTGGGCTCACTTCAGCTTCATCTCGGTTGCCAGCGGCATCAGGTCGCCAAACGCCATCACCCGCACACCATCGCTGGCCGGAAACGCAACCGGCGCGTTCGACTCGGTGAACTCGGCGAGCATCTGCCGGCAGGCGCCGCAGGGCGGGCTCGCCGCCTGGTTCAGATTGGCAACCGCGACGGCCAGCACGCGGATCGTCGGTCCGAAGTGGGAAACCGCCTCCACCAGAGCCGCCCGCTCGGCGCAGATGGTCGCACCGTAGCTCACATTCTCGACATTCGTGCCAGTCACGATCTCGCCGTTCGAGAGCTGCAGGGCTGCTCCCACTTTGAATCCAGAGTAGGGCGAGTAGGAGTTCTGTGCCACGGTACCCGCCCGCTCCAGCAATGCTTCCAGCGCCTTTTGGGAAAAGTCTGTCATGGTCGTCCGGCGAGCCCGTGGGCACGCATGAAACTTGAGGCTAATCGATCCCCGCAGCGCCTGTATACCGGGTGCCCCGCCGCATCGATTCAAGTTCAGCCCCTTCCGTCCGATAAAGCCAGCGGGAGATTCCGTGCCGCCCGCTTTGCGGAGAGCTCGGAGACATCACGCGATGGATGAATTGACGAGGGAGTTCCTGATTGAAAGCCAGGAAGGGCTGGACCGCATGGAGCGGTGTCTGACCGATCTGGAAGAGCGTCCAGACGACGCGGCATTGATTGCCGATGTCTTTCGCTCGGTGCATACCATTAAAGGCACCACCGGCTTTCTCGGCTTCAAACGGCTGGAGAAGCTTGCGCATGCCGGTGAGAATCTTCTCGGCCTTTTGCGGGATGGCAAACTGGCCGCCAACGAGCCCATTATTACCGGGCTGCTCCAACTTCTCGACGGACTCCGCTCCATCCTCAAGACGATTGAAGCTGACGGAAATGAAGGAGAAGGCAGCGACGCGGAGATCATCGTCAACCTCGAAGAGTTGCAATCACCCGCTCTGGCAGAGACGGCCAGGCAGTCCGCGCATGTTCACTCCGGCTCCGCGAAGGTTCACGCCTCGCACAAGCCGTCTGCTCCTGCGACGCCTTCAGAAATTGAGCCCGCGCCGGTTGCCGCCGAGCCTTCTCCGACTGCACTCGTGGCCTCATCGCCTGTGGACGCTTCAGTCGCCGAGGCAACTCGGGCTCGTACAGGACCGTCGACCTCCGCCGCGGAGAGTACGCTGCGTGTCGACGTGACTTTGCTCAATCGGATGATGAATCTGGTCGGTGAACTGGTTCTGACCCGCAATCAGGTGCTACAGGCCACTTCTGCCGATCCCAAGATGACGATGCTTTCGCGGCGGCTCGATATGGTCACGGCCGATCTGCGCGAGTCGGTGATGAAGGCGCGCATGCAACCGGTTTCAAACGTCTTCTCCAAGATGCCGCGCATGGTCCGCGATCTGGCCCAATCGCTCGATCGTCGCGTGCGCCTGCAGATGGAAGGCCAGGAGACCGAACTCGACAAGAGCCTGCTCGAAGCGATCAAGGACCCGCTGACCCATGCGGTGCGCAACTCTCTCGATCACGGCATCGAGCCTCCTTCTGTGCGCGAGGCAGCCGGCAAGGATCCGGAGGGCACGCTGCGCCTGCGCGCCATGCAGGAGGGCAGCCACGTCATCATCGAAGTCGCCGACGATGGGGCAGGCATCGCTGTTGACCGGGTGCGCGAGAAAGCCATTGAACGCGGGTTAATCTCAGCCGAACGTGCGACGCTGCTCTCCGAGCGTGAGCTGCTGCAGCTCATCTTTCTTCCCGGATTCTCGACCGCGAAGACCGTCACCAATGTGAGCGGCCGCGGCGTGGGCATGGATGTGGTTCGGACCAACGTCGAAAAGATCGGCGGGAAGGTGGAGATCGATTCGCGGGCCGGGAAGGGAACCACTCTTCGGCTGCGCATTCCGCTGACGCTGGCCATTATTCCCGCGCTCATCGTCCGTAGCGTCCGGCAGAGCTTTGCGCTGCCTCAGGGAGCGCTCTCCGAATTGGTCCACGTCCCTGTAGAACAGGCCGCAACCATGATCGAGTGGATTGAAGACGCGCCGCTCTACCGTTTGCGGGGCAAACTCCTCCCATTGGTCTTTCTGGATCGGCTGCTGATGCCATCGACTGCCGGCGCGGGTTCGCGCGCGCAGGATAGCTTCATCGCTGTCCTCGATGCGGATGGCCGGCGCTTCGGTCTCGTGGTCGATGGTTTGGCCGACCCGGAAGAAATTGTCGTCAAGCCCCTTTCTTCGGCGCTCAAAGGCATTGGGCTCTATTCGGGCGCGACGGTCCTGGGCAATGGCGATCTGGCGCTCATTCTGGACCCCGGATCGATCGCATTGAAGGCCGACGTCATGATGAGCGGCGAAGAGGAAGCCGCCCACGCGGCCAGCGAGGGCGCCACAGACGGGACGAATGGCAGCGAATTTCTTTTGGTGGAGGCCGCCGGAAGAAAGGCTGCGGTGGCGCTGGCCGATGTGCTGCGCATCGAACAGATCCCCGTCAAACGGATCGAGTATGTGGGCATGCGGCCGGTCATCAACTTCGACGGCCAGCTGTTGCCGGTCGACGACACGGCGGGTGTGCTGGCCGCCGTACAAGGCGATCCGGAGGCGCCCCTTGTGGTCGTCGTCTGCCGCGACGGCAACCGCCACGTTGGCATCGCGGTCTCCCACGTGCTCGACGTGGCCACCGGAAGCGAACTGGTGGAGGCCGGCAACAGTGTGCGCACCGACGGCGTGACTCTGCTGAAGGACTGCGTGACCGGCATCGTGAATCTGGGGGGCATCGCCGATCTGCCCGTTGGGGCCGGCGCGACAAGTGAATGGAGTGCGGAGGCACTGCGATGAGCAATCAAGGAGCGGGAAAGCGCCGCAACGATAAAAATGCCGCAGCACTGATGGAGATATGCTCGGTTCGTCTGGATCGCGCTCTGTATGGAGTGCCCATCCGCTACATCCTCGAGATCGTCGGACAGGCACGGCCGCAGCCGGTGCCCCTGGCCCCGGGCTTTGTCGGCGGTCTGGTGCACTACCGCGGCGATGTGCTCACCGTGGTGAGCCTGCGGCATCTCCTCCGAATGCCTCCCCTTGACGGACCGCAAGACATTCTGGTTCTGGAAAGCCCCGGCGGATGTTTCGGTCTGCTGGTGGATTCGGTCGGAGAGGTACTCACTGTGCCCTCGGTCGACTTTGAACCGAACCCCTCGACGCTCGACGCGGCACGCCGGGATCTGATTGCCGGAGCCTACAAGCTCGAGAGCGCTCTGATGATCATGCTCGATCCGGAACGGCTTGATCCCGTCCGCCTGGGCGAGGCGGAAGCAGCGTAGCGTGACGGAGAAACTATGCGAGCACTGATTGTCGACGACTCCCGTTTCGTCCGCGGCTACGTACGCGGACTGCTCGAAGCCAGGGGCTTTGAGTGTGAGGAAGCTGCGGATGGCCAGGCCGCACTCAACCTGCTCCACGGCATCAACGAATTCGACATTGCCCTGGTCGATTGGAATATGCCTGTCATGGACGGCCTCGACATGCTGAGGCATCTGCGTGCCGAGGGCTTCAGCGGCATCAAGGTCATGATGGTCACCACCGAGGCGGAGAACGACTTCATTGTGCGCGCGCTCGACGCCGGGGCCGACGAGTACCTCATGAAGCCATTCGATGGAGAGGCCATGGCGGAGAAGCTGGCCATGCTGGGCCTCGGGGAGAACTGATTCTATGCCGTCGGGCCCTAAGCGCATTCTCATCGTGGACGATTCGGCGGTCATGCGGAGCTTGTTGCGTTCCGTTCTTCGCTCCGCACGTGGATTCGAGGTTGCCGGAACGGCCGGCGACGGTGAGTCCGCGCTGCAGCTCATCGAGGAGCTCCGTCCCGATCTTGTCTTGCTCGATGTGGAAATGCCGGTGATGGACGGGCTGGCGACTCTGCGCAAGCTGCGTAGCCGAGGCCATAAGATGCCGGTCATCGTGTGCAGCGCACTGACCCAGCGCGGCGGCCGCGTCACCATCGAAGCGCTGGCCAGCGGGGCTTCGGACTATGTAGCGAAGCCGAAAGGTCAAGCCGGCCCCGTCGAAGCGATGCAGACCCTTGCGCGCGAGCTTCTTCCCAAGATGATCGCCCTTACGTCCCCCGAATCGGCGGCTCCGGTCCTTCCCCTTGCTCCGCGCCTGCCATTCGCGCTGGCCGCGCCGCCCATGTGGCGCAACCCATCGGTGTCTACGCCGCCTTCGGTGCTGGTCATCGGCGTATCGACCGGCGGTCCCGCCGCTCTGGACATTCTGCTTCCCGCATTGCCGGCGAGTTTTCCGCTGCCTATTCTTGTGGTGCAGCACATGCCGGAGCTCTTCACGCGCCTTTTGGCCGAGCGTCTGGCCCAGCGCTGTCCTCTGCGCGTGAGCGAAGCTGCCGAAGGCAATGCCGCACTGCCTGGCCGTATCGCCATCGCCCGCGGCAACTGGCATCTCGAGATTCTGGCGCCGTCGCGCACTGGCCAGCCAGCCACCCTCCATCTCACTCAGGCCCCGCCCGAGAACCACTGTCGCCCCGCGGTCGATGTCCTCTTTCGCACCGCCGCCGCTCATTACGGTTCCGGTGTGCTGGCCGTAGTGCTCACCGGCATGGGATCGGATGGTCTGGCCGGCGCGCACGCTATCCGCGCCCTCGGCGGAACTGTTCTTGCTCAGGATCAGGAGACCAGTGCGATTTGGGGCATGCCGGGAGCGGTGGCTCGCGCCGGGCTCGCCCAGCGCATTCTCCCCATCCAGGAGATTGCCCTCGAACTGATCCGGCTGGGGAACCGCGCACCCAGCGGGCGCAACGAAGTACGCGAGGTGGTGGCTTAGATGATCGCAACATCGCCAGCCGTTGACTTCCCCTATCTGCGCGAGCTTGTCTTCCGGATTTCGCAGAATGTGCTCGATCCTTCCCGCGACTATCTATTCGAGACCCGTCTCACCAAACTGTTGCGCAACGAAGGCATGGCGTACCTGCCGGAGCTCATCGACCGCCTCCGGCTTCGGAAGGATCCGGTATTGGAGCGCGCCATTGCGGAAGCGATGACCATCAATGAAACAAGCTTCTTTCGCGACAGCCGTCCGTTCGAACTTCTGCGCACCGAGTTGCTTCCGGCGCTGATTGAAGCGCGCCGTCCTAGGCGTTCCCTTCGTTTTTGGAGCGCAGCCTGCTCCACAGGCCAGGAAGCATACTCGCTTGCCATGCTTCTTCGTGAGCACTTCTCCATGCTCGCGGGTTGGAACATGCGCATCGAAGGCACCGACATTTCGCACGAAGTTGTCGGGCGCGCGCAGCATGGCATGTACCATCGCATCGAAATCAACCGGGGGCTCCCTGCGCGCCACGTCGTCCGCTATTTCGATCATGTGGGAGAGGACTGGATGGTAAGGCCTGAGATCCGCCAGCTTTGCAACTTTCGCCAGGCGAATCTCTGCCATCCACCCCTTCCGTTTCAGGACCGGTTTGACGTCATCTTCCTGCGCAATGTGATGCTCTACTTCTCGCAGGAGACACGCCGCGTCCTGCTCTCGGGGGTCCATCGTCTCCTCGCCCCGGATGGAATCCTCTTCCTCGGTTCAGCCGAACAGCCGGTCGATCCGAGCCTGTGGAATCCCGTTCTCGCTGGCGGTACCTGTTACTTCCGGCCACGCGCTACCGTTTGACCGCATCAAAAGATGCCCAAGGTAATGGGCCTCTACCCCGATTGGGGAAGCATTTCTCATACAAAAGTGGGATTCACGGGAGTAGAATCCTCCAATGAAAAGGCTGGTTTTTGACCCCGGCACTACCCTCCCCGGCCGTGTGGTCAAAATCCGCGGGACGCAGTGCCAGCCTGTTCCTCTCGCATCATTGAGACCGGAGTTGCTATGAATTCTGCAAGTGCTTCTCTCAAGCATTCTCCCGCGGACCGTCGCCGTGGCGAACGGCGAAACTCGCCGGAGCTGGCCGCCTATCTCTGGATTGGCACGCTCCCCAAGCCGGCCAGCGTGCGAGATATCAGTTCGACAGGTGTTTATCTTTTGACCCGTGAACGTTGGGCGCCCGGGGACCTCGTCTCGATGACCCTGCAGCGGAGAGGACCTCTGGAAGGAAGCTTCGATCGCCGCGTGGCCGTGCAGGCACGAGCCGTTCGCTGGGGAGACGACGGCATCGGCATGTCGTTTGTCCTGCCGACCGGTGTGGACCTGCGCCTCTGGGAGAGCCCCCTCAAGAGCGCCGCCGAACAGACCGAACCGGAAGACATTTTGCACGAATTCCGCCTCGCGAGCGCCCTTGCGTTCCTTGAACGCATCTCCCCTTCCGCGAGCGACGAGGCCGGACGTCTATTGCGCGAGGGGCTGAGCAATTTTCGCGTGGCGAGCGCATTGGAAATCCTGCTCAACGCCGAGCGGATGCTCTCTTTTTCCGCCAATATCGATCGCCTGCGAGCGCCAGCGTCTATCGTCCTGCGCATCCTCGAAGACGGGTCATGGGCAGATGCCGAATCCACCCAGCATCTCTGGGCCGGCCTCCTTACAACCTCCTGTTCCCTCGGCGGTCGCGACGAGTCGAATCTGTCCTTTGTGAATCTGCTGTGCCAGCTTACCTCGTCGCACGTCCGCATTCTGGGCGTGGCCTGCACGAAAGCAACCAAGTTCATGGCGGGTCTCGAACGGATCTCGTCGCGCCCCATCACCCTCAGCGGAAAGCAGATGAGCGAGATCACCGGTTCCCGCGACCTGATTCGCATTCAACGCGATCTGGAATACCTCTCCGACCTGGGATTGCTGAACACAAACTCGCATACCCGGGCTTTTACGCCAGTCGACGGGACGGAGATCGCTCCCACGAGCCTCGGGCTGCAGCTCTTTGCCCGTTGCAGCGGGCATCGCGGTGCGGCGCAGGAGTTCTACGGAGTACCTGGCTCCTCAACGACGCGCTCGGTGGGCGAGCGAGAACTGCCGGTGCCCGACAGGACGCTGCGCTAGTTCGCGCCCTTCTAGCCATCCAAATCTGAGATTCCGCGGGGCTCGGCCTCGCCCAGCAGCCGCTCCACTTCTGCGTGGAGAAGAGCCGTGATCTCAGCCTCAGTTTGCTCGGCGCCAAAGGTTATCGGCTGCCCGACATGCACCTCGATCCTTCCGGAACGAAACCACCCTCGCCCTCGGGATTTCAGTTCTCCAAGTCCACGAATCGCCACCGGCAGCACCGCCGTTTGCGCTTGCTTCACCAGCAAACCGATCCCGGGACGGAAGCCCGCCAACGCGCCCCCTGCCGAACGAGTGCCCTCGGGAAACACCATCACATGCATTCCGCGATCAAGCGCCTCCCCGGCGTGCGCAAAGCTGCGTTGAAAATCCCGCCGGCGCGGCAGGGGAAACACGTTATAGAGCGCGGTCACGAGGAGATAAGCAACTGGCCCGAAGAGCATGAAGCGTCGATAGCGCGGCCCTCGATTGGGATTGCGGAAATGCCGGTAGTCTTCGAGCATCTCGCCGGACATGGCGATGGACATGCGACGCCGGATCGCCCCAGGCAGCGCGTACTCAATCAGCGGCCCGTCGTATGCCGTGACATGATTTCCGATCACCAACAGGGGCTCTTTGACATCGAGGTCGCCTTGACGGATCACGTGCGGCCGGCCGAGGAACCAGATCATCGGCTGTGCGACCAGATCCAAAAATGCAGCCCGGACCCATCCGATCGGCTTCCACCACGGCCAGTGCGGATAGATGGAATTGGGCGCTTCGGGAACGACTGGTTGCGGCGACATCGCCGCCGGCACGTCTGTTTGCTGTCCCTTCGCAGCTGCCGCTCGCTGATCCTTGATTTCGGACTCGAAACCTTGATCGTCTTGTTTTCTGCTCCCTAGTCTTTGATCCCTGTCTCTCTGATTCCCGTGTATTTGATTCCGGCCCACTGATCCCCGATGCCCGTTCGTTGATCCCCCAACCCACGCGCGCAACTCGCCGAGAGTCCGCATCTCGTCCAGCGCGTTTCCAGGCGCCGCGCCGAAGCGCTCCTCGATCGCCGCTGCGAGCTGCACGCGACCCAGACTGTCGAGGTGGAAGTCTTCGTTGAGTCGCAGTTCGTCTCCGCCGGAAGGAGTCTCTCCGGCAAGTCCTGCGACCAACTGGAACAGCCAGTCGCCCTTTGGGGTGGGCAAGGTTGCTCCCAGTCCGTTCCCGGAGTGGCCCTGCTGCAACGCCCAGGCCGCTACGGTCTTGCGTCTTACCTTTCCCGTAGAGGTGCGGGGCAGATCCGGCTCGGGCCAGACCGCCCATCGCAGGACCCGCTGAAACTCAGCCAGGTGCGCATTGGCATGTTCAATCGCCTTCGCCGCGGTTCCCTTTGACCCGCGCACTGCCAGAACGGCAAATGGTTCCGGACCGATCGCCGTATCCACCGGCACCACGGCGCATCCCAACACCCCAGGCTCCTGCTCGATCGCGGCCTCCAGGTCCTCGGGGTGAATGTTTACCCCTGCCGCGGTCACGATCGTCTCGCTCTTGCGTCCCAGAAACCGGAGCTCGCCGGAAGCCTGAGCCTCGGCGATATCGCCTGTTGCCAGCCACTCTTCCTCCCGAACGCGCATCCCGCCTCCAGTCCACGTTGCATTCGAGATCATGGGCCCGCGCACCAGCACTTCGCCATCCGGCCCGATCTTCACTTCGCGTCCTGGAAGAGGCTTGCCGATGGTTCCTCGCGCCACATGAAAAGGGTGATTCAGCGTGATCAGTGCCGTCGTCTCGGTCATGCCGTAACCCTGCACCACGACAAGTCCCAGCCGATTCCAGAACTGTTCTAGCGGACCCGGCAGAGCGCCACCGCCTGAGACCAATGCCCAGAACTTCAGGCCCAGAGCCCGATGCACATCGCGAAACACCCACCAGCGCGTCCACGGTCTCATGACTGTCGCACTGGCTACCCGCTCTGCCAGTCCAGGGATAGTCGCTTCGAGATGCGTTTTCAGCAGCGCCATCACGCGCGGCACTGCGGCCAGCACGCTGATCCTTTCGCGGTGGATGATTTCGATCAGCCGCGGTGCAACTAATCGGCTCTCGAAGTGCACTTCGGCCGCAAAGATCGCAGGGACCCACAACCCCATCGTCTGCCCGAAGACGTGGCTCAGCGGCAGCGTGTGCAGAATACGCAACGGATGAAAGATCCGCTCGTAGCGCATATAGGGCTGCGCGCCGCGCTCGATCGGGTCCACACTGGCCAGCACATTGCCATGTGTATGTACGATGCCTTTCGGCTCGCCGGTCGTTCCCGAAGTGAAGAGAATCTGCAGCGGCGTATCGAGGTTCAATCCTTCAACCGCTCCGGCTTCACGTGAAGGCAGCGAGTCGGCCCACTCCTCAAACCTCAACTTCGGCCACCGGCACAGATCCCGGACCAGCCGTGCATCCCCAACCACCAGCTTTGGCCTGACGTCGGCTGTGACCCGTAAAGCGAAGTCCGCACTTCCGTAGGCATCGAGCGGAACAGCCAGCACTCCGCGCAGCATCATTCCGTAGAACGCCTCAATCCACTCGGCACTGTTCTCCGCCCACAGCACCACGCGGTCGCCCGGCCCGATGCCTCGCTCTTCCAGCAGCGCGGCGAACCGCCCCGCCTGCCGCGCAATGTCGCCGTAGGTCGCGACGCGCCGACGGACTCCCTGGATGCGGACGACAGCGATGTCGTGTTCGTTCCGCCGAAAGTCGTCGAGCAATGTGGCCAGGTGGGGGCGCATTCTTTTCTCCGGCATCCTACTAGCGTGAAAGGTTTCCTACCGTGACACGTGGACAGCCGCGAATCGGTCCCGTCTCAGGTCTCCGTCCGGCCTGCTTCCCTTCGCTTCCTCTTCGCCGGCCGACGCGCTATTCTCTATTGAGCCATGCCGTCCAGCGATTCCCCTGCATCCACCCAGGACCCGGGCAGCGACCTCCTCGCCGACTTCCACCCCGTCACGGCTGAGTGGTTCCGCGCTGTGTTTGACGCGCCTACCGCTCCGCAGCGGCTAGGCTGGCCGGTCATTGCTCGCGGCGAGAGCGCCCTGATCCTTGCCCCGACGGGCACAGGCAAAACCCTCACGGCTTTCCTGTGGTGCCTCGACCATCTGATGCTCCATCCCCGTCCGGAGAACGTAAAAAAGGCCGGGGTCCTTACAGACAGGCCTTTGTCCGCGGAACGGCAAAAGGGAACAAGGGTCGTTTACGTCTCCCCACTCAAGGCGCTGGCGGTCGATGTCGAACGCAACCTGCGTTCACCTTTGGCCGGTATCGCCAACATAGCCCGGCGCCGAGGCGTCCCCTTCCACGAACCGCTGATCAGCGTCCGCACGGGCGACACTCCGCAGCAGGAGCGTGCCCGCTTTCGCCGTCAGCCCGGCGACATTCTCATCACCACACCCGAGTCGCTCTATCTGATTCTCACCTCCCAGGCAGCCGAAGCCCTGCGTAGCGTCGAAACCGTCATCATCGACGAGATTCACGCCCTGGTTCCCACCAAACGCGGAGCTCATCTGGCGTTATCGCTCGAGCGGCTCGAAGCCCTGACAAAACGTCGAATTCAGCGCATCGGTCTCTCTGCCACCCAGCGTCCGCTCGAAGAAGTGGCACGCTTCCTCGGGGGTGTGGAAATTTCTGTGGATAAGTCGAGCGGTTCAAAGCTCGCAGTCGCGCCTGTAGACCAAGATTCAGTGACTTCTGGAGCGAAAGCTCAAGTAGTAGACGAGTTCTCCGAGGCCTCGTCCGTCGGGCTCGATCTTCCCGAGCCTATGCCCCTGCTTTATCGTCAAGTCACGGTGGTCAATGCGAGTTATATCAAACAGTTAAAGCTTCGTATTGAAGTTCCAGTTGAGGATATGGCGAACCTGAACGCCATGGAAGAACTGCCCAGTGGCCCTGCCTCGCAGATGCCGCGGCGCATCTCCATTTGGAATGCCATTCACCCCCGTTTGCTGGAGCTGATTCGGGACCGGAATTCCACAATCCTCTTTGTCAACTCGCGTCAGGTTGCCGAGCGTCTGGCTGGCGCATTGAACGATTTGGCCGGCGAACCCATCTGCCGTGCCCACCACGGCTCGCTCGCCGCTGCCCAGCGCACCGTCATCGAGGAGCAGCTCAAGGCTGGCCAGATCAAGGCCCTTTGCGCCACCTCCACCCTTGAGCTCGGAATAGACATGGGTGCCGTCGATCTTGTTATTCAGATCGAGGCCCCGCCTTCGGTCGCCAGCGGCATGCAGCGCATCGGCCGCGCCGGGCACTCCGTCGACGCCGTCAGCGAAGGCGTCCTCTTTCCCAAATACCGAGCCGACCTGGTTGCCTGTGCTGCCGTCACCCGCGCCATGCACGACGGCCACATCGAATCTACCCGCTATCCGCGTAACCCTCTTGATGTGCTTTGCCAACAGCTCGTCGCCATCTGCGCTCACCCGCCAAACGTCGCCAAAACCCCACTGCCGAAGAAGCCCCGACGAATTCTGCGCGGCACTGTCCTGCCTCCCGATCCGAAGCCCGAAGTTTCAGTTGATTTCTTGTACGATCTCGTGCGCCGCGCTGCGCCCTTCGGCGGTCTTACGCGCTCCAGCTTCGAGGGCGTACTCGACTTGCTCAGCGGCCGCTATCCCTCCGACGAGTTCGCCGAGCTCCGCCCCCGCCTCAACTGGGACCGCATCCGCAACGTCGTTACTGCCCGCGACGGCGCCGCTCGCCTCGCCATCCTTAACGCCGGAACCATCCCTGACCGCGGTCTCTATGGCGTCTTCCTCGCTCACACCGAGGGCAAGTCCATCCGAGTCGGCGAGCTCGACGAGGAGATGGTCTTCGAGTCGCACCCCAACGAAACCTTCATCCTCGGCGCCTCCACTTGGCGCATTGAGGACATCACCCATGACCGCGTCCTCGTCGTTCCCGCTCCCGGTGAGCCGGGCAAGATGCCCTTCTGGAAGGGCGATGGCCCCGGTCGCCCCCTCGAATTCGGCCGCCGCATCGGTGCGCTTGTCCGCGAGCTGCGCGGCCTGCCCAAACCCGCCGCGCTGACTCGCCTGGTCACCGAACACGATCTCGACCCGAATGCGGCCGAGAATCTGCTCCAGTTCCTCGCCGATCAGGAAGCCGCGACCGGCCAGGTCCCTGACGATCGGACCATCGTGATTGAACGTGTCCGCGACGAACTCGGCGACTGGCGTGTCTGCGTTCTCACGCCCTTCGGTAGCCGGATCCATATTCCGTGGGCCATGGCCGTCAGCGCGCGCATTCGTGCTTCGGGCGGACCAGAGGTCGAAACGCTCTGGGGCGATGACGGCTTCGTTCTCCGTTTCCCTGATACGGAAGAGCCGCCCGACCCCGACTGGTTCCTCGTCGAGTCGGCCGAAGCCATGCGGCTGGTCCTCCGCCAGCTCGGTTCCACTGCATTATTCGCGGGCCGCTTCCGGGAAGCAGCCGGTCGCGCGCTCCTTTTGCCGCGCCGCCGTGCCGACCAGCGCTCTCCACTCTGGCAGCTCCGCAAGCGCTCCTACGATCTGCTCAGTGTCGCCTCACGCTATCCGTCGTTTCCTCTGCTGCTCGAGGCCTACCGCGAGTGCTTGCGCGACTTCTTCGATATGCCTTCCCTGATCGAGATTCTCAGGGAAGTAGAACAGCGGAAGCTGCGGGTGCACATCGTCGAAACCCGCAAGCCGTCTCCGTTTGCCTCATCCCTGCTCTTCAGTTACGTTGCCAACTTTCTCTATGACGGCGATGCGCCGCTGGCTGAGCGCCGCGCTCAAGCCCTCACCATCGACCAGGATCAGCTCCGCGAGCTCCTCGGCGAAGCAGATTTGCGCGAGTTGCTTGATCCGGATGCCATTGCCGAAGTTGAAGAGACCGCGCAGTGCCTCAGCGAAAACTACCGCGCGCGCAACGCCGATGGTCTTCACGACCTCTGCCTGCGCCTCGGCGATCTCTCGCAGTTAGAACTGGGCCGCCGCGTCTCCGATCCTTCGGTGCTGGAAACCATACCTCGCCTAGTGCGTGCCCGTCGCCTCCTCGAGATGCGCATCTCTGGTGAGCGCCGCTTCATCGCAGCCGAAGACGCGGCCCGTTATCGCGATGCACTCGGCATTCCCTTGCCGCCCGGTCTGCCCGTTGCCCTGCTCGAGCCGATCGCACATCCAGTCCTTGAACTGGTCCGTCGTTATGCACGCACGCACGGCCCCTTCACCCTCAGCGAAGCGGCGAACCGTTTTGCCCTCGATCCCGCAGTTGTCGAAAACACTCTCCGCACGCTGGCCGCAGAAGGCCGCGTGCTCGAGGGTGGATTCCGCCCCACCGGCCTTCATCGCGAGTGGTGCGATGCTGAGATCCTGCGCCAGATTCGCCGCAAGTCGCTCGCCAAACTCCGCCGCGAAGTCGAGCCGGTGGAGCAACACACCCTGGCGCGCTTCCTCACGCATTGGCATGGCCTTCTCGCTCCGCGCCGCAGTAGTCCCGCGCATTTGGACGCGTTGCTGGACGCCATCGAAAGCCTGCAGGGTGCGCCGATCCCTGCGTCGCTGCTCGAGTCCTCGATCCTGCCAGTTCGGGTGGCCGGATACGATTCCGCAGGCCTCGACACGCTCGTTGCTGCCGGAGAAGTCGCATGGGCAGGCGTCGAACCCATCGGCGAGCGCGATGGCCGCATCGCACTCTACCTCGCCGACAAACTCCCTCTGTTAGCCCAACAACGGCCGCAGAGTGCGCCGCTCACCGAGCGCGAAGAGAAACTTCTGGCCGTCCTCGAATCTACCGGCGCCAATTTCTTCGATCCGCTGCATCAGGCCATCGGCGGCGGCTATCCAGGTGAAACCATCGATGCACTCTGGAGCCTCGTCTGGCGCGGCCTCGTGACGAACGATTCGCTCCACGCATTGCGCGCCTACATCGCGCGTCCGGACAGTGCCCGCACCCCGCGCCGTCTGCAAACAGGGATGGTCTTTCGCTCGCGCCGCACTACGCCGCCGAATGCACAGGGCCGATGGGCATTGCTGCCGGCTGGGTCGGAGCAGGGAACTTCTCCAAAAGTCTCCCGCACGGAGTGCTCTCACGCCCTTGCGCTCCAACTCCTCGCCCGCTATGGGGTCCTTACGCGTGAGGCCGTCGCTGCCGAAAATATTCCCGGCGGTTTCAGTGCCGTCTACGATGTCCTCAAGGCTCTCGAAGAATCCGGCCGCATTCGCCGCGGCTACTTTGTTGCCGGACTCGGCGCGACGCAGTTTGCCCTGCCTGCTGCCATCGACCTGCTGCGCCAACTGCGCACCGAGCCGCCCGCCGAAAAGCCCGAATTCGTGCAACTCGCCGCTGCCGATCCGGCCAATCCCTATGGCTCAGTGCTGCGCTGGCCCGACCTGCCGGTCTCCGAAGACGATTCGATCGGGATCTCCACAGACAGGTCTTCGTCTGTGGGGCGAGAAACAGCTCCTCGCATTCTCACCCGTGCGGCCTACGCCGAGGTCATCCTGCGCAATGGCCAGCTCGTCGCGTGGCTGCGCCGCGGCAATCCCAACCTGCTCGTCTTTCTGCCCCCAGACGAACCCGAGCGCTCACAGATCGCCGCCGGTCTCGCGCACTTCCTCTGCGATCGCGGGCAAGAGCGCATGCACGTTCACCGGCATCAGGGCGTCCTCATCACCTCGATCAACGGCCATCCGGTTACGGCGCATTTCATGGCTCGTTTCCTCATGGACGCAGGCTTCTACTCAGGCCCTTTAGGTATGCACCTCCGCCGCATCCCGCTTCCTCTGTCGCCGCCTCCCATGCACGAGGTCCAGTAGAAAAATGCCTGAAGGCGACACCATCTTTCGCACCGCCCGCGCTCTCACCCGCGCACTTGTCGACAAGCCCATCACTGGCTTTCGGTCGAACTACCCGCTGCTCACGCGCTTCCACGACGACACGCCGCTTACCGGGCAGACCGTCGATCGTGTGGAGTCGCGCGGCAAGTGGGTGCTGATCTACTTCTCCGGCGGCGGCATTCTCGTCACGCACATGTTGATGTCCGGCAGCTGGCACATCTACCGCTCCGGTGAGCCCTGGCAGCAACCCGGCCGTAACATGCGCATCGTGCTCGAGAACAGCGTCTGTCAGGCCGTCGGCTTTCGCGTTCCTGTAGCGCAGATGCACACGGCCAGTTCGCTCGCACGCGACCGCCGCATTCCAAATCCAACCACCGATGTGCTCCATCCCGGGTTCGATGCGGAAGGTGTGAAGCAGCGCATGCTCTTTTGTGCCCATGAAGAGATTGCCGATGTGCTACTCCATCAGGAAGTACTTGCCGGCGTAGGCAACGTCTTCAAGTCCGAGGTTTGCTTCGTGACCGGCGTCAATCCGTTCTGCAAGGTTGCGGATCTGCGTACCGATGAAATCGACGCCCTGGTGCTTACTTCGCGGAAGCTCATCGCCGCTAATATCCTTGAGGACTCCGGCGATACGATTGTGACCTATCGCGGCCAGCATCGCCGCACCGCGCACACCTCCGACCCCACCGCGAGCCTCTGGGTCTATGGCCGTACGAGCGAGCCCTGCCGTCGCTGCGGCGAACGCATTCGCCGCCGCATTCAGGGCCCCGACGCACGCGTGACCTTCTGGTGCCCGCAGTGTCAGCCCATGCCCAATGGCGCCGATATCGACGGCTGATTTGCTCAGATCGCGAACGGCCCGAATGTTGCCGTCACGCTTCCGGCCTCGTCCTTCGCATCCACCACGAACACCGTGAACTCGCGTCCCTCGCGCGGCACGCGCACAACAACGTGCCCTTCGCTTGATTTCAGAAGCCGTGAGAACCGCTCGGTTGTGAGCAGAGCCTCCGGCGTCATCCCGGTCGCAAAGGCCGATCGCTCGCCGGAGTAAAGTTCCTCGCTGAGCAAATTGGCCAGCACGCTCATCGCCGGATGCGAAGCGTGCCAGGTCGGCAGGATCCACACACGCGGCCGCAAGGCGCGAACCGCCGACGGCCCGCAAGCATCGAAGTAGCCGTGGTGATTTGCGACAGCCACAGAAACCGGTCCAGCCGCTTCAGCTACCGGCGTTTCGATGTCGTGCCATGGAAAACGGCCGTAGTCCGTGTCGCAGGTCAGATCGCCGCCGGTGTAGTAACGAAATCCGCCGTACTCAAGCCGGAGGGCAACGCAGCACATATTCTCCGTCGGCAGTGCCGCAGCCGGAAGGCCTTCGAAAGAAGGGAATCGTGCCGTCGCATTCTCTCCCTCGCCAGCCCACACCATTCCGTTTGCCGACAGGATGCGCGTTCTGAAGCTCGAATAGTCGTCTGGTCTCCGCCGCAGCGAAAGCTGGCTCGCGGAACCCGCTTGTGCCTGACTGACCTTCGTCCCACGCCGCGCCAATTCCTGCACCAGCGCGATATAGTTCAGCGCAGTCGCATCTTTGGGCGGCGACGGATAGCTGTAATCCGGCCATCCGCGATCGATGACCTCTCCGATCGCGACCACTTCTGCGACATCAGCTGCCCCGGTAAGCCGGTAGTTGCCGCGCTTCGCTTGCGGACTCGACGCCGCTACCTCGCCCACGTGATCCCCATGCAGATGCGTGAGCAACATCGTGTCCAGTGCATCGCTGCCGATGCGATTCAATTGTCTTTGCACATAACGGGCAATCCATTCGCCTGCTCGCCGGCTGGCGTCAGGCCGCGCCGGAGACATGGTCCGCTCGGCAGAGTGTGCTTCGCCGGCATCGATCAGCAGGGTAGTGCCGTCCGGCCCCAAGACAAGCGTCGAGTTACCCCGGCCCGTGTCGATGTGATGGATCTCGAGTACGCCCGGCTTCCACGCAGGCACAAACCCGCTTGATCTCGTCTCTTCCGCAGCCAGCGCTGGGCGGTCCGACTCGGCCGACAAAAAAGCCGAAATCACGGCTCCGCCCGCAGTCTTCAAAAACTCTCTTCGTCGCGGCATGGCTCTCCGCTCAACAGTGAGGCGCGAATCGTTAAAGCCTTAATTGCCCGGCTTTCCGATTCCGAAGATTTTTTGCAGGATGTTGCGATGGTCCGGCGGATGATCGCACGGATCGGTGGGAGCTGTGCCATCGAGAAACGTTGCATCGTAGGAGTCGGGGCATGCAGCGTCACTCAGCAGGTTGGTCGCCTTATCCAGACTCACCACCTCCACGCCATCGGGTTCCGTGAACTCGTGCGTGTCGGAGTACTGCGGCAACTGCACCGCTTTCTTCATGAACTCCGCCCACACCGGAGCCGCTGCCTGAGAGCCCTCAAGTTTGATGTCCGTGTAGTCGTCGTTGCCGACCCAGACGATACACAGCAGGTTGGTCGTGAAGCCGGCGAACCACGCATCGTGATCCGTGCCCGTCTTGCCAGCTGCAGGGGAAACGAAGCCCATGTTACGTACCCCGGCGCCGGTTCCATCGAAGCGCAGCACATCCTCCATCATGCTTGTCGTGAGAAAGGCCACACGCGGATCGAGAACCTGCTTCGTCGTCGGCGTGAAATCCTGAATGACGTCGCCGGTTGGAGTGCGGATGCTGGCCAGCATCCACGGATCGATGTGGAGGCCTCCGTTGGCGAAGATCGTGTACACACCCGCCATATCCAGAGGCGTTGCGTCATACGATCCGATCGCCATCGACGGGGTTGGGCGAGCGCTCTTCACACCGGCATCTCGCGCCAATTGAGCCACGCGATCGAACCCGACCATGCTGGCCAGACTGATGGTCGCATTGTTGTCCGAGCGCATCAGCGCATAACGCGCCGTCATCTCGCCGTAGTACTTGCCTTCGTAATTGCGCGGTGTGTACTCGTAGTCCGTGCCCTCGCCGTAGGTGGTCTGCTGATCGTTCAGCATGGTTACCGGCGAAAACAGCTTGTCCTGGCCCGGCAACATGGTGCCTTCAGCGGCCGTAGCAAAGGCTGCCGCATACACTAACGGCTTGAAGATGGACCCCGTCGGCCGATGAGCAACGGCGTGGTTGACCTGGCTCGTTCCGTAGTTGCGCCCCCCTACCAGAGCCAAAACCTGCCCGGTGTGCGGGTTCAACGCCACCAGCGCGACCTGCGGATAGATGTTGTCATACGGCAACCCAAGCCTCTTGGCGCGCGCGTGCAATCGATCGACCTTCGCGTCGATCAGGGGAATGGTTGAGTCCACTGCCGCAGTCGCAAGCTGCTGCAGATCGGGATCGAGCGACGTGTAGATTCGCAGTCCTTCGCCGTTGAAATCGCGATCGCCGAGCCGCTGCACAAGCTGGTCGCGCACCAGGTCGACAAAGTAAGGCGCCTCGCTGGCGTCTGCGCTGCCCGGCACCAGATGCAGCGGCTCTTGTTTTGCCGCCTCCGCTTGCTCCTGTGTAATGGCGCCTGTCTCCACCATCGAGTCCAGCACCAGGTTGCGCCGCTCGGTTGCCCTCTCCGGATGCCGGAATGGGCTCAGCCGGTTCGGGCTCTGGATGATGCCCGCCAGCATAGCGCACTCGGCGAGATCGAGCTGTCGCACATCCTTGCCAAAGTAGGCCTGTGCTGCTTCGCCGAACCCATTGATCGAAAAGCTGCCACGCTGCCCGAGGTTGATCTCGTTGGCGTACATGGCAAAGATCTGTTGCTTGCTGAAACGGTGCTCGAGCTGAAACGTAATGATGATCTCTTTCAGCTTGCGCTTGATGCGCCGCTCAGGCGTCAGAAAGAATCCGCGCGCCAGCTGCATGGTCAGCGTCGAGCCGCCCTCCACGTAGTGGTGTCCCGGTTTTAGATCGTTCACCAGCGCACCCATCAGCCGTATGTAGTCCACGCCGCCATGATCGAAGAAGCGCCGGTCCTCGATGGCGACGACGGCATGCACAAGATTCGGCGGCATCTCATCGTAGGTGACAAGGCGCCGCTTCGTGCGGCTGGCGTCGCTCAAACCCGTGATCAGCAGCGGCTCCAACTCGTAGCTCGCCAGTTCCTGTCCATGATCGTCGGTGACCGACTGCACCTTCCCATTGCTTACCCGAATCGTCGCCGAGTCCTCGGAGTGATACGACTGAGGACCGGGACGCACGGTGATGCTGTTACCGTTCTCGCTGAACGTGCCCAGGGGAGATTTCTTCGCTGCCGTATCGTCGGTGTAGCCGGCCTCCCGCAGTTCATTGGCAATCAGCTTGGGGCCGAGCTGCTGCCCCGGACGCACCTCGCGCGCCGCTGCATAGATCTTCGCGGTCTGCGCGAAGAGCGGCTGCTTGAGCCGCTGGTCCACAATGCCTTCATACTTGACGTAGTAGAAACTGCTGATGCCCACGAGCGCGATGGCGGCCACCACGACAACCACCAGGGCGACGCCCAGCGCCAGCATCACCCACGGATGATTCCCCTTCGGCATCGCCAGCTTGAGCTTTAACGCCATCGCTACTCCTTAACTTCGTCCGGCCGTTCCATTCGCTGGTGACCCGGGGTCTCGATGTTGCGACCCGGGAGGGACGATTTCAGGCAACGCTCTAACTGGCCGCCCCGCCCAACAACTCATCTTCCTGCACCTGACTCTTCAAGTGCGCCACCACGTCGGTTAGTGGCACTTCCTGCTTGGCCCCTGTGGCGCGTGCTACGAACTCCACGTTGCCTCCAGCCACCGACTTACCGACTGTCACGCGAAACGGCATGCCCACCAGATCGGCATCTTTGAATTTGACGCCGGCGCGCTCGTCCCGGTCATCCAGCAGCACGTCGAGCCCCGCCGTTTCGAGCTCTGCCGCCAACTTCTCGCCCGTCTCACGCAGAAGAGCATCGGACATATTTGTCACCGTGATCACAACGGTGAACGGCGCGATCGATTCTGGAAGCCAAAACCCGTTGTCATCGTGCGACTGCTCGATGGCCGCGGTCAGAATGCGCTCGATGCCGATGCCATAGCTGCCCATGATCGGCATCACTTCTTTGCCATTCGGGTCAAGAACGCGCACGCCCATCGACTCGGTGTACTTGTAGCCCAGCTTGAAGATGTGTCCGACTTCGACGGCCTTGCCGACTACTAGCTTTCCGGTGCAGTCGGCCCCATCCTTGTTGGATGCGGGGCAAGCCTCACCTTCGTTTACGCTGCGAATGTCCGCGCTCAGCGTCCACGTAAAATCGCGTCCCGGCACCACGTTGCGCACGTGATAGTCCTGCTTGTTCGCGCCCGCGACCAGGTTCCTCCGGCCATCGAGAGACTTGTCGACGATGACCGTCAGCCCATCGCTCAGCGGCTTGTCGTCATGCTTCAATCCCACCGGTCCCAGGTATCCTGCCGGCCCATTGAAGTACTGCTGCAGTTCTTCCGCCTGCATTGTGCGCAGCTCCGCTCCTCCAACTGCACCGAGCAACTTTGTCTCATTGACTTGGTGATCGCCGCGCAAAAACGCCGCAACACCGTGCCAGGTGTCGCTCGCGCGGCCATCCTTTCCCACTGAGCCGTGCTTCAGCGCCATATACGCCACACACTTGATGTCGCTCGCCGGCGAGATTTTGAAGAACTCCGCCACATCGCTGATGGCCGCGCAGCCCGGCGTATGCACCAGCTCCGGCTTGCCGTCGCCCGTCGGCTCCATCTCTGCAGCGGGTTCCAGCCGCGAGGTCGCCTTCTCGAGATTTGCCGCATAGCCGCACACCGGGCAGCTCACGATCAGGTCTTCACCCGCATCGGTGTAGACCATGAACTCCTGCGACTGCGAGCCGCCCATGGCCCCGGAATCGGCGTCGACCGCGACAAACTTCAGGCCGCAGCGCGTAAAGATCCGCCGATAGACCGCATCATGCAGATCGAAGCTCTTGTCCAGCCCCGCCTTGTCCAGATCGAAGGAATACGCATCCTTCATCGTGAACTGCCGCACGCGCAACAGCCCCGACTTCGGCCGCGGCTCATCGCGAAACTTCGTCTGAATCTGATACCAGATCTGCGGCAGCTGCTTATAGCTGCGCAGCTCGTTCCGCGCAATCGCCGTCATGATCTCTTCGTGCGTCATTCCTAAGCAAAGATCTGCCCCCTTGCGGTCCTTCAGGCGGAACATGTTTTCGCCCATGCCGGTCCAGCGGCCGCTCTCTACCCACGGATCCTTTGGGAGAAGTGCAGGTAGATAAAACTCCTGCCCGATCTTGTCCATCTCCTCGCGCACAATCGCAATGATCTTGTTCAGCGATCGCTGCCCCAGGAACAGGTAGTTGTAGATGCCCGCGCCCAATTGCCGGATATACCCGGCCCGGAGAAGAAACTTGTGGCTGGCCACCTCGGCATCCGACGGGGCCTCGCGCAGAGTAGGAATAAAGAGCTTCGACCAACGATGCATAGAAGAGTGAGAGCGAACTTTCCCGTCCGACTGCGCCCGGTGCGAAACAACTTCTTCTTGCCGGATATGCCACGGACGTAAATCGATCAAAAGAAGCAGATTCCATTCTAAATGTTCGAGGAGTTGAGACGTGCTTTGCGGCGATCCAACTCTCGCCGTCGGCACCCGCTTCGACATCAGCATCCTGGCCCCTCGTCTTCCTTGCCTAGACATGGAGCAAGACAGAGGCCATCGCCGCGCCGCTGAAAACAAACCACCTATGAAAGGTGCGTCGTGTCAGCCGCGACACGCACGTGGATTCAATGACACGCTCCCTGGCATGTTGACGAGGAGTCCTTGGGCTCAAGTGTGCAAATGGAGCTGTCAACGTCGGGATTGTCGCCCGGCGGGAGAGGCTCACTCCAGCCCCGTGTTCTTGCGGATAATCCGCTCAAACACCGACCACGGCAGTAAACTGCGCAGCAACAACCCCATCTTCGCGTCGCGCCCCACCACGTAGCGCAACTTCGGCCGGGGATTCTCCAACACTGCCACAATCCGATCGATCACCGGCTGCGGATTGGCCTTTTTCGTCCCGCTTTGTATCTTGGCCTGCCATCGACCGACCCGCGCTGCGTTCGGCGAGCTTGGATTGGTCAGGTTCGCGGCGATCTTCGCGTTGCGCGTCCAGATATCCGTCTCAAACGCCCCCGGCTCGATCAGCACCACCTGAATGCCCAGTGGCAGCATCTCGTAGCGTAGCGACTCCGTCCAGCCTTCGAGGGCAAACTTCGACGCCGAATAGCTGCCCACTCCCGCAAATCCCATGCGTCCCGAAACCGACGAGATCATCACAATGTGGCCGAACCCCTGCCGGCGTAACTGCGGCAAAAACGCTCGCGTCATCGCCACCGCCCCAAAGAAGTTCGTGTCGAACTGCTGGCGCAGTTCAGCATCGGTGACATCATCGGCAAAACCCGGCAACGCGAACCCTGCGTTGTTGACGACGGCGTGGAGCGGAGCCTCACGCTTGCCTAACTCTGCCGCCAGTGCGTCGATCTCACCCGCATTCGTCACATCGAGCGCATGAATTTCAATCCGGTCCAGCACTCCGGCTGCACGCGCCGGTTCTTCCAGCAATGCCCGCCGCTCCAGGTCGCGCATCGTCGCGATCACCTGCCATCCGCGCTTGGCGAGCGCAATCGATGCCAGCAGGCCAAACCCGCTGGACGCGCCGGTGATGAGGACAGTCTTGCTCATGAAGGGAAGAAAGCTCGCCTGCAGATGGGTTTCGCGCTACTGCGGGACCGGCAACCAACGTCGCACACCCGTCTGTGAACCGTGAACTACGAACTGCACTTAAATCAACTCCACGCCCCACAGATCGTGCAGGTGCACCAGCCCTTCGACCTTGCCCGCCGCATCGACCACCACCAGCGACGTAATCTTGCGCTCTTCCAGGATTGCCAGCGCCTTCGCCGCGAGCTCATCTGCCCCAATCGTTCTCGGCGTCGCGTGCATCGCCTCGCCCGCCGTCTTGCTCAAGGCGGCCCCGCCCTCGCGCTCCAACAGCCTGCGCAAATCCCCATCGGAGATCACCCCACGTAAGTGGCCGCGCTCCTGCACCGTCGTGATCCCCAGCTTCTTCGACGACATTTCGAAGATCACGTCGGTCATTGGCGTAGACGGACTCACGACCGGCAGCTCATCGCCCGCGTGCATCAGGTCGCGCACTTTGGCCAGCTGCTTGCCCAGCTTGCCGCCCGGATGCAGCTCGGCAAAATCCTCAGCCTTGAATCCTTTTCGAAGGCTCACCGCAATCGCCAGCGCATCGCCCAGCGCCAGCATCGCAGTCGTCGATGCCGTCGGCGCCAGGTTCAGCCCGCATGCCTCGCGTGCCACGCTGCAGTCGAGCGCTACATCGCTGGCCTGCGCCAGCGTCGATGCCTGATTGCAAGTGAAGCTCACCAAGGCATCACCCTTCCTTTTGAGGGTTGCCAGCAGACGAAGAATTTCCTCCGTCTCGCCGCTCGCGGAAAGCGCAATCACCACGTCGCCGGGCATCAGTACGCCTAAGTCGCCGTGCACGGCCTCGGCGGGATGCAGAAACAAGGCCGGGCTTCCCGTGGAGCTAAGCGTCGCCGCAATCTTCTGCGCGATGATGCCGCTCTTGCCCATGCCCGTCACCACCACGCGCCCGTTGCCTTCACCGCAGCGCACAATCAACTCCACCGCGCGCTCAAAGTCGGCAGCCATCGGGCCTTCCAGCCGGGCCGCCAGAGTCTCCAGCGCGGCAGCTTCGGTGCGCACCAGCTCGGCCGGCGTCAGGCAATCGTCTTTCTTGCTCGGATTCATCGGTCTGATGGTAAACCAGATCGCCGCCGTCATCGTCGCGTTTGGCTGCGTTGTCACAGCCAGCGAAACCAGATCGGCATAGAATTCCGGCGACTTGACAGGTCTGCCCGCAAACAGCGGCGACCCAGAGAGAACGAGAGGTGAAGCGATGTCTACCTGCGGGAAAGAGATTGTGCCCGTCGATCGGGCCACCGCAACCGCTGCCCGCCTGGGATCCTGGGTCAGCCTGCTGACGGCGGGGCTCACGATCGTCTCGTTTGCCATCGCCATCCTCACTCCGCCGCGCTCCGGCCCCTTCTGTGCGAGCTCATGCGTTGCCTATCCCTACAGCAACACGGCGGCTTTCTTCCCCAGGGACTACTTCTGGATGTTCCCTGCAATTCTGATGACGCCAGTCTTCCTCTTGGTCTGTGCCTGCGCGCATTCCTGGGTTGTCGCAGAAAAGAGGATCTTCACGCGGATCGCTCTCCTCTTCGCTGCGATTGCTGCCACCTTCATCACTCTCGATTACTTCATCCAGATCCAGGTGCTCCAGCCCAGCCTTCTCAAGAACGAAACCAACGGCATCGCACTCTTCTCGCAATACAACCCGCACGGCATCTTCATTGCCATGGAGGACCTCGGTTACCTGACGATGTCCGCCGCCTTCTTCTTCCTTGGTGCCGCGCTCGCCGCGGACAGCCGCCTGGGCGTTGCAGCGCGATGGCTTTTGATGGTCAGCTCCGTACTCGCATTTGCGACCTTCATCGGCATGTCTCTCTATTTTGGAAACAATCTCGAATACAAGTTTCGAAATCGCTGTCATCACCATCAGCTGGACGGCCCTGGCCGCCGCATCGATCCTCCTCAGCATCCTCTTCCGGCGGACGTTGCGGCGCGTAGCACCTTGAATTTGTCATTTCCCCCGGTGTTTGTCATTTCATTGTCCGCGCCCGCGCGCCGGACGCCTTCCAATGCGCTTTTCGTACAATAAGAATTGAGAGGTCGCATCCCCGTGAAGCGCAACACCATCGTTCTCGGCATTACTCTTCTTCTTCTTGCTGTCTTCGCCTGGGCCGGCTGGGCCAATTGGGAGTACCGCAAACAGGCCGCCGAAAAGCGGCTCGCCGCAGTTGAAAAAGCCGAGCTCGTCGCCGACAGCAGCGCCGGAGCAGGCGACGTTCCCCATTTCGTCTCGCAGCTCACCAACCATCCCGCGCCCGACTTCACCCTCGAAGATCTTGCTGGCAAGAAGGTCGCGCTTTCGAGCTACAAGGGCAAGGCGGTCCTCATCAACTTCTGGGCCACCTGGTGCGGTCCCTGCAAGATCGAGACTCCCTGGCTCGTTGAGTTACGCAATCAATATGCGAGCAAGGGTTTTGAAATTCTCGGGCTCTCGGCTGACGACCTCGACCTCGACGACAAGGCGAAGTTAACCGAAGAAAAACGCGACATTGCAAAGTTCGCGCAGCAGCAGCACATGGACTACCCGGTGCTGATCAATGCCGGCTCACTCGACAAGGCCTATGGTGGACTCGATGCGCTGCCCACCTCCTACTTCGTGGATCGCAGCGGCAAAGTCGTTGCAGCAACTCTCGGCCTTACGTCGAAAGACGATATCGAAGGCAACATCCGCAAGGCGCTGGGCGAATGAGATCTCGGGTAGCAATGGGCGAGCTTGCGGTACCAAGAAACCGGGTGCCCCAGGTCTCGACTCTGAGACCTGGGAGAGGAGCATTTGTGGCTACTTCTGTCCTGATCGCGTGCGGTGCTTGCGCGCTGATCCTGCAAGCCCAATCCCCCCTCGCCGACTCCTCCAGTCGCTCCATCGCCCACGCCACTCCTGTCGAATATCTCTTCCCGGAGCAGGTGACCGTGCCCACGGGCAAGCCCAGCCCCGTCGCGCTTCACTTCCGCATCGCCTCCGGTTTTCACATCAACTCGCACACACCTAAAGACGAGTCCCTCATCCCCACGACTTTCTCCGTTCCTGAATCGTCTGGCGTAAAACTCGCGTCGGCATCCTATCCAGCGGGTCAGGACTTTACCCTGCCCGTCGACCCGAGCGCCAAACTCAGCGTCTACACCGGCGAGTTCACCATTCAGACCCGCCTCGTGGCAGAGCGCGGCAATCATCTGGTGCAGGCGAACCTGCGCTATCAGGCCTGCGACAAGAGCGCCTGCTATCCGCCGAAGACGATTACCGTACCCATCGATGTCATCGGGAATTGAGTCTTCCGGGTTGGTTCCCATTGGATTTCCGCTTTAGGTGCACTCGCCCCCATGCGCAGATTTTTTCCAGAACCGGGACGAGCGTCCAGCCGTATTCGGAGATTGAATAACGCACACACGGCGGAACACGCCGCTCCTCGCGGCGCACCAGAATGCCGTCGCTTACGAGCTCCTGCAGATGACGGATCAGCATCCGCTCCGTGATTTCAGGAATGCTGCGCCGCAGCTCGCTGGTGCGCATCGGGCCTTCTGAAAGGCGCCAGAGGATGGTTCCTTTCCATCTTCCATCGACCGCGGAGAGCATGGCATCGATGGGACAAGGCGACACTTCCTTCTTTGAAACAGGCATCTCAGGCTCGGCGATCGAGTGGACGGAGCGGCACTGACAACTTTGTCAGTACGACTTCCTGAGTCAGTGTAGACCTCGTCGGCGTCTGAAGGCGAGGAGGAGAGAAATGGCTGCAGCGCTCGATATTCTGACCATATTGTCCGTCGGACTCATGATTGGGACGGAGTTTGCGGTGTCCGTCTTTGTGAACCCTATTCTCGGTCAACTCGACGCGAGGGCAGAGACCGCGGCGACGCGCCTCTTTGCCCGCAAATTGGGGAAAGCGATGCCATTCTGGTACGCCCTGGGCTTCGCATTGATGGCGCTGGAGGCATCGATTCGCCGGCATGATGCAGGAATCGCCTGGCTTGTCGCAGCGGCATCGATCTTTGCGTTCGTCATCGTGATGACACTAATCTTTCTCGTGCCCATCAACAACAGGATTGCGAGTGCGCAGGAAGAGGTGTTACCAGATTTTCTGAAAGAGGAGCACAGAATATGGGATCTGCGGCACCGTGGGCGTGTGCTGGCGCTGACCTTGGCCCTGGTGCTTTTCCTCGTTGGAATCCGGGCCTGAAAGAGTCTTCGCTGCGTCACGGCCTTGATTGCGAAAGTACCGAGCCAATAGCGCGCAAAAGAGCTGGCTCGAAGCCGGAAGCGGGTATCCTATCGGCACCGGCACAAGTGCTTCTCCACGGTTGCTTCGCCCGGCGGGATCAACGACCTGAGTCATGAAGGCCCAGAATCTGAAATTCATTCTCCGACTCTGCCTGAACACGGCACTTGCGGTTGGGTTGCTTGCACAGGCGTCGGCAGCCCGCGCCGCCGACGATACGGTTCGCTTCTACGGGCAGTGGAAGACCACCGTCTCCGCCAACGGCCAGACGGTCACAATCATTTCTTTGCACGACGCCAGCGGCTTTCGGAACTACGTCGTGACACCGACCGGCCTCACCTTCGCAGGCTCAGGAGCATTCTCTGCGGCCAACGGCATCTGGTTCGCCGCCTCTCCCCCTCCCAACAATGGCGGGACCTATCGCTTCGTTGACAACAATATGGCCATCTGCAGCAACGCTGTGGGCCAAACCGTCACTTGGAGGCGCGACAGCACTCCCCTGGGGCAGGGCATCGCACCACCTTCCTTGCCCGAATCAACGCCCTTAGCTTCGCAGCCGCGAATTGCCGCTTCACCTGCGCAGTCGGCCATCGGGGCTCCTGTCGGTCACAATGCAGAAGCAGCGCCAAGCCCGCAGCAGCGTGGCTTCATTGCCGAGGCCCCTGCCAACCAAAGCGACTTGGGCCCCGGCGGCAATTACGCACTCGTCATCGGCATCGATGACTATGCCGCGCCCTTGCCCAAACTGAAGACCGCAGTTAACGACGCCCAATCGTTCGCCGCGCTTTTGAGCAGCAAATATGGCTTCCAGGTGACCACTCTGCTCAACCAGGACGCCACGCGGGACAAGATCCTCGCAGCCATCACCCACTTCCGCAAGAGCCTCGCAGAAAACGACAGCTTCCTCATCTACTACGCCGGCCACGGCTCTTATGACCGCGATACCGACAAAGGTTACTGGCTGCCCGTCGATGCCGATCCCGATCCTCTCATCCGGTCGCGCGACATCTCCGCCGACGACCTGATCACCGAAGTACGCGGTCTCGCTGCTCGCCACGTCATCGTCATTTCGGATAGCTGCTTCTCCGGCGATCTCTCGCGCGACGCCGGCGACCTGTCCCCCTCCGACGGCAATCAGGCTTACATCCGCCGCATGATGCGCGCGCCCTCGCGCACCCTCATGGCCAGTGGCAGTGATGAACCCGTCTCCGACTCCGGATCGCAGGGCCATTCGGTCTTCGCCGCTCAGTTATTGCAGGCCATGCAATCGCGGATCGGGCAGTCGTTCACTGCCGACGATCTGTTCGTCTCGATTCGCAAATCGGTCCTCGCCCGCTCCGGCCAAAGTCCGCAGTACACGCCACTGCGCAACTCCCTCCGCCCAACGGCCAGCCTCGACACCGGCGACTTCGTCTTCAGCGCAATCGCAAAATCAAAGTAGGTGTGTAGGAACGGCACTTCTGTGAGCGAACAGCGAGCTTCTGCCGCACCGCAGGTGCCGAGCGTCTGCTCCATCCATTTGGGCCCTGAGAGAGCACAACAGTTCTGCGAGCGATTAGCGAGCGTCTGCTCCATGCAATGGGGCTTTTTTCTCAATCTTGGCCCACGAGTCCTTCAGCGCCAGCGTCCGATTGAACACCGGCTTGCCCGCCGTCGAATCGGGATCGACGCAGAAATAACCGACACGCTCAAATTGGAATGGCTCTCCTACCTTCGCTTCGGCGAGTGACGGCTCCAGCTTCGCATCGGCGACGATCTCGAGCGAGTTGGGATTGAGATTGTCGAGGAAGCTGCCGCCCTCAGGAACATCACCGGGATCGGCCTTCGTGAACAGCTTGTCGTAGAGACGGACCTCGGCGTTCAGGGCATGAGGGACAGACACCCAGTGAATCGTCGACTTGACCTTGCGGCCGTCCGGCGAGTTGCCGCCGCGGCTGGCGGGATCATACGTGCAATGCACCTCGACGACGTTGCCCGCCGCGTCCTTTACCGCGCTCTGCGCAGTGATGAAATAAGCGTTGCGCAGCCGCACCTCTTTGCCCGGTGAGAGCCGGTAATACTTTGGCGGTGGGACTTCGCGAAAATCATCCTGCTCGATATAAATGTCGCGCGAAAACGGCACCTGCCGTGTCCCTGCTGAAGGATCTTCCGGGTTGTTCGCCACCTCGACGAACTCGACCTGATCCGACGGATAATTGTCGATCACCAACTTGAGCGGCCGCAGAACAGCCATGGCTCGACGCGCGCGGTGATTCAGATCGTCGCGCTGGAAGTGCTCCAGCATCTCGATGTCCTGCACGACGTTGGTGCGGGAGGCACCCAGGGAGGTGACGACGGCGCGGATGGCCTCCGGTGTAAAGCCGCGGCGGCGCAGGCCCGAGAGCGTTGGCATGCGCGGATCGTCCCAACCGCTCGACATGTTTCTCCTGCACGAGCTGCAGCAGTTTGCGCTTGCTCAGCAGCGTGTAGGTGAAGTTCAGCCGGTCGAACTCGATCTGCTGCGAGGGAAAGATGCCGAGGTTGTCGATGAACCAGCGATAGAGCGGTTGGTGGTCGGCAAACTCGAGGCTGCACATCGAATGCGTCACGTGCTCAATCGAATCCGACTGCCCGTGCGCGTAGTCATACATCGGATAGATGCACCATTCGTCGCCCGTGCGATGATGCGTCGCGTGCAGGATGCGATACATCACCGGATCGCGCATGTTCAGGTTCGGCGACGCCATGTCGATCTTGGCCCGCAGCACGCGGCTGCCATCGGGGAACTCGCCCTTCTTCATCCGAACAAACAAGTCAAGATTCTCTTCAACGGCCCGGTTGCGATAAGGGCTGTCCTTGCCCGGCTCGGTCAGTGTGCCGCGGTGCTGGCGGATCTCATCGGCAGTGAGGTCATCGACGTATGCCTTGCCGGCCCTGATCAGTTGCAGCGCCCACTCGTAGAGCTGCCCGAAATAGTCCGAGGCAAAGCACAGGCGCTCCCAGTCGAACCCCAGCCAGCGAATGTCCTTCTGAATCGAATCGACATATTCCTGCTCTTCCTTCTCGGGATTCGTGTCGTCAAAGCGCAGATTCGTTTTGCCGCCGAACTCGTCAGCAAGTCCGAAGTCAATGCAGATCGCCTTGGCGTGGCCGATGTGAAGATAGCCATTCGGCTCGGGTGGAAACCGGGTCTGAATGACGGCATCGCCGTACTTCTTCGTGCGCACATCTTCTGCGATCTGATCGCGGAGAAAGTTGGAGGGAGTGCGGACTTCCTGGCTTTCCGAACTCGACGGGCTCATGGCTCTATTTGATTTGGCTGATTCTGGGTCGGTCATTGCTGCAGTTCCTTACTCCGAGAAAACTCTGCTCAATTGAGCGATTCCAGGCTGGCTTCGGCTTTCCTGACGCGCGCCAGGCACACCTCGCGCCCAAGGACAACCATGGTTTCGAACAGCGGCGGGGCATTCTTGCGTCCGCATACCGCCACCCGAATTGGCTGAAACATGGGTCCTGCCTTTAGACCCAGCGACGCGGCGGCCTCGCGAAGTGCTTTGTCGAGCGAGTCGTGATCGAAGGTCACTTCGGCCAGGACTTCATGCGCCTTCTCCAGCACACGCTTCGCCAGCGCCGCATCGCCCGTCGATTCTCCCTTTTTTAGGGGAATCAGCTCCGCCGGGTCATAGGGGGCTAGCTCGTCTACAAAGAAGAAATCCGCGGCGTCAGGCGCCTCGCCCAGCAGCCGGATGCGCTCCCGGATCAGCGGTGTCACTGCCAGCAGCTTTTCTGCCGGCGCCTTCAGCCCGGCCTTCGCAAAGAACGGGGCGAGCTGCGCGCTCAGCTCCTCCACCGGCAGTGCCCGAAGATGCTCGCCGTTCAACCACACGGCTTTCGCGTCGAAAGGATCGCTCTCCGTAAAGTTCACCACCGCGTTGGCGCGATTCACGCCCTCGATCGTGAACAACTCCCTCAACTCATCGACGGTCATGTACTCGCGGTCGTTCTTCGGCGACCAGCCCAGCAGGCAGAGAAAGTTGATGAATGCCTGCGGCAGAAAGCCGGCGTCGCGGTAGGTTGTCACGCTCACCACCGGCCCATGTTTTCGCTTCGACAGCTTCGCTCCGTCGGGAGCCACCAGCAGCGGCAGATGCGCGAACTGCGGCGTCTCCGCACCGAGCCCCTCGAAAATGAGCAGATGTTTGAAGGTATTGGTCAGATGATCCTGCCCGCGAATGATATGGCTGATGCGCAGGTCGGCATCGTCGACGCACGAGGCCAGATGATACGTCGGATTCCCATCCGACCGCAGCAGAGCGAAATCCTCCACCTCATCGGCAGCCTTCGACTGCTCGCCGTAGACGCCGTCTGTAAAACGCAACACACGATCCTGGCTGCGCGGCACGCGATATCGCAACGCAAAGGGTTCGCCCGCTGCAGCACGCCGGTCGCTCTCCTCGCGCGACAACTCGCGCATCCCGGGATTGAAGAGCCAGGCCCCCTGCGACCCGGATTGCACATCTTCGCCGGTGTGCGCCGGCGTGAAGTCGCGATACGCCAGCCCCTTCGCAAAGATGTCCTCAGCCGCCTTGCGATGCAGGTCGAGCCGCTCCGACTGTTTGTACTCTTCGTCCCAATCGAGTCCCAGCCAGCGAAGCCCTTCGAAGATCGACTGCACGCTGGCGTCGGTGTTGCGTTCGACATCGGTGTCGTCCAGGCGAAGCACCATGGTGCCCCGGTTGTGGCGGGCATAGAGCCAGTTGAAGATGAAGGTGCGTGCGCTGCCGACATGCAAAAAGCCGGTCGGCGAAGGCGCAAAACGTACGCGAGGACCTGCGGAACGGGAGAGGTTTGCTTCAGCCATCGATCGGAAATGCTTCTCTTCGATGCTAAAGCATCAGGCGCAGAGCGCGCTGTGTCATGTCCCTCTCGGCAAGTCGTAGCACCCGGCGCGGACGGGGATCGCTAGCCCTGCGGCGGCGGAGGCGGATACGGATATCCAAGCTGGGCCGGCGCGACCGGTGCCACCTTCCACTCCCCGAAAGCCAGAATGTAGATCAGGATCAGATTGCCCAGCGGAATGATGTTGATCAGCGACAGCCAGGGGGAGAAGCCGGCCTTCTTGCAGATAAACCAGAACGGCACGATGACGACGATGTAGCCGACAAGAATGATGACCGGCAGAACGGCGAGTAAGGTCATCGCGATCCGGCGGGCCTGCTCCGGATCGATAGGGCTCTGCTGCAACAGCATGAGAACGAGATGCATCGGGCGCGCTCCAAATTGGGAGGTAAACTCCCCGCCACAGTACGGCGAATCGGCCGAAACTGCAATCGAATTCTTCTCGACGAGCTGTGCGATCGGTGCGCGGCCCAAACGATTCATGAGCCGATTCCTTCAAAGGCCCCTGTTCACTGTTTCACTGACGCTCGATTCACTGGTCTCACGTGATGTCCTCGGTGTCGTACACCGGATCGATCGCCCGTTTTTTCGGAACACCGTGCACCGAGGCCAGCAGATCATCGACCACGTCTTCCAGCTGCTTCTGGCTCTCAATCACCGCGCTCATGCTCTTCAGCTCATCGTCGTCTACAGTCCGCTCCACGAGCACAACAGCATGGCACTGCGCCACGTTGTCCAGATTCAGGCCCTCAGGGGTCTTTGCCTTGATGCTCACCTGGTTGAGCTCCACTCCGAGCAGCTCGGCCACACGCGCACGCATCTCGCCGGCAATCGGGCCGATCTTCGGAGCCGCCAGAACCAGCGTCGTATCCACATTCACTACGCGGTAGCTCGCGTGCTGCAACTCTTCGAGCGCCAGCTTCAGAAAGATTGAGGAGTCCGCATCCTTCCAGCGCGGGTCGCCCGGCGGAAAGTAACTGCCAATGTCGCCTGCAGCCACCGAACCAAGAATCGCGTCGGTGATCGCGTGCAGCAGCACGTCGCCATCGGAGTGCCCAGCCAGACCTTCGGGATAGTCGAGCGTCATGCCGCCAATGCGGAGCGGCACCCCTGGCTTGAATACGTGCGAGTCATAGCCAAATCCGATGCGTGTGTCCATATCGCGGTGTGGGTCTCCGTGCTCGATCCGACGCATGCTCACCCGGCGGTGGCCCGAAAGGCAGGTCGGCCCAGACCAGGCTCAGCGGGCGCGCTGGTGCAGATAAAACTCGGCCAGCTCCAGATCGCCCGGCTGCGTAATCTTCAGATTAACCTGAGAACCGGGCACTACGGCTACTGGAAGTCCGGCCCGCTCCACCACCGACGCCTCATCGGTGCCCACAAACCCATCCGCCATGGCCTCCGCAAAGGCCTTCTGCAGCAGTTCATAGCGGAACCCCTGCGGCGTCTGCGCCTGAACAATGAACTCCCGCGGAATGGTCGAGGTGATCAGCGCACCATGCGCCGTGCGCTCCACCTGCTTGATGGTGTCAACTGCGGGGAGGCCCACGATCGCCGCCCCGTGCTCCGCGACTGCGTCAATCGTCCGCTCGATCGTTGCTGCATCGATCAGCGGCCGCACCGCGTCATGCACCAGCACGATATCGTCCGGCTCGGCCGGCAAAGCTGCCAGGGCGTGGGCCACCGACTCTTGCCGGTTGTCGCCGCCCTCGACCACGTGCACCTTCGCGGCAAAGCCGTACTCGGCTACCTGCAATTCCAGACGCTCGATCTCCGGCTTGCGCACAGCAACATAAATCGCCGTCACCCTCTCCACGGCAGCAAAGGCTCGAAGCGAGTGAATCAGAATCGGAACCCCATCCAAGGCAAGAAACTGCTTCGGCGGGGCCCCCGACGAAGGGTCCTTGTCGGTAGCGTGCTTCGGCTGCGGTCCGGCCATCCGGGTGCCCAGTCCCGCAGCGGGAAGAATTGCGAATACCTGCATATCGGGTGGAGTATACATCGCTGCTGCGAGCACGGCACAATCGCGGCAGCATCGTCCCTTTAGGTCATCCTCACGTCCATCTCTGTGTGCGCCAGAGGGTCTTGGTCCCTTGTTCCCTCGGTCCCTTGTTCCCTTATCATCCTCTCGTGCCTGCCTCGCTCCCGCTCGACACGTCGTTGCTCCGTCCCGGCCTGCGCCTTGCCGTCGGGCTCTCCGGCGGAGCCGACTCTGTCGCGCTCCTGTGTGCCCTCTCTGAACGAAATCGCGAAAAGGGCAGGGAACTTGGCCTCGTCCTCCATGCCGCCCACCTGCACCACGGCCTGCGCGGCGATGAGGCCGACGCCGACCTCGAGTTCGCCCGAGCGCTTGCCCAGAAGCTCGACATCCCCTTCCACCACGCAAGAGTCGACACGGCCGCCGAAGCCAAAGTACATGGCGAATCCATCGAAGAAGCAGCGCGCCGCCTTCGGTACGCGTGGTTCCAGAAACTCATGTCCGAACGTCCGCCCCACGCAGTGGTCGATGCAATCGCCACGGCCCATACCCTCGACGATCAGGCCGAGACCGTCCTAGCCAAGTTCCTTCGCGGTGCATGGACAGAGGGTCTGTCGGGCATCCATCCCGTCCTCGAGTTTCCTGAAGGCAGAATTCTGCGCCCGTTCCTCGCCACCACGCGCGCCGAAATCGAGTGCTGGCTCCGCGAGCGCAATCAACCCTGGCGCGAGGACTCCACCAACCGCCATCTCACCTTCACGCGCAATCGCATCCGGCACGAACTGCTGCCGCAGCTCGAATCCTGGAATCCCCGCCTGCGCGAACACCTGGCCAACATGGCCGAGCTTGCCCGCGACGAAGAAGCCGCATGGCAGGCCGAAGCTTGCGCGTCTTGCACCTCAACTCATCCTGACTGGCCGTCCGGTCCGCGGCGGGGGCCGTGCTGCCTCGCAAGACTTGGCCATCGACGTGATCCGCCTCGCCGAGCTCCCCGTCGCTCTCCAGCGCCGCTTGCTGCGTCAAGCGGCCGGCCAATGCGGCATCTCCATCGATTTCCCCGCAACCGAATCGCTCCGGCAACTCGCCCTCACCGGCCGTGCCAGCCAGAAGCTCGAACTGGCCGGTGGCCTGCATGTCGAGCGCACCCACCGCGAACTGCGCCTCACCGTGCAACCGCCAGGTTCCTCGCCTGCAAACAGTACGAAAGTTGCAGCGGAGACGCTTGTACCGATTCCCGGCGAAGTCGAAGTTCGCACCTTGGGCATTCGCCTACAGGTCGAGCTGGCTGACACCAAGCCCTCCACGGCCTCCGCGCCAACAACCGCAACCCTCCGGGCATGGAAACCCGGCGATCGTGTTCGCCTGCGTTACTCGAGCAGCCCGCGAAAGGTAAAGGAAGTGCTTGAACGGATGAAAGTTACAGGGTCCGATCGCATCTCCTGGCCTGTCCTCGAATGCGGTGGTCGCATCGTTTGGATGAGGGGAGTCGAGCTCGAACCCGAGTCCGGTCTCACGATTGTCGCCCTGCCCCTGGCTGCAGCGCACCCCGAAGCAGAGGCCCCCCCTCCCGCCATCCCGAAGTGACCCCCACCTATCCTTCGGTACAGGTGTTCAGTTCGTGAATACTGTCGATCCGCGCTCCATGGTCGATCACTCAAGCTTGGGAGTACAATCTGGTTACTGCTCATCCCGGCAGACGGGTTTCGTGTCTTCTGTCACGAGCTTCTGCACTTTCTGTGACTTCAATCGAGGTGCAGGCGTCTAACAGGGATGGAGTAGGCGGTGCAGGAAGCTAGAAGCAGCTTATCCCCCGCCGGGAAAGAGGAATCCTGGTGAATTCTACCGTCAAAACGATCATGTTCTGGGTCTTCATCCTTGTCTGCCTGATGTTGCTGTGGACTGTGGTCCAACGCGGCACCAACATGGGAGGCAAAGACGCAGAAGTCTCCTACTCCGACCTGCTCGAAAAGATCGGCGCCGGCCAAGTGCAGGATGTCACAATCCAAGGCACAGAGCTGCACGGTCACCTGAAGAGCAACTCGAAGGATCAGTTCCACACCACGCTGCCGACGAGCACCGATACCTTGCTCAACAAGCTCGATGCGGCGAAGGTTTCTATTCTGATCAAGAATCCTGAGAACAACATCCTTCTGCCGCTGTTGTTCAACATCGGTCCCTTCGTTCTGCTCGGCGCCATCTGGTTCTTCATGCTCCGCCAGATGCAGTCGGGTGGCAACAAGGCGCTCTCCTTCGGCAAGAGCCGCGCGCGTCTGCTCTCAATGCAGCAGAAGAAGGTCACCTTTAAGGATGTGGCCGGCGTCGACGAAGCCAAGGAAGAGCTGAAGGAGATCATCGAGTACCTGCGCGAGCCGCAGAAGTTCCAGAAGCTCGGCGGGCGCATCCCCAAAGGCGTGCTTCTCGTCGGACCTCCGGGAACCGGCAAGACGCTGCTTGCCCGTGCCGTGGCCGGTGAGGCCAACGTGCCGTTCTTCTCCATCTCCGGTTCCGATTTTGTCGAGATGTTCGTAGGCGTCGGTGCAAGCCGCGTCCGCGACCTCTTCGAGCAAGGCAAGAAGAACGCACCCTGCATCATCTTCATCGACGAAATCGACGCCGTGGGCCGCCATCGTGGCGCCGGTCTCGGTGGCGGACACGACGAACGTGAGCAGACCCTGAACCAGCTGCTTGTCGAGATGGACGGCTTCGAATCCAACGATGGCGTGATTCTTGTCGCCGCCACAAACCGCCCCGATGTGCTCGATCCCGCGCTGCTGCGCCCCGGTCGTTTCGACCGCCGCGTAGTTGTCGGTCTTCCCGACATCCGCGGCCGCGAAGAAGTACTTCGGGTACACGTGAAGAAAGTTCCCGTCGGCGACGACGTCAATCTCAATGTCCTTGCTCGCGGAACACCGGGCTTCAGCGGCGCCGACTTGGCCAACATGGTCAACGAGGCTGCGCTCAACGCTGCGCGCGTCAACCGCAAGCAGGTTTTGATGTACGACTTCGAACTGGCCAAGGACAAGGTGCTCATGGGCGCGGAGCGCAAGTCCATGCTCCTTTCCGACGCCGAGAAGCGGGTCACCGCGTATCACGAGGCCGGGCACGCCATGGTCTCGTTCTTCCGCGAAAACTCGGACCCCATTCACAAGGTCACCATCATCCCGCGCGGTATGGCTCTGGGCGTCACGGTCTACCTGCCTGACGATCGCCACAACTACACGCGTGAATATTTGGAGACTCGCCTGGCTACGGCCTACGGCGGCCGTGTGGCTGAGGAGATCTTCCTCAACCAGATGTCCACCGGCGCCGGCAGCGATATCGAGACGGCAACCGATCTTGCCCGCCGCATGGTGTGCGAGTACGGCATGAGCCGCCTCGGACCGCTGACCTTCGGCAAGAAGGAAGAGCAGATATTCCTTGGCCGAGAGATCGCACAGCATCGCGACTTCAGTGAAGAGACAGCGCGCCAGATCGACCTCGAAGTGCGCCGCCTCATCGACGACGCCTACCAATCCGCGCGCTCCATCCTCGACGCCCATCAGGACGCGATGCATCGCATGGCCGCGGCACTGCTTGAGCGTGAAACCATCGACGCCGAAGAAGTCCGGCTGCTGATCGAAGGCAAAGAATTGCCGCCGATCCGCTCCGTTCTGGCTTCGCCCAGCGACGGCACCGGAACGGGCACCCCGCAGCAGGTTCTTAAACCCGAGAGCCGCGGCGGTTCCGGCTTCCCCGAGGGCTCACCCTCGCCGGCCTAACCACCTGCGCCACCTGCGGTGGGGCTAGACGCGGCTTGCGCCGCAGATGGCCCGCCGACTTTCGAATCTAATGAGGCCGCTCTTCGGAGCGGCCTTTTTCATTTGGAATGGCAAGCGGTCTAGGATTGACACCTTTATGTCACATCCGCCATACTCAGGTCATGCCTGTGAGAACCACCGTCGACATCCCGGCTCCGCTGCACGACGAATTGCGGCGTCGCGCCGAAAGTTCGGGCACCTCGATCCGGTCGCTCATTGTTCGCGCTCTCGAAGAGAGATACACGGCTCGTGGCAAGAAGGAGCCCGTCACGGGGCCATTGGTAATCGGGAAGGGAAAGCTCGGTCCGCGCTTCCCAGTTGACGAGACCCCCCATGACCTCATTCTTTCCTGATGTCAACGTGTGGCTTGCATTGTCGGTCGCCACGCATGCGCATAATTCCGCTGCGTGGAGGTGGATGAGGAATATGCCCGCGGACACAGAATTGCTCTTCTCGCGGTATACCCAACTCGGATTGTTGAGACTCCTCACCAACGGCGCGGTCATGGGCGACGAGACGCTGAATCTCCGCAGAGCATGGGCTGTTTTCGATCGCTGGCTGGAAGATCCGCGCGTTGAACTCTATCCGGACCCTCGCACTATCGACGCCGAATTCAGGAAGGCTACCGCACCGTTTGCATCGAGGCCGGCATCGAAGTGGGTCGGGGACTGCTGGGTATTGGCATCCGCAGTCGGAAACCAGGCCACGCTGGTCACCTTCGACAAGGCCCTCTACGACCTCTCACGCAAGCACGGCCATACGGCCGTGGTCCCTGGCTAACCCTCGGCGTCGTGATTTCTCAAGGGCGTCGCGTTCGAGATTCGGCAACGGACTTGTTGATCTCTTTAAGGCGGCTTTTCTCGTCACTTCAGATCCTCGAACTCCAGGCATCGCTGATTCAACGATCCAGCTCCCAGATCGGCAAATAACTAGGGCGGACCGAAGTCCGCCCTTCCACGCCTGGAGTTTCCTGCGGTTAGAAGATCCGGTACGAAAGCCCCACATCGCCGCCATACGGCTTCAGCGTTCCATTCAGCCAGTTCGGCCACAGCTGATACTCGAAGTTGATTGCCCGGAGTGTAATCTTGCGCGTCAACGGAATATCGACGCCGCCGCCCAGGGCAATATCGGCGAAATGGCCATAGGCATAGTTGTACTGGAAGTTCATCTTGCTGTAGCCGAACAACGCCTTTGCGTACGGTTTGTAGCGGCGGGTCTCGTGGATCGGCACCTTTGGCCCAATCAGGTAGTTGTCTTCCGAGATGTTCTCGTACTCGTTGAACCGCATCCAGCGGCCTTCGCCTTCGAACTGAATCCAGTGCCTCACGCGCAGATCCACGTAAGCGCCAAAGCCGTAGAGCCGGTTCGGCGCCTGTGCCGGCAAACCCGTCCCGGCATAGTCGGGTTGAAACAGCGATCCCATGCCGCCCGCGCTAAGCGATAGCGGCGATCGGGTTGCAGAAGCGACAACCTGTGCGTGCGCCTTGGTTGTCAGGGCGCACAGAACGCAGCAGAAGAGTAGAACGGCGCTTTTCTTCATCGTAGAAGCGTTTCCCAATCCTGGTGAAGCACTCATCTTTCCTGGCTTCGCATCAAAGTCCAGAGTTTAGGTTTAAGGCCGGAGGGGGATTCCAATGCGATCCGGCTCAACAGTAAGTTATTGCGGGCCCGTAGCCGGTGGCGGGTTTGAAACTCCCTGAGTCGGGCTGCTCGTCGCCGGATCTCCGCTGGCCGCCGGTGCTGCTTGAGCCGCTGGATCGCCACCCGCCGGTGCCGCCGTTTGCCCTTGCGGAGCGCTGGCAGGCTGCCCCCCCGTCCCTGGCTGCGTTGTACTGGCGCCCGGTGCGGCCGGCGCAGCCGCGCTCGCTGTCTCATACCGCTGCAGCTTGAAATAGATCGGGGTAACTTCCAGCGGCATCTTGTCGCGTGCATTCAAAGGTGCGTAAATCTTCGCGTTCAGCATGTGCACCTTGTCGTCCCAGGGATCGGTTTTCAGCCAGCTTCCCAGAGGCGAAGCGGGAATCTGCGTCAGATCGTCCCAGTTGATCTTCGGCGCCTGCGAAGAAAGATCCGACATCCACGGCGTCCCGTCGGCCTTCAGTAAAGAGTCGCCCAGCATCGGCGTATTCAAAGCGCGCAGCTGCTTACCGCGATCCGCAAGCTCTTCCCAGAACAACCCGGCGTCGGGCAGCTTGTCTTTATACATCGAGGCCTGCAGGTACTCCATGGCTCTCTTCGCCGCCGCGGCATCGTCGACGTCGCTGTGGTTCATCTCGATGCGGCGGAACGTCGCCTCATCGGGGAAGAGCAGCCGGTCATTGAACGCATAGCGCGTGTCGATGTGGTGTCCCATTGCAATGTGCGCCAGCTCGATCGCTACCACCGACGCGATCGCCGACTCGCTGCGCGGCAGACTGTCGATCAATCCCTTGCTCAGCAGAATCGTGTTGCCCACAGTCGTGGCTTCGACCGTGGTCGTCAGCATCACGCGGCAGTGTACCGGGCTCGCCAGCTGCAGATTGCTCGGGACCGCGAGGTTGATCACGATCTGATCCAGCACCTGCTGCTCAAAGCCGTTCGGCGTCAGCGGTGCAACCAAGCCGGCCTCTTCCAGTCGATCGATCACGTTGTTCTCGGCCTGTTGCAGCCAGGCGCGGGACGCCTGCAACGGACTCACATCCTGCGAGTCGTCGCTCTTGTCCTCTGCGTCTTCGATCTTCATGCTCACGTTTTCGCTGTCGCGCGTGGGAAGCTTCAGGCTGTAGCCCCAGAAGTGCGTCTGCGCTTTCAACCCGATTGGCTTGTCGCTGTCGCCGCGGTTCGATTCTTCAACATAGATCGCCACCGGCAGCCAGATCCCCGGCTGCACGTTCATGCGCCAACTGTCGAAGTGGAAGTAGTAGCGCGAGTCGTCTGTCGACGACGGCCCCGTGTACGTGCCGTTGAAGCGAACTACATTGCCGTCCTGGTCTTCGATCCAGATGCGCCCATAAAAGCGTCCCATCCCGCCCACTTTGGGATGCACGTCGAAGACCCACGTCCGTACCGCACCCAGGAACTCGCGCCGCACGTAACTGAACTCGTAGTGCTGCGAGTCGAAGCCCGAGGGATCCAGGAACATCATCTGCATGAAGCCCGTGGGATTGTAGGTGAATCGTTTGTCCAGTCCCAGAGACTTGCTCAGGCCGGTGATCGCGGCGAACGAGCCTTTAAAGAATCCATGCTTCGCTTTGTCGCGCGGCTCGTACGTCTTGTCGAAGAAGCCCTTGCCAAAATCCACCCGGCTCAAGGTGTACTGATCGTCGATCGGAACCTCGTACAACTTCACATCCGGCCGCGTGTCCTGAATGTAGGTCTCCACCAGCGGGGTCCGCTCTTGGATCGCCTTGATCAGAACCTTCTCCTGCGCGATCGCCTTCTCCACCAGCGCGCTCTGTTCGGGCGTCAGCGGATGCGCCTGCTCGTACTTGGCAGGTTTCTTCTTCCCATACGCGCCGGACACACCCAGCACCAAAACAAGCAGGGTGAGAGAAATCTTTCGAAACATCATTCGCAAGCTCCTGGTTTGCTTTCTTTCGTGTTCTAGGCCGCCGGTCGAACTGCGATGAACTGCAGCCTCTGCCTCAGCCAGTTTCTTTGTTTCTACTCTCGTTACGCCAGTTGGAACGTGATTGTAATGTTGGTCGTCATGTCCACCGCCTGCCCATTCTTTGTCGCAGGACGGAAGCGAATCTGTTGGGCAACGCGCCGGGCTTCTTCGTCGAGTCCGTGCCCCAGGCCGTGCACCACGCCGTCTACGACAACGTGGCCAGCAGCAGTGAACGTTACCCGCAAAATGACGTCGCCCTGAACCTTCAGTTGCTTGGCTTCAGAGGTGTATTGCACCGGCGGCTTCGAAAGCACTTCAAGATTGGTCGAAACCGGTTCTACCTTCGCCATCGTGGTTGGCGCCGCCGCAGCTACCTGCGGAATCCCGGCCGATCCAACTCTGCCACCGGCAAAAGCTCCCTGCGCCGTGCCCGTACCCCCCGGAATGCCGGTCGACGCCACGCGGCCAAACGTGCCGGCGTTCGATCCTGCCCGCGTTCCGTTCCCAATGCCCGTTGAACCCACCACACCGCGCGGCGCAACTGCGGCTCCCTGCATGCCGCCATAGGGATTGCCGATCGCCGCCACCGTTGCCGGCTTCGCGGCATTCGGGTTTGGCGTCACGCCCTGCAGATCGCCTAAGTGCACGGCGGCGGTCGATGGGTGCTGCTGCGGCGTGATCGCTGGAGCAGCTGCAGCCAGCACAGCCTTGGGCTGCGGAGCCAGCGTGATCGCCGGCCTCGCCAACTTGATCTCCGGCATCTTCAGCTTGGTTTCAATCTCTACCGGCTTCGGTTCCGGCTTCGGCTCAATCTTGGGTAGATTGATCTTCGGCGCATCCAGCTTCACTTCCACCTTGGGTGGCTCGGGAAGTTTCGGCGGCGGAGGCACCTTCACCTTCACTTCCGGCGGCGGCTGCGTCGGAAAGATAAGCTCCGTCTGCTCGAAATGATGGACCTGGATGACATGCTTGGCCATCATTCCGATATAGAGCATCGTGACCAGGATCGTCATGTTGATGATCGCGGCCGTTACAAACGATCCCGACCTGCCTTCCGGCTCGGGAAGCAAACCAAAGCTAGCGCTTCCTGAATATTGATTCATCGGCATGGCTCGAATTCCTTCAAAGGTATGAGGGCGGTATGCATGAAGTCGATCGGCAGACTCGCTGCCGGCTTCCACTGGCTCATCGCATCTCGGTTGGCATTTGCTGTTCTCGACACCGTTTGCGGGGGAAAGTTCCACCGTACGTCAGGCAAAGAGCCGATTTGTTGATCTTTCCTTTTGAGTGTGCGGTTGTTGGCGGGGGAATAAAAAATCGAACGAACTTTACTCGGCAGAAGCTCCATCCAACCTGCCGTGCCAGGCACATTCTCGCTCACCTTAACCCCGGACATCAAATACTCCCATTCCGTCCAAGGCAAAGGAAACAGAACCATCCTCCCCGCGAAGGAGGGGAAGTTCGACTCTGGATTGCCCCGGCTCTGCGACTAAAGAGGATTCACTCAACGCAGCTGGGATGTCAGGGCAGTCCAGCGATCTCAGAGTTCGTTCCACTCGACGCCGCAACCTTCGAGTCGACGCTACAACAGGGGTCGTCGACACTGGTAGAAGCCTAAGTGGGGTACCTCTACTCTGGAATCGCTCTCGAATGTGCTACTTGGCATGCCGCTCTCGGCGGTCTCGGAGCCCGGAGCAGACACTGTTCCGGCCCTGCCTGTGTAATAGACTTACCCTAAACCAAAGTGCTCGCGAAAGGACAGTATTTTTGTGAAGATTCTAGTTACCGGCGGTGCTGGATACGTGGGCGGCACCGTCGCCGTCCTTCTGGCCTCCAAAGGCCACAATCCCATTATATTCGATAACTTGTGTCACAGCCGCCGCGAGCTCGTCCCCCCCGGCATCGAGTTCGTCGAAGGCGATCTCGCCGACCGCCACGCCCTCGAAAATCTCTTCGTAACCGCGACCGATTCCGGCGCCCCGTTCGACGCCGTCCTGCACTTCGCTGCCCTCATTGAAGCCGGCGAATCCATGAAGTCCCCTGAGGTCTACTTCCGTAACAACACGGCCTCGACATTGTCCCTCCTCGAAGCCGTGCTCGCCCGCGGTCCAAAACGAGTGGTCTTTTCTTCGACGGCCGCCGTCTACGGTGAGCCCGAGTCTGTTCCCATCCCTGAGACCGCGCGGCTGAACCCCACTAACGTCTATGGCGAATCCAAACTGATCGTCGAAACCATGCTCGCCTGGTTCAACCGCATTCATGGCCTTCGTTACGCCTCGCTCCGCTACTTCAACGTGGCCGGTGCTCCGGAAGGCCCCAATGGAATCACCCGCGGCGAGGACCACGAGCCCGAATCGCATCTCATCCCTCTCATCCTCGATGTCGCCCTTGGCCGTCGCGACAAGATCAAGATCTTCGGCGACGACTACGCGACGCCCGATGGCACCTGCATTCGCGACTACGTGCATGTCTCCGACCTCGCCGACGCCCATCTGCTTGCTCTCGGTGCGCTCGAGAAGCACGACAAGCTCATCTTCAACCTTGGCAATGGAGCCGGCTTCAGCGTGCGCGAAGTCATCGATTCGGCCCGCCGTATCACCGGACACCCGATCCCGGGAGAGATTCAACCGCGCCGTGCCGGCGATCCCGCTGTACTTGTCGCCAGTTCCGACAAAGCCATCCGCGAACTCGGCTGGAAGCCGCGCTACACCCAGCTCGACGACATCATGCGCACCGCCTGGGTTTGGCACCAGAAGCGCTACGTAAGCTAACTATGCCGATTGGCCGCACATTATTGGGTCGCGTGCGAGACGCCACAGCTGTCGTAGCGCAGGAGGAGAGAAACGGAGCTGTCCTGCCTTGTCTTTCCAATGACCTTTGTCATTCTTCTTGCCCTTTTCTGTTTTGGAATGTGTGCCGCGTGCATCATCCTCGAAAGTGAGGCACCCGGGATCGAGCGGGCGTTCTCTGTCGCACCGGAGTCCCGTGGCGCCCACCAGGCAGTTCAAACCGGAGTATTCGGAAAGCTTTCGCTGTATCGGCCCAGCCTGCGAAGATTCGTGCTGCGAGGGTTGGACGATTTACATCGACCAGCCCACCTTCGACAAGTACCAGGCTCTTCCGGCCGGACCGCTGCGCACAATCATCGACGAGAACGTTCTGCGCGCTCCGGCAGATGCCAGCTCCACCAGCGGTGCGGCGTCGCCCTTCGCTCAGGTTCGCATGACCGCCGATGCCAAATGTCCTCTGTTCTCCGCCGATCGGCTCTGCCAGGCTCAGGTCGAACACGGGGAAGCGTATCTCTCCCACATGTGCGCCACCTATCCACGCGCCATGTACTCCATTCAGGGAGAGGCCGAAAAGGCGCTTTCGCTCTCCTGCCCGGAGGCCGCGCGGCTGGTGCTTCTCGATCCGCATCTGCCCATGAAAGCCGGTCAAAGCGGCGGTTCGCCCGCCGGAAATGTCGCCGCGTCAGGCAGTGATCCCTGGCAGCCTCACTTCTGGTCCATCCGCGATTTCGCGTTGACGCTGGTGCGCAATCGCGCTTATCCGCTCTGGCAGCGGATGTTTCTCCTTGGTCTATTCAGTCAACGGCTCGATGCCATCGCCCCCGGCGATCTGAGCGAAAAGGTTCCGCCACTTTTGGAGGGCTTCACCGCTGCGATTCACGCAGGGAGCCTCCTGACCGCCATGGATGCTCTGCCCGTCGATCGTGCCAGGCAACTGGATCTCGTGCTGCGCCTGGCGGGGATGCTGCTGAATCGGTCGAACCTTCGCCCCCGCTTCATCGAGTGCCTCGAAGCCTTCAGACAGGGCATCGGAAATGCTCCAGGGGCCACACTGGAATCGCTCACCGCCCACTACGCGAACGCGCATGACCGTTACTACGCGCCGTTCTTTCAAAACCACCCGCATATCCTCGAGAATTATCTGATCAACACCATCTTTCGCTGCCGGTTTCCATTCGGGAGCGAATGGGCGCGAACGGGCGCTGTGCCCTCGATGAGCCATGAGTTTGCCTTGCTCACCGCACAGTTTGCTCTCATGAAAGGTCTGCTGATCGGCGTTTCCGGCTTCCATCGCGAAAGGTTTTCCGTCGACCACGTGGTGCACACTGTTCAGTCAGCCGGCAAACACTTCGATCACCACATGGACTTCCTCAAAGATGCCCATGCTCTGCTGGTGGAACACCGCATGGACGATGCACGCGGATTGGTGATTCTGCTCCGAAACGCCGCATCGATTCCGTTTCAGCCCGATGTGTCGTCGAGTCCACCTTCAGTGCACGCTTCCGGATCAGACATGAGTGTTCCGTCTATGGTCCAGTCTTCGGCTGGGTAGAGGATGGTTTCTGCGTCGTTGTTGCCGCCCCGGATGGCTTCTGAGTCGCGCCACTGGCTGAGGGTTTCTGCGGAGTGGCTCCCGGTGTTGTCGTTGCCGGCGTCTTCGTCGCTGCCGGCCTCCTCCGCACCAGCTTTCTCACCGGCGGCTTCGGGCACTCAGGCGGTGGCGGAGGCGCCGGACATTTGAACGCCGCCTGTTTCTGCACCGTCACCCGCAAGTCGACAAGCTGCTTCTCCTGCGACGACGCGCTCTGTTCCATGCTGTCGTCCAGCGCCAACCGCGCCTTCTCCAGATTGTCCAAAGCGTTCCGCAACTGATTTGCCTGGTCGTCCGGCGCCGCCATGCGCCCCGCTTCCACCACGCGCAGCAGCACGTCGTAGAGGGCGTCCACGTGGCGTGACACCGGCAACGACTTGCTCAGTGTTCCCGGCGCAGGCGTCGGCGTCCTTCAGCAGTCCGGGCACGCGCTGCTGCAGGTCAACGACAATCGAGTTGATGTCGGTGTTTGCCTCGTCGCGCACCGATCCCCGCTTCCATCGCTCCACCTTCAGCCCGCTCAACGTTTGCCGGACCGTATCGAGCGAAGGCTGCAGAAGGCTCGACGCCGTAGGTGTTGTCGGCGCAGCCGCTGGAGTCACGGCCGAAACCGCAGGCGCTGCCGGTTGAGCCGCACTCGCCGTCGTTGGCGTCTTCGAGGCCTGTATCCCTTGCGCCAGGCAGATCGCAAAAGGGGAAGAATAGACAGTGATCGCTAAGACTGCATTCGCAATTCGCATGAAGTGTTTTCCGATCTGAAGAATAGCCCAGTTCTCCACTTGCATTCCAGCCCTGTTCCTGAACTCCACATCCGCGCGCAGTTGTTCAGGCTGCCCTGGGCGATCAGAACGAGCCGTGTTTTCCACGTTGGATGCACTCCAGGCTTGGCGCGGGCGGCAAAACGGAGCATACTGACGACCAGAGCCAGCCGGAACGGTCGGAGCCCGGCGGGCACCTTCACTTTGATCGCATTTACAAAGAGCGCCAACGATTCTTAGCCGCTGGTGCAGCCTCGCCTTTCTTGAACCGATTCTGGCTCCGCGTACGTCTACTCTCATACAGGCCGCCTTCCCCTCGGTTCGCGGCTGACTGGAGCCATCGATGCCGGCAACTCATCCGCTTCCCCAAACCCTGGGGCAACTGCGCACCAGCCCTCATTTTGCCGAAGCTTGTTTGAAGTCTCGCAGCGTGAAGGACGAGATGCGCCGCAATCTCATGACGCGTCTCCGCACTGGGGAGCCGCTCTTTCCCGGCATCGTGGGCTACGACGATACCGTAGTTCCCCAGATCGTGAACGCCGTGCTCTCCAAACAGAACTTCATCCTGCTCGGCCTGCGTGGCCAGGCCAAGAGCCGCATCCTGCGCGCGCTGACCGCTCTCCTCGATGAGACTCTGCCCTACATCGCCGGCTGCGAGATTCGCGACAACCCCTACGCGCCGATTTGCAAACGCTGCCGCGATCTCGTCGCCGAGCAGGGCGACGCCACGCCCATCGCCTACATGGATCGCGATGCTCGCTATGTCGAAAAGCTCGCCACGCCCGACGTCACCGTCGCCGACCTCGTTGGCGATCTCGATCCCATCAAAGCCGCCCGCGGCGCGCAGGATCTCTCCAGCGAGCTCACCATGCACTATGGCCTCCTGCCCCGCGCCAATCGTGGCATCTTCGCCATCAACGAGCTGCCCGACCTCGCCGGAAAGATTCAGGTCGCGCTCTTCAACATCATGCAGGAAGGCGACGTGCAGATTAAGGGCTACCCCGTGCGCCTCGCGCTCGACGTCGCACTTGTCTTCTCCGCCAACCCCGAGGACTATACTGCCCGCGGCAAAATCGTCACCCCGCTTAAAGACCGCATCGGCTCCGAGATTCGCACCCACTATCCCGAAACCCTCGAAGAGGGAATCGCCATCACCGCGCAGGAAGCATGGTCCGAGCGTGGCGGCCTGCCCGCTCAGATTCCGCAATATGTCCGCGAGATCGTCGAACAGGTAGCCTTCTCTGCCCGCGCCGACAAGAAAGTCGACAAGCGCAGCGGTGTGAGCCAGCGCCTGCCCATCTCCACCATGGAGCTGATGGTCTCCAGCGCCGAACGCCGCGCTCTGGTGCACAAAGAGCCGCTCGCAGTCCCACGCGTCAGCGATCTCTACGCGGCCCTACCTGGCATCACTGGCAAACTCGAACTCGAATACGAAGGCGAGATGCGCGGCGCCGACGTTGTGGTCCGCGAACTTATCCACGCCGCAGTCGGCAAAATCTACGACCGCTACTTCTCCGGTATCGAGACTCAATCCATCGAACAGTGGTTCAATCTTGGCGGAACGGTAAAGCTCGACGACGATCAGCCCACGCCCTCCGTGCTCGCCGACCTGCAGCAGATTCACGGCCTGCTCGACAAGCTCTCGCCCGTCGGCATTCGGGCTTCCGATCCGCCGCAGGCCGTGGTGGCCGCGGCCGAATTCCTGCTCGAAGGTCTCGTCGCGCATCGCAAGCTCAGCCGCAGCGAGGAGCGCGTCTTCAAGGCGCAGGAGAAAGCCGCGCGGACTCCGGACCGGCCCGATGTAGAGCGCGAGTTCGAAGAGTGGGAGCGCGGCCGGCGTGGCAGCCGCTCTGGCCGCGGATTTAATTGAGCGCGTTTCACGCGCTCATCCTGAGTGGAACGAAGGATCTGCATTTCTTTCGGTCTTAGTTAGCACGAACATGGGTGCCCCAGGTCTCGACTTTGAGACCTGGGAAAACTGGATTCCAAGGTTCCCGAGGTTCCCATGAAGGGCGTTCGCTACACCAAATACACCGGCGACCTGGCCTCCGAGATGGACCTCGAAGGTCTGCTCGAGGCGCTCTCCGACTATCTCCTCGACTCCGGTTATCGCGATCCCTACGCCGGCTTCGGCGACATGGACCACAACCTCGACGATCTGCGCGAAGCCCTGCGCCGCATCCTCGAGTCGGGCGAGTTTTTTGACGAAGACACGCAGCGCCAGATCGACCAGATGTCGGCAGCCGGTCAACTCGACGAGCTGATCGACAAGCTCATCGAGCGCATGCAGCAGGAAAGCTACATCTCTTCGATGGAGCGGCCCGACCAGACCCAGGCGTCTAAGGCTGGTGGCGAGATCGGCGACGTGCAAGGCGAGGTCCGCTTCGAAGTCACCGACAAGAGCCTCGACTTTCTGGGCTTCAAGACGCTGCGCGATCTCCTGGGCTCACTCGGCAAGTCCAGTTTCGGCCGCCACGACACGCGCCACTGGGCCACTGGCATCGAGGCCAGCGGAGCGCCGCGCCGCTACGAGTTTGGCGACACGCTGAACCTCGACACCAATGCGACCCTTTCTTCTGCGATCAGCCGCGAAGGCATCGGCCTGCCGCTCAATCTCGAATACGACGATCTGCACGTTCATCAGTGCGAGTACCAGAGCTCCTGCGCCACGGTGGTCATGCTCGACTGCTCGCACTCGATGATCCTGTACGGCGAAGACCGCTTCACGCCGGCCAAAAAAGTCGCTATGGCGCTCTCGCACCTCATCCGCACGCAGTATCCCGGCGACTCGCTCAATCTCGTTCTCTTTCACGACTCGGCCGAAGAATTGCCGGTCTCGCATCTGGCGCGCGTCAAGGTCGGCCCGTTCTACACCAACACCCGCGAAGGTCTCCGCGTCGCCCAGCGCATTCTCACCCGCCAGCGCAAAGACATGAAGCAGATTGTCATGATCACCGACGGCAAGCCGTCCGCACTCACGCTGCCCGACGGCCGCATTTACAAGAACGCGTACGGCCTCGATCCGCTCGTGGTCAGCGAGACGCTCGAAGAGGTTTCCCGCTGCAAGCGCGCCAATATCATGATCAACACCTTCATGCTGACCAACGACCACGCCCTGGTTCAGTTCGTGCACAAGGTCTCCCAGATGTGCCGCGGCAAAGCCTACTTCACCACGCCGCACACGCTGGGCGAGTACCTGCTGATGGACTACATGCAGCGCAAGTCCAAGACGATCCACTGACGACTGCGCGTCGAGCGAATCGCGGGCCGGAAATACGAGGCACCCCTCCCCACCCCTGTTTTTCGCTAAATATCTCTTCCCATTGGACTTAGATTTTCAATAACTTACGACAACCTCAGTCGAATCAATCGCTTGTGGCGAAATATCTCTCGGTAAAGGGCTTAGCAGATTTCAGCCGTCCGCTGTCAGCTTTCAGCATTGGCCCAGCTCCTATTGTGCGCTGACATCGGGTAATTCTCCGCAACTGAGGCTGTGATCTTGATCGGTTCGCGTTCCTCACCCCGCACTTTTCGGCATTCGAGATCGAACGCCGAACTCATAGAACGGAATTCCGAATTCCGGCTAAGCAGCTCGATCCTCGGTATGAGTCGCGAGGAACCCCCTTTTGTGCCGCACTACAGTTGGGCACAGCCAAAAGGCCGAGAAGCTGATACGCTGAGACATCGCGAAGGGGGATTGAGATGGGGCATTCCACTAGTCCGTCAGAACGCCATGAGACTGTTGGAGTCATGCGTTGCAAGGAATGTGCCGGGGATGTGTTTTCCGTCACAAGCCTGGAAGATCAGACACCCATCACTTGCGATCGATGTGGTGCGATTGTCGGCCGGTGGGCAGATGTCCGAGCGTTGACACACATCCCCGAAAAGGATGTGCTCGACAAGACTGGGACAGACATCTTCGGACAGTCTTACAGAGGCGTTGCAGAACTGTCCCTCGTCGGCATCGATTAGATTCGCAGCCATTCTGGCTCTCGTTCGATCAGGGCGACTATCCGTAATCAGACGCGATGTGTCGCATGACCTGGACATAAGAGCCAGGCGCGTACAATTCTCTGCTGATGCCAGCAAGTACTCCTTCTCAGTCGGCGCCCAGAGCGATACCACACCCGGCCCCTCCGATTCGGCGATTTCAAGCCATTCTATTCGCCATAAGCCTCGCGTTGGCCGGGACAACCTGGCTTGTGCAGGGGAAGATAACTTTCGAAGTTCTCGCGGAGTACCTCGTTTTTACCTTCATTGTCGGCAACTGCGCCCATCTGGCGGCGAGAAACACGGCGCGTTTCTATGCGGCCAAGACCTTCCCCTGGGACTTACTCCTGCTTCTCTTCATTCAGATTCCTGCGTGTATTGCCGGAGGTTATCTTGCATTGGTTGTTGCGAGACTCCTCGCCGTTGAGCCGCGCGATACCAGTCTGTTGAGTTTCTCGCTGTCGTCTGCGCTGAAGAGCACCTTCTTTTCGGCCGTAATCACCGTGCCAATGTACCTGACGATCAAGCGACAGGGCCGCCTGGAATCACGCAACCTGGAGTTGGAAAGCCAGGTGACGATGGGGCGGATCGAACTCCAGGCACAGGAAGCAGAGCTCAAGGCCGCAAACGAGATTCAGAGCCATCTGCTGCCGCGGGACCTTCCGCGCGTGAAGGGCCTTGAACTCGCATGTGCGTGGCAGCCGGCACGCTCCGTGGGCGGAGACTACTTCGACGTGTTGGCGCTGGCGCCGGGACAGATTGGTGTCTGCCTCGCCGATGTTTCCGGTAAGGGAATGAGCGCCGCCCTCTTGATGGCCAACCTCCAGGCACTGGTGCGAGCGTTCGCACCCGGGGCGGCTGGCCCCGGCGCGCTGTGCCGGAAGGTCAACGAAGCCTTGTGCGGAAGCGTGTTGCCGGGGAAGTTCGTGACGTCTGTTCTATGGCGTGATCGACAGCTCTACCCTGACACTGCGTTTTGAAAATGCAGGGCACTGTCTGCCGATCGTTCTGCGGGGCAGTTCGACGACACTCTTGACCGAAGGTGGCACGGTGTTGGGGCTTTTCTCCGAGGCGCAGTACGAGGAACGGAGTTTCCCGCTGCAATCGGGCGATTGCCTCCTGCTGACGACGGATGGCGTAACAGAGGCGGCTAACGAAGCCGATGAGGAGTTTGGCTCCGAACGAGTGGCGGCCTCTGCCCTGGCCGCGCGGGGCCTTAGTGCGAACGGCATCCGGACCAGAATCTTTGAGGATGTGTCGCGCTTCTGCAATGGCAATTTCCACGATGACGCATCGCTCATCGTGATGACTGTGGAATAAGAATGGCGGATTCTCCAGTCCCGAAACCCCGCTGCCCGCGCCGACCTCTTTCTGCTAGTCTTGCCGCAACATGACCAAACAGTCGGTCGCAGTCAGCGTCGTTTTGCTTCTGCTGTGCTCTCTTGCCTTGCCGGCGCAGAAGAAAGTTCCGCCGAAGACAATCCGCTTTCAAGGCACACCGCAATATACGCAACAGGAGCTGCTCGCGGCCGCCGGGTTGACGCCGGATGCGCGCCTGAGCCCCCGCGATGTGAAAGCCCACGCCAAGCAGCTCAGCGATACAGGCCTCTTCGAGGTGGTCAACTTTCGCGCCGACAGCAAGGGGCTGCTCTTTACGTTGACGCCTTCCAGCAAGCTCTTTCCCATCCACCTGGAGAATGTGCCGCTGACACCGGGCAAAGAGCTCGACGCGAAGATTCACGATCGCTTCCCCCTCTATCGCAGCCTCTTGCCGGGTAGCGGCTCCATGGTCGAAGGAATCTGCCAGACATTCGAAGAGATGCTGGCGGCCAAGGGCGTCAAAGCAACGGTGAAAGCCGCCCTCACCAGCGGCCTGGGTCCGCAAAAGATCACGGCGATGAACTTCACCGTCGTCACGCCGGAGGTGCATATCGGCCGCATCCAGCTGACCGGCGTCTCCTCCGCGATGCAAGCCAAGGCCAGCCTGTTGGCGAGCGGCCAAACCGGAAACGGTTTCGACACAGAAAACACAGCCATCGGCCTTCAGCACGCATTCGAAGAGCTCTACCAGGATCAGGGCTACGCAGCCGTGCAGGTTGATGTTGTGCAGGGCGATCCGGCCGTCGTTCAGGACCAGGCCGTCGACATTCCCTTTGCGGTGACGATCAGGGAAGGCGGGATCTACAAGCTCGGGACCATCGACTTCCCAGGCAACACGCTGGTGGCGCGCGCAGAGGTTGAGAAAATCCGATCGAAATACCCGAGCGCTTCGGGACGGCCGCTCGATCTATTTCTCCTGGCCGTTCGCGACGCGTGCCATGCGCATGGCTATCTCGATTGCACCGTCGTTGCCCACCCTTCATTCAATGAGCGGGCTCATCTCGTGAACTACAGCCTCGAAATCGTTCCAGGCGCGCAGTACCGGCTGGCCTCGGTCAAATTCGATGGAGCTCCCGACGCGATGGCTGCCCGACTGAAGCTCGCCTGGAAGATGGCTCCCGGCGGCGTATTCGACGAAAGCTACGTCTCGAACTTTGCGGCGGCGGCACAAAAAAAAGACAAGACTCTGGCGAAATGGATGCAGACCGTCATCACTACCTTCGATGTGAAGGCAGACCCTGGCCCGCACTCGGTCAACTGCATCTTCCACTTCGCCAAAGCCGATCAGGGCGCGCGGTAAGTACGTTCGCGTCATCTGAAATGAAAGGGAGCACATGCTGGATCACGTCTTCCTCACGGTGAGCAACATAGAGCGCTCGGTAGCCTTCTATAAGAAAGCGCTTGCCCCTCTCGGCATGGATGAACACTTTGATTACGACGGCAAGAATGGCCCGCCCGGCCATCCCGACCTGAAAGGCTTTGGCAAAGATGGGCGTCTGTATCTGTGGCTACGGGAAGGGGCAGCGGATAGCCGTGCCGTGCATGTCGGGTTCGCAGCCAGCAGCCGGAAGCAGGTGGAAGCCGCTTACGCCGCTGCCCTCGCGGCTGGAGCTGCCGACAACGGCGCGCCCGGTATCCGGCTGTATTACGATCCGCGCTACTATGCGGCCAACGTATTGGACCCGGATGGCTACAGTCTCGAGTTCGTCTACAAGAGTTGGCAGCACTCATAGAGGGCCCGCCGCAGAACGACTCTTCGCATGGTTTTTTGCGGCACGCGACCTGGAAGGTTCCCCCTCCGTGCCTGACACAAAGCGGTTCGCCGATCATAAACGCTTGCGCAATTCGATGTATATGTGTGTTATATACATACCATGAGTGCGAAGGACCCGCTGGCCGCCTGTATCGGCTTCGATTGGGACGACGCCAATGCAGTCAAGAATTGGGAGCACCATCGGGTCACTCCGGAAGAAGCCGAAGACCTGTTTTTTCACGATCCGTTTGTCCTGCGATCTGATCTGTCGCATTCCAGGGGTGAGAAACGCTATCTCGCTCTCGGCCAGACGGCGCAGGGCAGGCGATTGTTTGTTGCTTTCACGATTCGCAGAAAGCTGATCCGAGTCATTTCGGTGCGCGACATAAATAAGCGAGAAATGGAGGAGTATAGGCGGCATGAAGAAAGCGATTCCTAAGTTCAAAAACGAAGACGAAGAGTTTGAATTCTGGTCCGCGAAGGGAGCCGGGGCCGATTCAACCGCATTCGTCGACTGGTCCAAAGCCAAGCGCACTAAACTGCCCAGCCTCAAGCCGACGCTGCGCACGATTTCAGTGCGCCTGCCCGTGGCCATGATCGAGGACCTCAAAATCCTGGCCAACAAACGCGACGTACCCTATCAGTCCTTACTCAAGGTTTTTCTTGCTGAGCGGCTTGAGCAGGAGCGGCGCCTTCGCCGCGCCGGATAGTCAATGAACGGCTTTTTGCCGCACAATTATCGCCGCTGCCCTTCTCGTAGCGCCTTCAATGCGCTTAGAAGATTCCATCCTTCCGGATCTGATGGACTAGGAAAGTAGAAATTCACGAAGAGCCACTTCCCGTTCTTGATCGCCAATTCGGGGGTTACGTCAGGCGCCTTATCTTCCTGACCATCCCAAACGGCATGAACTTCCGCCCGACACCGTCTATCTCTTACCGTGACTCTTTCTACAATGTATCGCTCGCCCAGGCCATCAGCCCCGACGAATGGGTCACCATCTAGGGACACAAGATCTGAGCCAGCCTTATCCTGTGCCTCATTGTCTTCCCGAAGGGCTCGAACGATGGCTGGACTGAATACCTTCGAACGATGCTTCAAAGCCACAACGCCATCTCGGTTCGATCTCTCTTTGGAGGCGTTCACGGCATACCACGAATAAAAGTTCTCAACGAAGTTGCGGCACGAACGACTGTCGATTTGCGCGCGTCCTTCTTGGCCTGGAGCGGAAAATGGAAGTGCAAGGAAGAGGAAGAGGAGAGTCGGCATTGTTCTAAGAGTGGCCATGAACGATCTCACACACGACGGTGGGCTACGGCAACGCTACACCTGCAGCACAAGCCTGCGTCCGGTGCCTCAGGCTCGACTTCGCTGAACCCATTGGCTGCGCCAGGCCGGAGCCTCGAAGGGATCCGCAAAATACTGCGTCTCGTGTACGACCTTGCCGTTGCGGAACTCCATGATGCTGACCGTGTATGCCGGCCGCCCCTGGTAGTCGATCGTGTATTCGGTGATCCAGAGGTCTCCTCTTCCGAGAATTCGTCGGACGTTGAAGCCGGATGGCTTGCCCGGATGATGACTCCGCAGGGCCTGCAAATTGCTTCGCCCGACGATGCGCTCGCCTGACTGGGGATAGTCACAGATCGCGTCGTCCTCGTAAATTTCGTGTTCCGCGTTCACATCGCCGGCCGCCGATGCTTGCCAATGCGCGGTCAGAGCCTCAGGTATTTGTTCCTCTTGCATGGGCAGCTCCAGGTCTTGTTTGCCTTTATGCGGATTTCACGCGTGGAATGAACCCCGGGCTGCCGGCATTTTTGTTAGCCGAAGGTCAGAAGGCTCAGTCATGGGGAAACTCTACATCGCTTTGCGTCCTGCATCCTTGTGAATTCGAAAAATTTGATGACCGGCTTTTGCCGGCTCTCCGACGAGCTCAATCTTCATCGTTGGATGCAGCTTTCGCGAGCCGGCGGAAGCCGTGCCCTGAGACGAAGACAAATCGGCAGCAGGCGCCTACACGTGCTGCACAGCCTGCGCCAGGTGCGTGAGGCTCGACTTGGCGTCCCCATACAACATCGATGTGCAGGGCTTGAAGAATAACGGATTCTCGAGTCCCGAGAAACCGCGCCCCTGCCCGCGCTTGAGCACGATCACGCTCTTGGCGCGATCGACTTCGATGATCGGCATGCCGGCGATCAACGACTTGGGATTATCGCGCGCATCGGGATTGACCACATCGTTTGCGCCGATCACGACGGCTACATCGGTCGACGGCAGCTCGGGATTGATCTGGTCCATCTCGTACAACGACGAATAGGGCACGTTGGCTTCGGCCAGCAGCACATTCATGTGTCCCGGCATGCGCCCCGCCACAGGATGAATGCCGAACCGCACCGTCACGCCGCGTTCTTCGAGTAATTCCGCCAACTCGCGCACCGCGTGCTGCGCCTGCGCCGTGGCCAGTCCATAGCCCGGTACAAACACTACGCGGCTCGCAAAGGCCAGCTGCATTGCCGCATCGTCCAGGCTGATCTCGCGCATTACGCCGTCTGCATTGGACGTGGCTTCAGCGACCACCGAGCCGAACCCGCCGAACAGGACGTTGGTCATGGACCGGTTCATGGCCTTGCACATCAGCACCGACAGGATGAAGCCCGAGAATCCGTCCAGCGTGCCGGCAATGATCAGCACGTTGTTGCCCAGCACAAAGCCCGTGGCTGCTGAGGCCAGTCCGGCATAGGAGTTCAAGAGCGACATCACCACCGGCATGTCTGCCGAGCCAATGGGAATCACCAGCAGCACGCCGAAGACAAATGCGATGCCCAGCATGGAATAAAACACAACCGACGACTCGGGATGAATCCAGAAGGACGCGAAGCACCCAATCATTATCAGGAAGGTTCCCAGGTTGACGATGTTCTGTCCGCGAAATTGCACCGGCTTGCCATAGATGATGCCTGCCAGCTTGCCGCAGGCGATTAGCGATCCGGTCGTGGTGAGCGAGCCGAGCATGATCTCGAAGCCCAGCGCTCCGCGCGTCACCACGCTCATCTCCTGCCCATGCACGAGGAACTCGCCGATGCCGACCAGCGCCGCAGCGAACGCTCCAAACGCGTGCGACAGCGCAGTTCGCTGGGGCATCGCGGTCATCGGCACCCAGATCGCCATCCATGCGCCGATGATCGAGCCCACGACGAGCCCGACGATGATCCAGACCCAGGTGACGATGTGCGCGCCGATCAGCGTGCCCACGATCGCGGCAAACATGCCACCCTCGGCCAGAAACATGCCGCGCCGCGCCGTCTCCGGATGCGACATGCCCTTGAGCGCAAAGATGAACAGAATCGACGCCACTAGATAGGTGGCTTCCATGAAGTAGGAGGTCAGCGTCACTTCGCGTCCTCCTTCTTTGCGTTACGGCTCTTGAACATCCTGAGCATGCGATCGGTGAGTCCGAAGCCGCCCACTACGTTAACCGTCGCCGTGGTGACTGCGACGAAGCCCAGAATGTGCGCGGGCAGCGTATACCCCTTAGCTCCCGCGAGCACCAGCGACCCGATCAGCGAGATACCCGAGATCGCATTCGTCGCCGACATGAGCGGCGTGTGCAACAGCGGCGGCACGCGGCTGATGACCTGATAGCCGAGAAACGCCGCCAAGGCAAAAACGTAGACCGATGCGATAAGAACTGCTGGATTCATCTTTTCTTTCCTAAACGCGCTGGTGTCTTCCTATCGTCCATCTCTTTGCTTCCCAATGCTGTGTCATGCTGAGAACCCGCAAGCTTGGGCCCCGTTTGACGACGTGAGCCGTCAATTGGGTCAGCGGGGCGAAGGATCTGCTTTCGCGCAATCAATTTGCTATAACCTGCGTGGCCTCAAGCAGCTTCGCCACGCGCGGATTCACCGGGTTCCCGTCATGCGCCACGCATGCGCCCGCCAGCACCTCATCCGCGAGATCGATGCTGAGCTCGCCCTTCTTCACAATCAGCCCGAGAAAATTTAGGATGTTGCGCGCGTAGAGCTGGCTCGCATCGACTGGCACACCTGCTGGCATATTCAGCGGCGCCATCAACGTCACGCCGCCAATCGTTTGCGTCACGCCCGGCTTGGTCAGCTCGCAATTGCCGCCTGCCGGTGCGGCCAAATCGACCAGCACCGAACCAGGCCGCATCGCTTCCACTGCAGCGCGTCGAATGAGTTTGGGTGCGGGCCGTCCCGGCACCTGCGCCGTCGTCACAATCACGTCGGAGTGTCCTGCGGTCTTCGTGATCAGGTCGCGTCCGCGATCCAATGCCTCTTCTGTCAGCTCCGCCGCATATCCGCCGCCGCCCTCGGTGTTGATGCCACCCAGATCGACATCCAGAAACTTCGCGCCCAGCGAGCGCACCTGCTCACCGGCCGCCGCGCGCACGTCGTAGGCCTCGACAACGGCACCCAACCGTCGCGCGGTCGCAATTGCCTGCAGCCCCGCCACACCCGCGCCAATCACAAACACCCTCGCTGGAGGAACCGTCCCCGCCGCCGTCATTAGCAGCGGAAACATGCGTGGCAACAGGCTCGCAGCATCCACAATCGCCTTATAACCGGCCACCGTCGCCATCGACGACAACGCGTCCATCGATTGCGCCCTGCTGATGCGCGGCACCAGCTCCATGCTGAACAGCGTCGTGGGACGCGCGATCGCCGTTGCCAGATCTGACGGCGCGTCGAGTGGCCGCAGGAAGCCCACCACTACCGCACCCTGTTTGAGCCGCGCTTGATCCGCTGCGGGAAGGGCATTCACCACAGGCAGAATGTCGGCTCCAGCCAGAATCGCGCCGCGGTCTGCGGTCACGGTTGCGCCCACCGCCACGTACGCCGCATCCGCCGCGCCTGCCGCCATGCCTGCCCCGCTCTCGACGGTGACATCGATGCCCTGGGCGCGCAGAGACTTCAAGTTCTCCGGCAACAGCGCCACACGCGTCTCGCCGGCTGCTGACTCTTTAAGAATGCCTAAGAGCAAGTCGCCTCCACTCGGTCCGCTCCGCTCGAAATTCTGGAGCGACCGCAGTTTTTGCAGTTGGGTATCGCCAGCGAGTATATCGGTCAGCCACTTGCACCGGTGTGATATTCGGCACTGAAATCTTGGCGAGTCGGTCCGGCAGCGCCATCGCCCGCCCGAACAGCCCTGACTCGCGGGGGAATTCACTTGACACCGGTCTCTCCCACGGGCATCGTTAGAGGCTAATCAAGCTTCCGGGCGCCGCAGTCCCCAGTTCCCCTTGCGTCTGAAGAGGAAGTACCTCGCGAGGTCAAGCGAACCATGGCAGCTGATGCGGCGTATCCCACGCCGGCGGGCGATACCGCCAAAATTCATACCATCCTTTTTGCGGCATCCGCCGGCACCCTCATCGAGTGGTACGACTTCTTTATCTTTGGTTCGCTCGCCACAGTTCTGGCCGTCAAGTTCTACCCGCCAGGCAACGACACGTTCGCTCTCATCGCCTATCTCGCTACCTTCGCAGTTGGGTTTCTCGTACGTCCCTTCGGCGCGCTGGTTTTCGGCCGCATCGGCGACTTTGTCGGCCGCCGCATCGCCTTCATCGTCACCCTCACGGTGATGGGTTTCTCCACCGCTGCGATCGGCCTGCTGCCCACCTTCAAAGGTGCCGGCTGGTTTTCACCGATCGTCCTCATCCTCATTCGGATTCTGCAGGGTCTCGCCCTCGGCGGAGAGTATGGCGGCGCCACTGTCTTCGTAGCTGAGCATGTTCCTGACGGCAAACGCGGCTTCTACACCAGCCTCATCCAGATCACCGCAAGCCTCGGCTTCGTGCTCTCTCTCACCGCCATCATCGCCACCCAACAAAGTATGAATGCCGCGGACTTCCAATCCTGGGGCTGGCGTTTGCCCTTCATCCTCTCCATCGTGCTGGTCGCGGTTTCGCTTTATGTGCGCATTCGTATGAAGGAGTCGCCGATCTTCCGCCACCTCAAGTCCACCGGCGCCGTGTCTACCCAGCCGCTCACCGACGCCTTTGCCAACTGGACCAATCTCAGGCGCGTTCTCATCTCGCTTTTCGGCGCAACTGCAGGGCAGGGAGTGATCTGGTACACGGGCGCCTTCTACGCTCTCTTCTATCTGCAAGCCATCCTCAAGCTCAATGCACACACGGCGCATGTGGTCGTCGCTATTGCGACCATCGCAGCCATCCCGTTTTACGTTGTGTTCGGTGCGCTCTCCGATCGCATAGGCCGCAAAAAGCTGATGCTTTCTGCCATGATCGTCGCCGCCATCGTCTATCTCCCCATCTACCACGGACTGCAGCGCGCGGCAGGGAATCACGTCGTCAGCGTCAGCTCTGTCAAGGATCACCTCACGGGCGCCATTCGCCTTACACCGCTGACCGCCGATGCCAACGGCAAGCTTGTTCCCGCACGCGAAGCCACAGACGCCAATCTGCCCCTGATTGGCCTCCTGGTCTGGCTGCAGGTCATCCTTTCAAGCGCCACCTACGGCCCCATCGCTGCCTATCTGGTCGAAGCTTTCCCCGCAAAGGTCCGCTACACCTCGCTCTCGCTGCCCTATCACATCGGCAACGGTGTCTTCGGGGGGCTGTTGCCTCTCATCGGCCTCACCATCTGCGCCTCCACCGGCAACATCTATGCCGGCCTCTACTATCCCATTGCCGTTGCGTCCCTCTGCTTCGTCTGTGGAGCGATTTTTCTCCGCGAGACCAGCGGCACTTTGATCTGGCAGGAGATCGGAGTGACTGCCCCGGCCCCGGAACCCACTTCTGCGGTGGCGCTCGAATCGTCGGCTCCTTAATTCCAGGCATCCTCGCTCTCACCCGCTGCGCCACGTGGACAGCGCGACGGCCGCACCTAGGCGTGGGCGATAATAAGAGGTGTGCCCTTTACCCTGGCTCACGCAGCTGCCGCCTATCCCCTCCGGCGGACTCGCCTCGTTCTGTCGGCGCTCATCTTTGGCACCTTCGCGCCCGACCTCGAGTTCTTCCTGCGCTTTGCCCCCAAGGGCCCCTTTGGCCACACCACCCGCGGCCTCTTCCTCTTCTGCCTGCCTGTAGCCTTCGGGGTCTTCTGGATCTTTCATGACCTCGTCAAAGAGCCTCTGGCAGCCCTGATGCCCCGCGCTATCCGCGAGAGAATCGTCCCCGGCATCTACCCCATGTCGCTCCGCCAGCCGCTCCACCTCGTGCTCATTTTCGTATCGATCCTCATCGGCGCCGCAAGCCACATCCTGTGGGATTCCTTCACCCACCCAAGCTTCTGGCCTGTTCGCACCTTCGCGCTTCTCCGCGATGCTTTTACCCTCCCTGTCCTCGGCGAGGTGCACTTGTACAAGGTCCTCCAGTACGCGAGCACAGTGTTTGGCTTACTTGTAGTTTTCTTCTGGTTCCGCCACTGGGTGCGTTCCGCCCCCGTGCAGCGGCATCCTGCCGGTAGCGGCGTCTCCGCATCCCATGTCCGCATCGCGCGCGTCTTGATTCCGGCCGCTGCTCTCCTGGCAGGGTTGATCCGCGCTTTGATCAGCGTGCACAATCCGGGGACCCCACGCGCCGTCGAAATCTGGGTAGGGGACTTCGTTGTGGCTTCGATTTCGTTTGCGTGGCTCGAACTGATGTTTTGGGGCTTTACGCTGCCTGTGCGCGCCGCAAATGAAATACCCTCCGCACCGGTGGGTCGGTAGAAAAAGGGACTCTCACCGCGAGGTGTCTCACTCTTCGCGCAGCAGCACCAGTGGATTGACCGACAACGCGCGCTGCGCCGGAATCCACGTGGCCACCAGCCCCAGCAGAGCCATTGCCACCACTACGCCGGCCAGCACCAGCGGATCGCGCGGCGTTGCCTCGTACACAATGAACGCCAGCACCTTCGTCGCAAGAAGACCCAGAACCAATCCTGCTGCAGAGCCGATCGCGAGCAGCCTGATTGCGCGACCGAGAGCTGCCTGCAACACTTCCTTGCGCTGCGCGCCGAGCGCAACACGGATGCCCAGCTCCTTGAGACGCTTGCTCACTGAATAGGCCGCCATTCCGAAAATTCCCGTGATCGACAGCATCGCGCCCATCGTTCCCAACACTCCCAATGCCACCGTGGCAACATGCGCAGGGAACAAGGCGATATCCAAACCCTGGGTCCATGTCAGGATGGTCAGGGGTAAGCTGGGATCGAGTGCCCGCAGGCTTCTGCGGATCTCCGCCGCCAACTGTGCCGTATCCCGCTCCGAACGAACCACCAGGCATATCTGGTTGGGAGTCGATTGCAGGAATGGAAAGAAGACTGCCGGCCGCTGATCTTCGGTGAGTTGATAATATTTGCCGTCCTCGACCACGCCCGCCACCTGCACGCGTGTTCCATCCTCGATCTTGAAATACCTGCCCACCGCGTTGGTGACCGAGCCAAAGAGCCTGCGGGCCAAAAAAGCGTTCACGACGGCCACGCGAGGAGAGCTCTTATTGTCCTGCCATGAGAAACTCCGGCCGGCCAATACCGATGTTTCCGCGGCATGGAAATAATTGGGCGAGACCTGGAACACCTGGACGTTGGCGGCGGCATTCGCGGTGCGCAGATCCGTTGTCGCTTCGGTGAAAACATCCTCGGTCGATTGGCCTCCGCCGAGCGGGATTTGGTTGACGAGTCCCGCGGACTGTACACCGGGAAGCCTCTCAACAGTTTCGATCATGCGCCTTTGCATGGCCGGCATGGTGTCGTCGCCGTAGCCGGCCATGCGCAGAGAGGTACTGGCCAGCATTACATTCCGAGCATTGAAGCCGAAGTTGCTGTTCATCGAGCGCAGGAGGCCACGCACCGCGACCAGCGACGAAGTGACCAGCACCGCACAAAGAGCGATCTGCACCACAAGCAGGAGGTCGCGGAGCGTAATCCGGCGCCCGCTGTTGCCCGCGAGAATGCCAGCCGCTCCCGCCTTAACCACCTCGTAGGGGTTGGTGCCAAGGATCTGCCGTACCGGCACAGCTCCAAACAGGAACCCGCTAACCAAGGCCAGCAGCAGAGCAGCCAGATAGACGTTGGTGTCTGCGTATACGGGAATATGCAGGGGGAATTGAGGAATCGGATACCAGTTGCTCAACTGGCGTAGTACCGCGACGCTGCCACAGAGTCCCAGCGCGCCGCCCGCGAGCGAGATCAGCAGGGCTTCCGTGAAAATGCCGCGCAGAATGCGCTTCCGCGTCGCTCCCAGCGCGAGGCGCAGAGCCACTTCGCGCGAACGGTCCGCGGCGCGGGCGGCAAACAGGCCGCCCAGGTTCGCGCATGCGGCCAACAGAATCAGCCCCGCCAGCAGCATCATTCCTGTCAGGAATCCCTTCACTCCTGGCCCGAGCATGTCGCCGACGAGACTCGGACGGGCCAGCGTATAGGTCATATCCGCATCCGTTTTCGGGTAGGTCTTCTCGAGGTAGGAACCAACGGAGTTCAGATCGGCAATCGCCTGAGCCGGGGTCACTCCTGCCTTCATATGCCCCAGCACCATGAAGATGTCGCGATCTCCGCGCGAGTCCAGTACCTTCAGCCCCTGAATTTGTTCCTGCTGCACCATCGGCGCCCAGAAGTCTGGAAAAAAGAAAAGCAATGTTCCGTTGAACTGGGGTGGCGCGACGCCAAGAATGGTGAAAGGATGCTTGTTCACCAGAACCACGCGCCCCACTACCGTGCGATCGTCCTCAAAATGGCTGTGCCAATAGTCGTAACTAATCACGAGATACGGAGCGCTGTTCGGCCCGTGTTCGTCGGCGTCGTGGAAGAATCGGCCCAGAAAAGGCCGAACACCCATCGCGTCGAAGTAGTTCCCCGTCACCTCGTAGCCCCAGGCCTGGGAAGGATTCTTGCCCGTATCCAGCCCCACGGGCACGAGGATGTATGCTGTCAGGTCCTCGAAGCTGCGGTTGCGATCGCGCAGATCGAGATAGTCGGGATACGACGTTTCCTGTTCCTTGTCGCCGCCGTGTTCCAGAGTGTAGAGACTCTGTGGATGCGGCACACTGAGAGGCCGCAGAATGAGCGCATTCAATACGCCGAAGACCACGGCGTTGGCGCCGATAGCCAGCGTCAGTGTCAAAACAGCAGCGATGGTGAAGCCGGGAGACTTGCGCAGTTGGCGCAGCGCGAATCGCACATCGGCCGAGATTGATTCCAGCGTCGGCCACTGCCACACTTCGCGGCTGCGCTCCTCCACCAATGTCCGGCTGCCGAAGGCCACGCGCGCCTTCCGCTGCGCTTCCTCACGAGCCATGCCCTGACCCATCAATTGCTCCACCCGCTCTTCCATGTGCAGACGAATCTCTTCACCCAGGTCGTCGTAGAGCTTGCCGCGGCGAAAGATGTTCGGTATCCAGTTCATGAGGACCTCCTACTTAGAGCTGAGACACATGCGGGGTGAGGCCGCTATTCCTCGCGCAGCAGCACCAGTGGACTGACCGAGAGCGCGCGCTGCGCCGGAATCCACGTGGCCACCAGCCCCAGCAGAGCCATTGCCACCACTACGCCGGCCAGCACCAGCGGATCGCGCGGCGTTGCCTCGTACACAATGAACGCCAGCACCTTCGTCGCAAGCAGACCCAGAACCAATCCAACCCCCGAACCAATCGCCAGCAATTTGAATGCACGTCCCAGGGCGGCCTGCAACACTTCCTTGTGTTGCGCGCCGAGAGCCACGCGAATTCCCAACTCCTTGAGCCGCTTGCTCACCGAGTAGGCAGCCATGCCGAAGATGCCGGTGATCGAAAGCATCGCGCCCATCAGGCCCAGCACGCCAAGCGACACTGTCGCCATGCGCGAGGGGAACAGAGTTCCTCCCAGTTCTGTGCTCCACGGGCGAATCGCCAGAACCATCCCAGGGTCGATGTCCCGAAGCGCACTCCTCGTGGCCGCGGCAAGTTCCTGCGGGTTGCGGCTCGAGCGCACCACCAGCCATATCCAACTGGCTGGCGATTGGAGGAGGGGAAAAAACATCGCGGGCTTCTGGCCTTCGGTGAGGTTCACGTATTTTCCGTCTTCGACCAGACCCACCACCCGCACGCGCGTGCCATCTTGCAACTTGAAATACCGGCCGACAGCGTCCGGTACGGAGCCCAGTATCTTGCTTGCGAACTCCCGGTTCACCACGGCCACGCGCGGGGCGTTTGTGTCGTCATGCCATGAGAAGGCTCTGCCTGCCAATAAAGCGGTGCCGGATGCGCGGAAGTAGTCTGGCGATATGTTGAACATATTAGGATCGGCCGCGGCATTCGATGGGCTCAGATTCTCGGTTGTGTCGGTATAGACAAGCCCTTGCCAAGTACCGGGAGGTTCTAACGGCGGATAATTCACCGATCCTACGGAATCTACGCCAGGAATCGCTTGTAGGGCATCGATCATTCGTCGTTGCATTGCGGGTACTCTTTCGCCGGTGTACCCTGCTGCCGACAGATCGGTATCCACTAACAGCGCGTTCCGCGGATCAAAACCGAAGTTGCTGTGCATGGAACGCATGAGTCCACGTACAGCAACCATCGATGAAGTGACCAGCACGGCGCAGATCGCAATTTGGACGACAAGCAGTCCGTCTCGCACGGTAATTCGGCGCCCGAACGCGCCTGTCGATCCCCCTTTGACGATCTCGTATGGATTGGCCCGGAGAATCTGGCGTACTGGAACAATTCCGAATAGAACTCCACTGACCAACGCCAATACCAGAGCTACCAAATAAACGCTGGCGTCCGGACTTACCGGCACATGGAGGGGGAATCGCGGAAATGGCTGCCACACGCTCAACCGGCGCAAAAGCAGAATGCTCGCCGTGAGCCCCGCACCGCCTCCAGCGAGCGAAAGCAGCACGGATTCGGTGAACAGCTGGCGCACAATGCGATTGCGGCTCGAACCAAGAGCCAGGCGCAAGGCCACTTCGCGAGAACGGTCGGCGGCCCGCGCCGCAAACAGACTGCCCAGGTTGGCACAGGCCGCCAACAGGATCAAACCCGAAAGAAGCATCAACCCGGTCAGAAAAGCCCGCGTTGGTCCGTTCAAATAGTCGCCATGAAGACCAGGCCGCGCCAGCGTATAAGGGTCATTACTTTCTTCTTTGGGATAGCTTCTTTTCAGATACGAATCCACGGAGTTCAGATCGGCAGTGGCCTGCGCCGGAGTGACTCCCGGCTTCAGACGTCCCACCATCTCAAACATCCAACGAATCCCGCGTGCGTTCAATATCATCTTGTCGCCCGATAACTGCTCATGGTTCACGATGGGCACGAAGACATCCGAAGCGAAAAACAAGATGGTCCCCTGGAACCCTGGAGGCGCAACGCCAAGGATGGTGAATGGATGCGTGTTGAGACGAACAACGCGGCCCACCACGGTGCGATCGTCCTGAAAATGGCTGTGCCAATATGCGTAGGAGAGCACGACATACGGCGCGCTGTTTGGGCCGTGCTCATCGGAAGCGTGGAAGAACCGCCCAAGGTACGGTTGAATGCGCAATACGTCGAAGTAGTTTCCGCTGGTTTCGTATTCCCAGACATTGGATGGATCCTTGCCCGCATCCAGCCCTGACTGAGAGATAGCAAAAACAGCCAGATCGTCGAAGCTGCGATTGCGCCGGCGAAGATCGAGATAATCGGGATACGAGTGGGACGCGACGTCGCTCCCATGCTGGATGACGAAAAGGCTCTCTGCCTGAGGGACATTCAGCGGACGCAGAATGAGCGCATTTAATACGCCGAAGACCACGGCGTTGGCGCCGATGGCCAGCGTCAGTGTCAGAACGGCAGTGATGGTGAAGCCGGGAGACTTGCGCAACTGGCGCAGCGCGAATCGCACATCGGCCGAGATTGATTCCAGCGTCGGCCACTGCCACACTTCGCGGCTGCGCTCCTCCAGCACAGTGCGGTTCCCAAAGGCTACGCGAGCCTGGCGCTCCGCTTTCTCCCGGATCATGCCTTGGCTCATCAATTGCTCCACCCGCTCTTCCATGTGCAGACGCATCTCTTCACTCAGGTCGTCGTAGAGCTTGCCGCGGCGAAAGATGTTCGATATCCAGTTCATGAGGACCTCCTGTGACGACCCGGCCGGCCGTCAGTTCGATGGGGCCTTGGCCGGATTCAGAACCAGTGCAATGCCTTCGAACATGCGCTCGAAACTAGAAATCTGTTCCTCCAGGCGGCGCAGACCGGCAGCCGTGATCTGGTAGGTCCTCACCCTGCGGTTCGTCGGCGAAACACCCCACTCGGCCTTCACCAGCTTTGCTTTCAACAGCCTCTGCAGCGCCGGATAGAGCGAACCCTCTTCCACCTGCAGCAGGTTTTTCGATCGTTGCTGGATGTGCTGCACCAGCGCATATCCGTGCGAAGGTTGGCGGCGCAGCGACTCGAGGATCATCATCTCCAGTGCCCCGGGGAATAAATCGCGGCCACTTGTGTCTGTTTTCAGCGTCTCAGTCATAGGCTTGTTCGCTACAGGCCTAGAGTGAACAAGTGAAGAGCGCTTGTCAACAGGAATGTGACCGGCCGCGCTGAGGATCATTGGCTTCCTGGGGCGATTTTCGCTGGACTCGCATTCACTTGCCCTCGACACCCCCACCCCGATAAAGTGGACCCCACGCGAGCCTCGCACTGGCGCCTTCCCCTCTGCGCCTCGCCCGCGGCAATCTGCTTGAAGGGACGTCATGTCTTCCATTCCAGCCTCATCCTTAGCAAGTCAGGATCTCGACTCCACCCTGCGCGAAAACCGCGTCTTTCCGCCGCCCCCGGAGTTCAGCGCCAAGGCCCATATCAAGAGCCTCGAAGAGTACGAAGCACTCTACAAACAGTCCATTGAAGACCCCGAAACATTCTGGGCAGGTGTCGCCAAAGATCTGCACTGGTTCAAGCCCTGGGATAAGGTCCTCGAGTGGAATCTGCCTTGGGCTAAATGGTTCGTCGGCGGCAAAACCAACCTCAGCTATAACTGTCTCGACCGTCATCTCTCCGGCCCGCGTCGCGACAAGGCAGCCATCATCTGGGAAGGCGAGCCCGGCGAAATCCGCCGCCTCACCTACGCCGAACTCCACACCGAAGTGCAGAAGTTCGCCAACGCCCTCAAGTCTCTCGGGATCAAAAAGGGCGATCGCATCGCCATCTACATGGGCATGACGCCCGAGCTGGCCATCGCTCTGCTCGCCTGCGCGCGCATCGGCGCCGTGCATTCGGTCATCTTCGGCGGATTCGCCGCTACCGCCATCGCCGATCGCGTCAACGACGCCGGCTGCATCGCCATCATCACCCAGGACTCCAGCTATCGCCGCGGCAACGAGATTCAGCTGAAGCGCACCGTCGACGAAGCGATGCCCGCCTGCCACACCGTGGAGCACGTCATCGTCTACAAGCGCACCGGCTCGCCTGTGAATATGGTCACTGGCCGCGATCGCTGGTGGCATCTCCTCGTTGCCAACGCGCCCACCGAGTGCCCCGCGGAGCCTCTGGATTCCGAAGACCCGCTCTATATCCTCTATACCTCCGGTACTACCGGCAAGCCGAAGGGCCTCGTCCACACGACAGGAGGATATGCGGTTGGCACCTACCTCACCACCAAATACACGTTCGATCTTCGCGAAGAAGACATCTACTGGTGTACGGCCGACATCGGCTGGGTTACAGGCCATTCTTATGTTGTCTACGGCCCGTTGCAGAACGGGGCCACGGTACTGATGTACGAGGGCGCGCCGAATTATCCCGACTTTTCAAGATTTTGGAAAATCGTCGACGACCACAAGGTCACCGTCTTCTACACCGCCCCCACCGCGATCCGCGCCTTTATGAAGTGGGGCGACCAGCACGTCGACAAGTACAAGCTCAACTCGCTTCGACTCCTTGGAACAGTAGGGGAGCCGATCAACCCCGAAGCCTGGATGTGGTACCGCGAGAAGATCGGCCACAACCGTTGTCCCATCGTCGATACGTGGTGGCAGACCGAAACCGGCGCCATCATGATCGCGCCTATCCCCGGCGCCGTGCCTACCAAGCCTGGCTCAGCCACGCGTCCGTTCTTCGGGATTCAACCCGAAGTCGTCACGCGGCCCGATGCCGACGGCAACTTCCACTCCGTTCCCGCCGGCTCCGGCGGCTTGCTTGTCATTCGCAAGCCCTGGCCGTCGATGGCCCGCACCGTCTATGGCGATCCCGAGCGCTACAAGAAGACCTATTGGTCCGATGTCCCCGGCTGCTACTTCACCGGCGACGGCGCGCGCCAGGACGCCGACGGCTACTTCTGGCTCATGGGCCGCGTCGACGACGTCATCAACGTCTCGGGCCATCGTCTCGGCACCATGGAAGTCGAGTCTGCTCTCGTCGCGCATCCTAAGGTCGCCGAAGCCGCTGTCGTTGGCCGGCCCGACGACCTCAAAGGCCAGGCCATCTCGGCTTTCGTCTCGCTCGAAAGTGGCAACGAGCCCAGCGAAGCCCTCAAGGACGAGCTCCGCAAATGGGTCTCCAAGGAAATCGGCTCCCTGGCGCGCCCCGACGACATCCGCTTTACCGAAGCTTTACCCAAAACCCGCAGCGGCAAGATCATGCGCCGCCTGCTGCGCGAGCTGGCCACGCACGGCGAAATCAAGGGCGACACCACCACCCTCGAAGACTTCACTGTCATCGCCAAGCTCCGCGAAGCCGACGAAGGCTGAGAGGTAAGAGAACGATCATGTCGAACACGAACGTAGACACCATCCGCGCCTTCATCGAAGACGTCCTCAACCAGGGTCGCTTCGAGCGCATGACTGACCTAGTCAAAGAAGACTTCATCGAACTCGATCCGCTTCCCGGCCAGCAGCAGGGCAGGGAAGGATTGAAAGCCGTCCTCATGCAATTTCGCTCAGGCTTCCCCGACATTCATTGGACCGTCTCGGAGCAGATCGCCGAAGGCGACAAGGTCGTCACGCGCTTCACCTGGACTGGCACGCATCGCGACACGTTCCTCGGCATTCCCGCCACCGGCAAGCGCGTCGAAGTCAAAGGCGTCGTCATCGATCGCCTCGAAGCCGGCAAGATGGCCGACAGCCGCATCCTCATGGACACTCTAGGAATGATGCAGCAACTCGGCGTAATTCCCGGCCCTCCTGCCGCAAGCTGACGTCGGCCAAAACCAGCTATCTCGTCAAAAACAAACAGCCGCGTGCGGCAGGGCGCGCGATCTCCGCATGTTCTGAACCCGCGCAACCCATCCCGTCATCTATTTAGCTCGGGAGTAGTCCATGAGCCGGCGTTTCGCGGAGATCGCCTTCACACCCCTTGTGAAGCAAGAGCAGCTGCAACATGGTAGCCGGCATCTCTACGAACGCGTCGAGCACTCCCCCGATCCCGGTGACCGCCTCGGCCCCGACGAGCAGGCTTTCATTCAGGCACGAGACGGCTTTTACATGGCCTCCGTCACGGAGACCGGCTGGCCCTACATTCAGTTTCGCGGCGGCGCTGCCGGTTTCCTGCGCGTGGTCGATGACCAGACGCTAGGCTTTGCCGATCTGCGCGGCAATCGCCAATACATCAGTACCGCGAACCTGAAGCACGATGACCGTGTCGCCCTGTTCTTCATGGATTATGCGACGCAAACTCGTCTGAAGATTCTCGGCCGCGCCAGAATCCAGGAAGGAGACGCGGAGGCCGACGCCCTCATCGAGCAATTGCGCATGCCTGAAGAGAAGACACCGCCCGAACGCGCCGTCCTCATCCACGTCGAAGGCTTCGATTGGAATTGCCCGCAACACATCGTTCCGCGCTACACCGAGGCCGAGCTGACCAAGATCCTGGAGCCGATCCGCCTTCGCCTCGAAGCCCTGGAGGCAGAGAACAAGCGTCTGCGCGAAGCGGCCGCGAGCCGATCTTGACAACCCGACGGCCCGCGGTTATTTTAATCGTAACTGTATGGTTACCAAATCCGCCCGCCAGCGCGATGCTGTCTTTCGCGCCCTCGCCGACCCCACTCGCCGCGAAATCCTGCATATCCTCCGCGGCGGACAGCAGACGGTCGGAGGCATCGCCGGCAACTTCCGCATGAGCCGCCCCGCGATCTCCAAGCATCTGCGCCTGCTCCATCGCGCAGGCCTGGTCGATACGCGCACGCGCGGAACATCGCACCTGTGCAGTCTGAACGCGGAGCCGCTGCGTCTCGTCAACGACTGGCTCGGCGACTACGAAACCTTCTGGGCCGATGCGCTGCAGAACCTTAAAAGCTACATGGAGAAGAAATGACGCCCCCCCCATCCGCAAACGACGCCATCGTTCAGGAAATCACCATCCATGCTTCAGCCGCTCGCATCTTCGATGCTCTGACCGACCCCGACCAGCTCCTCTTGTGGTGGCGAATGGAAGATCAGTTCAAACTCGTCCGTGCTCTATGCGATGTGCGCTCCGGCGGCAAATGGACCATGCGCGTCATGGGACAGAGCCCGGGAGAAGAGCAGCGAGAGTCCATAGTGCACGGCGTTTATCGCACCGTCGTGCCGCCGAATCTGCTCGAATACACATGGATCCGCGAAGAAGAGCAGGATCATCCGGAAACCATCGTGCGCTGGGAACTCCAGCAATACGGCAAGGAGACGCGTGTGCGTGTGACCCACTCCGGCCTCTCTACCCCGCGACTGCGCGAACGCAACAGCGGCTGGATCTTCATCGTGCAACTGCTGAAGGAATACCTCGAAGAGTAGACCGCTCCCGACCTGGTTCGCGTAGACTGGCTTCCGGGCAGAGGACTACTCGGCAAGTCCGTCCACAGGGAGCACGTAATGCGCCGCCTCGTCTATTCCGTCGCTGCCAGTCTCGATGGCTTCATCGCCGGCCCCCAGGGCGAGTACGACTGGATCGCGCAAGATCCGTCGTTCGACTTTGCTGCGCTCTGGGAACGCTTCGACACCCTGCTCATGGGCCGCCGCACCTACGAGGTCGCTATCGCGCGCCTCGATTTCCTCCACAGCATGGGCAAGAAAATCGTGGTGGTCTCCACCACGCTCGATCCGGCAAAGCACCCCGAGGCGACGATCCTGGCGGAGAACGTCCCCGACGCAGTCGCGAGGCTCAAAGAGCAACCCGGCAGAGACATCTGGCTCATGGGTGGCGGCGCATTGTTTCGCGGCTTGCTCGATGCCGGTCTTGTCGACTCCGTCGAAGTCGCGCTCAGTCCCGTTCTGCTGGGCGGCGGCGTTCCGCTTGTCCCCGTGGGGCGCCGCCACACCCTGCATTTCGTCGAGAGCAAGGTCCTCCCCAGCGGAGTACACACGCTTTCGTATCGAACAAGAGGGTGATTGGACTTCGGTCGAGTCCTGACCGTGTTCGTCCTGTGCGATCCATGATCAGACTGCTCTTGCAATCCCCTGCTCTCGCAATCGCGCGGCATAGACCCAAAGAAAGAAGACTCCCTCAGTCAGCAGCACCAATGGCACGAGCATCACCTGCGATGCGACAAGAAGCTGGCCCGAGAGGCCCGCGTCTGGCGGACCGAAATGCCTGAGCATGCCGACATCGATGACCCATGGGATATCTGCCGTGACGAACAATCCCGCGACGGTCAGTGCCACCGCAATTCTGCCGACACGACCGCCTTGGCAACGAAGCATTGCGCATGCCGGAATCGTCAGCAGTAGAACTTTGGCATCGATCTCCCGATGGTAGACAGGAAGCATCGCGAGCGCCGCAACCGATGCGAGCCCAAGCCACGCATTTCCGAGCGACTGTCTCGCCCGCACCGTGACAGCACACCACACCAGCAGGATTACGCCACAAATGGAGTAGCTCAGGAGATTCTCCACGCGCGGATCGTTCCGAAAAAAGCTGACTGCGGCTTGCAGGTCGATGATCAGAGGCGGCCCAACGGTCCCGAAACTCGGATCGGTCCCGCCCCGTGCGGAGATTGCATCTAAATTGGATCGCAGCTCATGAAGCCAATGCGGTGCGATGTGGGTAACCCAGGCGACGGCGGGCAGGCTCAATATCAACAAAGCACCCAAAGCCTGCAGTGCGCGCTTCCGATGCGCTCCGCCAGCGAGCAGAAAATAGAGCCACACAAGCCATGTGTCATGCGGTTTCAGCATCAGGCTGGCGGCCATGCATAGGACGCCAAGCGCGACACATCGCTCCTTAACAAAACACCACACCGCGATTGCCGACAGGGAGATCGCAATTCCCGCGACATTGCCATTTGTGACAACCAATTCGCTATCTGCCAGCAGGAATCCGATCAGGGCGCCCGAGACCTCAGGCGCATACACCGCCGCCAGATCCCAGGTCAGATATCCGGCAACGATCAGGCCCACAAAACTTATCGCCATCCAAACCAGGCGCGCCTGGCTGTAGGGAAGCAAGGCTAGCGGTACTGTGAACGTCAAAGTGGTCGGCGGATAGATGTATTCCGTGGTCATCAGCCGCGCTCCGAGTGGTTCCTCGGGCAAGTCAATTCGTTCGGCGCGGTAGATTCGCAGCACGTCGCTTTCGTTGTAGGGGTCGCCGTGTTGAAGCGTGCAACGCGCAGGGAAGTAGTGCATTCGAAAGTCCCCCATCGTCGCGGGCGAGGACGCCTCAAGCACGATGCCGAACACAACAAAAAGCACACTCCCCAGACACAACAAGAGCAGACCGTCCGTTCGTGCCTTTGTCATGTGTAAACACTCACCCCGCGAGAATCATGGCAAGACGCGCTTTTGGGCGCCACTTCTCGCCCCCGCCGATGTGCCCCAATTGCTGAATCAGGGAGATTATCACTTCGCATTCTGCGCATTCCCCGGTTCTTTCTTCGTCAGGCTTCCACGTATCCGGTAGGTCGTCACAATCCACGGGACCGCCACCGAAAACACGATCCGCGCCGCCAGCACCCCTGGCCCAGCTGTCCGCAAAAAACGCCAGTCCGGCTCGAAGGCGAAGTGCAGCATCATCGCCACAACCAGCACCAGGGGAATCCAACTCCACGGCAGTAGCGCCAGCGCTGCAATCTCGACGCCACACCGCGCGGCATTGCGCATCAGCCGCGCCCTTCGCACCCCCAGCACTCCATCGCTGGTAGCGTAGCGCGCCATCTGCCGGCAGGCTGATCCAAAGGAATTCTGCGGCCGATAACGCGCTTTCGCCCACAGCGGAAACGCCGGCGACGTCACCTTGCGCGCTTCAAGATCGAAGATGGTGTCGTCTCCCAGAAGCACCGACTCCGGAAATCCTCCGACCTTGCGCCATAGAGCCTTGGTGAAAGCCATCGAACGCGCCGTACACGATTTGCTTGGCTCATCGGGAGACATCTTCACGCCGAAGAATGGCGCCGAAGCCAGATCCCAGACGGTCGCGTCCGTTAGATCCAGGCACGCCCCGCCCAACGCGTACTCCGCTTCGCGCTTCACCAGGGGCGCGGTCAGCTCCGCAAGCCAATCGGGTCGATACGTGCAACCGGCATCGGCGCACGCAATCAGCTCCGATCGTGCCGCCTCAATAGCTACATTGCGCCCGCGCGATACAGGCCCGGGAGTGAACTTCAAACTGCAGCTCTCGTCTCGAATCGCGTGCAGCGACGGCTGCTCTGTCGCGGCCTGTTCGAGCCACTCCCATGTCCCATCGCCGGACCCGCCATCGACGAGGACAATCTCCGCGGCTGGAGGCCGCTGCTGCAGCAGGCTCTCAACAAGCCGTGCAATGTTCTCCCGTTCGTTGAGGACCGTTGCAATCACGCTGACTGCGGTCATGCGTGTCTCAGAACTTGTAGGTCACGCCAATTGCGGCGTGGGCATTAAAGCGCCGGTGGGGCGAGAACCCCGGTTGATACGGAACCAGGGTAAAGGACGAGCCAATGTCGTCGCCCCAGGCACGCAGCCCCAGCCGCGACCCCAGTTTGTAACTGAGGCCCATTCCGACTCCGCCGGCAAACGACTCATCCGGCCGGATCGCAACGCCGCCTGTGTGCTCGGCGCCGATCAGCCCGTGGATAAAGATGCCGACGTTGTCGTAGAGATCGGCGTGAAACTCAGGGCCGGCCAGGTACATATTCACCGATGCAGAAAAGGGGTTCGAGGCGGTGACTGTCCATTGGTAGTGTCCGCCTTGCGCAGTGAGACCAAAATATTTGCCCCAGTCGCGCGTCACAGAAAGGGTCACACCCGTCAGGCCGCTGTTGGACTGGTTCACCTGGTTCAAGCTGGTATAACCCAATCCGACAAAAGCGGTGTATTTATACTCGTGGTCCGTGCTGCGGCTGGGTGTTTTTTCCGGAGCGATCTGGCTCATCGCCGCCTGCGGCATCAGAACAACCGCAATCGCGGCTACAGCGAAACCAAAGATGGCATGTCGTGAAATCGATGCAATCAGATCGCCGCGACGCCAAGAAGCGGAGACTGTGCACGCGCTCTGCGAGATACCGTCTCGGTGGTTTCGCCGAAAAATCCAAAAAGACTGCTTCCTCTTCAATGTGGAGTTCTCCTCACTGCCCTGCTGGCGCCCACTGGAGCGCACCTTGACCGGTGTTCCGCTCGGGCGCCCTTTCTTAATTTCGGTACCCTCTAAGAGTACCGTTTACCCCCCTGTTCGACGAAGCGCCATCGGGGCTTACGTCTGGACAGGACTCGGCCTGCGCACTGGCTCAGGGGCTGTCATGTACTGTGACGGGCACGCCGCTCGGAGGAGAGCGAAGCCGCCCTTCAAGTTTGAATGCGAGCATCCCTCGGCGCGCCGGCTGTCCGGGGGCCCGCCCTCAGGCCCGCTCCAAATACCACGGAATATTGATCACGATAATCCGCCGGTTGCCGCGCAGCAGCAGGATCACCTTCAGCAAATCAGCTCGCCGGTTGTGCAGAAAGCTCTCCCACCAGTGCCGCACTACCAGCTCCGGCACCAGCACGCACACCTTGTGAAACTCGGTCTCCTTCTCCACCCCCAGCACATAGTCCACCATCGGCTGCAGGATGTACCGGTACGGCGACTGGAGCGTGATCAGCTTGGGCACGCACTTGCCCGCCGACCTCAGCGGTCCCGCGATCATCGCCTCCCATTCCTCGCAGAACTTGTCGGGCTCTTCGCTGATCTGCACGTGCACGCAGCGAATATCATTCGACATCGACAGCGCAAACGACAGCGCCTTCTCCGAGATGCGGCTCCAGCGATCGATCGGCAGAATCACGATAGGCTCGGTCACGTCCGCCGCCTCGATCGGCCGGTCCAGATCGGTCTCCCGCGCCACGCGCCGGTAATGCCGCTTTACCACCCGCATGGCCAGGATCATCCCCGCCACCAGCAGCACCGTGATCCAGGCGCCCTCGGCGAACTTCGCCACCAGCACCACCAGCGTCGTAATTCCAGTGGCAACGGCGCCCAGCCCGTTGAGAGCCATGCGCACCGGCGACCCGCCCTTCTTGATCCAGTGCACCACCATTCCCGCTTGCGACAGAGTGAACGCCAGAAAAGCCCCGATGGCATAGAGCGGAATCAGCCGGTCCGTCACCCCGCCAAACACGATCAGCAGAATCGCCGTCAGCGCCACCAGCACATAGATGCCCCATGAATAGAGCAGCCTGCGCCCGCGAAGCAAAAAAATGTGCGGCAGATAATTGTTGCCTGCAATCGCGCGCGTCAGGCGAGGGAAGTCTGCGAATGCGGTGTTTGCTGAAAGCGACACCACCAGAAGCACCGACCCGATCGTGACGTAATAGAACCATCCGTGTCCCATCACAGCCCGCGTCAGCATCGAGAGCACGCTCTCGTAGTGCGGGCTGTCCGGATCGATCGCGCCCACGCCATAGGCCCGGCATACCCACGCGATGCCCAGCAGCAGAGTCGCCAGCAGCGCGATAATGATGGTCAGCGTGATCTTCGCGTTCTTCCGCGTGTCGTCGCGGAACGCCATCACGCCGTTGCTCACCGCCTCAACGCCCGCCATCGCTGTGCATCCCGACGAGAAAACCTTCAACATCAACCACAGACCGATAGCCTCGGTCGCCGCTGGCATCGCCGGCAACGCAGTCACCGGCTGCGCGTGCCCCGTCAGCACCTTCACCGCCCCCACCAGAATCACGATCAGCAGCGTCCCCGCGAACAGATAGGTGGGAATCATGAACACAAGGCCGGTATCGTGCACGCCGCGCATATTCACAATGGTGAGTATCGCCAGGACCGCCAGACATAATCCAAGCCGGTGCGGCTGGGCCTCCGGTACTGCGGAAATCAATGCGCCAATACCGGCCGAGATGCCCACCGCCGCAGTCAGAATGTAGTCGATCATCAGCGCCGCCGCGGCCAGCAGTCCCGCGTGATTTCCCAGGTTTTCCGTCGCAACGGTGTACGAGCCGCCACCCCTGGGATAGGCCTCGATCGTCTGCCGGTAGCTGGCATACACAATGGCCAGCAAAATCACGATGGCCACGCTGATGGGGACGATGTGCGCCACGCCCGCCGCGCCCAGCGGAATCAGCAGGGTCAGCGCCGCCTCAGGCCCGTAGGCCGCAGAGCTCAACGCATCCAGGCCAAAAATTGGAATGCCCGCGATCGGCCCGATGTGCTCGGCGCGCTCCTCGCTCGTGGCGAGAGGCCGTCCAAACAGAGTGTTGAGAATGCTTGTGGTGACACCCATGTAGTTTTCGCGGCAGGCGAATGTCAGGCGGGGAAGCCTGCCGAGGGCATTGTCTCACGCCTGCGTGAAAGCACATCCTCCTGCGCCACGAGCGCGATAACTGGCTCCGGCCAGTCGAATTCGCTTGGCATCTGCGATAAAAGAGAGAGAGGACACGCCAAGGAAGAGCTTCCCCGCCCATGGATCAAGTGAATTACATATTGGTTCTGCTGATCGCTTTGCTCTGCGCCGTGGCCGCAGTGGCTGGCCTGGCGCGTCGTTTCGCCGTGTCCTACCCCATCGTCCTCGTCATCTTCGGATTGCTCTGTTCGCTCCTTCCGCATGTTCCGCGCATTCCCCTTCCGCCCTCCATTGTGTTCCTGGTCATTCTCCCGCCGCTTCTTTACATCGCGGCCTGGCAGACCTCGTGGCGCGAGTTCCGCTACAACCTGGTCTCCATCTCCAGCCTCGCTGTTTTTCTCGTCTTCTTTACAGCGATAGGCGTTGCCTACGCGGCACAATGGTGGCTGCCGGGCTTCGATTGGCGGCTCGGCTTTCTTCTGGGTGCAGTGGTGTCGCCCACCGATGCCGTAGCCGCAACATCGATCGCGCGCAAGGTTGGCATGCCGCAGCGCATCGTCGACTTGCTTGAAGGAGAAAGCCTCCTCAACGACGCCACCGGCCTACTCGCGCTGCAATTCGGCGTGCAGATGGTCGTGCAAGGCACAGCCCCAACCATCGCCCGCGGCCTGCTCGAATTCGCATGGCTCACCCTCGGCGGCGTCCTCGTCGGCCTCGCGATTGGTTTGGCTGTCACCTGGCTCGAACGCTGGGTCGATGACGGCCCCGTCGAAATCGCTTTGTCCCTGATCGTGCCCTACGCCGCCTATCTCGCAGGCGATGCGGTAAAGGCTTCGGGCGTCATTGCCGTCGTCGCCTGCGGTCTGTTCGTCAGCCGCCGCAGTTCGGCCTTTTTCTCGCCGGGTGTGCGGCTCCAGGCCATCGCCGTCTGGGACGCGCTGGAGTTCCTCCTGAACGGCCTGGTCTTCGTGCTCATCGGCCTGCAGCTTCCCTATGTGCTCGCCGGCATTCGCGGGCAAAGCAAGGTGAGCCTTCTCGCGTATGGCCTGGCCTTCTCCGCCATGCTGGTAGCGCTGCGCCTGGCCTGGATGTTCCCCGGGGCGCGCACCGCATGGTGGGTCCGCACACGCGTCCTCAAGCAGATGTACGACAACCCCCAGCCCAATCAAGTTTTCGTTGTGGGATGGACCGGCATGCGCGGAGTCGTCGCCCTCGCAGCGGCCAATTCACTGCCCCTCACCTTGAACGATGGCAGCCCCTTCCCTCAACGCAGCTTCATCATCTTCCTCACCTTTGCACTCATCCTCGTCACCCTCGTTCTCCAGGGACTCTCGCTGCCGTGGCTCGTGCGTAGACTGGGACTCGCTCAAATTGGTGCAGGGGTCTGTGAAGAAGGAGAAGCCCGCCATCTGCTCCTGCAGGCCGCCATCGACTTCCTGAGCGACCGCAAAAAATCGGCCGACGGCGAACATGAGACGCATCTCTACGACGATCTGCTCCATCAGTACGAGCACAAAATCACCGAGATCGATCAGTGCGGACCCGACGGCAGCGTCCCCGAAGAACCTACAGCCAACCTGACCCTCGCCCAGATTCTGCTCGACACCATCCGGCGCGAGCGCGAAGAACTCAACCTGCTGCGGGCCAACGGCCGCATCGGCGACAGCGTCCATCGCACCCTCGAGCACGAACTGGACCTAAGCGAAAGCCGGCTGGCCTAGGCACACGCGTTCCACTCCCATGCCGGCGGTTCTCAGGCCATGCAAGACCTTCACATCCCCGGCCCCGGCAGCTTGCAGCAGGCACCCGCTTCTGCCGGCTCATTCGCGCCCGCGTCCAGCACCACCTTCCAGCCCCCATCCGGCTGCTTGCGCCAGATCGTGATGTAACGCCCCGTCGTCGTCACCGGATTCCCATTGGCATCCTTGCTGTGACCCTCGAAGTGTCCCCACGTGTAGCCCATATCGCCCGAGGGCCCCATCACCGCATCGGTCGGTGTCCATGTCAGCTGATACACCTGGGGCGACCAGTTCGCCGACTTCGCAATCGCCACCTTCCCAATCGACGGCATTGCGCCATTCCCTAGAGCGACGCCGTCCGCGGCAAACCAATCCGCGAACGCCGCACCTCCCCGCGTTGCGACATCCTTGGCAAACTTCGACTCCAGATCGAAGAGCAGCGTCTTCCCTGGGGTCATGGTCGTGTCCACCAGGGGATTGGGCGTCGTCGACTGTGTTCCCGGCTCCGGCAGCTGTCCCCAAACCGGCACCGCACCCACCAACCCCAAGACACACAAACCAAACCAAATCGTTCTGAATACTCCGCGCACTCCGGCTCCTGTTCCGACCCCCATGGTCATCCTAATCCGCCCCAGAGGGCTGCTGCACGCAATGCCCGCCGCGTCTAGACCTTGAGTGCCTCAGCAATCCCTACCCACAAGGCCTTAAGGGTCCGCTGCATGCAGCGCCAGTATGCTGTCCGCCCACAAAGCTCTAAGGGCCCGCTGCATGCAATGCCCGCAACTTTGCGGGTAACCAAGCGTCTACCTCTGAGTGCCTGCGCAATCGTGCAGATTGCTATACTTGACTGATACATTGGCAGGGTTTGCCGCGAGCCGGTGCCTCTTTTTCCGCGCCGGCTAGAGCGCGTTCGACGCAGCCGCAAACGGACTCGGGCCTTGACTTGGACACCCGGCTTTTCGCGGGGGAAGGAAGTTCATGGGATCACTGCTGGAGTCCATTCACTCGCCCGCCGATGTGAAGAAACTCAACGCTGCGCAGTTGGACGAGCTCGCGGAACAAATTCGCGCCTTCCTGATCCAGACCCTCTCCAAAACTGGTGGGCATCTCGGCCCCAATCTTGGCGTCGTCGAACTCACCCTTGCGCTGCACTCGGTGTTCGACACTCCGACCGACAAACTCGTCTTCGACGTCAGCCACCAGGCCTACATTCACAAGATCCTCACTGGCCGCCGCGAGCGTTTCGAAACCATCCGCCAGCCCGGCGGCCTCAACGGCTTCATGCTTCGCACCGAAAGCGACCACGACTGCTACGGAGCAGGACACGCCGGAACCGCGCTCTCTGCGGCCCTCGGCATGGCAGTCGCGCGCGATCTCGCCGGAGGCCGCGAACACGTCGTCGCCGTCGCCGGAGACGCCGCCTTCACCAATGGGATTTCTTTCGAAGCCCTCAACAATATCGCCGAGCAGACCAAGCGCCTCATCGTCGTCCTCAATGACAACGAGTGGTCCATCGACCGCAACGTCGGCGCCATCGCCCGCTACTTCCATCGCATCGTCACCAACGAGCGTGTCCGCAGCTTCCACGAGTCGGCCGCCAAGTTGGTCGAGCGATTCGGCGGCAAGACCGCTGTCACCGTCGTCCGCCGCGCTGAAGAAGCAGCCAAGAGCATGCTCTGGCCTTCGATTCTCTTCGAGGAGTTCGGCCTGCAGTATTTCGGGCCCATCGACGGCCACAATATTCCGCTGCTCATCGAGACCTTCCAGTTCCTCAAAAAAGAAGAGCGCCCCGTTCTGCTTCACATCCTCACCGAGAAGGGGCGTGGTTTTCAGCCTGCCCTCGACCTGCAGAAAAAATTCCATGGCCTCGGCCCCTACGACCCCGAAACCGGCAAGACCCTTACCGGCCAGACCACCTACTCCGAATCCTTCGCCAAGACATTGGTTCAGTTGGCGGACGCCGACCCGCGCGTCGTCGCCATCACTGCTGCTATGCCCAACGGCACCGGCCTCGATCTCTTCCGCCCCGCCCATCCGCGCCGTTACTTCGACGTGGGCATCGCCGAAGAACACGCTGTGGTCTTCGCAGCCGGCATGGCCACCCGTGGCTTCCGGCCTGTCTGCGCCATCTACTCCACATTTCTTCAGCGCGCCTTCGATCCTTTGGTGCACGATGTCGCGCTCCAGAAACTTCCCGTCCTCTTCTGCATGGACCGCGCCGGGCTCTCCGGTGATGACGGCCCGACGCATCACGGCCTCTTCGACATCGCCTATCTGCGCGGCATCCCTGAGATGACGCTGATGGCGCCAAAGGACGAGGACGAACTCGCCGACATGATGAAGACTGCGCTCGATCTGCCCGGCCCCAGCGCCATCCGGTATCCGCGCGGCGCCGTCGTTGGCGTCACGCGCAAGCCCGCACCCGAAGCAATTCCCGTGGGCAAGGCCGAAATCGTCTCGGATGGTTCCGACGTCGCCATCCTCGGCCTCGGCAACCTGATGCCACTTGCGCAGGAGCTCGGGAGCCGCCTCGAACGCGAAGGCTTCTCCGCTGCAGTCATCAATCCGCGTTTCGTCAAGCCACTTGATACCGAGACGCTCGAGCTCTACTCGCGCCGCGTCGCCGCCTTCGTCACCTTCGAAGATCACGTCAAGATGGGCGGCTTCGGTTCGGCAGTCATCGAAGCTCTCGACGAGATGGGCATCTCCATTCCTGTCGTCCGCATCGGCTGGCCCGACCAGTTCATCGAGCACGGCAAGGTCGATGCCCTCCGCGCCAAATACGGCCTCACTGTCGACGCAGCCCTCGCCGAAGTCCTGCCTCTGCTCGCCGGCCGCAAGCGGCCCACACTGGTCGCAAGCTAGGCCACCAGCTCAAGCGCGCAGCCCCCTCGCCCCTCAATCGCTTTACATCCGCGCCCGACTGGTTATGCGACAATCCTCAACAGACCTCGTATGCGACACACCCGCTTTTTTCAGGCTTTGATCTCAGTTTGGATCGCAGCCGCAAGTCTCGCCTGGTCGTCGCAGACGCCTCCGCAAATCAATCCTTATCCCCCTCTCGTCGCCCCGCTCGCCCTCGTCGGCGGAACCCTCATCGACCTCACCAACTGGGGCCGCTCCGCCCGCGATCTGCACGACTCCATTGTGATTGTCGACCAGGGAAAAATCGTGGCCGTCGGCGCCAGCGCCGACCTGCCCATCCCGCCTAACGCCCGCATTCTCGACTGCACGGGCAAATACCTCATCCCCGGACTCATCGATGGCTTCGCCGGCATGAACTCGCAGGGGCAAGCCAACGCCTTCCTCTACATGGGCGTCACTACTGTCGTTGCCAGCGCCGATCAGCGCCGCGGCCCCATCGACATCAACGCCAACCCCAAGCCGCACCTCTATCTCCTCGACTCCATCGGAACGACGGATGACTGGAGCCTGCTCATGGCTCAGCCCAGCTGGGCGGCCAGGCTCCGCGAAGGCGCGCATCCGGTCGAGCTCAGCCCCGACGATACCGCACACCAGCTCGAAGACACCGCGCACCTCGGCACCCGCGTCGTATGGATAGGCGCCGACATCACCGCCGCCAACACGCAGTGGATCGTTGCCCACGCCCATCAGCTCGGACTCGCCACCTACGGCGAGTTCGTGGCCACGCCCTATACGGTCGGCATCGACGCCGGCGTCGATGTCCTCCTCCACATGAGCCGCTACGAGCTCGGCATCATTCCCGACGAGCTGCAGCGTCCCCTTGTCGAAGATCCCAGCGGCCCCGCCGCCAACACCGCCTACGACTACGCCGAACATCTGCCCCCCGGCGACGTCCACGTCCGCACCTACGCCCGCTTCATCGCTACGCATCACGCCGCGTTGATGCCCACCTTCAGTCTCTTTTTCCAGCGGCTCCCCGACCATCGCAATCTCTGGCGCGAGCCCGCGGCCGCTCTACTCGATCCGGCCAACATGTTCGATCCGCCCGATCGCGCCACCGGCGAGATGAACTACCCGCTCTCGCCCTGGATCCATCGCCTCCCCGCCGTTGCGCAGCGCTACTTCGAAGAAGGGCAGCGGAAAAAGGCCGACCAGAGCGCGATGCGCCTCTGGCAGATCAACGAAACCATCTTCAACTCCTCTCCTCACTACCTCGCCGCCTCAGGCGCACCCGTCATGGGATCGTTCCCCGGTATCTCCGAGCACGTCGAGCTCGAGATGCTTGTCCGCCTCGGTCTCTCCTCGCGCGAGGCTCTGGCCGCCGCCACCAATAACTACGCGCTGCAATTTGGTTGGAACGAGCTCGGCCTCATCGCGCCCGGCCGCCGCGCCGACATCCTTGTCCTCGATTCGGACCCCACCCTCAGCGTGTGGAACGTCCGCCACATCACCACCCTCCTCCTCGACGGCAACGTGATCGATCGCGACGCCCTGCTCAAACTGCGCAAATAATGCCAATCGGCGTCGAAATTAAACTCGAAATGCGCGCAAAGATGAAAGCCGGAGTCGCCCTCACGTGGGTCACGCCCACACGAAGGCAACTCCGGCTTGCGGTTGAGTCCGTCAGTTCGGCAACAGCACCGAATCGATCACGTGAATCACTCCGTTCGACTGAAACACGTCCGCGATTGTCACAGTCGCCATACCGCCTTTCTCATCGGTCAGCATCACCTTGCCACCTGCGAGCGTAGCGGTAAGCGTTCCGCCTTCCACAGTCTTCAACGCTGCCTTGCCGTGGCCCTTCCTGATCATGCCGATCAGCTGTTGCGAACTCACCTTTCCCGCCACCACGTGATAGGTGAGCACCTTCACCAGCTGGTCCTTGTTCTCCGGCTTCAGCAGCGTGTCCACCGTGCCGGCCGGCAGCTTTGCGAATGCTTCATTGGTCGGGGCAAACACCGTGAACGGCCCCGGCCCTTCCAGCGTGTCGACAAGTCCCGCCGCCTTGACCGCTGCCACCAGCGTGGTGTGATCCGGCGAGTTGACCGCGTTCTCCACGATGTTCTTGGTTGGATACATCGCGGCGCCGCCCACCTCCGGATCCTTCTGTGCGAACACAGTGACGGCCGAAAGCGAAAGGGCGATGGCGACACACATCGCCGGTAGATTCTTGCTCGTACGATTCATGAACTTCCTCCGATGCAGATTTTGCTGCATCTTAGGAACGCGCCAGCCCCTTCCGCGGATTCATGTCACTGGAACATGATTCAGCCATGTCAATAAACCAAGAGCGCCTTGTCTACCTCGCCAAATCCGATCGCAACGGTACCGCCGGTCAGCCGTCCCGCCGAACTGCGCCTCCACGCCTGACGTAAGATGAAGAAGACGGCCCGCGCGCTCTTTGGGCCGCCACTCAACATGACCGAATCGCCGGCTCGATCCCAACCGCAGCGCCACAACAAGCTCCTGATCCTTATCGCTGCGTATAAGAGCGTGCAGGCTCTGCTGTTTGTGGCCGTCGGCATCGGCGCACTCCGCCTGCTCCACCAGGACGTGGGCGACGTCCTCGACAATCTTCGTGAAGCGCTTCACTTCAGCCCTGAATCGCGCCTGGTCAACTTCATCCTCGACAAGGCCTCGCTCATCGACGATCCCATGCTGCGCCGCATCGGCGCCGTGGCCTTCAGTTATGCAGCCCTCAGCTTTGCCGAGGGCATCGGCCTCTACCTCGAAAAGGCCTGGGGTGAGTTCCTCACCCTCATCATCACTGCCTCATTCCTGCCCTGGGAGATCTTCGAGGTCTTCCACCGCCTCACCTGGGTGAGGGTAGGCCTGCTGGTCATCAATACGCTGGTTCTTCTTTATCTATTGAAGCTTGTCGCCAGCCGCAAGAAGCTGGCCGAGGAACCCACCGAGGCCGCCGCCGACCCCAAGTCGGCCTAGATGCTGCTGGATCGCGGTGCGCATGTTTTCCGACGAGGAATGGACGGCTCGGCCACCACACACCCACATCCGAATTAGTGCTGCTATTCTGGGCTACCGATGCTGCTAATCAACGTTTACTGGGGAGAACAGAGCGGTCGAGTCTTCGTGCCCACGCTGGCCAAGACGGATGCTGGTTTCTGGCTTGAAGTGGACCCCGTGGAACAAGCGCCTACTAGCGATGTGAGTTCGATCGCAGCAGCCCTCCTGAGGTGCACGTCTCGCGGAAATCCTGCGGTGCAAACGCCTCCGCGATCTGCATTTCCTGATTGGGTTGTTCTCAAGCACGCGAACAAAAAGAAACAACGCGACTTCGAGAATGAGTATCGGCTGCTGTCAATTGAACACACAATAGGCAATGCATATCTGATCAGAAATCATTCCAGATCGAAGGACCTTCGCGGATACGAGCCCGAACTCGAAGCTCGGCTGACCCTTCGCGACGAATCCACTTTCCTTGAGATCGCTTCAGCACTAAAGTCGGTTGCTGAATAAGCGCCCAGTTCAGCGTATCGGGACTGTTCAACTCCACCCATCCATTCCCATTCGATCAACATTCCCGCACGCCTTCGGCGGGGATGATGTTCTGAATTCACCCGGTCGCCGGTGGCAGGATCTGCGCCTAGGTCTCGCCCGACTTCGCTTTTTGTTCCCCTTACACCTTCCGGCGCACTCTGACAAGCCCCCGACCGCCAGGGAACCATAATCCTAAACACTAGATATTGGGGTTTTGAGCCAGTCGCGCTCTACAGAAGGGATTTTCCGCTAAAAACTGCACCATTTCCGGTGCGGCGATTCACTTTCCTCCACAGGATGTCCATTTTCCTGTACCTGCCAGACGACAGTGTGGGCTATTATCCCCGAAGTGGACCAAAATGGAGTCAAGTGGTAGCCAGGGGAAGAATCAGCGCGAATCGCCCTGAATTCCTCGAGTCTACACCGGTTTGAGCGGGCACGGAGTCGACATGAATCACTCTCGGCACCTCGATCACGGGATTTCCCTGCGGCGCACTAAGACGCAGAAACGTTGGTTAGAGCTATGTATCGCGGAAATCATCCAGCCAAAGTCGATGAAAAGGGAAGACTTAAAGTTCCCTCCGCCTTCAAGGCTCTGCTTGACGCCGCCAGTGTCACCCAGTTTTTTGTCACCAGCACCAACGGCAGGTCCGCTGAGGTCTGGCCCCTTCCCGAGTGGGAGAAGGTGGAGCAGAAGCTCCTTAAAGTCAGCGCTCTCGACCCCGCCGTTGAACAGTACCTGAACTTGGTCAACTACTACGGCCAGCAGGTGGAGATGGACAGCCAGGGCCGCATCCTCCTACCCCAGCTGCTGCGCACCAAGGCAAGGCTCGACGCGGAAGTCAACGTGATGGGCAAGCTGAAGTTCATTGAAGTGCACAACAAGGAAGTCTTCGAGAAGGAGCAGTTGCCGCCCGAAGGCATCTCTCCCGAGAACAAGCAGAAAGTCTCGGGCCTATTGAACGACTCGGAATGAAAGTTTTTCCGAGGTCCGGCGACAGATTTCCGTCTCTGGGCAAAGAACCCCTCAGGGGGAGTACATGACGAAGTCAGAACGCCATGTACCGGTTCTTTTACAAGATGCGATTGAGTTTCTCCATGTGCGTCGCGGCGCAACCATAGCCGATTGCACGCTCGGACTCGCAGGGCATTCTTCCGAGATTGCCCGCAGGCTCGGCCCCGAAGGTCACCTGATCGGCTTCGATCGCGATCCCGAGGCGATGGCCCTGGCTCAGGCCCGACTGAATGAAGTCGCCGCTGAGCTTGGCGACGAGGCTCCGAAGATCACGCTGATCGGCGAAGCCTTCAGCACGATCGGGCAGCACGTTCCGCCGGCATCGCTCGACGGCCTGCTCGCCGACTTCGGTGCCAGCAGCCTGCAGTTCGACGAAGCGCACAGGGGATTCAGTTTTTCGGCAGATGGCCCTTTGGATATGCGTCAGGATACGCGCCAGGGAATGACTGCCGCACAAGTGGTGAATGAGGCGAACGAGCACGAGCTCGCAGACCTCATTTACGAATACGGAGAGGAAAGGAGGTCGCGGAGAATCGCCAGAGCCATTGTTCGAGGGCGACCGCTGACAACAACCGGGCAACTAGCCCGCCTTGTTGCCACAGCCGCCCCGGCAATGAAATCGGACCGCATTCACCCAGCGACTCGAACCTTTCAGGCCCTTCGTATTTACGTGAACCGGGAGCTCGACGAAATCCGCGCGCTGCTCGAGGCCGCACCAGCATTGCTTAAGCCCTCAGGCCGCCTGGTCGTCATCAGCTTTCACTCGTTGGAAGATCGCATCGCGAAAGACAGTTTGCGCGAAGGCGCACACAAAGGCATCTGGAAAGTTTTGACAAAGAAGCCGGTCTCGCCGGACGAAGACGAAATCAACCGCAACCCGCGCTCCCGCAGCGCCAAACTCAGAGCGGCAGAGAAATCAGCCGTTAGCTCTTAGCCTCTAGCTGCGAGCTTTCGAGCGACAGAAACAAGAATTTGCAGGATCCAGCTAGCGGCTAGGAGCTAGCGGCTAGAAGCTAGGAGAGCCCATGGCGGCATGCACGACAACCTTCGATCTTGGCCCGGCGGTCAACTGGCCGCCAGCCGTTGCCAACCACAACGCCGAGCTGCTTGCACAGCAGCCGATGCGCCGCCGCGGCGTGCGCACGCCCGAGATCATGTTTACCCGCCACCTCGACAACACCCGCCTCGTCAAGGCGTCCGATCCAGTGCGTGTGCGCCAGATGCGCATCTTCGCCGCGACGCTTACCGTGTTGTTCTCCCTGGTGATGGTCTATGGCCTGCAGCACTTCAGAGCCATTGAAGGTTCTTACCGCGTCGAATCGGAAAAGCAGCAACTCGATCAGTTGCGCGAAGAAAATCGCCAGCTCCGCCTTGCCGAAGCGCAGCTCTCGCAGCCGGAACGCCTCGACACACTCGCGCACCAGCTAGGCCTTGCCGCACCCGAACCGAGTCAGGTTGTACGCCCTTCGGCACAGCCCGAAACCAGTGCTCCTGTCTACGCGCAACTCACCCCCCCTCCTCCACCGCTTAAATAGGCAAGTACATACACTAGATGGCTAGTTCAGTCGCACCCTCCCCCATCATGCAACCAACCCAACCACGCGCCGCGCGAATGCGCGGCGCGGCAACCCGCACCGCCCTCATGAAGCAGAGGCGCTTTTGGCTCATCTGCGCCTTCTTCGCTCTGTGGGCTGTCGCCATCGCCGTCCGCCTGTTCCTGCTCCAGATCGTTCACCACTCCGACTACGTCGAACGCGCACAGAAACAGCAGCAGCGCACCTTTGAGGTCGCGCCGCGCCGCGGCATCCTCTACGACCGCAACATGCGCGAACTCGCCATGACCGTGCAGGTCGACTCCATCTACGCCGTCCCCAACGAAATCGACGACAAAGACAAGCCGGCTCTGGCCCAGAAACTCGCCGCCATCGTCCACGTCGACCCGGCCGACGCGCAGACTTCCGAGTCCGAGATCGCCAAGCGCCTCAAGGATGGCCGCGGCTTTGCCTGGATCGCACGCCGCGTGACGCCCGAGATATCCAAACGTGTCCACGACCTCAATCTCGACGGGGTGTACTTCCAAAAAGAATTTCAGCGTTTCTATCCCAACGCCGACATCGCCGCTCAGGTCCTCGGCTACGTCGGCATCGACGACAATGGCCTCGGCGGCCTCGAACAGAAATTCGACACCCGTCTCCACGGCACGCCGGGACAGATGCTCACCGCCGTTGACGCGCGCCGTCACGTCCTCGGTTCTATCGAGCACGAGCCCCAGCCGGGACAGAACCTGCAACTCACCATCGACTCCAACATTCAGTTCATGGCCGAGTCCGCACTCGACCACGCCATGGAGAAGACACACGCCGACAACGGCACCATCGTCGTGCAGGACGTACACACCGGCCAGATCCTTGCGCTCGCCATCCGCCCCACGTTCAACCCCAACGACTTCCGCCACACCACGCCGAAGCTGCTCAAGAACCACGCCGTCAGCGACGTCTATGAGCCCGGTTCCGTCTTCAAGCTCGTCACCTATTCCTCGGCGCTCGATGCCAACCTTGCCAAGCCCGATGAGATGATCGATTGCCAGGGTGGCAAGATCACGCTCGCCGGCCGTGTCATTCACGACAATCAGGGCGAACACTACGGAGTAATTCCGCTCCATCAGGCACTCGAAGTATCGAGCGACGTAGCCGCTGTCAAGCTCGCCCTCAGAGTCGGCCCCGACCGCTTCTATCAATACATGCGAAACTTCGGCTTCGGCTCGCGCACTGGTGTCGAACTCCCCGGCGAGACCCGCGGCCTGCTGCGGCCCACGAGCAAATGGAGCGGCTCGTCCATCGGATCTTTGGCGATCGGCCAGGAAGTTGGCGTCACGCCCGTGCAGCTCGTCTCGATGGTGTCCACGATCGCAAACGGCGGAACCTACCTTCCGCCAAGAATTCTTTTCACCCCGCCGACCAACCCTCAGGGAGTGGCCCCACCGCAGGGGTCGCCGGGGCCGCAGCCGTTCAGGTCAAATGAGGAACTTCCCAATCCGCTTCCCTCTGGCGCACATCGCGTCATCTCCGAGATGGCCGCTGCGCAAATGCGCAAAATGATGGAGGGCGTTGTCCTCTACGGCAGCGGCAAGCCTGCGCAGCTGAATGGCTATTCGGCCGGCGGCAAAACCGGCACTGCGCAGAAGATCGATCCTCAGACGCATCTCTATTCGAAGACCATGCACATCGCTTCGTTCGCGGGCATCGCCCCGGTGAACAATCCGGCCATCGCTGTCGCCGTCGTCATCGACAATCCAAAGTCCGGCCCTTCCTACTACGGCACTGCCGTTTCCGCGCCCGTGTTTGGCGAAGTCGCGCAGCAGGTCCTCGAATATCTCGGCATTCCGCACGACATCGACGTGAAGCCGCCCAAGACGGTGAAGGAGAAGGCCGCCGATCTGGTCGAAGATGACTCCGACGCCGATCAGGACCAGGTGAACTCGCTCTTCGCTGCGGTCAACGATCTTCCCGCCGACGACCCGCTGCGCAATCCGCCGCAACCTGCCGAAGTTCCTACGGCTGTCACCTCCAATCCAGCGTCTGCATCTCCGCAAGGGGCCGCAGCGCAGGTGCCTGCGAACAAGAAGAGCGTCGCGGACTCAGAGGTCGCGTCTCCGCCTCCCACGGCGATCAACCAAAAGTCCGCTGCGCAGGAGGAAGGGCCGCCTCCTCACGCCTCCTCGGGCTCCGTGCAGGCCCCCGCCAAGCTGGCCGCACCGCAGGTGCCCACAACGCAGGTGCCGCAGGTGGTCACCATCAGCGACGGCAAAAAGCTCACCGTGCCCTCGCTCGTCGGTCTGCCCTTGCGCAAGGTGATCGAGATGGCCGCAACTGCGGGCCTCAATGTCGAGATCGTCGGCAGACGGCATCGCGCGCGAGCAAGCCCCCGCTCCCGGCACCAAAGTTCCCAACGGCACCAAGATCGTCGTCCGCTTCAGTCGGTAGAAGAGGCACGTCCAGAGTTTTCGATCGCACGCACGCGGCTTCCTGTCGTCCACCTCACTCGACTTTTCTGAGAAGTGTCATCCTGAGAACCCGCGCGCTCGGGGCCCCGTGAACGACCTTAGTCGTTCATGGGGTAAGCGGGGCGAAGGACCTGCTGTTGCGGCGAGGACGATGAGCGCGATCCTGGCCGTCTACAATCAACCTTCGACCATGTTCTGGAAAGACCTCATCGCCGAAGTCACCGCCGTCGGTTCATCCGGCGACTCCGCTCGCGCCCATCACCGGCATCGAGTACGATTCGCGCCGCATTCAGCCCGGCGCCGTCTTCGTCGCCATGAAGGGCGGCACAACCGACGGCAATCGCTACATCGAGAAAGCCCTCGCCGCCGGTGCCCTCGGCATCATCACGGACTCGTCGCCTACCTTCGACCATCTTCTCGTCTACAACCCCGAGATCCCCGTCCTCGAAGTCGAACACGGCCGCCGCGCCCTCGCCGAAACCTCCGCCGCCTTCTTCGGCCATCCCGAAAAGACGCTCGCAGCCACCGGCATCACCGGCACCAACGGCAAAACCACCACGGCCTATCTCGACCGAGCAGCTCCTCAACATCGCCGCCTGCAAAACAGTGCTCATCGGCACCATCGAATATCACGTGGCCGGCGAAGTTCGCCCCTCGCTGCACACCACGCCCGAGCCCCGCGATCTTTTCGCGCTGATGGCCGAAGGCGTTCAGCGCGGTGCTACCGAGCTCGTCACCGAAGTCTCCTCGCATGCCCTCGACCAAGGCCGTAGCTACGGCATCCCCTTCGACGTTGCTGTCTTCACCAACCTCACGCGCGACCACCTCGACTTCCACGGCACCATGGAAAACTACTTCGCCGCGAAACGACTTCTCTTCGATGGCACCCGCTATCCCGCGCCCCGCGTGGCCGTCCTGAACGAACACGACCCGTATACCCGTCGGCTCGCTGCAGCCGCCCGCAGAGCCGGCGCCGAAGTCCACACCTACGGCATCAAGTCCGGCGACTTTCGTGCGACCGACTTCACCCTCACCCCTGCCGGCGCTACGCTCACCCTCGAAACACCCGCCGGCTCAGCGACCGTCCAATCGCACCTTGCCGGCGAAGTCAACATCCTCAACCTGCTCGCTGCCTTCACCGCTGCTCACGCCCGCAACATTCCCTTTGACCGGCTCGTCGCCGCCATCCCGCAACTCACCCCAGTCCCCGGCCGCTTTCAGCCCGTCGACGCCGGCCAGCCCTTCACCGTCATCGTCGACTACGCTCACACCGACGACGCACTGCGCAACCTCACTGCACTTGCCCGCCAGATGACTCCTCACGGCAAGATTGTCACTCTCTTCGGCTGCGGCGGCGATCGAGACCGCACCAAACGCCCGAAGATGGGCCTCGCCGCAGGGGAGGGAAGCGATTTCGTCGTTGCCACCAGCGACAACCCCCGCTCCGAAGATCCGCGCGCCATCCTCGCCGAAATAGAGCCGGGCCTAAAAGACTCCGGCACCCGTTACACCATCGAGCCCGACCGCACTGCCGCCATCCAACTCGCTCTGGCCGAAGCCAAACCGGGCGATATTGTTTTGATCGCCGGCAAGGGCCACGAGAAGGAACAGATTCTCGCTGACCGCACCATTCCCTTTGACGACGCCCAAGTCGCTCTTTCGGCGCTCGCCGAATTGGGGTACGTTAAAGAACGATGAAGCTCACTCTCGCAGAAGCGGCGATCGGCGCAGGCGCAGTCCTTGAAGCGCCCTCCATCATCGTCAATGCAGGCGCGCTCGTTGCCTCCGGTTACTCGATCGACTCGCGCACCGTCGGCCCCGGCGAGCTCTTCTTTGCCGTCAAGGGAGATCGCCTCGATGGTCATGACTTCATCGTCGCAGCCGCCAAGCGCGGCGCACTCGCTGCCGTTGTCTCCCGCGCTAAAGTCGCCAGTCTCCCCGACGATGCGCTCTCGATTCCGCTTCTCATCGCCGACGACACCCTCATCGCCCTGCAGTCCCTCGCGCATCATGTGCGCCGCCACTGGGGCAAACGCGTTGTCGCCGTCACGGGTTCTGCCGGCAAGACCACCACAAAGGAAGCCATCGCCGCTGCGCTCGGCGCGAGATTCAACGTTCTTAAATCGCAGGGCAATCTCAACAACGCCTTCGGTCTGCCGCTCCAACTCCTCCGCCTCGAGCCCGAACATGAGTGCGCCGTGGTCGAGATGGGCATGAACCATCTCGGCGAAATCGCTGCTCTCGCGCGCATCGCCGCACCCGACTGGGGCGTCGTCACCAACGTCGGAACCGCACATATCGAGAACTTCACCGAAGGCCAGGCCGGCATCGCGCGCGCAAAATACGAACTCATCGCCGGGCTGCCTGCCAACGGAACCGCATTCCTCAACTGCGCCGATCCCTTCGTCTCGCAGTTCGGCCGCGACTTCCCTGGCAAGGTGGTCTACTTCGGTTTGGGTCCCTGCGCCGACCCGCAGATCGTCACCCAGCGCGAAGACACCTCCGGCCTCCACGTGCATTTCCGCGCTCACGATCGCGAAGGCAACCTCACGCTCCATCTTCTCGGCGCGCATAATGCGTCCAATGCGATGGCGGGACTCGCGGTCGCGCTCGAAGCCGGTGTCGATCTCGACGCTGCCGTCCGCGGCCTCGAAACTCTTGCTCCCGGAGACAAGCGCGGCGAAGTACTCTCCGTCAACGGCGCGACCATTCTCAATGACAGCTACAACTCCAACCCCGAAGCTCTGCAGTCCATGATCCGCACGCTCGCTGCATATCCCGCCAAGCGCCGCATTCTTGTCGCGGGAGAGATGCTCGAACTCGGCACGCATGCTGCCGCGCTGCACGCAGCCTGCGGCAAGGCCGCTGCCGAAGCGCATCTCGACATGGTTGTCGGCGTGCGCGGCAACGCCGAACATCTCGCCACTGCAGCCTGCGCCGCCGGCGTCGAGGCTATCTTTCTTCCCGACGCCGCAGCTGCCGGCGAATGGCTCAAACAGAATCTGCGCGAAGGCGACGTCGCTCTCGTCAAAGGCTCGCGCGGCGTGCATCTTGAAAAAGCTCTCCAAATCCTGAACCCGGCTCTCAAATCCCCGGAGTCCCATTGATCTTCAGAAAATTCCCCGCCCTTGTCCTGCGCTCTTCGTGTCGCTCCTCATGGCTGCGCACGCGTCCGCCGATCCCAACCCCGCCTGGACCGACCCCTTCCCAGCTTTCCGCATCGCCGGCAACCTTTACTATGTCGGCACAGCAGACCTCGCCTCCTATCTTGTCGTGACGCCTGCGGGCGACATCCTCATCAACGGCAACCTTGTGTCCTCGCCGCCGCTGATCAAGAAGAGCGTCGAGTCGCTCGGCTTCCATTGGAGCGACATCAGGATTCTGCTCATCAGTCACGCCCACTACGATCACTGCGCGGGCAGCGCCGAGATTCTACGCGAGACCCATGCGAAGTATGAAGTCATGGCGCAGGATGTGTCTGTCATCCAGTCTGGCGGCCACACCGACTTCCACTACGCGACCGACAAAACGATGTGGTTTCCACCTGCGCACGTCGATCGCCTTCTGCACGACGGCAGCACCGTCTCGCTCGGCGGAGTCACGCTCACCGCGCATCTCACCGCCGGCCACACCAAGGGAACAACCACCTGGACCTTCGACATCCCGGACGCCGGTCGCACCCTCCACGTCGTCATCGTCGGCAGCCCGAACGTGAACCCCGGTTACAAGCTCGTGCACAACGCGCGCTATCCGCAGATCGCCGCCGACTACAAACACGAATTCGAAGTTTTGAAGAAACTGCCCTGCGACATATTCCTTGGCGCGCATGGTGGCTACTTCGACCTCGCCGAGAAGTACCCGCGCTTCAAGGCTGGCGACCGCAATGCGTTCATCGATCCCGCCGGTTACCAGGCCTACATCGCCGACCGCCAACAGGCCTTCGAAGCCGAACTGAAGAAGCAATCCGGCAACTAGCGACTCCTCGGCGCCCGATCGAAACGTTGTCTGGACGCGAAAGGCCAAGCTGGCGCCAAGGCAGGCACACGCGCCTGCCGATGCGTTCGGCGATTCAGATCAATTGGTGCTGCTGGGATGATGCCAGCAGCCGCCCGCTGCGATCAGAGCGTCTGCCTGTTTCGGCCCCCAGGTGCCGCGCTTGTAAGGACGCACGCGGGGATGGTGTTTGAGTACTTGATCGACCACCGCCCATGCGGCTTCCACCGCGTCTTCGCGTGTAAAGAGGCCTCCGTCGCCCTTCATAGCGTCGCCCAGGAGCCGTTCATAAGGCGTTTCTTCCCCCGGCTGCTGTTCGAGCAAATACAATTCGCGTTGCTCCCCGATAAACTCCTCGCCTGCGCGCTTCACGCGAGCCGCGAGTCCGATTTCTGCATTCGGAGAGAGCCGGAAGCGAAGGTAGTTTCCCTGGCACTTGGCTGCCACTGCGTCTGCAAAGAGCTTTTGCGGCGGTGCTTTCAGCTCCACGAGAACTTCGGTTACGGTATCGGGCAGATACTTGCCCGAGCGCAGGTACCACGGAACGCCGTCCCAACGCCATGAGTCGATCGAAAGGCGAAGAGCGCAATAGGTCTCGACATCGGAGTTCTTCGCTACGTCTTTTTCCTGCCGATAACCCTCGTATTGGCCGCGCACCATGTCCTCGCGTTTCAAAGCACGCATCGCCTTGAATACCGTGGCCTTCTCTGTTTGCAGTGCGGCGAGATGCCGGCCCGCCGGCGGTTCCATGGCAAGCAGCGCGACGATCTGGAAAAGATGATTCTGGATGACGTCTCGCAAGCAACCTGCGGATTCGTAAAATGCGCCGCGTGCCCCCACGCCGAAGTTTTCCGACAGGGTGATCTGGATATTGGAGATGTAGTTGCGGTTCCAGATCGGTTCAAGGAAGGAATTGGCGAAGCGGAAGTAAAGGATATTCATGATCGCCTCCTTCCCCAGGAAGTGATCGATGCGAAAGATCGAGTCTTCAGGGAACACCGACCGTGCCACGCGGTTCAGGGCACGAGCCGAAGCCAGGTCGCGCCCAAACGGTTTCTCCACGATCACGCGCGCATTCTCAGCCAACCCGGCTGCGCCCAGCCCCTGGATGACGGTCCCAAACAGCGATGGCGGGATGGCAAGATAATGTGCGGGACGACGCGCTTTACCGAGCGCCTGCTTGATCGTCGCGAACGTTTTGCTGTCGTTGTAATCCCCACTCACATACTTGAGTAGCGACAGAAGATGCTGGAAGGCCCGCTTGTTATCGATCCCGCCGGACTGCCTGATGCTCTGTGTCACGCGCCTCTGCAGGCGCTCAAGAGACCATTTCGGAAAGGCGACACCGATGACGGGAACGTTGAGAGTTCCGCGTTTCACCATCGCATAGAGCGCGGGGAAGATCATCTTGTGGGCGAGATCCCCGGTTACGCCATAGACCACAAGAGCATCGGAATGCGCGGTGGGCATGAGACATCCTTCTGGTGAGCGGCCGCCGTTTGCCAGAGGCCGCCGAGTTTGTCTTGCTATCCGATGATAGCTTCCCGGCTCAGAACGAACCCAGTTGAAGGAGTGCCATGACGCGGGGAGACTGAAAGTCTAGTCGATCTGTCTGAGCGATACGCGGTCTTTGTAGCTCGTACCTCCACCGACAACGATGAGATACCTCGAATGATTGTGAAGAACGATGCTTCCTGTGCCTTCAAACGTGGAGTAGCCCGGATTGCCCGGTGAGCGCGTATCGGGGCCCATTTCTTCATGTTGATGCGCGATCACCTGAAAATTGTGAGCGCCTTCGCCATTCAATTCAATCTGCACTGTCCGTTGGCCTTCCCCGTGCGGAAGAAGCATCTTCTGAGCAGCATTTTTGTCAAATGCGAGCGAGAACTCATCGAAGGTGGGAACAAAGTCGACAGCTTCGGGGATAGGGATGGGATGAACTTCGACAGTGATCGAGACGGAATCCGGTCGCCGAAGATTGGCATCGGGTTTTAATGGCGATTCTTGCGCATGACCCGCATCTGCCCGCACCACAACCGGCTTCAGCGGAATCATGGCTCGATGTTGCGCAGAGTGCCATCCCAGCCACACAACGAGGACTCCCACGACACCCAGGGGAACCGCAATATAGCGAAACCACCACCGGATTTCACTTTCTTTCTGCTCGTCCGCCATGTTGACGGAATTGTACTATCGATTCGAAGCAGCAGCTCCCATCCCTTCGCAGCTGTACCGCAGTAGTCAAGATGTTGCGGTTCCCGAGACACGTCAGGCCTTCCGAGCGCGATCCGGGATCACTCTCAATGCTCCACCGTAGCGGTCCCAACGGAACCAAACAGAGCCGCGAGTTTCCGAACGCTGATGCGGGTCATTTCCGGATCGACCACCATGCGTCAGCGACAATGTTTCAATCCGCGGTGGGGATCTTTGCAGCGTCGTCAACGACTACCACTGCAACGTCAGCCTTTCGGCTCTCGATTCTTAGGCCCAATTGATCTTCGAGAGCTCTCTTCCACGCTGTAAATGCGTCGGTGCCCAGCTCGGGTCGGAGATCCACGCTGAAATCATAAATGCCTTGCAGTCCTGTTTTGTCCAGAACAGGGATTGGAGCCCCACCGGCCCTTACCGGAACGTTGGGACTATCTGCCGCAGGGATAGAGAATTGGATCGCGAGAAGATCGGCAAAGTGGCGCATATCTCCTCGGAAGCGAAAACCCGATCCGCGAGTCGCCGCACTTTCTGGTGTGATCGGATGGATTCGTGGGCCCGCTTGTCCGATCGTTAATTCGTACACGCGCATCTGGCGAGTGTCGCTGTGCTCCTTTAAATGGAAACGCTCGGAGAGAAGGCTGCGAATCATAAGGAAAATCTGTTCCTTGCTCGCGCCCTCAGGCACTCGCGCAGAAATGTCGTATTCGTTATTGTCGAGCCAGGGTGGCCCGAACACCTGATCGAACTGACACTGCCACGCTTCAGCAACGAGTCGTCTCAGCGTGACGTTTCGACCGGTGAATCCACCGGGCGAATAGGTTATCTGGTTGTTGTAGTCCGGGCCGACTTCGTGTTGGCTGGGCCTGACTGAAGCGACTTCAAACGATGACTGCGTGGTTTGCCCTCGTGCAAATGCAATAACGCCCAGCTGGACGACAAGTGCTGTGACAAACGACAGGCGCATGCGGTTCAGGATAGTGTGCGCGGCTGCTTTCCCGCCACTGGTCGAGTTCCGAGCGGCTTACCCTCTAACCGGAAGCTGCCCTCTGGCGATCAACCCAATCTGCACCTTCCAATTTGACTCGCACGGTCAAGGACCCCGAACGCCTCCAAACCCGCTCTCTCCGCTAACTCCGCTTCATCCCGCACCACCGGGGTCCCCACAAACAGGTCTTCGTTTGTGGGGTGGCTGCACCACGCGCGTTAACCTCCGACGCACCGGCCCCCCTGTAGAATCGACTCAATCTTCACGCCTGTCTGGCCCCGGAGTCCTCTTGCTTTACTGGCTGCTCTACGAAAAGCTGTTCCCGTTCTTTCATCCCCTTCGCATCTTTCGCTATCTCACGTTTCGGACAGCCTTCGCTTCGCTGACAGCGCTCCTCATCTCCCTCTTCATCGGTCCCTACGTCATCCAGAAACTCCGCGAGTTCCAGATCGGCCAGTACATCCGCGAAGAAGGCCCCAAGTCGCACCAGAAAAAGTCGGGTACGCCTACCATGGGCGGCTTGCTTATCGTTGTGGCCATCGTGCTGCCCACGTTGCTCTGGGCCGACCCCGCCAACCCCTTCGTCTGGATCACCGTTCTTTCCACGCTGGCCTTCGGGGCGATTGGATTCGCCGATGACTACATCAAGGTCATCATGAAGCGCAATCTCGGCCTCACCGCGCGTGCCAAGCTTTTCTGGCAAACCGTCGTCGCCGTGGGAGTAGCCTCCGCGCTCGCCATCCTCACCCAGTTCCGCATGTTCTCGACCGAGCTGACCGTTCCGTTTCTCAAGAGCTGGCACCCCAACCTCATCTGGCATTGGCCCGCGACGATTCCGTTCCTCGGCTTCCTCGCCTTTGTGCCCTTCGTTGCCTTCGTCGTCTTCTTCCTGCTCGGCTCGTCCAATGCAGTCAATCTCACCGACGGTCTCGACGGTCTCGCCATCGGCTGCACCATCATCGCGGCTGGCGCTTTCGCCGTTCTCACCTACGTCACCAGCAGCATCGTCTACGCCGACTACCTCGAAATTCAACGCATGCCCATGGTCGCCGAGCTCACCGTCTACTGCGGCTCCATGGTCGGCGCCTCCATCGGCTTTCTTTGGTACAACGCCCATCCTGCCGAAATCTTCATGGGCGATGTCGGATCACTTGCCTTGGGCGGCGCCATCGGCACCGTGGCCGTTGTCATCCGCCAGGAGCTGCTGCTGCCCTTCGTCGGCGGCGTCTTCATCATCGAAGCCCTCTCCGTCATCCTCCAGGTCGGCAGCTACAAATTCCGCAACAAGAAACGCATCTTCAAAATGGCCCCGCTGCATCACCACTTCGAGCAGCTTGGCTGGAGCGAATCCAAAGTCATCGTCCGTTTCTGGATTCTCGCCCTGATCTTCGCGCTGCTGGCCCTCACCACCCTCAAGCTGCGCTAAGCCAGCTCCGAAATTCATCGCCCCCCGGTTCCCCGGACCCCGCCCCCACAGTGCACAATAGAGAGGTCGAGAAAACCGGGATCATCGGAATGATGGAACTCAAAGGCAAGAAAGTCCTCGTCGTCGGACTCGGCAAATCCGGGCTGGCCGCCGCTCTGTTTCTGCGCCGCCACGGCGCGCAGGTTACGGTCTCCGATGTGCGCAGCGCCGAAGCCCTCGCCAAAGACATTCCCGCCCTGCTCGACGAAGGCATCATGGTCGAAGCCGGCGGCCACGGCCTGCTCACCTTCCGCCGCCAGGACCTCATTGTTGTCAGCCCCGGTGTTCCACTCGATACACCCGAGCTCACGCAGGCCCGCAACTTCGGCCGACCCATCATCGGTGAACTTGAACTCGCCGCCCGCTTCCTCCGCGGCAAGACGCTCGCCATCACCGGCTCCAACGGCAAAACCACCACCACGACGCTGGTCGGCGAAATCCTCGAAGCAGCCGGATTCAACACGCTCGTCGGCGGCAACATCGGCGTCCCCGTCGTCGCCCTCATCGACGAAAGCACACCCGAAACCTGGTCGGTCCTCGAGGTCTCCAGCTTCCAGCTCGAATCCACCGAGCAGTTTCATCCCGAGATCGCCGTCATCCTCAACATCACGCCCGACCACCTCGACCGCCACGGCACCTTCGAGAACTACGCCCGCGCCAAAGAGCGCATCTTCGCCGCGCAAACGCCCGAGGACTTCCTGGTGCTCAACGCTGACAATGTCCGCGCCGCACAAGCCGCCCCGCGTGCGCACTCCCGCGTCTACTGGTTCTCGCTCGATCGCACCGTGCCCCAGGGCGCCTGGGTCGAAGCCGGCCACGTCGTCTATCGCTCGTCGAAGGACGCCGCCGCCGAACGCATCCTTCCGCTCACCGGTATCCCGCTCAAAGGCGAGCACAACGTCGAAAACGTTCTCGCCGCTGTTTGCGCCGCGCGCCTTGCCGGAGCGCCCGCGGACGCCATCCGCCGCGCCATCGAGAAGTTCAAGGCCGTCGAGCACCGCCTCGAATTCGTCACCACGGTCAACGGCGTCGAGTTCTTCAACGACTCCAAAGCCACCAACGTCGATGCCACCGCCAAAGCCGTCGCCGCATTCAATGCCCCCATCCACCTGATTCTCGGCGGCAAGGACAAGAACTCCGACTACACGCAACTCACGCCGCTCCTCCGCCAGCATGTGCGCGCGATCTATACCATCGGCTCCGCCGCCGCCAAAATAGAGTCGCAGCTCCGCGGTGTTGTTTCACTCCACTCCTGCGAGACTCTCGACAAAGCCGTCACCGCCGCTGCCTCCGCCGCGCATCCCGGCGACGTTGTTTTGCTCGCTCCCGCCTGCTCCAGCTTCGACCAGTTCGAGAGCTACGAACACCGCGGCCGCATCTTCAAAGAGCTGGTCAACGAGTGGCGCGGTGTCAGCGGCCTACCTGTCGGCCGAGCAAAATAGCGCAGACCGTTAACCACCTGTATCCCCTCACGCGCGTCCACAGGCCCAGCTGCCCTGTGCCTGCCTGATCCTGAAATCAGCGAATTTGTTGTGTCGTTTTCGGATTTCATTGCGGGGTCTTCGATTCGCGCAATGAAATCCGAAACAGCAAGCATCCCGGCTTCGCCGCGCCTCCGGACGCTCACGCGTCCTCCGGCGCAGCAAAGCCCGCATTCCGGTCTGCTTCACCCGCGCTTCTTGCGCGGCCTCGCGGACCGAAATCTCCGGGTCTCGCTGGCGCGAGACCCGAAACAAAACGCGGGTCTTTGTCGCTCACGCGACAAAGACCCGACAACCCCGGTCCGATCCCGAACTTCGTTCGCGATCGGCCCCAACACCGCAAAGCCGGCGGTCCGTCATCCGGCCCCGCCACGTTCGCGGGCTCGACAAGCCGGCCTTCATCGGCGAAACAAAACTCCCGCTTTCCCGCGATCCGAATGCGCGAAGCGAAGGAAAAGAACAATGGCCAAACGCATCGGCGTCGACAAATGGATCTTCTTCACCACCCTCACCCTCGTTGTCGTCGGCCTCGCCATGGTCTTCTCCGCCTCCGCCATCATTGCCCAGGAGCACTTCCACACCCCCTACGCCCTCCTCGGCCACCAGGCCGCCTGGGCCGTCGCCGGCGTCCTCCTCATGGTCGCCCTCATGTCCGTCGACTACGGCCGCTACAATTCCCCGCGCTTCATCTTCACCGCCCTCGCCGTCACCACCGTCCTGCTCCTGCTTGTCTTCTTCTTCCGCAACGCCCAGCACGCCCATCGCTGGATCCTCATCGGCGGCTTCTCCTTTCAGCCCTCTGAAATCGCCAAGCCCGTCCTCATTCTCTTTCTTGCCTGGTTCCTCTCCTGCCGTCTCGACTGCATCACCGACTGGCGACGCACCCTCGTCCGCGCCGCCATCATCCCCGTCCTGTTTATTCTTCTCATCGTCAAGCAGCCCGACCTCGGCACCGCCCTCGTCCTCGCCGGCGTCACCGCCATGATGCTGCTCCTCGCCGGCATGGAGTGGCGCTACCTTCTGCTCGCCGTCGCGGTCGCCGCACCGCCTCTTGCCGCGCTGCTCTTCTGGGTCCCCTGGCGGCGCGCCCGCATGTTGGCCTTCCTCAACCCGGCATCGGATCCTCAAGGTGCAGGCTTCCACATCAACCAGTCCCTCATCGCCGTCGGCACCGGTGGCCTCACAGGCCGCGGCTTCATGGAGGGCATGCAGAAGCTCTTCTTCCTCCCCGAAGCGTCCACCGATTTCATCTTTGCCAACGTTGCCGAAGAGTTGGGATTCCTCGGCGCCATGCTCATCGTCATCCTCTTCTGCATCCTCGGCTATCGCGGACTGCGCACCGCCTACCGGTCTACCGATCCATTCGCTCGCCTCACCGCCTTCGGCATCACCACCGCGATTATTCTTCAGGCGTTTTTTAATATCAGCGTGGTCCTCTCGCTCCTCCCCACCAAGGGAATCCCTCTCCCGTTCATCTCCTCAGGAGGAACTTCGCTCTTTTTTACGTTAGCGTCTATAGGAATCCTGCTGAACATCTCCAAACAGGTGGAGTGAGGGCTTCGCGCCCCGCGAAGGGCTTCGCGCCCTGCGAAGGGCTTCGCGCCCTGCGAACGTTAAAGACCGTCCAGCGTGACATGCCGTCCCCTGTCGTCCACCTCTCTCCGTGTTTCCTGTGAATTGTCATCCTGAGAGCCCGCGCGTACGGACCCCGAGCGCACGTCAGTGCATAGGGGTAAGCGGGGCGAAGGACCTGCTTCTCACGAAACCGAAGGGGATCTGTTTCTCGGGAAGAGCCTGGTCACGCAAGGCCCTGCGGTTCGCGCACATTCACCGACCTGCTACATTCTCCACTACCGCTATTTGGAGCAGCTACTACGGTCACGAAACTGCTGAGGTGAGCCGATGACTTGCAACGTTTGCGCTGAACCGAACTCCAAGATTGCAGCCGCGAACTCCGCATCACAGAGCAGCGTAATTCTTCGCAAATCTTTACGGGAAAATCGACATGGGGTGGGGGGGTAGGGGGTACCTGCACCCGAGTGCGGACCGGTCACAAGCCGGACAGATTGTAGCTGGGACATTCGTGACATTGCGCCGGAGTCGAGAGCGCATCCTCAAGCTGCGTTGGTCTTGGATTTGGCGAGGAGATTTTTCTGGATGCCAGCCGCTACTTGCGCGGCATAGAGGAGGCGGGCGCCATCGTTGCCGCCGATGACGCCGATCAGAATGCCGTGTGCGACGCAGGCGATAAAGTCGCGGATATTTTCCGCGCCCACGAGCGGCGGCATGGCCAGTCGATAGGCTTCGCTGGCTACCTTGCTGGCTTCGAAGCGATTCCGTTCTTTCGCCAGCGCTGTGCGGTAGGCGCGGGTGCCTGCATCGCAGCAGCGAGCGACGGAGGGGATGGAGGAAACGGGCGCGGAAGACTCCTCGCCGAGCTTGGGCACGGCGATCTCTAAGGTATCGATAGGCACAGTGGTTCTCCTTTAAAACGACTCTTATTTCTACTGTGCGCTAAACCGGGGAAATACTTCGCAAAAGGGATGGGAGATTCGTTCGCACGCGGGTCACCAGCAGGGAAGGGAAGTGATTGCGTGTTAGTAATGTCTCAGCTAACTTCAAGAAAATAAATGTTGTGTACGAAATCTCCCTCAAGCGGTCGCTGGAATGGGCCCGGTACAGGCCGTTCCGCCTTCCCGAGAGCGGACGAGAGAGACTCGTGCGATGGTCTGTGCGCGATTTCGCTATTTCATGGATATATGTCGAATTTGCGCCAACCCGTTCTTTTCGCATGAAAGATATTCATTCATAAAATATTGGCGATGCGTCACGTCGCCCGCGAATAAACGCGAGACCTCTAGCCCGCGTTGAAACCCGCTTTCCGATCCTGATTCCCTGCGATTCCGAACCCTTGAATCCCGATCACTGTCCGGCCAGCTCCGCCAACCGATCCGCAATCCGCTCCGCCGCGCCTGGACGCGCCTGCGTCTTCGCCGCCGCGGCCATCTCCGCCAGTCTGCTCGGAGTCGCGAGAAGATCGCGCAAGACCGCAAGAAGCGTCTCCGGCGTTGCCAGATCCGGCTCGGTCAGCATCACCGCAGCGCCGGCCTTGGCCATCTCTTCGGCGTTGCGCTTTTGATGGTCATCGGCCGACTTCGCAAAGGGAACCAACAGCGCCGGCTTCCCTGCTGCTGCCAACTCCGCCACAGTGGACGCGCCGCTGCGTGCCATCACCAGATGCGCGCGCCCAAACTCCGCAGGCATGTCGTCCAAAAATGCGCTGACTGTCCATCGCTGCGCATCGGCGCCGCTTGCCGTGAACGCGGCCATCGTTGGCTCCACGTGTTTCGCACCGCACTGATGCAGAACGGTGAGTCCGGGCACTGCTTCGAGCAGCGCCGCGATGATCTTCGGTAGCGTCTGATTGAACAGCCGCGCTCCCTGCGATCCGCCAAACACCAGCAGATGTGGCGGCGCTTGCGGATCGGGAGCAGCAAGTCCGAAGAATCCAGGCCGCACCGGAATTCCGGTCACCTCGGCGTTGCGAAACCAGCGCGCCGCAGCAGGGAAGTTGACCGCCGCAGCCTGCACGCGCTTCCCTGCCAGCCGATTCGCCATGCCTGGCATCGCATTCGGTTCGAACAGCATGGTCGGCACGCGCAACCAGAGCGCCGCCGCGACTCCAGGTCCCGACGCGTAGCCGCCGATTCCGAGCACGACCTGCGGCTCGTATTTCCCGATCAGCTTGCGGCACGCAAACAGGCTCGCCGGAATATCCACGAGCGTGCGCAGCCGCGTGGCGAGCGAAACCTGATTCAGCGGACCAATTTTGATCAGCTCGAGCGGGAATCCAGCCTGCGGAACCAGCCGCGTTTCCAGTCCCCGCTCCGTCCCGACGAAGACGACCTCGGCCTGATGCCGCGCAACTAACTCGCGCGCGACCGCGAGCGCCGGAATGATGTGTCCGCCGGTGCCGCCGCCTGCGATGAGAACCCGCAATGCCAAGGTCTGCCTCTGCAATCAGTCTCGCAGAGACCGCACACGCTGCCGCGCCGAGGAATCCAGACCTGCAACGGGATCAGAGTCTCGAGCAATAGGTCATTCGCTGCTGGAGTTCCTCCTGCTGCCTTGCAAGCGTGCACGAAAAAGCCCGCCTGCCGAAGCAGACGGGCCAGATGCCTTGTTCAGGCCAGGGGGAAACTCTTAGCGGTGTCCGCCACCGCCACCACCGTGGAATCCGCCGCCACCGCCGCCGTGGAATCCGCCACCACCGAAGCCACCGACGTGGCCTCCGCCTGCGAACCCGCCGCCAACATGACCGCCGTATCCGCCACCGCCGAAGCCACCGACATGACCGCCGCCGACATTGCCGCGATAGCCGTTGTATCCGCCGTTATAGCCTCCGCGTGGAGCCGGCGCTCCGTGCCATCCATTCCCGCCGTAGCCATAGCCACCGCGGTACCCGCCGTATCCGCCGCGATAGCCGTATCCACCGCGATAGCCGTAGCCGCCGCGATAACCCCAGCCTCCGTAGCCCCAGCCGCGGTGGTACCAGGGACCCGCGCCGATGAAGAGACCGCCCACGAACCAGTCAGACCCGTAATAGCCGTAGGGCGCGCACGCATAGGGGTAATAGGCGTAATAGCCCCATTCGCAAGCCGGGGGACCATAGGCATACGGAGCGTCAACAACCGCCGGACCGATGCCAACGCCGACTGCCACCTGAGCACTTGCCGGCGATGCCAACACAAGCGGCACAGCCAGAAGCATTGCCATCACAACCAGCCGAAACCTTTTCATGAACTCCTCCATGTGCTGTCCTGCCTTGCTTTCCGGACCCGAACCAGCCCTCTTTCGCCGATTCTCAGCACCCGCCGGTCCAGGCTCTTCAGTCGCGACCAGCTTCTGTCTATTTGAACAGCGGTCGAGCGTTTTAGTTGCGGTCGTTTTTTGAGATTGATACGCTGTAATTCCCTCTGGCGAGCCGATTTTTGGCGAATCCGCCCAGACCCCCGGCGCATCGCGTTGGCCAAGACTTCAACGGCTCGACATCCACGCTAAACGCAGAGCGGCCCCTCCGGGAGGAGAGGCCGCTGTCATCGCAGGTGTCAGCGAGGAGCCTTACCTGCGGAAACGGTCATGGTCGAAGTGGTCGCGATCCCCGCCGCGGTTGTGGTCGCGGTCCCAGTCGCGATGATCGCGATTCCAATCCCGATCGCGATCGAAGTCGTGACGGTAGCCGTAGCCTACGACCGGCCCCCGTACACCCACAAAGCCCCAGCGCCCAGGGATCCAATAGCCATTGGCGTAGTAGCCGGCTGTCCACTCATAGCCCGGTCCGGGGCAAGGCGGCACGTATGCTACGGGCGCGCCCACGTACACGCCAAACTCGGCGGCCTTCGCCTGTGTCGATGCCATTCCCAATCCACCCGCCATCAGCGCTGCACCCAGCATCCATGTCTTTGTGCTGAACATATTTCCTCCATCCCACCCAGCCCGATTTCTCGGCTAGTCCGGCTTTCGATCTTGCCTCGGGTTTGGATCCTGCTCACCCTCAGCACGCCGGTCATGTCCCGATTGAACAGCGCATTTGACTGGGTGTTGCGGTGCCAGAGCGAAAATAAAGCTCCGCAACTTTCAGGCAGAGCAGTGTTTATCGCGCTCAGAAGATCAACCAAAAGATGGAGAGACTGCGGATGGTAGAGTGATCTTTTCGACTCAATGTTTACGACGTCGCAGCACGCGCACTTCATCGGGATAGGCGGCATCGGCATGAGCGGCATCGCCGAGATTCTGCTGAGCCTCGGTTTCAAGGTCTCCGGTTCCGATCTGCGCCGCAGTCCGGTGACCGATCGACTCGCCAAGCTTGGCGCGACAATCTACGAAGGTCATGCTGCGCAGAATGTAGTTGACGCAACGGTGGTTGTGACCAGCTCGGCGGTGTCGGCTACGAATCCGGAAGTCTTGGAGGCGCGCGAGCGCAAGGTTCAGGTCATTCAGCGTGCCGAGATGCTGGCCGAGCTGATGCGCCTCAAATACGGCATCGCGATTGCCGGAATGCATGGCAAGACGACGACGACATCGATGGTGGCCGCGGTGCTGGCTGCAGGCGGTCTCGATCCGACGGTGGTTGTCGGCGGCCGCGTCGATGCACTGGGTTCGAATGCGAAGCTTGGCGCGAGCCAGTTCCTGGTGGCTGAGGCCGACGAGAGCGATCGCTCGTTTCTCAAGTTGTCGCCTATTCTCGCCGTCGTGACCAATCTCGATCGAGAGCATATGGATTGCTACCGCGATATGTCCGATGTCGAGCAGGCCTTTCTCACGTTCATGGATAAGGTGCCGTTCTATGGAGCGGTCACCGCGTGCCTCGATAACCCGCAGCTTACTGCGATGCTTCCTCGGGTGCATCGCCGCGTCCTCACCTATGGCGTCGCTTCCGAAGCGGACTATCGCCTTGAGTTCCTGGAGTCTCAACCGGGCAGCTTCAACTGCTTCCGGGTGTTTACGAAGGGCGGCGCGCTCGGTCCCTTTGAACTGCATGTTCCGGGGCGGCATAACGTCCTGAATGCAACGGCGGCCGTGGCCATCGCTCATCAACTTGAAGTGAGCTCTGAAAAGATTGCGGAAGGACTGCGCAGTTTTCGCGGAGTGGACCGGCGTTTTCAACGTCGCGGAACGGTGCACGGCATTACCGTGGTCGACGACTATGGCCATCATCCGACCGAGATTCGCGCCACTCTGGCTGCAGCGCGCGAGGCCACCAGAGGACGGATTCATGTCGTCTTCCAGCCGCATCGCTACACGCGGACCCGCGATCTGCTCGATGAGTTTGGTGCGGCGTTCACGGATGCGGACTTCGTGGTCGTGCTGCCTATTTATGCTGCCAGTGAAGAGCCGCTTCCCGGCATCACTGCCGAGTTGCTTGCCGAGCGCGTCAAAGGACCGCGCGTCCACTTCGCGCCGGACTTCGCTTCCGCAATTTCCGCCATTTGCTCCGAGGCCCGGGATGGCGATCTCGTGCTGACGCTCGGCGCCGGCAGCGTAAGTCAGCTGGGTCCGCAGATTCTTGCGGCGCTGGAACAGCCGGCTCTCTCCTAAATGAGGGCCCCGATCCATTCGTCACGAAGTCATCGGACCCTCTGCTCAATCGTTTCACTTGTGCAGTCCACCCTGCTATGATGCGGCGGGTATTTTTCTGTGGACCTGAAGGTTGTCTACGGTACGAGGGAGCAGCTATGGGAAAGAGTTCGCGCAGAGGGTTTTTGAAGTCGGCCACTGGCACCGCGGCAGCTATGACGCTGGCGAATCGCCTTCCGGCATGGGCCGAGGCCAGCGGGTCCGTCAAAGTTTGGAGCACCTATCGCGACAAGCGGCACGTAGAAGGCGCACCTATGGCATGGAAGCCCCTGGGCGATGTCAGCGCAGAAGCGATTGCCTTGAATCCTTCGGCCGTCAAGCAGGAGGTGCTCGGCTTCGGCGCGGCGATGACCGATTCCTCCTGCTATGTGTTGAGCCAAATGACTGATGCCGAGCGCGCGCCGCTGATGCATGAGCTCTTCGCGCCGCAAGAGCTGGCGATGAACGTGTGCCGCACCTGCATCGGGGCGAGCGACTACGCGCGCAACCTGTACAGCTTCGACGACAGCACAGAGCCCGATCCCGAGCTGAAGAAGTTCTCCGTCGACCACGACAAGGCCTACATCCTGCCGATGCTGCGCGAGGCGCGCAAGTCGAATCCCGACCTGTTTCTCTTCTCGTCGCCGTGGAGCCCACCGGGGTGGATGAAGCCCAACAACTCAATGCTCGGCGGCGCCATGCGCAAGACGAGTTTCGCGCCGTACGCGCAGTACTTCCTCAAATTCCTCGAAGGCTACAAGGCAGAAGGTGTCGCTATCGACGCGGTCACCGTGCAGAACGAGACCGACGCCGAGCAGGAGGGGCACATGCCCGCCTGCCTCTGGGCGCAGGAGCAGGAGATGGATTTCGTGAAGAACCATCTCGGGCCGGCGCTGCGCAAGGCAGGAGCTCCCACCAAGATTTGGGTCCTCGATCACAACTACAGCCTGTGGGGTCGCGCGATCGACGAGCTCAGCGACCCAGGCGTCTACGAATATGTCGATGGCATCGCCTGGCATGGCTATGTCGGCGAGCACTCGGCGATGACCCGCGTGCATGATGCTTTTCCGCAGAAGAGCGCGTACTGGACTGAGGGCGGACCCGACATCAACCAGCCCGACTATGAGACCGACTACACCAAGTGGGCCGAGACCTTCAACGGCATCCTCAACAACTGGGCACGCTCGATTACGTCATGGAACATCGCACTCGATGAAAAGGGAAAGCCGAACATCGGGCCGTTCTCGTGCGGTGGTCTTGTTACCGTGGAGAACGCCACGCACAAAGTGACGCGCAGTGGGCAGTACTGGGCCTTCGCGCATTATTCGAAGCACATCAAGCGCGGAGCGCGGGTTTTTGCTTCGGATGGTTTGGGCTACGACGGCTCTGGTGGGGCCGTATCGCACGCCGCGTTTCGCAATCCCGAGGGTAGCAACATCGTCACACTGGCCAATACCGGTGACCAACGGCGCGTGCAGTTGGTGCTCGGTGCGAAGATGCTGGAGATCGAGGTTCCGGCGGACTCCGTGCATACGCTGGAGTGGGTGTAATTTGATGGTCTCGTTGCGATCGCGCGACCAAATGTCAATCGATCGGCCCTATCCGTTCACGCCGAATTGAAATTGGCCACTTGAACTGGCAAACGGACCTATCCGAAGCGACGAAGTCGGCACTCGAAACACTTCATTGCAGTAAGAACAGGTTTGAACTGTAAAATCGTCTGGTTCACACTTGGTCTTGTCGAATGCAGTAGTCCCGATTTCAACTTCACCGCATTTGGGCGCACCCAAGGACATTCTCTGCTCGCTACGCCACATGCTCCCCAAGCACTTCGACTTCGCGCTCGATCGTCTTCTTCAGTTCGAGTCTTGCTTTGGAGAGGTCGTACATCTGCTGCAGGTTCATCCAGAACTCAGCGCTGGTTCCAAAAAAACGTGCAAGGCGGAGCGCCGTATCCGGGCTGATGGCGCGCTTGCCATTGACAATCTCGCCAATGCGGGTCGCAGGCACACGGAGCTTGATTGCCAGGGCGTTTTGCGAGAGGCCCAGGGGAGTGAGGAATTCCTCGCGCAACATCTCACCCGGATGCGTGCTGATTCTCTTCAGGTTCCATCCGTTCGCCGGTCGGTGAATGGCCATCTGTCTCTCCTCGATATCAGTGATAGTCGGTGATTTCAACCTCGTGGGCGCCATCGACTTTCCATACGAAACAAATGCGGTACTGGTCGTTGATGCGAATACTGTATTGCCCGGCCCGGTCTCCCTTCAGGGCCTCCAATCGGTTTCCTGATGGAGTACGCAAGTCGTTCAGATTCACCATCGCCTCGATCTGGTCCAGCTTCCGGCGAGCAATTGCCTGAATGTTTGCCCACCGCCGGTTAGAACCGGTTTCAAAGAGATCCTTCGTATCTCTGTCTCTGAAGCTCTGAATCATCCAGAAAGAGAATATAACGCATCGCGTTCTATGTAAAGCGTCACACAAGGATTCTGGCGGTCCTCAAGCTCGTTACCCCGCGGATTCCCCTTGGTGCAGCGCCCGGAAAACCCACACAACCGCGCTCTATAGTTGATGCTGGCGGCTCATACATAGGCGTGGCGACTCACGGTAGTAACCGAACTCGGTCCTTCGTTTGGGAGGATGATGCGCCTGCGGAATCCCGTTTCCGGCGCGTACAGCAGGCTGCGCCTTCGGCCAGCCGCGGGCTGCCTTTTGAAGTCGACGACCTTGATGGCGGCGCGCCCCGCAAGCGTCGTTCTTCTCCGCCAGGGAATCCGTGGTGGCGACCGGCGAGCACCTGGGGCCGCACCTTTCTCGCCTCTGGATTGCTGATCGTCGCCTGCGCATTTGCCTACGCCTATCACGAGTGCAAGGTCTTCTTCGACCATGACTCCCGCTTTCGCATCGCCGGGACAGGCGATATCCAAGCCATAGGGCTTGCCGACGTAAATCGCTCCGAGATTCTTTCGGTCTTCGGCGAAGACATCGGGCGCAACATTTTTTTTGTGCCTCTCGCTGAGCGCCGCAAGCAACTGGAGGCGATTCCGTGGATCCAGCAGGCCACCGTCATGCGCCTGCTCCCCGATCAACTGCGCATCTCCGTCGTCGAGCGCCAGCCGGTGGCCTTTGTGCGCCATGGTCAGCAGATCGGTCTGGTCGATGCCAACGGCGTCCTGTTGAATCTGCCCGCTGGGCTCATGAGCCAGCACCACTATTCATTCCCTGTGCTCACGGGAATCGATGCGGGCGATCCGCTGCCCTCGCGCAGGGCCCGCGTGGAACTCTACCAGCGGCTGATGAGTGAGCTCGATGCCGGCGGCCAGCACTTCTCCGATCAAATCTCCGAAATCGATCTCACAGACCCGGAAGATGCGCGCGTTCTGATGCCGGAGCAGGGAACCGACGTGCTGGCCCACTTCGGCGAGGATCACTTCCTCGAGCGCTATCAGCGCTACAAGGCGCACATTGCGGAGTGGCGTCAACAGTATCCGAAGCTGGCCGCCGTCGATCTCCGCTACGAGCAGCAAATTGTGCTGGAGATGAAGCAGGACCAGGCCAGCGCTCAGCCCATCCTTAGCACGGAAAAAGTCGCACGGCTAGAAGCCAAGCCCGTCGACCGGCCCGCCCAGAGCGCGAAGCCCGATCCGGCTAAGCGCGCCAGTGTCGATCCGCCGGCTCCAAGCCATGCCGCCAAGAAGACCGTAGTTGCGCACGCGGTCGCAGTTCATCACCCGAGCAGCAAACAGTCTGCCAAGCCGTCGATGAAGAACGCCGCAGCAAAGAAGAAAGACAAGAAGCACAAGCCGACTAAGGTGGTTGCTCACAAGCAGACCCAACCGAAACCCTCAGCCAAACCCCATCGGCCCGCACCGGCGGCGACGGGGCAGTGAGTTGTGACGATGAACCGCAACCCGGACGACCTGATCGTTGTGCTCGACGTAGGCAGCGCCTGGACGCGCGTGATTGCCGCCGACCTGAATGAAGGTGCGCTGCGCTATCGCGGCCACGGCATCGTCGAATCGGCGGGCATGCGCAGGGGGCTGATCTCAGATCTGGGACCGGCGGCCAAAGCCGTGAAGGCGGCCAGCGAGCGCGCCGAGTGGGTTGCGCGAGCCAATATCGACGAGTGCGTAGTGGGCGTAGGCGGTCCGCACATTCGTGGACTGAATACCAACGGCGGCTTCGATCTAGGCAGCCGTATGCGCGAGATCACGCGCGAAGATGTACGAGTTGCGATTGATCGCGCGCGCGCCGTCGAACGTCCTCCGGATCGCGAGATTCTGCATCTACTTGCCGCGCCAGTTCATTCTCGACGAGCAGCCGGGCATCTTCGATCCCGTGGGCATGGTAGGAGCACGGCTGGAAGTCGACCTGCATATTGCCACGTGTTCCGGCAGCGCGCTGCAAAGCATCGTCACCTGCGCCAACCGCGCCGGCCTCGAAGTCACCGAAGCCGTTCTGGAGTCGGTCGCCGCCGCGGAAGCCACGATCTCGGCCGACGAACGGGAACTCGGCGTCTGCCTGCTCGATATCGGCGCGCACTCGAGCGACCTGCTCGTGTTCTTCGAGGGTGCTGTGGTGCATACGGCATCGGTTCCGATCGGCGGCGCACATTTTACGAATGACCTGGCGGTCGGTCTGCAGATGCCTACGACCCAGGCCGAGGACCTGAAACGCCAGTTCGGTCACTGTGTGGTCACCGCTGTTCCACTGGAAGCGGAGATAGAGATCGCTAATCCACAGCCTCAACGCCTTGCATTGCGCGATGTTGCTGAGATACTGGAGCCGAGGGCGCGCGAACTGATGCACTACGTCAAAGAGAGCCTGCGCCAGGGCGGTGTGGTGGACGCACTCGGAGCCGGCTGCGTGTTGACCGGCGGCGGAGCTTCGCTGCCCGGGCTGCTCGATGTGACCGAGACGCAACTTCGTGTTCCTGCGCGTACCGGCATGCCGGTGCGCCTTTCGAATATGCCCGGAGAACTGGTGAATCCCGCTTTTGCGATGCCGATCGGAATGCTCTTGTATGCGCACCGCACACGCGTGACCCGTGCAGCCGAGAGCAACAGCCTGCGCGCCAAACTGCGTGCGGTTTTTGCCGCGAATTTCTAGGGGGGACCATGCCACGCGCCAAGAACGAGGAGCCAGCCGCGATGCAACAGACCAACGAAGCCGGAGAGATGCGCATTCAGTTTCACGATGAGAGCGTGCGCGGAGCCCACATTAAAGTGATCGGAGTCGGCGGCGGCGGCGGCAATGCCGTCAATCGCATGATCCAGGCCGGCCTCGAAGGCGTCGAGTTTATCGCGGCCAACACCGACGTGCAGGCGCTCAAACTCTCGCAGGCACCCGTCAAGCTCCAGCTCGGTGTGCGACTTACCTCGGGCCTTGGCGCCGGCGCAAATCCCGATGTGGGCCGCCGCGCGGCTCTCGAAGATTCGGAAAAGATCATCGAGGCCCTGGAAGGCGCGGACATGGTTTTCGTGACAGCCGGACTCGGTGGCGGCACCGGCACCGGCGCAGCTCCGGTCATCGCATCCCTCGCCAGCGAGATGGGCATTCTCACCGTCGCGGTGATCACGCGCCCCTTCGCTTTTGAAGGCAAGCGCCGCCTCCAGCAGGCTGAGCGCGGTCTCAAGGAGCTGCTCGAGAGCGTCGACACGATGATCGTGATTCCCAATGAGAAGCTTCTCGCGGTGGCCAAGGATACAGGCTTCTTCGAAAGTTTCCGCATTGCCGACGATGTGCTGCGCCAGGGCGTGCAGGGAATCTCCGACATCATCACCATTCCGGGCATCATCAACCGCGATTTTGCCGACGTGAAGACCACGATGGCCGGCATGGGCCACGCCGTGATGGGTACAGCCGTTCGCTCGGGCGAAAATCGGGCCGTTGAAGCGGCGCAGGCTGCCATGGCTTCGCCGCTGCTCGAAGCCGGTGCGATCGACGGAGCCCGCGGCATTCTCATCAATATCACTGGTTCGAGCTCACTGAAGCTCTCCGAGGTCAACCAGGCCTCGACTCTTATTCAATCCTCGGCCCATGAAGACGCGAACATCATCTTCGGCGCGGTGCAGGACGAGCGCATGGGTGACGAGGTCAAGATCACCGTGATTGCCACTGGTTTCCGCGATCAGATGCCCGAGCGGCGCGCGCGGATGCTGAGTGTCGAAGAGGCGCCCGTGGTCTCCGTACCAGTGATGGCTCCGGACGGCTGGATGCGCGATCCCGCCCAGACGGTAACGGTTTCATCGGCGCCCGCAGCACCTCGCTTCATGAGCGAAGACGACGACATCGATTCAGAAGAGGAAGAGCCGGCGTTAGTGACGGCATCTGCCGCCCCACGCAAGACGCGTGCTGCCGAGGAGACGGAGTTTGTCTCTGCCGCGGCCCGTCCCAAGTTTGCCGAACTTTCCGAACCGCCGACTCAGGAGTATGTATCCGAGCCGGAGACGAGGACCCGTTCTTCGGCTCCCGCGGACGATTGGGCCACGCCCTCCGCCGGCGTGCGGATTACAGAGCCGGATGGCGGGGCGGAACGCGATCTGGATGTCCCAGCGTTCATGCGCCGCATCCAGTTCTAGAATCTGCGATAGGCGATGCCAGGCGCCCAGGGCCGTCTTTGCCGTGGCTTTAAGCGACAAGTATCATCCTGGTTCTTCGGTAACCTGGGTCACTGCAAGGCTTCTTGTCTCGATTAAAGAATAGGGGCAGGATTGAATTACGGCCCTGCTGTGGCCGATATCTTTATTGAATTCGATATTTGGGATTTTCAAAGAATCGGTTATCGTAGAGCTACGTCATTGCAGCGCCAGGGGAAAGCCGTTTCCGGCTGGCTTGCTTGTCCAAAAGCGAGCCGCAAGAGACAGAGGGCGGAGGATGTTGAGTAGATGAGATTGTCTCGTGTGCTGGCCGGTGGGGTCACCTTGTTTGGGTTTACGTTAATGGCGGCAGCGCTGGATGCGCCGCAGACCCTCCACCACAGCCGCTCGGCAACTCAGCACCTGACTGCGGCCAGGCACTCGAGAAGCCACCACGCGGCGCATCATTCCGCCTCGACAACTGCCGCAGCACACCGTAGGGCCAGGGGTACCGCAACCAGATCGGGCCCAACCGTGCGCCGAGCGTCCTTGCGCGTCCATCGCCACCGTTACTACGAGCGCTTTACCGCCAGCTCCTTCGCTTCCGGCGATATCTTCGCCGATGACATCACTGCCGGCGAGAACCCGATTGTTCGCCAGGCCGCCATCGACGCCCTGGGCGACATGAACGGCACGGCCGTAGTGATCGACCCGTCGAACGGCCGCATCCTTGCCATGGTGAACCAGAAGCTGGCCCTCTCGCCTGGCGCCGAACCCTGTTCCACGATCAAGCTCACAGTCGCTCTGGCCGCGCTCTCCGAGGGCATCGTCACCCGCGATACGATGGTCCACCTGCCCGGCTTCCGCATGAACATGACCCAGGCGCTGGCCCACAGCAACAACCTCTATTTTGAGGAACTTGGCCGCGAGCTTGGATTCGAGCGTGTCCGCCACTACGCCACGCAGTTCGGGCTGGGCGAACTGGCCGGGTACAACATCTCCGGCGAGCAGCTGGGGGTTTACCCCGACGAGCCCATTCCAGCCTCCGAGGGCGGCGTTGGGCGTATGTGCAGCTTCGGCCAGGGCGTCTCGTTAACGCCCCTGCAGCTCGGCGCATTCGTCGCCGCTATCGCCAACGGCGGAACCCTCTACTACCTGCAGCATCCCACCTCTCCGATGGACATCGCCAGCTTCGAGCCCAAGGTCAAGCGGACATTGGATATCGCCAAATTCGTTCCGGATCTTCAGGATGGGATGGCGGGCGCAGTCCAGTACGGAACCGCACGCCGTCTACGTGCTAATTTTCAGGAGTTCCCCGTCTTTGGCAAGACCGGGACCTGCTCCGACAGTGGGACTCGTTTCGGTTGGTTCGCCTCCTACTCGCAAACGCCTCTGGGCGCCATGGTGACGGTCTTCTTCCTGGAGGGCGGCCGTCCGACCTTCGGCCCCCGCGCCGCCGAACTCACAGGCGAGTTTTATCGGAACCTGGAAGACCGCAACTACTTTGCCGACAAGGGATCGACCGCTTCTGCGGCGGAACCGGCGTCTGCGCCCGCCGAACCCATCCAGCAGCAATAGATTGCCGACAGCTTCAATGAGCGAATAGGCCGCCTCGTGGCGGCCTTTCGCTTTCGGAGCCCCGATCGCAACTTCGGGTGAAGCCAAATTCAATTTGCGTCATCGTATACTTAGCTACCCCTCGCGGGCCTACGCTGCGCGAGTCAAGTCTCTTATGGCGCTGCCAACGCACATCCTGCTCACGTACGGCTATCTCCTGCTCTTCGTCTGGGTCTTGGTCGAGCAGATAGGGATTCCTCTGCCCGCGACGCCGGTCCTGCTCGCGGCCGGCGCTCTCTCCGCTGAACACTCACTCAGCTTTCCTCTCGCTTTGCTTGCCGGGGTTTTGGCTTGCGTGACTGCGGATACGAGCTGGTTCTTGATCGGTCGGCGCTTCGGCCATCACGTGCTGCGCATCCTCTGCAAACTCTCGCTCGAGCCGACGATCTGTGTGAGGAAGACGCAGGACTCCTTCGGCAGTCGGCGCGAAAGTACCCTGATGATCGCCAAGTTCGTGCCGGGCCTCGCCACACTCGCGCCGCCTGTTGCAGGCCAGCTGGGCATGAAGCTGGGCCGCTTCCTGCTCTTCGACGGCATCGGGGCTACGCTTTGGGTGAGCACGGTTCTTTTTGCGGGAAGGCTCTTCGGCGATGCGCTCAAGCGCGATCCCAGCCTGCTCAATTGGGTTGGCCGGTTTTCCGGAGCCTTGCTGGTTCTCGCGGTCGCGGCATTCTTCGATTGGTCGATTGATGCGCCGCCGAAGCTTCATGCGCAAGCTGGTTCAATCGCGTCTGGAACCCGACGAGCTGAAACGCCAACTCGACGCGGGTGAGTCGGTCTTCATCGTCGACCTGCGTCATCAACTCGAGCTGATGACCGACCCCTTCACGCTGCCGGGCGCGCTCCACCTTTCGCCCGACGCCCTGACCACACGGGTCCATGAGATTCCGCGCGATCGCGACGTCATTCTCTACTGCACGTGCCCCAGCGAAGCAACCGCCGCGAAGACAGCCATGACTCTTCACAAGCTGGGCATCGAGCGTGTCCGTCCCCTGCGGGGCGGCTACGACGAGTGGAAGCGTCTCGGATACCCCCTAGATGCAATCGCGCCTGTGATGCCTCTGGTTCAGGTCATGCCTGCTACCAGCTAGGGTTTCTTTTTCGCCGCTGCCGCGGAACTCCCTGTACCCACAAAGAGCGCTGCGATCTTTGTTCCGATCGGCGATCCGATTCCTGAGCAAGGATCAGGCCCGGGTCCGGCCTTGTACATCCCGTTGTCTCCCACGGTGATGTCGTTGAAGGCGCCCTGATTGTTCCAGAGGGTCGGACTCACGAAGCCCAGTTTCTTTCCAAAGCTCGCAAACAAGCCCGCGTAGAGCGGCGCGACCGCGCTGGTTCCTCCGACCACGGCCTGAGCCCCATGCACGAAAATCTTGTACCCGGTCGGGGGATCGGCATCCGCGCAGACGTCCGGAACCATCCGGCCCGTTCCGGACTGGGTCCCGGCAGGCGCAGGCGGAGCGCCAATTTGAAACGCTTGTACGGGAAAGATAGTCGAGTAACCACCGCCCGTCCCTTGCCCGTCCGAGTTGCCTGGGTTGTCGTTCCATACGGTCTCCGTCGTTGCCGTCTTGTTGGTACCGCCGCAGGCGACCACATGCGGGCAAGAAGCAGGAGCATCGACATTGGCCGGCGTCGTGCCTCCGTCGCTTGCGTCGTTGTCGCCCGCCGCCGCGAAGATCGCCATACCCGCGCTGGTCGCAGTCTCCGCCACCGTCTCCATCAGCTGGACGGCGCTGGCGCCCCAGATCGCTTCGTCACCGCCCCACGAGATGGAGCAGATATCGCATCCGTCCGCAGCCGCCCTTTGCACGGCATTCCCGATATCCTGCGACCAATAGACGCGAATCACGGCGGGGCTTCCTGTGGCTGCGTAGTAGGCTGCCGCAGCTACCTGAATATCGAGCGCCACTTCATAGTCGGGATCGTCGTTCGAGCCGACGCTCTGGTTGGGGTTGTTCTTGGTCGCGTCCACTGAAATGTCGGTGATCTGCGGCGGTTGCTGGCCAATCGACTGGAAGTATGCCGTCATGTCGGATTGCACCCATCCCCCACCCAGCTCGACAATCGCAATGACTCCGCCTCCAGCCAGCTTGGTGGGCCAGTTGTACGCCGTGCACAGGTCGGGAACGCTCCAGGGGCCCGCTGCAGGCGCTGCTGCCGCTGCTGCCGCGGGTTCGAGAATCTGAAAGTAGGTTCCATGCTTGCATGCATGCCTGTGTCTGCGGATTCTATGCATTGAGAGCCTCCTTAGTGTGAAGGGCCGAATCGGATCGCTCGTTCCGCGGAACCGAGTATCGTTAGAGCAACAGCATATTGGAGTAAACGGATTTGGCCCACAAAGACCTTCGCGACTGGATCAAGATTCTCGAAAAGAATGGCGAGCTCAAACGCATCCGCGAAGAGGTTTCGCCCGAGCTTGAAATCACCGAGATCACCGATCGCGTGTCCAAGATAGGAGCACGAGGTCATTCGGCAGCCAAGGGCAATGCCGCCCCGGGCAAATATTCGGCGGGCGGTCCGGCGCTGCTGTTTGAAAACGTCAAAGGCCATCCCGGACACAAAGTCCTCATCAACCAGTTCGGCAGCGAGCGCCGCATGGCGATGGCTCTCGGAGTCGAGAAGGTCGACGAAATCGCTGCCCGCATCACCGGCCTGATGAACATGAAGCCGCCGACAGGGGGCCTGTTCGACAAGCTGAAGATGTTGCCGCAACTTGCCGAGCTTGCCCACGTGTTTCCCAAAACAGTGGCAGCGAAAGATGCGCCCTGCAAAGAGGTTGTTCTCAAGACGAAAGACAACGGCGGGCGCGGCGACCTCGACCTCAACGCATTCCCGATTCTCAAATGCTGGCCACTCGATGGCGGCCGCTTCATCACGCTGCCCTGTGTCCACACGCGCGACCCGCGCACGGGAAAGCGCAACATCGGCATGTACCGGATGCAGGTCTACGACGGCCAGACGACCGGCATGCATTGGCAGCGTCAGAAGGTCGCTGCCGAGCATTATCGCAACGCATTGCGCGCGGCAGCTGCGGAATCGGCGGACAATCCGCTCAGCGCCGCGGTATCGATCATGGCGGAATCTGCCGGCGGAGCGGTGGCGATTCCCGACGGGCCCATCGGCGGTCTGCCCCAGGTCTCGCTCGGGACGCTCAAAGGCTCACGGCTCGAAGTTGCCGTGGCCATCGGCACCGATCCTGCGACCACCTTTTCTGCCATCGTTCCGGCGCCACCCGAGGTCGAAGAGTTCATGATCGCCGGTTTTCTTCGGGGCGAGTCTGTCGAGATCGTCAAGTGCGAGACAGTCGATCTCGAGGTGCCTGCCCACGCCGAAATAATTCTCGAAGGCTACGTCGAACTAGGCGAACTGCGTGCCGAAGGTCCCTTCGGCGATCACACCGGGTTTTACACCCTGACCGACGAGTACCCGGTCTTCCATCTCACCTGCATCACCCACCGCAAGGATCCCATCTACGCTGCGACCATTGTGGGCAAGCCGCCGATGGAAGATGCCTGGATGGGCCACGCCGTCGAGCGCATCTTTCTCCCCGCAATGAAGATGACCATTCCGGAACTGGTCGACGTCCATCTCCCCGTCGAGGCTGTCTTCCACAATCTGATGATCGTCTCGATCCGCAAGAGCTATCCCGGCCAGGCGCGCAAGGTGATGAACGCTGTCTGGTCGCTCGGCCAGGCCATGTTTACCAAGTGCATCATTGTCGTGGACGAAGACTGCGACGTGCATGACATCCCTGAGGTCGTCCTGCGCGTGGCCAACAACATCGACCCCGAGCGCGACATTCAGTTCACGCTGGGTCCCGTCGATTCGCTGGATCACGCTTCGCCGCCTGCCCAACTATGGCTCGAAGATGGGGATCGACGCCACTCGCAAATGGAAGGCGGAAGGCTTCAACCGTCCGTGGCCGGCGATGATCGAGATGGACGCAGCCACCAGAGCGAAGATCGATGCGATCTGGGGGAAGCTAGGGCTGTAGCTCTATTCTCGTCGAGTTGTCCGCTGAGTGCAGCCGTGAGAGACTGATCGGCGTGATCGCACACGATACTTTTGACTGGACAAATGCCAGCATCGGGGCTGCCGGCCTGGTCTTGACTGTGTCTGCGTTGTTTCAGGCGACTGGTGCGAAGAGGGCTGCGCTCCAGGCCAGCAGGAACATCCAGCATCACAATGCTGAAATCGACTTCAGTTCTCTTGCCCGGATCGCCAAAGAACTCCACGGCTATGTGGAGGATGGAAGAATGTCCGAAGCACGGCTGCGAACCACCGATCTACGGTCCGAATTGGCGACTGCGATCAGGAGCCATCGCCAATTTGTGAGCGGTGAGCTGAGTCGGCTGCGCGAAAAGCAAATCGATCTCAAGCTGGTTACCGAAGGTCTCAACGGTGGACCAGATTCTCTTAGCTCAACTGAGAGAATTCGACTCCTGAGAATCACTGGTGAGATACTGGAGTCGCTGGCCGGTTTGTCGGGGCAATTCCGCTCCCAGGTTGACAGAGAGGTGTCCAATGGCTGAAAGGTCCCAAAGCTTTGTTAATCAACTTCTGGAGAAGACCAGGGCGGGGAAGCTCTCATGGACAACTGCCTTCGAGGATGGTCAATTTAAGACTGTCCTTCCTGGAGGTCAGCTCGCATTTGTCGTCCAGGTGAAAGGGGATGTCCATCGGTTCCTGATGCTTGACGAGAAACAGGAAACTGTTCTTGACGAGACAATTACCAAGGCCGACACAGAAACGGAACCGGCTCATCATCCAAAGCTGATCCTATATTCAGGGATAGGGCAGCTCCAGGAACTGGCACGAAATCAAGCCCTACAGGTGAACGACAAGCTGGTGCAGGCCGAACAGCTCCTCAGCTCTATCTAAATCGATTTCTACTTTTTCCCCTAGGTATTTCGAGCTTTGCATCTGTCCGAAGTGCGGCAGGAAAGGAAGATTTGATATACCCAAGTGCATGCGCATTGCCGTTGGCAGACGGTTGTTGTTGGGTTCCCTGGCAGTTGCGTTTGCCACATCTACACTGCTCACAGCCCAGCAATCTCCCGACAACTTCCGCTGGGTCGATTTCCACGCGCAACAGGATCAGGGCGTCGTCATCTGGGTCACGCGGTCGCTTGAGCCCGAGCGGTGGACGGCCATCCGCGAGATCGGTGTCGAGTATGACGCAGCTCTTGTCGTGACCACCTTGCGCAAGACTCCCCAAACCCCGCCAGCCTTTGACACGTTCACGGTGTGGAGCGCGTCGCTGACCGATCACAGCGTCAAGCCGATCATCACCGGCGCAAATCTCCGCATTCTCGACTGGATGCTGTTTGCCGTCGGCTGGCCCCGCGATCTAGGCGCTCTCTACGACGATTGCAACGATTGTGTCGCTTCAACCTTCCTCACCGCCTTCTACTATGACCAGCGGCAGCACTCGTGGGCGGCGCGCTGGATGCGTGGCACCCAGGGCATTCCGTTGTCGAGCGCCGGCTCTCCGCAGGGTGTTACCGTCTCGTCGGCCTACGCCGTGCTCGCCGAAAACAATGGACATGAAATCGTCGGCACCTGGAGCCACTTCGACTACGGCAAGCAGAAACCACCCGAGGACTTCGTCTACCAATACGACGTCGATCCCGCCAATTACACGGAGCGCACGCTCCCGCTCACGGGACAGACAGCCGATGCCCTCAAGCGACGCATTTGTATCGGAACGGATGCCGTGACCGGCCTTGCCCACGGGCAGGATGCACCGATCTGCCAGCCGTTCAAGACGCCGGCGCCGCGCAAGGCCGCACATTAGTCGCCGGAAAGGCGAAGCCCCTCAGCTCATTGCGCCAGCAGCACCCGAATGGAGACGAGGTTGCGCACCCAGCGCGCCGGGCGCTTTTCGCCTGTGGCCACCAGCTGGAAGAGGCCATTGTTGCCGAGCGATTTCCCGTCCACCGAATCGGCGACGAGGACCGTGCCGTCATGCACATCGGGCGTGATCTCCCCGATCGAATAGACGACCTGATAGTCATCCGCGCCCGCGGCCACAACGTACAGTCGGAACTCCTTGCCATGCGGCTTGGCGGACACGCCCAGGGGCGTCAGAAGATCGATCAACGGAACGCCGGAGTAGGTCTGGTTCACCTTCTCGTGCTCGTTGTAGACGGTGATCGTGGTGTGCGGCAGGGAAGAGAGTTTCTCCGCGGTCCACTCCGAAGTCTTGACGCCAAAGCCGATCTTCAACGGTCCCGCAGCCGGTGCGCTCGCATGGTGCATCTCCTCCTGGATACGCGACGTGTCCAACTGCGGCGGAGCGCCCATGGGCTGCCCCTGGTTGGAGCCCTGGCTCTGTGCCAATGCGCAGGCTCCCGTAGTTGAAACAATCAAGATCAGGGCAAAGGCCTCTTTGAGCATCGGCAAGTCCTCCAGCGGTTCCATCGTATACTGGTCGCATGTCGATTGTGCGCAACCTGGCCGGCATCGCCAAGGGCATGAGCATCACCTTCGGCGAGATCTTCCGGCCCACCGAGGTCGAGAATTACCCCGACGGCCCCGGCCCCTTGCGCGGTGCGGTGTTTCAGTCACGTTTTCGCGGTGCGCATGTGTTGCAGCGCGACGAGAATGGCCTGGAAAAGTGCGTTGCCTGTTATCTGTGTGCTGCCGCCTGTCCTGCCAACTGCATCTACATCGAGGCCGCCGAAAACACCGAAGAGCAGCGCATCTCGTCTTCCGAGCGCTACGCCAAGGTCTACAACATCGACTACAACCGCTGCATCTTTTGCGGCTACTGCGTCGAAGCCTGCCCTACCGACGCCATCACCCACGGCCACGGCTTCGAACTCGCGACACTCAACGCGACCAATCTCGTGATGCGCAAAGAGGACATGCTGGTGCCGGTGGCCGCGCTCACCGGAACAAAGTAGCCTGTCCGGACAATATACGTCAGCCGTGATCCTGCTCACAGTTCAACCCGAGTTCGCGTCTTACTCTGTATTCAATCGATGAGGAGATTGCTCCAGGCCGTTGCAGTCGCCGTTGCCGGGCTGCTTGTAGTGCAGCCGGCCCTGGCCGCGTTCGCCTGCACGACGCCTTCGCATTGCGCGATGAGTGTCAGCGCGATGGGACCGGAGTGTCTCATGGCCCGCTCGCTCGCGGCCGGCGATTGTTCGTCCGACTGCTGCGAGCACAAGCTGCCAGTGGCGAGTCAGAACTGGACGACGCTGGCAAAGCCCAGGACTCAGGGCGTTCACTATATTTCTATCGCTGCGGCTCCGGACACCGAATCGGCTTTCGCTACCCCCCGACCCGAACCGCTGCCGCTCAGCTCTCCTCCGCTTTACGTCCTCCATCGAGTCTTTCGGATCTAAACCACTCCTGACACCCCCGCCAAGGAAGCAGCCCGCGCACAAACGCACCGGGCTTGGCATTTCCCTGCATTTTCACCGTCAAGGAGATTTCGATGAAACGTACATTCGCACTGCTGTCCATGAGTCTTGTCCTCGCCGTTGCGGCATTTGCACAGACCTCTCAACCCAAGGCCCAGGCCGGCTGCTGCACGACTTGTTGCCAGGACAAGTGCGGCCAGTCCTGCTGCGAGAGCGGCTGCACGCCTGATTGCTGCCAAGGGAAGTAATCGCACAGCGATTTGGGTTCGGGTCGCAGAGCGATCCGGGCCCTATCCCCGCCGCAATCCGAACGCTCCGCAATCACCGGAACGTTGTGGTTACTTTCGCTGTTGGGTCTCACCTGAAAAGGCCATATCCCCTGGAGATCGTACCTACAATGGACGATATAGTCTCCGTGGTGTGTCAGGGAGTGCTCTGCCAAGTAACCTTAGTGGTTTCATTGCGGCGAGCTTGATCCACCAAGCATCCCCTGAGGGGGAAATGAAGTGTGGATTTTGCGCCAAGTCGGTCTGCTTTCGGCACTGCTGCTCACCTGCATAGCAGCAGGCGCGCAGAATCCCCGAAATCCCCATAGTCTCACCGGTACATTCCATACTGCGATCGCTGTTCACAGCCTTGCGCCCGAAGATGCTGCTCGTGGCTATCCCGTCCATCTCCGCGCCACGGTTACCTACTACGACCCGTTCATCGATGCACGGCACGGCGCGCTCTTTGTTCACGATGCCACTGGCAGCATCTTCGTCGCACTTCCGTCGAGGCCGATTCTTCCCATACGAGCCGGCTCCGTCGTGGATGTTGCAGGCGTCAGCGGAGCGGGAGATTACGCTCCCATTGTGGATCGGGCTCGTGTAATAGTCGTGGGCAAATCCGAGGTCCCGAAAGATGCCCCTAGAGTGGCTATGCAGCAACTGCTGTCCGGCAAGGTGGATGGCCAATGGGTGGAAGTGGAAGGCGTCGTTCAATCCGTGCACCTCGCGGACAAGGATGTGACTCTCGAAATCAAAACGATCGAGGGCCCTTTGAGTGCCACGACCATCATTGAAGCAGGTGTTGACTATGGCGCTTTGGTCGATGCCAGTGTCCGCCTGCATGGGAATAACGGTCCGGTCTTCAACAAGAAGCGTCAACTGGTCGGTGTCCACCTTTTCTTTCCCTCGCTGAGTGAAGTTAAAGTGTTGCGGCCTGCGCCCGTTCATCCCTTTGCCATGCCCGAGGGGAGCATGTCGCAGCTCCTGCGCTTCACTCCCGGCCTTGAACTTGCCCACCGGGTGCGCATCCGGGGAAGAGTCACGCTGCAATGGCCTGGGCGGCTGCTCTGCCTGCAAAAGGGCAACGACGCCTTGTGTATGCAGTCCACCGAAACCACACCTGTCCGTAGAGGGGATCTCGTCGATGTGATTGGCTTTCCGGCCATCAGCCAGTACAAGGCGACTCTCGAAAATGCGACCTTCCGGTTCGTTTCTCACGATGATACGGACCTTCAGGCCAAACCATCTTGGCCCGATCTCGCCGCTCGAGGAGAACAGGATGGCCAGCTGATCCGCATTGAAGGTGAGCTCATAGGTCAGGATCGGGCCACCGGGGATCTGACGCTGATGCTGCGCTCAGACCGGTTCCTGTATCCGGCCATTCTGCCACACGATGCGGTTCATTCTTTGGCGCCTTTAAGAGACGGCAGCCAGCTCCGCCTGACTGGTATCTGCAGCGTCCAGGTCGACCCAGAGAGCACCAATCAGGGAGAAGGCGAAGTTCGGTCTCGCTCAGTCCAGATCCTCCTGCGCTCCGCCGAGGATGTTGAGGTCCTCAAGGCGCCTTCCTGGTGGACCCCTGGCAATGCATTGAGCGTGCTCTCCGCCGTCGCACTTGTCGCTTTCGCAGCGTTCACCTGGGTCTTCGTTCTGCGTCGCCGCGTGGAACAGCAGACCAGGGCTCTCCGCACCAGCGAAGAGCGCCTGCGCCACTTGTCCCATCATGATGCACTCACAGGCCTGCCCAATCGCATTCTCTTAAGCGACAGGTTGGATGTGGCGCTCGATCGAGTCGATCGGTTCAAATCGAAGGTCGGAGTTCTAATGGTTGACCTAGACGGCTTCAAGGCAGTCAACGACAAGCTCGGACACTTTGCGGGTGACCAGCTCCTCTGCCAAGTCGCGAGCCGCATCCAGCGATCGGTCAGAAAAACCGACACGGTGGCCCGCATCGGCGGCGACGAATTCGTTGTTCTTCTTCCGGATCTCGACTCGCCTGAGCAATCGGAATCGATTGCCCAAAAGATCATTGGCGCCGTCTCTGAATCCATCGACATCGAATCGACGCTCGTTTCGGTCACGGTCAGCGTGGGCGTTTGTACCTATCCCGAAGGGGGAGAGGATGCCGAGACGCTTCTGAAACACGCCGACGCTGCAATGTACTGCGCTAAATCCAATGGCAGGAATGGTTGGCAGGTCTACAATCCCGGTGGGGCCCCAAATCTCCCCAGTCAACCCAGGATAAGTGCCGGTAGTCCCCATTCTGCATACGGTATCTCGTAGAACAGTTATCCTTGGTTTAAGGACCGCATTCCCAACGCTTTCCGGTGGCCCGTTCGGTCCACAGATACGCCCGCACCTTGCTTCAAACCGTCGATGACCGGGCAAACGACTGTCCAACGTGGAAGAACTAAAATGACCAGCGCATATCAGCATCCAATTCAGCAGATTCTCAAGCGCCGCATTGCGATCATCGACGGGGCGATGGGCACCACCATCCGTGCTTATGGCATGACCGAGGCGGACATGCGTGGGGAGCGGTTCAAGAGCGCGACCAAAGACCTGCTCAATAACGGCGATCTTTTCACGCTCACGCAGCCCGAGATGATCGGCGATATCCATCGCAGGTTTCTTGAAGCCGGGGCCGACATCATCGAGACCAACACCTTCGGCGCGACCTCGATCGCCCAGAGTGAGTTCTTTGTCGACGATCCGCGCGAGCATGGCGGTCGTAAGGATCCTGAGTTCTACCAAAAGATCATCGAAGACCCGGCTCTGATCAGCCTGGCCTCGGAGATTAACGAGAAGTCTGCGCGCATCTGCCGTCAGTGGGCCGACCGCGTGGGCAACGAGAGCGGCCGTCCTCGTTTCGTCGCTGGGTCCATCGGACCTTTGACGGTCTCGCTCTCGAACTCTCCCGACGCCAACGATCCCGGCTTTCGCTCCGTGACGTTCGACCAGGTCAGGATTGCGTACAAGGAGCAGGCGCGCGCGCTCATCGCAGGCGGTGTCGACTTCTTGCTCGTCGAAACCATCTTCGACTCGCTCAACGCCAAAGCCGCCCTCGTGGCCATTCGTGAGGTCTTCGACGAAGACAAGGTCGAGCTGCCAGTCATGATCTCAGCTGCAGTGGGCCGTGGCGGCGAGACGCTCATCTCTGCGCAGACCACCGAAGCTTTCTGGAATGCCGTCGAGCATGTCCAGCCGCTCTCCGTCGGTCTCAACTGTTCGCTCGGGCCCGATCTCATGTACCCATTCCTGTCCGAGCTCTCCGAGAAGGCGAACGTGGCCATCTCCTGCTACCCCAATGCGGGCCTGCCCAACCCCCTCGCCGAGACCGGCTTCGATCTCGGACCCGAGGACATGGCGCGTTCGCTGGGAAGTTTTGCGCATGACGGCCTGATCAATATTGCAGGCGGCTGCTGCGGCAATACGCCTGCGCACATCGCGGCCATCGCCAAGGCACTCGAAGGTGTAGCACCACGCCCCCTCGTACACGAACACGAAGAAGCCGCAGCCGAGGTGGCTCGATGAAGCCTCTTCGTCTCTCGGGTTCGCAACCCTTCACGCAGCAACCCGGCGTCTTCATCATGATTGGCGAGCGCACCAATGTCGCCGGATCGCCGAAGTTCGCCAAGCTCATTAAGGAAGGGAAGTACGAAGAGGCGGTTAGCGTCGCGCGCCAGCAGGTCGAAAATGGCGCCAACGTGATCGACGTCTGCATGGACGAGGGCATGATCGACGGCGTCGCGGCGATGACGCGGTTCCTGCAGCTGATCGCGAGCGAGCCCGAAGTGGCCAAGGCGCCCATCATGGTCGATTCCTCCAAGTGGAGCGTGATTGAGGCCGGCTTGAAATGCCTGCAGGGCAAGGGCATCGTCAATTCCATTTCGCTCAAGGAAGGCGAAGACGTCTTCCGCGCCAACGCGCACACGGTGCTCAAGTACGGCGCTGCTGTCGTCGTCATGGCCTTCGATGAGCAGGGTCAGGCTGCGAGCTACGAGGACAAGATCCGCGTCTGCGAACGTGCCTACAAGATTCTTGTGAACGAAGTCGGCTTTCCGGCCGAAGACATTATCTTCGACCCCAACATCCTTACGGTCGGCACAGGCATCGAGGAGCACAACAACTACGCCCTCGACTTCATGCGCGCGACGCGGTGGATCAAGGAGAATCTGACCGATGCCAAGGTTTCCGGCGGCGTATCAAACATTTCGTTTAGCTACCGCGGCAACAACAAGGTGCGCGAAGCCATGCACTCCGCGTTCCTCTACCATTCCATTGCCGCCGGCCTCGACATGGGCATTGTCAACGCCGGCATGCTCGAGGTCTACGAGGAGATTGAGCCTCGCCTCAAGGAACTCGTCGAAGATGTTCTGCTCAACCGCCGTCCCGACGCAACCGAGCGGTTGGTCGAGTACGGCGAAACACTGAAGGACACCGCCACCGAGACGACCGAGAAGAAGACCGAAGAGTGGCGCAATGGCACAGTCGAAGCGCGTCTCTCCCACGCGCTGGTAAAGGGGATCGACACCTACATCGACGCCGACACCGAAGAGGCGCGCGCCAAACTTGGCCGCCCGCTGCTGGTGATCGAAGGGCCGCTGATGGATGGCATGGGTGTGGTGGGCGACCTGTTCGGCGCCGGCAAAATGTTTCTGCCCCAGGTCGTGAAATCTGCGCGCGTGATGAAGAAAGCCGTCGCCTACTTGACCCCGTTCATGGAGGCCGAGAAAGCCGCAATGGTCGCCTCGGGCCAGGAGGTCAAGGCCCAGGGCAGAATCGTGCTCGCCACGGTCAAAGGCGACGTGCATGACATCGGCAAGAACATCGTTGGTGTTGTGCTCGCGTGCAACAACTACGACGTGATCGATATGGGCGTCATGGTTCCGGCCGAGAAGATCCTCGCACGCGCGAAAGAGGTCCGCGCCGACATCATCGGCCTCAGCGGGCTCATCACACCGTCGCTCGACGAGATGGTCCACGTGGCGCGCGAGATGGAACGCCAGGGTTTCAAGCTGCCTCTGCTCATTGGCGGAGCGACAACCAGCCGTGCGCACACTGCGGTCAAGATCGCACCCCACTACAGCGAGCCCGTCGTCCACGTTCTCGATGCCAGCCGCGCCGTTCCCGTGACGACGAGCCTTCTGAGCGACGAGGGCCGGGGGGAGTTCGTCGCGCAGCATCGCGCCGAATACGCCGCCGTCCGCAAGGCCCACGCGTCGCAGCGGTCCAAAACGATTCCGATCGAAGTCGCCCGCGCGCGCCGCACTCCGATTGAATGGCGTCCCGCCGACCTGCCCCTGCCCGAGTTTACCGGCGTTCGGGTTCTGGACAACTTTCCTCTCGCCACGCTGCGTACATTCATCGACTGGACTCCTTTCTTTCACACCTGGGAGCTCAAGGGAGTCTATCCGCGCATCTTCGACGACGCGAAGCAAGGCGCGCAGGCCCGCCTGCTCTTTACCGAAGCCAACGCGCTCCTTGACAAGATTGTGGAGCAGAATCTGCTCACCGCGCGTGCAGTTTATGGGCTCTTTCCGGCGAACGCGGTTGGGGACGACGTCGAACTTTACACCGATGCTTCGCGCAGCCGGGTCCTCTCGACGTTCCACTTTCTTCGCCAGCAGGCTGAGCGCGACGGAAGGGAACCCTGCCGGTCGCTCGCCGACTTCATCGCGCCGCGCGAGAGCGCTCTTCCGGACCACATCGGTGCCTTCGCGGTCACGACCGGCTTTGGTCTCAAGGATCTCTGCGACGGTTTCCGCGCCCATCACGACGACTACAACGCCATCATGGCCGAAGCTCTCGCCGATCGCCTTGCCGAAGCCTTCGCTGAGTGCCTGCACAAGCGCGTTCGCGACGAATGGGGCTATGGCCGCGCAGAGCATCTGAGCCCCGAGGACATGATCCACGAGAAGTACAGGGGCATTCGTCCTGCGGCCGGCTATCCCGCCTGCCCCGACCACACAGAGAAAGACGCGCTCTGGCGCCTTCTCGACGTCCAGGCCAGAACTGGAATTCAGCTCACCGAATCCTTTGCCATGTGGCCCGGCTCAAGCGTCAGCGGCCTTTACTTTGCGCATCCCGAGGCTCGTTACTTCTCGCTTGGCAAGATCGATCGCGACCAGGTGGCGGACTATCGGCAGCGCAAAGGCATGACGATCGAAGAGGCTGAGCGCTGGCTCGCGCCGAACCTCAACTACGATCCCGTGCCGGAGCCGTCTGTCAGCAGCGTCGCTTAAAGCGCGACCCGACATCGGCCTTCCAGCAAAGACGCAAAAGTGGCCAGGCCCACAAGCGCCACAGGCTTGTCGATCCGCGTTGCGCACCAAATGAGTTGAGCTTCTCGATCTATCCATCTATCCTGTTGCGTGACTTCCGAAAGGTCAGGCTCGGCTATGCTAGGCGCAATTGTGTTGGCGGGTTCGTTATTGTGTAGCTGCGGAGGAAGCTCCTCGGGACAAGGCGCATCCGGCGCCGCAACGCAGTCCGTTCCGCCCGCGATCGCGGCAGCGCCCGCGCTCAACGGCGCAGTTGTTGTCTCCCTTTCCGCAACGCCGGGCGCGGCAGTCTACTACACAGTCGACGGATCGACACCGACAGCGCAATCGCAGATCTACGAGGCACCCTTTCTTGTTGCGTCCAATCTGACCGTCAAGGCAATCGCCCAACAGGGCACTGGGGCACCAAGCGCCGTCAGTTCCCAGGCGTTCTCGCCCAACATTCCTTCCGGAACGCTCGTCTGGTCCGACGAGTTTGCGAACGCTTCGGGCAGCAATGCACAACCCAATCCGCAAGTTTGGACCTATGACACGGGCAACAGCGGCTTCGGCAATCACGAGCTTGAGACCTACTGTGCGTGGGGATCGAGCACAACGCCCTGCTCCACGGCGAACCCCAGCGCCTACGTTGGCACGGACGGCTACCTCCACATCGCGGCTCAACAGCCTTCTCCGGGCGTCTATACGTCGGCCCGTCTCAAGTCGCAAGGCCTCTTCAGCGTTCAGTACGGCCGGCTCGAATTCCGCGCACTCGTCCCCGAGGCACAGGGCTTCTGGCCCGCCGCCTGGCTCCTCGGCAACAACATCGTCACCGTCGACTGGCCTGCGAGCGGTGAGCAGGACGTGCTCGAACGCGTGAATGCCGCGAAGACGCCGGACTGGAACGAAGGCTCGATCCATGGCGTCGGTTTCACCGGAGACAACGGGCTGGGCACAGTGTTTAACTTCCCCAGCGGGCAAACAGCGGCTCAGTGGCACACTTACGGCATGATCTGGACGAAAGGCTCGGTCGCCTACTATGTCGACGATCCGTCGCATCCCTATGTCGACTTACACTACCGCCGACCTATCCAAGCTGCCCGGTTCGGTCTGGCCATTCGATGTGGGCCAGAGCAACTTCATCCTCCTGAATCTGGCGATCGGTGGCGACTGGCCGGGTCCGCCCAACTCGGCGACGCCGTTCCCTGCGGAGATGCTCGTCGACTACGTGCGCATCTACGCCAACTGATGTTGGCCGGAACGAGCCGGTGTCTTCACAATGCGTTCCGAGGATTGCGCCCTCGTGCGCTAAGATTCTCCTTCGGAGAAATCATGGCTCGCTTTTCGTCTCTCGCATTTGCTGCAGCGCTGATCGTTTGCAGTTACTCGCTGGCACAAGACGCACCCGATAGCCGTCTTCGCGTTACCTCACCCGACGGCCAGATCGTGTTCATCCTCTCGGACGCTCCGCACACGCACGCGATGGAGCCGGCAAGCAACGACCTTCGCTACGCGGTCGACTTTCGCGGCAAGTGGCTGATGGATGAATCTGATCTCGGCTTCAAGATCGAAGGCCAGTCGCCGCTCGGTCCCGGCATGAAGCAGGTGGACATTCATACCGGCCAGCATGACGAGACCTATACAATTCCTGTCGGCAAAACCAGCAGCGTGCGCGACCATTACAACTCCGCACTCATCGATCTCGCCGATGACTCCGGCCGCAAGCTGTCTCTTGAGATTCGTGCGTACGACGACGGCATTGCCTTCCGCTATGTTCTGCCCAAGCAGCCGTCGATCCAGAACGTGCGCATCGAGCACGAACTCACGCAATTCGTCTACAACAAGGACGCGACACTCTACCCGCTCATCCTCGACGGGTTCCAGACTCCTTACGAAGACGAGTACCAGGTGCGCCAGGTCAGCGGCATTCACCACGACTGGCTGATCGGATTGCCCCTGCTCGGCGAGGTTCCAGGAGTGGGATGGGTTGCCGTCACCGAGGCCGACATCGACCACTACGCCGGGATGTATCTGCGCAAGGACAAGCCTAGCGTTCGGCCTCCATGCAGAACTCTCACCCCATGTCGATGAAGCGTCCATCGCCGTCGAAAGCGATGCGCCTGTAACCACACCCTGGCGCGTGCTTATGATCGGCGACACGCCCGGGCGCCTCATTGAGTCCAACATCATCCTCAATCTCAATCCGCCTTCACAAATTGCCGACACGTCGTGGATTCGTGCCGGCAAGTCAGCCTGGGACTGGTGGTCGGGCGAAGCGGCTCCGAGCATGACAACCAAACCCGGCATGAACACGGCGACCATGAAGCACTACATCGATTTCGCTTCTGCTTCCCGCTTCCCGTACATGCTGATCGACGCCGGCTGGGCTCTGGCCAATCGCTCTGGACCCCAGGATTACGCAGCGGTGGCGGACATCACCCAAACGACCCCGGAAATCGACATGCCAGAGCTTCTGCGCTACGCCAAAGAGAAAAATGTGCGGCTCTGGCTCTGGTCCCATTGGACCTCCGTCGACAAATACATGGACCAGGCCTTTCCGCTGTTCGAGAAGTGGGGCATCGCAGGCGTCAAGATCGACTTCATGAATCGAGACGACCAGCAGATGGTCGCATGGTATCGCCGTGTCGTCACGCTGGCCGCACAACACCATCTCATGATCGACTTCCACGGCGCCTTCAAACCCGACGGCCTGCGCCGCACCTGGCCCAATCTCATCACGCGCGAAGGCGTGATGGGCAAGGAGTACCTGAAGTGGTCGGCGCGCACCACGCCGCTCCACAACACCACCTTACCCTTCACGCGTATGCTCGCGGGCCCGCTCGATTACACGCCCGGAGCGTTCGGTAACGTGTCCCGGGATAAATTCATCGCCCGCGACAAAGAGCCCATGGCTCCGAACACTCGCGCGCATGAGCTCGCTCTCTACGTCGTGCTCGAGAGCCCGTTGATGATGGTCTCCGACTTTCCCGAACACTACGCCGGCCAGCACGACTTCGAATTCATCAAGCAAGTTCCGACCACCTGGGACGAGATTCGCGTGCTCGACGGCCGCCCCCGCGAATTCATCTCGCTCGCCCGACGCAGCGGCAGTGACTGGTACATCGGGTCCATCACCAATTGGGATGCGCGCGATCTCAATCTGCCGCTCAGCTTTCTTGGCGAAGGGAAGTACGTGGCCGAGATCTATGCCGATGCACCCGACGCCGGGACAGAAGCGACGCACACCACATTCACGACCCGGCCCGTCGATCGCAACACGGTCCTGGAAGCTCATCTGGTCTCCGGCGGCGGAAACGCCATCTGGATTCATCCGGCTGGACGCTGATCTTGGGGCCCACCCGCAATTGCGTCGACGGCCTTCTTGGCATATACTTATGTATATGGCAAACGCCTCCCAAAGAATCTCGACCCAGCGAACGGCTCGCATCTTCCTCAACAATCGGAGCCAGGCGGTGCGCTTGCCCAAGGAGTTTCAGTTCTCTACCTCTGAAGTCTTCATTCGCAAAGAAGGCGATGACGTGATTCTTTCGCCGCGCCCCACCAACTGGTCTGCTTTGGTGTCCGGGCCGTTTGCTTCAGAAGAGTTTATGGAAGGGGTCGAAGACCTTCCCGTGCAGGAGCGCTCGAGCTAGATGCTCCGTTACATGCTCGACACCGACATCGCTTCCTGCATTATCAAGGGGACGGAACCTGCGGTCCTCCGCAAATTGCAGACTGTGCCTGTGGGCGAGGTTTCCATCTCAGTCATAACTCACTCCGAATTGGCCTATGGCGTCGAGATATCGCCTAATCCCGATCGCGACAGGACGCGTGTCGACGTTTTCTTGCGGCATATCGAGGTGCTCGATTACCCGAGCGACGCGGCTCTGCACTACGGCCAAATCCGCGCAACTCTCAAGCGGCGCGGGACTCTGATTGGCGCAAACGATCTGCTGATTGCAGCGCATGCACGTTCCCTGGGGCTTGTATTGGTTACGAACAACACGCGCGAGTTCAAACGCGTGCCCGGGCTCAAGATCGAGAACTGGCGCTAGAATCCCAACTACCGAGCTTTGGAAATTGGCCGTCTCGGGCGGCGGGAATGCCATCTGGATTCATCCGGCGCAACAACCATAGACGCCTGATTCATTACCATTCGCGCATCGCGGAGCCCCATTCGCTGTAACTCGACTTGCGCCACCTATGGCCCTGTGATACAAGAAAAACATTCAAGTTTGCCCCCAAAGGGCAAGCCTGAGTTTCATGCAGAGTGGCTGAGGGACGAGCCCTGTGACGCCACGACAACCTGCCCGCGCAAAACGGGAGTATGGTGTCAACTCTTGCCCGGTAACGGGGAACATGAGATTCGGGGGTCGCTTCAGCACTCTTGGCAGAAGCGGCTCGCATTGGTACTTCGAGTCATTTCACGTTCGCTCTTTGTTGAGCCAGTCACGCGCTCGTATCGCTTGAGTCACTCGTGCAACTGCGAGGGATCAGTGACGACTGCGTACGAGTTGCGATGTCGGGAATGCGGCAAAACCTATGGAGTCCAGCCGCTCTCCTATTGCCACGAATGCTTTTCTCCGCTTGAGGTTTCGTTCGACCTCGAATATGCCCGCACCCGCTTTACCCGCGAAGCCATTGCCGCCGGCCCGCTGGACATGAGCCGGTACCGCGCCTTGCTGCCGATTCCGGAGGGTTACGATCTCGGGACCCCTGTCGGCATGACGCCGCTTGTTCAGGCGCCGCGTCTTGGATCGCACATCGGTGCGCGCAATCTCTATCTTAAGAACGATGCCGTGTGCATGCCGACATTGAGCTTCAAAGACCGCGTCGTCGCGGTCGCGCTGGCCAACGCACAGGCTTTCGGATTCGAGACCGTTGGCTGCTCGTCCACGGGCAATCTTGCCAACGCCGTCGCTGCCCACGCTGCACGCCTTGGCCTCAAAACCTACATTCTGGTCCCCTCCGATCTGGAAGCGGCCAAGATTCTCAACACGCAGGTCTACGGCGCTACGCTGGTCCGTGTTGACGGCAACTACGACCACGTCAATCGCCTCTGCACGCAGATCGCCGAGCGCTACAACTGGGGTTTCGTCAACGTCAATCTGCGCCCCTACTACGCGGAAGGTTCCAAGACCGTTGGCTTCGAGATCGCAGAACAGCTCGGCTGGCGTCTCCCCGACAATGTCGTTGTCCCCATGGCCGGGGGCTCGTTGATCACCAAGATCCGCAAAGCCTTTGACGAACTCATCGCGCTCGGTCTCGTCGAGAACAAGCCGGTCCGTTTCTTCGGCGCGCAGGCGACAGGTTGCTCGCCTATCTCCAAAGCGGTCAAGAACGGCACCGACCAGATCGAGCCGCAGCGGCCCAATACGATTGCCCGCTCACTCGCAATTGGCAATCCTGCTGACGGCGTTTACGCGGCGCGGGCTATCCGCAACTCCGGCGGTTGGGCTGAAGATGTCTCCGACGTCGAGATCGTTTCGGCCATCCAGGAACTCGCCGAGACCGAAGGCATCTTCACCGAAACAGCCGGCGGCGTCACGACAGCGGTCACGGCGCGGCTCTATGCACATGGCCGCATCCAGCCCGATGAACTGACCGTCGCCTGCATCACGGGAAACGGTCTCAAGACTACCGATGTCCTGACCGGAGCCTACGATCAAAGCCGCTCGATTCGTCCCCGGCTTACCGATTTCGAAGCCTTCGTTGAAGAGAACGCCGAAGCCAACGCCGAGTTCAGCCTCGCAGGAGAAAGTCATGTCCGTTAAAGTTGTTTTGCCAAATGCATTCCAGAAACACACCAACAATGTGCGCGAGATCACAAGTGCGGCGGCTAACCTGCCCGAGCTGGTCAGCGACATTGCTGGGCGTTTTCCCGACCTGAGCAAGCATCTGCGCGGTGAGGACGGCCAGATTCGCCGCTTCATTAACTTCTATGTGAACGAAGAGGATATCCGCTTCCTGGGCAACGATAAGTATGTCTTTAAGGAAGGTGACGAAGTCCTTGTCATTCCATCGATTGCAGGTGGCTCCTGCTAAGTCTCATTGAGACCCAAGTTACTAAAGGCCCTCCACGTCGAGGGCCTTCGTATTAAAGGCGAGTTACTGCCGGAACAAAGTATTTGCAACGTATTTGCTTCACTTTCACTTTCCTCTTACAATTCCTGGCGGATACTACTCCCGTGATTACGCAAGCTGGGCAGGGGTCTCCGTTCGCTCAATCACCCTCCACTCCATTCGTGGAGATTCCGGCTCCCGCCTTACTCCATTGCCTGCCGCTCGCTCCCGCAAAATCCAGAGTTCATGCCGAAGTCGGCAAGTATCGGTTGAGGCTCGCTGAGTCTGTCGAAGATCGCGATGCTGCCTGCCGTCTCCGTTTCAAAGTCTTCAATATCGAAATGGGTGAAGGGCTGGAGAGCTCTTACCAGACCGGCCTCGATACCGATCATTTCGACTTATTCTGCGAACATCTCCTGGTAGAAGACAAAACGACTCGCCGCATTGTGGGCACTTACCGGATGCAGTCCGGCGAGACCGCGATGAGCAATCTTGGTTACTACTCCGAGCAGGAGTTTCACTTCGCTCCCTACGAACCGTTGCGTGCCGGGATCCTCGAATTGGGCAGGGCGTCGATCGATCGGGAACATCGCACCCCGGAGGTTCTGACACTGCTTTGGAGAGGCATCGCGCAGTATGCTACCGACATGGGACTGCGCTACCTGATTGGTTGCTCCTCATTGAACTCCCAGGACCCGTCGGAAGGCTGGCAGATGTATCGCCAGCTCGAAAACTATCGGGTTTCGCCCGAGTTTTCCACGGAGCCGACCTCTGCGTACGCTTGTCCCACCGAGCAGGAGGGTGCTGACGCCCAGCCGTCGAGCTCTCCGTTGCCGCCTCCGCCTAAGGTTCCCAAGTTGCTCAGAACCTACCTCGCCATCGGGGCACGCATTTGTGCGCCCCCGGCGTGGGACCGCGAGTTCGGCACCATCGATTTCCTTACTCTGCTCGATCTCAAGATGCTTTCGCAATCCGCGCGAAATCACTTTCTCGCCCCGCTGGCGCCGTGAGTCTTCGTGCTTGCCGGCGCGCTGTGGTGCTGGCATTCGGCCTCCTCATCTGCCTCTGTCGCTCCCTCGCCTCCCGCCTCGTCGGCCGGGATTCCTGGGAACTGCGCGGCCATTGGATGCAGGAATCGGGGCGCTTCGTCACCGGCCTGCTGGGCACCAAAGTCACGGTCACGGGCACGCCGCCGCAAGGCGGCCTTGTCGTTGCCAATCACCTCAGCTATCTCGACATCCTGATCTTTGGTACGGCATTTCCCTGCAACCTCGTCTCCAAGGCTGAAATTGGCCGCTGGCCCTTCTTTGGCGCGCTCGCCCGCTGCGGCGGAACCCTGTTCGTGGACCGCTCCAGCCTGGCAAGCGCGCTCTCGGTCTCCGATCAGATCGCCGAACGTCTTCACGGCAAAGTCTCCGTCCTCTTTTTCCCTGAGGGCACCAGCACCGACGGCCGTGAACTACTCCGCTTCCGCTCCCGCCTCTATACCCCTGCCATTGAAGCCGGAGTGCCCATCACCTCCGCCGCCATTCGCTACATCCCCGACGACGGAAGCCCGGAGAGCACTCTCTGCTGGTTCGGCAACGCTGCGTTTCTCCCGCATTTATGGAATGCGCTCGGCGGGCCCAATTTCTCTGCCGAGGTCCACTTCGGCGAACCGCGCATCTACACCGACCGCCGCTTCGCAGCCGACCAGACCTACGAGGAAGTGCAGGCCCTGCGGAGCGGAAGGCCCGTTGAAGTTCTCTGCGGCGACTAGACGGTCTGCGCCTGTGGAGAAACCGGCTCTTTGTTCGGATAAACTGGCAGACATCTGAGGAGCTTCCCCATGCCATTGCCTTCCGACGAACGCGTTGTTGCTCTCGCCAATCATCTCTTAGCTCAATTCGACCAACTCTTCGGATTACATGCGGGCTATCGCGCAGCCCACGCAAAGGGAATACTGCTCACGGGCGTGTTTACTCCCACCGTCGAAGCGCGAAGCCTGACGAACGCGCCGCATGTGTTACGCACATCCACGCCGGTGACTGTCCGCTTTTCGAACTCGACTGGCATTCCGCAGATCCCGGACAACGTGTCCGACGCCAATCCCCGCGGTCTCGCGATCCGTTTCAATCTCGGTGAACACGTCCACACCGATATTGTCAGCCATTCGACGGATGGCTTCCCGACGCGCGACGGCTACCAATTCCTCGAGTTCCTGAAGGCAGTGGCTGCCAGTGGCGCCGACGTGCCTTCCCCCAAGCCCGTCGAAGTGTTTCTTGGCGCGCATCCCTCTGCACTTGCTTTTGTGCAGGCCCCCAAACCCTTCCCGGCCAGCTTCGCGAGGGACACCTACTTCGGCGTGACTGCATTTGCGTTCAAGAACGCAGTTGGCCAGGAACGATTCGGCCGGTATCGGATCGTCCCGGAACAGGGCAACGATTATCTGTCCGACGAAGCTGTCGCAAAGCTTTCGCCCAACTATCACTTCGACGAGATCGCAACACGCGTGAACAGAGAGCCAGTCCGTTTCAGGATTCTCGTCCAGGTGGCCGCTGAAGGCGATGTCATCGACGATGCGACCAAGCACTGGCCGGATTCTCGCGAACTCGTGGATCTCGGCGCCGTCGAATTGACTGCAACTGTGCCCGATGATGTTGCCCAACAGAAGCACATCATCTTTGATCCCATTCCTCGCGTAGAGGGGATCGAGCCCTCCGCCGATCCGCTGCTGGAACTGCGGGCAGCAATTTATTTGTTGAGCGGGAAGCGCAGGCGGGCTGCGGTGCAGGTCGAGGAAGTCACGGCTTGATTCCGTCTGTGGTCCAAGATTTCGTGGGCCGCCGCGCTGTTCAGGTGGTATCGTCTAAGTCATCCCGCACAAGCTAAAGACGGGCGCGTCAATCCAGCGGACGTTTTCGATCAGCCTATCCCCCAAGTTCTTTTGAAGCATCGAAACACAGGTATAAACCAGGGTCTCAGTATTTGAGGCTCACGCATCGGTGTCGCAGTACAATTTCTGAGCTTGATCGCAGCGCGAGGGAGTACGTATGACTCAGTTTTCCGCAGAAACTGAAGCCAGTCGTGTTCTGACCATAGAGGAGATCACCAACCTGACCCATGAAGGCGGTAAACCGGCCGACACGCTGATGAACGTCGTGGCACTGATTGCCGCGCGCTTTCGCACCGAGGTCTGTTCGGCCTATCTGCTTGAGCCGGATCGTTCGAACCTCGTCCTTGCAGCGACCGTAGGTCTGCACCCGCGTGCGATCGGCACTCTCCGCATGCCACTGAGTGAGGGACTTACCGGCCTGGTCGCCGAAAAAGTGGTTCCTGTCGCTGTCAGCGATGTCCTCAATCATCCCCGCTTCAAATACTTCCCTGAATCGGGCGAAGAAGAGTATCACTCCTTTCTTGGCGTCCCCCTGATCGATCGCGGCGTTCTGCAGGGCGTGCTCAATGTCCAGACCAAGGAGCCCCGTGTCTTTCGCGACGACGAGATTCGCCTGCTCTGCGAAGCTGCCAGCGAAGTTGCGCCCGTGGTCAGCGAGGCGCGCACCCTCGATCGCTTCATTGCTCCTGCGCAAGAGCGTCTCTGGACCCTGGCCCGCAATCTCTGGTGGTGTTGGGACGACGAATGCGTCGACTTGTTCCGCGATCTCAATCCGAAACGCTGGCGTCAGCTGAACCAGAATCCCATCGCCCTTTTGAGCGAAATTCCCCTCGGCGAGCTTGAGAAGCGCGCCGCCGAGCTGTCTCTGCATAGCAGGATCAACTACGTCTATCGCCGCCACCAGGAGTACTTGAGCACCGAGCGAACCTGGGGCGCCGAACACGCCGGCGTGCTGCGGCCGCGGCCTGTCGCCTATTTTTCCGCCGAATTCGGGCTGCACGAATCGCTACCGATCTACTCGGGAGGCCTGGGCGTCCTGGCGGGGGACCACATCAAGAGTGCCTCCGATCTCGATATTCCTCTGGTGGGCATCGGCCTGTTTTATGGACAGGGCTATTTTCTGCAACGGCTCGACGGCAGCGGCTGGCAGAAAGAAGAGTACGTTCATACCGATGTCAATCAATGTCCGATGCAGCCCGCCATCGGCGAAAACGGCGAAGCGGTCGTGGTGGAGATTCAAACCCGCGGCGGTGCCATTCGTGCCAAAGTCTGGCGCATCAAAGTGGGGCGCTGCGATCTGCTCCTGCTCGACTCGAACGTCGAGGGCAATGCGCCCGAGGATCGCGAACTCACCTCGCGCCTCTACGGTGGCGATGGGCGCACGCGCATTCGCCAGGAGCTCCTCCTGGGAGTCGGCGGCTTCCGGGCACTCAAGGCGATGGGCATCACCCCCGGCGTCCTGCACATGAACGAAGGCCACAGCGTCTTTGCCGTGCTTGAGGCCATCCGCAATCGCATGGAGGAAGAGGGCGTTGATTTTGTTACCGCGGCGAACCAGATTCCGCGTGAGGTCATCTTCACCACGCACACGCCTGTGCCCGCCGGGCACGACCGCTTCAGCTCAGACCTGATCGAAGAACACCTCGGACCCTTGCGCGATCAACTCGGTCTCTCGCACGACAACCTGATGGGCTTCGGCCGTGTGAACTCCAACGACTACGGGGAGCAGTTCTGCATGACGGTGCTTGGGCTGAAGCTCTCGCGCCGGGCCAATGCGGTTTCGTCGTTGCATGGCGAGGTCTCGCGCGCCATGTGGTGGTCGCTCTATCCCGAAAAGCCGCAGGACGCTGTACCGATCGGGCATATCACCAACGGCGTCCATGTGCCTTCGTGGCTGGCGCCTCAGATGGGCCGCCTCTACGACCGCCATCTCGGCGTTGGCTGGCAGGGCAGAAGCAGCGCAGCACGCACGTGGGAAGGGATCGAGACCGTCGATGACGGCGAACTCTGGGAGACGCATCTGGCTCTAAAGTCCAGGCTCATCGAGTTTGTCCGCCGCCGTGCCTGTGAACAGGCAGAGCGCCGAGGCGAGCCGGAGGAAGCCCTCCAGAAGCTCGGCAAGCTGCTCTCACCCGATGCGTTGACGATTGGCTTCGCCCGCCGCTTTGCCACGTACAAGCGCGCCAACCTGGTTCTGGCCGACATGCAACGGCTGGCCTCGATGGTGAACGATCCAAAGCGGCCCGTGCAGTTCGTCTTTGCCGGCAAGGCGCACCCGCACGACGAGCCCGGCAAGCGCGTTCTTCAGCAAATCGCCGAGATGATGCGCAACTCCGAATTCTCCGACAAGTTTGTCTTCGTCGAGGACTACGACATCAACGTGGGGCGCTTCCTGGTCCAAGGGGTGGACGTCTGGCTCAACAATCCGCGCCGTCCTCTCGAGGCCTCCGGCACCAGCGGCCAAAAAGTGGTTCTCAATGGCGGTCTGAACTTGTCGGTGCTCGATGGCTGGTGGGCCGAGGCCTACGACAGCTTCAACGGCTTCGCCATTGGGACCGGCCGCACCCACACCAACATGGATGTGCACGACAACCGCGACGGCGAGGACCTCTATCGCGTCCTTCGCGACGAAGTGATTCCGCTCTTCTATCAGCGCGATCGCGACGGCCTGCCACGGGGTTGGATCAAGCGCATGAAGCGCACGATCAAGACGCTCGGCTGGCGCTTCAATGCCGATCGCATGGTCATGGACTATACGCGCAAGTGCTACATTCCCGCTGCCGGCGGCACCTCGAGCGAGATTCGTCCGCCGTGTTGATATGACTGGATGCGGAAAGAAAGCCCTAAGCCTGAGGGCGCGGAACCCCCGTCGAGCCGCGTAGCACAAGGCTCGTCGACACCAGAAACTCGCGTTGCACACGGGAAATCGCGGGTTCCTCGGCTTGCTGGCGCAGAGCTTCGAAAGCAGCGCGCGCCAGTTCGCGCCGCGACAGCCGGATCGTACTGAGCGGTGGAAGCGTAAACTCCGCGAAGTCGATATCGTCGAGTCCCACCACCGACAGATCCTGCGGCACCCGCAATCCCTGCATATAGGCCGCGCGCAGCACGCCAATGGCAGTCATGTCGTTGGAGCAGAGAATCGCGGTCGGCGGCGTCGCCATGCCCTGCAGGCGGCTGAATCCTGCTACACCGCCCTTGAGGGTGTGATCGCATTCAATAATCCACTTCTTCTGGATTGGCAAACCGGCCGCGTCCATCGCCGTGCGAAAGTTGTTCTCGCGCGTCATGGCCGAGTGGATATTATGCGGTCCGGCAAGAAATGCGATGCGATTATGACCCAGTCCCGCCAGATGATTCACCGCTGCGCGAATTCCCGTCTCATAGTCCAGCAGGATCGTGCTTGTCCTCGGGTTATCGAGTCGAAACTCGGCCAGCACCAGCGGAATCTCGTGGAATGCAAGCTGATCGAGAACCGGTTCTTCCTCGCCGAAGGTGAGCATCGCCACTCCTTCGACCTTGCGCTCGATCATGCGCCGCACGCAGGTAGTCAGAATCGCCGGATCGCTGTTCGAAGAACTCACCAGGATCTCGTAGCCATTGGCCACGGCGATCTCTTCGAAGTTTTGGATCAGCTCGGGGAAGAAGGGGTTGGTGATGTTTTCGACGATGATCCCGAGAATGCGGCTGCGACCGGAGACCAGGCTGCGTGCGTGCGAATTGGGAAAGTAGTTGAGCTGTTCGATCGCCTGCCACACCCGCTTGGTCAACTTGTCGCTGACCAGCGGGGAGCCGTTAATCGTGCGCGACACTGTGGCAATCGACACTTTCGCCATCGCTGCCACAGCGCGGATATCGGGCGTCTTGTCGGCGGGTTTACGAACCCCTTTTCTTGCCACCAACTAATCCTAAAGTAGAAATGAAAGGATGGTTACACAATAGACCCAAGTCCTGCTGTGAATCTTTTTCCAGACCGAACCTGTGTGTCCCGCACAGGCAGTATTCACGCATTGTCCGCGATCAGGAGCCGCAGATCGCGCAGGTTCTGGCCTGTCGGGCCCGTGACGATGGTGTCGCCTATCGATGTGAACAGCGGGCACGCATTGAACATGCGTAACCCTTCCTCTGCATCGAATCCGAAGGCTCGCGCCCGTTCGACCGTCGTTGGGTCGGCGATCGCTCCAGCTGACTTGGTGTTGCCATCGATGCCATCCGAACCCGCGCTCAGCACCGTGATCGGCTCACCCGGATGCCGGGCCAATTCGAGCGCACATTGCAGGGCGAACTGCTGGTTCCGTCCGCCCGCCCCCGGTGTCCGGTCCATGGTCACCGTCACCTCGCCCACCGAAATCAGGCAGAAGCGCTTGTGTGCAGTGCGCATCTCGTGAAAACGCTCCAGCAGGTAGCGCGCCGCATCGGCATAGTCCCAGTCATCGCACGAGTTGTCTACAGCTACCGAGAGCCCGGCTTGTTCCGCCAGTGCCCGCGCCGATTCCACCAGATCGTGGCTCGAGAGCAGGACTTCAAAGACCGAATCGCGAAAAGCGTTCTCTTCTCCGGAAAGTGCCGCGACACCGGTGAACGTGCGGCTGTTCGCGGCTGCCAGCTTCGGAAGCTTGGGAAGAAACGTCTGCCGCCATCGCTTGTCGCCGGGCGATTCCGGCAGATTCGTGCCTGCGAAGAAAGCTTTGACCGAGGCTGGCAGCTTACCTGCCAGGTGGTACTTTTCCAAAACAGCCTGCGCATCCGCCACAGTCGAGTGATCGGGGGTCGTGGGCCCGGACGAAAGCGCGTCCAGAGCACGCAACGGAACATCCGGCAGGAGCAGCGAGATCTTGGTCGCCTCAGGCGCTGCGATTGCCAACCGCCCGCCCTTCACAGCCGAGAAATGCTTGCGCAGCGTGTTGATCTCGTCGATCGGTGCACCCGAGGCGAGCAGAGCTTCATGAAAAGCAATCGTGTCCTCAAGGCCGATCTGTGAATCCAGGGGCAGGTCGAACATCGCCGAGCCCCCGCCTGAGATCAGGAAGAAGATCAGTGTGTCCTTCTTTGCCTTCCTCAGCATGGCAAGCGTCGCTTGCGCCGCCTCGAACGATTCCTCGTTGGGTGTGGGATGCCCGCCTTCGAAGTACCGGAAGCGCCAATTGCGCCTCTTGGGCAGGTATTTCGAACAGCAGATGCCGCGCAGGCCCTGCCGGCGTTTCATGCGGTCCATTAGGACCTCGAGCATCGGCGCTGCGGCTTTTCCGATGGCGATGACGAAGATCCGCTTGAATTTGGAGAGGTTGATCGTCTCCGGTCCGCTGCCATCGGGGATAAGCCGCTGAACGAGGTTCTTTTCGAAGCGAAGTCTCCGGTCGAATGCCGATTCGATGTTGCAGGCTGCCAACGCCCCGGTAAAGATCTCCGTGGCTAGAGCATGAAGGGAATCAAGTGCGGCGTCACTTACAGGAGTCACGTCAGTTGCCCCTTGAGCCAGCTGGCGAGTTCGTTCTGCATCGCCTTCAGCTGGTTGCTGAAAAAGTGATCGGCGCGCGGTAGGAGCACCAACTTTTTGGGTTCGGCCGTGGTGGCGGCCAGTTGTTCGAGATCCGCGGGCGTCGCGAACTGGTCGCACGCGCCGCTCAGAAACAGCTTCGGAATTGTGCAATGAGATAAGAACGAATAGCGATACTCGCGGTCGTTAGCTCGCGTCGGTAAACCAAGGGCTGCCATAGCGGGCACGTTCGAGCCAGGAGGACTACAACAGGCCAGCAGGGCCATCGCCGCACCGAAACTGAAGCCAACCACAACCACCGGCCGATTGAACTCGCTTTCAAGCCAACGCAAGCCCGCTAGAACATCGCCGGTCTCCGCGCGGCCGTCATGTTCGCCTTCGCTGAGTCCGGTTCCGCGAAAATTGAAGCGCAGCACAGGCCATTCCAGACCAAACTCCGGCGCATTGAGCGCCTTCATGGCGTGGTACACGACCTTGTTGTGCATCGTGCCGCCGCCCTTGGGATGGGGATGACAGATCAGCGCGGCATACCTGGCGCTCGGATCTCCCTGGTTCAGAATCGACTCGAGTTTTCCGGCTGGGCCGGCAATGGTGAGACTTCGCAATGTGCCGCTCCCGGCTCGTTGCGCCGGGTGTGCGAAGGTGGAGGTAGCAATCATCCCACACTCTATTTTACGCGCGAAATTGTTTCAGAATACATATTGGTTTCACATAGAAGTAAATCGCTCAAGCGTCGCGCCACGGTTCGAACATCGCGCGCCGCCCCGCCCTCGAGTGGACTGGCCTCTAAGGTATTCTGGCAGCAGCATGTCAGCGCTCAAGCCGGTCGACCCAATTCAACTCACACGTGCACTGGTCGAGATTGAGTCCACGACCTACCACGAAGGAGCGGTCGGCGATTTCGTCGCGGATTTCCTCGCCGGGCGAGACTGGGATGTGGAAAAGACGCCCGTACCCCAGCCACCCGAAACTGCCGATTCCGGTCCGCGCTGGAACGTCTATGCCGGACCAGCCGGCCAGACGCCGGATTTAATCTTTTCGACTCACCTCGACACCGTTCCCCCTTACATTCCCTTTACCGAGGACGCGGACTTCATGTATGGCCGTGGCGTGAGCGACGCCAAGGGCATCATGGCCGCGCAGATTACGGCTGCCGAGGCGCTGCGCGCGGAGGGCCTCCCCGTCGGCCTGCTCTTCGTATCCGGCGAGGAGCGCGACTCGGCCGGCGCCATCGCCGCGAACGAGAAGCCGAAGGGAAGCAAGTTCCTCATCAACGGCGAACCCACGGACAATCGGCTCGCTCTGGCCTCGAAAGGTGCGCTTCGCGTCATTCTTCGCTCCACCGGCAAGATGGCCCATTCTGCTTATCCAGAGCTCGGCGAAAGCGCCATTCACAAGCTCGTCGAGGCACTCCACAACATCCGCGCCATCGCGCTGCCCATCACTGAAGACGTCGGTCCCAGCACGCTCAACATCGGGCAGATTCACGGCGGCCACGCCCCCAATGTGATTGCCGACCGAGCTGAGGCCCACATCCTGATCCGCCTCGTCGGAGATTCTGCGCCCATTCGCGCCGCGGTCCTCGAAGCCGCGGCAGGGTTGGCGGAAGTCGAGTTTGCCCTCGAAATCCCCTTTGCCCGTCTCCGCGCCGTCCAGGGCTTGCCCACCATGATCGCCAAGTTCACAACTGACATTCCCAAGCTCACAAACTGGGGCGAGCCGTTGCTGCTGGGGCCCGGTTCCATTCACGTCGCTCATACTCCCTACGAAAAGCTCGCCAAAAAAGAATTGTTCGAAGCAGTCGACCTCTACATCAAGGTCGCCAAAGAGCTATTAGCTTGATCCGACCGGCCGTATCGGCCCAACAAGGAGAGAAATCATGACCGCATCCATCTATGACATCCCCGTTCACAAGATCACCGGCGAAGACGCTTCACTTGCCGAATTCAAAGGCAAAGTCCTGCTTGTCGTAAACGTCGCTTCCAAATGCGGCCTTACGCCGCAGTACGAAGGTCTGGAAAAGCTCTATGAGCAATTCAAAGGGCCAGGGGCTTGTCGTCACCGGCTTTCCGGCCAACAACTTCAAGAGCCAGGAGCCGGGTACCGATCAGGAGATTCAAACCTTCTGCACTGCGAACTTCGGCGTCAAGTTCCCCATGTTCTCCAAGATCGACGTCGTTGGTCCCGACAAGCATCCGCTCTACGCGGCTCTCATCGCCGCGCAGCCCAAGGCCATCGCAGTGAACGAAGTGCCTTTCGCGAAGAAGCTGAACGGCTACGGTATCGAAACCAATCCCGAGCCCGAGATCCTCTGGAACTTCGAGAAGTTCGTCGTGAGCCGCTCTGGGGATGTGGTGAAGCGCTTCGCACCCGACACCTCACCCGATGCGCCCGAACTCGTCGCTGCTATCGAAGCCGAGCTCGCTAAAAACTAAAGCGACCTTTGCGGTGCGATGGCCTCCCTTTGGTTTCCCCGGTGGGACCCATGTATGCTCACCGCATGGCCGAGCACACCACAGCCGCGGGTCCCACCAATCAACTGGAAACAAGCGCGTCCTCCTATCTGCGATCGGCGCGCCATCAACCCGTGCAGTGGTATCCGTGGAGCGAGGCCGCCTTCGCGCGCGCGCAGGCTGAGAACAAGCCCATCCTGCTCGACATCGGCGCGGTGTGGTGCCACTGGTGTCACGTCATGGACCGCGAGTCCTACGAGGACCCCGAGCTCGCCCGTATCGTCAACGATCACTACATCGCGATGAAAGTCGATCGCGACGAGCGTCCCGATGTCGACGCACGCTATCAGGCCGCCATCTCCGCCATCTCCGGCCAGGGCGGATGGCCGCTCACCGGATTTCTCACTCCCGACGGCCGGCCCTACTTTGGCGGGACCTACTTCCCACGCGACGACCGCTACGGCCGGCCCGGTTTTGGCCGGGTGCTGCTCACCATGGCCCAGGTGTGGCGCGAACGAAGAGATGAGGCCCTGGAATCGGCGGCCAGCGTCATGGCTGCTATCGAACACAACGAGAGTTTTTCAGGCCGCGGCGGTGAGCTGTCACTGGCCCTTGTCGACAAGATCGCCGCATCGGCCGTCGCACAATTCGACCCCCGCAACGGTGGCTTCGGGTCGCAACCCAAGTTTCCCCATCCCGGGGCGCTCGATCTCTTGCTGCAACTCGGCGTGAATCGAAGCAACGAAGCCGCCCACAATGCCTTTACGGTCACACTCGATAAGATGGCGCGTGGTGGCGTCTACGACCAGCTCGCTGGAGGATTCCATCGCTACAGCGTCGACGAGCACTGGGTCGTTCCGCACTTCGAGAAGATGCTCTACGACAACACGGAGCTCCTGCGCAACTACGTGCATGGTTTCCAGAGCTTCGTGCACGAAGACCTTCGACGAACAGCCCTCGAAATCGTCGGCTGGCTCGATGCCGTCATGACCGATCGCGAGCGCGGCGGATTCTTCGCCTCGCAGGATGCCGACATCAATCTCGACGACGATGGCGACTACTTTACCTGGACCCTGGACGAAGCCCGCGCTGTCCTGACGGCGGACGAACTTGCTGTTGCTTCCATCTACTGGGACATCGGCGAACTGGGCGATATGCACCACAACCCCGCGCGCAACGTTCTGCATCGCAAGTTCACGGTGGAAGAGCTGGCCGCCCAGACCGGCAAGCCCCTGGCAACGGTAGAGGAACTGATCGCTTCCAGCCATCGGAAGCTGCTCGATGCGCGCAACCTGCGTTCCACCCCGTTTATCGATCGAACTCTCTACACGGGTTGGAATGCGATGGCGGTCACGGCATACGCCGAAGCCGCCCGTGTCCTTCGCGTCGACGGCCCGCGCGACTTTGCCATTCTCACGCTGTCGCGTCTGCTCGCCGAAGCCTGGGATGGCGCCGATACGCTCTCGCATGTCATCGCCTATCCCGAGGGCGCATCTCCTGCCGAACGCGTTCCCGGCACACTCGACGACTACGCGTTCACCGTGCACGCCTGCATCGACGGCTGGCTGGCCGGCGGAGACATTCGCTTCTATCAAGCCGCCCGCACGATCGCCGATGCGATGATTGCCCGTTTCTACGATCAGGTCGCCGGAGCTTTTTACGACGCAGCCGCGCCAGAGAAGGGAACTGCTCCCCTTGGCGCTCTGTCTGCCCGCCGTAAGCCTCTGCAGGATTCACCCACACCCGCCGGCAACCCCACGGCTGCCTCCGCTCTCGTTCGTCTTGAATCGCTGTCCGGCCAGGCCCGCTACCGTGAGATCGCTGAAGACACGCTGGAATCCTTTGCTGGGATCGTTGAACACTTCGGCCTTTACGCCGGCAGCTACGGCCTTGCTCTCGAGCGCCTGCTTCTCGATCCCATTCAGGTTGTGGTTGTTGGCTCGGGCCAGCTGGCGGACTCTCTCGAAGCCACCGCAACCGGAGGCTTCGCTATCAACAAAACCGTCATTCGACTCACGCCAGCGCAACTCACCGCTGGCGGCCTGCCAGAGGCTCTGGCCGAAACAGTTCTCCAGGTTCCCGTACCTGTCGGCACCGATGCCTGGGCGCTGGTCTGCCGAGGCAGAACCTGCTTCCCGCCCGTCACCGATATCGAAGAGCTACTCGGCACCCTGCACAACTCGTAGCCGACAGCCAGTAGCAGCTGCTCCAAGCAAAGGGCTTCTAGCTGCTCTCCCCCGAGAACGGATTCGTCTCCTGCGGTTTGATCGTGGTTGGATCGCGCTGCGGCGGTGCCTTGCGGTCCGGCGTCGCGATGCGAGCCGCGCTGTGCGGGCCTCCCACTCGATCGACAAACGAGTTGAACACCCGATTGGGATCGCCGGGCAGCATGTGATTTTCCTCGAGCGCCATCCGCACCCGCCGTTGAAACTCGCGCATCGGCGCGTACTGCTGCGTTGCCCTCGTCTTGAATACAACAGGGAAGATCAGCTGCGATCCCCGCATCGAATCCACACCGAGAATCTGCGGGTCGGCTACGAATACATCGCGATACTCCTCGCTGGTGCGGATATCGGTCGCAATTCCCGTCAACAGCTCCAGCACCTTGTCAGGGTTCGCGGAGAAGTCCACACTCACGTTGATCGTGGCCACGGAATAATCCACACTCTGGTTGGCCACCGTAGTGATCTGCGAGTTCGGAATCACGAAGAGCGTCCCATCGCTTCCACGCACCGTCGTTTTCCGCAGTGTCATCGCCTCCACAGTCCCCGTCAATCCAGCCAGCGTGACAACATCGCCCACGTTGAATTGGTCTTCGATCAGAATCAACGTGCCGTTCAGCATGTCCTTCACGATATTCTGTGCGGCCAGGCCGATCGCGACTCCGGCGATTCCCGCAGATGCGAGCAAGGGCGCCAGATTGACGCCGACTGCATCCAGAAACTGCAGGAACACGATCGCGCCGATGACAGCTGCGCCGGTCGTCCGAATGATGCCCGCCAATGTCTTTGCCTGAGCGACCCGGCCGCGGCTGGCTGCATGGGCCTCGGCAACCTTGATCATTCTTGCCGTGATAGTGCTCAGTAAACGACTGAGAACAAAGGCAATAATTGCAACTGCCAGCAGGTGGGGCAGCTTGCTTCGTACGAACTCCTGCACATCGACTGACCATTCGTTGAGCACCTTCCCCATGAACCGGTCTTCAGCGAGCCAGCCCGTCCTCGATGCCATCAAAAATGCATACATCGCAATCTCCTCTTTCTATCTATACTGTCCGCAGACGGGCAGCCCACTCCCTTTCCGCTCAAGTTGCCCGCTCCCCGAGTTGATCGATCACATCTACTCTTCGTAGCCGGGAGGCTCCCTATGCAGCCGGATCGACTTTCAAAGAATACGAGCAAATCCAACCCTCGATGGTTGTGCTCCTCCGTTGCGGTCTTCTGGTTGGATGCGCCCTTCTTCTGTGTGCCGGACTCGCGGTGCTCAAAGCGGGCGCACAATCGAACGGTCCCCAAATTGATAGGCCCTATCTCCTGCCCGAAGCAAACCGGTTGCCGGACGCCAACGCGCAGATGAAGATGCGCGAAACCCAGGCCAAACAACAAAGCTTCGATGCGGCCAACGCCGAGCGTAAAAAACAGCTCTCCGATGACAGCGCCAAACTTCTCACACTTGCCATGGCCCTCAAAGCCGAAGTCGACAAGACCAACAAGGACATGCTGTCGCTCAATGTGATTCGCAAAGCGGACGAAATCGAAAAACTGGCCCACGACGTAAAAGAGAAGATGAAAATCACTGTCGGCGGCAGCTAGAGAAGTTTCCCTGCGGAGGAAGCGCTCATGCTGCACGCTCCTTCGCACTCCGGCGCAGAGGTTCCTGAAAGGTTCCATCATGCATGGCCTGAGCTTCCCGTCATCGGTTTCGAATCGTACTCGATCGGGCGCCCCATGGAGACTGCGTTGTGCGATTGTTAGCGTCTGCGCTGTCGCTACGTTGGATCCGGGATCGCCGGTCCTTCGGGCGCAATACGCCGTCAGCACTCCGCCCCGGCCAACTTCCATCATTCTTCCCGAAGCCAATCGAGTGCCTGATGCCAATGACCGGATGGAGATGAACGATGCGTTTCAGCGTGCTCAGAACTTCGACGCGGCCAACGCGCTCCGCGAAAAACAGATCGACGACGAATCGACGAAGCTTCTCATCCTGGCTGACGATCTGAAGCGGCAAATGGACAAGCTCGGCAATCGGCCCGTGTCCGGCCGCCTCCTTCGCGAAGCCGAGGTCATCGAGTTGCTGGCCCACGATGTTCAAACCAAGATGACCATGACCGTGGGTGGCGGCTAGCAACCGATGCGATTACCTGCGTAAATCCGCTTCAGCTCAACTTGGGAGAACTTCCGAATGTACGTCCCGCGATATGCCCGAATCGGCGGTCAGCCCAAGCTCCTCCGTTTGTTCCTCAGCATCTCCCTGGCCTCTGTCTGGGTATCCCTTTGTTTCGGCCAAAACGGTTCCTCGCCGGGAGGTGCGCTCGAGATCGACAAGGCGGCACTTCCCACTCCAATCAACCAGCCGCCCGACGCCCTTGCCCAGATGCGGCACCGCCGGGACCAGATCGTGCGGCAGAATTTCGATGCCGCCAATGCTCTGCGCCAGCGTCAAATCGCCGACGAAACCATGAAACTGCTTATTCTCGCTCGTGACCTCAAGCTCCAGATGGACAAGCTCGGCAACGACCCATTGCCCGACAAACTCATGCGCGAGGTAGAAGTGATCGAAGCCTTCGCCCGCGATGTACACAAGAAAATGACGCTCACCGTTGGACCGGGATGAAGGCTTGAAACCTTGAGTGCCTCAAGGCGTCTACTCAGGAAGGAATGAGGAGCGAGGTGCAAATGCAGGAAGGAAGCCAATCTCGGGTGAAGATCGCCTGGCATTCCGCGCTTTGCATCCTTCTGCTTATTTTCAGCTCCATGTTCGCTCTTCCGGCAGGTCAGCGTCCGACTCCGAATCAGATGAATCAGCTACCCCATAATCCCCTCGACGACCCAGGTTTCAATGAGGGCGATCCAGCCTTGCTGGCCCGTCGGATGCGAGTTTTGAACATGGAACGTCAGAAATCGATGGTTTCGGATACCGAGAGGCTCCTGAAGCTTGCCCAGGAATTGAACGGCGAGATCGACAAGAGTAACCCCGAGGCGCTTACTCCAGTGCAATTGCGCAAAATCGGCGAGATTGAGAAACTGGCTCGGAACGTGAAGCAAAAGATGAGCATCTCATTTGCGGGCGGTCCATCCCTCGAGGAACCAACCCTCCGGTAGGTCCCCAAGGTCATTGATTTGCTCTCATTGGGCTATTTGGACTGAATCGGTAGATTGGTACAATCAGTACGGGTAGACTTCGCAGCGTTTTCAGGGAGTTAGGAACGAATGGGACTTGCGGTTTCCACAGCGCGCATCTCAAGGGCACTCCCCGACTCTGGTCAACTCACCCCCCAGCAACTGATTGAGATCTATCGCCTTATGTTCCTCTCCCGCCGCATCGACGATCGGGAGATCCTGCTCAAGCGCCAACAGAAGATCTTCTTTCAGGTATCCGCTGCAGGCCACGAAGCTCTGCAGGTGGGCGCAGCCCTCGCTCTTCGTCCCGGCTACGACTGGTTTTTCCCCTACTATCGTGACCGCGCTCTCTGCCTTTCCCTTGGCGTTACCCCTGAAGAGATGCTGCTGCAGTCTGTCGGCGCAGCTACCGATCCCGCCAGCGGCGGTCGCCAGATGCCGACCCACTGGAGCGACCGCAAGCTGCACATCGTCAGCACCTCGTCCTCTACTGCGACCCAGGTTCTCCACGCAGTTGGCTGCGCCGAAGCCGGCCGCTACTTCAGCCGCCATCCCGAAGCCGCCGCCCGCGTGCAGGGTGACTATCGTGCCTTCCGCGACATCGTTTTTCACGACGACGAGATCGCACTGACCTGCCTTGGAGAAGGCTCAACCTCGCAGGGCGAATTCTGGGAAGCGCTTAATACCGCTTCCAACAGGAAGCTCCCCGTCATCTTCTGTGTGGAAGACAACGGCTACGCCATCAGCGTGCCCGTCGAAGTCAACACGCCCGGCGGAAATATCTCCAAGCTGGTCGCAAATTTCCCCAACTTCCACTTCGCTGAGATCGACGGTACCGACGCAGAAGTTTGCCTGCGCGCTTTCCAGGCAGCGGCAGCCCATTGCCGCGCTGGTCATGGCCCGGCTTTTGTGCACGGTCACTGCACGCGTCCCTATTCGCATTCGCTTTCCGACGACGACAAGCTCTATCGCTCTGCCGCCGAGCGCGAAGCCGACGCAATGCGCGATCCCATCTCGAAGATGCAGATGCGCCTTCTGCGGGAGGGGATACTCAGCGCCGATCAGATCAACGACCTGGAACAGCAGCTCGACCGCGAAGTGGCCGAGGCCGCCGATCGTGCGCTGGCCGCGCCATTGCCCGAGATTGCCAGCATTCCGCGCCACGTCTATTCGGAGGATCTGAACCCGACTCGCGCGTCGATCGAGACCGAGCCAGCCCAAGGCGTGATCCCGCTGGGAAAGTCGGCCAGCGCCAAAGGCAGCGCGCCACGCACCATGGCGGACCTGATCAATGCCTGCCTTCACGACGAGATGCGCCGCGATCCGCGGATTGTCGTGTACGGCGAGGACGTGGCCGATGCCAGCCGCGAAGATGCGCTCGCCGAGGTCAAAGGCAAGGGCGGCGTCTTCAAGCTCACCGCGGGCCTGCAGACCGCCTTCGGCTCCGAGCGTGTCTTCAACTCGCCCCTTGCTGAAGCCAATATTGTCGGCCGCGCGGTTGGCTACGGCGTCCGCGGCATGAAACCCGTCGTCGAAATTCAGTTCTTCGACTACATCTGGCCCGCCATGCACCAGCTCCGCAACGAGCTCGCCCTGATGCGTTGGCGCTCCAACGGCGAATGGGCCTCGCCTGCGGTCATTCGCGTGCCCATCGGCGGCTATCTCACGGGCGGCGCCATCTATCACTCGCAGTCGGGCGAAAGCCTCTTCACCCACATTCCAGGCCTGCGTGTCGTCTTCCCCTCAAACGCCCTCGATGCCAACGGTCTTCTGCGCACGGCAATCCGCTGCGACGACCCTGTGCTCTTCCTGGAGCACAAGCGCCTCTACCGCGAGGCCTACGGACGAGCGCCCTACCCCGGCCCTGACTTCGCCATCCCCTTCGGCAAGGCCAAAATCGTACGTCCCGGCTCGCACATCACACTGGTCACATACGGTGCGATCGTGCCGCGAGCTCTGCAGGCTGCAGAAAAGGCCCACCGCGAGCACGGCATCGACGTCGAGCTCCTCGACCTGCGCACTCTCAGCCCCTACGACTGGGAAGCCATCGCCACCTCGGTCCGCAAAACCAGCCGCGTGATCGTGGCTCACGAAGACATGCTCAGCTGGGGCTACGGCGCTGAGATCGCCGCCCGCATCGCCGACGAGCTCTTCGAGGATCTGGACGCCCCGGTCCGCCGCATCGGCGCGATGGACACCTTCGTGGCCTACCAGCCCATCCTCGAAGATGCGATCCTGCCCCAGCCCGACACCATCCTCAAAGCCATCCGCGACCTCCACGCCTATTAGCGATCGGCTGCGAGAAGAGCTTCGGATCTCCTCAGAAACAGGCCTGCGATCGAAAAGCACACCCAGCAGAGAAGCACTCCGAGCACCAGCACAAATCAGGTTCGGAACCCACAGATGCAATCCGAACAGCTGGAACGCGCCCAGATACGTCATGTCGGTTCCGGGCGGTGTGAATTTGAAGAAGTCGCGATAGATGCGCTCGCCCGTCATCATGCGAACGGAGTCCATCCAATAGAAGACCTGGTCGCCGCTCAGCAGAAACGGGACACCCCGCAGCGTGAACAAGCTGAGGTAGAGATAAACGCCGCTTCCAGCGATGACCCACCGGTGCAACCATCGCCGGGGAATAGGGGGAGAGGAAGGTCTTGCTAAGACCGATCGCTCAGCAGGCACTCGACCGCCTCCTGCAGCGAACTAAATCGGCTGTCAGCCAGCTCCGCCGCCTGCTCCGCGCCGCCTTTCCGGTGCTCAGGATCGCCCTCGACGAACACGGTCCGCATCCCCAGCCGGCGACCGAACTCGATGTCGGAGAGCGAATCGCCCACCATCAGGCTCGTCTCCGGCGTAATGTCTGGAAAGTCGCGCTGCGCCTGCTCGAACATACCCGGAAGAGGCTTACGGCAGTTGCATTGAGCCTTGTCGTGCGGGCAGAAGTAGAAGGCATCAACATGCGCGCCCTGCTCGCCCAGCAGTTTCTGGAGGTTCGCGTGGATCGCCGCCACGTCCGCGGCCGAATATAGCCCAAGAGCAACCCCACGCTGGTTCGACACCACGATCACCCGCAACCCGGCTCGATTCAGTCGGCCAATCGCCTCGGGCACGCCCGGCAGCAGCCGGAACTCCGCCCAGCTCGCGACGTAACGGCCCTCCGGCATCTTCTCGTTCAGCACCCCGTCCCGGTCGAGGAAGATGGTGCGAAGGGTGCCTGACCATGCACTGCCTGGGAAGTCCGTCACGCCGCTATGATAGCAACAACCGTCTGGAGGACCGCCGCGTCCATCCGGCAGGGTAAGGGAGCGCAGTGATCGCACAACTGCACCGTGTCATTCACGAGATCGAGGACGAGTGGAACTCCAAGCATGTCCTCGTCGTCGGCGATGTGATGCTCGACAAATACATCTGGGGTGACGTCCAGCGCATCTCTCCGGAAGCGCCCGTCCCCGTCGTGCGCGGCCTGCGTCACGACGAGAAGCCGGGAGGCGCAGCCAACGTCGCCATGAACATGGCGTGCCTGGGTGCGAAGGTCGTCGTTGTCGGCATCACCGGCAGCGACGAAAGCGAGCGGCTTCTCGCCGAGAGCCTGCGCATCAACGGCGTTCTTCCGCAATTCGTTTCGTCCGAGGACTACGAAACCGTTACCAAGATGCGGATTCTCGGCGGCCGCCAGCAGATGCTGCGCCTCGACTTCGAACACCCCGGCTCCATCGACCCTTCAGTCTCCAATCGCCTGATCGAAAAGGCGCTCGATCTCCTGCCGGGATCGCATGCTCTGGTTTTGTCGGACTACGCAAAGGGTGTGGTTACGCCCGATGTCTCTCGCGCTCTGATCCCCGCTGCCCGCGAACTGGGTATCCCTGTCCTGGTCGATCCCAAGGGCCTCGACTACCGGCATTACAAGGGCGCAACCACGATCTGCCCCAACCTCGGCGAGCTTGCCCGAGCGGTTCGTCTTGAGCCCAACAATCTCGAAGCGATCTTTATCGCTGCCGAGGCCCTGGTCGCCGATCTTGAATTGGACTTCCTCACCGCCACGCTGAGCGAAAAGGGCATCGCCCTGGTACGCCGGGGGAGCCGCTTTGTTGCTCCGGCCCAGGCGCGCCAGGTCTTCGATGTTTCAGGCGCCGGCGACACCGTGATTGCCGTGATGGCCCTCTGTCTTGCCTCTGCCCTCGACGCCGAATCGGCCGTCGAACTGGCCAATGTCGCCGCCGGCATCGTCGTCGGCAAGGTCGGGACGGTGCCCGTCCAGAAGTACGAGCTGCTCGCAGCCCTCGGTCCGCAAATCGCTCTTCATGCCGAAGACCGTGTCTTCACTCGAGAGGAACTCGTCAAGAGGGTAGCGCTCTGGAAAGCAAATGGTGAGCGGGTCGTCTTCACCAACGGGTGCTTCGATCTGCTCCACATCGGTCACATCACGCTGATTGAACAAGCTCGGCGCTGCGGCGACCGCCTCATCGTGGCCATCAATAGCGATGCCTCCGTCAGCCGCTTGAAAGGCCCAAACCGTCCCATCGTCAACCAGGAGGCACGCGCCCGCGTGCTGGCGGCCCTGGCTGCAGTCGATGCTGTAGCCGTCTTCGACGAACCCACGCCACTGGAGCTCATCCTCGCCGTACAGCCGCAGATTCTGGTCAAAGGGGGCGATTACGCTTCGGATGATGTTGTAGGTGGCCCGGAAATCCGGTCCTGGGGCGGGGAGGTCCGGATTGTCCCGCTGGTTGAGGGCTTTTCCACGACCAGGCTGATCGAAAAGGGTGCGGGCCGTTGAGGACTGCAGCCCGGATACAATGATCTGATGCAGTCTCGTCTAAGCGCTCGACACGCCATGCCGCCACTTTTTCCACAGGCGGATCGTACGGCATGAAGCGCTTCCTACGTCTCCTGCGCTACGGGCTACCCTACTCGCTTCAGTGGCTGCCGGGCGTTGTGCTACTGGCCGCTGTTGGCCTCCTCGATAACTTCAGGCTCCTCCTCTTCGTCCCCATCTTCGATGACGTACTGCACCCAGGTCTTGTCGGCGCTACTCCGATGCCTGGCAGAACCGCCTGGTATGGGGCGCTCAAGAACCTGGTTTTCTCCTACCTTCACCGGCACAACGATTTGACGGTAGTCGCTATTGCTCTGGTCGCGTCCACCGTTCTGAAGGGCCTCTGCGACTATACCGGCACCTATCTGGTGAACTATGCCGGCTTCGGCATGATCACCGATCTCCGCAACGACCTGTACGAGACGACACTGCGCCGTTCCTCAAGCTTCTTTCATCGCTATCCTACGGGTACGATTCTCTCCACGCTGATCAACGATGTCGACCGCGTCCAGAACGCCGTAAGCTCGGTGATCGGCGAGTTCCTGCAGCAGTTCTTCACGTTTCTGGGAGGCGTCGCCGTCGTCATTTACTACGGCGGAAATCTCAGTCTTGCATTGTTGCTTTTCATCCCCGTGGTCGTCGTTTCGGCCCGCAAGATCGGCCGCGAGGTGAGCACCCGCACTCGCACCGGACAGGACAAGCTCGCCGAGATCCAGAACATCGCCCACGAGACGGTTACGGGCAACCGCATCGTGAAGGCATTCAATACCGAGCTTTGGGAGATCCTCCGCTTTAAGACTGCGGCTCGTCGCCTCTTCCGCGCCAATCTGCGCAGTGTGCGCATCCAGTCCATTAGTTCGCCGCTCATGGATACCATCGGCGCCATCGCGATCGCCCTGCTTCTTTGGATTGGCCGCAACGAGATCAAAACAGGCCGCATGACCATCGGCATCTTTGCCACGTTTATCCTCGCGCTCTTCAAGCTCTACGATCCAGTGCGCAAGTTCGCTTCGTTCTACAACAGTTTTCAGCAGGCGATGGGCGCGTCGGCGTCGATCTTTACCTTCCTGGACGAGAAGAACGATGTGAAAGAGCGTCCTCGGGCCGCAACCCTCAAGGGGTTCACGCGCTCGATCCGGTTTGAGGATGTCGGCTTCTCGTACTCCAGCGATGAAGGCGAACACCAGATTCTCCACAACGTCGATCTCGATGTCCGTGCAGGTGAAGTGCTGGCTCTGGTCGGTCCCAGCGGCGCCGGTAAGTCGACGCTGGTGAACCTGATCCCTCGCTTCTTCGACGTCACCAGCGGACGCATCCGCATCGACGACCGCGACATTCGCGATTTGACTCTGGGTTCTTTGCGCCGCCAGGTCGCGCAAGTCACGCAGGAGACGATTCTCTTCAACGACACCGTCCGCAACAACATCGCCTACGGCCAGCCCGACACGAAACATGCCCTCGTCGAGCAGGCAGCACGCAACGCCATGGCCCACGACTTCATCCTGGGTATGCCGCAAGGCTACGAGACGGTCATCGGCGAGAAAGGCTTCCGCCTCTCCGGGGGCGAGCGCCAGCGCATCGCCATCGCCCGCGCTCTCTTGAAAGATTCTCCGATCCTGATTCTCGACGAGGCAACCTCGGCTCTCGATGCCGAGAGCGAGTCGCTCGTGCAGGCTGCACTCGCCAACCTCATGCAGAATCGCACTGTGGTGGTGATTGCGCACCGTCTCAGCACCGTGCGTCGCGCCAATCGTATCGCGGTGCTTGAAGGCGGGCGCATCACCGCCATCGGATCGCATGACGAGCTTCTTGTCGTCTCACCGACGTACCAGCGGCTCTATCAACTTCAATTCATGGATACCTCGGAACCGGTGGACCTGGCAGCGCTTGAGCCGTCCCCACAATATCCGCTGGTCTTCGAGCCGGCGATTTCATCGAAGGCGGGGGAATAGAACGTATGCCGATCTACTCGATGACCGGGTTTGCACGCACCCAGGTGCGCGTGCACGACCAACTGGTCTACACCCTCAGCCTCAAGAGTGTGAATCACCGCTTTCTCGACATTCAGCTGCGTATTCCTTCAGGTCTGGATGCTCTGGAGATGGAACTGCGGCGTGCGCTCAAAGAAAGCCTCGTGCGCGGCCACGTTGAGCTGACGCTTTCTGTCGACCGCTCCACACAGCAGAAAGCCGGCTACAACCGCGATCTCGTAGCAGCTTACGTAGACGCTTTCCGGTCTGCGTGTACTGAATTGTCCCTGCCCGGTGAACCCGACCTCAACGCGATCCTGCGCATGCCCGGCGTCTTGCAGAATGACAACCGGGGCAATGGCGACGAAGATATGGCTGCCCTTGCCGAGAGCGTTCTGCAGCAGATCGGGCCGCTGCTCGGCGAACTCAAGACCATGCGTGCGCGCGAGGGAGAGGCGCTCAGCGCGATTCTGCGGTCTTCTCTCGATCGCCTCGCCGAAGCGACAGAGGGCGTGGCAGCGTTGCGTCCTGAAGTCGAGCAGCGATACCAGGAGCGCCTCACCCAGCGCCTCATCGCAGCCACCGGCAACGAGTTCAATCGCCAGCGTCTTCTTGAGGAGGTCGCTGTTCTGGTCGATCGCAGCGACATCGCCGAAGAACTGGCGCGGATGCATACCCACATTGCGCACTTCCGCGAGCTGCTCGCGGCTAGCGGCGAAGTCGGAAAGAAGCTCGATTTCCTTCTGCAGGAGATGAACCGCGAAGCCAACACGCTTTTGTCGAAGACCGGCGGCGTCGGCGGCAAGGGGACGCGCATCACGGAACTTGGCTTGGCCATGAAGGCGGAGATCGAAAAGGCTCGCGAGCAGATTCAAAACGTGGAATAGTCCACATCGAGGAGTACGACAAGAAAGTGGCAGGAATCCTATTCATCATCTCGGCCCCGTCCGGATCGGGCAAGAGCACGCTGGTGAGCGAGCTGCGCAAGCAGGTCATCGGGGTCGATTTTTCGATTTCATGGACGACTCGACCGCCGCGGGGCTCCGAAGAGAACGGGCGCGAATATCACTTCACGACCCACGAAGAGTTCGAGCGCATGCGCGACAACGGAATGTTTCTGGAGTATGCCCAGGTATTCGGCAATCACTATTACGGCACCGCGCGCCAATCTCTGGAGGAGGCGCGGCGTGCCGGACGCGATCTCATGCTCGACATCGATGTCCAGGGCGCGGCCCAGGTGCGTAAAGCCATGCCCGAGGCTGTCAGCATTTTTGTCTTGCCGCCCACGCCCAAAGAGCTGCGCACTCGTTTGCGCAACCGCAGCCGCGCTGAGGGGGTTGTGAACGATGAAGAAGTCTACCGCCGCCTAAGCGAAGCCAGGAAGGAAATTGAGAATTATCGCGAATACGTCTATATTTTGGTCAACGACTTCCTCGACAAGGCGGTGGCGCAATTGGAGGCCATCGTCCTTGCAGAGCGGTTCTATCGCAATGGCGAGCCAATCGCCTACCGCTCGGGCAGGGTGTTGGAGGTCGCCGCGGGATGCCGAATTGAAAATTCGCGCGAGCGGCTAAAGCCGGTGCTGGAGGCATTTGGGATCGACGGCGCTTCAGGTCAACAACAACTTCCCTTTGGAGACGACTCCGATGACGATTGAAACCAAGTTTGACTCGAACTATCGCAAGGTCCTCGTTGCAGCGCGCCGGGCCCGCCAGTTGCAGAGCGGTTCGGCAGCTCTGGTCCAGAGCCATTCCACCAAGGCCTGCAAGATCGCCCAGGATGAAATCGATGCCGGCAAGATATCCTACGTGAAGAAGGATGTTCCCGTAACCAAGCCGCTAATCGAGGACCGCGGAATCCCCATCCTCTCCAACTAACCGTCGGTCTGCCTTACGTTTCACACCGTTCCATCGAGGTGTGCGCCCGTCCGGAGCTCGGTAACGATTACCTGTGCTCTGCGAACTGTGACCGCGGTTTTTGGCCAGTTTTCATAGCTTCCTGCAAAAAACCGATGGTATGATCCTTGCACGGTTATGTCGATTGGGATGGCCAGTATCGACGGTGGCTTGCAGGTCAAGGTCGGCACTCTGTTGGGCCGCGAATTGATCCTCATCACCGACAGCCAAATGGTGGTCCAGACTCGTTTCCTGTCGTTCGTCGTAGCGCGGCGCGTCTTCGACAACAGCCAGGTTCGCCAGCTTCGCTACGAGGAATGGACCGAAAAGGGCGTTCGCACCTGTGGCATCCGTTTCAAATACAACGGCAAGACTCAGATCCTGGTGAAGGCGTTGATGGGCGAAAGCGATACGCTTCGTACTGTCGTACGGATCATCAATGTCTACAAATTCTCCCACTGGACCGCACCGGATCACGAGCAGCTGACGAACTCTGCCTGACACGGCTCCGCCGCGATCGGGAACTCAGACTACAATTTTAACTATGCGGGTGACGGTTGGCGTCTCAGGCGGTATTGCGGCGTACAAGGCGGCTGAGTTAGTGCGCGCCTTGCAGCGGCGGGCTGTTGAAGTGCACGTGGTCATGACGGAATCGGCTACGCGCTTCATCCAGCCGCTCACCTTCGCCGCACTCACCGGCCACAAAGTTGTCACCTCTCTCTGGGAGGATACCGGCTCGACCGAAGGCACCTACGAGTCGTCGATCGAACACATCGGCGAGGCGCAATGGACCGAAGCTCTCGTAGTGGCTCCCGCCACGGCCAATATTCTCGCCAAATTCGCGCACGGTATCGCCGACGACTTTCTCACCACGATGTATCTGGCTACGCCGGCGCCCGTTCTGGTTGCACCGGCCATGAACGTCAACATGTGGAACCACCCCGCTACCAAGGCCAACCTCGACATACTCCGCGAGCGAGGGGTGCGCGTAATCGACCCAGAAACCGGCGACCTTGCCTGCGGGATGGTTGGCGCAGGGCGCATGGCCGAGCCCGAAGCCATCGCCGATGCCGTGCTCGGCGTTCTCGACCGGCGCAACGACATGGCCGGCGAAGTCGTGATGGTCACCGCAGGAGGGACACGCGAGGCTCTCGATCCGGTTCGCTTCATCGGCAATCGTTCCAGCGGCAAGATGGGCTACGCTCTTGCTGACGCAGCCCAGAGCCGCGGGGCGAAGGTGATTCTGGTCAGCGGTCCGACCGCGCTGCATCCGCCGGCGCGTTGCGAAATTGTGCGCGTGACAACCGCCGACGAGATGCGCAACGCCGTACTCGATCGCATGAAGGATGCGACGCTGGTGGTCAAGGCGGCTGCCGTTGCCGACTACCGCCCGCAGAGCGTTGCCAGTCACAAGCTCAAGCGCACCGGTCCCATGACCATCGAGCTCGCGCCCACCGAAGACATCCTCGCCGAAGTCGTCCGGCGTCGCCGTCCCGGTCAGTTGATTGTCGGCTTCGCAGCAGAAACCGAAAATCGCATGGAGAACGGACGGGCAAAATTGCTGCGCAAAGGTGCGGATGCAATCGTTGTGAACGCCGTCTCGGGCGAGGGGGTTGGAATCGACGCCGACAACAATGCCGCCACGTTCCTGACCACATCGACGGCCATCGAGCTTCACGAGATGCCGAAGCGCAAGCTCGCCGATCGCATCCTCGACGAGATTCTTGCGCTCCGCAAGCCGCGCCCCCTGCTGGTTGAAACTGACGAGAACCCCAGTCAGACAACGCCGCAGGAACAGGTGTTGAGCCAGTCTGAATCTCCTGTGAGCGCACGGCGCCAGCTCATCGTGGAGTAACTGATTGCCCACTTCGCTCGATCCCGCAACTCAACAAGCCATCGCCGCGCGCCTGCGCTTCTATCGCGACCTTGGTCTTACGGAGTTCTATCGCCGTCCCGTCGACCCGGCCAGTCTCTGGCATTCCGAAGCCACTTCAACAGAAGCGGAGCCGATTGCCCCCGAGACACCAGGGGACAGTGCGAGCGAAGCCGCTTCCAAACAGCCATCCCAGGAGACCAAAGCTATTCCGACGCGTAAGCCCGTCCAGACCACCCGTTCCGAAGGTTCCGCTTCTCCGCGCGAAGATCGTGCATCGGCCCTGCGCATCATCCGCGAAGACATCGGCGAGTGCACCCGCTGCGCCCTGCACAAAGGCCGCAACAAGATCGTCTTCGCTGATGGGGACCCCAATGCGCGGCTCATGTTTGTCGGAGAAGGACCGGGCGCCGACGAGGATGCCCAGGGCCTTCCATTCGTCGGACGGGCCGGACAGTTGCTGAACAACATGATCTCGGCGATGGGGCTCAAGCGCGAAGAGGTCTATATCGCCAACGTGGTCAAATGCCGGCCTCCGGGAAACCGCACACCCGAGCCGGAAGAGGCCAACACCTGCTCTCCCTTCCTCTTTCGCCAAATTGAAGCTGTGCGTCCCGAAGTCATTGTCGCGCTCGGCGCCACGGCTGCCACCTATCTTCTCGGCCAACGCCAGCCCCTGGCCGGTTTACGCGGGCGTATGCACTCGCTTCGAGGAGCCCGTCTAATCGTCACCTATCACCCGGCCTACCTGTTGCGCGACCCGAGGCAGAAGAAGGAAGCCTGGGCCGACCTGCAGATTGCCATGCGCGAACTGGGATTGAAAGCTCCCAGCAAGAGCTGAGTCGCTGGAACGACACGCGAATGGGTTGGACCGTTTACAGTAGTCAGTGGATTTTGAATCGCGTACTGTGAAGGGTTCTGTTGATGCGGCCGCAAGGAAAAGTCCGGTTCATCTCGCGCTACTCTGTTCTTAGCGGCGCATCGTGGTTCTTCGCCGCCGGGGCGCTTCTCTGGAGTGCGGCTTACTTCGCCTCGGCCCAGACCGGGCCTCTGTCCAAGCGCTTCGCCGACACGATCCTCCAGTCCCGCGCAAAGGACAACACCTCATGGAATGAAGACACCGGCCTGCAACTTGAGGGCTTGGACGCTGCTTGGTACAACACCGCGAAGGGTGGCTACTTTCGCTACGTGAAGGCAAAAGTCGACGCTGTGCTCGCAGCGGACGCTTCCATCGGAGCGACGGGCACGACGGCGAACACACTCTTTGCCCGCCAGCTTCTGCTCCTCTACCGCGTTACGCTCGATCCGAAATACTACAAAGCAGCAGCCGCAATCCGCGCGCAGTTAGCTAGCGCGTGCGATTCGCCATCCAACCCTCCGGACGCGATCTGTACCGCCGGGCCATTCCTCGCTGAATACGCCTCTGTGTTTCAGGAGCCGGAGGAGTTCGCGAACATCACGCGAGGCTTCGAACAGTGGGATCGGGCCGCACACTGGCCGTCTCCAATCGTCCAAGAACCCAGGTTGAATCTTCAGGACACGAGCATCGCCTGGCTCGCAGCGTCCCTGGTCGATGCGTTGCCCTACTATCCGCAGGATGGCCCTGAGCGCGCCAGGCTGATCGCGATTCTGAGCCGGATCGCCAACACTGCCGCCCAACAGCAAAACCAGTCCACTGGTCTCTTCGAGACTTCTTCGAACTCATCGCCCCATCCGGCAATCGCTTCGTCGCAGGCCTGCTTGCTTGCCTACGCCCTGGCCAAAGGAGCGCGACTCGGCTTTCTGCCCGCGGAAGACTCCAAACGAGCGGTCAAAGCCTGGCAAGCGCTCTCGAAGTCCTATCTCAACACGGATTCGGATGTTGTACCAAGTCCAGGATCAGGCGCACTGCTTCTCACCTCGACCGAACTGGATCTCGCTCCAACCGCAACGCTCGCACGTGGCCAGACCGTTCTTCTCGACGCCTGGTACAACAGCCAGCAGCGCAAGAACGTCGCCGGACAGCAAGAGTACTTCCACTACAAGTGGTCCGATAAGAGCGACTCCGGCTACGCGCTCCTTGGCCACCTCTTTCAAAGCTACGGCGCTGCTACCGAGACGCTTTACTCAGCGCCCACGCACGCGGCGCTAAGCAAAGTGCAGTACTACATCATCGTCTCTCCCGACATTCCGGTGAAGAATCCCAATCCGCACTACATGATCGCGCCGGACGCCGAACAGATCGCTGCCTGGGTCAAGGATGGCGGCATTCTGATTCTCATGGAGAACGATCCTCCCAACGCTGATCTGGCCCATCTGAATCTGCTCGCCGACAAGTTCGGAATCCACTTCGACGATGTTCTGCATCATCACATTCTCGGCGAACATGTGGAAGACGGCCGCATGACTGTCGAGGGCAACGGCCCTCTCTTCCATCATCCGCACAGCCTCTACATGAAAGACACCTGCGCGATCTCACTCAGTGGCCCCGCCGTTGCGCTATTCCGCGATCGCGGCGACGTGGTCATGGCGTCGGCAAAATACGGACGCGGTACCGTATTCGCCTCGGTCGATCCCTGGCTCTACAACGAATACACCGACGGCCGTAAAAAGCCGGAAATCTACGATCAGTTCGACAACTTCGCCGGCGGCCAGGAGCTGGTGCAATGGCTCTTGCAACATCGTCCGCACTGAAAACCGAGAAGGAAAAGAAGGCAAGACTGCAGCCATGAAAACTTACATGATGGCCGACCCTGTTCGTTACCCGCGCATGACCACGCAGGAGCTGCGCGATGCGTTCTTGATTGGAAGTCTGCACGACCCCGGCGCAATTCATCTGAACTATGTCGACCTCGACCGAGCCGTGGTCGGTATGGCCGCACCACTGCAGACGCCGCTTGCGCTGCCGACAACGCCCGAACTGCGTGCCGCCTACTTTACCGAGCGCCGCGAGCTAGGCGCGCTCAACATTGGTGGTCCTGGCATCATCCATGTCGGCGATGTGTCCTACCCGCTGCGCAATCTCGATCTGCTCTATATTGGGCGCGGCAATCCTGACGTGCGCTTCGCGTCGGAGTCGGAGCGAGCGCCGGCTGTTTTCTATCTCCTCAGCTACCCAGCCCACGCCGTCCATCCCGTCACGCTGGTCAAGAAAGAAGACGCGCAGCCTGCGGAAATCGGAAGCGCAGAGACCTGCAACCGCCGCACCATCTACAAGTACATCCATCTCGGCGGCGCCAGGAGCTGTCAGCTCGTCATGGGCGTCACCCACCTCCACACTGGCAGCGCATGGAACACCATGCCGGCGCACACGCACATGCGCCGCTCCGAGGTGTATCTCTACTTCGATGTGCCCGAGAACGCCCGCATTCTGCACCTGATGGGACCGCCGCAGGAAACAAGGCACCTCATCATGAGCAGCCGCGAAGCCGCTGTGTCGCCTGGATGGTCCATTCATGCGGGAGCTGGCACGCAGGCCTATAAATTCTGCTGGGGCATGGGCGGCGAGAATCAGGACTACGCCGACATGGATCCGGCGCCGCTTGAAACCATGCGCTGAGGAGGAACTCCGATGAAGTGGATGACTGTTCTATTGGTGGTGACAATCTTTGGTCTTCCTGCCGTCGCGCAAAACAGCGGCAAAGCCGACGTCTTCTCTGCCGCGCAGATCAAGGCCTTGCTCGCAACGCTCGGCACGCAGGCTGCAGCCTCAGGCAGCGCCGGCACGACGCTCGCCGATTACGGCAGCCACAAGGTGCAGATCTCTGTACGCACCGCGAGCGGCGGCGCCGAGATTCATGCGCACTTTGATGACGTGATGATCGTCGAGCAGGGAAGCGCGACCCTCATTACTGGTGGCACGGTCGTTGATCCTAAATCGAATCCAGACGGCGAAACGAAAGGAACGAGCATTCAGGGCGGACAGTCGCGTGCCATTTCCGTCGGCGATGTCGTCACCGTGAATGCCGGAGTTCCGCATCAGATTCTCGTACCCGCCGGCACAACCTACAGCGCCCTCGTCATCAAAGTCCGGGAGTAGCGCGCGATCGCTGTACTTATCTCTGAATCCGCGCCGATCCACCTCGCGCGAACGACCGCACCTGCTCCAGCGTTGCCATGGTCGTGTCGCCGGGGAATGTCGTCAGCAAAGCGCCATGCGCCCATCCCAGCCTGGTTGCAGCCTCGGGCGTCTCGCCGCTCAGCAGTCCATAGATGAAACCCGACGCAAACCCATCGCCGCCGCCTACTCGGTCATAGACATCGAGCTCCGCCGTCGGCGCAGCGTGTGTTTTGCCGTTCATCCAGACCACCGCGCTCCAGCTATGCCGGTTCGTCGAATGCACCTCGCGCAGCGTGGTCGCGACGGCCTTCACGCGCGGATGCTTCTTCACAACCTTGTCGATCATGCCGAAGAAGACGCTCGGATCGAGTTTCGATTTGGCTGCGACCTCCGGTCCCGGAATTCCGAGTCCTTTCTGCAGATCCTCTTCGTTTCCAACTAGCACATCGACGTTCTCGACGATCCGCTCGACGGCTTCTACCGCGCCCTGCGCTCCGCCGGAGATCTTCCAGAGCTTCTCGCGGAAATTCAGGTCGAACGATGTGACCGCACCGGCAGCCTTAGCCTCACGCATCAACTCTGCCGCAAGCGGTGCCGTCGTCGGCGAGAGCGCCGCAAAAATCCCGCCACTGTGGACCCACCGAACGCCGCCGGCAAAGATGGCTTTCCAATCGAAGTCGCCGGACTTCAGCGCGGCGGCAGCTTCATTCGCGCGGTTATAGAACACAACCGGCGGGCGTACGCCAAATCCCCGGTCGCTATAGACCGCCGCCATGTTCGGCCCGTTCACTCCGTTGTGCTCGAAATGCTTATAGAACGGTTTCACGCCCATCGCGCGCACCCGCTCCGCGATCAGGTCGCCCAGAGGATAGTCCACCATCGCCGTCGCGATCCCCGTGCGGAGCCCGAAGCAATCCGACAGATTCGCCGCGACATTGAACTCGCCGCCGCTCACATGAATGGCGCACTGGGTGGCCTTGCGAAAGGGAACGATGCCCGGATCGAGCCGGTGCACCAAGGCTCCCAGCGAAAGAAAATCCAGTTCTGCGTCTTTGCGAATGGTCAGACCACTTTCTGTTGACACGCTCATCGGAGAAATATCCTCTCGCTCCCCTACAAAATTAAAACGAAAATGCAAACGTCAAAGGCCTGCCTCGCCGCAACGCAGGCATAAACAACGATACACACTCGGACCAGCCCGGGTAGAACGGGGCTCTCGCAAATTATCGGCCCATCCAGCCGCCATCCACAACCAGCACATGACCGTGCATATAGTCGCTGGCACGCGATGCCAGAAACACGGCTGCCCCTGCAAGATCGGCCGGCGTTCCCCAACGGCCTGCAGGAATTCGTTCGAGGATCTGCCGCGATCGAACCGGATCGGCACGCAAAGCCGTCGTGTTGTCGGTCTCCATATAACCGGGAGCAATGGCGTTCACATTCACTCCGCGCGACGCCCACTCATTTGCCAAGGCCTTGGTCAGCTGACCGACTCCGCCCTTCGCTGCGGCATACGCTGGCACCGTGACGCCGCCTTGAAACGTGAGCAGGGAAGCGATGTTGACGATCTTGCCGCTGCCTTGGGCCAGCATGTGCTTCCCCGCAAGCTGGCTCAACCGAAAGACACTGGAAAGATTCGTCTCCAGCACCACGTTCCAGTCTTCCCAGGAGTACTCTGCGGCAGGAGCGCGCCTAATTGTCCCCGCGTTGTTGATTAGTATGTCAATACTTCCGAACCGCTCCATCACCTGCTCGACTATCTGAATGCAAGCCGCAGGGTCGCTCACATCGCCGGTCACCGCAATGGCTCCCGGCTGCGCGTCATTCACCTGTTTCGCCGCGTCCGCCGGGACTGTCTGCGAGCCATGCAGCGCAACCCGAGCGCCTGCCTCGGCCAGCGCGCGGGCGATCCCCAGGCCCAGGCCCCGCGAGGAACCGGTCACCAGCGCGGTTTTCCCGTGCAAATCGAAGAGATTCAAGATGCCTCGTACCTTTCCCGCCCCCATTCCAGGGCATGATTTCTCTATCTGAAGGGTACGGCATTGGGGTACCCGTGTGAACGGCGGAGCAGGCGTTACTGGCGCGGGAAATGGGCTTTCTTTCGTACCCGGAAAGCCCCAGAAACCATTGGCTCCGCTCCGCAGCCAGCAGGTATATTTCACTAGTACCGGAGACACGACTTTGGAAGATATCCTCAACATCGAAGATTTTCGTAAAACAGAGCGGCTCTCCACTCCCGACCATAGACCTCGCACGACGGCAGAGGTTGGGGTTCGCGAATCGGTTCTCGAAGATATCGCCCTCAAATCTCTTTACATCTCCGGCCCCTTCTCGGTTCTCGATCTTGGCGAGCACATGCGGCTCAACTTCGACGTCGCCAACGACCTCTTCGGCCGTCTGCGCGCCAAGTTGCTCTGCGAAGTCACCGGAATGACCGGCAACATCCCGTACATCGCGATTACGTCGCAAGGGCGTTCCCGCGCTCTCGAGCTTCTCTCGCACAGCCAGTACGCGGGGCCTGCTCCGATTTCCCTGGCCAGTTATGTCGAGCAGGTTCGCCAGCAAAGTGTGAAGAACGTCGAAGTGCATCCACCGGATATCGAGCGCGCTTTCGCGCACATGGTCCTCGACAGCAAGACGCTCGCGCAGTTTGGAACGGCACTCAACTCCGGTGCGGCGATTTTTCTCTACGGGCCTCCTGGGACCGGCAAAACCGCAATCGCCGAAACGCTCTCTCGTGTATTGGCGGAAGATTCTATCTGGCTTCCTTACGCAATCGAGGTCGACAGCCAGATCATCACCGTCTACGATCCTGCGATTCACAAACGTATCTGGGAGTCCGAACCGGACAATCGCGATCTGCGTTGGGTCCGTTGCCATCGTCCTACAGTGATGGTGGGCGGCGAGCTAACGGCCGAGATGCTCGACCTGCAGTTCAACCCGACGACAAAGTTTTACGTTGGCCCAATGCAGATGAAGGCCAACAATGGCGTGCTCATCATCGACGATCTCGGACGTCAACGCATCCGCCCCGACGAACTCCTGAACCGCTGGGTCGTTCCCCTCGATCGCCGGATTGAATTCCTCACTCTGGCCGGCGGCCGCAAGATTGAAATTCCGTTTGAGATGCTGGTCGTTTTTGCGTCGAATCTTGACCCATCCGATTTGATGGACCCCGCCTTCCTGCGCCGCATTCAGACCAAGATTCACATCGGCGCGGTCACCGACGATCAGTTCTGCGAAATCTTCCGCCGCGTCGCCCGCGATCACCAGATCGAAGCCGAACCACAGCTCGTGCGAGACCTGATTACGGTGATTAAGGGCTCCCTGCAGTTGGAACTGCGCGGTTGCCATCCCCGCGATCTGGTCAATCAAATCTGCTGGGCTGCCCGCTACGAGGGCCGCAAGCCCGTCATCGATCAAGAAGCCCTCATGCGCGCCGTCCAGGCCTACTTCTTGCCCAACGTCAAATCGTAATCAGCGCGAGTCCATGGCAAAAAGGAACGGCGCAGCCTTCTAGGCTGCGCCGTTGCTACTTCCAGCCCTGGGCTAGAACAGATTCCACAGCGACTGGTTGTACACCGCGTGATGGAACTGTACCTCCGAGCCCTTCACAATCGCTCCCAGCTCGCGCGGAGAACGATTCGCGACGGCCTGCTTCAGGTCCCCATACCGGCCCTGCACATCGGTCCCCAGAATCTCGCCGATCCACTGCGAAGCCATGAAATCGTCAATGGCCTGCTGGATATTGTCGGGCAGATACTTTCCGCCGCTGCGCAGATTGTCCGCGGAAATCTGCCCATCGACGCCCGTCTTGAAGATCGCATAGAGCGCTAGGTACGGGTTTGCGTCGGGCGCCACAGCACGCACCTCGGTCCTCATCGAGCGATGGTTGCCGATGGGTACGCGGACCATCGCCCCGCGGTCCACAGCCGACGCCCGAATCTGGTTTGGGGCCTCGAAGTGCGGGTCGAGACGCCGATAGGCGTTGACGCTTGAATTAAAGATCAGGCACAGATCCAGCGCGTGCGTCAGAATGCGATCCAGGAAGTCCCAGCCAAACTTCGACAGCTGTTCCACACCCTTTTCGTCCCAGAAGAGGTTGGTCTTGCCCTGCGAAACCGACACGTTGGTGTGCATGCCGCTGCCGTTCACGCCCACCACCGGCTTGGGCAGGAAACTAGCCGTGTAGCCCATGTTGGTCGCGATCTGCCGGCACAGCAGCTTGTAGAGCTGAATCTGGTCCGCCGCAGCTACTGCCTCGGCGTAGCCGTAGTTGATCTCGAACTGGCTTGGCGCAACCTCGGGGTGGTCCTTTTCATTTTGGAATCCCATCGCCCGCTGCACTTCCGCCGCAGTATCGATGAACTGGCGTAGCGGATCGAGGGGTAGCGAGTGATAGTAGCCGCCGGTGCTGATGAACTCGAATTTTCCTGTCTCGTGGTAGCGCTGCTCTGCGTCCTTGCCGGCAAACAGGAAGCCTTCGATCTCCGTCGCGGCATTCAGCGTGTACTGCTTTTGCTTGTACAGCTTTTCCGAGTAGCCCTTAAGCACGCCCCGGATGTCCGCTGCGTAGGGCGATCCATCCTTGTCGATCACGTTGCCGAAGACCAGTACCTTGCCGTTGCCGAACACATCGGCAGGTACCCAGTAGAAAGCGCTCCAGTCGATGCCCAGGCGCAGATCGCTCTCTTTCTGCGCCGTGAATCCGCGGATCGAGGAACCGTCGAACGTCAGATTTTCCGAGGCCCCGAGCAGGAACTTTTTGTCGTAGTCGAGAAGATGCAGCCGACCCTCCAGATCGCTGAACAGAACCGTCACCGCCTTGATGTGCTTCTGGTCGGCCAGGTACTTCAACCGCTTCTCGCGGATCTCTTCGATTGGCGTCCGGCTCATGCGATCCGCTTTGGCCTGCAGGTTCAGTTCTTCCAGCTCGTCGTACGAAAGGGAGAGAAAATTACGCAATTCAGTCGACATGCTTCTCCTCTTGCTCGGTAAAGTGGCAACCTCAAAATCTATCACCGCGCACAAAAGCGGCGCAAACTGCAAAACGGGCACAAGAGAGAAGAATCGCGTAATAGCGACCCAGACCCCCTCATGCCCGTTCGTGCATCGTTCCCGATTTGTTCACGTTGCAGGCCCAGCCTCGTTACTTTTTGGCGGCTGAACCTCCGATGCGCTGACTGCCTTCCTTATGCGCCGACCAGCTCTGGAGTTGACACAGCGCTGATCGTCTTGATGATCTGCGAAACGATCGCGTACGGATCGGCTTCCGAGTTCGGACGGCGATCTTCCAGGTAGCCCTTGTAGCCGTGCTTGATGAAGTTGACAGGCATACGGATCGAAGCCCCGCGATCGGAGAGACCGTAGCTGAACTTGTCGATCGACTGCGTCTCGTGATGGCCAGTGAGGCGCAGATGGTTATCCGGGCCATAGACCGCGATGTGCAGCTCCTTGTTCTTGTCGAAGGCCGTCATCAGCGCCTCGAAATACTCCTTGCCGCCCACTTCGCGAATGTGCTTGGTCGAGAAGTTGGTGTGCATGCCCGAGCCGTTCCAGTCGCCCTTGATCGGCTTGCAGTGCCACATCACGTCCACTTCGTACTTTTCGCAGAGACGCATCATCAGGTAGCGCGCCGTCCACATGTCGTCCGCAGCCTTGTGTGAGCCCTTGCCGAAGATCTGGAACTCCCATTGGCCCTTGGCTACCTCGGCATTGATGCCCTCGTGGTTGATGCCGGCGGCCAGGCACAGTTCCAGATGCTCTTCCACGATGGTCCGCGCAAGGCTCCCCATGTACTTGTAGCCCACGCCGCAGTAGTAGGGCCCCTGCGGTCCGGGATAGCCTTCCTTGGGGAACCCAAGCGGGCGGCCGTCCTTGTAGAGGAAATACTCCTGCTCGAAGCCAAACCAGACATCCGGATCATCCGGCGCAGTCGCGCGCATGTTGGTCGAGTGCGGCGAGCCGTCGGGATGCATCACCTCGGCCAGAACGATGAAAGCGTCTTTGCGGCTTGCATCCGGGTAGAGAGCCACTGGTTTCAGAATGCAGTCCGAGCTCTTGCCTTCCGCCTGCATCGTCGAACTGCCGTCAAAGCCCCACAACGGCATATCCGCCAGCGTCGGTGTCTTGTCGATCGATTTGATGGTGGTCTTGCCGCGCAGTTCGGGTACCGGCGTCTTTCCGTCGAGCCAGATGTATTCCAGTTTGTACTTTGCCATGGTTCTCCTTGAGAGGCGGATGAGTGTGGGTTTTCACTCAAATCCTAGAGCCTCGCTCATAAAGAAACCGTGAGGATTTTCTTCGACTGGGCGCTAACGGCGGTGGGCAATCAGCATCATCAGCAGGAGGATCGCAACCGGGATCAGTGCAATCGCGGAGTAGTACAGAATATTGCGGGGTAACTGTGCCTTTCGTTTACGCCAGTGCTGAATTTCGGGCCGGTCTTCCACACCTACCTGGTCCAGATGCTGCAAATCGTGTGCAAAATCGCGCGCGCGTGCATAGCGGTTCATCGGGTCGCGTTCAAGAGCCCGATATACAACCTCCTGCAGCTGGGGCGAGATCGTCGGGTCCAGAACCGAAGGCGGCGTGGGATAGTTCAGCATGCGATCGTTCATCACCTCCATCGGCGTTGCGCCCGTGAAGGGTTGCTTGCCGGTAAGCATCTCGTAGAGGATGACGCCCATGGCGTAGATGTCCGATCGCCCGTCGCCGCGCTTGCCCTTCACCTGTTCCGGTGAAATGTAGTCGGCCGTGCCCAGCGTAGCGGTAAAGTTTGCGTAGGTCAGGCGCCGCGCCGCCGAATCTCCGGCAATGCCGAAATCGATCAGCTTGATTCCGTCGTGCGCGTCCACCATGATGTTCTCGGGCTTCAGATCGCGATGCACCACGCCGTTCTCGTGAATGTATTCGAGGGCCTCGAGAATCTCAATGGCGATCCGGATCGCGCGGTCCTGCGGCAGTTTTCCCTCTCGCAGAAGGTCGCGCAGCAGCCTCCCTTCGCACCACTCCATCACCATGTAAACGCGGGAGCGCTTCTCCCCGCCAAACACGCGCATCACTCCCGGATGGCTCAGTCTCTCGCCGATTCCCGCTTCGCGCTGGAATCGATCGAATAAGATCGGGTCCGCCTCCATATCGGGGTGGGGAATCTTCAGCGCGACCACGCGGTTATCGCGCACATCTGTGGCGCGAAAGATCGAGGCCATGCCGCTGCGCGCGACCGGGGCGTCGATGCGGTACGAATCGATTTGCGTCCCAGCCTCGACGCTGTCCAGAAAGCCCATTGTGTGTTCTTACTCCGTGGGAGACGTTCCTACTCTACAGGCCAACCCCATTCCAACCGCAAGCCAACCAGCCCGCCTTCATCGATACGACGGCAGCGTGTACGGCCGTCCGCGATACATGCCGACCTGCTCCACCGAGCGCACCCGAATCAATTGGGCCGTGGTGTTGTCGTTGCCATCGATCTCCACCGCTCGCGCCACCAACTCCTGCGCAAGCTCCTCCACGCTTTTTGGCTGGCTCACAATCTCTGCTATCGTTGCGGCACTCATCTCGTCGTGCAATCCATCTGTACAGAGCACCAGCATGTCTCCAGGGAGCATGGTAAGCGCCGTGGTGTCGGGCGAAACGAACATCTCCGGGCCCAGCGAGCGAATCAGGACATGGCGTGCGTCCGATACAGCGATGTCTCGCTCCGAGATCAGCCCCAGCTTCTTTTGCTCATTGACCCACGTGTGGTCCTGCGTGATCTGCCTGGCCCTGCCGTCCCGTACCAGATAGCATCTCGAGTCGCCCACGTGCGAGACGATCGCCTGATCGTGGCGCATTGCGCAGGCCACCAGCGTCGTTGCCATCTTCTTGCCGCGGAACTCCGGTACCAGGGTTCGATCGTGGACGGCCGCGTTGGCGAATGTAATGAGTCTCGGCAGCAGGCTGATGAGCATCGCCCCCCCCTGCGCCTTCCCAAACTCCTCCGTCAACACCGAGATCGCTGTCGCCGAAGCAACCTCGCCGAGATCCATACCGCCTACTCCGTCGGCTACGGCAAACAAGTATCCGTGCGATCGAGCCTGTTGGCGCGAGGACGGAATGAACGATCCCATTGAATCTTCATTATTGGTTCGTACCTTGCCGGGATCGCTGGCTTGGCCGAACTGTACTTCCAGCATGAGCGGCGCCACCTGAGGTTTCCGCGAACTCGCGGGGGAGACTCGTACTCAATGACAACTGTGTTTTTGAAAAGTTTACTGGGTGGGGCCCCGCCGCTGCCTTCGCAAAGACCGCTCGGAGCTGCCACCCAGTTCTTATTGCCCGGGTTGACGTTGACTTAGGAATTCGTGACTGTGGTCTTCGATTCCAGCAATACCGATTTTCCTTTAGCCTTCGAGGCTCGCAGGAAGTAAATGGCCCCATATAAGCCCCAAACAGCTGAGATGCCCAGCGCTGAGAGAGGCTCCATCTTGGTGCCCAGGTTAAAGAACGGTCCGATCAGGTAGAAGGCCATGCACGTCAGGTTGGCCAGTAGACCGAATCCAGGGATCAGAATGTGCACCAAAATGTTGCGATCGGCACGGTGGGAGTACGCCACGATGCACAGCAAGCAGCTCAACGCATACAGGATGAATGTTCCGAAGTTCGAGGTCAGCGTAATCGTCAGCAGCGAGTTGGGCAAGGCCGCCAGCTTGTCGTGCGTCGAGTAGCCGAAGCTCGAGAAGATGCCGTGCGGCAATGCGGCGATGGTCGCGTCGGTCGGTGCGCTGGCATCGGCGAAGACCAGTGAAACAGCCAATGTTCCCAGCACGGCGGAAATCAGAGCCAGCGTCCAGATTGCGCGCCGGGGTGTCAGCGACTCTGCGTGCAGGATGCCGAAGTGCTCCGGAGCCTCATCGTCCTTGCCCATCGCGTAGGTCACGCGAGCACCGGTGTTCATGCAACTCAGAGTAGTGCCGATCAGGGCAAAAAACACCGTGACCGCCTCTGCCAGCATGAAGTACTTGCCGTGGCCCTGGCCCAGCAATGCATCGCCGACAATGATCATCATGTCGCCGATCGGAGCGGCTGAGCCTGCCGCGCTCTGCATCGTGTACCCCGAGTTCAGGAAGTAGTTGGCCGCGAAGTACTCAAACAAGTAGCAGATCAACCCCTGAATCAGCAGCGAAGCGATGACCGCAATTGGTATGTGCTTCGTTGGATTCTTAGCCTCACCGCCCATCGCAGTCACAGATTCGAAGCCGACCAGAATCAGAATCGCGACCGTTGCCTGGATGAACATCCAGCTGTACTTGTGTACCCCGACCACCGAAGCCGCCGAGGTATGAGTGAGCATGTTGCCGGTTGCATCCGCGGCCGGGTAATCGATCGTAAACGGAACTGGCTTGCCGGCTTTGTCCAGCAATGGCATCGGCACACCGCTCGCATCGCGGATCACCGAACCGTCTTTGGGGTTAGTCGCAAACTGGTAGGTATAGGTCGCGAGCGACTGGCCGTCGTAGTTGAAAGCCGGCGAGCCCGTCGGGTGGTTTGCGCGATAGCCAAGGGCCAGCACGCTGAACACCACCAGCGCCGAGATCTGCACGACGTTGATGGCGATGTTCACCGCGGTCGACGCGCCTGCACCCTTCTGCGCAATCCACGCCACGAAGAACGAGAACGCGATGGCCACAAGTGCCATGAACACCGGTCCCGGATTTGAACCGCTGATGAAGTTCGGGAACAGGAAGCCGACCACATATCCCACGAAGATGCCCGTGGTTCCCACCATCACGCCGGGATATACCCAGTAGTAGAGGTGCGAGCCCCAGCCGACGATGAACTTCGCAACGCGGGCATATTTGAACGCCTTGTCTTTCGACAGCAGCGCCTGTTCCGCGTAGTAGTAGCTCGATCCGGTTCCGGGATAGAGTTTCGATATCTCAGCGTAGGCGACCGCTGTGGCAAGACACAGCAGAAGCGCGGCGAAAATGCCGATCCACATGGAGGGCGCCGTCGACGGTTGTCCCGCAACGCCTGTGGTGGCCTGGATGAAGAACGTGAGCCATAGAAAGGCGCCGGGGGCGATGAGCGCCATTGCATTGCTGGTCAGCCCGGTGAGACCGAGCGTGGCCTGCATCTGCGGTGCTTTTTGGTCTGCCATGTGCATTCTCCTGGAAATTTGAAATTCAGTGTTCCGGGCGATCGATCTTCCCGGCGGTTCAATTTCGCCCGTCTCCAGCGTCTTATTGCGGGCTTGTGCAGGCTGGTCCGATGGACAACTGAAAGGCTAGATTCGCCGTGATAAAGATGAAATGAAGAAGCTCAACTCCAGCAGCGACTTCTCCGCAGGTTGGAGCGCGGATGCAGGTGAGAATCCTTATCCGCGCCCTCGCTGTTAGCGCTTCGGTCCGAAGAACGCGACAAACCCAACCGTCACAGTCGACTGCGCATCAACCATATTGGTGTCGCCCTTGTGGAAGAAGTTCTGATCGGACCAGTCACGTCGATACTCGACGCGGGTCAGCAGGCCTTCCACCCACTTGTACTCGTAAGTGCCCGTGAACTCCTTCAGCTCCTGAGCAACTCCTGTTGAATACCCGTTCATATCGTGGAAGAATTCGAATCGTCCCACGAGTGCTGAGGTTCCAGTGATTTGCTCGCGCGCGGCAACCGCCACGCCCTGCCAGTGGTTGAGGTTCTTGTCTCCGCTGCCCGAGCTGGTGAGCCCGTCGCGGTTCTGGCCGTAGTCGTAGTTCAGATACGCGTTGAACTTCGCATTCGGCGTCAACAGAAGCGTGGTGTCGATGAGATTGCGATAGCCGTTCTGCGTGTCGGTGTTCGACGGGCCAGTGTAGTAGTTAAGGTTCCAGGTGTACTTCGGCTTCACCAACGCATTGGTCAGGCCGATCGTCACACCGCCATTGTTCGCAGTGACGTTGTTCCAGCCGTTCACCACCTGCACACCGATGGTGTCCACCTTCGATACGGGCATCGAGGTGCGCACGCCGAAGTGGTAGTAGGGAATCGCCCACGCAAACAGAATCGAGCGCGAGTAGTTCCAGTTGTCCTTGGACTCGATCACTTCGGCGCCGGCCGAGGTGACAAATTTGCCGAAGTCCAGCTCGAAGCCCTTGGCCTTGGGCGGCTTCAGGCTAAGGAAAGCCTGCTCGATGTAGTCTCCCTGGTCGTGCGATCCGCCGTTGATCAGCGTGTTCGTGCGTCCATAGAACACGTCGATGTGCGCGCCCACCGGGTCGGGATCGTGATTCAACGTCAATCGGGCCTCGCTCAGGTTGAACTGGTCCGTCTTGTCGTTGAAGTTGTAGAGATCGTTGACTTGGCCATTGGCCGCATCGCTCGGCCGGTTCGCGTTGTAGCTGTAGTAGCCGTCAATCAGGCCGCTGATGTCCATCGGACCGACGCTCCACGTGGGTGCAGCTGCCGGCGCCGCAGGTGCTGCCGGTGTCTGTGCGGCGGCGGGCGTCGACGATGAGCTCTGAGCCGCTGCGGGTGCCGCGGCGGCAGGGGTTTGTGCCACGGCTGTCAGCGAGGTTGTTAGGGCTGCACTGGCAAGAGAAAAAAGAAGGCGCTTCAGGTGAATCGTCACTGTTCCTCCAGTCGTTTTTTGGTATTCGGCAGGACGCGGTAAGCGTTCAGAGAAAACAAGGGCGTGAGGCCGCACACAAGCGTGCGCGCGCCGATCAGAGATAACCAGTTGTGTCGCGCAGGCTCCCGACGGAGTGGGCGCTCTTTACAGGGCTCCAGGTCTGTTGGTCTTCAACTCGGGAACCAATTGTTGCTGCGGATTAACATCAGTAACTCAAACCCGTCATAAAGAAAAAATGAAGAAGATGAAAAGATATCCTCATGAGCTTTTCCGGCGATTTTCGAGCCCTTTCCCGGCAACTCATGGGCTCTCCGAACCGTCGCCCCTACACCGCCTCCCATAAGAATCACATCAAATCCTGATAAAATTCGAGCAAGACTCCTCTGGTTGTGAATAGCCGTGGTCCAGGGTCTTCCTGCTCTCCTCTCCGCTCCTCAGGAACAGCACGGCGCGTTGATCGACACGATTTGAAATTGCAAGGTCGAAGGCACTCCACTGAGTGCTCGAATCGGGAGGGCCTAGCCGGTTGTCTGGTACCTACATTCCGTTGCGCATGTTCGCGGCTCGGCGCAATCGCGGGACCGGCTCCCGAGCGCTGTTGTTTACGCTGGAGTCGGCGCTGGGCATCGTGGCAGTCGTCTTCGTCGGCTTGTTCGCGCACTGGTTCCAGTGGCTGCTTCCTGTTTCTGCGCTCCTCTGTCTGCTGATTGTTGTTCCCACAGCGTTGCTCTGCGGGTTCTGGCAGGCTGTTGTCGTATCGCTCTCGGCCGTCGCCGTGCAAAGCTACTTTACCGCTCGCCAGGCCGCTTTCAATCCCGCTGCTGATCCCGCCAACTCCGTCACCCTTCTGGCCTTCGTGCTCACCGCCCTTCTGGTCAGCCGGCTCTCCGCGCGCGTCAACGAGCACGCCAAGGAAGCCGAGTCGTGGGGCGGTCAGATGCACGACCTCTACGAGTTCACGCGGCGCACCCTGCAGATGAATCTGCACGTCGAACCGGGTCTCCAGCTGGCCGAATTGGTGCATGACATCTTCGCCCTCGAGGCAGTCGTTGTCTTCGATGCCGACCTGCATGAGATATATCAGGCCGGCTTCTGGAACGAAGATCCGCAGGAGCTGGCACAAAACGTCTACTATTTTGAAACCTCCGATGACGACCTGGAAACCGGCATCAGCCGCCGCGTGGTTCGCCTCGGCGCGGTACCGATCGGGAGCCTTGTGGTCCGAGGCGAGACAAGCCCGCTCACCAACAACGCCATTGCGTCGCTCATCGCCATTACCTTCGACCGCTATCGCGCCTTTGCCAATGAGAGCCGCATCGAAACCGAGCGACGTACCGAGCAGTTGCGCGCCACCGTGCTCGACAGCCTGGCCCACGCCTACAAAACGCCGCTCACCGCGATCCGCGCTGCCAGTACCGGCCTCAGCGAGATGGGACGTCTGTCACCGGCGCAATCCGAGCTGGTCTCCCTCATCGACGAACAAGCCGGGCAACTCAGCGAACTCACCAAGCGCCTGCTGACCACCGCCCGCCTCGATGCCGGCGAAGTTTCCGTTGACGCACACCCCCACAGCGTCAGGCCGCTCATCGAAGATGTTGTGGCCAGCCTCAGCGAACGTCTTGCCAGCATGAAGGTCGTGATCGAAATACCGGATGAAAACCTGGTTCTCACCTGCGATCGGCAGCTGATCGTGATGCTGTTGACGCAATACATCGACAACGCCTGCAAGTATTCGATCTTCGGCACCGCCATCACCATCCGCGTTTTGCAGCTTCACGCCGAGGTCATCTTTTCTGTGCACAGCTTTGGTCCCGTCATCCCCATGGCCGACCGTGAGCGCATCTTCGACCGCTACTATCGTTCCTCCAACGCCTCCAACCGCGCACCCGGAACCGGCATCGGTCTTGCCGTTGCCAAGCGCGCAGCCCTCATTCATGGCGGGTATGTCTGGGTCACCAGCGATGAAGAGGAAGGCACGACATTTTACGCAGCCATCCCCGCTCCGGTACAAAAGAGGAAAGCTCGATGAATCAACCAGTCATTCGTGTTCTCATCGTCGACGACGAGGCCGCCATTCGCCGTGCCCTGCGCCCCCCGCTCAGCGAACTCGGCTTCCAGATCCACGAGGCGTCGCGGGGTGAGGAGGCGCTGCAGTTGCTCCACTCCACCCAGGTCGACGTGGTCCTGCTCGACATCAATATGCCCGGTATCGGCGGGATCGAAACCCTGCGCCGCATCCGTGCGGCTGCACCGCGCCTGCCCGTGCTCATGGTGACCGTTCTCGACGGCGAGGAAGAGAAGGTCGAGGCCCTCGAACTTGGCGCCGACGACTACATCACTAAGCCGTTCAGCATCCGCGAACTCATCGCCCGCATCCGCACCGCGCATCGCCGCGTGCATGCGCCCGTCCGCGTCGAAGATGCACCCATGGAGATTGGCGAAATCCGCCTCGTGCCCGCACGGCGTAGCGTCACCAAGCGCGGCCAGCCCGTTCACCTCACCCGCAAGGAATACGACATCCTCTACTGCCTGATGAGCCGCGCCGGTCGCGTCATCACCTACTCGCGGCTCCTGACCGCGGTCTGGGGGGCCGATTGCCGGGAAGAGGTCGAGTATCTCCGCACCTTCGTGCGCCAGTTGCGCAAGAAGATCGAAGACGATCCGTCCAGTCCGATCTATCTCCTCACCGACGTCTATGTCGGCTATCGCTTCGCCGATGCGCAGATGCTGCAGGAGAACGCCGAGGCCTCGGCCTCCGGCGGAGTGGCCGAAGAGCCAGTCCCCGAGAACGCCGGCGGTTGCTAAAGCGGTTGCATAATTGGGGTTTGAAAGGGCACGGCTTCAGCCGTGCCGGAGCGGGCCTTAAGGCCAAGGGCTTTAGCCCCGGAGGGACGGGTTCACTCGTCCCGGCGGTATTTATGCAACCATTTGTAGGTTTGTCGCCGGGAAAAGGAATCGGGGAATCCGTCGCTCATGCGTCCGGGCCGTAAGGCCCGGTTCCGCTGCACGCAGTGCCTACTCGTCGTAGTGCAGCAGGCTGAAGACGTCGTGTTCGGCGAACCGCTCGCGACCCTTCAGGAAATCGAGCTCCACCGCAAACGCCAGCCCGGCAATCTCTCCGCCCAGCTGCTTCACCAGCTTGACCGTGGCTTCCATCGTGCCGCCCGTGGCCAGCAGATCGTCCACCAGCACCACGCGCTGCCCAGGCTTGATCGCGTCCATGTGAATCTCGAGTGTGTCCGAGCCGTATTCAAGGTCGTAGGTCACGCGCGCTACCGGCGCCGGCAGCTTGCGCGGCTTGCGCACCGGCACAAACCCGGCATTCAAACGATAGGCAAGGGCCGGCCCAAAGATGAATCCGCGTGCTTCGATGCCCAGCACCAGATCGATTCTCTCTTCAATGTAGTGCGCGGCCAGCGCGTCGATGAGCTGCGCGAACCCCGTCTTGTCCTTGAGCACGGTCGTGATGTCATAAAAGAGGATCCCGGGTTTGGGAAAATCGGGCACTGTCCGTACCAGTGCTTTCAAGGCGTCCACGTTGAGAGGGTCTTTCTTTTCGGGCATACGTCCGCTTACTCCTGAAATGTCGATCAAGTTGTCGCTTGAATCTATGCGGGAAGGGAACAGATGGATAGGCGTTCGTCTTCCCTATCGATTATAGAGTCCGCCGTTTGGAACCTGCCGATGCCTGCTCTGGGCGCGTCGTTGTTGCCCGTAAACTGTGAACTACGAACTGTGAACTGCGACGTGCGCGCTCACCACGCCCCTTCAATCCGGAAAGATTCGAGATTTTTGCTTTCCTTCTCATCTAAATAATGTTCGATCACCCGGTCTACCCGGCTTCCCCGCGGACCCTTCTTTAGGCTTGCGCGCAACTCGCTTAAATCTTCGGTAGTCCCCGAAGCCACAACCTCAACGTCGCCTTCCTCGGTGTTGCGTACCCATCCGCGCAACGCGAGTTCGCTGGCCTCGCGATGCACAAACCAGCGAAAGCCAACTCCCTGTACGCGACCCTGAATCAGAAAGTGAAGGACCATAGAGAATTAAACGCCAGTCTTGCAGATGTGCTGGGGAACGCGCAACCGTACCCAACTACGAGTGCTCCAGGATCTCGCGCAGCAGCCGTATTGCGCTTCCGATCGTTGCCCGTTCTGCCGGGCTCACGCGCTCCAGCGCCTCCTCGAGTGGTCTGCGCCTGAGCGCCGGAATCTCGTTGCGCACAAACTCCTTCACCACGGCAGTCGGATAAATGCGGCTGATTCTCCCGTCTTGTGCGTCTACCCGACGCTCAATCATTCCCCGCTTCTCCAGCCGGTCCACGATGCCGCTCACCGTCGAGTGGGCAAGATTCACTGCCGCGCTCAGCTCTTTCAGGCTGATGCCATCGTTGCGCACCACAATGCGCATCACGCCCATCTGCGGCGCGGTCATCTCGCCCCGCGCGACCTCCGCCTCGAGCGGCTTACGCAGCGCTCGTCGTATTCCGCTCAGATCCTGCTCCAACTGTTCCGCCAGCGTCGCTATCCTGTGCCTCTTGTCCGACGTTTTACTCACTCGCTCGACCTCACAAGATTCCAGGGATCAACGCCTTCACGCGTTGCCGATACGCAGGATACGCCGCCGGGAACGTCTGGACCATCAGCCGCTCTTCCTGGCTCATCTTCACCATCAGGCCCAGCACGATGAGTACGAAGGCCAGGACCCCATGCCATTCTCCGTTGACCAGTGCCGTTCCCGCCACAGCCCCAAGCAACCCCGTATAGATCGGGTGACGCGCGATAGCATACGGCCCTTTCGTAATTAATTCGTGACCTGCTTTCACGGTCGCTCTGCCGCTCCAGTTGCTGCCCAACGTCAATCGCGCCCAGATGGCGAAGGCGCACCCGGCCATGGTCAATCCCAGTCCCACCATCGCCACTGAATCGGCCGCGGGAAGAAACCGCATGCCCAGCCATCCTTGCGTCAGCCAACGGTCGCTGAGCAATGCAAATCCAAGAGCAAGCAGCGCCAGGTTGAAGAGCCGCGTTCCAGGAGCCTGCGAACGCATGGTTCGCTTCGTGAACGCCAGGCCCACAAGCCAGACCAGCCCCAATGCCTCCCACGTGTACTGAACCGCCGCACCCGCGTTCAGATGCATAGTTCCTCCGTTCATTATGCGTCGCATACGACGCGTCGTATGCGACTCATATTCCCTCCAATCGCCTCACTTGTCAAGTACGAATTGGCTCCGCCGTTGCCGCGCGCGAACAATCGCCCCTCCTCTTTCGCCTGCAGTCCCCGCGCTACACTGGTTCTGCCATGGTCTTCGTCCTCGACAACTACGACTCCTTCACCTACAACCTCGTGCAATATCTGGGCGAGTTGGGTGCCGAAGTTGTTGTCCGTCGCAACGACGAGCTCTCCGTGGACGAAGTCGAAGCTCTCAAGCCGGACCGGATTCTGCTTTCGCCCGGCCCCTGCACGCCCGGCGAAGCCGGCATCCTCGTTCCACTCATTCAGCGCATGGCGGGCAAGACTCCCATCCTGGGCGTCTGCCTGGGCCATCAGGCCATCGGCGAAGCCTTCGGCGGCAAGGTCGTCCGCGCCCGCCACCTGATGCACGGCAAGACCAGCAACATCGATCACGATGGCGCGGGTGTCTTCTCCGGCCTGCCCACACCGCTCACCTGCACGCGTTATCATTCGCTGATTGTCGAAGAGGACTCACTCCCCCGCGATCTCGAGGTCACCGCGCGCACGCCTGAAGCCAACGGAAAGGGTACGGCCGGTGGCACAGTCATCATGGGCCTCCGTCACCGCAAATTCCCCATTGAGGGCGTCCAGTTCCACCCCGAGAGCGTGCTCACGCAGGGTGGCCACCAGATGATCAAGAACTTCCTGGAAATGTAGCGTGAAGCAGCCTTTCGTCTGGGCCAACGCGCGTCTCTTCCTGCCCCTCCTCAGTGCCGCTTTGCTCGTGCCTTCTCTGAGCGCGCAATCCGCCCCCAGCGCCCCCGCCGTCACTGTTCCGGCAGCGTCCAATCCCGCCAATCCCATTGCCATTGTGCCTCTCGACAGCCGCGTTCCCGGCAGCGCCGCCATGGTCACCGGCGCGTTGCAGGTTATCGGAGGCAGAGCGTTCATTGCCGCCAGCGGCACCGTGACTTCCGGAGCAACCACGACGGAAGTCTCTCTTCCCCAGCGCGGAACTCTGCGCGTCTGTGCGTCCACTGCGGTCAAGCTTGCTGCCGACTCCAGCGTTCCCGCCGGAGAAATGCCTGGCCTTCTCATGGCCATCGATCACGGCGCCGTCGAAGCCAGCTTCGCCACCGGCCGCAACGCCGACATGATTCTTACGCCTGACTTCCGCATTCTCATCGGCGAACCGGGAACGGCGAACATCAAGGTCCGTCTGGGCCAGGGTGGCGACACCTGTGTCGATAACCCCGGCACGAATGCGCCCTACGTCCTCGTCACCAGCGTCTTCGATGGCAGTGTCTATCGCGTCCAACCCGGACAGCGCGTCATGTTCCAGCACGGCAGCCTGCACGAAGTGGTCGATCAGGAGAAGGAGCCCTGCGGCTGTCCGCCCGCCGAGGTCCAGGGCAACGACTTTCCGCTCGCCCAAAGCGAAGGAATCACACCCCTCCCGCCGCCCGCCGCAACGCCTCCTGCCCACGCAGGCAAGCACACAGCCACCGCACAGCCTCTCGTTTACAACGCCGGCGATCAGGCGGCGTCAGCGGCTTCACAATCCGCAACCGAGAGCGCCGCGCCCGCTATCCCTCCTGCGCCGTCTCCAGCCCCGCACCACAAGAAGGGCCGTGGTCTCTTCACGCGCATCGGCCACTTCTTCCGTCGCCTCTTCGGCGCCGAATAATTCCGGAACCATCCTTCACGCCGCGCCGTATCCCCTGCACCCGGTACTCAATCTTCCCGTCGTGGAGGTCAACGAATGCTCGATCAAAAGAGAGGTGCGCCCTGGTGGATTCGAATCGTCGTCATCGTCGGCGCATTGCTGATGGGAACCGGTGCCATTCTGGCTCTGGTCGATCCCGCCATGCTCGTGGGACGAGCCTCGCAGATGAACAGCGCAGCACAGGTCTTCGCCGGCTACTTTGCCGCCCGCAACCTGGCCATGGCAGTTCTTCTGCTCGTGCTCGCGATCATCCGGGCTGGCCGTGCCCTCGGACACGTGCTTGCCCTCGTGGGCCTCATTCAGCTCTTCGATTGTGCCTTGGATTGCCTGGAAGGTCGCTGGACCATTGCACCCGGCGTCCTCGTTCTTGGCGTGCTCTTCCTGCTTGCCGCATCCAAGCTCTGCGGTAGCCCGTTCTGGCGCCGCAACGCCTGGCTTTCGTGAACGGATCGCCCTACAGCTCCTGCGCCTGCTTGATCGCGCGAATCACCGCCTGCGCCTTGTTCAGCGATTCCTCGTACTCCATCTCCGGTACCGAATCAGCCACGATCCCCGCGCCAGCCTGAATGTAGCCTTTCCCATCCTTCGCCAGCAGCGATCGAATTGCAATGCACGAATCCAAATTTCCGGAAAAATCCGCGTAAAGTACCGCACCGCCGTACGCCCCGCGACGCGCTGGCTCCAGTTCTTCGATAATCTCCATGGCGCGAACCTTGGGCGCGCCGCTCAGCGTCCCGGCAGGGAAGCACGCGCGTAGCGCATCCACCGCCGTCAACTCCTTGCGCAGCTTTCCCTCGATGGTGCTCACGATGTGCATCACATGGCTGTAGCGCTCCACAAACATCAGCCGGTCCACCTTCACGCTGCCGAACTCGCTCACCCGACCCACATCGTTGCGGCCGAGATCGACCAGCATCACGTGTTCTGCGCGCTCTTTCTCGTCGTGCATCATCTCTTCCTCGAACGCCAGGTCCTCCGCCTCGTTTGCTCCGCGCGGCCGCGTTCCCGCTATCGGCCTGTACTCCACCTTGCGGTCATGCACGCGCACCAGCAGCTCCGGCGACGATCCCGCCAGTTCGATCGGAGCCGTAGGCTCTTTCCTCTTCTTGGACGAACTCCGCCCGGATCCCCCCAACGTTCCCTCCGGCGTGATCCGCAAAAAGTACATATAGGGGCTGGGATTCACCGTCCGCAGCGAGCGATACACCTGGAATGTATCCAGTCCCGTCTCCACATCGAAGCGCTGCGACAGCACGGTCTGAAAAACGTCGCCGGCGCGGATATACTCCTTCGTTTTCTCCACCGCCGCCAGAAAATCCTTCTTGCGCGTGCGATGCTCCACCTTGAGCTTTGCGTCGCGCTTCGCCTTGCGCAGCTTGGGCAACGGGCCAGCCAGCCGCTTCTCCAGCTTGTCGAGCCTGCGAACAGTCTCCGCGTACGCCTTTTCCGGCGAGACCAGCGTGACATCCGCCGTCACCATCAGCCAGATCTGCTTGCGCACATGGTCAAACGCCAGCACTTCGTCGAAGAACAGCAGGCACGCGTCGGGTACGCCCAATTCGTCCTTAGCCAGCTCCGGCAACCGCTCGATCTGCCGCACCGCATCGTAGGCGAAGAATCCCACAGCGCCCGAAGTAAACGGAGGCATCCCCGCTAGCCGTGCCGGCTTGTGTCCGCCCAAGGCGTCGCGCAGTACTGCAAAAATGTCGCCCTCGATCTGCGTCGTCCGCTTGCCTTCCGTGATCGCAATCCTGCGACCTCGCGCCACGATTCGCTTGTAGGGATTGATCCCGATGAAGGTGTAACGGCCCACCTGCTCGCCACCCTCCACCGACTCCAGCAGAAAACACTCTCGCTCCGGCCATGCCGCGCGCAGGAAGGCCGAAACCGGTGTCTCCAGATCGGCGATCAAGGTGCGATAGACGGGAACAAGGGTGTGCGCTTTGGCGAGCGCCAGAAATTCCTTGCGGCTGGGGTGGATCTGCTCTTCAGTGGCCTTCACAGCCACAGTGTATCGTTCGAGCGCACGGATCGCGGGGTCCGAGAGCGCGAGCCGCTACCGCATTTCGTGCGTGGCCAGCCAGCTCTTCAACGCCTCACTCGCCAGCGGATGGCTGAACCAGTATCCCTGCGCTCCGTCGCAGCCCTTGGCCCGCAGCAGGTCGTACTGCGCCTGATTCACGACACCCTCGGCCACCACCGTCATCTTCAGCTCATGGCCCATCTCGACGATCTTCTCCACCATCACCCGATCGCTGTCGTTCACATGCATACGTTCGACGATGCTCTTGTCGACCTTTAGCTCCGTTGCCGGCACATTCTGCAACTGGCGCATCATTGCATAGCCGCTGCCGAAATCGTCAATGGATAGCTGAAAGCCCTTCATGCGCAACCGCGTCAGCACGTCGAGGGTGTGCGACATCTCATTCAACAGGCGCGACTCGGTGATCTCTACGGTAATCCTGTCCGCCGGGAATTCGTATCTCTTCGCCAGCGCCAACAGGGCATCCGGGAACTCAAGTTTGATCAGCGACCGCATCGTGGCATTGATCGAGAGCCGAAGCGGCTTGCCGTCCTGCCGGACAAATTGCCTGGCCTCGGCCACCGCAAGTTCCGCGGTCTTCCAGCACAAATCGTCCATCAATCCCAAAGCGTCCAGCCTGGGCAGAAAGTTCTCCGGAAGAATCACACCGCGCTCCGGATGCCGCCAGCGGGCCAGTGCCTCCACACCCATCACCTGGCTGGTGTGCAGATCGATCTGCGGTTGGTAGTAGTTCAGGAACTCGCCCTTCTCGACACCGTCCCGAATCTGATCGTCCGATACCGCAATCGCAGGGATCGTCGTTACCTCGCGCGGGGCTTCCATCGCTGCAACCGACTCAAGCACGCTCTTGAGCTCCATCGGTGCAAAGGGTTTCTGTAGATGGCCGACCACAGCAAGGCCTAGACTCTGCGCCAGCTTCTCCGCGGTCTCCAGCACCCTCTTGTCCATTCCGCTCATCAGCAGAATGCGCGCCCCACATCTTCGCTCGCCCAGGAGTCGCAGAACCTGGATGCCGTCCATGCCCGGCATCATCAGGTCGAGAAGAATCAGCGATGTTGAAGGAGATACAGAGTCGAGAAGATCGGCCGACTCCCCGGTTACGTCGCAGTCCAGCCCCATCGTCGCTGTCAGGGCAGAGACCAGCTCGCAAACCACGTGATCGTCGTCGATAACGAGGACTCTATCGGCGTTTGCCATCGCTTCTCCCCGCTCCGCGGGCACATCCAGGCTCTTCGGGTGAGAGACCAACACGTCACGCAGCAAGCTGCAAGAGCTATGCTGAGTGTAGCTTACAGCCAGAATCGCAGCGCCCGACTTTCAGCATTTCAGGCCTCTCCCAGCATCCTCTGGTAACCTGCCCGGCGCCTTCCAATGGTCGCAGACGCGCTGGCCCGGCTCTTCAATTTGGACGAAAATCCACACTCCGGTGTCGCGTAAACGCTGTCCTTCGCGGGGTTCCCAGTCATGTTCCAAAAGGATGCCACCCTGTGTCGGGCAGGCTTGACGCCGTTTCCCAGCGGGCCTAGACTCACATGGGTTTGGGCTCCTGCCTGCCCCGGCCTGTAGGGAAGGCCGCCGTTTAGACAGGACTTGGTGTGCGCACCAGGGTCATTTGTTACGCCCATCCGTGAGGCGCTATTTCCGTCTAATGAAAGATGCGCCGCCCGCAAAATGAATTGGAGAATCGTATGGCACTCGCTACACAGACCGTGACTCTGGACCAGGAGATCAATCCCTGGGAAGCCCAGAGCGCACGGTTCGATTTCGCGGCACGCAAGCTCAACCTCGATGAGAGTCTCTGGAAGCTTCTGCGGACTCCGGCCCGCGAAATTATCGTTCACTTTCCTGTGACCATGGATGATGGTCGTATCGAAATGTTCACCGGCTTCCGCGTACAGCACAATATCGCACGCGGCCCGGCCAAGGGCGGCATTCGCTACTCACCCGATGTCACCCTCGACGAAGTCCGCGCCCTCGCCAGCTGGATGACCTGGAAGTGCGCCGTCGTCAACATCCCCTTTGGCGGCGCCAAGGGCGGCGTCATTTGCGATCCGCACCGCATGAGCCGGGGCGAGCTCGAGCGCATGACCCGCCGCTACACGGCCGAGATCATCGACTTCATCGGACCCGAGAAAGACGTTCCTGCTCCCGATGTCAACACCAATGAACAAACCATGGCCTGGATCATGGATACCTACTCCATGCACATGGGCCGCACCGTCACCAGCGTCGTCACCGGCAAGCCGCTCAATATCGGCGGTTCGCGCGGCCGCGTCGAGGCCACTGGCCGCGGCGTCATGGTGGTCTGCGACGAGAGCCTGCGCTATCTCAACCTGCCCATCGAGGGCTGCCGCGTCGTAATTCAGGGCTTCGGCAACGTCGGCTCCAACGCCGCGCGCCTCATGCAGGAGCACGGCTACAAGATCGTCGGCATCGCCGAGAAAGACGGCGGCCTCTTCAATCCCAACGGCATCGACATCCACCAGCTCTGCGAATACAAGTACCGCAACGAAACCATTCTGGGATTCCGCGGCGCCGAGGCCACGCCGACGCGAGGAACTCATCGTTTCCGATTGCGACATCCTCATTCCTGCCGCAACCGAGAACGTCATCACCAGCCGCAACGCCGAGAAAATCAAGGCACGCATTATCGTGGAGGGCGCCAACGGTCCCACCACCGCGGTTGCCGACGAGATCCTCGCCGAGAAGCGCGTCTTCATCGTGCCTGACATCCTCGCCAACTCCGGCGGCGTCACCGCCAGCTACTTCGAGTGGGTGCAGGACCGCCAGGGCTACTTCTGGAAAGAAGCCATCGTCAACGAGCAGCTCGAAACCATCCTCCGCGACAGCTTCGAGGATGTGGTTCGCTACGCCGAAGCCCACAACGTCAACAACCGCATCGCGGCCTACATGCTCGCCATCGATCGCGTTTCTTTCACCATCAAACAGCGCGGCATCTACGCGTAGCCGCCGTCGTAGCCATCACAGAAACGGGTCGCCTCGCGCGGCCCGTTTTGCTTCAGAATCACCATGGAGATTGATGGGAAGTAACTGCCGGTAGAGGGGGGTAATTCGCTCCGCCCGTCTCTGGACCAGTGAGCCAGTGAGTGACTCGGCGATTATGCGCGAATCGTGAGGGAACCTAAGAACAGATTTGCTTACGTGTTAATTCCCTTTGGCGTGGCTACGAAGCCAAGAAGACATTTCTCAGGACCTGCTGTGGACCCAACGCTTCATTACCGATTTTTTTGTATTTCTGAAACGAGATGGAGTACGGCGTCGATCACGACGGCGGGTCTGTCCCGGGATATGTAGTGCCCGCTCCCTTTGGCAAAGATCGCCACACGGTCTGGGGATGCGGTTACGAACTCAGAGTGCGCGCGGCGCATCGCTGCAACCTCGTCTGGTGTGTCAACCCAGGTATGTTCAGCAGTGATATCGATTACAGGGAGATTCAACGGTACGTGTATGTTGCGCATGTAACGTGCAGTAGCCGGATAGGCTTGATCCTGGCGGAATAGATTGCGGCCCAGGTCGGGCTTTTCCTTGATTAGATCTCTGGCCAGAGGTGTATAACGCGCGGAGATGGCTGCCGCTTCTTTATCGTCAAAAAAAGAAGGGATGTTCGCGTCTACCAACACGAGACCCCTGACTCGCTTGTCATCAGAGGCGAGGATCTCGCTAATGAACCCCCCGTAGGAATGAGCCACTAAGATGATGGGCCCGTGCATGTCGCATTGATCGAGAGCGCGTCGTAACGCCGTGCCCTCATCTTCGATCCGATAAGGGCGCGGATTAGGGTCACTTTTCCCCAAACCTGCGCGGTCGTAGACTACAGTTCTTACTGTTGCTCGTTCTCGAATGACAGGTTCGATATTGGACCATTCGCTTGAATCCTCCCCGCCGCCGCTCTCGAAGACAACCGTTGGGGTTCCATTTCCCCTGCTTTGCATCCACAGCGCATATCCGCCTACGTCGACCTTCCGTCCAACGCTGCAATCTTCTGCAACTGCATCAGAACACCCAAGAATTGCCAATAGAACTAGCGTCACAATGATTCGCAAGGAACCTCCGTTACAAGCCGATAGAAATGATCGTCCAGGCAACGTCCAGGCAATTTGGATACCAAAGTGGCATTCTAACTTTCGTTGAAAATGCACCACCTCCGGAACTTGCCCCGGAGCGCACGTTCATCATGAGGTCGACCACTGTTCGAATCCGAACAGCAGATTCGGCGACTTTACGGCCCTTTTTATCGAGGCCAGATGTGTCTCATTTCAAGTTTGACACTGCGACGGACTAGCGAATTGCCGTGGCACACGCGACAGAGAAGAGTCAACTGTTGCCAACAGGGGGATAACCGGCCAATAAGCTGAGCCATGCGATCGCGGCTGCGAGTAAGAAGTTATATTTCTTTCAGTTGGATTTTCTTCAGGAGGAGGAGCTTCGCAGCCGGCTGCGATCTTGGCGGGTCAACGTCGGACAGCGAAGCCCCTTTGAGGTAACGATCCTCTTTGTCCCAGTGTCGGCCGGGCTGGAGCAGCTTGCTGCCTGCTGGGCCAACGACTGCGACCAGATCATCATACGCTTGTGTCCGATCTGCAAGCGCGATTCGATTGTTGGGCACGGGCGTCGCCGCAAGCAGGCGCACGACGAGTATCACGACTGGATCGGGATTCGGCGTGGTCGCTGTTCGATTTGCGGGAAGACGTTCACATTCCTTCCGTTGTTTTCTCTTCCGTACACCCACTTCAGTTTGTTGGCCCGCTTCCAGGCGCTGTGGCGGCGCTTCAAGGAACACTGTTCGTGGGAGAAGGCTGCACCCACGCTGAAGGATGGTGATCGTCTGCCCGATGCTTCGACACTGCGTCGCTGGTCGCGAGGTCTGGACTGTTCTGAGCCGGCAGTTTCATTCGTTCGGCAGACTACGGCTTGCATAGCTCGCTGGCTTCAGCGAGGTCATGATAGCGATCCGAAGGCGGTGGCGTTGCCTTGGATGGCTTCGGCTCTGGAGATCCTCTGGCCCTTGCGTTTGTAAAAAAGTTGGCTCGCCTACCATCCTTGCCTGGGAACAAGACAGGAGTGGTTCCAGACTGGGTTGCGGAGGCGAAGAAGCGCCGTGGGCCACGATGTGGAAACACTCAAGGGCCGTTTGCCGTTGCTGGAGTACTTGCGGCGGCAGAACTGGACAAGCCGGCGGGCGGGCCGCTTCGAGTATGTCGGACTCTGTCCGTTGCACAAGGAGAGTCGGCCGTCGTTCTATGTGAACACGCGCAAGGATGTCTTCTACTGCCATGGCTGCGGACAGGGCGGAGATCTGATTCGCTTCGTCCAGTTATCCCGCCAAGCATCTTTCCGTCAGAGCCTCGCCTATCTGGATCCAGAGGCTCATCGAGAAGCTACTGGGATCGCGTTACTTCAGCAAGCAGCCGCGTTTTATCAGCGGCAGCTGGATCACTATCCGGACGCGCTTGAGTATCTGCGTCAACGCGGACTTCATGATCCTTCTCTGATTCGGGAGTCTCGTATCGGCTATGCGCCCGGCGGAGTTTTGCGCCACCATCTCACGACCCAAGGCCATTCATTCTCGGTGCTGCGAGAAGCTGGCCTGATCAACGCTCAGGGTACAGATGCTCTCTATCAGCGCATCGTCTTTCCCCTGTACCAGGGCGAGCAGATCGTCAACCTCTACGGCCGCAGCATCGTCACCGCCTTTGCACATCGCTTCCTGCCCGGCGGCAAGGGTGGCTTGTATGCGTGGGAGAAGGTGCGGTGCTGCTCTGAGGTGATTCTTGTCGAAGGCCTGTTCGACTATGCCGCGTTGCGACAGGCGGGCTTTTCCAACGTGACCTGCTCGCTGGGCACGCATCTTAACGCTGACCAGTTCGGCCAGCTGAGTGACGGCCCACGCGTCGTTTATATCGCGTTCGATGATGATGCCAACCAGAGTGGCAGGCAAGCAGCAGAACAGCTGGCCCATCGGCTTGCCGCTCATGGTATATCCACTCGTCGGGTTCTCCTGCCTGAAGGTCAAGATCCCAACTCCTTCTTCGTTGGTGGTGGAGATGCACGTCAGTTCCAGTCTCTTCTGGAGGCCGCAGAGCCATGAAGTTCCGCGTAGTTCGCGAAAAGACGGCGTCAGGTGCACACAGCCCCATTTACGTGATCGAACAAGGGACAGGTAAAGGCGTGGGCTGGATCAACCGCTACCTGGATCGTGAGTATGTGCGTCGACTTGCGAACACCAGCCTGTACAGCTATGCGCACAGCTTATTGCACTTCGTGCGCTGGTGGGAGGGCGTTCATCATACCGGCGACATCTCCGAGGCAGGCCTTACCGAATCAACCTTGCTCGACTACATCCGCTTCCAGTCCAGCCAGCAACCGCCGCCGTCAGCCTCCACCATCAACGACCGCGTAGCTTGCGCCGATCGAGCTATCCGAAACGAGTTCCCCGATGCTCCCTGTCAGGCCGCACCCGGCTTTCATCAGGTATACATGCATCGCAGGCCACTGGGGCTCGGCCGGCCCAGGTTCGATCTCAGCAGACTGCGCGTGAGGGAACCGAGACTCACCATCGTTCCTCTCTCAGTCGACGAAGTGGCACGCTTCTGGTCCAGTTTCCACACCGCGCGCGACCTGGCCATCGTGGGCCTGATGCTCATGCACGGATTGCGCTCGGCCGAAGTCATAGCCCTGAACCGCGATGATGTGTTGTTATCCGAAGGCCAGCTCCGCGTGCACGGCAAGGGCAGCAAGATGCGCCTTCCGCCTCTGGCGCCGGAGACCACGCAACTACTCGATCACTACCTGCGCCTGGAGCGGCCCGATCGCTGCTCTGCGGCACTGTTCGTAGTGTTGAAAGGACCCGCGCGCGGCCAACGCATGACGCCGGCAGGATTACGCTCCCTGTTCCGCCATCACCGCAGCACCACGGGCGTAAAGATCGCCAACCCGCACCGCTTCCGACACACCTTCGCTTCGGATATGGTGCGTGCCGGTATCAGCCTTCCCGCTCTCATGCAGTTGATGGGCCATGCCGATATCCAGACCACCCTGCACTATGTACAGGTCTCGCCGCAGGACGTCTATCTCCAGTACGCCCGCGCCGCGGCACAGTGCATCCATCCCCAGCCGAGGATCGCCCCGTGAAGAAGCGTTGGCGCCGTCCTCCGCTCGAGCATCCGCTGGCTCCGGCCTTCACCCACGCCGTCGAGTCCCTCTCCACCGCGCTCAGTCCTGCAACCGAACGCAACTACAACATCGCAGTGCGCAGTTTCCTCGTGTATCTTGGCACGGAACACCCTAAGGTTACCGGCCTCGAGCAACTGCGCCGCGATCCGCACATCCTCGGATGGATGGCGCGCATGCGCGCACAGACTCCACCGCTGGCTACGCCAACTTACATCGGACGCCTCATCGCTCTGCGCGCCATCTCGAACGAGTTGGCGTGGACACACAAGCTTGCCGAACTTGCTCACCTGATACGGCGCGAGGATATTCCGCGTACGCCACAGACTCTGCCCCGTCCGCTCACCGCAGAGCAGGATCAGCTTCTACAGCAGGAGTTGATGCGGCGCAACGATCTTGCCGGAAATGTCTTCCTGTTAATGCGCCACACCGGCATGCGCATCGGCGAGTGTGTTGATCTCTCGTATAACTGCCTGCACTCCATAAGCTCGAACCAGTGGGCTATCCACGTACCGTTAGGCAAGCTCAAGACGGAACGCATGGTTCCTGTCGATGCCTTCGTCCGTGATCTCGTTCATCGCCTGCGCTTCTTCCGTTCACTGGATCCGCTGCCTGATGACGGACGGCTCCTGGCCTGGCATGGATCGCGAGTATCTCTTCTCGCTCGTCTCCGTGATTACCTGCATCTGGCCTGTCACTCTGCCGGCTTGCCCACCAATCTTGTCCCCCACCAGCTGAGGCATACCTACGGAACAGAGATGCTCCGCGCCGGCGTGGGCTTTGCCGCGGTCATGAAACTGCTCGGCCACACCGATCCGGGCATGACCATGCGCTATGTCGATGTGACCTTGACCGATATCCAGCGCGAGTTCCAACTGGCCCGCTCCAAGCCCAGGCACCTGGCTCCGCAGCCCAAAACCTCACTCGTTCCCCTGCGCACAGGACTCGATGGTCTCATCGACTCCTTCCAAACTTCCCAACACGCTTTGGAGATATTCAGCCGCTCTCTCCAAAACGGCGAAAAGCGCGAATGCCTTGCCCGACTCGCCAACCGCCTCACCAAGATCCTCGCCGAGTTGCGAAAACTCCACACCATCTGAATGAAAATGGGCAGAGATTGGCCGGTTAACAGGCCGAGGCGCTCATCGAGCCGAACTAGGAACATTTCTGAGTTTCGAGCGAATTGCGGATCACCCGTCAGTTCCCACTCAGTCGCGGTAGTTCCCTTCGAGCTATCTCCCGCCCGGCGGTTTGCGAAGTATTTCCTTCTCTGTGCGTGTTCGCGTGGGCCGGTGACTCTCGATAAGCTCTGCATCAAGCCGTCCGGACGCCTTCCGTCCCGACATAAAGGGCATAGAGAGACTGGCTCGCCGTCATGAACAGGCGGTTCCTCTTGGTGCCACCGAAACAAAGATTGGCGCACGTTTCAGGAAGATGGATCTTTCCAATGAGAGTTCCATCAGGTGCGAAGACATGAACGCCGTTGAAGCTTTCACCGGCCCACCCGGCAGCGGACCAGATATTGCCGTCCACATCGCTGCGAATGCCATCGGACGTACCCGGGGACATGTTCACAAACATGCGCCCATTCCCCAGCTTCACGCCATCGACGACGTCATACACCCGAATCGGGCGCGGACCGTCCGGGTGCTTTGGAACTGCGCTATCCACGATGTAAAGCAGTTTCTCGTCGGGAGAGAAGCACAGGCCGTTGGGCTTTTCCAGATCGCTGGCCACAACGGTCGCCACGCGCGTCTTCGGGTCGAGCCGGTAAACGTTGGCCGGGAGTTCGAAAGCAGCTTTGTGTCCTTCGTAATTCGACATGATGCCGTAGCCAGGATCGCTAAACCAGATGGCCCCATCGGAGTGGACCACCAGGTCGTTCGGAGCGTTGAGCTTCTTGCCTTGAAAGCTATCCATCAGCACTGAGACGGTGCCGTCGTATTCGGTCCGCGTCACCCGGCGTGTGTCGTGCTCGCAGGTGAGCAGCCTCCCCACGCGATCACGGGTGTTGCCATTGCTGTAGTTGGATGGGCAGCGGAATACGGTGACTTCTCCCGTTTCCTCGAGCCATCGCAGCATACGGTTGTTGGGAATATCGCTAAAGACGAGATATCCGCCGTCGCCGATCCACACCGGGCCCTCTGTCCAGCGCCCACCCGTAAACAGGCGCTCGACCGCCGCGCTGATGACTTGGTATTTCGCGAACCGAGGATCAACGACTTCTACAGCTGGATCGGGGTACGGAACCGGATGTTCTGGTGCCTGCTCACTGGCAAGAACGCCAGATTTCAAAGCGAATCCCATCGTCGCGCCCGTAGCCATGCTGACGAATGTGCGTCTCTGCATCGGTCTCTCTACTTGCGGAAAAATCCGCTAGGGGGACCTTATCACGGCCTTGTCTTTAGTCGAAAGCGCAAGTCCAGTCGAATTGTGGCGCCGACGGTTTGCGAAGTATTTCCTTCTCCGCGCGTAGAATCATTGCAGAGTCCGGAAGCAGAAGGTTTCCGATTCGCACCGAGGGAAGGCACCCTACCCCCCCGGGGGTCGATTCACCGTCTGTTCTCTTTTCGGAGCGTTTCCTCGTGACCGCGGTCGTGCGGAACACAGATCGATGGGGCTGCCCTTCATCCGGCCTCCACAAAGTCGCACACCAGCGCCGTCAGATCGTCCTCCTGCGAGATCCCCCAGCTCTGCACCTTGGCGATGATGCGTTCCACCGCCTCGGCCGGCGTCAGCTTCGCCGCGTGTTGCAGTTCCGTCGCCAGCGCCTCGTCGCCGAACATCTCGCCCTGCGCGTTCTTCGCTTCCACCAGTCCATCGGTGTAGAGCAGCAGCCGGTCGCCCCGCTCCATCGGCATCGACCGCTCCGTATACTGGGCTCGTTCCTCTGCCGCCAGCAGCAGCCCGTTCTCCGCAATCTCCGTCACCTGTCCGCCCCGCAACAGCAGCATCGCCGGATGCCCGGCCGCTGCATAGCGCATCTCCCGTGTCTCCGCATCGAGATGCACGCAGGCTGCCGTCACAAACTGCCCCTGCGTATTCCCGCACAAGGCTGCATTCATCCCCGCTAGCAGCAGAGCCGGATGCTCCGCCTGGCTCCTCTGGGCTGTCGCCGCCATCTTCACCATCGAGGCAATCAGCGCCGCCGGCACTCCATGCCCAGACACGTCCGCAATCAGCAACCCCGCTCGGCCCGGCTCCGTCCCGAGAAAGTCGTACAAATCTCCGGCCACCGCCGCCATCGGTACATACTTCGCCGCCACCTTAAACGAAGTCGAGGCAGGGAACTCCCCGGGCAGAATCGACATCTGGATGCTCCGAGCAACCGCCAGCTCCTTTTGAATCTCGCCCAGTTGCTGATCGCGCGCCAGTGTGCGCCGGGCCGCCACATACCCAAGGCACCCGAGCAGAAACGCGAAGCCGATCGGCTCGACGTAGAATCCGACCCACTGCGCGCCGCCAAGATTGTCCCATAGAGCCAGCGCAACGAAAACGAACAGCCCTCGCCGGATAACCACAAAGTCGTGATCCCGTCTGCCCAGCAGGAAAGTCCGCACAAGCACCCACGGCAGCGCCGCAATCACCAGCACATTGTTGATGGTGTGCAGCACATGGACCCGACCCACCACCAGCACTGTCACAGCCAGGCTCAGGAACACGACCGAGATGATCGCCGTCAGAAGCTTGCCGCGCCGCACCAGCAACCCCGCCGCCTCAAAAAACAAAAACGCCGGAATCGGCACGATGAAATCGATGGCCCAGCGCAGCCGCGCAAAGAATTCGTTGCCCGCCAGCGTCAAGTCCAGCAGGCCGGTGTCGAGCCACATCCTCTGCCCGTAGAGATAGGCGAACACCCCCAGCCAGACCAGCAGGGGATCGAAGCGCCTCCGCAACAGGCTGAACGCCCCGCTCAGGATGCCTACGGTCGAGAACGCGGCGCCCAGAAACAGGTACGGCTCGTCCCGGTGAAACGTCCGCAAAACCTCGCTCGCGGACAATTGCGTATCGAGCAGCACCATGGCTGTTCATGGTAAACGATGGCTCTATGACCGGGGTTTTGCGTGTGTGATCCACAACCGCGCGCTTCCACGCACACCAATGCAATAATGGACCCACCGGACCTGTCCGGCGCGGGCACACGCGAGTGAACCTCCCCAACTCCATCACGATGAGCCGGATCGTCATGATCCCGCTCCTGTTGTGGATTCTGTCGTCGCACTTCCCCTTGCAGGGGCCTAACGGCGAGCAGGAGATGATCGCCTCGATCCTCTTCATCCTTGCCTCCATGACCGACGGCCTTGACGGCTATCTTGCCCGCAAGCGTGCCCAGATCACCACCATGGGCATGCTCCTCGACCCCCTGGCCGACAAGATCATGGTCACCGCGGCACTGGTCCAGCTGGTCGCCTACAACCCCGCGGTCGTCAAAGTCTGGATTGCCGTGGTCATCATCGGCCGCGAGTTTCTCATCTCCGGACTCCGCTCCATCGCTTCATCCGAAGGCTTCACCATTCAGGCCAGCGATCTCGGCAAGCTCAAAACCGTCACCCAGATCGTCTCCGTCGTCTCCGCCATCCTCGCCCATCGCTGGTACGATTGGCAGTTCGGCTATCTGGTCATCCCCGTCCAGTGGATCGCGATCGCCGCGATCTACTTCACGGTGCTGGTCTCCACCATCTCCGCCATCGACTACTTCATCGGTTTCTGGAAGAAGATCGACCACGCCTCCAACACCCGTCGCAAGGCCTTCGTCCTCGGCCGCCGCAAGAGCCCGAGTATTAACTAAGACGCGGCCCGATCTCACCATTCGTCCTCTCCCGCAACAAGAGCGCCGGCACCTCCAGCCCGAATTAGGGCCTGCAATCCTCGAGCCGCTGCCGACGGCGACCACCTGTACTGCGGAATTCTCCTTTTCGGCCTAACTTCCAGCTCGCAAGACACGACTAAGAAGTGGGTCCGTCAGACAAAGGTTCGCCGGCCGGATCGAAAGGGTGTATTCGGAGTCTTCACATGGCGAGATCTACTGGTTTCCTCATCGCATCCATCCTGACCGTCTCTGCCGCATCCCCAACTCCAGCCCAATCGCCGTCCCAGACTCCCGTCCCAACTCCTCCGGCCCAGAACCTGCGCCAGTCCCCGCCGGATGCACCCACCCTGCGCGTGACGTCCACCCTCGTCTTCCTCGACGTCACCGTGCTCGACAAGAAGAATCGCCCCGTCGTCACTGGCCTCACCCGCGACGATTTCACCATCACCGAAGACAAGAAGCCGCAGACTATCTTCTCTTTCGAAGCGCCCCAGGAGCACTTTCTCTCCGCCAAATCCACGGACGAAAACTCCGAAGGAAAAGCTCCCACCACCATCCTGGTCCTCGATCTCCTCAACTCCACCTTTCAGGACTTTGCCTACGTTCGCTGGTCCACGCGCCAGTTCCTCCTTGCCCAGCCTGAGAGGCTCCCGGCACCTGCCGAGATGCTGGTCGTCGGCGACGAATCGCTCGAGATGATCCAGGGCTTCACGCGCAGCCGCTCCGACCTGCTCTACGCCTTGAATCACTTGCCCGCTGCCTATCCCTTTAAACGCATGAATGCATCCTTCTTCTGGGAGCGCTTCGCCCAATCCTACGACGCGCTCCAGCAGATCGCCCTCCAGAACAAAGGCATTCCCGGAAGAAAGAACATCATTTGGGTGGGACACGGCGGACCGAGCCTTATCCTCAGTCCGATCCAGACTCCCGGCAAGATCGCCGACGAACTCAAGGCCTACACGCACTCCACCGTCAACATGCTCGTTGACTCGCGGATCAGCCTCTTCGTCATCTATCCAGGCCTGCCCGTTTACGGAAACGTCATGACCTACAGCGCCATGCTCTCCAACGAGCAGATCGGCGACAACGATCCCTTCACCGGCGATGTCAGCTTCGGAGTTCTTGTCAACGAGACGGGCGGCAAGCTCTTTTTCAACCGTAACGACGTCGATGCGGAGATTGCCCAATCCGAGCGCATGGGCTCGCAGTACTACACCCTCACCTATCAGCCCCATGATGTCCCGTCCGACGGCAAGTTCCGCCGGATTCGCGTCACTTTGCGCGATCCTAACCTGCACGCCGTAACCAAGGCCGGCTACTACGCACCCGATCCGAATTCCCCCGTCGATCCGCGTCAGCAGCGCATGATCAACATTGCCGAAGCCGTGCAGTCGACCATCGCCTTTAACTCGCTCGACTTGCAGCTCTCCCATGTCGTGCGTCATCCCGATTCGCAAACCGTGGATTTCACGGTCAATGTCGCATCGAAGAACCTTTCGCTCCAACCAGATCAGACGACCAGCGGAGGCGTGGCGACGCTGGTCCTGGGAGCAGCGAGCCTCGACCCCGTCCAAAACATCCTGGCCTCGAAGATCGAAACCCTGCAACTGACCTCGACGAACCCCGATCCTGCGAAGCTGCCTGCGGTTGTCTCGCGCGTTCCGGTCTCTCTGCGCCTTCCGCGCAGAACTCGAAGCGTTCGGGTGGTTGTCGAGGACACAGATGGGGGCCGCATGGGCGCAGTCAATCTCGATCGCAAGACCCTGGATGCTGCTCCAGCCGAACCCACACCGCCAGCGTCTCTGACACCCCAGCGCCCAGCGTACGCACCGCCGGTCGCGAAACCTTGACGACCGGCATCAAACGCTTGCTGGGGTGACCGTCCTCAAACAAGAACCCCGGCCTCAGCCGGGGTCCTTCATACCAATCGACGATTCTGCTTTACGCCATCGCCACCAGCTCAGGCATACTCGCGACCACTGCAGGCGCAGCCACGGGCGTTGCTGCCGGATGCTGCGTGTGCGTGCCGCGCGTCAGGCGATGCACAAAGTGATAGGGCGGCCACGGGCCCGAAAGCTGCATGTGGCAGTCGCGCAGCAGCGCGCTCGTGGTGGCAAATTTGTTCTGATACCGCTCGATAAACTTGCGTTCGATCAGATGGGCAATATCCAGCACCATCTTGCCGTTCTCGGTCAGGCGGCAGCTCACCTCTTCGTCCAGAGGCAGGAACAGCCGGTGCATCTGGAAGCTCACCGCCCGTGCCCGTGTCTGTCTCTCACGCTGCCGGGATGCTGTCTCGCGAAGGTTCGACAGATACCCCCGTCCCACCGTGTCGGTCGAGAGAACCCGTCCGATCTCCTTGGTGCAGCAGTCGTCCACAAAAATCTTCAGGTGCATTTCTGCCTTGCCGCGCAGTTTGTCGATGTTCGAGACGAACTGACGTTGATTCGACCGAATCGACCGCCGCAGGCTCTCGTCGTCGCTAAAGACCGTCCCAAACCGGAAGGGAAGTACCGTGGAATGCTGAAAACAGTCCGCGATCACCCGGGCGTGATCCACGCCGGCTTTCTGGCTTAAGGCTTCTGAAGGGTTATGCTCGCTGACGATGATGGCGAGATCGCTTGCGGGATAGAGAAAAACCTGATTTCCGCTGACCCCATGGACGGATTCCAATGGAACAGGTTTTCGATGTCTGGCTAGTTCTGGAAAAGCTTGCTTTTCACCGATGCAGTAGGCATACCATGCCATGACTTTACACTCCGTGCGCGGAACGCCGGTAAGCGCCGCCCGTTAGTGAAGCTCTGTGAACTCAGGAACAACTGCATTGTCGAGCTGGCAACGAAATTTCCAAATCGAACTGTGGGGAATACTAGCCCCCCGAAAACACGACTGGCAATGTCCCGTCGCACGAACCCCATAAAAGGGAGCCAAAAACGGCGAAATCGCTTTTATCCTATGGAAAACAATGTCTACTAAATAGAAATTGACTCGGAAAAGCACAAAGAATGGTTCGACCGCCCCGCAGATCGTCCCCAAGTGCCTCAGTTCGGTGCCCTTGCGCACTGAGATTGCTTAGCGAAGAATCCCCCGCATATAGAGAAACAGCGTCGCATTCAGACCGATCGAAATCACCAGAAGGACAGCCCCCAGAACCGCGAAGACGCGGACGCTCCTGCGCGTCTGACTGAGCTCCTCTGCGGCTTCCTTCTGCTCCAGCGCAGCCCGCTCCAGAGCCTCCTTCACCGTCCCCAGCTGGTCGTCGATGCGCTTGAGCGCGGTCTCCTGCTGGAGGCTCTTGTCCTGCATTACGGCTAGATCGCCGCGCACACGCATGAGGGCGGTTTCGAGCGGTTCGAGGTCGACTGCCGGCGCACCCGCTGGTCGGGAAAGCAGCAGGTTCGCTACCGCCGATGCCACATTGCCGTCCAGCAAGGGAAGGAGTCTCTGCAACACCGGAACCACAGTCCGAATAGCGCTCGCTGTGCGTTGGAGGGCAACAGGAGGCTCACGCTTCTCCGCTCGTTGAGGCGGCCTCGCGATCGTGCCCGGCGCCGACTGTTTCGCCGGTCCGCGCGCAATCCGCGACTCCGCGTCTTCCCTCGCTCCTTGTGCAGGCTCCCGCTGCAAGACCTCCTGGCTGTTCTCACTCATTCCCTGACCATCCTTTTCCGACTTCCAGACTACTCCGCGACTTCAGTGGGGGCGTGACACCTCTGCGTCCCCGTGCCATCCAGCAGCACTACTTCGTCGGATGCGCATCGTATCCTCGTTGGCAGGAGAATCGAGTGCAAAGCTTCCTCGGAGACATGCTCCGTCATCTGCAGCGCTACCTGCTGGCGGGCCTCATCACCGTTGGCCCTCTGCTTGTCACCTGGCTCGTCTTTAGCTGGGTCTTCGAGACCCTCGCCAACGCCGGCCTGCCGCTTGTCCACTTCTTCGGCACCATCGACCTGCCCTGGCTCGAGTCCCTGTTCGCCGTCTTGCTCACCCTCATCGTTCTCTACGGTGTCGGCCGCATCACGTCGCTGGTCGTGGGCCGCCAGGCCTTCAATCTCTTCGAGACGATTCTGGAGCGCCTGCCGCTTGTGGCCAAGGTCTACACCTCGGTCCGGCAGCTCCTCGAAACCATGATGGCCAAAAAAGACACCGGCCAGCGGGTCGTGCTCATCGATTTTCCGATCGAAGGCCAGAAGAGCGTAGGCTTTCTCACCCGCACTCTCACCGACGCGGAGACGGGCAGGGAACTGGCGGCTGTGCTTCTGCCCAACGCCATCAACCCCACATCCGCTTTTCTTCAGGTTCTGCCCATGGAGCGGGTGACGGAAACGGACCTGACCATGGAACAGGCCATGAGCATGTTGATGACCGGAGGCGCCGTCTCACCCGACACAATCCGCTTTACGCAGCCGGTCGATGCCAAACTGCGCTAATGCGTGCTACGCGGCCCGTTCCCTGGGTTTCACCTTGGCAAGAGCCTTGTTTTTCGATGCCAGCCACAGATCGTGATCCATCTGCAACCCCAGCCAGAACTGCGGAGAGGTTCCGAAATACGCACTGAGCCTCATCGCCGTGTCCGCTGTGAGCGCCCGCTTTCCTCGGACCAGATCGTTCACCCGAGGGGCGGAAATGTGCAGTTCCTTTGCCAAGCGATAGGCCGAGAGCCCTAGCGGCTCCATGAATTCGGTCTTGAGAATATCGCCAGGATGAATTGAGTATGCGAATGGAATTCTCTCCATAGTTCTCCTAGTGATAGTCGACGATTTCGACGTCGCTCGCATCGCCATCTTTGAATACGAAACATACTCGAAACTGATCGTTAATGCGAATACTGTGCTGACCCTTTCGATTACCCGTCAGGGCCTCAAGACGGTTTCCCGGAGGGACATTCAACTCGTAGAGGCGAGTTGCACGATGCAAAATGCGAAGCTTTTTCAGTGCCGAATTCTGAATGTCGGAAGGGACTTTCCGGCTCCGGCCAGTGTCCCACAATCGTTCCGTTTCGGCATCGGCGAAGCTCCTGATCACATCGGCATCATAACGCGACGCGTTAAGAATGCCAAGCGTTAAGAGCTGGCAGCCCCTACTCCGTCGCCTCGGCTGCCTGCAGATCTTCTTCGGCGTGCTCGCTCTCGACTGTGACCTTGCGCAGACTCACATGATCGATCTGCGCCCAGATCAGTCCTACCGGGACGATCCCCAGAAATGTGGTCAGCAGCAGCGTCGCCGCGCAGGCCGTAGCCGGCTCGGGATTTACACCCAGAAACTTCGAAATCGCCGCGGCCACCAACCCGATCTGCGTGAACCAGCCCAGCACCGGCAACTGGACAATGCTCGACACACCGCTCACCACCATCAGCAGCACGCATTTGGCAGGCGTCATCGCCGCCAGTACCGGATCGGCGACAAACGCCCTCATCGTCACCAGGTACGCCGCCGCAATCAGCACCCACATGCAAATCGACAGGCCCGCTGCCACACCGAAGTCCGAAAACGACCGCATCGTGTCCAGTCCGGTCCGAAACTCCCGGATCTTATGTCCCACCGCCAGACCGGCCTTCTTCGAAAGCATCCCTAGCGTCTTCTCGAAAAATGCGGCTACAACATTGCCTGAGAATCGTACTGCGACCAGAAAGGCAGCGCCGGCCAGCGTCCCCGCCATGCCCCAGTAGCCCGCCTTCTTCACCAGTTCCGAATGCGGCAAAGCATTGGGCCCGCCAAACCAGCTCGACAGCAGAATCGCCGAGGAGAAGATCAGAGCCATGGTTCCCGCATCAAACAAGCGCTCCACAATGTACACCGCGATCTGGTTGCTCAGCGGCAAGCCTGTCTTCTTCGACACCAGGTACGGCCGCACCGGGTCGGCCACGCGCCCAATCAGCGCCACCGCCGTGAACCCGATCACCTGCGTCCCCAGAAGCGACAGCGGATGCACCTTCTTGTTGTGCCGCAGAAGATAGGCCCAGCGCACCGACCTGAAAATGTAGCCTACGTAAATGCAGCCTGCTCCCAGCGCAATCATCCGCCAGTCGGCTTGCGCCAGCTGTGCCTTGAACAACGCAAAGTCGAAGTGGATTCGGTCGCGGCCCCAGATCACCAGCGCGACGATCGCCACCAGTACCACCAGGCCCAGGATCAGTTGTTTCTTTTTCAAGCGCTCTCCGTTCGGGGCTTAATCTCAGTCGATTCTATGTTGGCGGGCGTCCTCTCGAATCGCTTATTCCGTCGTAGGCGTCTGGGCCGTCCCCTGCTTCGCCCGTGCCTCGCGCTCGAGAACCCGCCGATTGAACTCGTGGATCACCCGCGCCACATAGGCACGCGTCTCGTGATACGGCGGAATTCCGCGATACTTGTCCACCGCCGCCGGCCCTGCGTTATACGCCGCCAGCGCCAGCCCTAAATTCTCGTGATACCTCGTCAGCAGTGCATCGAGATAGATCGCCCCGCCGCGCACGTTCTCACCCGGCTCAAAACTGTTCCTCACTCCGAGATTCGTTGCCGTGGACGGCATCAATTGCATCAGGCCCTGTGCGCCTGCCCGGCTCACGGCGTGCATGTTCCCATCGCTCTCGGCCTTGACTACGCTGGCCAGCAGGTCGACATCCAGATTGTGAGCCTGCCCCACGTCGGCCAGCATCTCGTGCAAATCTGCCGGAGAAAGCGAGACGTCTTGCGCCTTCTGGAACGTCGTCGCTGGGGCCGCCAAAGCGGCAGGCGGATCGGGAACGACCTCCACTCCGGTGACCTCCGCCGCTTTGAGCCCGATGAAATTGCCCTCACCCGCACTCAAATAAAGCCGCATCTGCCCATCCACCAGCGCGTGGTGATCGCAATCCATCGCGAATCCGTTGCTCAGCGTCACATGCTCGGCTGCGTACAGCGGCAGCCCGACGACGTCGCGCAGACCCGCGAGCAAAACCGCACACACCGCAATTTGGATCGGCTTCAGCATTCTCATCAGCCCCGCGCCATCGAGGCCCAGTGCTTCGGTCGCCCGCTCGGCTCGGTCTGTCTTTTCAGTACCGCCTCCAACACCACCGCCACGCCATCCTCATCGTTCGGCGGAGCCTGCTTCCATCCTGTCGTCTTCGCCTTTGCCTTCAACTCCAGTGCGGCATTCCCCATCAGAATGCCCTGTCCGGCCCACTCCAGCATGTCCACATCGTTCCAGTTGTCGCCGATCGCCATGGTCTCCTTGCGATCGACCCCCAGCCTTCTGGCCAGCCGCTCCAGCGCCCATCCTTTTGAAACCCCCGGTGGCAGCAAATCGAGAATCGACAGATCGCGTCCCGGATACTCCGTACGCACGCACTCGCACGACGCGGCCCAGGCGCTCTCCTTCAATGCCTTCTCCGCCTTCTTCATCGAGCGGATGCCTCCGGCCACCATCCCCTGGATCGGATCGACTCCATCTGTTAGCGCCTTCTCCAGCGGCTTCACAACTTCGATGCCGTCGCGGTTCGCCTCCATCCAAAGCGCGATCCGCTCATGCGCCTGCTCGAGATCTTCCAGCACCAGCTCTCCATGTCCGACCTTGTCGAACGTGAACACAAGTGCCCCAAACTTGCGCAGCAGCCCACACAGCCCGCGCGCAACGCGCGCTTCCATCTGGCTCCGATCCACTGGGTCGCCCCCCAGTGTGCGCGTCACCGCTCCATTCGACGTAATCAGGGGCATATCCGCTCGCAACCCCAGCCCCTCCAGCAGCGGAGCGGTATACGCCGTGCGCCGGCCTGTGGCGATCGCAACCACGATCCCGGCATCCTGCGCCGCCTTCAGCGCCTTCGCGTTGCGCGGGCTGATGGCCTGAGAAAACGTCGGCAATAGCGTGCCGTCAATGTCGATGGCCACCAGGCGCACAGGGGGATGCATATTTCAAGTGTACCGGGCATGTTCCACCGGAAATGTGAACGCCGAAAACGTCTTTGCACACCAAAGTGTGACCGCTGGCACACGCTCCGCCCCGCGTCCAGCGCGCACAATGGCCACGAAGCGAAAGGGACCCATGCCAGCCTCAGTGCTCATCGCCTACGCCACCCGCAGCGGATCGACAGGTGAGGTTGCCCAGGCCATCGGCGCCACTTTCCACGAAGCCGGTCTGGAGTCCGACATTCTGCCCGTCGGTCAGGTCAAGTCCCTTGCCGGCAAGTCCATCGTGATCCTCGGCGCTCCCTTGTATATGGGCCGCTTTCCCAAAGAGTTCTACAGATTCCTCGGTGCGCATCGAGCCGCGCTGGGTGCATCGCGCTGCTGGTGCTTCGTGCTCGGTCCTACACGAGCGGAGCCCACCGACTTCGAGGCCGCAAGAAAACAGGCAACCAAGCAGCTACTCCGCTATGGCTGGTTCCATCCCGCCGACGTTCACATCTTCGGGGGCCGTTGGAACATGCAGGGCGTTCCATTTCCGTTCAGCCTCGCCCTTCACCTTCCCGGAAACCCGCTCGCCAAGATTCCCATGTCCGACATCCGCGACTGGTCGGCCATCCATGACTGGACGATGGAAATCGCCTGCACGATCGCTCCGGCTGCCTGATCCCGACCCTCTCTTCTACACTGGTTTCATGGAACGCATCTGCAGCCAGTGCCATGCCGTCCTCGCCCCGGATATGCAAGCCGACTGGTGCCCGGCCTGCGGCGGTTCGATCATCGAGCGCCCGGCGCTGCCCCAGAACTCGTCCCAAAATCTGCTCCACGCAGTGGCGCCCACGCAGTGGTGGATCATCGCGGCATTGTGCTTCCACGCCGTCACGCCGTCGGCGGCATCATTACTCCGCAGTAGTTCGCACCGCCGCATCTCGACGACCATGATCCGTCTCGAAAGAATCTCACCTGAGAATGTCGCCGTGTTTAAGGCCATCCGCCTGCGCGCTCTTCAGGACTCACCCACAGCCTTCGGCAGCACCTACGCGCGGGAGTCGCAACTCACCGACGAGGAGTGGCTCCAGCGTTGCCGCCGCTGGACCACCGAAGGCTCTATCGGCTACATCGCATTGGACGGTGAATCTCCCTGCGGCCTAGTCGCCTGCTACACCGAAGAGCAGGATCCCCACTCCGCCCACGTCATCTCCATGTGGGTTGATCCCAGCCATCGCCGCGCGGGCGTGGGAACTGTCCTCATCGAAGCCCTCAAAACATGGGCCTCATCGCGCGGCTTGCGTCAACTGCGCCTCATGGTCACCAGCGTCAACGCAGGTGCAGTTCGCTTCTACGAGCGCATGGGCTTCAGCATGACGGGCAAGACCGAGCCCTACCCCAACGACCCCGCGATCATCGAATACGAGATGTTCCTGCCGCTGAAGGTGTGAATCGCGCGCCGTCCTCGATCCGATCGCCGCTGTTCCCGAACCCACCGGATCAAGCACTTGTCTTGAGTCCGGCCGCCTTCGCCAGCCGCGCCTGACGCTCGTCGAACGTCCAGGACCGCTCTGCTCCCAACTCTCATCGGCCGAAACTAATTTCCGTAGAAATAGTTGACATGGAAACTATATTCAGTTATCTTCTTTCCATGAGCAAGACCACCCCCACTCCCGAGTCCCTGAGCGACCTCAAGGCCCACATTGGTTTCTGGATGCGCTTCGCATCCAACCATGTCTCGCACGCCTTCGCACGCAAGATCCTCAAGCATGGAGTGACCGTTGCCGAATGGGTTGTCCTGCGCGAGATGCATGGCCGCGACGATATGGCCCCGAGCAAGGTGGCGGAGCTCACCGGCATGACCCGTGGCGCTGCCTCCAAGCTGATCGACCGCCTCGTCGGCAAGAAGCTGGTCACCCGCGAAGGGCGTACCGACGACCGCCGCTATCAGGACATCGCCCTCACTCCGGCCGGAGCTCGCCTCGTACCCACGCTCGCCGCGCTTGCCGACCAGAACGACCGCGAATTCTTCACCGTGCTCACCAAAACCGAACGCGAGACTCTGCTCGCGATTCTCAAGAAACTCGTCCAGGCTCACGGCCTGCAACAACTTCCCATCGAATAAGGAGCAACATGATAGCCCAAGCCGTCAACCTCGAAGCCATCCGCGAAGTGCTTGCTGAGTCGAACACCGGTAAACTCATCTTCCCGCAGGTCGTGCAGCGCATGCTCGCCGCCGGCGTCCAATCCTACTTTGTCGACGCAGTACGCGCCGAGCACACCGTCTACCTCGCGGATGGCGCGACGCTTGTCGAGAACATGCATCTCGCTCTCGATCCCGTCGCCCCGCAATTCTCTAAGCCCGCCATTGTGGCCGCCATTCGCGCCGCGCAGCGCGACGAGATCCGCTACCCCGAGTTCATGCGCCGGTCCTCTGCCGCGGGCGTCGTTGCCTACTGGGCCTACCTCACCGGCCGCAAGGTCATCTACTTCGGCGCAGAGGGCGACTTTCATGTCGAGCTCTTCCCCAGCGCGCAGCCAGCTGTCGTATCCACCACGCGCAGCGTCGAAATCGGCGCGCCGGCGCATACTGCCTATGCGTTCCTGTCCGATCCTGCGAATATGGCGCGCTGGGCCATCCATAACATCCGCTCGATCAAGCCGTCGGAGGGTGCCTGGGTGATGGAAACGCCCCGCGGCACGGGCGGCTTCGTTCCGCACTTCGATGCGGCGCATGGCATTCTCGACCATGAGTTCGTCGATCCGCGCGAAGGGCGCTGGTCCGTTCCGGCGCGTATCGTGCCTCTTGGTCTGTCTGTGTCGCTCTACCAAATCACCTTGACGAAGCCGGACGGCATGAACGAAGAGAACTTCTGGCAGGGCATCCCATTCCTCGATGAGGAGCTGCAGGCCCTGAAATCCTGTGTCGAAGCGATCCGCTAGACAGAACGGGCGTCGTGTGAAGCGGCGCCCATATTCCTACTCGTACCTGAGCGCCTCTGCCGGCAGAATCCGCGCCGCCGCCAGCGATGGATACAGCGTTGCAAGCAGCGACACCCCGATCGACACCGCCGACACAATCACTCCATCCATTACCCGTGGGGCAAACGGCAGGGTGTCGATCGCATACACCTCTGCCGACAAATGAATGAAGTGGTAGTGGGCTCCAATCGAAGACGCCACATAGCCCAGCACAAGCCCCAGCACCGTGCCGATCACACTGATCAGGAATCCCTGCATCAGAAAAATATTTCGCACCTGTGCCGGCTCGACGCCGAAGCTCATCAACACGGCAATGTCGCGCGTCTTCTCCATCACCATCATGGTCAGCGCGATCAGGATATTCAGCGCCGCCACAATCACGATCAGCCCGATCACGATGAAGGTCACTACCTGCTCCAGCCGCAGCGCACGAAACAGCTCGCGATTCTGTTCCATCCAGTTGGTGGTCATGTAGCCCGGCCCCGCAGCCTGCTCAATCGACTTGCCGATCTCCGCTGCGCGATTCAAGTCGTCCACCCGAAAGCTGATCGACGTCACCAGGTCCGGCTCGTCGTAGAGTCGCTGCGCATCCGCCAGCCGCACATAGCCCCACGCCGAGTCGTACTGATAGAACCCGGTGTGATACGTCCCCACCAGCCGGAAGGGCACATATTTAGGCACGATCCCGATCATCGGGATCAAATCGCCCTGCGGGCTGATCCCTCGGATGACATCTCCCGCACTCACGCCAAGAGAATCGGCCAGGTCTTTTCCCAGCACGATCGGCGGAACCCCGGCATTAGCCTGCGCCGGCGTCTCGGCTCTGGGCTCCAGAGTCCGCACAGCCTCGGGCGCCGCATTTTGCAGCACGCGGCTGACGCGCATCTCGTCCTCGGGAATCACGCCTTCAATCAGCGCGTAGCCTACCCGGGCCCCGTGGGCCACGACCACCTGTTCGTCCAGCTCCGGCGCTGCTGCGACGACGTGCGGCACTTTGCTCAGGCGCTCCAGCAGCGGCTGCCAATCGCGAATCCCATCGCCTTTTACGCGCAGAAGTTGTACGTGTGCGCTTGAGTCTACCAATCGATCTTGTAAGTCGCGGCGCATGCCGTTGGTAATCGCCAGCGCGATAATCAGCGCGGCCACGCCCGCAGTCACGCCAGCCACGGAGATCGTCGTGACCACGCCCACCACGGCCTGGCGCCGCTTGGCTTTCAAGTAGCGCGCCGCGACAAAGAGCTCAAAGCGCATTCTGATCTCGCATGGGGGCCTTACTTCGCCGTCGTCGTGAACACGGTCTTTGCCACACCGACATTGTCATATCTGTCATAGACGCGCACCGTCAGCAGATGCTCGCCGGGCTTGCCGTCAGGCGCCTGCAACCGAAAATCGTACCTCTCGCTCTTCGAATCCGAAAGCTCTCCCACGGGCGCAATAAACTTCCACATTCCGGCGTCCAGCGAGTACTCGGCATGGGCAATCGGTGAAGCCGCATCGGCCGCTTCAAACGTCACGTGCACCGGCTTCGCGCAGTTAGGCTGCGCGCAGGTTGTCGTCTCATCGGCTGCCATCAATCCCGTCACCACCGGCGGCGTGGTGTCCACTTCGAACCGGTCGCTCACCTTCTCGCCTGTCAGCGCATCGCCCGGTGTGTGCGAGGGCGCATCGCTCGCTACTACCTTGATTTGATACCCCCCATCCGGGATCAAAGTCGCATCGAAGCTGTAGGCCTTTTCGGTCAGTTCGTCCTTCAGCAGACGCCACACATGCTCGCCGTCCCCACGCAGGTAGAGCGCATAGCTCAAGTCGTCGCCGTTGTCGTCGTGCGCTGCCCAGCGCACTGTGATCGCGCCCTTGTCCTTCATTGCCTGGATCGGCCCAGTCGTGCCCGCATCGAACGACACACCCGCATTCTGGGTCGTCGAAGGCAGTGCTATGCTCACCGTCTGTTGAGTAGCTGCCTGACTCTGCGCGTTGAGCCGGGCCCCCGGCACCACGACAACTTCGTCCACAACCGGCGCAGCGTTCACTGGAAGATAATTCACGCCCACACTGCCGATCGCTCCATTGGCTGCGAGCACAGCCTTCCACTGCAGAAAGCGTCCTGCAGGCGAGGCCACTACGCCTTCTTTCAGCGGCTCCCAGTCGCTCCAGCCGCGCACCGGCTGCTCCACATTCCCTGACCGCGTCCATAACTCGTAGCCGCTCGATCCCGGGTCCACTTCGACACGCCCGAACCGCGCCAATGCGCCTGCATCCAGCACATCGCTTGCGTACTCGTGCTTTTCCGCCGCACCCAGAGTGAACAGCTTGCCCGTATTCCCGGTTCCGATCAGCAGCTCCGTTCCGCTTCCATGCGCGACGCACAAACCCTGCTGCGCTTCGAGATGTGCCACATCCGAGTAATCGCCGTTTGCCTGAATGCGAAAGACGTGGCCGCGATTTCCGCTCAGCGCCAGCACGCCATCTTTCTGCGCGGTCAGCGCATACACGATATCGTCCTTGCTCGACCACACCTTCCGCGGTGCCTGCCCATCCTTCAGCGCGTAAAGTTCGGTTCCTTCCGGTACCGACGTGCTCGCGTTCGCCGCCTGGAGCGAGCCAGGTTGCACAATCGTGATCGTGATGGACCCGATCCCTTGCACCGGCAGCGGAGGCAGGGGATTGTGGCTCTTATCGCCGACGCTCGCCGCGTAGATCGTGCCATCCGTCCCAACCGCCACCGAAGTAATCTCGCGCCTTGGCGCTTCAAACAGCACGTAGCCCTTGCCCTCGGAGCTGATGCGATACACCAGCCCGCTTCCATCTGACCCGGCAATTAAGTTGCCCTTTGCATCCCACGCCAGTGCGCGAATGTGCTGCTCGTCGCTCTTGAAGAACAACTCCGGCTTGCTGCCCGGCTTCGTCACGTCCACCCGGTACACTGCGCCCGGTCCACCCGTGGCGATGTACAGCCGGCCCGCCGTATCGAAGGTCAGATCCCAGATGTAGTGCGACCTGGTATCTGGCTTATCTGCACTCACGCCATCGGCCGACTTCCCAGCTGCTCCGTCCAGCGCCGCCGCGTCGAACACCACGGTCGCTTTCTGCTCATCGATCTTCGTTGTTGCGGTGGCATCCAGCTTGTAGACCTTGCCGCTCGGCACCGTTGCCGCATAAAGCGCGCCATCCGGACCGATCTCCAGTGCCTGGATGCTCAGGTCCTTGCTCTCGAACAGCGTGAAGGGCTTCCCGCCCTTTTCCACGCGCAGCACGGTCGCGGGCGATCCCGTACCCAGAAAAACCGCGCCACTCTTGCTCGCCGCGACCGACCACACAAACGTCGATGGTGTGGTCAGCCACTCCTTCAGCGCCGGTCCCTCGCGCAGAGTGCCGTCGCTGCCGATCGCCACACCCTGCGGCGTGCCCTTTTCAAAATCCTCGAATCGCGATTGTGTCCACAGATGAGTGCCCTGTGCGTGGGATACAGAGACGGGAGCCGCGAGGCCCGCTAGGAGTAAGCCGACAGTAGAGAGCAAAGGAAGACGAAGAGACACACGCATGGCTGCCGTTGAGTCTACTAGACTTCACATCTGGGATGTCGTGAGCAGGCATCGGTCGATGACCCGCAGAAATCAAGCGCCGCTGCGAAACTGAATGATCCTGCGCCGGTCGCGTTTGCTCGGCCTTCGTGCGGGAATCGGTGCGAACTGCTGCATCGTCTTGCGCTCTTCGGCCACGCGCAGCCGCGCTTCCTTGCTTGCGTCTGTTTCGCGATAGAGAGTCTGTGCCACCGCCGCCGGACCACGCATCTCGCTTAGCTGCAGCACCTCGATCTCGAACTCGCCGCCCTCGTTCTTCACCTGAAGCATGTCGCCCACGCGCACTTCGCGCGCCGGCTTCGCCTCCAGACCCTTCGTGCGGATGCGGCCTAGATCGCACGCTTTCGACGCCAGCGCACGCGTCTTGAAGAAGCGCGCCGCCCACAGCCACTTATCCATGCGAACGGAGGTCATGACCTATTGTCGTATTCGGAGTGGAGTTTCAGCGAAGGCAAATTCAGGAGGCCGTATCAGGATTCAGGCTCAACCTTCCACACGTAGAGGTATTCGGCGTCGCTGGAAGTGGCGACTTCCAATTCTCGGTCGCGTGTCGCGCGGTTGAGCGCGGAACGGATATTTTCCTTCGTGTCCGGCAATGCGGAGAGCGGGATCTTCAACGCTGTTCCCGCAGCCAACTGATCGATGTCGCTCAACAGTTGCGTGACAATCCGCTTGTGCTTTCCATCCCGGCCCTTCGGGACATCGACCTGAAGAACCGATTCAAACCTCATGGGCGCCGGTTTTGATTCTGTGTTGGCTGACATGTCTTGTCCTCCGCCTCGCTGGATCAAGAACTCGTGCACTTAACGTACGCATAAACTGGCGTAAAGCTATCCTTCAATTGACAGCATACTACGGCCTTCAGAGTTGGCAAGCCCCTGAAGGTGATCTCCTGAATTGCTATGGAAGAAGTCGCAATCCCCAGTTTTTTCCTATAAGTGCCAGATTGAAAAGACTTATCGCGCGGTGCAACCAGTTCACCCGTATCGCAAATACCCAGCTAGGTTGATTGATAGAGATCCAGTCGCGGCGGCCGGCCAGTTTGCTTTTGCGCCCGGGCGGCGCACGGTCTCGTTGTGTTCAGGCTTGGGACATGCCTGGGATCAGCTGAGGTTCAACCGAACCGAGAGACGGGAATGACAGAACTCTGCTTCCAGAAGAAGGATTCGAATCCGCCCAAATGTGGCGTGCACAACGTTACGCTTGTCCGGAGCCTGGTTCCGATTGACCCAAACGCGCCCGGAATTGGACAAATCAACTGCTACAGATGCCCCGTTAGCCGAGCCGTGGTTCGAGAGGCGAAGTGATTTTATGCGTAAAACTCAGTCTGACCCGCTACCCATTTCAGAGAAGAGTCGATCGACGAGTTTCCCAACCGTGTCGATAAAGGAAGTACCGCCCGCTGAATCGTTTGCCAGTCCAGATGCGAACCGTCCGATCGTCTTGGTGGTTGACGATGAAAGCCGCATCGCCGATACTCTCGCCGCAATCCTCTCGCGCAGCGGGTATGCCGCCGTTACCGCCTACGATGGCGACGGTGCTCTTGAAACCGCGCTGTTGATGCCTCCCGAAATGCTCATCACCGACGTTGTTTTGCCTGGAATGAACGGCATCGACCTGGCCATTGCCATCAAGCGCATCTTTCCCGATTGCAAAATCATCCTGTTCTCGGGGCAGGCTTCAACCACCGACCTGCTTGCGGCAGCCAATCGCGATGGACATCACTTCACGCTGCTCAGCAAGCCCGTTCACCCCGCTGATCTGCTCGCGCGTATCGCCGAAACCCTCCAACGCCGCAAGCCACAACCGGCTGCAACCGTCTAGACCCGGCCTTACTGTCAAAGACTCGGCGTGCGCCGCGCATCCTTTCTGATCCGCTTCGGCATTGGAGAACGGCTGCACTCACGTCTACCATCCTTTGACTCTGCGCATCGATCGGAGACGGCTCCGGTTCAGTTCGCCAGCACGGCCCGGTAGCGCACCTTGTTCTTCTTCACCTTTGCGATCGCCTCATTGGCTTCTGCCATCGCAAAGCGTTCCGTCTTGGCCACCACCCTGTGCCGTGCCGCCACGTCCAGCATCTCGCGCAGCCGGGCCGGGCTTCCCGTGGGATTCCCTGTGATCGTCCGCATCCCCGCGACCAAAGGAAACGCCGGTACGGCGATCGGCGACGGCGGTATGCCCAGCAAGCACAAAACCCCTGTCGGCCGCAGCGCCTGAAGATACATATTCCATTCCTCGTTCGCGTTCACGGTGCTCAGGATCAGGTCCATTGTTCCAGCCACATCGCGCATCCCCTTCGTCTCACGTGAATTCACGAAGTGATTTGCGCCCAGTTCCCGAGCCTCTTCTTCCTTCGTGGGCGACGTCGAAAATGCGGTCACCTCCGCGCCAAACACGCGCGCGAATTGAATCGCCATGTGACCCAATCCGCCAATTCCGATCACCCCTACACGCGACGAGGGGTTCACCCCATGCGTACGCAGCGGGTTATAGACCGTGATCCCACCGCACAACAGCGGCGCAGCCTGCTCGCTCGGCAGAGCATCTGGAATCGGCAGCACAAAGCGTGCATTGGCGCGCACATGGCTTGCATAGCCGCCGTTGCGGTGCACACAGGTTGCTTCCGCCGTCGGGCACAGATTTTCCATTCCCCGCACACACCACTCGCAATGCCCGCACGAATTGGACTGCCATCCCAGGCCCACGCGCTGTCCCACCACCAGCGAGCGCACCTCGGCGCCTACGGCGGTCACCGCCCCAATCACTTCATGGCCGGGAATAAAAGGATATTGACTGATTCCCCAGTCGTTCGAGATCAGATGAACGTCGCTATGACAGATGCCGCAGTGCGAGATCCCGATTTCGACTTCATTGAGACCCACTTCGCCTGGGTCATAACGATAAGGCAACAGTTGGGCGCCAGCTGCATGCGCTGCTAGTCCTTGAATGAGACCCATGATCGTTCGCAGTCCTCGCTCGGGCTAGTGGCGAATCTCAAACCGCAGACCCACCCAAATGAACGAAAGAATTGCCGCGAGCAGACCCTAGTCTAAACCGCCGCCGCCCTCGATGTGCAGGTTCAGGATCTGGAAGCCCGTGAGCACGCCCCCGGCCGGTGCATGGCCCGCCACCAGAGCCGATTCGCCGTTCATGCTCACATCCTGCACCGCATGAAGCGGCTCCAGTGCGTTCGCCATCGAGAGTGGCAACCCGCTCAGCGTCTGGCCCTCCATGTTGGCCTGCGTCTCCGGCGTCAGCAGGCTCACATACACCTGATCGGCGGGATGCAGCCGTCGCGCCTGGGCCAGCGCGGTCTCCAAATCCGTTGGGCGCGGCGCGAGTCGCGGCTGATCCATCGTCCGGTCCAGCGTGCCCGCATCCGAGACCAGCACCCGCAGGTTCCCCGACTCCAGCCGGTCCGGAACCTTGACCGGAATCCGGATGTTTCTCGCCGGCTGCTGCCATGGCCGCAATGTAGCCTCCACCACGATCGAGTCGCCCGCATGAACAATGTCACCCGAGACGACGCGCGCCGATTCCAGCTCCACCTGCAGATTCCGCGGAATCTCCTCGACCTTCAAATCGATCGAGTGCACCGTTCCTTGCCGCGTCCCGTTCGAATAGAGTTTCGCGAAGCTCTCGCCGGTCAGCAACGCGGCTGCCAGCGGCGCCGGAACGCCATCCCCGCTTGGCGCCCACAGGTCCAGCGGCGAAGGCGGATAGCCCTCCAGCGCAATGCTGCCCGTTACGTGATAGCTGGTGTCCGAGGTGCTCTCGTTCGTCTGCAGCAGAGCATTGTAGATCGAGACCATCAGCGCCTGTGGCGTCAACGCCGGCAAATCGAGGACCTCGAAGTTCAGCTTCCGCGCACTCTCCGGTCCATGGACCGCCACGTGCACCGGGATCATGTGTGCCTTCTCGCCCAGCACGCCGCGAATCGCAGCGTCGCGATCCTGCGTGAACGTCCCAACCGTCTCGCCCGTGTTCACAATCTTGAAGGCGTTCAACGGCGATGCCAGCGTGGCGACCACTTCCGTCGTCGTCATCGGCATCGAGACAGGTCCTGCCTGCAGAATCGGATGCCCGCAGGCCAGCAGCTGCTTGGGATCGACATACGTCACCGTGCAGGTCGCCGCAATCTCCAGATCTCCGCGAATCAGCTGCGCGCTGATTGCCGACCCGGGCACAATGCTCTTCACGGCGGCTTCCGAGATATGGCCGTCGACTCCATCCGCGCCGGAAAGGGAACTGCCGCTTCCCCCGGCCGCCACCATCTCCAGGCCTGTGCCCGCCATCTTCTCTTGCCACAGCTTGATCGCTTCCGGCCGGAAGCCGCTCATCACCAGCGGCGTCTCCATCGCCTGAAACGTCATCCCGTCCGCGCTGACCGACGTCTTTGTATCCTGCGCCGTTTCGAGCGTGCGTGCCGCATCCAACGGCAGATCGCGTACCTCCAGCATCTGTTCGATCGGCGTAATCCCGGCGATCGGGTCTTTGCTGAACTGCCCGATGCGATACGACAAAGATCCAAGCAGCTTGTTCCCGATATACACCGGGCTGCCGCTCATCCCCGCCACAACACCTGTGTACTCGGGCTTCGCGCCGTGCAGTTGCACCAGGATCATGTCATGCCCCGGTCCGCGTGCTCCGCGCAGCACGCCCAGAATCTCCACCTGCATGGGCTCGGGCTTGTCCCCGCTGAAGACCGTCCACGCCGTTCCCATCAGCCCGCGATGCACCTCGCTGAGAGGGAAGAACCCTGCGTTGGTGGCAGGGGGTCCGGTGGGCACAGAACCGCTCTCAGCTGCAGACGGTCGCACCGCGAGTGCCAATCCGACCACCGCCCCCAGCGTTGCCAGAGACAGCAGGGTTTCCTTCAGGCGTGGTCTCACGTCTATTAGAGTACAGCCGGTGACGTTGGTTTTCGACATCGCGAACGGCCAGTTGCTGCTATGGAATCCGATTCATTGGACGAAACAGTAGGCCGCCCGTCTCACCCTTAAGCGATGTGTCCGTCGCCGATTTCCCGTATGCTGTTTTGAGCATAGAGGTTGTCATGTTCCCATCCCGCGTTTCCGTTCGTCACGCCTTGAGATTCATCTATCCGTTCGTTGCATTGTTGGTTGCCGCCACGATCGGCCCGGCTCTCCTGCGAGCCCAGTCGCAGACCCAGCAGCCCTCTCAACAGCCCGCAAACCCTCCCTCGGATGCCTCGCCGGAGGCCGGAGGGCCCTCAGGCGATAACGGCGTCATTGCGTTGCCCAAAAAGAAAGACAACCCCGATAATGCGCCACTGCCTCCCGCTCCAGCCCAGCCCAAAGTCAAGAACCCCGAGGGACTGACCAACTTCTCCATTCGCGTCGACGTCCCCGAAGTCAGCGTCGATGTCGGCGTTCTGCTCGAGAAAACCGGCCAGTTCGTGCCCAATCTCAAGCCCACCAATTTCAAGGTCTTTGAGAATGGCGTCGAGCAAAAGGTGATTGGATTCAAGCGCGTCGAAGCTCCCATTACCGCGCTCCTGCTGTGCGAATTCGCTTCAACCAACTACTACTTCATCTACGACATGCGCAACGCCGCCTGGTCCTTCGCTCAACAGCTTCGTCCCCAGGACTACGTCGCCATGATGACCTTCGATATGCGCACCCAGATCGTCACCGATTTCACCCAGGACAAGCGCCAGCTCTACAACGCCATCAACTCGATGATGATCCCCGGTTTCTCCGAGCGGAATCTCTTCGACGCGCTCTACGAAGCAGAAGACCGTCTCAGCCGTATCGAAGGCCGCAAATACATCATCCTCATCGCCTCCGGCCGCGACACCTTCTCCAAAATCACCCTCGACAAAATCCTGCAGAAGGTCAAGAACACGCCTGACGTCACGATCTTCGCCGTCTCGACCGGCGGCGCCATCCGCGCCATGACCGAAGGTGGCCCCGGGATCGGCCAGGAGATGCGCGACCTCGACTATCTTCAGGCTGACAACCAGATGAAAACCTTCGCTAAGATGACCGGCGGCATGTGGTTCGAGCCGCGCTTCGTTGCGGAGATGCCTGACATCTTCGGCGCCATCAATTCCGCCATCCGCTCCAAGTACGAGCTGATCTACCATCCCTCCGACGCCAAGCAGGACGGCACCTATCGCAAGCTGCGTGTCGAACTTGTCGACGACGAGGGCCAGCCCTTGCGGATGCAGGACGAAAAACACAAGGCGCTGAAGTACGACATTATTGCGCGCGACGGATACCGCGCCCGCCAGGAAGTCGAGTAGCGCGCGAATCGACAGAGAGGAGAAATTGTCCGGCAGCGCCTGAGCGGCAGCTCTTCGTCCGCCGTCAGACGCACCGGTAGCCGAGGGAGATCGGCAGCCTATTTGAACTGGTTAAAGATGTCGACGATGTAGTAGCCAACCACCATCAACGTCGCCGCACCCACCAGCCAGAGCGCAACCCTCAACAACGGCTGCACCTTGTTCACCTTGGCAACAATGGCTGCCTGGGCGTTCTTTTCATGCTCAAAAGAATCATCCAGAAAAATCTGGTCTTCCTCGTCTTTGGTCAGATTCGAGCGGTAAATGTAGAGTGCCGCCGTAAACAGCACCATCACACTCCATACCACCCAGAGGACGGGAGCGAGAGTCATACAACACCTCCAAAGAACTTTGGGGTCCCAGATACCGGCGGGCCGTGCGAACTGCATACCGCGGTCTCGTGAGTAGAGGGGCCGTACTGGCACAAATCATAGTCCCGTTTCGATTCACCGCTCGTGATAAAAATCACAGGGATTTCCCGGTTTAGAACCGCGCTTCAAACCCCCCAAAATAACCCCAAAATCGGCGCGGTTATCCCCGCAAGCGCCCTGCCATCAACCAGCGACCCAAGGGCGAATCCGTTGCGACGTATCGGCGGCGGACTCATCAAACTAAAGAGTGGGCCGGTCAAGGGCCTTGAATCCCTTTGTCCCGCCAAGTAAAGTTAAGATACGATTTGAGTACGCGGATCACAGAACCGGAGAGACTATGTCCACAGCCACCGTCACACCCCAGGAAACAGAAAAGAAAGCTCCCCTAGTCCTCACGCCACAGGCCGTTGCCAAGGTGCGCGAGATCATGGCCACCCAGGATCCGCTGCCGGCTGGACTGCGCATCGGCGTGGTCGGGGGCGGCTGCTCCGGCTTCCAGTACTCCATGGCCTTCGAAAACCAGGCCGGCATGATGGACAAGGTTTTCAGCTTCGACGACCTCAAAGTCTTCGTTGACGCCACTTCATTGATGTATCTGAATGGCTGCATTGTCGACTATGTCGAGACCCTCGAGGCTGCCGGCTTCAAGTTTGAGAACCCCCAGGTCAAGTCGACCTGCGGCTGCGGTTCATCCTTCAGCGTCTAACCGCCTGATTCCCTTGGGGCAAAAGGCCATCCCGGAAGGGATGGCCTTCTTGCGTTCGTGGCCGGAATCTTTCGACCCGTCGCAAATACCGTGCTCAAGGCGCCTGCACTTCGATCGGTTCGGAAAGATCGATCTTGGTTGTATCTTCTCGGATGTCGAGTTGCATTCCCTGCGCAAGATACTTCTGCAAGACCCCTTCACGCGCCCACTCGAGCTCCCAGCCGTCCTCGATCGCGATCAGTGTGTAACGCCCCGGCACGATCCGGTAGAGGCTGAAGCTGCCGTCGGAATCGCTCTGATCGCGGCGAAAGAGATACGGGTTAGCTCCAGGATGGTGTGGCACCAGTACAACCATCGTGCCGCCGAGCCCTTGTCCATTGCGTTTCGCAAACCCATTCACCGTTACCGAGCCTTCCGCGGCCGTTGCGGCAAGCGTAACCGGGTCGCTGCCGATCTGGAGACGGTCTCCTTCGATTTCTCTTCCTGCCGTCCTCATGTGCAGAACCGGAAGTTGCCGGCCACCCCCAACGACGATCAGCGCATATGCGCCTGGCGCGACGCCATGGAATATGAACGTTCCGTCGGGAGAAACCTTCTGCCCATCCCCGCGCCGCCCATCGGCCGGAGCGAGTGTGACGCTGAGATTCTCCGGCGTTTTGACGCCGAAAGCCATGCTGAGTGTGCCGTTGACCTCCACCCCCGCGACGACAGAAGAATGATCGAGAATCTGGTCGCCGGTCAGATCGATTTCGGCCGACCCGCTCTGACCTTGCCCGTTCTCGCCCGGAAACTGGAGCCTGTACTCACCCGGCGCCAATCCATTAATTGCGAAATACCTCTCGCCGTTCATGTCCTCCATGAGGATCGCATTCGAAAAAATGTTTTCTGTGGTCCCGAACGCCGTCTGGTTTAGAAGAAGAGGAGGAGTGAAGCCGCGTCGGGCCAATTCATTCGGATCGTCTGCGGGCTTGGGAAGTTTCACTCGCAACTGAACGGCCGCTACCGCATGCAGCGTCAGGTTGATCTGCGGATGATCGCCGGCTCGCAAGGCGATAGGTGTGGCGCCGCTGGAGTCGGTCGCGTCGGCATAAAACGCGATCGGGTACGCAACGTCCAGAGGCGACCGTGGAGCCTCCTGTTGCTGCAGAGTGCCGTTCAAGAAAATCGCTCGGGTCTGCGGATGAAAGGCATACCACGGCCTCGCCGACGTCGACACGAAGTAGATTCCAGCCTCAAGGCGCGTAAACTCGAATGCTCCCACATCGTCCGTCCTGTCTGTTCTCATGCGAATCGGACCACCCTGGATGTCCGCGGAATTCTGGCGAAACAGTGTCACCGTTGCCCCCGGCACGGGATCGCCCGCGTCGTCGATCACGGTTCCACCGAGGATCGCATTCGGCCTCAGCTGAAAACGGAGATGAGATGTATCGAACCCCTCTCCAGTCACGATCGCCGTCGAGAAGGCGTCCTGGTGCTCGTCGTACGCAGCAGTCAGATATCCACGGCGCGAAGCCACAACCGGGTACTTGCCGGCTCGTAAACCCTCGAAGACGAAACTGCCGTCTTCTCCAGTGGTCGTTGTGGTCACGCTTGGTTGCGCTCCTGCTGGTGCAATCGCTACGTCCACACGATTGAGCGGTGCGCCGCTGTTGGCATCCACAACGACCCCGGCGATTCGGTAGGTGCCCGCTTCCTGTCGAATTTCTCCGACGGGTGCCTGTGAATTAGGCTGTGACCGCGACTGCCCGCCCGATCGACCGTACAGCGTCAGCACACACCCGCAGCAGATCGCTACCGCTCTCAGGGATCGCATCATGGCTGTTGCTCCACGTGAAGAACATTGAGCTGCGCCGCTGCCGTGCCGCCGGGTTCGACCGTGACAACCTGTCCCTTTCCGTCCCATGCTGCTAAACCCTCCGGCGTGTGAGAGTCGAATTCCTGCTGTGAATCGCAGGCAACTACGCGATATGAGCCCGGCGCCAATTGCGGGATCTTGAACTGTCCCGGCGTAAGCCAGCCCGTCGCAACAACTGACGACCTCGTCGGGAAGAGTGGGATCGCATAGAGATAGATGTCTCGAATCTCCCCCACAGCAGGGGCCGCACCAAAGCCATTCTCGTTGCCGGCTTGACCGATGATTTGACCGGCAATACTCCCGAAGTCATTGCGCAGCACAACTTCGATCGGCGCGCTTCCGCTGTTCGCCGAAACCACAAGCGGATTGGCAGCCAGGTCGACGCCGCCGCTGCCGATGGAACTCACGTATGCACCCCAGGGGTTGGCCTCGACCCAATACCGACCAGGAGTCACATCGATCGTTCCGTTCGTCGTGTCCGACGAAGGGTCGGGCGGATCGAATTGGATGCCCTGCATCCCTCCTTGCCTGAACGCCTCGGCGCTCTCCAGTTGAAAGTTGGCGCCGGACTGGGTCCGCGCCTCCGCAATGGGCATTTCACTACTCGCAGTGAACTCACGCCGGATCGTCACTTGAAGTTTTGGGATCGGCAATACGGTAATCGCGATGTTGACCGGTCCGTTCGCGATTTGGAATGCTGTTTGGCCAGACAGGCGCTCGTGTCCGTAGCTCTCTCCCTGCAGAATCCAGGCTCCGTTGGGCACGTTGGCGCGCACCACTTGCTCCCGCGCGTCGTACCGCGCAGGCAAATTTGCGGCGCGCCCGGAGCTGTCGAGGATCTGAAACCCGGCAGGGCTCCCCGGATCGATTGCCCGCACCTGGGCTGTGAGTGGGTAGAATGCCTGGCGCGCCAAAGCAAAATCGGCTTCCGCGTTTTGACCTGCCGTTACAGTCAGAACACCGGCAGTTGCTGCGTCTGTCACTCCTGGGTAATACACAGCCGGGTAGCCCCATGGGACCGAATCGCGTGTCGAGATCCCCAGCCGATCGAGAGACGGCTCGGTAAAAAGCATGTACTTGCCCGGCACGAGCCCGCCAAGGTGAAAGACGCCATCGCTGTCCGTTGTGGCCGTTCCAGCCATCTCCCAGCGCGAGAGGCCGTTCGTCCATCGCTTTCCATAGGCGGTCACCCGTATCCCATCGGCAGGGTCGGAGGCAGAGAGGGTGACTTGCCCTCGGATCGCCCCCGTCGGCATTAATCGGAACGACAGGTCGGACATGTTCGCGCCCACACGAACGTGACGCGCGGGCTGAGCCGATAGAGGGAAAGCCCCAGAGGTTGGGCCAATCACACTGCCGATGGGGATGTAGCCCGGCCTTTCCACCGATACCTGAAAGTCGCCGGCGGGAATCTGATCGAACTCGAAGTGTCCTTCGCCATCCGTCAGAACTGCGTAATCCTGGTTGAGAATCACTTCCGCCCGTGCGATCGGTTGATTCGTCTGCGTATTGACGACGATCCCGTGCACCGAATAGGTCGGCGACGTGCCGTCCTGCGCGGCACAAACGAGCCTGCTCAGAAGAAATATCGAAAAGAGCCCAGTCCGAATCATCCTGATCAAACCAGCCGGGGCCTGCTCATCGACCCCAGAAGAATGCGCGGAAAACTATGCAGCTTAGACGAAACAGGGAGGGCAACAGCTTAACAGCTTCGGCGGAATGCGCACTGTGCGCCTCCGCTGCTCACTGAAATGAGACTTTGCTAGAACTCGTCTCCTAAGGGCCTCGCGAAAGGGCACGACTCTACAGCGAAGCGGCTTCGGGGAGGCACGAAGTGTCAGGCCACGACTCTACAGCAAAATGGTCTCGGGGAAGCACGAAGTGTCAGGGCACGACTCTACAGCAAAATGGTCTCGGGGAAGCACGAAGGTCAGGGCACGACTGTACAGCAAAATGGTCTCGGGGAAGCACGAAGCGTCAGGGCACGCCTGTACAGCAGGATGGTCTCGGGAAAGCACGAAGTGTCAGGGCATGACTCTACAGCGAAGCGGCTTCGGGGAGGCACGAAGTGTCAGGCCACGCCTGTACAGCGAAGCGGCTTCGGGGAGGCACGAAGTGTCAGGGCACGACTTCACAGAGCTGAAGCGGAAGACCGCTTCGGAAAGGCACGAATGTCAGGGCATGACTCTACAGCGAAGAGGCTTCGGGAAAGCACGAAGTGTCAGGGCATGACTTTAGTCGTGCCGCAAATGCCACAAAATCAATGGGGGCTTTAGCCCCTGAGGGCGCTCACTGCTGCGGTGTGGGTGTTGTCGGCGTAGTCGGCGATGTAGGTGCGCCGACCGGGTTGTTGAAGAATCCGCCTGTTCCCGGTTGTGTCCCGGTTCCGTTTCCACCCACCGGCGTCCCAATCGTTCCCAGATTTCCTCCGCCCTGCATCAACGTCTGATCCTGCTGCGGGCTGTAGAGAAACTCCCACTCGTTGTAGTGGTTCTTCTTCTTGTAGATGAGAATCGATTCTTTCTCGCTCGCCGGCGAGAACCCGATGATCCCTCCGCCGCCAAACGTCTGCGTCGAACTGATCAAGCCTCCGCTGTTTGAATCCGTGCCGCTCGATCCCAGGGTTCCATTGGCAACCGTTCCGGTCGTCGATCCCGCGGGCGCGCCCGTCGCACCGGATCCAAAGATCGAGCTTCCACCCGTAGCCGAGCCATTGCCCGGCGACGCGCTGCCGCTCGAAAAAGAGCTTCCACTCGAAAAGCTGCTGCCCGTCGCACTCGATCCAATCGGCGATGCCCCCGGGATCCCACCTGGTCCCGTTCCCGCCAGCGCCGACCCCGCCAGTGCCTGTCCAAAGAACCCCAACGCCAGTGGCGTCTTGTTCTGGCCAAACATGATCGGTCTCCAATCGGCTTTGCCGGTCATCGGATCGGTGTACTTCTTGCGCAGAAAACGAATCTCGTTCGTCTTGACCAGCGCATCCACGTTCGGCGGATAGGCGTGAAACTTTTTGAAGTAGAGCTGAATTGCGCGCCTGTACTGCAGTCCGCGCTGCATCGTCTCCAATTCACGGTCCCGCTGAATGTCTTCGCGCACACGCGGCACCGCTACCGCCATCGAGATAATCAGCACCGCGAGGAGAAACATCACCATCACCAGGATGTATCCCTCTTCACCGGCTCGCGGTCCGCGTCGAGTTGTTGCAAACCTGTTCAAGATTCGGAACGCATCCTTAGGCGCTTGTTCCCTTGGCCCCTCGTTCTCTTGTTCCCTGCAGGTTCAATTTGTCAGCGGCACCGTCTGCGTGTTGTTGTATGCGAGATCGGTGACCTGCACATTCCCGCGCAGGATCGAGAGCACTTTGTACCGATGATCCACGATGTCTCCCGGCCTGGCCATGAACACATCGTCGCCATGCGCAAGAAAGGCCTCCATCGACTTATCCTTCGTCTCGGTGTAGCCGAAGTACTTCAGCTCAATCGGCGGCGGTTGCGGTGGTCCTGCAGGCGCGGCAGTCACTCCCGGGGCCTCAATCCGCGCGCTCTTCACCGGCACAGGGATCGCCACTGGCGCTGACTCGGCCGAGAAGATATTCCTCCCCGTGCCCGCGTAGATCACGTCCTCACTCATCGCCAGCTTGTCCAGATGCAGTGTCGGGTCGATGCCCGCATTGCTCAACTTCGTTGCCGCTGGTCCGGCCGTTCCCCCATTCGCTCCCGTTGTCGTCCGAACTGCCGGCGCAGGCTGCACCGATGCCATCCGCGCGGGCGGTCCCGAAAACGAGTCGATCAGCTCGTATGCGCCAATCCCGACGATCGCGACGACCAGGCCGATCAGCACATAGACCTGCCGCTTGTTTTCGGCGCCAAGAGCGAGTGCCATCTATTCGCCCTCCCGCTCATGAGTCGGAGCTGCCGTCGCACTGCCGCCTTGCGGCAATCCGCTCGTCGCCGCATCCGCCGCGCGCAGCCAGGTTGAAACGCGCAGCCGCAGATTCACCAGGCCGCCTTGCTGTCCGGTCAGCGCCATCGCGCGAATCACAAAGAAAGTCTGATCGCGCTCGAGCCCATTCACGAACTTCATGATCTGCGGATACTCGCCGCTGATTCCCGCGTCCATCGAGATCTCGGTCAGGTCGCCCGTCGCCGCGCCTTGCGCATACAGCACACGCGAAAGCCGCACGCCGGAACTCACCTCCAGATCTCCGATCCGGCTCGCGATCAGCGAATAACTCGCCGGAATCCGTTTCGCATAGAACTTCTGCATCTGCTCCCGCGACTCCACGACACGCTTGTCCAGTCCGCGCAGCGGCGCCGTTTGCAGCTCCAGCGCCTTCAGTCGCACCTGATCCGATGCCAGGGTGTCGGTCGCGCTGCCGTGCGTTGCCGACCAGTCCATCGCAAAACGCACTGCCAGTCCGCTCAAAACCACGGCCAGCACCGCCAATCCCACCCAGTGCCAGGTCAGCGGAGAACGCAGCCGTTCGCGCAGAGGTGTATCGCTCATTGCTGGCCTCCCACATGTCGTTGCAGGGGAGGATGCGGATGCGCCGGCGCATGAGGCCGCGCGACTCCCGTAAACGGCGGCCGATGGGCTCCCGGCCGTGTCGGCCCCAGCGCGCCCCCCGGCGCCCCATCCGTGACATGATCTGTCGGCTTGGTCGCCTTCCGTTCTCCTGGTTTGGGAGGCATATAGTCTGCCAGCACTTCAAACGTCACGCGGCTCGATGCGCTCACCGGCTCCAAACGCTGATTCGGTCCCGCAGCCGATTCCGAGCTCTCGCCGGCAATCCTCGGGCTCAGGAACCGCCGCGAGTGCTCCAGGTTCTCCACCATCTGAATCGCGCGGTCGCGCGGCCCGAGCACGCGCAAGTGAAGCGTGATGTGCCCATCCTTGTCTCGCGTCGGCTCCAGCGTGGTCACCTGTACGCCACCCGGCAAAACCGTCTCCAGATCCTCCATCGCCAGCGTCCACGAGAAGGCCTTTTCATCGAATAACTGATTGAGATTCTCGGCCTGCGCCAGCACTGCGGCATTCTCCGGCCTGCGCATCATCGCCTGGTAGCCTTGCCGCTCCTGGTTCACGCGCGCAATCCGCGTCTCCACTGCACTCTCGCGTTCCCGTGCTTGCTGCGCCCTCTCGTCGAGCGCATGCACACCAAAACCCAGAGCAATCGCCGCCACCGCAATCACGGCCATCGCGATGCGCAGCTTCTTCAGCTGCGGCGCAAGATCCGCGTAGGGCTTGGTTGCAAGATTGAGTGATATGCGCATTGCTCAGGCTACTCCCGCCAGCGCGCCAAGAACTCCCGCAAAATTCATCTTTCCCAGCGGCGTCGCAGCTCCCGTCGTGGGTCGCGGAGCAAGTTCCACCACTTTCATCTGTGGCTCGCTCAATTGAACCCAGCGCGCAAACTCGTCCGCCCCGCCCACCCCGCCATAGTAGAGTTGCCTGGCAGGTGCGGCCAGCTTGTCTTCAAAATAGGCCGCGGCAACTGCAATATCGCGCTGCACTTCGGAAAGCCTCTGCGCCGGCTCGCCGGGTAATTCCAGCGTGCGATAGAGCAACAGATCGTCGCCACTGGTAATCGTAGTCGTCAGGGAAGCACCGCTGAAACACGCCGTCAGTGCCGGCCCCGTTGTCTCCAGTGCCGCCAGCGCTGCCAGGCTCGACGGCACAACCGCGCCCGGTTCAAATCCCGCCGCTCGCACAGCGCTCTCGTACTCTTCGAGAATCGGTCCCGGCAGTACCGCGATCAACACTCGGCACTCCATTTTGTCCTGCGAAAGAATCTGATAGCTCACGCCGGCCTTTTCCGCGTCGAAGGGCACCATCTTCCGCAGTCGGAATCGCAGCACCGCAAGCACCTCGGCAGGCTTCTGGGGAAGGGAATCGAAGTCCAGCACAAACACCCGCACTGCCGTGTCCGGCAGCACTAGCGTGACCCACCGGCTGCGCGGCGAAACATCGTTCAGCGCCGACTTGATCGCGGCTGCGACCGCTTCGGGCGCCTTCACGTTCGCCTCCTCAATGCCCGGAACCAGCGCGCCCGCCGCCAGCGGCGCAAACGCATACACCGCCGATGCATCCTTGCCCGGCAGCGCCGCCGCCAGCACACCCTCTGGCATCAACTCCACCGCACTCGGAGGCCGACTGGCCGCCTGCGCTCTCGCCTTACTCGTACTCAAATCCGAACTCCCAATCGTCTCGCTTTTCTCACGAGGTGCTGCTTAAATTCCGGCCTCTGAACCCTGAAACCTGACCCCTGTCACTATCTCGACGCCTCGATGAACGTCACCTTGTTGATCTCTTTCAGCGTGGTCACGCCGCGCCGCACGCGATCCAGCGCCGACTCCCGCAGAAACGACATGCCTTCCTTCTGCGCCAGCTTGCGTACCTCTGAGGTGGGCTTCTTCTCCAGAATCAACTCGCGAATCGGATCGGTCAAATCCAGCAGCTCATGGATTGCGGTGCGCCCGCGATAGCCCGTGCCGCCGCACTCCATGCATCCCGCTCCCTCACGGAACTCGAATCCACGCCACTGCGCCAAATCCAGCCCGGCATCCTCCAACTCCTTGTCTGTATAGGTCACCGTGCGCCCACAATACTCGCAGATCGTCCGCACCAGCCGTTGCGCCAGGATGCAGTTCAGCGCCGAAACAAAGTTGTAGGCCTCCACGCCCATATTCAAAAAGCGCCCCAGCACGTCGACGACGTTATTCGCGTGCACCGTCGTAAACACCAAATGTCCCGTCAGCGCGGAATTAATCGCAATCTGCGCCGTCTCCTGGTCGCGAATCTCGCCGACCAGAATCTTGTCCGGATCGTGCCGCAAAATCGATCGCAGTCCGCGCGCGAACGTCAGTCCCTTCTTCTCGTTCACTGGAATCTGCGTGATCCCGCGAATCTGGTACTCGACAGGATCCTCAATCGTGATGATCTTGTCTTCTTCGCTCTTGATCTCGTTCAGCGCCGCGTACAAGGTCGTCGTTTTGCCTGACCCCGTCGGTCCCGTCACCAGCACCATCCCGTAAGGCTCGCGAATATACCGCCGGAACCGCCGCAAATCCTCGTCCGCAAATCCCACTACATCCAGCGTGAGCTTCTTGAACTTCTCGCTCATCGACTCCTTGTCGAGTACGCGCAGCACGGCATTCTCGCCATGCACAGTGGGCATAATCGACACGCGGAAATCGATCAGCCTGCCCTTATACCGGACCCGGAATCGTCCGTCCTGCGGCACGCGCCGCTCGGCGATATCGAGCTCGCTCATGATCTTCACGCGGCTCAGAATCGTCGTGTGGTGCTCGCGCGCAATCGGCGCCATCGCCTCCTGCAGCACACCGTCAATGCGGTACTTCACGTGCACCGAATCGTCGTAGCTCTCAATATGAATGTCCGACGCGCGCCGCTCCAGTGCCGTAAAAATCGTCGTATCCACCAGCCGGATAATCGGGCTGATGTCCTCGTCGCTCGTCAATTTCTCAATCGAGATGTTCTCGTCCGAGTTGTCATCCGCCGACAGCACATCGAAGGTCAGCCCTTCGCTCGCCTCGTCCAGCACGCGCTGCGACTGCTCGGTCTTCTTCAGAACCTCGGTGATCTGCGACAGCGTCGCCACGCGCGCAACGATCCTGTGCCCCAGCAGCCCCGCAATCTCATCCAGCACCATCAGCCGCGAAGGATCGCTCACCGCAATCACCAGAGCTTCACCCTGCTGCTCAATCGGCACAAAGTTGTAGCGGAACATCAGCTCCACCGGCACCGTGCGCAACAGATCGTGCTGAATCTTGAAATTCTTCAGGTCCACGAAGTCTGCGCGATACCGCGCCGCCATTGCTTCTGCCTGCGCGCGCTCCTCGGGACTGCCCGGCAGCGGCCCCGCTGCAATCGAAAGAACTGTAGTGTCGGCCATAAATATTTACCCCTGCCCTCCTGCCGCCGACCCCAGGGAAAAAATCGGCAGATAAAGCGAGATGAGAATGAAGACCACCACCACGCCCATCACAATCAGAATCGCCGGTTCAATCAGCGCCAGCGCCGCGGTCAGCGCCGTCGCCACATCTTCCTCAAAAAACTCCGCAACTGAATTCAGCATCTGCGGCAGCGCGCCTGTCTGCTCGCCCACTGAGATCATCTCCGTCGCCAGATCGGGAATCACCTTCGTCGCCGTCAACGCATCGGCCAGGCTCCTGCCTTCCCGCACCGTCACGATCGATTCCAGCACCGCCTTCGACACCCGCCGCGATGAGATCGACCGCGCTGCCGTATCCAGCGAAGGCACCAACGGCAATCCGCCCGTCAGCAGCGTCGACAGCGTCCGCGAGAAACAGCGCCACCTGGTACTTCAGCCAGATCTTCCCAAACACCGGTAGCCCGATCCGGAATCCATCCACCGCGTCGCGTCCCTTGTCCGTGATCGAAAACCGGTATCCCCCCACGCCTGCGATCAGCGCGACCAGTGCGATCCACACAATGTTGCGCTGCGACCATGTGCCGAACGCCAGCAGGTCCATCGTCATTGCAGGCAGCTGCGATCCCATTTCTTCGTAAAGCTTTGAGAACTGCGGAATCACCACCGTGAACAGGAAAACCATCAAACCCTGAAACCAGCGTCAGCAGCAGGCACGGATAGATCAGCGATGCCGTCAGTTTTTTCCGAAACGTCAGCGATACGCGCTGAAACGCGACATAGCGCTCCAGCACTTCCTGCAGATTGCCGCTGCGCTCGCCGGCCAGCAGCGTCGTCGTATAAATCGTTGGGATCCCCGCCTGCGCCTCAAACGCCGCCGAAAGCGACTCGCCGGTCTTCACCCGATTGGCCACATCGTCCAGCTGTCCGGCAAAGTGGGCGTCCTTCTGCCCCTTCGCCAGCATGTTCAGCGACCCGAGAATCGGCAGGCCCGCACGAATCAGCGTCAAAAACTGCTGATTGAAAATCAGGAACCGTTCCAGCTTGACCTTGCGCCGCCCCAGCACCGACACCGTGCTGCGCGCCTTCACCTCGAAGACGTGGTAGCCCGCATGCGCAAACCGCAGGCGCAGTTCCTCCGCGCTCGCCGCCGTCTGCACCTGCTCCTGCACACGGCCACGCTCATCGGCCAATTTGATGACGAACTCTGCCATGCCTTTTCTTGCCCGACCAAGCTCCCAACAGCTCGATTACACCTTTATTTTCAACCTTCAGCCTACCAGCTTCAGCCGTTCCCGATCTCTCCGCTGGTTCTCCCCTCAATAGACGCTCAACATGCGCGCATCGCTCAACCCACTCCATCACCGGATGCTCCGCCGCATTCAGGCGAACCTCCTGTACGATCCCTCCATGCAGTGGTTCCACGATCATCGCGTGGCCCTTGGCATCCTCGCCGACTCCCTCACCTTCCTCGGAGGTTTCCTTCTCGCGCGCGATGCCTTCCTCCGCCTCCGCGAGCTGACTAAAAATCGAATCGACACCCGGTTCCGCGCCGAATTTCCCCGCCTCAACCTCACCGACGAAGAATGGCACGAGGCTATCCTCTCCCTCCGATGGTCGCTGGCCGGGTTCGCCCTGCTCGTCGTCGGATTCGCTCTGCAGCTGCTGCTCCGCCTGGTCGAACCCTGATCCCGATCCTGCCTCGGACCCTCGGCTCCGATCGAAGCCGGATCGCCGGATAAGCGGATCGGAGGATAGGCGGATTGGCGGAAATTCCTCCAATCCTCTATACTGACAACGAGGTTTCACGCATGAGCACCGTCCAGTTCAAACTCCCCATCGGAGCCAAACGCCAGGTCACCATTCCCAAAAACTGCATGGACCTGCTCTCCCTCAAGGAGGGCGGGGAACTGCTCCTCGAGATCGTCGGCGACCACGCCGTCCTGCTCCCGGTCGTCAGCATTCCTCGCCGCGATCTGCCGGAGGATCTGCGCCGCAAATTCGAGTCCCGCCGCGGAGCCAAGCCCTCCGACATTCCCCTCGGCGAATTCCTCTCCGATCTCGGCCGTCCGGCTGCACACCGAGCCGCTTCAGCACCTGCCGCCTCCGCTCCCAAACGAAAGCGCGCCGCAGGCTGACCCTTTTGCTACCATCGGGTGCGCGTGCCCTGCAAACTCGAGATCGCGTCTGAAGTGCAGCAGGACATCCTCGATTGCGATGCCGCCGCCCGCCGTCAAATCGGTGATTTCCTGCTTGAACTGCAAGACAATCCGCTGCCCAAAGACCGCCGCGCCCTCAGCGACGGCAGCTTTTACATCCAGCTGCCCTGCGGCTTCTACCTCTCCTGGGAGATCATCGGAGACCTGATGCGCTTTGCTCTCAGCGGCAAAACCAAAGGGCTCCTGGTGCGCATCCTCGGCGTCGCGCGTGTCCCGCCCCAATAGCCCGCCCGTATTCTCCGGCTCAGTGACGGGCCCGCGACGACTGCCTCGCCATGACCGGCCCCCACATGACCGGCGCGCTTTGATTACTTCTCGCTCTCCCATCGGCCGAAAACCACGACCTTGAATTTCCTTACCCATGTATCCTGATCTCGTTCCTCAAGGCTTTCAACCGTGGCGTCTCGATCATTCCGTCCAATGCGCATCCTCAGTGCAGGGAAGCGCCATCCGCGCCTCATCCTCGCCGCGCTCCTCGCCCTTGCGCTGATCGCCGTCTTCGCTGGGCCCGTACTCCTCCGCAATGTTCACGCCGCCAAGCCCGTCGTCCCTTATCCCCACGAGCTTGCCCGCATCAGCTTTGCCGTTGCCGGAGATGTCATCCCTCACGAAGCGGTCCGTGCCGCCGCGGCTGCCGAAGGCCCCGATGTCCAGGGCTGGACCGCGCTCTTCTCCGACGTCACCGATGTCTTCCAATCCGCGGACTTCGGCTTCGTCAATATGGAAACACCCGTCGCCCCCAACCACTCCAAGGGCAGCAAGCCTTTCATGTTCGACGCGCCCATCGCGCTGCCTCAGGCCCTCAAGGCCAGCGGCATCAAAATCGTCTCCTTCGCCAACAACCATGTCATGGACCAGGGCTGGGCCGGCTTTGCCGAAACCCGCGACCATCTGCGCGAAACCGGCCTTCTCTTCGCCGGCTCCGGCGACACCGCCGCGCAAACCTTCCAGCCCGTCTTTACTGACGCGAGTGGCATCAAAGTCGGCTGGCTCGGCATGACCCGCTGGCTCAACGGCAATCGCAACCCCGATGCCGCCGACCAGCCCCACGTCAACTTCTTCCCCTATCCCGGCGAAGCCGGCGGAGCCACCGGTGCCGACGAAGCCCAGGTCCTCGCCGCCATCAAGGCCGCCCGCGCGCAGTGCGATTTCCTCGTCGTCTCCATTCACTGGGGCATCGAGTACGCCACCGCCCCGCGCCCCGAAGACGTCGAGATTGCTCATAAGATGCTCGAAGCCGGAGCCTCGGTCATCGTGGGCCACCATCCTCACGTCCTTCAACCCGTCGAAACCTATCGCACCGCCGACGGCCGCAACACCGTCATCTTTTATTCGCTCGGCAACTTCCTCTCCAACCAGTCGCGCACCTATGTCGACGGCCTCATGCCCGACAAAGACGGCGATCCCCGCGACGAGCTAATCGGCCTCTTCTCCGCCGTTCGTCAGGACTACGGCCCCGCCGGCATTCGTGTCGAACTCGGCCACGTCGGCATCCTGCCCGCCTGGGGAGAAAACAACCGCAACGAAATCGCCTCCGGCAAAACCCACACGCCCGTCATCCGCCCTGTCCTCATCGATCGCGAGATTCCACGCCTCCAGGCCCGTCTCGACGAACTCACCAAGCTCGCCGGCCTCGACCCTTCCGCCCCACAGAATTCCGCCGCATCCCCTGAAGATCATGGCGCCGCGCCCACTCCCGAAAAACCCACTCCGCCGTCCGCGCTCACGCCGGATCAGCAGAAAGAATTCATCGAGATCACCTCGCAGCTCAAGCTGCTCACCGATCGCCGCCAGCAGATCCTCGCCCGCACCGGCGACGAGTACGTCACCGACCCACCCAAACTCCCCGCTAAACCATGAGCTCCGACCTCTGTCCTCCAGCGCTGATCAAGAATGTGGGAGCCGGAGGGAGCAGGGGCCTTCAGGCCCCTGAATGAGCCTCCAAAGAAGAGGTGTCATCCTGAACGAGGCATGCTTGGGGCCCCGCGAGCGACTTGTCGCGCGTGGGGTAAGCGGAGTGAAGGATCTGCTTCTATAGGAAGACTGCATAGGATGGCTCTGTATGGATAGGCCCACGCATCGCGTCACCGGCTGGATCAACGTCACCCACTACGACCCCAGGCCCTATGACGAGGCCCTCACCGACGTCCACCTCACCCAGGACTTCACCGGCGGCCTCTCCGGTACCGGCGTCGCGCGCTTCCTGATGGCGCAGCTCCCCGACGGCAGCGCCCACTTCACCGGCATCGAGCGCTTCTCCGGCACGCTCGCAGGCCGCGCCGGTTCCTTCCTCCTGCGCAACACCGGAGTCCTCAAGGAAGGCTCCGTCACGTCGGAGTGGCTCATCCTCCCCGGCTCTGCCACGGGCGAACTCACCGGACTCAACGGCACAGGCGGCGTCAACCCCTCCGGCTACTTCCTCGATTTTTCTTTTGATTGATCCTGCGTTCGGCGCTGTCGGCGGAGGCGCTCATAGCAGCAGCGGAATTCCCTCTGCCGTCGCAGCCCTTTGGACCGCCTTATCCAGCGTTGCAATCGCCACTTCATTGCGCAGCGCCACCGTCAGATAAGCCGCGTCGTAGAACGACAATCGATAACTCCGGGCCAGCCGCAGCGTGATCTCTTCGTCCTCAATCGTGTCGGTTCGTATCGGATACGAAGAAAGAAGTTCGAGAAACAGACTGGAGTCGTCCACCGTCATCCGCAGTCTTCGCTCATTCACGACCAACAGATTTCGAACCTCATACCACCACAGCGGAGGCACCAGCGCGAACTCGCTCTTCAAAAGCTCTGCCGCCCGATCCGCGATCGGTGACGATTCGTCCGCCAGCGCCCAAACCGCCGAAACCGACGCGTCCAGGACAAACGCCATCAGGCTCGTCCTTCATCTCTCGCAGAGAGAATCTCTTCGAGAGAGAGTTTTCCAATTCTCTGGCGAAGAGCGCGCATTCCGTCGGTCGCCTGCTGCACACGCTCGCGATCGATTGCGGCAACAGGGCTGATCCGCGCCACCGTCTTTCCATGCCGGGTGATAATCACACTCTCGCCGCGTTCCACTTCATCTAGAATCCGGAGGAAATGCGTCTTGGCTTCCGATGCTTGATAGGTTTGCATAGATTGACCAGTCAAACGACTAGTCAAATTGTAGCACGAAAAGTCCCCGACGCCTGGTCAACGTAAGTCCTAGTTTTCTCTTTACTTAGGACCAGGTGAACCTGCAGGCTTCCGTTCCTCTTCCTGCTGCTTTACGCGCTTCGCCCATGCCAGCTTCGGCTGCGACGCCCCCATCCCCCGCCGCTCCACTTCCGCCGACACGCCCGTATAGCGAAAGTATTCGCGCTGTGCCCCCGTAATCTTCATCCCGATCTCGCCGTCGCTTTCATCTGCGCCCCCGCTCGTGTGCTCCATCATCCTTCCCTGACCACTGACCCCTGTCAACGTCAGTAGCCCTGCGCCACCAGCCATGCCTCGGTGATCTCGAACTCCGGAGGCTGGGTGCCCCTGGTGCCTGTGTTGGGACCAGGGCCCTCCATCATCCGTTGATACGCCAGCTTCACCAGTACATCCGCCTCCACATTCACCGGCGCGCCCACCTTCAGCGAATGCAGATTCGTCCTCCAATACGTCAGCGGCAAGATGGCAATCGAAATCTCGTCGCCCTCGATCGCCGCAATCGTCAAGCTGATCCCCTCGATCGCCACCGACCCCTTAGGCACCATCCACTGCCGCGTCGACTCCGGCACACGCACCCTGAGCGTCCAGTCCGTCGTCTGTTCGCTAAACTCTGCACTCGTCCTCGGAATCACCGGCTCCAGCGCGGTCATCACGCCGGCACCATCCACATGCCCCTGCACCACGTGCCCCCCCAACGGACTCCCCGCAGCCGTCGGCAACTCCAGATTCACTTTGGCTCCCGGCTTCAGCGCGCCGAGCGACGTCTTGTCCAGCGTCTCCTGCGCCAGGTCAGCGTGAAAGTACTTCGGGTCCGGATCGAGCGCCGTCAAACACACACCGCTCACTGCCAGCGAATCGCCCTCGCGCAGCCGCTGGGCAATCCCCGGAGCCTCCACCGTCAGCCGCCGCACACCTGATCCACTTCTTGGGCCGCGATCCACCAGGCTCACCAGCGTCCCCGTCTGCTCCACAATCCCCGTGAACATGCTTCTATCTTAGACAAAGGTAGGAAGGGTTGACTCGATCCTGAAAAAGCATACGCTGTGGCAATCGAGAGTTGGAGGAACATGTGAATCGAGTTCTCGTAGGAATCCGAGCTACACTCCGCAGCAATAACGGAGACGAGATGGACTTGTTGGTCCATCAGTATAGAGTTGGGTCTGTCTCGCCTTGCTTAGTCCAAATAGATCGTGAGGGCGGTGCTTTGATTGGCGGGGACATTGAAAGCGTGGAGCAGCTTTTTGAACTACGACTCGCGCAGTACTCGAGCTATTCAGTCACGGAACGTGAAGATTTCTTTGTAAGCACCTAGCGTTTCGCGGAGCATCATTGACTCCTATTTGCCAGCCACCCCAGCATCTCCCGCATCACCCGCTCGCCCTGGTCCGTCTCAAACAAATATTGCGCGTGTGCCGAGCCCTCCAGCACCACCAGCCGCTTCGGCTCGGGAGCCTTCTCATACTGTGCGCGAATCCCCGGCAGCCGCGGCCCATCCCCACTCGTATCGTTCCGCGCCACGATAAACAGCGCCGGCGACTTCAGCTTCTCCGCCGGCAGATTCGGCGCAGCGCCCAGCATCACGATCCGGTCTATTTCTCCCGGCTTCGACAAGATCGACGCATCGCCCGCCGCTCCACCACCCATGCTTCCGCCCACAATCGACACGCTTTTCGCCCCATGCGCGTGCAAATACCGCACCGCGGCCATCACATCCATCTCCAACTGCGCGTCGCTCGCTTCCATTCCGCCTGGCCCATTCGACTTCCCGCGCCCGCGAAAGTCGATGGCCATCACCTCGAACCCTGCCTTCACCAGCACCGGAGCCTGCTTCGCCCAGCTCTCCTTCGTGAACCGTCCGCCATGCGCCAACACCACAGCGCGTTCGCCCGCCCCATACACATCGGCGTACACCACGCCGCCGTCTTCCGTTGCAAAACTCACGGTCGTCGGCGCAACTGCATCCACGCCCCGCGCTCCGCCAACACCGCCCAGCATCATCGCTGCAAGAACCAGCCATCTCTGCATGCCGACACTCTACTACGCGCGCGCAAGCGCATCTGTTAACGTCAAGTTCTCGGCATCTTCCCCACGCCAACCCATCCGGAGCCCCGCATGACCCTCAAGCCCGCCGTCGCCCTGGTCCTCTTCGCCTCTGCCGCCATCACCCTCCCCGCGCAGGACCGCGCCTACGGCCGCTCCGTCGTTGCCACGCCCTACGGCATCGTTGCCACCAGTCAGGTCTCTGCCTCGCAGGCCGGCGCGCGCATCCTCGAACAAGGCGGCTCCGCCATCGACGCGGCCATTGCGGCCAACGCCGTCCTCAACGTCACCGAGCCCAATACCAACGGTCTCGGCGGCGACCTCTTCGCCATCTACTGGGAAGCAAAAACCGGCAAACTCTACGGCCTCAATGCCAGCGGCTGGGCGCCCAGATCGTTGACCATTGACCATCTCTCCTCCAAAGGCATCAAAGGAATGCCGCAGGAAGGCATCGACTCCGTCACCGTTCCCGGCGTCGTCGACGGCTGGACTAAGTTGCATGACCGCTGGGGCAAGCTGCCCTGGCGCACGCTCTTTCAGCCGGCAATCTTCTATGCCGACCACGGCTTCGCAGTCGGCGAAATCATCCACGCTTGGTGGGCCGGCGATCGCGACGGTCTCCTCACCAATCCCGAAAGCACCCGCGTCTTTCTCCCCAACGGCAAGCCGCCCGAAGCCGGCGAGCTCTTCCGCAATCCCGACGTCGCCCACGCTCTCACCCTTGTCGCCGATCAGGGCGAGTCCGCCTTCTACAAAGGCGAAATTGCGCAGGCCATTCTCAAAACCTCAGCCGACCTCGGCGGCACGATGACTGCCGACGACCTGGCCTCCTTCTCCGCCGAGTGGGTCGAGCCGATCCACACCACTTATCGTGACTGGTCGGTCTACGAGCTGCCGCCCAACGGCGATGGCATCGCTGCCCTCGAAATGCTCAATATCATGGAGCAGTTTCCGCCCGCACCTGCCGGCCCTCACAGTCCTGCCGAGCTCCACACCCGCATTGAAGCCATGAAGCTCGCCTACGCCGACGTCAAGCAATACATCGGCGATCCGCGCTTCGGCAAAATTCCTGTCGCGCAGCTGCTCTCCAAGCCCTACGCCGCCCAACGCGCCGCTCTCATCGATCCCGCGCACGCCAACTGCACCGTCGCGCCTGCCGCCCTCGGAGCCAGCGACACCACCTACTTTTCTGTAGTCGATAAAGAGGGCAACATCCTCTCCATCATTCAGAGCAACTACAACAACTTCGGCTCCAACGTCACAGTGCTGGGCATGGGCTTCGCTCTCCAGAATCGCGGCGGCCTCTTCTCGCTCGACCCGAAGTCCCCCAACGCACTTGCCGGCCGCAAGCGCCCCTTTCACACCATCATCCCCGCCTTCATGCAAAAGGGCGACGAGCACATCGGCTTCGGCATCATGGGCGGACTCAACCAGCCGCTGGCCCACGCGCAGTTCGTCTCCAATATCGTCGATTACCACATGAACATCCAGGCGGCCATGGAAGAGCCGCGCTTTACCGACCGCCAGCAGCTCGCCTGCAAGATCGTCATCGAGTCGCGTGTCACCCCCGAGACAATCGATGCGCTCACCAAGATGGGCCACGTCCTCGATGTGCACGGAGCCTACACCGCACAGATGGGCCGCGGACAGGCAGTGCTTCACAACAGCGCCACCGGCATCAACTACGGCGCATCCGATCCACGCACCGACGGCGCTGCCATCCCCGAACAGCCGGATTTTTCAGAATCGAACAAAAAGCCGTAATACAGGGATCCAGGATCCATTTCCTGCTCCCTCATCCCTATGCCTTCGCCGGCCACGGGTCCTTCAGCAGCGAGCACAGCCCCAGGTCGTTCCCATAGCGCTCGACCTCAACTTCTGCCATGCGCACAAACTGCGTCATGCTCTTGAACGCCGGCACTGCATCCGAACCCATAATCTGCGGCGACACAAACAGGTGCACGCGATCGACGAGTCCAGCAGCCAGCAGCGCCGTGTTCAGCCGCGTGCCCGTCTCGGTCATCAGCGTCAGAATCCCTTCCTCGCCCAGCATGTCGAGCACCTTGCCCAGCGGCACGCGTCCCGCTTGTAGCGACGAAGACCTGTCGATCGTTCCGCGAACGAGGACCTGTTCGTGGGGGCCCCGAATGTCGCCAGCAACCCCGCTCTCGGTCGGCAGCACCTCCACACGCACGCCTCTCTTGCGCAACTCCTCCGCACGCGTCTCATCCTTCGACACCGTAAAAATCACCAGATCGTTCTGCGCACCTTTCACCATCTTTGAGTCCACCGGCATCCGCAGCGCAGAATCCAGCACCACCCGCAGCAGCGGTCTGCGCCTGCGCAATCCGCTCCGGTCCGTCAGCAGCGGATCATCGGCAAGAACGGTATCTACACCCACCATCGCCGCATCGGCCTGCCAACGCAGTGGCTGCACCGCCGCGCGCGACGCCTCGCTGGTAATCCAATAAGGCTCATGCGCCGTATGCACTCCAGGCGGAGGCGCAATCCGCCCGTCTAAACTCATCGCGACTTTCATCAGCACGAACGGCCGCTTGTGCTGGCTCCAGCGCGCAAAGCCCTCATTCAGCCGCCGCGCCTCCGCCTCGCGCACACCCACAATCGCTTCGAGCCCCGCCGTTCGCAGCGCTTCCAATCCATGCCCGGCAACATTGGGATTGGGATCGATCGTCGCCGCCACCACGCGCTTCAACCCCGCCGCAATCAACGCCTGCGTACATGGCCCGGTGCGCCCGGTGTGATTGCACGGCTCCAGCGTGACGTAGGCTGTGCCGCCCTTCAGCCGATCCTCTTGCCGCGTCAGCGCATGTTGTTTCGCCTCGTTCAGCGCCACCACTTCGGCGTGATCCAGCAGGTCGTACTCATGCCAACCCTCGCCCACCACCTGCCCGGCGCGATCCAGAATCACGCAGCCCACCGCCGGATTCGGCGAACTCACACCAATCCCGCGTCGCGCCAGCTCCAGCGCCCGCTTCATCCAATAAATGTCTTTGTCCAGAGTTCTCCAACGCACTCCATCGCTAAGTCGTCGACCGCTCTTGCTAACTGCAACCCCTGAGCTAACCTGCTCCCCTGCTATCCCTGCCTTCACCCCACCAGCGCATCCACAAACGCCCCTGCATCAAACTCCAGCAGGTCTTCCATCTTCTCGCCCACTCCCACAAACCGCACCGGCAAATTCAGCTCGCGCGCAATCGCCACCGCAATGCCGCCCTTCGCCGTTCCATCCAACTTGGTCAGCACAATCCCCGTTACGCCCGCCGCCTGCGTAAACAGCCGCGCCTGCTGCAGTCCGTTCTGTCCCGTCGTCGCATCCATCACCAGCAGCACTTCGTGCGGAGCACCCGGCACGACCTTCGCTGCCGTCCGCCGCATCTTCTCCAGCTCGTCCATCAATCCTGACTTCGTATGCAGCCGCCCCGCCGTATCCACAATTAGCTCGTCAATATTGCGTGCCTTGGCCGCGCTCGCCGCGTCATACAGCACCGCCGCCGGGTCGCCGCCCTGCCGCGTCTTGATCATCTCCACGCCCGAGCGCTTTGCCCAAACCTCCAATTGCTCAATGGCCGCCGCACGAAAAGTATCCGCCGCGCACAGCAGGGAAGTGCGCCCCTGGGCCCGATACCACGCCGCCAGCTTGCCGCTCGTCGTTGTCTTGCCTGTCCCGTTCACGCCGACCAGGAAAGTCACCTTCGGGGGAGTCTGTGGCATCGGCACGGGCTTCGCCGGCGCTTCCAGAAATCCGCGAATCTGCTCCTTCAGCAAATCCTTCAGCTCCGCGCCGCCTGCGATCGCCTGCTTCTTCGCCCGCTCGCGCAGCGCATCCAGAATCTCAGTCGTCGTCTGGACTCCTAAATCGCTGGTCAGCAGCGCCGACTCCAGATCCTCCAGTGCCGCTTCGTCCACCTCGCGCGTCATCGCGACGATGTCGTTGATCCGTGTCGAAAAGCTCTCCCGCGTCCGCGTCACCGCATCGCGCATGCGGCCCAAAAATCCGCGCTTCTCCTCAGGCTCCGGCTTCTCTTCCTGACTGCCAAACAATGTAATGAATTCAGGCATAATCCAGGCTTCAGTCTAAAGCAGTGCAGCCTCCAGCGCCCCGCCCCCTGATCGCTCCTGCACATTCACGTGCTCCAATTTCTCCGGTGCCTTTCCGCAGCTCCGTCGATTAGACTTCCCACCATGCCGCGCTCAAGCTTCCCCTTCACGTTCCAACGCCTTTCAGCGCTCTGTACCGCCTTCTTGTTTCTCACCCTGGCCGCCCGCGCATCCGCCCAGATGCCCCCGATGCCCGACATGCAGCCCGTCCCGCCGCCCGACCAGCTTCCCGTCCCCATCAAGATGACAGGCATCGGCAACAGCCACATCGCCATCAAGGCCACACCCGAAGCGCAGGCCTGGTTCGATCAGGGCCTCAGCCTCCTTCACGATTTCTGGGACTACGAATCCGCGAAGGCCTTCGAGCAATCCATCCGCGTCGATCCCAACTGCGCCATGTGCTACTGGGGTCTCGCGCAGGCCCTCGACATGCGCGGCGACGAAGCCGTCAAGCCCTACGTGAAGCAAGCCCTGGCCGATGCCGAGCGTCTCAAATCCCACGCCAGCGCCACCGACAAGCTCTACATCGACGCCGCGCAGGCCGATCTGGCTCCAAGCGACCGCGGCAAATCTCCCGCCATCCCCATCCTCCGCAAGCTTGTCAAAAAAGCACCGCACGACATCCAGGCCCGCATCTTTCTTGCCGAAGTCGTCGGCGACGGCTACGACGAAAACGGCGAACCCAAGGCGGGCCAGAAAGAACGCATCGGAATTCTTGAAGGCATCCTCCGCGAAGCCCCCAATGACTCCGCCGCCAATCATTATTGGATCCACGCCATGGAGCCGGGCAATCATCCCGAGCGCGCGATTCCGAGCTCAGCCTTGCTCGCCAGCCTCGCACCCACCTCCGGCCACATGGTCCACATGCCCGGCCACATCTACTACCGCGTCGGCGACTACGCGCAAGCGGAGCACTGGTTCGCCGCGTCCACAACCGCCGATGAGACCTACCTTCGCGAGCAGCATGTCTCTGTCGACGACGATTGGAACTACGTCCACAACATGATGTACGCCATCGCGAATCTGATGGAGCAGGGCAAGCTCGCCCAGGCCAACGCGCTTTCCGATCATCTCGCCGCTGCCCGCGGTCAACTCTCCGCCACGCTCTATATATGGTCGGCACGCGATCAGATGGCACGCATCAGCCGTCGTCTCCCCGTCGCGCTGCGCACCGCCGACTGGGACACCGTACTCTCGCTCGTCTCCGACGCCAATCTTCCCGACGGCGCCAAAACCTCCAACCTCCGCTTCCTTGCATCCCAACTCACCGACTTCGCGACCGGCATGAAAGCACTCGAAGCCAACGAAGTCGCAGCTGCGCAAGCCGCTTCAGATCGCATGGATGCGGGCCTCTGGCGCACCAAACGCGCGTCCGATGCTGCCGAGGAAGCCAGGAAGAAAGCGGACGAAGCCGCAAAGAAGGACGTGTCGGCCAACGCCAAGCCTCCTGCACTTCCCATCTCGCCCGACGCCATGGCCGGCCCGCTCCTCAAAGCACTCAGTGTCGCTTCTCTCGAACTCCACGCCGGAGTTCTCATCGAGCAGGGCAAGCTCGAAGCAGGAAAGAAGGAGTTCGGCTCCGCCCTTGCCGCGGAGAAGGATCTCGGATATCACGAGCCGCCGATGTACATTCGCCCCGTCGGCGAAAACGAAGCGCTCGCTCTCATCCGTGTGAAAGACTACGCCGGCGCCAAAGCCGCCTATGAAGATGCGCTCAAAGAGCGGCCCAACTCGGGCTTCTCGCTCTATGGTCTCGCCCGCGTGCGCGAACTCTCCGGCGATGCGGCTGGCGCGCGCGACGCCTACAACACATTTCTCAAAGCCTGGTCCGCTGCCGATCCACTCTCCCTGAGATCGCCCACGCGCGCCAGATCGTCGACAACGCCAACGTCGCTGCCCGCTAAGACACGACTGCGAAGCCCCCATTTGTGGACTAACCCTTCCCCTAAGAACTGTCATCCTGAGGATCCGCGCGTTTGGGGCCCCGATCGCACCACGGTGCGATCGGGGTAAGCGGAGCGAAGGATCTGCTTCTAGTTTTCCGCGCGATTCAAGTCGGCTTCCTTCGACTCGTTCCTCGTGAAATCGCGCCCGCGTCCCGCTCGCCACAATTCACTTGCAATCTGCAACCGAATTCGGAACAATCGCCCCGCAGCACGATTTCCCTTTCTCCAGGAGCCCTTCCCCAGATGAGCCCGAACCCGAATAAGGTGCGTGTCTTGGTCGGAACGCGCAAAGGCGCATTTGTTCTCACGTCGGACGGCAAACGTAACAACTGGCAAGTCTCCGGCCCGCACTTCGCGGGCTGGGAGATCTACCACATGAAAGGCTCGCCCGTAGATCCCAACCGCATCTACGTCTCGCAGACCAGCAGCTGGTTCGGCCAGATCCTCCAGGCCTCCGACGATGGCGGCGTCACCTGGTATCAGCCCGGGGTCAAGTCCGAAGACGCCACGCCGCAATGGCCTCCCGTGAAGAGCAATCGCTTCGCGTACGATGCCTCTGAAGAAACCGGCAAGCCCCTCACTACCCATCAGTGGTACGACGGCACGCAGCATCCGTGGGAGTTCAAGCGCGTCTGGCACCTCGAGCCCTCTCTCACCGACGCCAACACTGTCTACGCCGGCGTTGAAGATGCCGCCCTCTTCCGCTCCACCGATGGCGGCGTCAGCTGGCACGAACTCCCCGGTCTGCGCGGTCATGGAACCGGTCCTCAATGGCAACCCGGCGCGGGCGGTATGTGCCTCCACTCCGTCATCCTCGATCCCTCGAATCCAGACCGCATCTACATCGCGATCTCCGCTGCGGGAGCCTTCCGCAGCGACGACGGCGGCAAATCGTGGAAGCCCATCAACAAGGGTCTCTACTCCAAATACATTCCCAACCCCACCGCTGAAACCGGCCACTGCGTTCACCACATCGCCATGAATCCCAAACGCCCCGGCGTTCTCTTCATGCAGAAACACTGGGACGTCATGCGCTCCGACGATGCCGGTGACAACTGGACCAAGATCAGCGGCAACCTTCCCACCGACTTCGGCTTCGTCATCGACATCCACTCCCACGAGCCCGAAACGATCTACGTCGTGCCCATCAAGAGCGACTCCGAGCACTTTCCTCTTGAAGGCAAGCTCCAGGTCTACCGCTCGCGCACCGGTGGCAACGAGTGGGAGCCGCTCACCAAGGGCCTGCCGCAAGAGAATTGCTACGTGAATGTGCTGCGCGATGCCATGGCGGTCGATACGCTCGACGACTGCGGCGTCTACTTCGGCACAACCGGCGGCCAGGTCTACTGTTCGCCCGACGGCGGCGATAGTTGGTCCGCTATCGTCCACGACCTCCCCGCCGTCCTCAGCATCGAGGTCCAAACCCTCTCATAGCCGATCCGTTCTCGCGATGTGGCAATCAAAACGAATGAGGGTGCCCCAGGTCCCTCGCTTTTGGGGACCTGGGAAACCACCAATTCAATGCGACCGCTGCGCGAGTGAAGAGTACGGGCTCCAGCCCGTACAAATTCCATCTAAGCTGCAAGAGGGCTTCATCCCTTGGGGGAAAAGATGTCCACCACACCGATCCGCGTCCAACTCCCCTACCACCTGCGCACCCTTGCGCGCATCGAGGGCGACATCACTCTCGATGTCTCCCCGCCCATCACCATCGCCTCGGTACTCGACGCTGTCGAACTCCGCTATCCCATGCTCGCCGGTACCATTCGCGATCACGACACGCGCCAGCGTCGTCCCTTCCTGCGCTTCTTCGCCTGCGAAGAAGACATCTCCCTCCAGCCGCCGGACACACCACTCCCCACCCCCGTCGCCGAGGGCAGGGAACCGCTTCTCATTATTGGAGCAATCGCCGGCGGCTAGTTCTCCGATCGTTTCCTGCGTGTCCGCAGGCACCAATCGGAGAGCCAACTCATCCCAGCCCGCACTCATGCACTGTTTCGTTGTTTCACTGTTTCATGTTTCCTGTTTCGCTGTCCGCTACTTGAACACCTTGGCTAGAATCGGCCCCGCCTCCGCATCTTCGAGCACCACGTTACCGTGAATCTCCAGCACGTCATGCCACCTTGCGGCTTCTTCATACAGTGCCAGCGGATTCTCCGATTCTGCCAGCGAGAACCCACCGCTCATATCTGTCTTGTGCCACCGCCCTAGCAGTTTCACTCCCGGTGGTGGAGCAGCCTGCCCCGCCAGAAAACGCCCAACAGCCTCTTTCGTTGCGCCGGGGCGCACCGCCCACGTCGAAATAAATTTCATCGATCAGACCTCGCTCTCGTTCGGTTTTCTTCGGGGGGACAACCCGGGAATCGTCGAAGGCGCCAAGCATAGCACGGCCCGATCTGATCCTGATTTGTGCATAACCACTCGAACCGCGTTCGCTCCCTTAGCTCCCAAACCGCCTCGCGCAATACGCAATCGGCATGCCCACCACCACGATGTGTACGGCCAGCCCCAGGATCAAATCCTTCAGCTCATACGTACCCTCGAATTCAACGCCGACAGCGGCAGCACGATCAGCTTCATCACTTCTTCCACCGCCGCGCCTAAAAACAATCCGCACACCAGCCAATGTCCTTCAGAAATCCCAGCCGAAAACTTACCGGGCAGTAAATTGCCGCCGACCGCCCCACCGCCTCCACGACACCGCACTGATCCGCATCGAATCACCGCACCATCGGTTACCAAAAGTACGCGCGCGCACCTCAATCCGCATTACCATCTATTTCCGATCCACAGGGCTACGTCCCGAAGGGATTTGCATATACTGGGGCTTCTTCTCGGGTTTCTTCCATAATGCAATTCTGCGCACTCGATGATGCTCACGCATTCTTGATGGAAGCGAAGGGTCTGCCTGCCATTCCCAGCGCATCCGAACGCCTGCGCCTGTGCCTGCGCGCCTGCATCCTGCTCAGCTGGGTCGGACTCGAAGATGGATTGGACTACTCCGCCGAAGGCTGGGGCGCGCGTGGCCGCACACTCCGAACTCTCCCTACTCGCCTGAAGCTGCGCTTGCTCGCTTTTCTCTTGCCTCTCTCCGAGCCCCCACTCGTCGACGCGGAGTTTGACCGCCTCCGCAAATTGCGCAATCAGCTCGCCCATCCAAGAGGGAAGGAAAGCAATCCTCGCTTGACCTTGAAGGACGCCGAGCAAACCTTTCAGTTCTGTCTCAAAATTCTGCGCGCCCTTAACACCTACAGAATCGCCGGCCCCTCCCGCGATGCGAACACCCGTCTCCCCGCTGTACCGATCTCTCGAGATGTCCCGAGGATTCCCCCCGCTCGCGAACGCAAGGTCAATGCCGCGCCGGCCGCCGCTCGCAAGACTGCCGCACAATAATCGCCCTCACACCGCTTCCCCCAGCTTCCTCTCCGGATCGACCCCGAACCACGCCAGTGCCCCTGCCACCCCAAAAATCGCCGCCGCCAAAAACGCCGCCGTCCATCCAAATCGCATCGCAAGCCAGGGAGTCAACGATGCCGTCACCGCGCTGCCAATCTGCGCTCCCATATTCATCACCGCCGACACCACCCCCGCATGGGGCCCCGCAATATCCGCGGTCACACTCCAGTACGAGCTCTGCGACAAATACAGCGCGCCTGCTCCCAGCGCCAGCGTAATCGCCGCTGCCGGTGCGCTCGCCGCCCTCGATCCCAGCACCAGAAATCCCGCCGCGGTCAGCAGCGCAAACCACCCCGGACCGCACCGGCCTGCGCGCAGTCCTCGCCGCGCTGCCACCCAGTCGCTCACCACGCCGCCCATCAGGCAAAACGTCGTCATCGCCAAAAAAGGAATCATCGCGTACAGTGCGCTCCTCTTCAGGTCCACCCCGCGCGCCTCCGCCATATAAAGGTAGAACCATCCCAGAAAAATCCACGCGATATAGCCGAAGCAAAAGCTCGAGAACGTCAACAGAACAACCGTCCGGCTGCGCGCCATCGCCCTCCACGGAACCGCCGTCTCCGCCGGCCCGCCCGTCAGGCCCATGCGAATCGTCCGCAGCTCCTCCGCCGACATGCGCGGATGTTCCTCCGGCGTGTCGCGGGCAATGCGGTACCACACCATCCCCGCCACCACGCCCAGCACCGCGCTCAACCAGAAAACGCTACGCCATCCGCAGGCCGCAATAATCGCCGTCAGCAGCGGCGGAGTCAGTCCTGCTCCTGCGCCCACCCCGGCAAAGATCGTGCCATTCACGCGTCCCCGCTCGCGCGCCGGAATCCACCGCGCCACAAACTGGTTGGCCGCGGGATAGATGATCGCTTCGCCGACTCCCAGCGCGAAACGAACCGCCAGCAACAACCCGAGCGCGCCCCCCAAACTCGCCGGCACCAGCCCCGCCGGAACAAGTGCCGTTCCCGCCGTGAACACGCCCCACCACAGCGCCCCAGCGGCGAGCGCGCGCCGCGGCCCCAGTCGAACCGCGGCATATCCCGCGAACACCTGCGAGCCGGCATACCCCAGCAGAAACGCGCTCATCATCCACCCCAGGCGGATGTCGTTGAGCCCGTACTCCCGCATGATCTGCGGTCCGGCTATGGAGAGATTGGTGCGATCCAGATACCCGATCGCGCTCAGCACAAACAGGCAGAACACGAGGACCGCGCGCACCGGCAGCTTGCCCATCCACACATGCTCTCACTTGGGTGCCCTAGGTTTCGGATGCTCGTACCTGATCGACTTGAGGGTGTTCGGGGCCGGGTCTCGGGATGCCCATTCCCAACAAATCTGGGTGCCCCATGTCTACCGGTTTTGGAGACGTGGGAAACCACGAACTTCCACCCCCACTGTCTTCAGGGAAGTTCACTCATCACGGACCTGGGCGCCCCCTTGTCTCCTGGTTTTGGAGACGTGGGAAGCCACGAACTTACACCCCACCGTCATCAGGGGAATTCACTCATCACGGACCCGGGTGCCCCATGTCTCCCGGTTTTGGAGACGTGGGAAACCACGAACTTCCACCCCACTGTCTTCAGGCAAGTTCACTCATCACGGACCTGGGCGCCCCCTTGTCTCCTGGTTTTGGAGACGTGGGATACCGCCACTGCGCGCCGTCGGCTTACTCTCCACAATCACCACCGTCCACTTCGGCCCGCTTTGCGAAGAATTAACCCCATCCGTCGCACAATAGAAAAGGAAGCAGAAGTCTCCCAGGGCACGAGCTAGGAGCTAGAAGCTGCAGCATCCTCTAAATTCTCTCCCGAGAAGATTTTGGATCGAATTGACTGCACATTGAGTCGATTCCTGCCTCTAAGTCCAATCCTGAGAAGACTCTGAGATCTAACTTCAATGCGCAGAGTACTTTAGCGTCTCGCATCCTTCAGCTAAAGCCATTAAGAAGTGTACTTTACGACAAAAACATCAGGGGGAGGGGGAGGGTGTGCACGGGGGGGAGGGTACCTCAGCTCCTCGTCCGCGCGGCCTTCAGAGCCAGGTCGTAAAGAAGCACCGAGCTCCACCTTTATCCTTGCCAACCATCCTGCGCGCAATAACAATGGCTGGAATTTCCCAATCCCAAAGGGAGGTCCCAGCTGAGATCGAAGAGCAGACTCATTCCCTGCGTCCTGTGCGCCTGCACAGTACTGGCGTTGGCGCCCGAGCCGGCCCACGCCGACAACTTGCAAACCGATGCTGAATGGATCGTCGTCGGCATCGCTGCCACCGGCGCAGCCATCGGCATCGGACTCTACTACGCCTTCCATCACTCCCACAGCCTGAAAGGCTGCGCCGTCTCCGGTCCCAACGGCCTTGAGCTGCAAACCGAGAGCGATCAGCAGACCTTCCAGTTGCTGGGCGTCACAGCCGATGTCAAAGCAGGAGATCGAGTGAAGGTCATCGGCAAGATCAAGAAAAACGGCAAGGCCGATACCAGCAACCGTAGTTTCCTGGTAGAAAAGCTGGCTAAGGACTATGGTGCCTGCAGCGTTCAGCCCACCGGCAACTGACGACTGACCACTCACGACTGGCTACTGCCTACTGGCTACAGCCGCCGCTACGCGTGCTCCGTCTTGCCCGGCCGTAGCATCAGGTCCCGAATCGCCTCGCGCGGGTCCTTGCCCTCATCGAGAATCAGTTCCATCTGCTCGGTGATCGGCATCTCGATCCCGTAGCGGCGCGCCAGGCCCAGCGCTGCGCGCGTCGTGCGCACGCCCTCGGCCACCTTGCCGCCCAGTCCTTCCAGGATCTCCGGCAGCTTGCGCCCTTTGCCCAGCGCCTCGCCGACGGTGCGATTGCGCGAGAGCGAGCCCGTGCACGTGAGAACCAAATCGCCAACGCCCGACAAACCGCCGAGCGTCTCGCGCCGTCCGCCGCAGGCCACGGCCAGTCGCGTGATTTCGGCAATGCCGCGCGTCATCAGCGCTGCCGAGGAGTTGTAACCCAACCCCACGCCGGCCGCGATGCCTGCCGCAATCGCGATCACATTTTTGAGCGCGCCGCCCAGCTCCACGCCGATCACATCCGTCGACGTGTAAAGCCGCAACGTCTCCGACGAAAATTCCTTCTGAATCAGCGATGCGATCTCCGGATCGGAGAACGCAACCGTGATCGCCGTGGGCTGTGCTTGCGCCACTTCGATCGCAAAACTCGGCCCGGAGAACGCGCCAATCGACAGCAGCAGTCCCGCCGGCTCCAGAACCTGCGAAATCACCTGCGTCATCCGCAGAAACGTGCGATCCTCCACGCCCTTCGTCGCGCTCACCACAAACTGCCCGTTGCGCAAGTGCCCGCGCAGCCGCGTCAACGTTGGCCGCAGAAACTCCGACGGAATCACGGAGACCACAATCTCTGCCTCCGTAATCGCCGCGGTCTCGTGCGTCACCTTCAGGTCCGCAGGCAGCGGAAACCCGGGAAGGAACTGCACATTCTCGCCCGCCGCTGCAATCTGGCGCGCTTCGTCTTCGCTGTGCGACCACAGCGTGATCTGCTGGTCGCCTCGGCGATGCAGCGACAGTGCGATCGCCGTTCCCCACGCGCCTGCTCCAAGAACTGCGATGCGGTTCATGCGGTCTTTTCTCCGCGACGACCGCCAAACTTGCTTTCGGTGCCCGCCAACAGCCGTCGAATGTTCTCGTGATGTTTGACGATGATCAGCAGCGCCACAATCGCCTGCGCTGCAATAAAGAACGCAGGCCTCTCACCCGATACAAGGAACCACGCAAACGCAGGAAAGCTCGCAGCTCCGAGAACAGATCCTAGGGACACAAAGCGGCTGATCGCCAGGATCAGGCCAAACACCGCAATCGCCGCTAACGCGGCCCACGGCGCAGCCACCAGAAACACGCCGAATCCCGTTGCCACGCCTTTGCCGCCCTTGAATCCGAGCCACACCGGAAACATGTGGCCCAGCACCGCGCACAACGCAGCCAGCGCTTCCACATTGCGCGGCGGCCAACTCGGCAGCAGATGCGGGGCCAGTGCTGCTCCAAGCCACACGGCGCAGCAGCCCTTCAGCACGTCGAGCAGAAACGTCGCCGCGCCCAGCCCCTTTGCGCCCGACCGAATCACATTCGTCGCGCCGATATTGCCGCTCCCGAGGGTCCGAATATCCTGCTTGCGAAAGAAGCGCATCAATAAATAGCCGGTCGGAATCGAGCCCAGCAGATAGGCGATCACCACGACCAGCAAGCTTGCGACGGGCATACCGAACACGAGTGTAGCAGGTGCCGCGGCAAGGGAACTGTGTCGTCCCCTGTCCGCTGGACCTCATCGCGCAACAGCCCGCTTGACGCTTACGCCGACTGCGCCAACTCGCAGTACGCCGATGCATCGCCATGCTTGTACAGCGCATACCAGGCCTCCAGCACGTCTGCGCTGTACAGACTGAGCGCCTCGAAGATCTCGCGCGCAAACTCGATCGGTGCCACTCCCGATGCGGTAATCACGCCTTGATCCGTGACCGCCGGCTTGTTGCGGTAGAAGCGGCTGCCGCGATAACCGCTGCCCGCAAGGTATTCGCGTGCGTTGCTGGTGTGATAGCGATTGTCGAGCAGCCCAGCCTTAGCCAACGCCAGAGTCGCCCCGCAGATCGCCGCCACCGGGACGCAGTAAGCAATAAAGCGCCGAGTCATCTCGATTGCCGCTGCATTGGCGCCATACTCCCAGCTCTGTCCTCCCGGCAGGATCAGCATCGTACTGGCCAGCGGCGAGATATCCTCGAGCGCAACATCGGGCTGGATACGCACCCCGCCCATCGTCGTGATGGGCTCTCTGCTCAACCCGACGGTGACCACGCGATACCGCCCCGGGACGCGCTGGAACTGTGGATTGTTGATGGCTGCGATGGCAAACGCGGCCTCCCAGTCGGCCATCGAGTCGAACACAAACAGGTGAACAGCATTTGCACGCATATAGGTTCCGGCCTCGCATTGCTATCTTCTTTCTTGATATATGACAATCGATGTCATATATGATTTGGAAGAATGAAAATGTTGCGAACGGGAAGGAAATCGATCTGTGAAGGCTGACCGGTTGCTTTCGGTGCTGATGCTCCTGCAGGCCAAAGGGCGCGCCACCGAGCGTGAACTCGCAGAGCAGCTCGAAGTCTCGCAGCGCACCATTCATCGCGACCTCGAGGCCCTCAGTGCCGCGCGCGTCCCCGTCGTCGCGTTGCGGGGATCGCAGGGTGGGTGGGAACTCGAAAAGGGGTGGCGCACGCAGGTGCCCGCCCTTGACGAATCGGAATTGAGTGCTCTACTCATGGCGCAACCCCGCGCCGCCGGCCATCCTCGCCTCGCCGCTGCCGCCCAAAGTGCGCTCAACAAACTCCTGGCAGCTCTCCCCGGCCCCATGCGCGAACAGGCCGCAGCCATGCGCGAAAAGCTGCATGTGGATTCGACGGGCTGGTTCGACACCGGCGAAGACCTTTCCATGCTGAATACGGTGCAGGAGGCCGTGGAGCGCGAGCGCAAACTCACCTTCGACTACACCAAAGCCAACGGCGAAAAGGCGCCCCGTACCGTCGATCCACTGGGACTCGTCGCGAAAGGGCTGAGCTGGTATTTGGTCGCCCGCGGAGCCAATGGAATTCGCACCTATCGCGTCTCACGCATGGAGCATGTGGTTGTGCTTGCCACCAGCTTCGAACGTCCTCCCCGCTTCGATCTCGCCGAGTTCTGGAAACAGTCGACGGCCGAGCTCGATAGCCGCCGCAAGCGCTACCCGGCAGTTCTCTCCCTCACGCCCGCGGTCGCGCAGCGCCTGAAGAGCTGGCTCAACACCAGCCCCGCACCGTCGAAAGACTCCGGCGATCGCATCCACCTGCAGGTCGACTTTGAATCCGAAGGCCACGCGCGTTTCATTGTTCTCGGATTCGGCTCCGCTGTGAGCGTGCTGAAGCCCGAGGCTCTTCGTCAATGGGTCCGAGCCGAGGCGCACGTCCTGTCCGCACAATAATCCGCCCGCGAAGATTGACCACGACCGCAATGAAGGTTCCCGCGTGTATAGTTGGTTCCTCTCCCAGGATTCACAGATTTGCACTTCCCATGAAAGGCGGGTTTCTATGCCCAGTTATCTCGTGCAAGCGTCGTATACCATCGAGGCGCTCCAGGCTTTGATGAAGAAGCCGCAGGATCGTACTGCGGTTGTGGCCAAGGCCGTGGAAAACATCGGCGGCACTTTGACCGGTCTCTGGCTGTCCTTTGGCGATCAGGACATCGTCGCGCTCGTGGAAATGCCCAATAACGTCAGCGCCGCGGCACTCGCTTTAGCCATTGCTGCAGGGGGCGCGCTCAAAAGCACCAAGACGACGCCGCTGCTCACCGTTGCCCAGGGAATCTCCGCGATGAAAAAAGCCGCGTCCTCGGGATATACCCCCGTCACCACGGCCTAGTTCCGGTTCGTAGTTCTCTCTAGTCGCTGATCGAGCACGAAAATGGGTGCCCCAGGTCTGGATTCTCAGACCTGGGAAAGCACGAACCTCAATAGCCGGAATCGCACGCGCAGACGGATCGAGCCTTCAGCCATTGATCCCGCTTTAGTCCACCATCACTTCACCGGGCAGGATCGGTCGCGTGCGCGGCAGCAGGCCGTTGTACGCGGCCATCCCCATCGCCGCCAGCGTTCCCACGTACACAACCAGTTTGATCAGGCTCCCCGTTTGCGTCGTGGGTAAGGTCTTCCACAAGATCAGCAGCAGCGTCTGCGCAATCGTGACCGCCCATACCGAACCATAGAAGTAGCGGCGCTCCGTCCCTTCACCCTTTGTCGATTTGCCTACGCGAGGCAGCAAGCCCAGAAGGCCCAGGAGCAGAATCAGCGCGCACAGCGGCAGATATGCGTACTGATAGAGCTGCTTCATATACCAGACGCCGGTGATCGTTGCGATCGTCAGGCCCGCCAGATTCATCAGCGCGAAGTTCAGCACCGCATTCCAAGCGAACGTGTAACAGACCTTCCGGTAGAGCGGATTCGGCTTGTCTTCATCGAAGCGCAGGATGTAGGGCTGGGGCTCCACTCCCGGCATCTGCCCGTACAATCCGGCGATCCCCGTACCCAGCAGCACGAGCCCGAGCCAAATGGAGTTGAGCACGCTGAACCCGTGCGCAAACAGCGAAAAGGTCAGCGGTCCGGGCGCGAGAAAGAAGACCCAGATCCAGATGGGCCAGTGCAGCACCCGATAGTATCCCTTGTTGCGTTTGCGGATTTTCCGTTCATCCGCATACTCCACCCTGCCGCTATAGGCCATGGCCGGAGTTTTTCAGAGGCAGCGGCTTCGAGTCAATCGCGGGACATCGCGCCGCAGGCCCGCAGTCGACGCCGGGCCCGGGGCTCATGCGATTCGAATCGATTGTTCTTAGGCGTGCACTTGTCCATGCTCCTCTACGTGGTGCTTGGCTGCTTCTTCGGAGTGCTCGGCCGCCTGGACGGCGTGACCGTGCGCCAGATGTGCGTGGTGACCAGCTCCTTCGTGAAGGCCCTCCTCATGATGGCGGGCGGCTTCGCGATGATGACGCGCAGCGTGCTCGAGATGCTCCGCTGCCTGCTTGTGATGGTGCGCTGCTTCGTGCGACATGGGAATTCCTCTCGTCGTGCCGGCATCCTTGCGGCACGCGAGGATTATCGGCACCCCACAGGGCACCATGGGTTACAGCCCCACGAATGCAAGATGAAAAGAAATCAACGCCGGTGGAGAACTTCCGCGCCCAACTGGTCGCTACATCAGTTTTCGCCGAATCAGATCCAGCGCCTGGGTTGCCGCCCACTGCCGCACCCGATCCCGATCCCCGCGAAATGTTCTGTTGAACGAATCCGTCTTTTGCGCGTCCGACACGGCGAAATACACCAGCCCCACCGGCTTCTGGTCGGTGCCGCCCGTCGGTCCGGCAATTCCCGTCACACCAACGCCCAGTGTTGCGCCAGTCCGCTTGCGGATACCCTCAGCCATCGCCGACGCGACCTCGGCGGAAACTGCGCCATGTTGCGCGATCAGCTCTGGCGGCACATTCGCAAACGATGTCTTCAGCGGATCGGAGTAGACCACGGCCCCGCCCAGGAACGACCGCGAACTTCCCGGCACACTCGTGATGCGCTGCGCAACCAGGCCTCCGGTGCAGCTCTCTGCCACTGCCAGCGTTGCCTGCCGCAGCCCGAGATAGTAGAGAACAATCTGCTCCAGCGACTCGCCGTCCGACGAGTAGAGCCAGTCGTCGAGCGCCTCCTCCATCTTGCCGGCAAGCTCGTCCACGCGCTGTTTCGCGGCTGCGACCGTCGCCTTCGAGCACATCAGCGTGAGCTGGATGTCCCCGGTGTGCGCCAGGATGGTTGTCTCCACATCCGTGTACTCGGTGTAGATCGGCGCCAGAATCTTGTCCGCCTGCGACTCCGGAATCATCGCCGCTTTCAACGTGCGCATTGCAAGCGCGCGCGGCGGCAGTTCGTCGCGCAACCGAGGCAGGCACTCCAGATCGAAGAGACCGCGGCACTCATGCGGCGGTCCCGGCACCAGCATAATCAGCTTGCGATAGCTGTTGAACGTCGTGTCGAGCCACTGGCCCGGCGCGCTTCCGTTCGGATTCGTCAGCACCGTCGCACCCTGAATCACGTCGGCCTGCTTCAGATTGTTTTCCGGCATCGAGATGCGCCACGTGGCCGCGCGCGCATGCAAAGCTGCCACCTGTGCCGGTTCACGGCGCAGCGTCAGCGACAGCGTTTCGGCCACGGCTTCGCGCGTCAAATCGTCCTCTGTCGGTCCTAGCCCGCCGATCGCGATCACGATGTCCGCGCGGCCCAGTGCGGTCCGAAAGGCGTTCACGAGATCCTTGCGCCGATCGCCGACAATCGTCTTAAAGGACACGGTGACGCCCAATTCGTTCAGCTTTTCCGTGATGTAGAGGGAGTTCGTGTCCTGCCGGAAGGGCGTCAGCATCTCCGATCCGACAGCAATGATTTCCGATTTCATAAGAACAGCGGCTTGCTCCTGGCGAGAATCTCTTGAATTGTCGCGCGTCCAACGCGCTTCGTTGCATGATTCGAGGGGTCGCTCTAGCTCACATGCATGCCTTCCACGCCAAGGTCCACGTCGTAGACAGCCTCATTCGTGGTCAGCACCGTAGTGCCGAGAGGAGAGAAGGCTACGCCCACGAGATTACTACCGCTCAGAACCAGGCTCGCCTCACCCGAGGCTGTCACGCGCACCAAGCCGCGCTGGCCTTGCAGGCTCGCAGTCACATAGACGTCGCCATCCTTCGAGAGCGCCAGCCCTTGCGGGCGTCCCAGGCCGCGGAACCACACCCGCGCTTCTCCCTGCCGGTCAATCGCCCAGATCACATCGTTCGAGCACAGTGTCGGGCCGCTCACAAACAGAGTGCCGCCCATGCCAATCGCGAGATGATAGGCCGAAATGCTCGGTTCGAGCGTGGTGTGCACAAAAATCTTGCGCTGTGGGTCGATCTTGAAGATCGTTCCGCTTCTGTCGCCGACAAACAGATTCCCCTCTTCGTCGAACACAGCTCCCGTTGCCACACCCATGCCTTCTGCGTATTGCGTTGACTCGCCCGCTCCATCCACGCGATAGACAGTGCCCTCGGCCCGCGAGGTCACAAACAGATCCCCTTCCGGGCTGAAGGCCAATCCCGTCGCATTCAGAAGCCCGGTCACAAACGGTGTCGCTCGTCCATCCGGACTCACGCGGACCACCGAGACCGGAGTCTGCTTGCCGCGCGGTCCCGAGATCGTTGAGTACACCATGCCCGAACGGCTCACCGCGGGACTCGTCACCGGATGCAATCCGCTGGTCAGCTCGCGTGCCACCCGCAGCGGCGCCGCATTGCTCACGCCAATCGGCGATCGCACTTCAATCAACCCCGAGGTTGCTCCCTCGGGCACACGAAAGATCAGGCGGCTCTCCCGGCTCATCATCACGTGGGAAGGTAGAGTCCCCACCAGCACCACCGGTGGGCCGGCCGTATGCGGACCAAGATGAATCCCGTGCAGCTCCACCTCGCCATTCGGCAGCGCCGACGGCGGAATCACTTCATCGATGCGTGGATCGGCAAACACATCTTCGCTCGTCGATTGCGTGCGTGTCCGGGGCATAACGAACCTTAGCTGCCTAGCGACGGAATGTAGTGGCGCAGCAACCAACCTACACCCAAAGCATACAGCCCCGCGGCCACGTCGTCGAAGACGATGCCCCACCCCTCCGGCAGCGCTTCCAGTTGCCGGGCAGGGAAGGGCTTCGTAATATCGAACAGCCGAAACAGGATCAGCGCCAGCAGCGCACTTCGCCAACTCACCGGACTCCATAGCAAGGCGATCCACTGGCCCGCGACTTCGTCAATCACCACGAATCCGGGGTCGTGCCGGCCGCTTTCACGCGCCGCAATCGTTGCCGCCGGCACACCCAGCGCGATCGTCAGTACGATCCCGACGAGAAGCGCGATCAGCAAGGTCGAACCAGTCGGATGCGCACCCCACGCAAACACCGCCCACAGCAACACGGCCGCGACCGATCCCCACGTGCCCGGCCCCGGCTTGCCCAGTCCCGCGCCGAAGAACGTCGCAACCGTCCAGGCCCAGAACGTCTTGTGCGTCGCTAGCCGGAGTTTCGGATGTCCGCTACTCATCGTTCGAGCCTTTGCTCTGGCCGCCGCCGAAGGCACCCAAATCCTCCAGCACCTCGGGATCGAGCACCGGCGAACTGATCTTGTAGACGCCCATCGCCCACTTCCCCAAATCGATCTTGCGGCACCGGTCGCTGCAGAAAGGGAAGTCCTCATCCTTCTTGCGCACCAGCGTTCGACACGTTGGGCAGCGCAGTACCTTCGCCGATTTCTTCTTCGCCACCATGGTCTACAATTCCACTCCCGCCGGTCGCGGTTTTCTCACCAGCACCACAATGCCGCTGGCCCACGGCAAAGCCAGCATGAAAAACCGCGGATCCTTTGACAAGCGATCCATCAACGCCGCGGCCTTGTCGCCGTGGCCCTCCGGCCAGTTGGGTTGCGGCAACATGTCGTCAATCACGTAGTAGCCGCCCACCTTTACAATCGCCAATCCCTCATCCAGTGCTTCATATTTACCCGGAATCGCATCGGCAAACACCAGGTCAAAACACTTCTTCGGTTGCCGCCACAAAAAGCCCGCGGCATCGCACGACATCAGCTTCAAACGACCATCGCTTCCCAGCGACTCGCGCGCCACCTCCTGCAGCTCCTCGTTCGTGTCGATGCTGATCAGGGTCGAAGCCGCATCCATGCCCGACAACAGCCAGGCCGTGCTCAACCCGGTGCCTGTCCCAATTTCCAGCAGCCTGCCCGCCAGGCTTTGACGCCGCCAGCATCTGCAGCAACGCGCCCGTCCGCGGCTCCGAGGCCATGTCAAACTTCAATTCCTCAGTGCGTGCCTGAATGGCCGCCAGCGCCTCCGGCGTCCGAATATATCCCAGTTCATCCATTGCCAAACAGTGTAAAGCCGGTCGGAAGGGTCGCAGTCGACGCTACTGGAAAACTCGCCCGGTATCAGAGCGGTCCGGCCATCACCCGCGCCACCACGTCGTAGTCGTGCGCTTCCGTGATCTCCGCGCGATAGAACTTGCCCGAATCGAGCCGCTCCCGATCGCCGAAGTCCCCAGTTCCGAAGTCATTGATGTAGACCTTGCCGTCGATCTCCGGCGCATGGAACTGCGTACGGCCTTCCCACAGCAGTTCCGTCTCCTCGCTCTCGCCCTCGGCCAGCAGCGTCACCTCACGGCCGACCCACGCCTGCTTGCCGCGTTTCGAGATGCCTTGTTGCAGCTTCATCAGCCGCTTCTTACGCGCTTCAATGGTTCGTTTCGCTACTTTCGCATCCAGTCCGATCGCCTTCGAACCTTCTTCGTCCGAGTAGTTGAAGACGCCCAGCCAATCGAACTTTGCTTCGGCGATAAACTGCTCCAGTATTTCGAAGTCACGAAGCGACTCGCCCGGGAAGCCGACGATGAACGATGTGCGCAGCGCGATACCCGGCACCGCCGCGCGCACCTTCTCCAGAGTCTTGAGAAAAATGTCAGCCCCCGCGCCGCGCTTCATCCGCTTCAGCACATCGGGCGACGCATGCTGCAGCGGCACATCGAGATACTTGCAGATGTTGTCGTGGCGGGCGATCGTGTCCAGGAGTCGATTTGTTATCCGGTTCGGATACGCATACAGGAACCGCAGCCACCGCAGGCCTTCGATCTTTGCCAACGCATCCAGCAGCGTTGCCAGCCCGTCCTTCAATCCCAGATCCTCGCCGTAGCAGGTCGTGTCCTGCCCGATCAGCGTAATCTCCTGCACGCCGCTTGCCACCAGCCGCTGCGCCTCCGCCGCGACGGACTCGAACCGCCGCGAACGAAACTTGCCACGCAGGTTGGGGATGATGCAAAAGCTGCACGGATGATCGCACCCCTCGGCAATCTTGATGTACGCCGATGTCTTTCCGGTGGACAAGAGCCGCGGCGTCGACTCGTCATACAGATATGTCGGCAGCAGGTGCCCCGCGCCCTGCCACTCCTCGCGACTGAACCGTCCCTGGCGTTCCCGCGCGTCTCCCTCTGGACGAAAGCCCATCGCAGCGTGATCGTCGTGCGGCGTCTCGCTCGCTTTGTGTGTTCCCGCGCCCGCCTCACGTCCCTCACGCACCGCGGCACTTCCACTCAAGATCGTGAACGGCGACGGCGCTGCCGGAGCAGCCGGCGCGATCCCCGCGGCCTCCAGAATCGATTCCAACTCGCCCGTCCCCACCACCGCGTCCACTTCAGGAATGTTCTTCTTGATCTCGTCGCGATAGCGCTCCACCAGGCACCCGGCGACCACAACTTTCTTGGCCCGGCCCTCGGTCTTGTGGCGCACCATCTCCAGGATCGTGTCGACCGACTCCTGCTTGGCCGTATCGATAAAACTGCAGGTGTTCACGACCAGCACGTCGGCCTCTTCGGGTTTCCCCGTCAGCCGCGCACCGGCGCGATCCAGCAGCCCCATCATCACCTCGGAGTCGACCAGGTTTTTCGGGCAGCCTAACGAAATAAAGCCCACGGTGGGCGCCGTGGGTTGGGGAACTTTGCTCACCTCTCCATTGTACCGGGAAGTCGATTTTCTCGCCCGTTATCCGATCCGCGCTCAGCATGAGGCGAATCAACGCGAGCGCACGACTCAACCTCGGTCTTTACGGCTTTAGTCAGCCACCCTCGGGTCCTACCCCCGGTCCAGGTTCTTCAGCACTTGCGCGACGTTCTCGTTCACGTCATCTTGCAACGGCGGCAGCGCTCCCCAGTGCGGATTTCCCTCGCCAGAAACCTTGCTCACAAACTCCGCATAGCCGTTCGACTGCATCGATCGCAACGAAGCGACCGTGATCCGTTTTTGCATCTCTGCGAGCGTTTGACCCGCCTGCCTGGCCGCCTCCACCCGCTCCGTCAGTTCCTCAATGTAATTCCGCTGGCTCGTCATCACCGTGCGATCCGACTGCATCGGCCCGTGTCCGCACAGCATGTACTTGAAATCGGCTTTGGTCACTTCATCGATCGTGCCCGGCCACCTGCGCGGATAGCCGTCCGCAATGTTCGGGAGCCAGCAATGGCTCGCATCGCCGGTTGCCAGCGCGCGCTGTTGCGGGCAAAACACAAAAAGATCTCCTGCGGTATGCGCCTGTCCATGAAACTGCAGATGAAGATCGAACGCTTGATCCGTCAGCACATGCTCTTTGTCGAAGACGATCGTCGGCAGCTCCAGCGTGTAGCTCTTCATCTCCGCCAGGTAGCCTTCTAACTGCCGAATCTGATCGGCGCACCACGCCTTCTCTCCCTGAGAATTCGCATTTGCACCGCGCTCCCGAAGCTTTTCGATCTCCGCCGGCACTTCACCGATTGATTCCTTCAGGCGCGCCTCGGCCAGCTCCGACATCAAGTTCTTCGTTGCCGACGTGGCAATAAAGTCGACCTTCTGTCCGCTTTGCGCGTACGCCTGATTACCCTGTGTGTGATCCCAATGAAAGTGGGTATTGACGACATACCGCACCGGCTTGGTCGTAACCTCACGCTTGATCTGCGCCAGCAGCGCTGCCGCGGCCGACGGCTTGGAGTGTGCATCGACGACCACCACGTCCTTCGAGCGCACGAAGATCGCCGCGTTGCAGTTGATCATCGCCTGCACGCGCGCATACGCAAAGAAAACACCATCCGTCGCTTGCTGCAAATCGAAGAGGTTGGCATCGCTTCCGATCGCAGCCGCGCGTGCCCAGGCCGCCCGGTGATACGCCAGCTCCATCACCGAGGCCCCCGCCAGCGCCCCTCCCATCAGCACGCGAAAGAAGTCGCGGCGCGACGAGCGCCCAACAGCGCGAGACGTCAGCCCATGGAGATGTGCATGGTGATCCGGAAAGAGTTCATCGTCTTCAGGGTGATGCTCATGGCCATTCGCGTGGGAATGTCCGTGAGCTACTCCGCTCGAGTGTCCATTGCTTGCACTCTTACACATGACCGACCTCCTCGCCCATCTCTAGCGCACCTGCCTCCTGCCCGTCTTCACTTCTTCGCTGCCTTGATCGACACCCCCGCCGCTGTCAGCATGCCCTTCGCATCCGCCGAGTACGGTCCCGACGGGTCCAGGTCCAGGTATTTCTGCAGCGCATCCGCGCAACCCGCCGGCAGCGTGAGCTTCTGTGTCTTGGGATCGACGGTGGCCTGCGCCGCCAGCCCTTGTCCTTTGTAGAAATAAAGAGCTGCGCGCGTCGGATCGACAGCGATCGCCTTATCGGCCGCAGCCACCTGCTCCGCTCCATTGCCCGCCTGCAAAAAGAAAACGGCTTCGTTGCGATAGTAGAGCGGCGCCTGCGGCGGATAGTCTTTCGCCGCTTCGTCGAAAGCGGCCTTTGCCTCATCGGCTTTTCCGGCGTGAATGTAAATCTCGCCCAGGCTCGAATAGGAGATACCTTTGATATCGGGGCTGATCTTGGTTGCGGTGGTTGTCGTCGAGTCAGAAATCGTCACACCCGAGTGCGTCCCTTTTCCATCGGCGGCATAGAATCCCTGCGTCGCCGCTGTCGCCTGTGCGGGCACACCGCTGTTGCCCAGCGCCGCCTTGAAGCTCACCTCTGCCTCGTCGTATTTCTTCTCGCCCAGTTGCGCCTGCCCTAACTCGATCCACAAATAGGGCATGTCGCTGCGAAGCGCGGTGTCCCGAGCCATCAGCGCATCTGCGTCGGTGTAGCGCTTCTCCTGATTGGCCGCGCGCGCCGTCTTCAAGTCGGCGTTTGCGGCTTCCACAGTCAGCTTTCCAGCAGTCACGGGCGCTGCCGCAGGTTTCTGATCGGAGGATTGTCCAAGCGGAGGTAGACCTTGCGCCGATCCAAACAAGGGCCCAGCTGCAAGGAAAGAAAACCACAAAAGATTCCTGAACATCGTTTGATCCACTCCTGAAGCGTTGTTTCGCAGGCGCGGAAAGAATACTCCATCCGCCATGCGCGCGCAGGTCAAAGCTCGCTTCTCACGCCGACCAGCGCCCTCGAGTCCCCTCCACGCGAGTGATAAAATCAGTCAGTGCCGGGTCCTACGCGACGTAATCCCGCCAACCCCGCCAGGTCCGGAAGGAAGCAACGGTAACGGGCTAGTACGGGCGCAGTAGGTCACCCGGTACTTTTTTGGCGCCAAAGAACCCTTTCCCTGCGATAGGTGCACGCGCAAGGGTGCAACTCGCACGCAGAAAGCCTAAGGCGCCTTTAACTTTGACCCGCGGACCACTGTGTCGCGCGCCGAAGTTTTGTTCTGTAAGGAGAAGTCCATTGACCCTCGCTGTTCGCCCTGTTGTCTGCCGCCGTGCCAAGATCACGGCGCTCGGCACCTACGCTCCTCCCCAGATCCTCACCAATCAAGATCTCGAAAAGTTGGTCGATACCAACGACGAGTGGATCATCTCAAGGACCGGCATCCGCGAGCGTCACGTACTGGCCAAGGGAAAAGGCGTGAGCGACATCTGCTTTGAGGCCGCAAAGAAGTGCCTCGCTGCCCGCGGCATCGCCCCAACAGAGGTTGAAGCCATCATCGTCGGCACCGTCACGCCCGACATGATGTTCCCCTCCACCGCATGTCTCGTGCAGGACAAACTCGGCGCCAAGGGGGCCTGGGGCTTCGATGTCTCCGCCGGCTGCTCGGGCTTCGTCTACGCGCTGCAGGCCGGGGCCAAGCTCGTCGAAAGCGGCGCGCACTCCAAAGTTCTGGTCATCGGCGCCGATGCCAACACGCGCATGACCGACTACACCGATCGCGCCACCTGCGTGCTCTTCGGAGATGGCGGCGGAGCTGTGCTTCTTGAGCCGGCGGCCGAAGGCGAATTGGGCCTCATCGATTTTGTCCACGAGGTCGACGGCTCTGGCGGTGTCTCGCTCAACTTGCCCGCAGGCGGCAGCTTGAACCCATCAACTCACGAAACCATCGACAAGAAAATGCACTTCATCCATCAGGATGGCCAGGCAGTCTATAAGTTCGCCGTCCGCAAAATGGCCGAAGCCACACAGAAGGTGCTCGAGCGCAACGGCGTCACCGGCGCCGACCTCGGTTGCTTCATCCCACATCAGGCCAACCTGCGCATCATCACCGCTACCGCCGATCGCCTCGGCATGGATCCCGAGCGCGTCATCGTCAACATCGACAAGTACGGCAACACCTCGTCCGGCACTATTCCCCTCGCCATGGAGACCGCGATTGAGCAAGGAAAGTTGAAGAAGGGCAGCCTGGTTCTTCTCGCCGCAGTGGGCGCAGGATTTACCGTCGGCGCTACGCTGCTGCGCTGGGAGATCTAACCGCGCATCGATCCTGATTCCTTCAGCACAAAATCGGGATTGCAGGCGGGTAAAACGCCCGCCTCCGCCGCCATCCGGAAAAATCCCCGCATACCCTCCACGCACTCTTCATCCAGCACGTAGTGAATGTTCTCGGTCAGGTACGAGCGAATCGTCTGCTCCGTCAGCGGAATCTTCCTCGCCCATTCCGCTGCCAGATCGTCGATGTGCTGGAGGCCGTGATCGCGCGAGCAAATCAAATCCTGAGCAATGCGCCCCTCCAAGAGTTCGCCCCACGCAGTGGCGCCCGGCGCAGGGCCGCGCTTTTCCAGGAGCGGCAACGCCTCATGTGTGGCTGACGCTCTCAAGCTCCAGACAGCGGATACAAAGGGCAGTCCCGTCAGCTTGCGCCACTCCTCGGCCAGATCGTGATACACCAGCTCTTCGCCGGTTCGTTCCAGTCGATTCTCCCGTTCTTCCAGTGCCATCAGGGCGGGATCGCCAATTACAATCGCCGCGTCTGCCCGCTCCAGCATCGCATCGAGGTCCGCCGCCATCGGCACAAAGTCCACCCCCGCGTTGCCCCATTTCTGGAAGAGAATCCTCGCATATGCAATCGTTGTCCGGCTCGCGGTATCGGCGGCCACATTGCGCAGCGCCTTCAATTCCCGATTCGCTCGCCGCACCAGCAGCAGCGATCGCACCTTACCCTTCGAAGCGATCGTGCAGCCCGGCAGGATGCGCAATCCCGGCGCACTTGCCAGGGTCGCAATCGGCACCAGCCCGATGTCGGCCGCACCCGACACAAGCCGATCTGCGCACTCCGACGGCAGCATCCAGTCAATCGTGTAGCGGGTGGATAGCTCGTCCTGCGACGGCGGGTGTTCGAAGTCCCACATCAGCGGTGCAGGATTGAGAAAACGAATAGCTGCAATGCGCAGCTTGCGATCCGAGAACGAACTCACGTCTCTTTAGACTATCAACCCGCCGCATTCGACTCTGCCGATCCGGTGCCCTCTGAATTGTTTTGGGGCACTACCTGCCGATCCATCCGCGACGTTACCTGCGCTGCGCAACGCCGCCTCAGGTGTGTCGCCTGTCCTTGACTTCAATTCCGCACCCCGGTTAACGTGACCGCAACTCGCAAAGAAAGCGCATCCGATTGGCCTTCGTGCGCGTGGTGCACGGATGCGCTCAATCGCGATCCACGGGCCCCTGTGAACACTGCCTCGCCTCCAGCACCGGCCGCGCCGGCTTCCATCGATGAGGACCGGCTCGCCTGGTTGGCGCTCACTCTCTCGCCCGGTCTTGGCCCCAAACGCATTCTCGATGCCGTCAAGCAACTCGATGCGCCCAGCCAGATCTTCCGCATCTCTCTCACCGAGCTCGAATCTCTCCGCTTTCCCGCCGAAGCTGCGCAATTCATCTTCGATGGAAAGGCTCGCCAGGCCGCGGAAGACGAAGCTACACGCGTCACCGCTCTCGGCGCGACGATCCTCACCCACGGCTGCTCCGCCTATCCCGAACGGCTCAGGGAGATCTACGATCCTCCGCCCGTCCTTTGGGTGCGTGGCACTGTCCAGTTATTGACACGTCCGGCGATCGCCATCGTCGGCACCCGCCATCCTTCACCTTACGGCAGCGGCGTCGCCGAGATGCTCGCCCGCGATCTCGCCGCGCGTCGTCTGCTCATTGTCAGTGGCATGGCCCGCGGCATCGATACCTGCGCGCACAAAGGCGCACTCGCCGCGCGCCGTCCCACTGTGGCCGTCTGGGGAACAGGCATCGATGTCGTCTATCCCAAAGAGAACAAGAAACTCGCCGACGACATCCTCTCCTCGGGTGGCGCCATCGTCAGCGAAGTCCCGCTCGGCACATTTCCCGCGCCGCAGAATTTTCCCCGCCGCAATCGCATCCTCAGCGGCCTCAGCATTGCGGTGCTTGTCGTCGAGGCCAGCGAGAACTCCGGCACCCGTGTCACCGCACGCTGCGCCGCCGACCAAAACCGCGACCTCTACGCCGTACCTGGCAACGTCACCAACAAAGGCTCCTGGACGCCCAACACGCTGATCAAGCAGGGTGCCAAGCTCGTCGCGACCTGGGAGGACGTGTGGGAAGATCTCCCATCGCAAGTACGACTTGAGCTCGAAACTGAAGCTGGCCTTGAATCCAAAGGGGACGCGCCCGCATCTCTTCTCCCTGAACCGGCTTTGCGGCCCGAGGAAGCCATGGTTCTCGAGGTTCTGCATGCCGATCGATCGTTGCAGATCGACGAGATTCTTGAACTCGTCGAGAGCCAGCTGACCTCTTCGGAAGTCTTTACGGCGCTCTTCGAGCTGGAGATGACCGGCCGAATCCGCTCGCTGCCAGGAAAGAATTACGTTCGTGCCCTGTGAAATCCGAATTTCCGATGCCGATCCCCAAATGGGCCATTTTGCGCAGGTTATCGCCACGTCCTGGCAGGGTGCGGGTACTCAATCGGGAACGCCCAGTCGGCGAAATCCTCGTTTGCTGCTGGAAACGGGGCCCGGTTCCGTGGTAGGGTGCATCACTTGTGGTCCTGTTTTTTCGCAGGACCCGGTCCGGCATCCCGCGAAACTACGGTACTGCACTCGCGGGGCGAGACCAAGAACGTGTTTCCCAGTCCAATGGACCAAGGCAAACACGGAGTACTAATTAAGGATAGAAATGAGCAAATCACTGGTGATCGTCGAATCGCCCGCTAAGGCGAAGACGATCGAGAAGTATCTGGGCAAAGGGTTCGAGGTCCGCGCTTCCATCGGACATATCATGGACCTGCCCAAAAACGACATTGGCGTCGAGCTCGAGAAGCGCACCTTCGAGCCCGAGCTGATCGTGTCGCCCGGCAAGGAAAAAGTCGTTGACCAATTGAAAAAGGCGGCCGCCAAGGCCGACGAGATCTATCTCGCGCCTGACCCCGATCGCGAAGGCGAAGCCATCGCCTATCATCTCGCGATCCAACTCGGCACCAGCGCCAAAGAGCGCAAAAAGATCAGACGCGTCACCTTCAACGAGATCACCAAGAAGGCCGTCCAGGCAGCATTCAGCCACGCGCGCGACATCGATCAGCATCTGGTCGACGCGCAGCAGACTCGCCGCGTCCTCGACCGCCTTGTCGGTTATCAGATATCTCCGCTTCTCTGGGATAAAGTGCGCCGCGGTCTCTCCGCAGGACGCGTGCAGACCGTAGCCCTGCGTCTCATCGTCGAACGCGAGCGCGAGATTGGCGCATTCAATCCCGTCGAATACTGGACCCTCGAAGCCCTGCTCCATCCCGAGAAGCAAGCAGACAAAAGCTTCAAAGCCCGCCTTGTCGGCATCAATGGCGAACGCATCGGCGTCGATACCGTCAGCGCCCCAGCCCTTCCCGGCGAAAAAGAAATCAAGGCTGCCCTCGCGGCTCTCGAAAAAGCTGCCTGGACCGTCGAATCCATCTCCAAGCGCGATCGCAAGCAAAGCGCACCCGCACCCTTCACCACCAGCCAGCTCCAGCAGGACGCCGCGCGCAAACTCGGCTACAACGTGCGCCGCACCATGGGCGTCGCTCAGCGCCTCTACGAAGGCATCGAGATCGGCGCCGAAGGAACCACCGGCCTCATCACCTATATGAGAACCGACTCGCCGCGCGTCTCGCCCGAAGCCGTCGCCGGCGCTCGCGAATGGATCGGCAAGGAACTCGGCACGCAATATCTGCCCGAGTCGCCCAATGTCTTCAAGGGCAAGAAAGATGCGCAGGACGCGCACGAAGCCATTCGTCCCACCGACGCGGCCCGCACACCGGAGTCCGTCGCCCGCTACCTGAGCGACGAGCAGCTCAAGCTCTACACGCTTATCTGGCGTCGCTTCGTCGCTTCGCAGATGGCGCCCGCGCTTCTGGCCGTCACGCAAGTCAACATCGCAGCCAAGAGCTCGGTCGACAAGAAGACCTACGACTTCCGCGTCAGCGGCACTACGGTCCTCTTCGACGGCTACCAGAAGCTCTACGAAGCCTCCAAAGACAAGAAAGACGAGGACGACGAGTCACTCGCCAACAAGCTGCCGAATCTCGACGGCGTCAAAGCCCTCGAACTCGAACAGCTCCTGCACGAGCAGCACTTCACCGAGCCGCCTCCGCGTTACAACGAAGCGTCTCTGGTCAAGGAGCTCGAAGAGCGCGGCATCGGCCGTCCCTCCACCTACGCGTCCATCATCAATACCATTCAGGACCGCGAATATGTCGTCAAGCACGGCGGATCGCGCGGCCGCTTCTATCCCACCGAGATCGGCGTGGTGGTCTGCGAACTGCTGGTGAAAAACTTTCCCTACATCTTCGATACCAAGTACACCGCCAAGCTCGAAGAGGAACTCGACGACATCGAAGAGGGCAAGGAGAAGTGGACCGATCTGCTCAACGGCTTCTACGACCACTTCGAGGACGAGCTCAAAGTCGCCGAAAAGAAGATGGAAAACATCAAGCGGATGGAGAAGAAGACCGACGAGAAGTGCGACGTCTGCGGCTCTCCGCTGATTCTCAAGTGGGGCAAGTTCGGCAGCTTCTACGCCTGCTCCGCCTACGATAAAAAGGACCCGGCCAGCTGTACCTTCACCAAGGAGAACACCGCCGCCAAGCCCGACATGAACACCCCCGAGGCGCAGGAAGCGGGTGAATCCGAGGAGTACTGCGAGAACTGCGGCCGCGTCATGGTGCTCCGCCGCGGTCCCTTCGGCATGTTCATGGCCTGCCCCGGCTACAGCGAAGATCCACCCTGCAAAACCATTCGCAAGCTGAGCCAGAAGCAGCAACAGAAGCCGCCCCAACCCACCGGCGAAGACTGCCCGCTCTGCGGCAAAGCACTCGTCCTACGGAACGGCGCCTATGGCGAGTTCGTCTCCTGCTCCGGCTATCCCAAGTGCAAATACATCAAGCAGAACTTGATCGAAGGCATGAAGTGCCCGAAGTGCGGCGAGGGCGATATCGCCGAACGCAAAGCGCGACGCGGCAACATTTTCTGGGGCTGCACCAACTACCCTAAGTGCGACTTCACGTCGAATTACAAGCCCGTGCCCACCAAGTGTCCCGAGTGCGGCAGCCCCTACCTCGTCGAGAAGACTCTCAAGTCCGGCATCTACCTCGAATGCCCCAACAAGAAGAAGGGCGCCGAAGAAGAGGCCAAGCCAAAGAAGCGCGGCAAAAAGACGGAGGCTGCACCCGCCGACGCCCCGGTCGTCTGCTCCTACTCCAAGCGCATCGGCGACGCACCACCTCCGCCCACCCCCGAGACTCACGGGCCCGTCGTCGAGCCCGAGAAAAGAGAACTGCAACCTGCCTGAGAACACGTGAAAGACATCGTGATCCTCGGCGGGCCCAATGGCGCAGGCAAAACGACTGCGGCGCGTGTTCTGTTGCCTCGTAAGGTCCGTCTCAATGCGTACATCAACGCGGATGAGATTGCTCGCAGAATGTCCCCTCACAACCCGGACATTGCAGCTTTGCAGGCCGGCCGTTTCATGCTGAGCCAGATTGAGAAGCTAGTCGAAGCAGAGTCCAGTTTCGCCTTCGAAACCACTTGCGCAGGCAGGACCTACATCAAGCTGCTGAAAGACTGTAAGCAGAAAGGCTGGCAGATTTCGTTCATCTTCCTATGGGTGCCTTCGCCCGATTATTCCGTGGCTCGTGTCGCCAGACGGGTGAGTCAAGGAGGCCATTCGATTCCAGAGGAAGTCATTCGCCGCCGATACCGGCAGGGGCTGCGGAATATGAGGCACCTCTACCTGCCACTGGCGGACGACGCAACAATCTACGATAATAGAGATAACGATCTTAGGCTGATCGCGCGCCGCGAAGCGCCTTTTTCACTTGAAGTCTGGGACCGCGAAATCTGGGCCCGAATCGAAGCCGAAACTGGATGGGAACCATGACATCTTCCGAGTTCTTCAAAGCAGTCGACGAAGCAATGGCAGAGGTGAGCGCAAAGCTGGCCTCCGGCGAACTCGATGGCTCCGGTCGCTACTGGACCGACGAAGAACTGGCCTCCGGCATTGCCGGTGAGGGCAAGTTGAATCCCATCCCCGTCAAGACGCCGTCTGAGTCCCGATCCAACTAAGACGAAACACCCGCACCACCCTGCTACCATGGCCTCGGAGACCCACCCATGGAACGCATGCTCGCTACGCCGGCCGACGCTGAAATCATCCTCAAGCTCTACGAGCTGCGCACTGAAGCTGTCATGCGCCAGGCCCGCGCCTGGATCGCCGGCGAATTCTGGCCCAGCACAGTCGAGGAATTCTTTGCCGTTGCCTCCAATCCCGGCGACCCCCACAATGCCTGGTACCGCCAGGTCATCACCTACTGGGAAATGGCAGCCGCCATGGTTCTGCACGGCGCCGTCTCCGCCGACCTCTTTGCCGACTGCAACGCCGAGGGCTTCTTCCTTCTCGCTAAATTCACCCACATCCTCGAAGGCATCCGCGAAAGAATGCCCACCTTCATGACCAAAACCTCCGAGCTGGTCAACCGCAACCAAGCCGCAGCCGCCCGCTTTGAAATCGTCCTCAAAAATGTCGAAAATCGCCGCAAAGCGATGCAGCCTCGCTGAAATCCCTTCGTGTCGTTCTTCATCCGGCGAACACCCGCTCTCCTTCGCCTTGTCCAATCCACGCTCTCAGGCGCATCATGGAGAGCGGCACAATCAACCGATCCCCTGGAGGCCTCAAATGAAAAAAGGAATTGCTCTCTTCCTGCTCGTCGCTTCGTCCGCAGTCGTATCAGCCCGCGCCGCCGATTCCGCAGTCACCGGATGGATCTCTGACGCCATGTGTGGTGCAAAGCACGCTGGCACCGGTGCCGCCTGCGCCAAGAAGTGTATCGAAGGCGGCGAGAAGCCGGTCTTCGTCGACGAATCCAAGAAGGCTGTCTGGTCCATCGACAATCCCGATGCCGTCAAGGGCTTCTACGGGGATAAGGTCACTATCCACGCCACCTCCGACGCCGCCAACAAGAGCGTCCACATTGACTCCGTCGAAGCCGCCAAGTAGATCGCCAGCCACGTGTGCCCCCGCCGGGGTCCCCACGAACAGGTCTTCGTTCGTGGGGTGGAACAAGAGCGTCCACATTGACTCCGTCGAAGCCGCTAAGTAGATCGCCAGCCACCTGTGCCCCCGCCGGGTTCTCCGGCGACATCGGGGTCCCCACGAACAGGTCCTCGTTCGTGGGGTGACAGACAGGTCTTCGCCGCTGGGGCGGTCCGAACCATCTGCCTCACTCGTCAAGCGGGCCAATCTCTGATACTGTCATATCCGTTAACCTTTCGCCGATTTCTCGCGGGCGAAGGGTTCGATGTCAAATTTGGCGCCGGTAACTGGAATGGCAAGAGCGATTTGGAACGGCAAAGTGATTGCCGAAAGTGAAGTAACGGAGACCGTCGAAGGGAATGTCTACTTCCCTGACACCAGTCTCAAGCGCGAATACTTTCGCCCCAGCAGCACGACCTCAACGTGTCCCTGGAAGGGGCAGGCCCGCTACATGAGCCTCCTGATCGACGGGCAGGACAACCCAGACGCTGCCTGGTACTATCCCGACCCCAAACCCGCCGCCCGCAAGATCAAAGGATTCGTGGCTTTCTGGCGCGGAGTTGAAGTAGAGAAATAAGTTCGCTTCCGTATCCGCAGGCAAACGCTCAGCATGATTTCTTTGCGTTCCTCTATACCTGCCGTCCTTCTCGCAGCCCTGCTTTCCGGCTGCGCGCACACGCCTGTTGCCTCTGCGCCAGTCACGGCTCCTGCCACACTCACCGGCGATCCCGCCCATCCCGGCCAGACCCAGGGCTGGGTCGACACCAAGCTCTACTTCGGTCTCGGCCTTGCCGACCATCCCGACAACGGCGTCAGCGAAGCCCAGTGGCGCGACTTCCTCGATAAAGAAGTGAGCTCCCGTTTTCCCGCTGGCCTCAGCGTTGTCGATGTCTACGGCCAGTGGCAAGGAAAGAATCAGACCACCCCCGAGCGTCTGCGCTCTAAAATGCTCATCATCGACTACCCTGACACCGCAGACAACCGCGCCAGGATCGAGGCCATCCGCGCCGCCTGGAAGCAGCGCACTGGCGACCAGTCCGTCATGCGCGTGACCGAACCCGCCGACGTTTCCTTTTAGAACGCCCAGGCACCCCTCGATTAGGCAAACGGCCCAGGCTCAGAAGGAACGCATCTGTTCGAGATCGGCAATGAGTCCCGGCCCCGTCGGATTCCATCTCAGCTTTTCTCGCGTGAGTGCGCTCGATGCCGGCATATCGATTCCCGCGAACATCGCCAGCCATCCAAAATGAGCCTGCGCTTCCGCCGGAACAATGCTGGCCACGGGCACCTTCAATCCTCTGCCGATGACCTCGGCGATCTCCCGCATCGGGATCCCCTCTTCCGCAACCGCGTTGTACCTGCTGCCTGCCTGACGCTTCTCCAAGGCAAGCCTGTAGAGCCGGGCCACATCGAGAACATGCGCCGCTGGCCAGCGATTCAGCCCCTCACCGATGTAAGCAGAGAGGCCCTTCTCACGCGCCAGTTGGACCGCGTGGGTGATGAGGCCCTGCTTCACCGTGTCGTGAACCTGAGGAAGTCGGACCACCGATACATTCACACCGCGCTCCGCCACAAGAGCTCCAGCGACTTCCGAGAGTTTACGAGGGTTTGGGCGGTTGGGATCGAAATGATCTTCGGTTGCCGGTTGGCCGGGCACAGCGTTCCCCATCCCAGTCCCCGACGTAATCACCAAAGGGCGGTCCGATCCCCTGAGCGCATCTCCGAGTGCTTCGATGGCGCGCCTGTCCTTTTCACAAACCTCAATGAACCTCGAGAAGTCCTGGCCGAAGGCGCTGTGGTCGAAGGCGCAGTGGATCACACCATCCGACTTGGCCGCCCCGCTGCGCAGACTTTCCGGGTCTTCGAGACTTCCCCGGTGCACTTCGGCGCCGGCAGCGGTGAGTGATTCGGCGCCCGCCTCGCTCCGCGCAAGGCCGAGCACCGGATGGCCCGCCTCGATCAGTTCCCGGACAATCCTCGAACCAATGAATCCTGTCGCTCCCGTAACAAAAACACGCATAGGAATACTCCTCTTCTTGGAATTTCGCTTGCTCACGAATAGGTCCACTACTCATGCCGTGTGCTTGCATCCGCAGCGTCCTGCCTCGACACTGCGTCGAGATCGGCAAGCACCTCGGCGGGAATCCGCAGCGTCACCGCCTTGAGATTTTCGCGAAGATGCTCAAGAGACGACGTTCCTGGAATCACCAGGATGTTCGGCGAGCGCTGCAACAGCCACGCAAGAGCAACCTGCATCGGCGTGGCATCGAGGCGCGACGCCGCTTCCGACAACGTCCCCGACTGCAACGGAGTGAACCCGCCGAGCGGAAAGAACGGAACATAAGCGATGCCCTCGCGTGCAAGGTCCGCGATGAGTGCATCGTCCGCTCGATGCGCCAGGTTGTAGTGATTCTGGACGCAGACGATGGGGACGATCCGCCGCGCCTCTGCGATCTGCGTGGGCGTCACGTTGCTCAGTCCGATATGACGGATCAAACCCTTTTGCCGAAGCTCGGCCAGCACGGTGAGCGGCGCCTCAATCGAACCTTCAGCCGGTTGATGAACGCTGAACATGCTGCGCAGGTTGACTACATCCAGTACATCCAGCCCAAGATTGCGCAGATTGTCGTGCACCGCCCCGGTCAGCTCTTCGCGCGACATAGCCGGAATCCACGACCCATCGTCGCCACGCCGGCAGCTCACCTTGGTCACAATGACCAAATCGGCCGGATAGGGGGCGAGCGCTTTTCGGATGATCTGGTTGGTGACGTGAGGGCCATAGAAATCGGAAGTATCGATGTGGTTCACGCCGCTTGCCACGGCTTCTCGCAAAACCGCGATTGCTCCATCGACATCGCGAGGCGGCCCCCACACCAGCTTGTTGCCATCCCTTCCTGCAAGTTGCATGGCTCCATAGCCCATGCGCTTCACGCTGCGCGAACTGCCGGAAAGCGTGAAGCTACCGGCCAAATCCGTTCTCTCGACCATCCCTGTCCTCCTCGATTCCCTGTGAGATTTCTTGCTTGGCCTCCTTGTTGGAAGTCCATGCTGGGGTTCCTTGTCGGCCTCTTCGTTCGCAACCCGGCATTGACGAGTCGCTGCCGCTTCCAATAAAACGGAGACAACCTCCGAATGAGTAGATAAACGGAGACGGTCTCCGGATGCAAGTATTTTCGCATGGCTAAGAAACCTTCCCAGCCCGTGTCACGAAAGCCGCGCCGCAAGCCGCGTACCGACGCGCAGCGGAACCGCGCGCGCATCCTGGAAGTAGCCAAGGACGCTTTTACCCATTTCGGAGCGGAAGCCAGCCTCGACGATATCGCCAAACAGGCCGGAGTGGGAGCCGGGACTCTCTACCGTCACTTTCCCACCCGCGACACCCTGATCGAAGCGGTCTATCGCAGTGAAGTCGAAAAGATGGCGGCTGCAGAGCATAAGTTCGCCGAGACGATGCCCCCGATCGACGCATTGCGAGCCTGGATGCTCCTCTTCGTCGACCACATCGCAGCAAAACAGATCATCGCCCCCGCACTCAATAGCGTCATCGGAGGTCCCTCAAAACTGTATGAGAGCTCGCGCGGCCTGATTCAGGCAGCGATTGATGCGCTGGTCAAGCGCGCCATCAAGAGCGGCGACATCCGCAAAGATCTCGACCCCTTCGATCTGCTTCGAGCGCTGATCGGGGTCGCCCATGTCGCATCCGGTCCCGGCTGGCAGCAAAGCGCCCGCAGGCTGGTCGACATCCTCATCACAGGGCTCACGCCCAGTTAAATAAGTCGCGCCTCGCCTCAGACGCGAAACGACATACCAGCAAAGCTCACCACGCTCTGCTCGTCGATGTCCCACTGTTGGTAGCGATGCAACGTCCCCTGGGCTCCCGGAACAGCCTTCAGAAACGTGTAAACAGGGGCCGATCCGCACCACTTCAAATCGTCCTTGTTCTCCTTGACCAAATCCCAGAAGCCCCGTGGGTCAGACATGTTGACACGCTCGATCCTCAGCATGTCCCGCTCTGCGACCCGTGCCATCTCATCCAGACCGGCCTGCGCCGCAAACGTGTCTCCATAGCGCGCGCCCATATGCGCCATGTCGATCCCCAGAACCCAAAACAGCCGCTTTGCTTCCTTCGCGCCGATCTCCCCCAGCACACCCAAGAAACCGCTTCACTTCGTCGTTGTCTTCGGGAAGTCCGCCTTCTTCGATGCTTCTCCCGAACGATCCGCAAAGAACAGGGAGGATGCGCACGTCGGGCCCGTAAATGGACTGCAGAAAAACGACCTGAAACTCGATCGAATGTTCCACGGCGTGACAGTAGTCCTCCATCACCACTGCAGGCTGGCCCTCCAACGCAGACACCAGCGCCTCGTCGATTCTCGTTCTGCCCAGGGGCGTCTCGAAGGGTTTACGCGTCAACCCGAATTTGTCCGGTGCGCCGTAGTGCGAAGTTCCCAACACCACAAAAGTGCGATCGCGCAGGTCTGGCGTCAGACATTGATACGCTGCCTGGTAACTCTGCCATGCATGTTCCGGACTGGCATGGGGTGAGGCGATCCCGATGATTCCGTCCGGTGTCGAAGGCGCCGCTCCGTTGGCCAGATATTTGCCCATCACTTCGCGCAGCGGATCGATGTCGGCGGGATACGACTTCCCCGCATGTGCCGCCTTCCGCACCGTGCTCTGCGCAAATGCCGCATGACTCCGCTCCTTGAGCCGTTCGTAGGTCTCGTCTTCCAGGAATCCAGCCTCGCTCAGTCGTGCGGCCAGAAGCTCAGCCGCATTCCCAATCTCTTCGTCCCCCGCCAATCGAGAAAGCTCCGCCTCGAGGTCGTGGCTTGTCCGCACCCCGTCGAAGAAAAGCAGGCAACCGACAAGGGATGGAGGAATCACCAGGACGGCATCGGAGTACCCAAAAGAATCGCGAATCAACAGCCCTGGCCGCCCGCTGATGGGAGAGGGCATGAAATTCAGATCGGTTCGAAGTCTGGAAAGAATCATCACCCCTCAAACTTCCTCGCATAGCTCAGCACATCCAGTTTCACTCCCGGCGTCAGGTTTGGAAATTCCGTGTGCTCCTGCTGCACTCCCTCGCACACCAATCCGCACTTTTCCATCACTCGCGCAGACGCACGATGCTCGACGTGACACACGGCTTCCAGTCGCCGCACTCCCAGCGTTCGCGCCAGCTCGACCATTGCTTGCAACGCTTCCGTCGCGTACCCACGTCCCCACGCGTCCTGGGCCAACACATACCCGGTCGCCGCGAATACTAGCGTCTTGAACGACAGGCCAGTTCCGCCCAGCAGTATTCCCTCTCGTGAAAACACAAGATACGATCCCGCCGGCCACAGCTCCCAATCCGCCTCGCTCCACGCAAGAAAGGCGCACGTGTCCGCAACTGTCCGATGCGTCGGCCAGCTCATATACCGCGTCACAATAGGATCGCTCGAGTAGCGCTCGAAGATCGCTTCCGCATCGTTGATCGTGGGTTTGCGCAGCAGCAGCCGCTCGGTCTCAATCGTGCTGGGACCTTTCATCGCGTTCGCTCTCCGCGTTCAGTGAAGCGGTTTGCCGATCTCCCAATGATGCCCGAATGGATCGACCACCCGCCCGATTCTCCACCCATACGGCTGGTCCACCATCGGCCATAGCTCTGTCGCACCCGCTCGCACAGCCTGATCGAAAACTGCATCGGGATCGTCTGCCACCAGCACCATCCGTACCGTGCTTCCGCCCAGCGATTCAGGACTGTAGTTCTTGTGCTCCGGCGATTCATCCGCTAACCAGAAGTCATGGGCCCCAATCGATAGCTGCGCCACTACCGAGCCATCTTCGCTCTCTGTACGGAAGACCTCTACAGCCCCGAATGCCTGCTTGTAGAACTCAACTGCCTCGCGGCCTCTCCGCACGCCCAGCAGTGGCGCCAAGGTCGGATTCTTCTTCACTTCAGCCAATCGGCCTCCTTCTCCCATGAACATGAGATGCTCAGGAATAAGTGCGCAGCTGCGGCATTGTGAAAGGGCACGACTTGAGTCGTGCCGATAGACCACCGCTTGAAACGTGGGCTTTAGCCCCTGAGGGTCTCACGCTCTATCCGTGCCTCCGTCGATCGACCTGCGCCATGCCTTTAGTAGGCTTGTAGCTGATCCAGAGGCAACCGGACCCGGAAGCACGTCGCCCCCGGCTCCGATTTCAGGCTGATGTGCCCCTTGTGCTTCCTCACGATGCGCATCGCATTGTCCAGTCCCAGTCCCAGCCCCTGTCCCGGCGGCTTGGTCGTGAAGAACGGCTCGAAGATGCGGTCCTGCAGCTCCGGCGGAATCCCCGGGCCCGTGTCCCAGATCTCCACCAGCATCATCTCGCCCTCGAGCCGACAGCCGATGCGCAGCGTTCCCTGATTGCCTAGCGCATCCAGCGCATTCTCAATCAATGCCGTCCACACCTGGTTCAGCTCGCTGCCGTACGCACTGATGCAGGGCAGATTCGGCTCATACTCGCGCACCACTGTCACATGTGTCATCCGCGACTGCAGCATCTGCAGCGTCGCATCGATGCCCGCCGCAACATCGACTTCCAGAATCGGCGCCCGATCCATATACGAGTACGCCTTCACCGCGCTGATCAGGTCGAAGATCCGGTCCGACGCATTCAGCAGCGTTTCCACCGAGCGCGACGTTCTCAAATACCGTGCAAAAAACTGCAGCGCAACCGAAATCTCCCTGGGCTCGAGAAACGTCCGTAGCGTGTCGAGCTCGGCAGCCGTCACGCCCTGTTCGTTCAGCTGCGCGGCGATATCCCACGCTCCATCCGTGGGCAGATCGTTGAGCCACGTGCGCAGCCCTTCTTCGCGCACAATCAAATCGCCGGCATTCATGTCTGCTGGCGACTCGTTGCGGCTCAGTACGCGCTGCTCCCAATCTTCGATCTTGTGAATCTGCTCGTCCGAAAGACAAAGATTCACGAGTTTGAAGCGATTGGCTCGATTGGCCCGCAGCTCCGTCACCAGGTTCGCGGCCGCCCGCTGCGCCGCCGATGCCGGATTGTTCAGCTCATGCGCCAGGTTTCCCGCCAGCTTGTTCAGCGACGAAAGCTTCTCCGCCTGCTGCTCGATGCGCGTCACTTCACGTACCCGGTCCAGCAGCGTCGAAACCACGCGCTGTCCCATCGACGGAATCGCCCGCAGCATCTCGTCAAACAACGATTTGTGAATCAAAATCGCCCAGACCGGTGAGATGGCGAATCCTTGCCCTCCATAACTCTTCATGCGCGAGAAGGGAAGCAGGCCCGTCATCTGCCCGGCGCGCCCGATGAACAAGGCCATCGGCCCGCTCTGGTGGTGACGGCGCACGTGGATCTCACCCTTGAGGATGAGCATCATCCGGTCCGCCGGCGATCCTTCCTCGAACAGTACACTTCCGGCGTCCACGACGATCTCTTCACCATGGCTCGCCAGCCACAAGCGATCTTCAAACGGCAATCCATGCAGCGGACCCACACGATCGATCGCCTCGGCGATTTCTTCTACCGGGGTGGGAGAGACAGGTGCTACAACGGCGGGGGAAAGCATCCGCGTACCTCCGGGGTGCAGGTTCAAGCAGAACTACGGGAAATGTATCCCGGAAGCGCTGGCCTCAAGTCGACGCGACCAGCAGGGAGCGGCGACCTTTCTCGAAATGAGAAAAGACACAGTATCCGTGGTTCTGCTCTCAGGATAGCCGATTCGGTTTCCCACAACCGGTTTAGGTGACGGGCTGCCGTCCCGCCCGCAGAAACGCGCGCAACCCCGGTGCTATCATGGGGCGGCTCGAATTCTGCATGAGGTTTCGTCGATGTTGAAAACCTTTTCATCGCTTTTGCTGCTCTCCGCCTCGGTGATCGCCATGGCCCAATCCTTCGATTCCGAATCCAAAACCTTCCGTCTCGACGCCGGCAACGTCTCTTACGTCTTCGGCATCAACTCCCGAGGAGAACTGCAGCAGCTCTACTGGGGCGGTCGCCTCGCCGCCTCCGACCACTTCGCGCAGGCCAAGCCCATGCGCGAATGGGCCTCCTTCGACGGCTCCTACACCAACACACCGCAGGAGTACGCAGGCTGGGGCGCGGGCCTCTTCAACGAGCCCGCCCTTAAAGTCACCTTTGCCGATGGCAACCGCGACCTCGTTCTCCACTACGAGAGCCACAAGACCACCGCCAACGGCTTCGACATCGTCCTCAAAGACATCAAGGCCTCCGTCTACGTCACGCTCCACTACGCCATCGACCCCGACTCCGGCATCCTCGCACGTTCCGCGACCATCGAGAATAAAGAATCCCAGCCCATCACCATCGAACAGGCTGCCGCTGCTGCATGGTCCCTCCCGCGCGGCCACTACACCCTCAACTACCTCACCGGTCGCTGGGCTGGCGAGTGGACCCTGACCCAGGAACCCATCCATCCCGGCGCGCGCGTCCTCGAAAGCCGCCGTGGCACCACCAGTCATCAGGCCAACCCCTGGTTCGCAATCCAGTCCGGCGACCCCGATGAGAACCACGGCGACGTGTGGTTCGGCGCCCTTGCCTGGAGCGGCTCCTGGCGTCATCGTCGTAGAACAAGACCAGCTCGACTCCATCCGCATCACCGGCGGCTTCAACCCCTTCGACTTCGGCTACGTGCTCCATCCCAACGAGTCCCTCGAAACCCCCATCTTCTACGGCGGCTATAGCGCGCATGGCCTCGGCGGCGCCTCGCGCCTCTTCCATCATTTCCAGCTCGCCCACATTCTTCCCCACCGCATCGGAGCAGGGAACAGCGCCGCCCCCAAGCCGCGCCCCGTCATCTACAACTCCTGGGAAGCCACCGAAATGAACGTCTCTGAAGCCGGCCAGATCGCTCTCGCCGAAAAAGCCGCCGCCCTCGGTATTGACCGCTTCGTCATGGACGATGGCTGGTTCGGCCAGCGTAAAACCGACCATGCCGGCCTCGGCGACTGGTACGTCAATCCGGAAAAATTCCCCCACGGCCTCAAGCCCCTCATCGACAAAGTCCACTCGCTCGGCATGGACTTCGGCCTCTGGGTCGAGCCCGAAATGGTCAACCCCGACTCCGATCTTTATCGCGCCCATCCCGACTGGGTGCTCAACTTCCCCGGCCGCCCCCGCACCGAGCAACGCACTCAACTCGTGCTCAACCTCGCGCGTCCCGATGTGCGCGCCTACGTCTTCGGTTTCCTCGACAAGCTTCTCTCCGAAAACGACATCGCCTTCTTCAAGTGGGACTACAACCGCAACTGGTCCGAGCCCGGCTGGGATCAGCTTCCACCCGCCGAGCAGAAGAAGGTCTACGTCGAGTTCATCCGCAACCTCTACTCCATCCTCGCCGAGCTCAAGGCCAAGCATCCCAAGGTCGAGATCGAATCCTGCTCCGGCGGCGGTGGTCGCGTCGATCTCGGCATCCTGCAATACGCCGACGAGGTCTGGCCCTCCGACAACACCGATCCCTTCGATCGCCTCACCCAGCAGGACGGCTTCTCCTACGCCTACACGCCGCAGGTCATGATGGCCTGGGTCACCGACTCGCCCCACTGGCTCAACCTGCGTTCGACATCGCTTTCCTATCGCATGTTGAGTTCCATGCAGGGCTCCCTCGGCATCGGCGCCAACATCGCCAAGTTCACCGACGACGACTTGGCCCTGACCAAACGCCTCATCGCGGCCTATCACGAGGTCCAGCCGACGATCGTGCAGGGCGATCTCTACCGCCTCATCTCACCGCGCAATGGCAGCGAGTTCTCCGCCACGCAAACCGTCAATCATGACAAAACGCAGTCCGTCGTCTTCGCCTTCATCCACTCCACGCAGGAGGGCCGCAAGTTCCCAATCCTGAAGTTGCAGGGCCTCGATCCGGCCGCCAGCTACGCGCTCACGTCCATCGAAGGCAAAGCCGATCCGTCAACCCCAACCACCGCCAGCGGCGCCTGGTGGATGAACCACGGCCTCGAATTCTCCGACGAATTCCGCGGCGACTTCAAAGCTACCGCCTTCCGCCTCGACAAGAAGTAGCCGCACAGCCCACGAGCAGAGCACAGACAGGTCCCGGCGAGATCGCCGGAAAGTACGGAGGGCCCGAAAGGCTCTGCTGCCATCAGGGGCGGAAGCGTACGGGCTTCAGCTCGCACCTTCCGCCAATTCAATGAGAAGGGCTTTAGCCCTGAGGCGTACTTCAGTCGCAAATCAGCCGCCTGTCCAGGTGCCGGAGGGAGCCGAGGCCTTCAGGCCTCGGAAGAGCCCGGCAGCAACGTCAGGGCCTTTAGGCCCGGACTGCCCGCGTGAAATCGCTTCAGGAAGGCACGAAGTGTCAGGGCACGACTTCAGTCGTGCCGAGAGATTTCATACGAGGGCCTCGGGCTTCAGCCCCTGAGCGGTTGCCCCTTTCACGCGGCCCATTTTGTCGCATAGGTGGGAACGCTCACGGCAGTATCCGCGCGCGACCTTTCCTATCGTCCACTCCCTCATTCTTCCAACGCCGTGTCATCCTGAGAACCCGCGCGCCTGGTCGGGGTCCCCTGCGACAGGTCTTCGTCGCTGGGGTGACTTGGGCCCGTGAGACGAGCGTTTACGGTAAGCGGGGCGAAAGCCGCCCTGAGCGGAGCCGAAGGGGATCTTCATTTCGCGGCGCATCGCTCCCACGGTCAGAAGCAAAATTCGGCTGTTCGCCACGGACCCGCTCCCGTAGGGAGCAAGGACAATAGCCCAGGACGAAGTCCTGGGACAAGGAAGAAATGAATTCCCGAGCCCTTCCGTCATAGATGCGGACAGCCCACGGCCGATGGCCGTGCATTGCCTGGACGGCTACAGCAGATTAGGAAATCGTGTAGCCGGAGGGATTGGTCTCAAGTCGGCGCGACCAGCAGGGAGCGGCGCCCCTGAACGATCTCAAATTGGATACAGAGTTTCCTAATCTGCTCTAGTCCTATCGCGTCTTCGCAACCTCTTCCACCGTGACCGGATCGAGGAAGGGCATCGAGGCGCGTAGCTTCTTCCCGACAATCTCGACCGGATGCTTGGCTTCGGCTTCGCGGAACGCCAGAAACTCCTTGCGCCCTGAATTCTGATCGGCGAGAAAGCGCTTGGCGAAGGTGCCGTCCTGAATCTCCTTCAGAATCGCCTTCATCGCCTTCTTGCTTTCGTCGTTAATCACGCGCGGCCCGCTCACATAATCGCCCCATTCGGCCGTGTCCGAAATCGAGTAGCGCATATACGCCAAGCCGCCGCGATAGATCAGGTCGACGATCAGCTTCAGCTCATGCAGCACTTCGAAGTACGCGCTTTCCGGCTGATAGCCTGCTTCCACCAGCGTCTCGTATCCGGCTTTAATCAGGGCGCTCACGCCGCCGCACAGCACCGCCTGCTCGCCGAAGAGATCGGTCTCAGTCTCTTCCTTGTAGGTCGTCTCCAGCACTCCGGCGCGCGTGCAGCCAATGCCCTTCAGGTAGCTCAGCGTCAGCGCATGGGCCTTGCCGGTCGCATCCTGATGAATCGCGATCAGTCCCGGAACACCACCGCCCTCCGTGAACACCTCGCGCACGCGATGTCCGGGAGCCTTCGGTGCAGCCATGCCGACGTCGATCCCGGCAGCAGGCGTGATGGTCTTGAAGTGAATATTGAACCCGTGTGCGAAGAGCAGCAGCTTGCCGGCCGCGAGATTGGGAGCAATCTCTTCGGCATAGAGCTTCGCCGCAGTCTGATCCGGAACAAGCACCATCACCACGTCGGCCCACTTCGTTACACTCGCAACAGTGTCGACTTCGAGTCCGGCCTTCTGCGCCTTGGCGATGGACTTGGAGGTGGGTGCAAGTCCAACTTTGACCTGCACGCCCGAGTCCTTCAGGTTGAGCGAATGAGCGTGCCCTTGCGAGCCGTAGCCGATGATGGCGACCTTCTTGGCTTGAATCAGCGTGAGGTCGGCGTCGTGATCGTAGTAAGTCTTTGCCATGTTCTTCTCGAATTCCTTTGACTACTGGGTTGAAGAAGTTGATTCAGAAAAGGAGTGCAGGTCTTGCCTGGTTAATCGTGCTCGACCACTTCCGCTGCCGGCTCAGACTCCGTCTTTTCGTCTTCGCCCGCGCCCAACGCGCGCAACACGCGGCTGGTGTGATGCCCACGGCGCATGGTCATCTTGCCGCTGCGGCAGATCTCGAGGATGCGCCCTTCGCCCTCGTTGAGCACCTGGATGAGTCCTTCGATCTTGCTCTCGACGCCGGTCATCTCGATCATGAGCGACTCCGACGTGAGATCGACGATGCGTGCTCGAAACACTTCGACGAGTTCGAATATCTGCGAACGAGTCTTCGGTGTGGCCGAGACCTTGATCAGTGCCAGCTCGCGCGTGACCGAAGGCGCCTGCGCGATGTCGTCCACATCGACGACGTTTTCGAGCTTGAACAGGCTGGCGCGAATGCGATCGCCTGCCTCCGCGGACGCCTCGCAAACCAGCGTCAGACGCGAGAGTCCGGGCCGCTCGCTGCGCCCAACCGTCAGCGAATGGATGTTGATGTTCAGACGGCGAAACAACGATGCCACGCGCGTCAGCACGCCAGGCAAATCTTCAACGTATGCAACGAATGTATGCAGCATAAAAGCAGCCTCTAGCTTCTAGCCTCTAGCTGCAAGCCTTCTATCATCCCTATGAAAGCCTCTGCTTCGGGCTCGGGACTGAACCCGCCAAAGCATGAGCTGGGAGCTAGAAGCTAGGAGCTAGAAGCTGTCTTACTTGTCGTCCGCCCGCTCTTCCAGCGGATCGCGATCGGGCCGGCGAATCATTTCGTGCAAAGCCGAGCCAACAGGAATCATCGGATAGACCGAGTCTTCCTTCTCGACAAGGAAGTTGATCAAATACGCGCCCGAAGTCTTGCGCGCTTCATTTACGGCCGCTTCCACCTCGCTGCGCTTGCGGACCGCCTTTGCAGCAATACCGTGCGCCTCGGCCAACTTCACAAAGTCGGGGCTCACAAGCGGTGTCGATTCGTAGTTGCGGTCGTAGAAGAACTCTTGCCACTGGCGCACCATGCCCAGATAACCGTTGTTGATGATGGCGATGTTGATGTTCAGCTTCTCCTGCACAATGGTCGACAACTCGGCAGCCGTCATCTGGAAACCGCCATCGCCGGCAACCACCCAAACTTCCTTGTCGGGACAGGCCGTTTTGGCGCCGATCGCTGCCGGGAGCGCAAATCCCATTGTCCCGAGTCCACCCGACGTGACAAGCGTGCGCGGCCTCTCGTGATGGAAGTACTGCGCTTCCCACATCTGGTGCTGACCCACGTCCGTCACCACGATTGCGTCCCCGCCCGTGATGCGCCACAGATCGTGCATTACGTGCGCCGCGTAGAGATGACCCGAATCCGGCAGGTTCTTGATGTCGCTTACGGCGCTCGCGCCCTTACTGGCGTTGATGGTTTTCAACCAGGCACTGCCATCGCGCCCTGAAACGTGGGGCAGAAGCTCCTCGAGCACTTCGCGCAGATCGCCCACCAGCGCAACATCGACCTTCACGTTTTTGTGGATTTCGGCCGGGTCGATCTCGATGTGAATCTTCTTGGCCTTGGTCGCGTACGTCGCAAGCGTTCCGGTCACGCGGTCATCGAAGCGCATGCCGCACGCAATCAGAAGATCGGCTTCCTGGATCGCGTGGTTCACCCAGGCCTCTCCGTGCATACCCATCATGCCAAGGTTGAGCGGATGCGAGGCAGGGAAGGAGCCGAGTCCAAGCAGTGTGAGAGCGATCGGAGTCTGCGTGCGCTCTGCCAGCGTCCGCATCTGCTCCATCGCGCCAGATTCCGAGATGCCATGGCCGCCAAGAATGATCGGCCTCTTCGCGTTGCGGATGAGTTCGGCTGCGTGCTCCAATCCGTGTTGCTCCACCTTGAGCATCGGGTGCGGCCGATACGGCTTGGGCTTGGCCGCTTCAAAGTCGAATGTCGCTTTGCCTTGCTGCGCGTCCTTCGTGATATCGACGAGCACCGGCCCTGGACGGCCAGACTGCGCAATCTGGAACGCAAGGCGCAGCGCCGGTGCAATGTCTTCCGTCTTGCTGATCAGGAAATTGTGCTTCGTGATCGGCAGCGTGATACCCGTGATATCCACTTCCTGGAAAGCATCGGAACCAAGCAGCTTGCTCGACACGTTACCCGTGATGCAGACCATCGGAATCGAATCCAGCATCGCCGTGGCAATGCCGGTCACCAGGTTCGTTGCGCCGGGACCGCTGGTCGCAATCGCCACGCCAACCTTCCCCGACGCGCGCGCGTAGCCATCGGCCATGTGCGCTGCGCCCTGCTCATGGCGCACCAGGGTGTGATGGATGGGAAACTTGCGCAGCGCGTCATACACCGGCAGAATCGCTCCGCCCGGATAGCCGAAGACATCCGTAACACCCTCACCGACCAGTGTCGCCCAGACGATCTCCGATCCGGTCAGCGGCGTGGGCGGGTTCAGGTGAGAGTCAGCGGCGGGTGCGGCCTTCGTGTGTGCGTGTTTTCCCATGGTTAATGCTCCTTGCGCTTGAAGAGTTTCTCGTCCTTCTAATTCCGAGTCTCTGTTCTTACGTTGTTGCTCCGACCGACGCCGACGTCACGCGATCGACATATTTGCGGAACACTCCGGCCGGCCAGCGCAGCGCCGGTGCTTTGAAGCCCTTGAGGCGCGTGGCGATTTCGGCCTCACTCACTTCGAGCGTTAGCTTGCGCTTCGCAATATCGAAATGAATGATGTCGCCCTCGCGCACAGCTGCGATCGTCCCGCCGACAAATGCTTCCGGCGCAACGTGTCCCGCCGTGAAGCCTCGTGTGGCGCCTGAGAAACGTCCGTCCGTAAGCAGAGCAACCGTCGAGCTGAGTTCCGGATGGCCACTCACCGCAGCAGTCACCTGCAGCATCTCGCGCATGCCCGGCCCGCCCTTCGGCCCCTCGTAACGAATCACGAGCACATCGCCAGGCTTGACTTTGTCCGATTGCACAGCCGCGAAGCAGTCTTCCTCGCAGTCAAAGACGCGCGCCGGCCCACGATGCTCGATGCGATCCGCGGCGGCAATCTTCATCACGCATCCTTCGGGCGCAAGGTTGCCCTTCAGGATGACCAGCCCGCCCGTGGGCTTGATTGGCTTGTCGAAGGTACGGATGACGACCTGCCCTGGTGTCTCGATGGCCAACGCCGCTTCCTCGGCCAGCGTCCGGCCGCTGATCGTCAGCGTCGATCCATCGGCATGGCCTGCATCGAGTAGGCGCTTCGCCAGCAGACGCGATCCGCCCGCAGCCTGAAAGTGCGAGGCCATGTACTTGCCCGCAGGCACCAGATCGCAGATGAACGGCGTGCGCTTCGAGATCGCATCGAAATCGTCAATCGACAAATCGATGCCCATCTCGTTCGCAATCGCGAGCAGATGCAGCACGGCATTGGTCGATCCGCCGCTGGCCGCGACGCTGGCAATGGTGTTCTCCAGCGCCTTGCGCGTGATGATCTGCGAAGGGCGGCGATTGGCACGCACCGCATCCATCAACATGCGGCCGGCTTCCTTTGTCGCAGCGTGCTTGTCGTTTGCCGTCGCGGGAACACCCGACAACTGCATGGGCGAAATGCCGAGCATCTCACCCGACATCGCCATGGTGTTCGCCGTAAACTGCCCCCCGCATGCGCCTGCGCCCGGACACGCATTGGCTTCCAAAGCTTCAAGCCCCGCATCGTCGATCTTGCCGGCAGCATACGACCCGATTCCCTCGAAGACATTCTGAATCGTGATGTCGACCCCGTTGAGCTTTCCCGGAGCAATCGATCCGCCGTAGAGCATCATCCCCGGAATATCGAGGCGGCAGAGCGCCATGATGATCCCGGGCATGTTCTTGTCGCAGCCGCCGATGCCGACCAGCCCATCGAACAGATTGCCGCGTGCCACCAGCTCGATGGAATCGGCAATGACCTCCCGCGACACCAGCGAAGCCTTCATGCCCTGCGTGCCCATGGTGATCCCATCGGAGATGGTCACGGTGTTGAACTCCATCGGCGTTCCGCCCGCTTCGCGAATGCCTTCCTTCAGCGCCTCGGCAATCTCGTGCAAGTGCACATTGCAGGTACCGATCTCCGTCCACGTATTGGCGATGCCAATGATCGGCTTGTGCAGATCGTCTTTGCTAAACCCTGATCCCCGCAGATACGACCGCGCCGCGGCGCGGCTGGGGCCTTCTGTCAGCGGAACACTATTGCGCTTTCCTTCGATAGTCATTGTGCTCTTCACTTTGCTAAGCGCTAGCTACTAGCTTTTAGCTTGTTTGTGCCTCAAGCAATCCAGGCGTAATCAAAAGTCGAAACTGACGCTTCTTTCAATCCTCAATCAAGTTGGCTAGAAGCTAGTGGCTAGCAGCTAGAAGCTGTTACTTCGCCTTCAGCCAGGTTGCATGGTCATGTTGCGTTTCGTAGGCGTCCAATGCTGCTGCATGACGCAGGGTCAAGCCGATATCGTCGAGCCCTTCCAGCAAACAGAACTTGCGGAAAGGATCGATTTCGAACGACGCCTCAAATCCCTGCGCATCGGTGACCTTCTGCTGTTCGAGCGAGACGGTCACTTGATAATGAGGAACCTTCTGCGCATTGCCGAGAAGCCGATCGACCTGCTCTTCGCTCAATCGCACCAGCACGATGCCATTCTTGCCAGCGTTCGAAAAGAAGATATCGGCAAACGTCGGTGCGATCACGCAACGGAACCCGAAATCGCTCAGCGCCCAGGCGGCATGTTCGCGGCTCGAGCCGCAACCAAAGTTCTTTCCAGCCACGAGAATCTGCGCACCCTTGTAGCGCGGGTCGTTGATCACGAACTCCGGAATCGGTTTGCCTTCCGGCGTCTGCCGCCAGTCGAAGAACAAAAAGTCGCCATAACCAGTTCGCTCGATGCGCTTCAAAAACTGCTTGGGGATGATCTGGTCCGTGTCGACATTGGTGCGGTCAAGCGGCGCGACCAGTGAGGTGATGGTCTTGAACGGTTCCATCAGGCAGTCACCTCTTCATTCACGTTCCATGTGCGAATATCGACAAAGTGGCCGGCAATGGCGGCTGCAGCGGCCATCTCGGGACTGACAAGGTGTGTGCGCCCGCCGCGTCCCTGGCGGCCTTCAAAGTTGCGATTGCTGGTGGAGGCGCAGCGTTCGCCCGGCGAAAGAATATCGGGATTCATGCCCAGGCACATCGAACAGCCCGGTTCACGCCAGTCGAATCCCGCTTCTTTAAAGATGCGATCGAGCCCTTCTTTTTCGGCCTGTGACTTGACCGCCTGCGAGCCGGGAACCACCATCGCGCTCACGTGCGACGAAACCTTGTGGCCGGCCGCAATCCGCGCGGCGGCACGCAGGTCTTCAATGCGCCCATTGGTACACGAGCCAATGAAGACACGGTCGATGGCGATCTCAGCCAGCGGCGTACCGGCTTTCAGATTCATATACTCAAGCGCCCGCTCGAAGCCTTTTCGCTCCTGTTCGCTTGCCGCGCCTGCCGGGTCGGGCACTGCGGAAGTTACAGGAGCCACCATGCCGGGGCTCGTTCCCCAGCTCACGTAGGGGACAAGCGCCGCTGCGTCGATCACCAGCTCGCGGTCGAACTTCGCACCCGGATCGGTCGGAAGCTTCCGCCATTCTTCCACCGCGCGATCCCAGTCCGCGCCCTTGGGGCTGAAGCGACGGCCCTTCAGATAAGCGAAGGTCGTTTCGTCTGGTGCGATCATGCCGGCACGCGCGCCCGCCTCGATGCTCATGTTGCAAACCGTCATCCGGCCTTCCATCGACAGGCTGCGAATCGCAGAGCCGGCGTACTCGATCACGCATCCCGTCGCCCCATCGGTCCCGATCTTGCCAATGATGGCGAGAATAATGTCTTTGGCCGTCACGCCCCGCGGAAGCGAGCCTTCCACGGAGATGCGGAACGTCTGCGGATCCGACTGCGGCAGAGTCTGTGTTGCAAGCACATGCTCCACTTCGCTCGTGCCGATACCGAAGGCCAGCGCGCCAAAGGCCCCGTGGGTCGATGTGTGCGAGTCGCCGCACACGATCGTCATGCCTGGCTTGGTGATGCCAAGTTCCGGGCCGATGACGTGCACGATGCCTTGCTCGCGCGAGTTCACATCGTAGAGCTCGATGTCGAATTCCGCGCAGTTCTTGCGCAGGGTGGCGATCTGCGTCGCCGCGATCTGGTCGACAATGTTCAGGCGGCCTTCGATCGTGGTCGGCACGTTGTGGTCGACCGTGGCAATGGTGCGATCCGGACGCCGCACCTTGCGGCCAGCCAGGCGCAGCCCTTCAAAGGCCTGCGGCGATGTCACTTCGTGGACCAACTGCAGGTCGATGTAAAGCAGCGTAGGCTCGCCCTTTGGCTCCGCCACTATGTGCTGCCCCCAGACCTTCTCGAATAATGTCTTTGGTTCGCTACTCATCCAAAACTGCTCCTGGCCTTCAGCCCTCAGCTGTCAGCTCTCTTCACGTGATCGAGAATCTCTCCAACTCCAGTGGAACCGAGTTGCCCGTTTAAGTTGACACTTTTCGTTTCCTGTACGAAAAGCTGAAAGCTAAGAGCTGACAGCTGAAAGCTGCTCCTGCACCGTCTCGCGGACCTTAGCGCCCATGTCTTTCGTCGAAAGCACCGTGAACCCTTGCGGATTCGACCGCGCCAGATCCGGCGTACGAAAACCCTGCTCCAGCACCTTGCGGACCGCCGCCTCGATCGCAGCAGCCTCGGCTTCGAGCTTTGCGCTGTGGCGCAGAATCAGTGCGCCGGTCAGAATCGCACCCAGTGGATTGGCCAAGCCCTTCCCGGCGATGTCCGGCGCCGATCCATGCACAGGCTCATACAAATTCACCTTGCCGCCAATCGTCGCCGAGGGCAGCATGCCCAGCGAGCCGGTAATCACAGCCGACTCATCGGAGAGAATGTCGCCGAAAAGATTCTCGGTCAGCACCACATCGTAGTTGCGCGGCTGATTCATCAGGTGCATCGCCATCGCGTCCACGTACTGGTGTTCGACGGAGACCGCCGGAAACTCCTTGGCCACTTCGTTGACCGTTGCACGCCAGAGCTGCGAAACCTCGAGCACATTGGCCTTGTCCACGCTGGTCAGCTTCTTGCGGCGCCGCGAAGCCAGTTGGAAAGCGACGCGAGCCACGCGAGCCACTTCATCGCGGGTGTAACGCATCGTGTTCCAGGCTTCACCAGTCGCCTTGTTCCACTCCCGCGGCGCACCGAAGTAGAGGCCACCGAGAAGCTCGCGAACGAAAAGAATATCGGCGCCATCCACAATCTCGGGGCGCAGTGGGCTGTTAACCGCCAGTTCCTTGAACGCAAACGCAGGCCGCAGATTGGCGAATCCGCCGAGTGCTGCGCGAATCTGCAGCAGGCCCGCTTCGGGCCGCTTGTCTGGGGGCAGGGAATTGAACTCGTTGCCGCCGACTGCGCCCAGCAGCACCGCATCCGATGCCAGTGCGGCATCGAGCGTGTCCTTGGGCAGAGGCGTGCCGTCCTGCACAATGGCTACGCCGCCGATGCGTTTCTCGGCAAAGACGAACTCGTGGCCGCCTTGTTCGGCGATCTGCTTCAATACCGCGACTGCTTCGTTTGTGACTTCCGGGCCGATGCCATCACCGGCGGTGACAAGAATCTTCAGCTTCATCAGGCAATTCTCAGTTCTTAGCTTTGGTTTACTGTTCGCCGCCGAGACCAATGGCGGCCGAAGCTAATCCAACTCAGCAACCGGCACGTTCCGCCGCTCGCGAATCCCATCGGGCAGCAGCCCAACCAGATCCTGGTCGTAGATGTTCTTCTTGCGGTCCGCCAGCGCGACAAACCGGTAGTAGATGTGCTGCAACTCGTCCCGATCGACGGTAAATCCGAGCTGTTCGAGCCGGTGGCGCAGCGCCGCTCGGCCCGAGTGCTTGCCGAGCACAAGATGTGTCTTCGACACGCCTACCAGCGACGGCGTCATGATCTCGTAGCAAAGCGGATTCGCCAGCATCCCGTGCTGGTGAATGCCGGACTCGTGTGCAAAGGCATTCGCCCCGACAATCGCCTTATTCGGCGAAGGCTTGAACGTGATGATCTGGCCGAGCACTTCGCTGGTCGGATAAAGGTTGGCAAGTTGGATGCTCGTCGAGACACCGTAGCGATCGCCACGCACATAAAGAGCAGCAGCAATTTCCTCGAGAGACGCATTGCCGGCCCTCTCGCCGATGCCGTTGATGGTGCATTCAACCTGCCGTGCGCCGCTCGTGATGGCGGCCAGAGAGTTCGCAACAGCGAGACCAAGGTCGTCGTGGCAATGAGAAGAAAGAATGACTCCCTTTTCGTCGATGGCCGGTATGCGCTCGCGCACTTCGCGGAACATCTGGCCATATTCTTCGGGGGTCATGTAGCCCACCGTGTCGGGCATGTTGATCGTGGTTGCGCCCGCTTCCACAGCGATGCGGACCATTTCCACCATGAATGCGCGGTCGGACCGCGTGGCGTCTTCGGGCGAGAATTCGACATCATCGCACAACGAACGTGCCAGCCGGACCGACTCCCCGCAGAGATCCAGCGCTTCCTGGCGGCTGATCTTCAGCTTGTATTCGAGGTGCAGGTCGCTGGAGGCGAGGAAAACATGGATGCGCGCGCGATCGGCAAACTGCAGCGCACGGGCCGCCATCTCGATGTCTTCTTTCTTTGCTCTCGCGAGAGAGGCAATGCGCGGTTTGCGGATAGCCTGCGTGATCGTCGCGATGGCGGCAAAGTCGCCCTCTGAGGCCATGGCAAAGCCCGCTTCGATGATGTCCACACCCAGGTCTTCCAGGGCATGGGCCATGGTGAGCTTCTCCTGGGTGGTCATACTGCAGCCGGGGGACTGCTCGCCGTCGCGAAGGGTGGTGTCGAAAAAGACTACATGGTCAGAGGTCATAAAGTTCGCCTGCCAGGGAAGCCGTTGCAACCAAGCTAAGTGTCGCGCATTCGACGCATATAACGCAAACTTATTCTTCTTAGAGTTACCATTAGAATATATTATGGAGCTTCAGCAAGGACTGGACCCGGCGTCATGGATCTGACCCAGCTTGAAACCTTTCTCGCCGTAGCCGAGGAGCGTAGCTTCTCGCGCGCAGCCCTGCGCCTGAACCGCACCCAGCCCGCGGTCAGCCAGGTCATTCGCAAACTCGAAGCGTCGCTGGGCGAGACCCTTTTCGATCGCGCCGCCCGCGATGGGTCGCTCACGGCGGCCGGCACGCTTTTGCGCGACTACGCCCTCCGATTGCTGGCCCTGCGCCGGGAGGCTACAAGCGCTCTCGGGGAGTTGAAGAGCTTAGAACGCGGGCAGCTGAACCTTGCCGCCAACGAATACACCTGCATGTATCTGCTGCCCGTCATCGATGCATTCCGACGGGAATTCCCCAACGTGCAGGTGACCGTCCACCGGACACTCGCCAGCCGCATCCCCGAGGAATTGAATCTTCGTACCTTCGAAATCGGCGTGGTGTCGTTCCGTCCCGATGCCGCCCAGTTTCGGACCATCGCTGTCTATGGCGACACCCTCGCCTTTATCGTGAGTCCAACGCATCCCCTCGCGCGCGCGGAACGCGTCTCCATCACCGATTTGGGTCGCCAGGACTTCATCGCGCATCACGTCGCTTCGCCTTTGCGTAAAAAAGTCATAGAGGCCTTTCAGCGTCACAGGACGCCCTTGAACATGACCATTGAGTTGCCGACCATCGAAGCCATCAAGCGGTTTGTGGCGATGGGAAATGGAGTGGCTCTGGTGCCGCATCTCACCGTGGCGCCCGAACTGGAGGCCGGGCAACTCGTGCAGGTCATGGTTGAAGAATTGGAGATCAAGCGCGTGTTGCGTCTCGTTTACCGCCGCCAGGCAGCGTTGAGCTATGCGGCGCGGGCCTTTTTGAAGACGGTGCGAGCTCTGGCCGAAGAGAAGGGACCACCCTTTTATTACCATGCGGAGCGTTCCGTCTGAGCCGACGTTGCTCGGTTCCGCGGGCGGCTCCCCTTCAGGACGTGTGCCGCGCCTTTTTGCTCTCGGGAGCCCGGAGCCGAATTGAAACAGGCTGCGTCTAAAACCCAGAGTCATTCTGGTTATCCCGTTCTGTCCTGATCCGTTTCAGGCATTTACAATGCTTGGAGCGGGGCCCGGCACGAATAAACCGGCAAATCGGGATCCCTGGCAAGCCAGATGTTTGCTTGCTGGGGTGTGGGGCACCGGAATCAACAAAGATTGGTTGCCGGCCGTACGGTTGGGCAGTCGCGAGGTTCTACATCGGATGAAGAGGATCGCCTTTATTGCATTCCTGCTGGTTGTGTGTGTGTCAGCAGGCCAGGCCCAGGAAAGCAGGCAGGACATCAGCCTTAGCGGAACTGGCATTTATGAACCCTTCAGGGCTTCTTCCACAGATGTGCAAGTGAGCGCGAACGTGGGAGAAGGAGCGATGGTCAGCTACCGATTTATGCTCACTCCGTCGAGCGCTCTGGAAGCGAACTACGGCATTACGTACGAGAACAAGATCCACTACCTCGTCAGCAACACGAACAATTACCTGGTCAATACCCGTACGCAGGAAATTTCGTTTGCCTACGTGCGCAGTTTCACATACCGCAAATGGAATCCATTCATCGAAGGTGGACCCGGAATCCTGATCTTCCTGCCCATTCGCGACTCCACGACAACCTCGCTCGACGTGAAGCAGCAGACCGGAGTGGGCGGGCTCTATGGCGCCGGTATTGCATACGAGATCAGCCCAAGCTTCGACATTCGCGCCGAGTATCGCGGCATTGTCACCAAGGTTCCGACCTTTGGCTACTCACAACTCGATACCAAGCGCTGGTACAACATCTACTACCCCGCGATCGGCGTGGCCTACCACTTCTAGTCGGCCGCAAGCCCAAGAACCAAAGGCGTGGATCGAGATCCACGCCTCTTCTTTGAGCGAAGTAGCTTCTCTAGCGGTGCGCTTCCTGGTACCGGCCGAGCTCCTTCACCATGGCGCAATATGGCTCCAGGGCAGCAACAGCCCGGCTGCCTTCATCGACAGATCGAATCTGACAGTCCACATAGAAGATGTACTCCCACGGTTTGCCCTGCACCGGCCGAGACTCGATCTTGGTCAGGTTAGTACCCATGGCGGAAAGCGCCGACAAAGCTGCTACCAGCGAGCCGGGCCGATTCTCGACCGAGAAAGCGATACTGATTTTGTTCGACTCTGAATCGATTGACGCATCGCTCTTCCGCCGCACCAGAAAGAAGCGTGTAAAGTTCTCCGGATTGTCCTCGATATCGGCCGCGAGAATCTGCGCGCCATAGTACTGGGCGGCCGCTGCACTGGCGATCCCTGCCACTTCGAGGTCGCCCAGTTGGGCAAGTTGCTTCACGCTTCCCGCCGTGTCGTAAAAAGCGATCGCCTGCATCAACGGATGCTCGGCCAGAAATCGCCTGCACTGCGCCAGTGCGACGGCATGGGAGTACACGCGGCGAATACCGTCGGTCGACGCGCCAGGCAGGGCGATCAGATTGTGCCGGATGCGGAGAAGCGTCTCGCGTTCCACTTGCACATCGTGGGCCAGAAGCAAGTCGAAGTGCTCCAGAACCGACCCCGCGAGGCTGTTCTCGATAGGAATAGCGGCCGCATCGACTTCTCCCGACCTCAGCGCGGCAAACACCTCGGCGGAAAGAGAGCAGGGAACAACTTCAGCTTTCGGAGCCAACCTCTTCGCCGCTTCGTGGCTGAACGATCCGGGCTCCCCCTGAATGGCAACTTTCATAGCGTAGTCGGGCTGTCGGGACGTTGCGTGAACTGCTCCGACGCCATCTCGCACCATACCACACAACGCGGTATGTCCCGCTCCGTTCTCACGCACGTCTTTTCCAGACTTATCGACGCATCCACAGATCCGCTGAGACAAAGCAGAAAAACACCATCGCAATGATCCCATTCATCGTGAAGAACGCGGCATTCAGGCGCCGCATATCGCGCGGCGACACGATGGCATGTTCGTAAGCCAGTAAAAGCCCTGCGGCCGCCACGCCGAGCCAACCGGCGCGACCGAAGTCGAAAAGACGCGCGAACCAGGCCAGCAAGCCCAGCATGACGAGGTGCATGATCCGCGCGGCCCAGAAAGCCGCTGGAATCCCGATCGATTGGGGCAGGCTATGCAGCCCAACCGCCCGATCGTGAGCGACGTCCTGGCAGGCATAGAGCACGTCGAACCCGCCGACCCACAAGGTGACAGCCGCAGTGAGGACCAGAATCCGTGGATCGAGATTGCCTCGAACCGCAATCCATGCGGCCGCCGGAGCCAGTCCAAGAGCGAGCCCCAGCACCAGGTGCGACCATCGCGTTACGCGCTTCATATAGCTGTAGCCAAGAAGAACAATCAGGACGAACGGAGAAAGCAGCAGCGTAAGCCGGTTCAGGTTGGCTGCGGCGGTGACGAACACCATCCCCATGAGCACTGTGAATCCCAGAACGAAGGAGCGCGAAAGCAGACCTGCCGGAAGGGCGCGGCTTTGCGTGCGGGGATTGGCGGCATCGAGATCCGCGTCGGCCCAGCGGTTGAACGCCATCGCACAGGAACGGGCCGTCACCATCGCGACGAGAATCCAGAGCAAGGTGCGCAAGGTCGGAAGACCCTGGGCCGCCAGAATCGCTGCAGTCAGCGCAAAGGGCAGCGCGAAGATCGAGTGCTCCCACTTGATCATCTCCAGCGTTGTCCGCGTCTTCCCAATCAACCCCAAGGCTCTGCTCCCATCAACCAGTCTACTTGAGCGAGTAGTCGCAAGAGCCGCGTTGCAATCGCCCAAAAAGCAAGCGCCAGAGCGGCTGTGCTCTGGCGCTGCAGCAGGCAGGGAAGTTGATTCAGTTCCTGCTTGACTCGCTGGGTTGGCCGCCTACCTGGAGATAGTTCTTCACACTGAACACCCCGGGGACGCCATTGGCGCGGATATAGGCCGTCTCTTTGTCGGCCTGGGAGTCCACCGTTCCAAAGAGTTCGACATTGCCGTTCTGCACCGAGATGCGAATCGGCTTGGCCGGATCGATGGCGTACTTGTTCAGCGAAGCATAGCCATAGACGGCGCGCGCGACGCGTAAACGAATCTGATCGTCCATGATCGAAGTCGGATCGACCTCGATTTCGTTGACCACATCCTTCACGCCGGGATACGTGCTGACCAGGGCCAGCGCCGAGTCGCGGTCGACATAGTTGTAGGCGTGACCTGCGAGCGTCACAACCCCGTTTTGCACCGTGATGCCAATCGCGTTGAATGCCGTTGTTCCGTAGCCGACGCGGTCATAGGCCAGCTTTTCGCCGAGTTTGCTCTTTAACTCCTGATCTGACACCGTGGGTCCTGCCACTTCGATCAGGTTTCTGACCGCAACAACCCCCTTCGCCTTGCTGACGCGCCTTTCGGCATCCGCCTTGAATTCGTACAGATCTACCGAGCCCGTCAGCGTCGCGATGCCGTTCGCATCCACACTCACCTGAACATTCTTGAACTGCGACTTGCTCAACTTCGTTTTCGCCGCGCTCGCCAAACCTGGCTGATCTTGCGCGCCAGCTGCAATTGCACTGGACTTCCCGGCCATCGCCAGGGACACCTGGGGAAGACTCAGGAGGGATCCAACCAAAGTGGCTGCCAGAATGGCCGCCCGTGAACGACTCATCTTCGTCGTCATGACTTGCTTTCCTCCTCTTTCTGTCGAACGTGGACCGCAGCCAACTGGATTGGCTGCCCACGTCACTTTAGACACAGATGTCGATCCTTGAGTTGCGCGGAAATCGAGAAAGCGATTGCTGGCAGCCGTCACCGCGCTTTCTGCATTGAGCTGTGAGGGTCAGCGATAGCGCCGTACCGCCTTCACCACCATCGAAAAGACGCCGGATTCGTCGCGCGCCACCAGCAGCGAGACATGCCGGTTGATGGCAATCTCTGCCTGCAGCAGCTGCTGCGCCGTGGTGTTCACGTCCGTCGCGTAGGTGAGGGTGACGTATTTGCTCAGCTGCTCCTCGACCGTGATGCGCGTTGTCGAGTTGCCTAGCACGCCCAGGTAATTCGGATCCACCTTGACCGCGCCGGCGCCAAAGAGCTTCTGCACGCGGCTGCTGACGGTCGCATTGAGGGCGCCGCCAAGCAGGGCTTCCGTCGTGGGGTTCGCGGAAACCTGTTGTTGCTGCTGGCCGTAGATCTGCTGGTCGTTCGACGTGCGTCCCAGTGCCAGTAAGGCAACAACGTCCGCCTCTGGTAAGGGCGGGTCGCTGCGATAGGAGACCGTCATCTTGCTGGGGGAGCCGTGCAGGCCGAGGGTGATGTCGTAGTCCTCCACGCGGGCCGTCGCATTCAAATCGATGGCCGGCTCGATGCGCACCGGATTCGTGAATGTAATGTCTCCGCGCTGCAACTCGTAGCGTGTGCCCGCGATCGTTGCGTTCCCTTCGGTAATGGAAACGCGGCCCAGCAGAGAAGGAGTGGCGAGCGTGCCGCGCAGGCGCAGATCGACATCGCCGGCCAACTTCGCATAAGCGTTCTGAAAGTTCAGCTGCGGCGCCGACCGGATGTGCACATCGAGCCGTACGTGATTTGAAGGTGCATCCGGGGGTGCGACAGGCTGTATCTTGCCCGCCGTGGCCGCGAGTGAGGCGATGTCCAGGTCGGAGCTGATCGAGAAGCGCGTGACCATGATGTTGCCGCTCAGGAGCAGATTGTTCTGTGGCCCTTGCAGCTGCAAATTGGCGTCCGCAAGCGAACTCACGCCTTCCGGATAGCGAATACGAACCCCTTTGCCCGTAACCGAGAGATCGGCGAAGATCCCGTGCTGGTAAGCCAGATAGCCTGAGACCGAGAGCTGCCCGCCGCCGGTCGTCGCGGTCAGCGACCGCACTTCCAGCCGATTCTGGTTGAATTCAAGAGTTCCATGAAGCTGGCTCAGACTATTCGGCAGATCTTCGAGAGCGAGAGAGGCATTTTGAAAATCGACACGGCCGCGAAGCCCCGGATTGCTCAGCGGACCGTGCGCTTCGATCTGGAACGTTGTGACCCCGCTGGCAGTCAGATCGGGATCGAGCGTTTCAGCCAGCTTCAGATTGATGGAGCCGCTTGCCGCAAAATCGAGCCTGCGATTCGCATCGAAATCGAGACTGCCCTGTACATGCAGATCCGTGTCCTCGCCCGTAATATGGAGCGGGTCGAGATTAACGTGCCCGTTGGCCAAAGTTGCGTGCACCGGTCCCTGGCTGGTGAGATGTACGCCGGCTACGGTCGACGCCAGCTCCCTGAGCTGGGCGTCCCCGCGCATTTGTTTGGGATACGCAAGGGGCCCTTCGATGCTGACGGTCCCAGCTAATGCCGACTGGCCGGTGAGTCCAGGGATGCGGACATTCTTGAGCATCTGCTCGATATTGAATTGCGAGAATTCAAGCGTAGCCTGTGTGAAGAATTCGTTGTCGAGGCGAGTCTCGCCACGGGCGCGCAACGATGCCGACTGGAATTGGGTCGATAACTCGTAAACAAGCGCGTGATTGGCCGTGTGCGCCGCGATCTGCAGGTCGCCAAATGGCTCGGCTCCCAGGGCAAACCCCGTGACCTTGCCTTGCGCCTGAATCTGCGGTGCATCCAGCGACCCAGAGCCCAACAGCGAGAATTCCAACGCACCATTCGCAGCTACCCCCGTCTGCTGCAGCCACTGAACCTTGCTTAGATCGAACTGCGGGCTCTGCGCCGAGACCCGGAATTGTTTGGACTGCAAGTCGAAGCTGCCCGAGCCGGAAATGGTCCCCGCCTCGTCGTTGAGGCTAAGCGCCGAAATCTGCACTTCATGGCCGACGATTTTGCCCTGTGCGCGGGCCCGCACCACTGGCTCTCCGTAGAGCGTGCCGCGATCCAGCTCGACCCATCCCGAGCCCTCGAGCGTGCGAATGCGGCCATCTGTGGTGATTTGTGCGCTGAGTGGGCCGGTGAAGGGCAGCTTGCTCCCGAAATAAGGAGCAACATCGCTTGCCTCGACCTTGTTGGCAGTCAGAGTCATTTGCAACTCGGAGTTGGAATCGAACGCCGGTCTGCCCACATTCCGTCCCGGCGAGGGAGCGGCGGTCAACGTTCCCTCCAGGCTGACCGTCGCTTCTCCCCGCTTCAGCTGACTATGTTCGATCGAGATTCGAGATGCCGAATAGCTTCCGGTCGCGTCAATCGAGTCCCAATAAATCGAGCGCGCACTTGCGGTCTTCTCGTCGGGAGGCAATTCAATTGAGAGGTTGGTCGCTCTCAGATTGCCGCCGAGATGCGGATCGATCAGTGACCCGGTCCAGTTACCCGTGAAATCGGCCTGCCCGCCAAGCGTCGCAGGAAGCGCCGCCGCTCCAGTCTTGCCCTCGCGATGAAATCTGAGATCGCGCAACACAGCGTCGAATTCGCCCAGATCGTGCGAATGAAAGTCGACCGCGATATTGGACGGACTATTGAGGGGATAGGCTCCGAGGTGTCCGTGAGCTGTCACGCGGCTTGCCGGCAGCGCAATATCCAGTGCGCGCAAGTCGACGGCGCCATCGCGCTGCGTATACGTCCCATCGAGGATGCCCGTCGCCGGTCGTTCGCCCGCCACCGCCGAGGGCGAGCCAGAGAGATTCAACGTCGCGCCGACAGCCAGGGTTCGTATGTCGCCCTTCGTCCACGTCGCTGTAGCGGGACCGTTCAGGCGCGCATCGATGCCCAGCCGTTCAAAGGGTCCTTTCCCGACGATGTCCAGAACCGCATCGAGGGTGACTCCCTTGAATTGCGCCGTGACGTTGCCGTTTACCAGCAGCGGCGTGGACGCCGGAGGCGCTGGACTCGCTGCACGCGGCGGCGCAGCAGGCTGTCTGTGCCCCAAGCCCCAATGCTTCACAGGCGCTGCCGTTGTTGCGGGTTCCAGCAGCGCAGTGCCTGGAATGACGGGAAGCCAGTGATCCAAAGCGACTGTGCCTTCCATGCGTCCGCCCTGGCGCAGCCGCGCGACCACCGAAGTGATGAGCAGTTGTTCCGGGTCGGCGTGGACGTGGGCATCCAGACCTATCCCGCGAGCATTCACGCCGGGCGCGATATACGATCCGCGATCGATATGGACCACTCCGTCGACGCGAAATTCCCCATCGTGCCCCTGCCCGGTCAGATCCAGTCGCGCCAGGCCTTCCGGAGAGTTGGCATAGCCAGTCGTCGCATCGAGCAGGCGCATATCCAACTCGCCCTGTGCCTTCGCCTGCCAGCTAGGCCGCGAAAAATCGACGAGCTCTCCCGAGATGTCGAGCGTGCGCTCCCCCGAGTCCTTGCTCTGGGAGGTGAGACGCAGCGAACGCAGGTACGCTGCGTTGCGCATCAAATCGAGGGTCGCTTGTGCATAGCCTTCGGCTGGGCCCGAGACGGGCTTGGCCGCATCGCCGCGCGTAACTCGCATGTCATGCGCTCCCGCTTCGATGCGGTAGGCCTCGGGCTCCTTGCCCGCAGCCGGTACGTAGGCGATGAGAGTCGAGACATCGTTCGCCGTCAAATCGAGCGGGATATGTCGATTCTGTGCATCGAAATCCGCAGAGCGGCTCTCGAAGTTCAACACGCCCTGCTCGATGGCCACATGTCCGGCGCGTAGATCGAAGAAGGTACCCAACCCCGGCTTCTTCGCTCGGGCAGGAGCTCGCGGTTGCGGCTGGTTGGTCGAGCCATCCGCGTACACGATCAGATGAACCGCCGGCTGGCTGATCTCAAGATCGCGGAGAAGAATGCGAGGGCTGAAAAAGCCGAACACGCTGATCCCGACCTGCACGCGTCCGATCTGTGCATAAGGCGCTTCGGTCGCAGACTCGCGGCCATGAATCACGATTCCGCTTGCGTCGGCTTCGAGTCGAAACGGCCGCCAGTGGAACGATGCAATCTCCACGCGACCGCCCGTCGCAGCTTCCATCTTCGCGATGAGCTCGCGACGGACGAAGTTCTCGCACGCCTCCGAGTTGGCCCAGACAATCAGTCCAGCGACGCAAAGCACGACCAGCAGAACCCCGCCGCCCAGGGCCCAAAGCATGCGCCGTGACTTGGGCCGCCGGGTCTCTTGGTCAGGCGAACTCTGGTCGAGGAGGCTCATGGAGTGGTTGCTCCTCCCTGGCTCAGATTTCCCGACGATTCGAGCGACGGATCGAGGACTTCGACCTCGCCCTGTTTGCGCAGACTGTCGAGCCAGCCGCTGAACATGGCATTCACTTGCTGCTGCAGCAGGATTTCTTCAATGCGAGGCGCAACCGCGCTGAGCTGTGGGACCGTCTGGCCCGGCTGGTACTGGGGAACCAGCGTGTTGCGATAGTAGGCTTCCACGTCCTGCGGCGAAATCTGAATTCCCTGGCGGAAGCGCATCTCGATGAAGCGGAGAATCTGCATTCTGCCACGCAGATAGGCTTTCACACGCCCCTCAGTCAAACCGTGCCTGGCCAGAAACGCATTCCATCCCTCATCCGTCGCGCAGTTTTCCCGCACACAAATCGGGAGCTGCTTGCGAATCTCCCCAATGCGGTCCTCGATCTCCTTGGGAGTCGGTTCCAGCGAGCGAGCATCTTCTTCGCGGATCTGTTGGCGAATGATGGTGCGGCTGATGATGCGCTGCAGGGCCTCCTGCGGACTCTCTGCCCCAGGATCGGCCTCGCCGGGCTCCAGAACTGAAACCAACGTCTCCTCCCGGAGATCGCTGGAAAGAATGGCCCGCCCATTCACCACAGCGACCACGCGATCGAGCACCACGGGAGTCGATTCCGTGACTGGCTGCGCCCTCAGAGGCAAACCACAGCAGAAGATGCAAGCGAGCGTCGCCGGCGCCCAGAACATGCGAGGCGAACGTGCGTACCGAAGCTTGTGGTCCAAACTCATCAGAACGTCTGCCCCAGACTGAAGAAGAAGTTGAAGTGGGGTGCTTCACCCACATGCTGGTCGCTGTACGGGCTCGAAAGCGAGTAATTCACATTCACCGGATAGATAGGCGGATTCAGGTTATAGCTGAAATCCAGGCGGATTGGCCCGACCGGCGTATGGTAGCGCAGTCCCAGCCCTGCCGCATGAGAGAAGTAGTTGAAGCTGCACACCCCTTGCTGTCCGGTGGAGTTGTCTGGCCCCAGGGTTGAATTTGAGCTATTGGGCATGGGCGGCGTTGGCGGATTTGTCGAGTTGTCGGGTGGTGTCAGAATCCTGCACGAGTCCCGGTCGGGTTGATGAATCCGCAAGGCGCTGCCCCACGCGTCTCCGGGATTGGCGAACACATTGCCCATGTCATGAAAAAGCACAAAACTCACCGAGTCGCCGACCCACGGCAACACCGGCGGAGGCAGGCGCAGCTCGGTGCTGTTGACCAACGCCCCAGCTCCGCCAATTGGGAACCCAGTCTCGGGGTCGCGGGGCCCCGCGGCATTCACCGAGAATCCACGCAGCGACGTTGGTCCGCCGGAGTAGAGACGTTCCGGCAGCGGAATGAGTTCGTCCGAGCCCGTTCCGAAGGCGCGCTCCTGCGCGTAGCGGGTGTTCCGCGCCAGAACAAATCGATTCTTATCGAAGCCATAGAAGCTCGAATTCGACAGATCGAGACGATTGAACTGCGCTTCCGATCCAAAGCTGTGGATTGAGGAGAAATCCTGAAAGCTGGTATACGTCCCGCGATGCGCGTCCAGCGGAGAGTCGCGCGTGTCGCGCAACCACGTGAACCCCGGGCCGGCCACGCGAACCGCTTCGGACAAGAGAGGAATCTCCGTAGGGAACACCTGGAGACTGCTTGCGGCGACTTTGACGCGCCGGAAATCGAACTCGTAGATGAAGGTATTGGCCCTCGAGAGAACTCTTCCGTCGCCATTGAAATGCTGCGTCCAACGCAACCCGGCATCGAGCTTCGAGGCAACGTAGGTCGTTACTGCTTGACTGTTCGCGTAACCGCCGGTAAACGTCATGCCAAAGTTGGGGTTACCGAAGAAGTGCGGGTTCTGAAAGATCAGGTTCACTTTCTGTTCGAGCAAACCGTAGGTTCCCTGGATCGAGGCCGATTCCTCCCGGCCAAATAGCGCGTTACGCGTAATGTCTCCCAGCACGCGCGGGCTGATGCTGGTCTTGCCGTTCGGCGAGCAAGGCGTTCCAATCGCGTTGTATCCCGCGCAGTTATTCTGCGGCGTCCCGGTCTGCGCCTCGAATCCCAGACCGTAGGTGAGCGTCCATCGCCGTGCCTCGGTGGCTTGCAACAGCACGTTCTTTTGCGCCTCCACCCCGGTGGGGTTCTCCACCACAGCGTTCACCTCGTTAAACAGAGCGAAGTCGTAGAGGTTGCGCTGCGTCTCCAGCAGTGCCGTCTGGTTCAGCGGATCGCCAGGATGCAATGTGATCGCCCGGGCCACGGTATCTGGACGCGTGTAGACCAGCCCCGTCAACAGCACCTTGCGCACAAACACCTGCTGCCCTTCCGTGATGTGGAAGATGACATCGGTCGTCGCATTTGCCCCCGGTTGTTGTTCCACTTCGACGTGTGCCTGATCGAACCCGCGGCTCAAATAGTCGGTCACCAGCGTGTCCCTGTCCCCCGCCAGATTCTGGGGAGAAAGCAACTGGCCGGGCGCCGTATTCAAGAGAGGTAGAAGTTTTGCCGCATCCGTGCGCACGTTGCCTTGCAATGTCACGGTTCCCACGTGCTGCTGGGCCCCTTCGGCGATTTGGTAGTCAATCGCCAGCCCTGCCGGCTTCGACGAACTTCGTCCCGATTTGGCTGCTGCAACCAGGGTCGCTTTTGGCGTCACCTTCACCGCCGAAAACCCGTTGTTCTGATACACCGCCTGCAGCGCTCCCACGTCGGCAGTCACGAGCGCCTGATTGTAGAGGCCGCGCCGGTCGAATGTGTCCGCTGCATGAACGCTCAGAAGGTCCTTCAGCGTAGCGGTGCTGAAGTAGCGATTGCCCGAGACCGAAACACGCTCCACGCGCCGCCTTTCTCCCAGATCCACTTGATAGACAATGACAACCTCATCCGATCCTGGCGCTTGACGCTCATGGTCCACCTTTACGTCGAAATACCCGAGCCGCTGAAAGTAATCGCGCAGATTTCGATTGCCTTCGTTCAACAAGTCCTCGTCCACTGTGCCTTCTTCAAAGACAGGGATGGCGTGCTTCAATCGTTCGCCATCGACACTCGCGCCCTGCACGCGAAGTCGCACGATGGGGCCGCGATCCGCCGTAAATGTGAAGTCGCAGCGCTTGGTCGTAGTCGAACAGTTTTGCGACTCGAGCTTCACCTCGGCTTCCAGCCTGTCTCGCTTCTGGTAGTACTTCAACACGCCGCTCAAGGCACGATTGGGAGTGTCCCGGTCGATGCGTGCCCCGGCGTGGAGACGGGCCCGACGGCGAAACTCGTTGACGCTCATGCCCGGTTCGCCATTCACTTGAACCGATCCAACATGCGACTGAGGGCCGGAGTTCACCGTGAAGGCAACATCGACCAGTTGCTCGCTGGGGTGGGGCGTGAGTTGATGAGCGATCACCGGCTCGTGAAAGCCGTTGTCCGCAAGAGTCTGTCGCATCTGGTCGAGCGCATCTCTGAGCCGCGCATCCGTGAAGCGCGTTCCGGGCTGCAAGCGGGAGGCGCGCTCGATCTGTGTATTCATCGTTGCGCCTTTTGCGCCGATCACCGTAACCGTTCCAATAAACATCCGGGGCGAGCCCTTGAAGATCAGATCCACACCCGTGCCAATCTGCACAGCCTCTGCTTCTACGGTCTCAAAGAGACCCGTTGCATAGACAACCCGTAAGGCACTCGCAAGCTTCTCTTGGGTGAGAGGAGTTCCGACAATCCGCGCCAGCCGATCGGGGAGCGGTGTGAAGCGGCTTCGATCGACTCCATCGAAATCGATGCGCTCCACCTCGAGCCCCTCAAACTGATCCAGGGGATCGAAAGCGGCTTCCGATGCGAATCCCGACGGAAGAGATGCTTTGGTCAGAGGCATTCCTTTGGCATTTACCGAAAACATTCGTCGCAGACCGGACGCGGGAATGACGACCAGAAAGAGAATCGACAACAAGCCTGCCGCCGGGAGACTGAACCTTTTTACGCTCTTCAGGGTTCCCGCCAGCAAATCATTCAAAACCATCTCTCCTGAATCAACCCCGGAAGCCGGATTTGGTTGCTCTAAATGCTTGTATCCAAAGAAGAATTTGCGCGGGCCCGGCCCATTTCGGTCGAAGTCGAGAGTCTGGCATACCAAATGCTCGACCTTATACTAACGAGGAAACAAGCTCGGTGCAGCAGGACTCGAATCGCAAAACCCAACATTTTTCCCCGAAAGGTTTATGCATGCCCCGAACAATTTCAAATATCGACTCTCCCCACTCTGGTTCCGTCTTTGCGTTGAGTGCCCAAGGCAGTACTGGTGGTAACTCAACCCGTCGCACTTCAGTTGACGAGCACACCCTGATGCGCGCTCAGGCTGGAGACCACTTCGCTTTTGCTCAACTCTATGCCATCCACAAGCGGCGTATTTACTCCCTGTGCCTTCGCATGATTGGCAACGCCGCGGAAGCAGAAGACCTGACCCAGGAGGCGTTTCTACAGCTCCACCGTAAAATCGCCACGTTTCGAGGCGACTCGGCTTTCTCCACCTGGCTGCACCGTCTCGCCATCAATGTCGTATTGATGCACTTGCGCAAGAAAGGGCTTGCCCTCACTTCTTTGGACGAGGCGATGGAGCCAACCCATGACGACGGCCCAGGCCGCAGCTTTGGCGCTCCCGACCCGTCCCTTTCCGGCTCCATCGATCGTCTGGCCCTGGAACGCGCCGTGGCCGACCTTCCCGCCGGCTATCGACTCATTTTCATCCTGCACGACGTCGAGGGATACGAGCATAATGAAATTGCCGTCATGCTCGATTGCTCCATCGGCAACAGTAAATCGCAACTGCACAAGGCCCGCCTCAAGTTGAGAGACGCCTTGCGCACGTCTCTCCGCAGGGGGGGGAAGAGATGATCGCGGATCCAACCAAGCTGAACTGCGAGCAGTTCCAGGCGCAACTTGCGGAGCTCATCGGCTCCGGAGCAGATGTCTCCCTTCACCCGCACCTGAGGTCGTGTGACAATTGCCGAGCCCTGCTGACCGATCTGCAAACCATCGCCGATGCCGCGAAAAAGCTGTTCCCCACTGAGCAGCCAAAAGAGGATCTCTGGGATCGAATCGAGCTGGCGATCAAACGGGAACAGGGAGTGCTTCCGCTCAACTGAGCCCGGTCAAGTTCGTTCCCCCGCCCATCCTCATGTTCCAGGTACGCGCGCCGATAGGTGGAAGGGAGGCAGGATACTGCAGGGGAATCCTGCGACGTAACCGCATTTTAATCAATGAATTGGGTGATCCAGAGCGAGCTGGTCAGAGAGGCAGTTTGCCCCCTCTGGATTCGCCCGCGCTCCGCCCGTTCAACACGATCCTGAATCCTTCCTGAGCTTATGTGATCTAATGAAGGAAAGTTGATACGAGGACACTCAATGCCAGGTCAGCCAACCATACTTCCCCCCAAATCCTCAGCCGTACCCTCTGGACCACGCAGGATTCCGGTCCTCCCCGTGCGCGATACCGTGCTGTTTCCTCACGCTGTGTTGCCGCTGACTGTCGGCCGCGAAAGCTCCATCCAACTCATCGAATCCATGGGCGAAGAGCGCTCGATCGTCGTTGCCGCTCAGCTCGATCCCCGGCTCGATTCCCCCAAGCCCGGCGACATGCACGAGGTTGGCACGCTGGCCACGGTGCATAAAGTGGTGCGAATGCCCAACCAGAGCCGCTTCGTGTTCACCGAAGGCGTTGGCCGGGTCAAGCTCCTGCGCTACATCCAGACCGAGCCCTTCATGATCGCCGAGATCGAGGAGCTTGAGGATGTCCAGCCTGAATCCAACTCCAGCGTCGAAGCTCTGGTGCGCAACGTCATCGATCAGTTTCAGCAGATCGTCTCCGAATCGCCGACCTTGTCCGACGAACTCCGCACCATTGCCGCCAATATTGAGGATCCCAGCAGGCTCGTCGACTTCGTTGCCTCGTCTCTGCCGTTTCTGACCACCGACGATAAGCAAAAGCTGCTCGACACCCCTGCGGTCGTCGCGCGTCTCGAGCAGCTCAACAAGCACCTCGCCAAGGAGATCGAAGTCCAGCAGCTGCGCTCAAAAATCCAAAGCGAAGTCCAGGATCAGGTGCAGCAGTCGCAGCGCGACTACTATCTGCGCGAGCAGATGAAGGCCATTCAGAAGGAGCTGGGCGAGCAGGACGAGGGCCAGCGCGAGGTGGACGATCTGCGCGAGAAGATCGAAGCCGCCGGCATGCCCGAGGACGTGAAGAAGGAGGCGATGAAGGAACTGAATCGCCTCAGCCGCATGTCCCCCATGGCCGCCGACTATGGCCTGACACGCAACTACATCGAGTGGCTCGCGCTGCTGCCTTGGTCGAAGAGCTCCGGCGAGAAGATCGACATCGGCAAGGCCAAAGAGATCCTCGACGAGGACCACTACGAGCTGAAGAAGGTCAAAGATCGCATCCTCGACTACCTCAGCGTGCTCGAGCTCAAGCCGGACATGAAAGGCCCGATCCTTTGCTTTGTCGGACCTCCGGGGGTGGGCAAGACCTCGCTGGGACGCTCCATCGCACGCGCCCTCGGCCGCAAGTTCCAGCGCGTCGCCCTGGGCGGCATGCACGACGAGGCCGAGATCCGCGGCCATCGACGCACCTATATCGGTGCGCTGCCGGGCCAGATCATCCAGAGCATTCGCCGCGCGGAAACCAACGACCCGGTGATCATGCTCGACGAGGTCGACAAGCTCGGACGCGACTTCCGCGGCGATCCGGCCTCGGCGCTGCTCGAGACCCTGGATCCGGAACAGAACAATACCTTCCGCGATAACTACCTCGACGTACCCTTCGATCTGTCCAAGGTGCTCTTCATCTGCACCGCGAACATGCTCGATACGGTGCCGCCGCCGCTGCAGGACCGCATGGAGATCATCCCGTTGCAGGGCTACAGCGAAGAAGAGAAAGTGCACATCGCGAATCGGTATCTCATTCCGCGTCAGATCAAGGCCAACGGCATCACGACGGACCAGATTGAGTTCCCCGAGGATGCGCTCCGCCATATCGTGCGCCACTACACGCGCGAAGCGGGTGTACGCAAACTCGAGCAGGTCATCGGCACCGTATGCCGCAAGCAAGCGCGGCGTGTCGTCGAAGGCAAAACCGCAAAACTGATCGTCACCCGCGAAGTCGTGAAAGATTTCCTGGGCGGCATTCAGGTGCGCGTCGACACCGAGGTGGCCGAACGCGTGAAACGTCCCGGCGTCGCGGTCGGCCTTGCCTGGACTCCAGCCGGCGGCGACATCCTCTTCATCGAGGCCAACAAGATGAAGGGCAAAGGCGGTTTCACCATGACCGGTCAGATCGGCGAGGTCATGCAGGAGTCGATGCAAGCGGCGCTCACCTGGGTCCGCTCCAATTCCGCTCGACTGGGACTGCCCGAGGACTTCAACAAGGACCTCGATCTCCACATCCACGTGCCTGCGGGAGCAATTCCGAAAGACGGCCCTTCCGCCGGCGTGACCATGGCGACCGTGCTCGCTTCGCTGTTGACGGATACGCCCGTTCGTCCGCTCACCGCGATGACCGGCGAGATCACGCTCAGCGGCAATGTGCTGCCGGTGGGCGGCATCAAGGAGAAGTTCCTTGCCGCGCGCCGCGCCGGTGTGCAGACCATCATCCTGCCCGCCGACAATCGTCAGGACGTTGAAGAGGACCTCACGCCCGAAATGATCGAGGGCGTGGATGTGCACTTCGCCAGCCAGATCGACGACGTGCTTGCGATTGCGTTGCCGCTCTTGAAGCCGCTTCCGCAGTCGGCAACGATCGCGGGGACAGGCCCGAGCATAGTAGCCGCATAACCCTCAAATGGGAATCAGACAAGGCCGGCGGACCGTCGCCGGCCTTTCCTTTTGAGGGGTTACGAATGCTCGCGTACCGACAGTTACAACCATCCTGCGTCTAACCGGAAGACGATATGCTTCTCTCTATGATCCGCGTCCGTGTGCTTGCATTTGGAGTCCTGAAAGACGTGCTTGGTCCCGATGCGTCTGAAGCGGTCTTGACCGACGGCGCTACGGTAGCGGATCTCCTCACGCACATTGCCCACCAACATCCTCGCGCCATCCTGCGCGGAATTGCGATCAGCGTGAACGCCGAGTATGCGTCGGCGACACAATCTCTGCGTGAAGGCGACGAGGTCGGCCTGCTCCCTCCCGTCTCCGGCGGCTTGCCGCAGAGTGTTCATCTCACCCGCGAGCCCATCGACGCCCAGACCCTCGTGGCTGCTGCCAAACGCGGCGAAGACGGCGCAGTCGTCGTCTTCGACGGCATCGTCCGCAATAACTCGCGCGGCCGCCAAACGCTCCATCTGGACTATGAGGCCTACGAGGAGATGGCTCTCCGCCAACTGCACGAACTCGCCGGACAGGCGCGCGACCAATTCGGCGTCCGGCATATCACGATCGTCCATCGCCTCGGCCGCCTGCAGGTCGGCGAAACCAGTGTTCTCATCGTCGTCGCTTCCGCCCATCGTGCACAGGCCTATGAGGCGAGCCGCTGGCTCATCGACACCCTCAAGAAGACCGTGCCTATCTGGAAGAAAGAAACCTTTGTCGATGGAGCCGTGTGGGCCGACGGTGAGCCATTTCCTCCCGGTCTCGGTGTGGAGGGCGTCGATGCTTCCTAGCGGCCGAAGGATGAGCCGGTGGCTTCCGTCGTTAGTATCTGTAGCCACCCTTCTGATTCTCAACTTCCGACCCCTTGTCGCTCAGGACGATCTGACCCTGCGCGTCGATGTCAAGCTCGTCAGCATCTTTGTCAACGTGACCGACGCCCACGGCGCAATCGTCGGCGCGCTGACCCGCGACGACTTTGCCATTGCCGAAGACAACCGCCCGCAGAAAATCTCTGTCTTCGAGCGTCAATCCGAACTCCCGCTCAACCTCACCCTCGCCATCGACACCAGCGCCAGCACCTTCAAAGATCGCAGCATCGAGCAGGAAGCCGCCAAACACTTCGTCCATGCTCTGCTGCGCGAACAGGATCAGATGAGCCTGCTCGAGTTCGACACCTTTGTCACCGAGCTTGCGCCGTTCACGAACAAAGAAGCACAAATCGACCGCGGACTCGACCGTATCCGCGGCGAGGGCGGCACCGCGCTCTACGACGCCATCTATCTCGGCTCGCAGAGGCTCGGTCCCAAGCAGGGACGCAAGGTGCTGGTCCTCGTCTCGGACGGCGGCGACACAGTGAACGGGACGAGCTACGCACAGGCCCTCGAACAGGCGCTGCGCAACGAGGTCATGATCTACAGCATCATCGATGTGCCCATCGAGGCCAGCGCGGGACGCGACCTTGGCGGCGAACACGCGCTCATCACGCTTGCAGAACAGACCGGCGGCAAAAGCTTCTATGCCGAGGCCGGCGGACTGTCCAAGGCCTTCAGTCAGGTCAGCGACGATCTGCGCACCCAATACCTGATCGGCTACTATCCGCACAATCAGGAACCCGGCCGCAACTTTCATCGCCTGAGCGTGACCATTCCGCGCGCCGCAACGGATGCCTTCAACATTCGTTACCGCACCGGCTACTACGCCGACACTCCCTTGAAAAGCTCCGCAGCGCACGAATAGTGGTGCCCCCGCGCCCAGCTGACCCAGGCGAGACTCTTCACAGACCTCTGATCGCCGATCGCTGCCTTTGCATCTAGAATGGCGGTATGACTCCTCCCTTGTCGGCTCGTCGCCGCTCCAAGACTCCTCCGCCAGGTGAAACCGGACAGGAGGCCCTGTATCTGAAGTCGCTTAGTGAACGCCAGATTCCCGTTTCCATCAAGCTTTGGGATGGGGAACTCGTGCGCGGCTGGATCGAATACTTCGACGACGGAATGGTGCGCCTCACACGTGAAGGCAAGCCGAATCTCTTCATCTATAAACACCAGATTCAAACCATCAGCGAAGCGAAGCGCAAGCGTGCGCCGCGGCGCACTACCGAGGGAGCAGCTTCGTGACCGGTTCGTCACCTGTTCATCCCGCCTTGACTTGGGTCCCAAAAGCCACTGAAATTGCGCGTGAAGCAGGCGCACGGTTACGCGAGTTCTTTGCCCAGGGAGTGGCCACCGAGTACAAGGGCGACGTCGATATCGTGACAGTAGCCGATCGCACCGTCGAAAAGCTGATCCGCACACGTCTCAGCGAGGTCTTTCCCGATCACGGCATCTACGGCGAAGAGGGAACGCGCGACGGTCTCGAACGCGAGTTCCGGTGGTATGTCGACCCCCTCGATGGCACAACGAATTTTGCCCATGGCTTCCCGCAGTTTTGTGTCTCAATGGGACTCGAACAGCGACCCGCCGGCATCCAGCCCCATGAAGACGGCACCCTCGTCGCTGGCGTCATCTATGACCCGATGCGCGATGACTTGTTCGTAGCGGAGAAGGGGAAAGGTGCATTTCTCAACGGGCGGCCGCTGCGCGTATCGCCCGTCGCCGAGCTTGCAGAAGCGCTGGTCGCCACGGGTTTCCCCAGCCGAAAACGCCACGCCAGCCCAAACATTCACTTCTATCACGAGTTCACGTTGCGATCGCATGGTGTCCGTCGCGCCGGATCGGCTGCCCTGGATCTCGCCTACGTCGCAGCAGGCCGGATGGAAGCCTTCTGGGAGTTCAACCTGAACCCCTGGGACACCGCTGCCGGCATCCTCTTAGTGGAGGAGGCAGGCGGCCGCGTAACCGATTTTTCGGGCAATCCCTATCGCATCGCCAGCGACGAAATCCTCGCATCGAACGGCCACATCCAGCCGGAACTCCTGGGTCTATTCGCCGACATGTTTGCCGGCCGCGACCTGACCCCGATTCCTACCCCCGCGGAATGGGCAGCCGAACGCAACGCGCGCGCCGCCAAGAGCTGATCCCGACGAGCCTTCATCGATCTCACTGCCGACCCCTCTGGTCCGACTCGCTGCCTCGGTCCCTTGCTCCCTGTTCTTAGCCCTCCCGCATAGCAAAACGAGCTGCCACGACCCTGCCCGAGCCTCAAGGGTCGTGTGCTACTATCAGCGTCGAGAAGAATCCCTTTCGGAGAAACTGACGATGGCATACGTGATCGCAGAACCCTGTATCGGCACCAAGGACACCGCCTGTGTGGACGCTTGCCCGGTCGATTGCATCCACCCCAAGAAAGACGAAGCCGATCACGCCACCCTCGATCAGCTCTTCATCGATCCCGTTGAGTGCATCGATTGCGGCGCGTGCGTTCCGGCCTGCCCGGTGTCGGCAATCTTCGCCCAGGACGACCTGCCAGAAAAGTGGGCGCACTTCACCGAGAAGAACGCTGCACACTTCGGCCGCTAGTTTTTTGATCAGGCAGTAAAAAGCGCGTACTCCATCCAGGGGTACGCGCTTCTGTTTTTTGCCTCGTTGTGGGCTCGGAACTAGCCTAACCGCCAAGCTCGAGATAGCCTAGCGATGCGCGGCAACCGGAGGAGACTTCTGCTCGTGTTCTGGGTGCTGGTCTCGTAAGCGATCGTCGCCGGACTTTTGCTCCAGGTTCTGGTTGCCTTTCATCTGTGCGTCTTTCGTGTGTGAATCCTGATTCTGCGAGCCCTGATTCTGCGAGTTCTGATTCTGCGAGTTCTGGTTTGCTCCTTCCTGACTTCCTTGATTCCGATTTCCCTGATTCTGCTGGGAGGTTTGTCCGGGTTGGTTCTGGGGCTGGTTTCTTTGCTGGTTCTGCGTCCGTTCTTCGGTGGCATGTGCCATGAATAGACTCCTGGGGGAATTCACGTACTGAAGCTTCGATCCCGACGATCTCGGCGCAGTTGTCCAGACCGGCCAACTTTCCGACTTGGTTTTGATCTCCTCAATGTGCGCCTGGAGCACAAACACCCCCTGGCCCGCGATTCTCAAGATCGCAATGGGCAACACTCTTGTCTCTCCAGCCGCAATGACAAGCTCGCGCCCCGATGCCGCCCTGCATGTTGGTGCGATGATGGAAATCGATGGCCGTCCTCACCTCGGAAGCCGTGGTTCTGCGTACGTGGCCACTCCATGAGTCCGACCTGATCGTCAGCTTCTTCTCGCGCGACTACGGCCGGATCAAGGGCGTCGCCAAAGCCGCGCTCAGAAGCCGCAAACGCTTCGGCGGCGCACTCGAACCCATGACCATCGTCCGCGCCTGGTATGTCGAGCGCCCCAAACAGGAGCTCGTCCGCCTCGACCAACTGGAGATCATCCGCTCGCCGCTCTCAACCCCTGTCGACCAAACACGCCTGACCGTCCTCAGCTTCTTCTCCGAACTGCTCGACCAGGCTCTCCCCGAGCACGACCCGCAGGAGACCATCTTCCGCCTGCTGGCCTCCGTTCTCGACCAGACCACGGTCGAACAGCCCTGGATGCCGCTCACCTACTTCCAGCTCTGGATGATGCGACTGACAGGCCTGTTGCCCGACATCGCCCACTGCACGGCCTGCGGCGAAACTCTGAAGGCAGGCGAAACCAGTTTCAATGCCTACGCCGATGGACTCTTCTGCGCCGTTCATCGCAACGGCAACGCCAGCGAGCTCAGTGCCGATTCGTGGCAACTCGCCTTGCGTATGTTGCGCGCGCCCGTCAGCGCATTTGCGGCAGAGCCATGGCCTCGCCGCCGCGGTCAGGATCTGCGTCGCTTCACTCTTCAGTCTTTGGAGCGGCACCTGGAGCGCAAGTTGCGCACCGCCGAGCTGCTCGCCCGTCTATGATCGCCTGCGTCGTACCCTGGTGACCCGGGACTTTCATCGATGGCGTAGAATCCGGATATGCATGGACCGCAGCGAATGACGGCTATTATCGAGCGCGAAGACGATGGGTTTGTCGCCTTGTGTCCGGAGTTAGATATCGCGAGTCAAGGTTCAACCATCGAGGAAGCGCGCGCCAATCTCGTCGAAGCGTTGACCCTCTTTTTCGAAACCGCATCCCCATCCGAGACGGCACGACGGCTGCACAGCGAAGTCTTCGTCACCCAGGTCGAGGTGCCCGTTGGGTAGACTGCGGGTCCTCTCCGGCTCCGAAGTCTCAAAGATTCTCGAACAGCACGGATTTGTCGCTGTCCGCCAGCGCGGCAGTCACCGAATCATGCAACTGCAACAGGAAGGGACAACCGTTACCGTCCCCGTACCGCTCCACGATCCTCTCAGACGCGGAACTCTGCAAAGCATCATTCGTCAATCAGGTCTCCAAAAATCGCTGTTTGAATACGAATAGCCTGACTCATTCGCAGGACAGCGCGCTGGTAAAATCGGTGCAGTCCCATTGAGAGAGAATTTGCCCGTGTCTTCATCCCAGGTCCTTTCCCAACCGAAGACCGCCCTCACCTTTCAGGAGTTGCTCTTCCGCCTGCAGAGCTTCTGGGCCGAGCGCGGCTGCGTCTTGCAGCAGCCTTATGACGTCGAAGTCGGTGCAGGCACCATGGCCCCTGAGACCTTTCTCCGTGTGCTCGGGCCCAACCCCTACAAAGTCGGCTACGCGCAACCCTCGCGGCGTCCGGCCGATGGCCGTTACGGCGAGAATCCGAATCGGCTCTTCAAGCACACACAGTTTCAGCTCATCCTCAAGCCGCCGCCGGAGAACGTGCAGGAGCTCTACCTCGAATCGCTCGCTGCCATGGGCATCGACCTCAAGAAGCACGACATCAAGTTCGAAGAAGACAACTGGGAGTGGCCCGCTGGCGGCGCCTGGGGCGTGGGCTGGCAAGTCATGTTCGACGGCCAGGAGATCACCCAGTTCACCTACTTTCAGCAGTGCGGCGGGCTCGATCTCGACCCTATGTGCGCCGAGCTCACCTACGGCCTCGAGCGCATTGCGCAGGTCCTGCAGGATCTCGACTCGATCTACGACATCGTGTGGGCGCGCGACCCGCAGACCGGCACACCGACAACCTATCGTGAAGTGCGCTTTGCCGAAGAGCTGCAGTTCTCGGTCTACAACTTCGAGGAAGCCGACGTCGCCGAAGCTGTGGGAGCACTTCAACCAATACGAGGCCGAAGCCAAGAGCCTGCTGGCCAAGGCCGACAAGCTGCTCGACGGACGAAAAAGCCAGTCCAAAGGAAAAGAAAAGATTTCCGTTGCTGCCGACCTATGAGCTCGCGCTGAAGTGCTCGAACCTGTTCAACATCCTCGATGCCCGCGGAGCCATCAGCGTCACCGAGCGCGTCGGCGTCATCGGGCGCATTCGCACTCTGGCCGTGGCCGTGGCCAAGGCCTATGCCGTGCAGCAGGCCGCATGATGTTTTGCGCGAGTTTCTTTGGGGGATGCGCCTCTGCCTGGACAATGGGTGCCCCAGGTCTCGCTTCTGAGACCTGGGAAAGCGAAACACTCGTCCAGTCGCTGTCATCCTGAGCGACGCCGAGTGCAACGAGCGGAAGTCGAAGGATCTGCGGTTGCTTTTCGTAGTTTTTGGAGTTTTTGTAACAGGGCACGGCTTCAGCCGTGCCGCATGAGTCGAAAAAGGAAAGGGGCTTTAGCCCCTGTGTGCGGAGGGAGCAGGGGCCTTTAGGCCCCTGAACCGAGCGACGAAACAAGCGGGGCTTGAGCCCCGGAGAAAACAAAAGACGCATGTCAGACTTTCTGTTGGAAATTGGGCTCGAAGAAGTACCAGCCCGCATGATTGCCGGGGCCGAAGCGGAGCTCGGCCGCCGTGTTCACGAACTGCTCACGCGCGAACGCCTGCTCGACACCGCGGCCAAGGTCACGACTTATTCGACGCCGCGACGCCTCGCAGTCCTGGTCGAAGGAGTCGTTGCAGCGCAGGCCGATACCGAAGAGCAGCTGACCGGGCCCTCATGGAAAGTTGCCTTCAAAGATGGCGCGCCAACCGCAGCCGCCGAAGCCTTCGCCAAGAAAGCCAACCTCGCCGTCACCGAACTGCAGAAGATCGTCAACCCCAAGGGCGAATATGTCGGCGCCACCATCAAGCGCAAGGGCCGCACCGCGACCGACATTCTAAGCACCGATCTTCCAAAAGAAGTGCTCAGCCTCTACTGGGCCAAGAATATGTACTGGCGCGCCGGCAAGCCCGAACGCTTCGTCCGTCCCGTCCGCTGGGTTGTCGCGCTCCTCGATTCGGCTGTCGTTCCCTTGGAGATCGCCGGCATCGCAGCGGGCAACACAAGCCGCGGCCATCGCGTTCTCCACGGCGCAGCGCCGGTCGTTATTGACGAGCCGAAGAACTACTCCAAAAGTCTGCTCTCTGCAAGAGTAGTCGTAGACACTGCCGAGCGCCGCCAGGTCATCCGCAAGGCTCTCGACAAGGCCACCCGCGCAATCCCCCGTGCACGTTGGCGCGAAGATGAGCCCCTGGTCGAGACCGTCCTCCATCTCACGGAGTGGCCCACCGTCCTCCTCGGCAACTTTGAGCAGGAGTATCTTGCGCTACCCGAGGAAGTCCTGGTCACAGTGATGCGCGATCACCAGAAATACTTCGCCGTCGAAGATGCCAACGGCAAGCTGGCCCCGCACTTTCTCGCCGTGCTCAATACGGAGACCGACGCGGAGGGCACGGCGATGATCCGCCAGGGCAACGAGCGCGTGATCCGAGCCCGCTTCAAAGACGCGCAGTTCTTCTGGAACGTCGATCAGAAGACACCTCTCACCGCGCGCGTCGAGAGCCTGAAGAACGTCACCTTCCAGAAAGAGCTGGGCAGCTACTACTGGAAGACCGAGCAGAACCTTAAGGTGGTTAAAGCTCTCTACGCGGCAATGCCCCAAATCAGCAGTCACGGCGCTGACTGGGCAGCACTCGAGACTGCGACTCGGCTTGCCAAGACCGACCTTACAGCCGAGTTAGTGAAGGAATTCACAGAACTGCAAGGTATCATCGGTGGCCTTTATGCGCGTGCCCAAGGACTGGGCGAGCACGTGGCGCTTGCCATCTATGACCAGTACACGCCTGCATCGACGGAAGATGACATTCCTGTTTCCGCTGAGGGGAGGCTGTTGGGCCTGGCTGACCGCATTCACACGATCATGGCAATGTTTGGCATTGGACAGGCACCGACCGGATCAAAAGATCCATTTGCACTGCGCCGGGCTGCGAACGCGGTCGTGAAGATTCTCGCCGAGTCAGATCTGCCGCTGACAATTAGGGATGTGTTGCAGGCCTATACCGGAGATATATTTGCGGATGAAAATAATAAGCGAGTCGATCTGGTAAGAGATATCGATTCGGATGAGACTCTAATATCAGTCTCCGCTTTCCTCCGCGAGCGCCTCCACTTCTACCTCAAGGATGTTCGCAACTTCGCTTACGACGTGGTCAACGCCGTCCTCGCTACTGGAGCCGATGACGTGCGTGACGCCATCGCCCGCGCCGAAGCCCTCACCGCGGCCCGCGCCTCCGCCGATTTCGCTGCCGTCTCCGCTGCCTTCAAGCGCATCAAGAACATCCTGCGCCAAGCCGAAGAGAAGGGAATTGCCATCCCAGCGAGGTCCAGCGCAAAGCTCGCTCCTGAAGCTCAACAGCTCGCCGATGCCGCTGGAGCTCTTGCGCCCCAGGTGGCCAAATTGCGCGAGGCCCGCGCCTACGGCGACGCACTGGCCCTCATCGCAACCCTCCGCCCCGCCGTTGACACTTTCTTCGATAAGGTCATGGTCCTCGATCCCAACCCGGAGATTCGCGGTGCGAATCTAGCTCTCATCGCCGGAGTCCTCAGCAGCTTCTCAGGCATCGCCGACTTCAGCGAGATCGTCACAAGCTGAATCTCTCCTCCGTAGCCTTCTCAGCCGCGCCAGACCCTCCAATCGTCCTTCCGGACAGCCAGTCCCCTTAATTCCCGGCAACCAGCTGCCAATACGCCAGGCTCCCTAGCGGCACCTTCGACAATCCCGGCCGCGGCGCCAGCTGCCCCTTCAGAAACTTCAGCAGATCTTCCACCACATTGCGATTGTCGCCAAAGTAGCTGTGGCCCAGCGCGTCCATGCTCAGCTTCGACACATCCACCGTATCCAGCCCCTGCATCACAATCGTGTCGCTGCCTGCTTCGCCCGCTCGCGGCTCTTTGTGAAAGAGAAGATGCGAAGCAGCCAGCGCCTGGTCGTGCTCGGAGACGTACAGCGTCACCTTGGTCTGGGGCTTGTGAATCTGCGCCGCCAGTTGCATAAAAACATCGCGGTCAACATCGGGCGCTGCAAACACGACTGTACTGAACTTCCCGAAGTTCTTGAACTGGGGATCGGCTGCCAATTGCGCCAGAACCGGCAGCAATGCGCGGTTGCCCATGCTATGAGCGATCAGGTGAACCACGGTCGCCCCTGAACTCGCGGCCACGTCTTCGAGAAACTGCTTGAGGTTTCCGGTGGTCTCTTGCACGCTCTGCTCGTCGTCCAGATAGCCGAACAAGCTGCCCCGCGACGGCCAACTATAAAAAATCGGCGCACCCTTGAAGCCGAAGTCATAGGCCAACTGCGCGGTCCGGATCGCCGCATCCTCGAAGCTCACGTTGTACCCGTGCACAAAGACGAAAGCCTCTTTCCCCGGCGACGCCGCCACCATCCCCGCAACGTTTTTCAGGAACGCGGCCTTGTCCTCTGCCTCGACCTTCTGCAAAACAATGTGCTTCTCCGGATCGGGATGGAACTCGAGCTTCCAGATGTCGGGCCGTTCCACCTCCGCCAGCACATGAGTTTCCGGAATGCTGACGTCGCACGAGCCGTACGACAGCGCTCCGTTGTCCGATCGCAATCCGAGATACTCCAGCGAACCCTGCTCGGTTTGCGGCTTGCGGTCGGTCGCGTAGAGTACCTTCACCACGGTGAAGCCGGTGCTCGCGCCACGCTCCTTGGGCTGTGCCGGAAGAACCAAGACAAATGTCTGGTCGGGTGTACGCCCGGATGCTTCGACCCTGAATTCCTTCTCTGCCTCACCAAAACCAGCAGCAGACGCGTGCACCAAATACGGCCCCGGCGTCATCGCGATGCCCAGAAAGGCAAACTTGCCATCTACATCGGTTCGCGTGTCCGTGACCGCGCTGTCGCTCGTTGATCCTGAGCGGATATCCACTCGAGCGCCAGAGACGAGCTTTCCGTCCGGCCCACTCACCGAGCCTTGGACGTTCACGAGCGCAGCAGAGCTCTCGCCGCCCTGTGCCTGCACCAGAGTCTGCAGCACCGGGAGCAGAAGCAGGGAGACCAGGGCGATTAGCCTACGTCGACGCATAAGAGGCCTCATCTTCGGGAAGGAGAGAATTGCGCCGGCGTAACGCCAGAGATCTGTGAAGGGGAGCGCCCTCACCTCGGGGCAGGCGAAGACGCATACAGCTCACGCCGGGTCAGACCATCTTCCCGAAACCGTTGCCCGCTGTCAACGCCAAACCTGCCTGGCCCGCGATATCGGAAGTGGGTTGAGCTCTCAGAACCCTGCATCTTCGCCTGCCGCTCGGCGTCTAAAATCACTAGAGATGTCCGACAACCTGTATCTGAGTTTGTGGTACCCCAACCTGCGCATTGCCGCACTCCCCGACAAACTGGTCTCGGTTCTGGGAACCTTTGCAGGTCACGGCGGCGAAGCCCGCGTCTACGCCGCCACGGTTTGGCCCGTGGGATGGAGTGAGGCTCCGGTCTTTCAGAGTGTGTATGGTCTGGGCGAACGCGGAGCGGACCCGAAGCAGGCCATCGAGAACGCCCTCGAACTGCTCCATGACGACTATGCCTACGAGTTCCAGATCGCCTGGAATCTCTGGGAATTCGAACCTGCCGAACACCTTGATCCCCGATGGACGCGCCAGCCGCGACTTGTCCGAGTCACTGCATTCGGCCCGCTGTTCGATGACGGAGCCTACGAGCAGGAGGGCCACATCCGCATCGATTTCGGCAGCGACGCGGCCTTCCTCGAAGAGGATGCCGAACTCAATACCATCTCCGCGCGCCACGTCGAAGAGAACGTGCGGCAGCTTGTCGAGCTCACCGCAGCCATCGAAAAATCTTCCGGAGCCACCGCGCGTTTGCTTTGGAGCGAACTCGGAGAGAGCCTTGCCCAGCGTCTCGCCGCACGGCTTGGCATGGAGAATTAAGCAGTGCGCTTCACCATCGAGCGGATTCGAACCACGATCCTGGTTGCGGGAGTGCTGCTCGTGGTCGCGCTGGGCGTCCTGCTTACGATCGGGCACTGGAAGAGCCCGTTTAGTCGCCGGGATCTGCCCAAAAAACTCGGCATCGATATTCAGCAGGAGGCCAACGGCTTCACGCAAGCCACCTTCAACGCTGGGCACGCCAAATACAAACTCACCGCATCCAAAGTCGAGCAGCTCAAGAACAATCGCTTCCGGCTGCACTCGGTGCGAATCGAGATGTACGGACCCGACGGCGGGGGAACCGATCGCATCGAGGGTTCCGACTTCGAATACGATCAGAAGGCTGGGATTGCCAAGGCTGCTGGACCGGTCGAGATCACGCTGGATCGGCCGCCACAATCTCAATCATCCAAACCCGCTTCCGGCCAGGAGAATCACGCCGCCGCGACTCCAGATCAGTCAAGTCTGCGACAGATTCATGTCAAGACCATCGGCCTGACCTTCGATCAGAACTCGGGCGTTGCCACATCCGCCAACCATGTCGAATTCGATCTTCCCCAGGCGTCCGGTAGTGCGATGAGCGCTTCGTACGATTCGCAGCATGGCCAGCTCGTGTTGGCGGGCGCGGTGGAGTTGAATGTGCGGCGAGGACCGAACCCCGTCGAGATCCAGGCTCAGCACGCGGTGTGCGACCGGGATGCATCGAAGTGCAGCCTGACGGCCGCGACGGCCCGCTATCGCGACGGAGACGCGCAAGCTGGGCAATCGGAGATACTCTTTCGCGACGACGGTACAGTCGACGAACTCGAGGCTGCGCATGGTCTGGTGCTGAACACAAAAAACCGAGGGCGGGTTGCGGCGCCAACCGGGCAGCTGAGCTTCGATGCAAAGAATGAGCCGACCCACGGCCACCTCGAAGGCGGCGTGATCCTGGACTCGGATCGGGGGGGACGTACATTTCACGGATTGGCTCCAATGGCAGATCTGCAGTTCTCCTCTGCGGGCTTGCTCCGCAGCGTACACCTGGAGCGGAACGTCACCTTCGCAACCGACGAGCAGACCGGCGATGCAAGCGCCCCAGTGCGCGTCCATCGAACCTGGGCATCTCCCGTGGCCGACGTTGCTCTTCGAGACGCAGGCGCCGGGCGAGTGGCTCTGGATTCGGTGCAGGGAACCGGCGGAGTGGTTGTCACCAGCGACAGCCGCCGTGGCAATGCGGCTCCGGCTCGTGCCCGCATGACAGCGGACGAAATGAAAGGATCCTTCGGCGCGGACTCTGCGCTGACAGCGATGACCGGCACGGGCCACGCCACGCTCGACCAGACCTCGGAATCCGGCACGCGTCAGACAGCGAGCGGTGATCGGGTCGAGGCTCAGTTCGCGGGTCAACATCTGACTGCGAACGGCAGCCATCCGAGTCATCCGTCTCAGCCCCGAGCCCAGCCCGAAACTGGCACCGCTCAGATCGATCGCGCCTCCGTGGTTGGCCATGTTGTTCTCACCCAGCAGACGGCCGCTACACCGGGCTCAGCCCCTCCTGCAGTGCTGCGCGCTACCGCGCAGCGGGCCGATTACGAAGGCGCAGGGGAGTGGCTGCATCTGATCGGAACACCCCACGTGGAGAATGGAGAGCTCGCCCTCGATGCCGAGAAGGTCGATCTGGCCCGCGCCTCGGGCGATGCGTTCGCCCACGGTTCCGTGAAAGCCACCTGGTTCGGCAAGCAGGGCGCCGCGCTGGGTGCGCAGGGACCGGCGCATATCGTAGCCAGCGAGGCACAGATGCATCAGGCAAGCGGCGAAGCCACATTTCGCGGCAACGCGCGCTTGTGGCAACAGGCTAATTCCATCTCGGCTCCTGTCATCGTTCTTGACCGGACTCGACAGACTCTCTCGGCGCAAACTGCGAATCCAGCCGATCCCGTGCGCGTTGTGCTGCTCAGTGCCGCCAACATGCAGCAATCCAAACCGGGAAAGGCCAGCTCGCCCACGGTAATCCGCGTGCGCGGCGGCGATTTGAAGTACTCCGAAGCCGAACGCAAGGCAGTCATGCACGGCGGGGTGCTGGGGAATGTGGTTGCCGAGACCGCCGACGCAACGACCCGTTCCCAGGAAGTGGATCTCCTTCTCATGCCTCCCGGGAATCATGCCGGAAAGGACGGCGGCTCCGCGCAGGTCGACCGCTTGACGGCCAGCGGCAACGTCTTGATTGAAACTCAGGGAAGACGGGGAACGGGCTCTCGGCTCGACTATTCCAGCGAACGGGAAGAGTACGTGCTCACCGGTACGGCCGCCAATCCTCCGCGGCTGACCGACCCAGCGCGTGGGACGGTGACCGGCGAGTCTTTGATTTTCAACAGTCGCGATGATAGCGTCAATGTCGAAGGCGGCCAGCGCGCGACCACAACCGAGACCACGGCCCCCAAGCGGCAGTAAGACCGGCTGCAGGAACTTGATGGATACATTAATCGCCGAGGGAATCGGCAAATCGTACAAAGGCCGGCAAGTCGTTCGCGGAGTCAGCCTCAAAATCTCGCGCGGAGAAGTCGTCGGGTTGCTGGGACCCAACGGGGCCGGCAAAACCACGAGCTTCTATATGATCGTCGGCCTGGTGCCGCCTGAGACCGGGCGCATCCTGGTAGACGAGACCGACATCACCCGCGTCCCCATGTATCTCCGGGCGCGTAACTTCGGCATCAGCTACCTGCCCCAGGAACCCTCCGTCTTTCGCAAGCTCACCGTCGAGGAGAATATCCTTGCCGTGCTTGAGGCCCAACCGCTCGATGTGCGGGAGCGCCGGTCACGAACCGAGCGTCTCATTCAGCAGCTCAATCTCGGGCACATCCGCACCACGCGTGGCTATGCGCTATCCGGGGGCGAACGCCGCCGCGTCGAAATCGCTCGCGCGCTTTGTATCCAGCCGAACTTCATTCTGCTCGACGAGCCTTTCAGCGGCATCGACCCCATTGCCGTCCTGGAATTGCAGAAGATCATCTTCGACCTGAAAGCCGGTGGGATCGGAATCCTGATCACCGACCACAACGTCCGCGAGACCCTGAGCGTGACCGATCGCGCCTACATCATCGCCGAGGGAAAGATCTTCCGCACCGGAACCCCGCACGAACTCGGCAACGATGTCGAGGTCCGCCGCGTCTATCTGGGCGAAGGCTTCTCGTTGAACTGAGGCCGCCGGTTGGGATCACTTGCACCTCTCCCATCCCGGAACCTTTCCAGCTATTGACAGGCAACTCCGCCAGGCGTCAGCACGCCACCTCTCTATAAGCGTAGACTTCCCAGCGAGACCAACCCGATTTGGGAACAAGGTACCTGCGGATGGTGCCTCGCTTTCGGCTGGCCTCTCATCCGATTACACTTAAGTGGTTAGACGTTGTACGGGAATTGGACACTGCATGCCGCTCTTGCAACCCAGACTGAATCTCAAGGTCGCGCAGCGCCAGGTCCTCACTCCGGGCCTCATGCAGATGGTGAGCGTGCTCGCGCTCAACAAGCTGGAACTGAAGGAGATGATCGACGCCGAGATGGTCGAGAATCCCGTCCTCGAGGAGATTGACGAGACGGTGCCCATGCTCGACGAAGTCGCCGGACGCGTCGAGCGCCAGGAACGAGCCGAGCGCCTCGAACAGTTGGACAACGGGGCGGCTCAAGCACCGGCCTCCTCCAACGATCCGTTCAACGAAGTCGATTTCGGTTCCTATTTCCAGGAATACCTGGACCCCGGCTATAAGACGCTGCCGGAGTTTGATGACAACGAGCGGCCTTCCTTCGAGAACTTCCTTTCTCAGCCAACCACCCTGGCCGATCATCTGGCCTGGCAGCTGGGCGCCTCCACCGTGGACCCGCGCCTTGAACAGGTGGCGGAATTCATCATCGGCAACCTCGATGGAGACGGCTATCTTGCCGTCAGCGAAGAAGAGCTCGTGGCAGCGCTCCGGGAGTTCCAGGGGAACCTGGACCTCGACGATGCAGCGGCCCTCGACGTCGTTCGGCGTGCGATTGACCTGGTCCAGCATCTCGATCCTCCCGGTGTGGCAGCGCGCGATCTCCGCGAATGCCTGCTGATTCAGATCAAGGCGCAACAGGAGGAGTTCACCCAGATTTACGCCCGGCGTAGCGACGAGCTCGCCGACGAATCCCATGGCAGTTTCCGCGCCGACGCCGAAGCCAAACTCGAAGAGCGGAAACGCTCGATGGAGATCGCCGAGCAGATCGCGGATCGCCACCTGAGCCTCGTCCAGAAGCGCGATGTGAAAGACCTGGCGCGCGCTCTGCAGGTATCGCCCGTCGAAGCGCAGGCCGCCGTCGAGTTCATTCGCACACTCGATCCGCGGCCCGGCCGCCTCTACAATCGCGAACAGACCCGGCTGATTGAGCCCGACGTGGTTTTTGCCAGGCGCGGCGGCGAGTGGATCGTCTCCATGAACGAGGAAGACCTTCCCAGCCTGCGCCTCAGCCAGCGCTACAGGCGCATGCTGGTCGCGGAAGGCACCGAGAAAGAAGTCAAAGAGTACGTGAAGGAGCGCTTCCGGTCTGCCCTGCAGCTGATGCGCAACATCGCTCAGCGTAAGAGCACCATCCTTCGCACCTGCGAGGTCATCGTTCGGCGTCAGGGAGATTTCCTCGAAAAGGGTATCGAGGCGCTGCGCCCCATGATGATCAAAGAGGTCGCTGAGGAGATCGGTGTGCATCCCTCCACCGTCAGCCGCGCGGTGGCCAACAAGTATGCCCATACGCCCCAGGGCGTGGTCGAGCTGCGCTTCTTCTTCTCCGAGGGATCGAACGGCCCCGAAGGCGCCGACACACCCCTGCTCGTCCTCAAACGCAAGGTCCGTAAGCTCATCGAGGACGAAGACCCACGGCATCCGCTCACCGACGATCAGCTCGCGGCCACGCTTCAGTCCCAGGGCATCCAGCTCACCCGCCGCACCGTTGCAAAATACCGCGAAGATATGAATATTCCTTCGACCCACCAGCGCCGTCGGCGCGATGCCTAGCAATCCGCCAAAGCATTTTTTCCTTTCCTGAAACAGCTGTGCCGAGATTTTCCGTCGCGTTGCAATTTGCAGCCGCCCCGCTCGCTATAATTCGTCCTATGCGCTGCTGCGCCGTGGTCCGTCTCTTCGACAACCACGGCGTCTGTTCCGCATAACCGGAGGGCTGACGATGCAAGTTGAATTGACAGCCAGACAGGTAAAAGTCTCCAGGGCTCTGCGTGCGCAGGCTGAGGAGGGGATGGACCGCATTGCGCGCATCATGGGTCGCACGACGACGGCCAGCGTGACCTTTCGCGTCCAGCGGCATCTGCAGATCGCCGAATTGACCGTAAAGTCGCGGTCCCAAACCATCGTGGCGGCTGGCCAGGCAGACTCGCAGGAATCTGCACTGCGCGATGCGCTTGCCCACGCCGAACATCAGGCGCTTCGCTACCGCGACAAACACATGGCGCGCAAACGCATGCCCAAAGAGGAGAAGACTCTGACCGCCCCGCCCGTTGCGCGTCCCAAGGTGCGTCCATCGGAGTCGCAGGAACCAGGCCTCAACGGGACGTCGAAGGCCAGGACTGTGATCCCCGTGCATTCGTTTCCCGCCAAAGCGGCGATCGTCGAGCCGCACATCCTCGAGAGCGCCGAAGCCATCGCCATTAAGCCGATGACTATCGAAGAAGCCGTCAAGGATGCGGAGTTCCGCGATCGCGATCTCCTCGTGTTTCGCAATCCTGGCGGCGACCTCTACGTACTCCATCGCCGCCGCGATGGCCAGATGGAGTTAGTCGAGATTCCCTGACAGGAATGCTGACCGACGGCATGATGGGCCGGCTTAGCCTCTTCGCCGCGCCCGAAGACCTTGAACCGAAGCGTGCGCGTCGGGATTGTGTTACTCGAAGACCGATCGTTTCATCGCCCAGCAAACCTCGCGCACATCGATTCGTTGTACGATGAGCCATGGTATCTTCGCCGCAGGTGTCCCCAAAACCCAAGCCGCCTGCCGACCATGTCGTGCCCATGAAGAAGCCGAAGAAGGAGCTGGTCATTGTGACCGGCATCTCCGGCGCAGGCAAGGCTTCGGCCCTTCGCAACTTCGAGGACCTCGGATATCATGCCGTCGATAACCTTCCCCTGGAACTCCTCACCGAATTTGCAGGATTGGTCGGGAAATCGGGCGAGATTGAACGTGCAGCCATCGTTGTCGATATACGCGAGGGGCAAACGCTCGATCGCTTGCCCGAAATTCTGAAACAGGTCAGACACATCCTGCCCACACGCGTCGTCTTTTTGGATGCCCAGGATTCGGTCCTCGTCCGGCGTTACTCCGAAACTCGCCGGCCCCATCCCCTGCGCCGATCCGAAACCGTCGAACGGTCGATTGCCGAAGAGCGCCAGCTGCTCGATCCGATTCGCAATGTCGCCGACACCCTCATCGACACCTCCAACTTCAATGTGCATGAACTGCGCGCGCACATTCAGCAGCGATTCGGCCATGAGGAACAAACCAAACGTCTGCTGGTGAGCTGCCTGAGCTTCGGCTTCAAGAACGGCGTGCCGCTCGACGCCGACCTCGTGTTCGACGTGCGCTTCCTGCCCAATCCGCACTTCGTTCCCGAGTTCCGCAAGAAGACGGGCAAAGATTCGAAGGTCGCTGCCTACGTGCGCGGCTTTCCGCAGACCAAGGAATTCCTCACCAGAGTGACCGACCTGATGCTCTATCTGCTTCCGCACTACGTGGAAGAAGGGAAGAGTTACCTGACCGTCGGCTTCGGCTGCACCGGCGGCCAGCATCGCAGCGTCATGATGGCCGAAGAGATGTCAAAGCGTCTCCGCAAAGCCGGCTATCAGGTGAAGGCTGTCCATCGCGACATCCCCCGCTAATCACCGGGGTCTGACTCCGCCCAGTAGCGCAAGCGGCCCTGAACCACAAGGATACCTACACCCTTTCGCTCCCCACTGCTGTGTCATCCCGAGAACCCGCACGTCTGGGGCCCCGCGAAACGCGTCAGCGTTTGTGGGGTAAGCGGGGCGAGGGATCTGCTTTTCGCCTTGTGTGCGGACTCGGCCCGGACGCCCTCAGTCTTTCGCATCAGCGAGTTTTCCCGCTAGCTCCCAGTTCGTCAACCCATCGCGACACAGCCTCCGTGGTATCTCGCGATCGATTCCCCGAATCGGTTATCCACACCCGAGTCCTACGCGCATCGACTTTGTCGTACGCCTTATTCGTGACTCCGTTCTTACCGATCTGAGATTCAAACCACAGCGAAGGAACGTGCAGCGCCGCCGCAGCCTCCAGCAGGTCCCAGCGATCCTGCACCAATAAGTGCGCAGGCACAAACCGCGCGCGGGGATCGTGAAATACCACGTCCTCTGGCGACTCCGCCGGATCGTCCAGCACTACTCCCGCAATTTCCGGATGGACCGCCGCGACTTCCAGCGCGAGATTCGCCCCGAGGCCCGATCCGATCAGCACAATTGAGCCCGCAGCAACATGCCGCGTCTCCGTCAGGTACCGGATAGCCGATTCCGCATCCTCGCGCCAATGCTTCTCGCTCGGCCGTTCAAATCGGCTCGCGCCGAAGCCACGATAGTCGAACACCAGCAGGTTTACCTTCGCGTCATGAAGCGGCGCCAGCGCCGGCACCGTGTCGCCGATATTGCCATCGGCGCCGTGCAAGTAGATCGCGGTCAACCGGCTCTCCGGCGGCCCCGGAATCCACCATCCATGTAGCTGCGGTTGCCCCGCCTCAGTCGTCGCGAAATCGATTGAGTCAAACTGCAATCCGGTGCTCGCCGGAGTCTGTGCGATCGCGCTCTTCGGATGGTAGAGGAGCTGCCAGCTCCCCAGCCAGAAAACCAGGCACAGAGCCGCCCAGACGCACACTGCAGCTCCCGCGACCGCAATTCCGAATGCCGCCGCAATCCAGCGGGGAGAGATGACCAGAGGAGCTGCATCGGCTCGAGGCACCGGCCGCGATGCGGCCACAGACCCCTGCCCTCGTCGTTGATCGGACTTGCCTCCACTGGATCGCACTCCTTTATGCTAATTGCGTGTTCGGCGCCGGAGATTGAGCGTCGCAAGGAGTCCGCCATGGCCGAGTTTGTCCGTATCTGCGCTCAATCTGAGCTGCCAGCCGTCAATCAGGTGCGTGAGTTCGTCGTCCATGACCGCGCCTTGTGCATCGCCAACGTGGGCGGCCAGATCGCGGTCCTCGATGGCACCTGTCCCCACGAAGGAGGCCCGCTCGGCGAAGGATCCATCGAAGAAGGCAGAGTCGTGTGCCCCTGGCATGCCTTTGCCTTCGACGTTCACACCGGAACTGCGAGCGACGACCCCGAATTCCGCGCGCAGGTATTCGAAGCCAAGGTCGAGAACGGCGAACTTCGCGCGAAGCTGTAATCGAGCTTGCGGTCCGCATCGCCCTAACCTCGGCGCGCAAACGTGAATCGGGCCAGGTACGTGCGCCCCGGCCCCGACTCTCGAACGAAAAACTAGTACTTCACGATCGCCGTAAACGAATCCGGCTTTAGGCTCGCGCCACCCACCAGCGCACCGTCGATCTCCACCTGACAGCACAGCGCAGTGGAGTTATCGGGCTTCACGCTGCCGCCGTAGAGAATGCGCATCTTCGCGGCGATGTCGGCGCCCAACAGCTTCGCCACCTCGGCGCGAATAATCTTGTGCGCGTCGACTGCCATCTCGGGCGTAGCGGTCTTGCCTGTGCCAATCGCCCACACCGGCTCATAGGCAACGACGATGGTCTTCGCGGTCTCGGCCGTAATCCCCGCGAATGCGCCTGTGACCTGCGTCTTCAATACCGACTCGGTCTTGCCCGCCTCGCGCTCCGCCAGCACCTCGCCGACGCAGACAATGGGCACGATCCCGTGCTTCAACGCGGTGTGCAGCTTCTTGTTCACAATCTCGTCGGTCTCCGCGAAGTACTGGCGGCGCTCCGAGTGACCAATCAGGGTATGTGTCCCGCCTACAGCCATCAGTTGCCCGATCGATGTCTCACCCGTATAGGCCCCCTCTTCGGCGAAGTGGATATTCTGCGCGCCGATCGCTATGCTTGGACCCCTTCGCTGCCGCAATCACTGTAGGCAGCAGCACAGGCGAGGGAAACAGCGCAATCTCGTCGCGCGTGTGACCTGCAACAAGAGGCAAAAAAGCGTCAACAAACGCCTTGGCTTCCGCAGGCGTTTTGTACATCTTCCAATTTGCGGCAATCAGTTTCTTTCGTGACATTCGTTGGTCATCCTCAGACCGATTCTATCGGACCGACAAACACGCGCCGGGTGACCGGGAGCACAGGAAAACGCGACGTCCGTAAACCGCTCCGTACGGGTCGGCCCCCGAAATTCTTCGCAAGGCTTCGCCCGAACGTGGCTGTCTTGCGGTCCGTCGGCGGATGCAAGAGGGGTTGAGGTGTCATTTCCTATGATCCAATCGTTTGCTATAATCATATCGATCATAATGATCGGGAGGCCACGATGATCTCCAATGTGACAGCCGTCAAGTTCCGCCAGAATCTAGGCGAGATGCTGAACCAGGTGCAGTATCGGAACGACACCATCGTGATCAACAAGGATGGCAAGCCGGTTGCTGCGCTGGTGGATGCCGATCTGTTTGCACGTATCCGGCGCATGCAGGAGCGCTTCGACTCGTTGACCCAGCGCATCGCCGATGCCTACGCGGCTCTGCCTGAAGAGAGTGGCTTGCAGGAGATCGATGCCGCGGTGAAGAGAGGACGCCGGCGCTAATGCCGGTCCTGCGGGTCGTGCCGGACACGAATGTTCTGGTTTCGGGATTGGCCTATCCGGCGAGTACTCCTGGAAAGATTCTTACTGCTTGGCGGTGTGGCTCGCTCGAGATCGTTTTATCTCGTTACATTCTGGACGAGATGGCGCGGGTGCTGCCCCGGCTCAAGCGAGTCGAATTGAATGCTGCGGAGATCCGCGATTTGGCGGACAGCTTCATGCTCTTGGCCGAGATCGTCGAACCAGTGGGCGAGCCGGATCGCAAGCTTCGGGACAGTGCCGATCAGCAGGTGCTCGGAACCTGGCGTGCCGCACAGGCAGAGTATCTGATCACCGGTGACAAGGATTTGCTTGCCCTCGCCGACCGCTTTCCGATTGTGACACCAGCCATATTCTGGGAACGGCACGGTGATTGAGAGCGCGTTCGGACATGAGCACATACACCGCTGCTTTGTAGAGAGCGGCGCTATGGCTGCGGCCCGGACCCACGAATTACGGACAGATCGGAGGGCATTTCTCCGCTTAGGAATGCGGCTCGATGGTCAGGGTCGCCGAGGTCCATCTTGAACTGCAGCCAGACGCCATCCTGCAGAACCGCCATATTCCACGGGCCCGAAACCGAATCCGAAAACTGCCAGACAATGTGGTAACCCTCTTCGTTGGTAAATCCCTCAAGGTCGGCCTGGATAATCGATTCGCCGCGTTCCCAAATGTGCGAGCGGAGCGCATGGAGCACGTTGCTGCCGTCTTCGGTGTCGCCTCCCTGCAAGTGCTGAAAGGCGTAAATCGTCTTGACGGAAGCTAAATACTCATGGAGCCAGGCGACGCCGCTTGATGGTTCGCAATGCTGTGTCTCTTCGAGGAACTCCGCAATCTCATCCTGGCCGAGTGAGCCATCGGCGACAGGGCTTCTCTCGATGACCGCGACCTCGATGCCGTCGTTGCCGGAGAGCAGGAGCGTCTCCCATGCCTCCTCTTCGCCGCTTTCGAGGTTCAGCTTGTACTCGGGATGCTCCGTGCGAACCCACTGCGCGAGTTCGTCAAGCGCCGGAAACTCTTCGTCTTTGGACAAGACTCGCGTGTAATAGCCCAAGGTTTCTCCTGCAGAATTGCGGATGGCTCAATACCTGAGTCTAGTCCGATCCGGCGCGGCCAGGGAAGGCTCCCAGGGGCGGGACGTGCTAGAATATGACCATAGTCAGTGACTATGGGAGGAACGAAATGGCAACTACAATTCCTGCCGGCGAGTTCAAGGCCAAGTGCCTGAAACTCTTGGATGAAGTAGCCGAAAAGCGCCAGACGCTGGTGATCACCAAGCACGGAAAGCCCGTGGCGGAGATCGTACCAATTCCCGCGGCAGGCGACTTTGTCGGTTCGATGCGCGGTACAGGAGAGATCCTCGGAGACATCATCTCTCCTCTTGATGTGGAGTGGGAGGCCATGAAGTGACTGCGGGACCGACGGGTTCTGCCCCGGGTCTTCTGCTTCTCGACACGCATGTGCTTCTCTGGTCGGGGTTCAAGGATCGGCGGTTGGGGCGAAAGGCTACGGCAGCCATTAATGTTGCTTCGCGCGAGAGTAGGATTCGAATTTCGGCCGTTACTCCATGGGAGATCGGACTGCTCGCAAGCAAGAAGCGAATCAATCTGCATCTGGATACGCTGGCCTGGATCCGTGAGGCGCTTTCAAAAGCCGGTGTACGTCTTGTACCGCTGGAGCCGGAGATTGCGGTCGAAAGCACACGGCTGCCATTTGAGATGCATCCCGACCCGGCAGACCGGATTCTGGTAGCGACGGCGCGCCATTTAGGCGCAACCCTGGTAACCGCCGATGGGGCACTGCTGAAGCTTTCAGCGAAGGGACATTTCAGGGCGATGGATGCGGAGCGATAGGCGGCGGGATCAGCGCTTTTCCCTTGGTTCATTCCGGATGTCCTCGAGTTTGTGCCCCTCACCCGTGAATCAAAATCCGATTCAAGGAGGGGCACTTGTGTTCACCTGAACGAGCATCCAGGAACCCACGCCGCAGGGCAGTTGGCCGCACCGCAGGTGCTTACTTATTCGTCAGCGCTTCCACACCCGGCAACTTCTTGCCTTCAAGAAACTCCAGGCTCGCGCCACCACCGGTCGAGATGTGCGTGATCTGATCTGCAACACCAGCCTGATTGATGGCACTCACCGAGTCGCCGCCGCCGATGATCGAGATGGCCGCCTTATTCGCCGCGACCGCCTTCGCAATCGCATTGGTCCCCACCGCGAACCGCGGAAATTCAAACACCCCCGCTGGCCCATTCCACACAATCGTGCGCGCCTTCGAGATTACTTGTTCAATGGCCGCGATCGATTTGGGGCCGATGTCGAGACCTTGCCAGTCGGCAGGGAAGTCCTTCGATGTATCCCATGTTTGTGTCTTGGCATCCGCGGCAAAGTTGTCAGCCAGAATGTTATCGACCGGCAGCAGGAGTTCCACTCCCTTGATCTTTGCCTTCTCCAGTGTCGCTTTGGCAAGCGCGATCTTGTCCTCTTCGACAAGCGACTTGCCCGTGCTCACGCCCAGCGCGCGCTGGAACGTGTAGGCCATGCCGCCCACAATCACCAGCGTATCCACCTTGTCGAGCAGGTTCTCGATCACGTCGATCTTGCCCGAAATCTTCGATCCGCCGATGATCGCCACGAACGGCTTCTCCGGCGCTTCCAGAGCCTTGCCTAAGTAGGTGATCTCCTTCTCCATCAGCAGGCCAGCCACGGCGGGCTTCAGGAAGTGCGTGATCCCCTCGGTCGATGCGTGCGCGCGGTGCGCCGACCCGAACGCGTCGTTGACATAGATCTCGGCGAGCAGCGCAAGGGCTTTGGAAAATCCAGGATCGTTCGCCTCTTCCTCCGCGTGAAAGCGGAGATTCTCCAGCAGCAAGACCTGGCCGGATTCCAGCTGGCGCGCCATTTCGTTCGCAATCTCTCCCACACAGTCGGGGGAGAAGCCGACGTTTTCCGCAGCACACACATCCTTGTCGATCAATGTGCGCAGGCGGTCGACCACCGGGCGCAGCGAATACTTGGGATTTGGCTTGCCTTTGGGACGGCCCAGGTGCGAGGCCAGGATGACCTTGGCATTGCGCCGCAGCGCGTACTCAATGGTGGGTAGCGTAGCCACAATACGGGTATCGTCCGTGATTTCCTTGCCGTCTTCGGTGAGAGGCACGTTGAAATCGACGCGGATGAAGACCCGTTTGTTGGTCAGTTCGATATCGCGAATGCTGAGCTTTGCCATGATGTCTTCCTCGGAAATTGTGAACGGTGATGAGAGGCTAAGCAACGGGTGATTCGATCACCGCGTCAAACTCGATTTCAATGCGCCAAGCGGGATTCAGGAGCTTGGCGACAACAACCATCGTTGCAGCCGGCCGCGTCTCAGAGAAGAACTCCCCATGCACGCGCCCGATCGCTTCCCAATCCTCGACATGAGTGAGAAACATGCGAGTGCGAACAACATCTTTGAATGATGCTCCTGCGTCAGAAAGAGCCTTTTCGGCGATCGCGAAGATGCGGCGCGTCTGTCCCGCTGCGTCTTCGTTGTCCGCGCCCACCGGCCCCGTTCCGGCCACGTGCACGGAGTTGCCGACACGCACCGCACGCGAGAACCCGATGATGGGCTCGTAAGGAGAACCGCCGCTGATGTTTTGTCGCATGGATGTTCAGGGATCAGGGTACAGGAATCAGTTTCGATGTACTTCTGCGAGCGGAATTGACTGCCCTTGAAGTTCCAAACCCTGACTACTACGGTTAAAAGGTCAGGGAATAAGGGGGATTCAGTCGAATGCGCCTAATCCAGCATGATGCGACTGATCCCTGTTCCCTATTCCCTGACCACTGTTTTTACAGCCCCTTCTTGGCCAGGAAGCCGACCAGGTCGACAACGCGGTTTGAATAGCCCCACTCGTTGTCATACCAGCTCAGCACCTTCACGCTCTGGCCGACCACTTTGGTCAAAGGCGCGTCGACGATCGAAGAGAGCTTGTTGCCCTTGAAGTCGGAGCTGACCAGCTCGCCGGCCTCGTAGCCCAGAATGCCCTTCAGCTCGCCTTCGCTGGCAGCCTTCAGTGCGGCATTCACGGCCTTGGCGTCCGTCGCCTTCTCGGCAATGTAGGTCAGATCGACGATCGAGACGTTCGGCGTTGGGACGCGGATCGCGAAGCCGTCCAGCTTGCCTGCAGTCTCAGGAATCACCAGCTTCAGAGCCTTGGCGGCGCCGGTCGAACTCGGGATCATGTTGATCGCGGCTGCGCGTGCACGGCGCAGGTCCTTGTGCGGGAAATCGAGGATCACCTGATCGTTGGTGTAGCTGTGAATCGTGGTCATGATGCCGCTGACCATACCCGTCTCCTTCAGCAGAACCTTCACTACAGGAGCAAGGCAGTTGGTGGTGCAGCTGGCATTCGAAATCACGTTGTGCTTGGCCGGATCGTACTTGTCCTGGTTGACGCCGAGCACCAGCGTGATGTCTTCGTTGGTCGCTGGGGCAGAGATGATGACCTTCTTCACGGTCGAGCCCAGGTGCGCCTTCGCCTTGGTGGCATCGGTAAAGTGACCCGTCGATTCGATGACAATCTGCGCGCCTACGTCCGCCCAGGGCAGCTTGGCCGGATCGCGCTCCGCCCACACCTTGATCTTCTTGCCGTCGACCGAGATGAAATCGTCGCCGGCGCTGATCTCGTTCTTCAGGTTCCCCAGAATCGAGTCGTACTTCAGCAAGTGCGCCAGCGTGGCCGGGCTGGTCAAATCGTTTACCGCAACAAAATCGAGCTCGGAATTGCCGAGCGCGGCACGCAAAACGTTGCGGCCGATGCGGCCGAAGCCGTTGATGCCAACCTTAACTGCCATTGTGTCTTCTCCTTCGTGGTGAGTGAGGCTGAAAAATTCAGATGAAGAGGTGTTCGGAGGGCGCCGGTGATTTTGGAGCGGCTATACCGGGGTCCCCAACGATAGGTCCTCGTCGTTGGGGTGTCAGGCAATTCCACCAAACCCTTGATCGTACCATCCGGGACCGCATGGCCCAAATACGAGCAAAAACGCTTTGCTTCTGCACCTGACGCTCTGCTCCTGCACCAACGGTCCTGTCACTCATAGTCTGGCGTTTAAACGCCGCGATGGTATGTGACGAACTGCACACCATTTGCAGCGCCCCGCGGCGGTGTGTTATCCCGGTATCAACAAAGGTGCAGAACGCAAGCATGAGACGACGTTCCAAACGCCCACCCAATCTTTCGGAATCCACAGGCAAAATCGGCCAGGAGATCCCCTCGAACCAACCGCGCCCGTTGGTGCCCCTCTATCCAGACGATCCGGTCGCAGCAACTCCGCCGGCCCCGCCTGCGCCGCCGCGCGAGCCGAGACCTCGTGCAGCAAATCCTGAACGGCGGCCGGCACAGACCCGGGGCGGCAACGTGCCATGGGCCGAGCCCGCCGGCTCTGGCCGCCTCGAAATGGAGACCCAGCCTGAATCGCCCTCCATGCCCTCGGCCGAGGCCGAGCCCGCTGGCCGCTCGCCCCAGGAGCCCAAAGGCTACGTGGTTCTCGCCATCGGCCTGCCCGGCTCGGGAAAGACCACCTGGTTTCGCCGTCGTGGAGTCACGCCCTTATCCAGCGATCTGCTGCGCAACATCCTCTTCGACGACGTTGAGGAGCAGCGCTACCAGGGCCTCGTCTTCTCCACGCTCCGCTCGCTCCTGCGCGCGCGCCTCATCGCCAAGATGCCGTGGAATTACGTGGACGCAACCAACCTCTCCGTCCACGAGCGCCGCCAGTGGATCAAGATGGCCAAGAGCTTTGGCTACGAGGTGCAGGCGGTGTTCTTCGATGTTCCGCTTGACGTTTGCCTCGAGCGCAACCGCTCCCGCGATCGCTCTGTGAGCGAAGAGATCATGCGCCGCATGGCCGAGAAACTCAAAGCGCCACTCTTCGAAGAAGGCTTCGCCAAGATCACCGTGGTGCGGGTCAAGAGCGCAGGGTAGCGTCCCTCTGGATTTGCGTAATGACCGAGCAGTTGCGCTACGTGTCCGGCGAAGAAATCAGGAAGGGTGATCGTGTGCTCTGCGATGAGCATCCCGGCACAATTGATTTTGCTGCTGCCGATCCGGACGATCCGGATCTCGGTTGGTATGTGCAGGACATGGGTGCCGGCGTCATGATCATCGACGATGAGATCGGGGCGATGTACACAAGCGCAGTAGACGAATTGAAATTCGTCGCTCGCGGTAAACAGTAGATTGCTGACAGGCGGACCAATTCCCATTGTGCGAAATGAACTAAGTTGGGGTGCCCCAGGTCCCTCGCCCTTGGGGACCTGGGATCGAATTGATCGTGACACCGCTCCCACTTCAAAACTAGCTCAATTAGCTAATTTAGCTATAATAGCTATACCGGGAGGCCGCCATGATCACCAAAACCTCGGCCGAAGCCCAGAACCAGTTTGGCCAACTGCTCGACACCGTCCAGCGCGAGCCCGTCGCGATCACACGCCATGGCCGCCCCGCCGCGTTTATTGTCTCCCCGCGCGATATGGAACCGATCCTCCGCGAGAGAGAGCGGCGAAGGAAGGCAGTGGAAGATTTTAAGGCTTGGTCTGAGATGGCAAAGAGGCACACGACTCCCGATGGCGACGAGTTGACTGACGAAGAGATCAACCGCATTGTCCACGAAGTGCGAGCGGAGCTCCGATCGCGGTGATCGAGCGGGTGGTGTTCGATACCAGCGCCCTTATTGGCGCTGCTCTTAAAGTCGGATCGAAACCACATCAGGCACTCATGCTTGCCCTGGAGTTCTGCGTGCTCTGTGGTAGCGAACAAATAATCGCGGAACTCGGTGAAGTATTGAACCGCAGTTACTTTGACCGCTATCTGACGCAACCCGATCGGGACGGGTTCTTTGCGATGATCCGGGAGAATGTTGAGACGTACCGGGTCGATGAGACCGCGGTATTGCTCGATCCGCCCTGCCGCGACGCCAGCGACGACTTTATCCTCGCCCTCGCTCTTGCTGCCCAGGCTACGTTATCGTCAGCAGCGATCACGATCTTCTCGTCCTGCATCCATGGCACGGTATCCCGATCCTCACGCCCGCGCAGTTTCTCGATCAATTTACAATCGACGAACAGCAATGAACCCTTCCCCTACTCCCTACATCGAACCCTGGCTCCGCGGCACCTACTCCGATGTCCCCGCCGTCGGCCGCGCCGTTCTCCACGCCCTCGATCTCGCCCTCGACGACATCGCCAAATGGACCGAAGGTCTCACCGACGCCGAAGTCCACGCGCAGCCCCTCGGCCTGCCTTCCGTGAGCTTCCATCTCAAGCACATCGCGCGCTCCGTCGATCGCATTCTCACCTACGCCGAAGGCGGGCAGCTCACCGCCGAGCAACTCGCCGCACTCAAGGCCGAGCAAGCCCCACCCGCCAACGAGGAAGACGAAACCCTCGCCATGCTCCTCGGCGAAGTCGAAGCTTCGTTCTCCAATGCCGACGCCCGCATCCGCACCCTCGCCAGCGCCGACTTCAATATCTTTCGTGGCGTGGGCCGCAAGCAGCTGCCCACCTCCATCGGCGGAGCGCTGATCCACGTCGCCGACCACACCCAGCGTCACGTCGGCCAGGTCGTCACGACCGCCAAAGTGCTCAAAGCCCAACGCGCCTGATGTCTCGTGCGTCGCGAGTATCGCGCTCCTTGCCGAACGTATTTTGTCCCCCGAAATCCACCGTCGCACAAGCCACTTCTGAGTGACCTTAGCGATGCTCCGCACACCCTCCTTTATGCGCGTTATCTAAAAGAAAATAAGTAAGTTATTGGTCATCATTCAAAGAGCTCTCAGGTGACGACAATCACAGCCTTTGTCGTTCCCAAAGCGCACCATACTTCGGGCTTTGAGGGAGAAATCCCCTTGGGTTTCCGGAGGACGTTTTGGACTGGCACAACGACTACCGATCCAAATGTAAAAGCGCAGCAGAGGCGCTCCAGGCGGTACGATCCGGCGCTCGCGTCTGGATTCAGTCCGGCTGCGGAACGCCCGCCCGGCTCGTCGACGCCCTGGTCGCACGCGCACCCGATGTGCACGACGTCGAAGTCATCCACATGATGACGCTTGGTGCGGCCGACTACACCAAGCCCGAATACGAAGGCCGCTTCCGTCATCGCGGATTGTTCCTGGGCGCCAACGTGCGCGAAGCTGTTGCCGCGGGCCGGGCCGACTACACACCCATCTTCCTCAGCGAAATCGAAGCCCTCTTTGAAACCGGGGCAATGCCGATCGACGTGGTCCTGATGCACGTCTCGCCGCCCGATGCGCACGGATTCGTCAGTCTGGGCACCACGGTCGATTGCACGCTGACCGCCGCGCGCTTCGCACCCATTGTGATCGCCGAAGTGAACGACCAGATGCCGCGCACCCATGGCGAAACCTTCATCCACGTCAGTCACATCACCTCGATCGTCGAAACATCGCATCCGCTTCCCGAACTCTGTAAAGAGCCGCTTACCGACCTGCATCTGCGCGTGGGCCGCAACGTTGCCTCGCTGATTCCCGATGGCGCAACGCTGCAAACCGGCATCGGCGGCATCGGGGATGCAGTGCTCCAGTGTCTCGAAGACAAGCATGACCTGGGCATCCACACCGAGCTCTTCTCCGACGGAGTGATTGATCTTGTGGACAAGGGCGTCATCAACGGCGAGCGAAAGACGCTGCACCGCGGCAAGATCGTCGCCGCCTTCGTGCTGGGCAGCAAGCGCCTCTTCGACTTCATCGATCACAACGCGAGCTGCGAGTTTCGCCCCATCGCCTACACTACTGATCCATTTGTTGTGGCGCAGAACGATCGCATGGTGGCCATCAATTCAGCTCTGCAGGTCGATCTCACCGGACAGGTCTGTGCCGATTCGCTCGGCACCAAGCCCTACAGCGGATTCGGCGGCCAGCTCGATTTCATTCGTGGCGCAGCGCGCTCCAAAGGCGGTGTGCCCATCATCGCGCTGCTCTCAACAGCCAAGCACGGCGATGTCTCGCGCATCGTACCTGTCCTTGAACCGGGCGCGGGCGTCGTGACCTCGCGCGCCGACGTGCATTACGTCGTCACAGAACATGGCATCGCCTATTTGCATGGCAAGACTCTCCGCGAGCGAGCCGAAGCCCTCATTGACATAGCTGACCCGCGCTTTCGACAGGAGCTTGAGGACTTTGCCGTGCGCGCGCATTATCTGGAACGCAAACCCGCTCTTGTCTGATCGCAAGAGCCTGGCCCGAACGGAAGGAACTTAGGGGAGGTACGAAAAGGCATGGACGCACAGCGGCGGGATCGAGGTCTGTTGCAGGTGGACGCCAATGAATGCAAAGGCTGCGGCCTCTGTATCGAGGCCTGTCCACCCAAGGTGATCGCTTTGAGCGAAAAGCTCAATCACTACGGCTATCGAACGGCGACGTACGCGGGTTCTGGTTGCACGGCGTGCGGCATCTGCTTCCTGGTCTGTCCTGAGCCGGGAGCCATTACGGTGCTGCGGGCCCGCAATAAAGGAGCGAAAGCAGTCGAGTTTCGGGAGGCCGTGCCATGCGCAAGCAACTGATCAAGGGCAACGAGGCCATCGTCAAAAGCGCCATTCTCTCCGGGTGCCGCGCCTTCTACGGATATCCCATCACCCCAGCCAGTGAGATCGCCGAAGCCGCTGCGCTCTATATGCCGCAGGCGGGTGGCGTCTTTCTGCAAGCCGAGAGCGAAGTCGCCGCCATGAACATGCTCTACGGCGCATCCTCCGCGGGTGTCCGCTGCATGACCGCCTCCAGCGGCCCTGGCATCAGCCTCATGCAGGAGGGTGTGAGCTACATGGCTGGCGCCGAGCTGCCCTGCGTCATCGCCGACATCACGCGCGGCGGACCGGGCCTCGGCAACATCGCCGCCGAGCAAAGCGACTATCACCAGGTGGTCAAGGGGGGCGGCAACGGAAACTACCGCACTCTGGTCCTCGCCCCAAGCTCGGCGCAGGAGATGGCCGACCTCACATCCTTAGCTTTCGATCTTGCCGATCGCTACCGCAATCCCGTCGTCCTCCTTGCCGATGGCTTCGTCGGTCAGATGATGGAGCCGGTCGAGTTCCCGAGCGTTGCCGTCGCTCCACACACTCCGCGGTGGGCCGTCACCGGCACCGCCGCGTCCCGCAACAACTTCATCACCTCGCTGCATCTCGATCCCGACGAGCTCGAAGCCCACATCCGCGATCTCGAAACAAAGTATCGCTGTGCCGAGCAGTGCGAGACGCGCGCCGAAGAATTCCGAACCGAAGACGCCGAGATCGTCCTCGTCGGCTATGGCATCGTCGGCCGCATCCTCAAGGCCGTCACCGCCGAAGCCCGCGCCGAAGGAATCAAAGTCGGCGTGCTGCGCCCCATCACGCTCTATCCGTTCCCAGCGGCTCATTTCCGAAAGCTCGCAACCCGTGCACGCGTCTTCCTCGTCGTCGAGATGAGTAACGGGCAGATGATCGAAGACGTTCGACTCGCGTTGAACGGAGCGCGTCCCGTCGAGTTCTTCAGCCGCGTGGGCGGCAACTGCCCGTCGCATAACGAGGTGCTTGCTCTGGTGCGCAATCTAGCCAAGCAATTCCCTACATCGAAGCCACGGAGATTGGAGGTCCTGACCCATGCCTAACGATCTGCTTCCCGACTACGAAATCGCCCACGCCAAAGCAAAATCTTTCTTCTCGACCTACGAGCGCAAAGAAGATCTCCAACATCAGACCCACTATTGCCCCGGATGCGGCCACGGGACTGTGAGCAAAATGCTGGCGCGCGCCATCGACGAGCTCGGCATTCAGGACCGCACCATTCTCATCAGCCCCGTCGGCTGCTCCGTCTTTGGCTACTACTACTTCGACGTAGGCAACATCCAGGCCGCGCACGGGCGCGCCTCTGCGGTCGCCACGGCCGTCAAGCGCAGCAGGGAACAGAGCATCGTCATCAGCTATCAGGGCGACGGTGACCTATCCGCCATCGGTTCGGCCGAAATCCTCCACACCGCCAATCGCGGCGAAAACATCACCGTCATCTTCGTCAACAACGCCATCTACAGCATGACCGGCGGGCAGTTTGCCCCGACCACGTTGATCGGGCAAAAGAGCACGACGTCACCACGGGGAAGGAGCGCGCAAAACGAAGGCTATCCGCTCCACGTCTGCGAATTGCTCGCCACGCTGCAGGCGCCCGTCTACATCGAACGCGTAGGACTCGGCGACAACAAGCAGACTGCCCAGGCCGCACGTTCCATCCGCCGCGCCCTCGAGAACCAGGTCCGTGGCCTCGGCTTCTCGCTGATTGAAGTGCTCTCGCCCTGCCCAACCATCTGGAAGATGCCGCCCGTCGACGCGCAGCACTGGGTGCGCGACGTGATGGAGAAGACCTTCCCCCTCGGCGTCTTTCGCGACCGGACAAAGGAAGCCGAACCGTGGATTCAGGGAGAACCGGCTCCCGATCTCGCTTCCTTGCCCGCAATCCTCGACCTCGAGCGGGAAGACCCAGGGCCGCAGAACCAGCGCTCAGCTCACAGACCTCATGCCCGAATCCTGCACGGCAGCAAGCACCAACGCACTTGGAAATCGCAGGGCAGCACGGAACATCGCAAACACCACGAACCTCCAGCCCAAATATTGACCTCCACGTCCGCGTCGCCGGCTTCGGCGGCCAGGGCGTTCTGCTGCTCGGCGAAGTCCTCGCCGAGGCTGGCCTCGATGCAGGCCTCGAAGTCTCGTGGCTCCCGTCCTACGGGCCCGAGATGCGCTCCGGAACCTCGAACTGCCACGTCCGCATCGCGCGTGAACCCATCGACTCGCCTCTCGTGACAGCGCCCAACATCTTGATCGCCATGAACGAGCCGTCACTCAAGAAGTTCGACGCCAACGTCGAGCGCGGCGGCTGGGTCATCTACAACGGCGACGTGTTTCCGGAGGAATGTATCCGCGAAGACGTACACGTCCTCGCTCTGCCCTTTACCCACATCGCCGACGAACTGGGCGACGCGCGCGCAGCCAACATGGTCATGCTCGGCGCACTGCTCGAAATCACAGGCGTCCTGCCGCAAGCCAGCGTCAAGTCCGCGCTGCGCCGGCTGGTCAAGAATCCGCGCTGGTTCGGACTCGACGAACTTGCCTTGAAGCGCGGAAGGGAACTGTTCCGGGAATCGCTTCAGGAGGTGTGAAGTGAAAGCGGATGCGGATCCGAATCTCATCGTCTACTTTGGCGGCCAGTACATGCCCCTGGCCGAAGCCCGCGTAGGCATTCTCACCCACGCACTCCACTACGGCACCGGAGTCTTCGAGGGCATTCGCGCCCACTGGGACGATCCTGCACAGCAGCTCTTTGTCCTCCGCCCGGTGGAACACTACGAGCGCTGGAGACAAAACTGCGGCATCCTGCGCATCGGCCTGCCCTTGTCGACCGAGGAGTTGTGCACCATCACCGTCGAGCTGATGCGCCGCAATGCATTCCGCACCAACGTCTACATCCGCCCCCTCGCCTACAAATCCGCCGAGCGCGTCGGCGTCAGTCCCGACGATCAGGACGCCCTTGCCATCGTCGCTCTGCCGTTCGGAGAATATCTCCATGCGGAGAAGGGAATTCACGCCGGCGTCAGTTCCTGGCGGCGCATCGAAGACAACGCCATCCCCGCACGCGCCAAAATCTGCGGCGCCTACGTCAACAGCGCCCTCGCCAGCGACGAAGCGCGCCAGCAACGGATTCGACGAAGCGATCTTCCTCAATGAAGACGGCCACGTCGCCGAAGGCGCCACCTGCAACCTCTTCATGGTGCGCGACGGCAAGCTGATCACCCCGCCAGTCTATGAAAACGTCCTCGAAGGCATCACCCGGGATTGCGTCCTGCAGCTTGCGCAGCGCGAACTCGGCCTGCAGGTCATGGAACGGCCCATCGATCGCAGCGAGCTCTATCGAAGCGATGAACTCTTCCTTACAGGGACTGCCGTCGGCATCGCGCCCGTGGTCCGCGTGGATCACCGGCCGGTGCACGCCGGAGAAATCGGCGCGATCACGCGCGACATACAGCGGCTCTACATCGAGGCGACTCGAGGCCATATCGAGACCTACCGGACGTGGCTGGTTCCGGTCTACGAAAAACAACAGCAACCAGGGTCGAACGAGACATCACTCCTGGTAGAGACAGCTGTGCATTAACCGGATCAGGAATTGGTGCAAGGTGAGTTGATGCTTTCAAGTGTCGTTTTCATCAACCGGGGTCCCCGTAGACAGGTCCTCGTCCGCGGGGTGGAAGAGGAACGACACCTTGCACGCTGTCCAGTTCCTTCCGCGAATTCCTGATCCGGTCGAAGCAGATGCCAGGACTACCCCGTCCGCACCCGATGCAGTGAAAGGGTGAAACGCATGCTGACAACAACCATCACAGGCAACGCCTACGACGTGGCCCTTGAGAATTTCGATGCCGCGGCCAACGCGCTCGAACTCTCGAGCGACATCCGCGAGATGATCAAGTACCCGGAACGGATCCTCACCGTCACCGTGCCGGTCCGCATGGACGACGGCCACATCCATCGATTTGAAGCCTATCGCGTGCAGCACAGCTCGGTCCGTGGACCGTCCAAGGGCGGAATCCGCTACCATCCGCAGGTCACGCTCGACGAAGTGAAGGCACTCGCCACGTGGATGACCTGGAAGTGCGCGGTCGTCAACATTCCCTTTGGCGGCGGCAAGGGCGGCGTCACCTGCGATCCCAAACACATGTCGCAGGGCGAACTCGAGCGGATGACGCGCCGCTACACCAGCGCGATTCTTCCGCTGATCGGGCCGGAGCAGGATATTCCCGCGCCCGATGTCTACACCAACTCGCAGACCATGGCCTGGATCATGGACACCTACAGCATGACCAAGGGCTATCCCATTCCCGGCGTCGTCACCGGCAAGCCGATCTGCCTCGGCGGATCGCTGGGCCGCAACGAAGCCACTGGCCGCGGCGTCTTCAACACCATCGAGTGCGCCTGCGAGCATCTGCGCATGACTCTGAAGGGCGCGACCGTTGTCGTACAGGGCTTCGGCAACGCCGGATCGATTGCCGCGCAACTCCTCCATGACGCCGGCGCCAAAATCATCGCGGTCAGCGACTCCACCGGCTGCATCTACAACCGGCACGGTCTCGACATCCACCACCTCCTGCATCTCAAAGCGCTCACCGGTCGTGTCGCAGGGTTCCCTGAGGCCGAGAGCATCCGTCCCGAAGAGCTCCTCGCCCTCGAGTGCGACATTCTGGTGCCTGCGGCGTTGGAGAACGTCATTCACGCCGAGAACGCCGAAACCATCCGGACCCGCATCGTCGCCGAAGCCGCCAACGGTCCCGTCACTCCCGCCGCCGACAGAATTCTCGAGAGGAAGGGTGTCTTCCTGATTCCCGACATTCTCTGCAACGCGGGCGGCGTCACTGTCTCCTACTTCGAATGGGTGCAGGACGAACAGCACCTCTTCTGGGAGGCGCAGGACGTCTACAACCGGCTGGAGCGGGTGATGAAGACAGCCTTCCGCGAAGTCCTCAAGATTCACGAAGAGCGGAATGTGCCGATGCGCATCGCCGCCAACATGCTCGGCGTCGGTCGCGTCGCCGAAGCCGTCAAGATTCGCGGCATCTATCCGTAAGGTTGAATTGATTGGGTGTCCCGTCCCGGCCTTGCTGGGCGGGACATTTGAGAAAGCCCGTTGCGCGCCGCAGATCACCGCGGCCGCAGCGGGCACCTTGCGCGTCGTGTGGACGAAAAGATAACTTCCGTATAGTACGCCACAGGGACTCGACTGCGATGCGATAGTTCGATTGGCCTGATCGCTGCCAATGCAGAGCGATCGGAAGACAGCTGCGACGCTATATGCCCGAGTCATTGGACGCGATGAGCTCTTCGCTATAGATCCAGTGTCTGGGCCGCTTGTCGCCCGGATGTTGAGCATCAGACGAGCTCGCACGGAAATTGCTCCACGAGTTTGCGCGTGGCCGGCATGATGCAGCTTGCTTGCTGGAGACTTTCCGGCTCGCAGGCGGGGGTGGCTACCGCGCTTTTCTGACCGTGTCTTTCGCGACAAACTGGCGACGTATCGCGAATGCCGGATGCTGACATATGGCACTCGTACTTGCAGTGAATGACAGACGTCATGCTGAAGGCTATGTTCATGTCGCCAATGCGGCTCGATCCCAGTGCTGGAGCGAATGCCGGTCAATTAGCTACAAGTTGGTTCGCCTGCGTGGACCACAAGTGCTGCGATCAATCGCGATCGCAGTCTTGGTTCGAGATGGCTGCCGACGCTTTTGCACGAGAGGAAAAGTCTGCTACCTGAACCGGCATCAAACGAGCCTCAGCATCTGCGTGCTCTGAAGGGCTGAGTGGCATCGCAGACGTGATCTCGGAAGTTACTGGTTCGCCCGCACACCCCCTCACGAGATCTCGGCTTTCACGTCCGAAAAGTGCCCCATCTTCTCCTGCTTCGTCTTCAGATAGCACTCGAAGCTCTCCTGCGGCTCAACCTCCGCCGACACAGGGAGAGAGGCCGATGGAGTTAAGCGCCGTTGCTTTCGATTTGCAATCGCCAAGAAACCTAGCTAAGCTATTCCTAGCAGGTTGGAGAGATGCGATGGCCGAGGCGACGATGTTCGAGGCGAAAACCCAGCTTTCCGAGTTGGTGAAGAGGGCTCAACGGGGAGAAAAGGTTGTTCTGACCACCGGACGGAAAAGGACACCGGTCGCGATGATTGTCGCCCTGAAACCGGCGAAGGAGCGCGCCTTCGACTTGTTTCATCGCCCCGGTTTCGATCTTCCCGCCGATTTTGACCGACTCCCCGAAGCCGAACAGAAGGCCTGGAATGGGGAACGGCAGATTGAGAGTCCTCATCGATACGCACTACGTGCTTTGGGCTGCACTCAACTCGAAACGCATGGAACCCTGGGCCCGGAGACTCATCGCCGACCTCGACAACGAAATCCTGGTATCCGCTGCGTCGGTCTACGAGATCAGTTTAAAAGTGAGGTACGGGAAGCTCCCCGAGGCTCTTGAGTTTGAGAGTGACCTCATCGCAAATATCGAAAACCGCCTCGGGTATGCCATTCTCCCCTTGGAACCGGAGTCGATGATGCGTGCCGCGCGCTTCGAGGATACTCATGCCGATCCATTCGATCGCATGATTGCTGCGCAGGCGATCCAAAACGACTTGCCGGTTCTCAGCACCGATGCCAAACTCGATGTCTTTGGCATTCGCCGTCTAAAGAAGCCCGGGCGGTAGTGGAAGGTCGTCCCGCAATCCTTACCGCAGCGTATCGATCTCGCTGACGTTGTCCCCCACACCATCGAAGATGTGCCCCATCTTCTCCTGCTTCGTCTTCAGATACCGCTCGAAGCTCTCCTGCGGCGCAACCTCCGCCGACACGCGCTCGGTCACCGCAATCCCTGCTGACTCCAGCGCCGCCACCTTCTCCGGATTGTTCGTGATCAGCCGAACCTTCTTGACCGCCCAGCTGCTTCAGCACCTCGGCAGGCAGCTCGTACTCGCGGCAATCGGGAGCATAGCCCAGCTCCACATTCGCTTCGACCGTATCCATCCCCTGGTCCTGCAGCTCGTAGGCTTTCAGCTTCGCCATCAGGCCGATCCCGCGGCCCTCCTGCTGTTCATAAAGCAGAATCCCCGCGCCCTCTTCGGCGATCTTGCTCAGAGCCAGCTCCAGTTGTAGCCGGCAATCGCAGCGCAGCGATCCAAACACATCCCCGGTCAGGCACTGCGAGTGAATCCGCACGATCGGCGGCGCGCCGTGAATGTCGCCCATCACCAGCGCGACCAGGCCTTCGGTCTTCTTTCCATTGTGTTCGCAGCAGGGGCGCGGCTCCTGCAGCACGCCTTCAAAGCCGAGAATGCGGAATGGGCCCCAACGCGTCGGGAACTCGGCTTCGGCAACCTTTTTGACGCTCTCAAACGGCATAGCTCTATTCTACTGGGCGCTGACTTGGCCGATGTTGCTGCCGGTCCCAACCCGCGGCACCGCTGGTACCAGAGCATTCCCAAGTTGCGGGCTGCGCAGAATTCGATTGCGGAGGGAGGCGGGGGTTTCAACCCCCGCATGAAGCCGAATCGTCGCGGGCTTCAGCCCCGGAGGAGCGTTCTGGACCTTGTTCAGCGTTCCCTTTAAGGATCGCCGCAACACAACAGACATAGGCCCCGCTCCACTTCTCGAACGCGATACAGTGGTGCAAGTGACCGACAGGCTCATTCTCATCACGCTGCTGGTAAAGCTGGGCGTCGTCGCCTCCGTGGCCAGCGTGCTGGCCCGCGCCAGTAGCTTTCGCCGCCTGTTCTTCGCCGAAAACCGCCGCCCGCCTCAAACTGTCGCTCTGCTCGCCTTCTTTCTCGTGCCTCTCACGCTCGGCGTATGGATTCGCACCACTGTCCCCAACTTCCTCGCCGCCGACATCTCCTTCGAGACGATCATTCTCCTCGGACTCTTTCTCGGGCCCGGCTGGGCCATCATCGGTGGTCTGGTCCTCTCCCTTCCCGCCCTGCACCATGGCGAGTATCTGTCTCTGCCGTTCAACGCAGCCCTGGGGTTTCTCGCCGGGCTCCTGGGCCGTGCTGTTACACCCGAAGAGATCTGGTCCTTCACCCCCTTCATCGACCTCAGTCTTTATCGTTGGATCCGTCGCAATCTGCGCCGCCCACGCGTTGACCGCCAGTTCCTCATGCTCTTTCTTATCGTTGCGGCCGAAGCCTGCCGCGCCTGGCTGGCGCACCTCTTTCCCCGTCGGCTGTTCGCTCTGCTCGCTTCGGAGTGGTGGTTGCAGGCACTCGTCTTGCTCACCGCGCCCATCGTCGTCGGCATCGCCATCAAAGTCTGGGACGCCCTGCGCATGGAGCTGAAGTTCGAAGAACAAAAGCGCCTCCTGCTCGAAGCGCGCCTCGACGCCCTGCAGCGCCAGATCAACCCGCACTTTCTCTTCAACACCCTCAACTCCATCGCTTCGCTGGTCCGCGTCAAACCCGAACTCGCTCGCGAAATGACCGTCAAGCTGGCCAACATTCTCCGCGCGCTGCTCAAAGATCACGACACCTACGTGCCGCTTCAGCGACGAACTCAGCTTCACCGACGATTACCTCGACATCGAAGTCGTGCGCTTCGGCGCCGACAAGCTGCGCGTCGAGAAGGAAATCGATCCGCGTACACTCGAGGTTCTGGTCCCCAGCATCCTGCTCCAGCCGCTCATCGAGAACAGCATCAAGCACGGCCTCGAGCCGCGCATCAACGGCGGCACCGTCACCCTGCGCAGCAAACTCGAAGGCGATCGCGTGCGCATCGAAGTAGCCGACGATGGCGTGGGCATCGGCAACCGTCCGCAATCCGCGCTCACGCGCACCGGCAACGGCATCGGCATCAAGAATGTCCAGGAGCGTCTCGAAGTGCTCTACGGCAACCAGGCCAGCTTCAGTGTCGTCAGCAATCCCGGCCGCGGCACCCTGGTCTCGATCGAACTCCCCACCAGCCTGCCCGACGCTTCCTAAAAGTGGCCTATCGAATTGGCTTTGTGTCAGGGCACGACTTCAGTCGTGCCGAATACAGTGCCAATATTGAGGGGGTTTTAACCCCTGCGGCTCTCCTTTGCTAGTCAGGGTCGTTATGCATCTTGCGTCGTGATCGCCCCTCCAGGCTCTTTGCCCGGGGTTCCCAACGACAGGTCTTCGTCGCTGGGTGATCTTGGGTGGGAAAGCACTGACCTCTGCCGGCCTACCTCTTCCCCGTCAGCGCCAACACCGCATATCCCGTCGCTGCATCGCTCATAAACATGCCCACATTCGACTGCGGGTCGCGATTCTTGTTCAGCGACCACGCCGGCCACGCGCCTGTCGTCTTGTCCTGATTCGCAACCAGCCACCCAAGCCCGCGCGAAAGATACGAGGTTGAGATGTGGTTCGCCTCCAGAGCCAGCGCCACCATCGCCGTCGCATAGCCATCCGGCTTCGTCTCCAGCGGAGTTTTGTCGCGCCGTTGCCACGTCCCCAGATCGCTCAGACTCCAACCGCCATCGGCGCGCTGCTTGCCGTAGATCTCTGCGAGCAGTGCCATGCGTTGCGGCTGCGTCAGCAACCCGGGGAACTGCGCCGACGCCCACAGCACCACAATCTTATTCAGCAGCGGCTGCGCCTCGTAGTGGCCCAACAAATAGACACGCAATGCAGCCAGGTTGCCCACAATGTTCGGATCGCTGCGGTAGTTGTCCGGCGCGCTCGCCACCACCTCCGCCAGCATCGCGGCCCAGTAGTACTCCGACTCCTTCGACTCCCACGGCGTGTACTCGAAGTTCTGCCACACCCATGCGCCGGCGGCTTCTCCCGTCTTCGATTGCAGCGCCCACATGTTGTCGAAGGCCAGCACGCGTGACATCGCGCAGGTGGCCGCGCCGCGTGTCATAACTGGCCAAAATCACCGCGTTCAACACCGACTCAGCGTTGCGCGATTCGATCTCTTTCCCGGCGCCGTACACCGCATCGCTGTAGAAAGGCTGAACGTCCTTCCACATCCGCACGCGCTTCTCCACGCTCGCCAGCATTGCGGCTTCCGCCGCCGTCGGCTCGTCCCCCAGTTCGTGCAGCACCGGTCGTGCCAACGCGAACGCCGCCTGCGTATGGCAAGAAACGCACAGTGTGCCGTGATCCTTCTGCGCGCGGTCCCAGGTCTGCCACCACACCTCGCGGCTGTCGAGATACTTCGCCGCCGCCTGACGATCCCAGTCCGAGGCCACAGCGGCTGTCGTTTTGTCGGCAGCTCGTGCAGGGGCTGCCGCACCGGCTGCGACCAGGAGCAGTACAACCTGAAAGAGCAGGGCAACCAGACAATTCAAGGGCGATCGCATCGACACGCTCAGGACCTCCACGGACGCAGATTTTTCAGGGGAAACAGCTCTCCTCAAGCATAGCGCCCTTTTCCTTCCTCGCGACAATCCAGTGCCCAAAGCCTGTCCCCAAAAGGGCCGCGTATCCCGAATGTGCGCCTCCGTTCCCTCCCAGTTAACCCCGCGCCCGGTGTTGCACAGGCTCGCGCGCTATGCTCAAAAGATGGTCCGCTTCACGGTGCTGGCGTCTGGCTCCAAAGGCAACAGCACAGTTGTGTCGGGTGGCCGCACGCGCATCCTCGTCGATGCCGGGCTGAGCTGCCGCGAGCTCTTCAAGCGCATGAAGGCCGCGGGCGAAGATCCCGCCACCCTCGACGCCATCATCGTCACCCATGAGCACCAGGATCACGTCAACGGCTTGGGCGTCACTGCCCGCAAGCTCGGCATCCCCGTCTACTTCACTGAGGGCACGCACCGCGCCTGGATGCGCTGGCTTACCCCGCGCAAGCAGATGACCTATAAGCAATGGCTGGAAGAGTGCCGTAAGCAGGCCGCAGCTCGTCAGGCCGAAGCCGAGCCCAGTGAAGGCGATCCCGACGATATCGAACGTCGCAGCCGACGCCATCTCGTCCGCCGAAGAAACCGCATGCGCTGCGCCCGAGGCTCTCCGAACCACCCAAGCCCGAAAAAGACCCCACCTTCCTGCCGTCGGTGAATTACTTCCAGGCGGGGCAGCCGTTACAAATTGGGGACATCCTGGTCAGCCCCTTCACCATCCCCCACGATGCCGTCGACCCCGTCGGCTTCGTCTTCCAGGCCGAAGGCGTCCGCATGGCCGTAGCCACCGACCTCGGCTATGTCACGCCCAACGTCAAAGCCCAGCTTAAGAAGCTGGATCTGCTGCTTTTAGAGTCCAACCACGACCTCGAGATGCTGCGCGACGGACCCTATCCCTGGTCGGTGAAACAGACGTGTCCTCTCCCGCGTCGGCCATCTTTCCAACGAGGCCGCAGCCCAATTCCTCGAGTCCGAATACGATGGCCAGGCCACCTACGTCATTCTGGGCCATCTCTCTGAAAGCAATAATCTTCCAGAGCTTGCCCGGGTCACTGCCGAGCGCGCGCTCAACGGTCGCGCCAGCCTCCTGGCCAACCGGCTGTTGCTGGCTGCGCAACACGAGCCCATGTTACCAGTGTGTTTTTAGGTCACTTCGGGTAAAATAGGGACACGGTATCACTCTGGAAGCAGTTAAGTTGGCTGGCGGCGTTGCCCGAGAAACTCGATCGGAGCCCCCTAGCCCGGATCAAACCCACGCAGCGAAGCATCCAACGGGTACGTGCTGCTCTTGCCGCCCAAGGTGCGCTCGATCAGAGAAAGTTGCACTTGATCCTCCAGTGAAGTGAGTCCAAAACTTATGGCAAAGAATCGATGCAATGACCGGGTAGTTGGTGCCATTCTGGCAAGCTGGCGCTACGACATCTCCGGGATTTCGCCGGAGATGCGCCGCGATTACGAGCAGCATCTGGCTGACTGCACCCAATGCAGCGCGCGCCAGAAGTTTCATCGCGGCCTCGATGTCACTCTGCTCGTCTTGACAGGTCTTTCGGTATTTTTCTCGGTATTCGCGCTGGCCGTCCTCATGCACGTCAAGCCCCTCGAGCACGTCGCGGTCAACATGCTCGGGCTCGATATGTTCGACATGTATCACATGCTGGTGTCGGCAGCCATCGCCGGCGTCTGCTTCTCGGTGATCGCCTTCGCCCTCGTGGCCATGGCGACTCCTGCGCCAACCTACCTCAGCGGCATTGCTGCCGAGCGCGCCAAGCTGATCGAAGCGCGCTTGCCCGATGCCATCAAGAGTCCTGCGTCCGCGCTAAGCCCTGAATCTCCTCAAACACAAAAGCCTCCCGTCTGGGAGGCTTTTCTGTTTCTTCCGGCACCGTTGCGCCACACGCCGCTCTCCTTCGTGTACTACAGACCCCTCGCATCCCGAATCCTCTCCCAGACTCGAGTGCGAGACCCCAAACAAAAACTCCCGGAGGGTTCACCCCCGGGAGTCTGCTTGTCGACTGCAGTCCGCCCTTTACTTCTCCTTCGGCGAGAGACCCAGCTGGAACGTGATCGTCACACTCCGCCCCGGAAGCAACTGCAGGGTGTCCGCAGGGCTGGGGGTATAGAGAACCAGCGAATTCGAGACCGAATTGGCCGGTGATATCGTGGCGACGTCGTGGTTGTCGAGCACATTGTTCACACTCAGCTTGATCTTCGATTGATCGAACCGCGAACCCTTGCGAAGCGTGTAATTGAAAAAGAAGTTGCTCATCCAGAACGGATCGAGCGGAACCACCTGGTGGTACGCTCCGTCGTCGTTCCAGCGATCGCCCACGCGCTTGTTGAAGAAGCCCACGTCCCAGGCCTTTTGCTGGTAGGTCATGCCCAGGCTCTCGGTATCGTGTGGGGCGCTCGCAACCCAGGCCGACGGAGAAGCCGGTACAGCCGGTGTGGTGCCTGTTGCTGCCTGTCCCGAACTGGATTCGTACTTCGCCTCACCGAAGGTCCCGTTCAGGAAAAGGCTGAGTCCGTGCGCAAGATAGAGGTTGCCCTCACCCTCGACACCGTTTGTATCGGATGGCGGCGTGGCGTAGTAATAGGTGAATCCCGCATCTGGGCCAGACGAAGGCGTAAAACTCGAATACTGGTTGACGAAGTGAATGTGGTAGAAGTCGCCGTCGAGACTCAGATGATTCAGCTTCAACACCGTTCCGCCCTGATAGGTGGAAGCGATGGTGGGCGGCGGCGTCACTGCTACTTGCGCCCCGGTCACATCGAAAACGCTGCTGAACGGAATGATGCTGCCGCGGCCATACTGCCCGTATACCGACCAGTTGTTCTTGATGCGGAAGTTGGCCTCAAACGAAGGCAGCCACGAGTTGTAATTGGCGGCGTGCGTGACCCAGGCATTGCCGCCCAGATTGCCCACTATCTTTCCATCGGCAAACTGCTTTAGCCACATACGGAAAAACGCGTCTTTAATGCCGGCGGTGATGGTCCAGCGTGGGATCGAGACTAACTGAAACTCCGCATAGGGCTGCGCCGTGGTGATATTGAAGTTCTCGTGGAATTTGATCGCGCTGAGTCCCGGTGCGTGCACAAAGCCCTGCGCCGGATTGGATTTGATCTGGTAGCGGTTGGTCGGCGTGTACTCCCACCATCCGCCCGCGCGGAACACGCCATAGTGCGAGGCATAACTCACCGAACCAATCTCGCCGACGCGGTTGTACTGGTTCATCTTGTCGATGCCGCTGGTCGCGTTGACCGCTTCTTCGATGGGCTTGGGCGCCAGCAGGTCGCTGTCCTGCGCGTTCTGGTAGTGCTGGTGGTTCGAGTAGGAGTAGGTATAAGACTTCGAATCGCCCCTCCAGCCGCGGCCAAGATCTCCGGTCAGCGTGGCGATCTCGAAGTTAGTAGGCACATGGTAGGTGTAGTAGCGGTAATACTGGGCGTTCAGCGATCCGTCGGGATTGTACTGGTTGGAGTCGAGAAGGTAGTTATCTCCATGGTCCTGTAGCTGCTGGCGTGTCGTGTCGTTGTTCGGTGTATTGGCGTCAACAAGGATCGAAGTGCCAATCAGCGTGAAGTTGGTGTTGTCTGAGATCTTGTGGTTGTACTTGAGACTCGCGGCGGTACGAACCTGCGGGCTGTTGGTCAGATAACCGTCCGAAGTTTGATGATGACCCTCGAACCACATGTTGTTCTTCGGATTCTTGCCGCCGAAGAGGCCGGAATTGTACTCGCCCAAAACCTGATTGGTGTTCCATGAACCATACGACTCCGAGGCCTTGACGCTCATCGTGTCATCCAGCTTCGGGGAGAACATGTGGATCGATCCGCCGAAGTTGGCCGGTCCCATATCCGCTGCCGTTCCCGGGCTGCGATCGAAATCGACATAGCCGATCGCCGGCGCCGGCACATAGGCCCACGAGTGATGGCTCGGATCGTTCGCATCCTCGAAGGGAACTCCATCCCAGGTCATCGTGTAGTCGTCATCGACAAAGCCGCGAAAGTAAATCTTCGCCTGGCCATCGCCGATGCCGTTATTGCTCCAGCTCACCGTGCCGGGCGCAATCTGAATGATGTCGCTGAAATCGGTCACCGGCGACGTGAATTCGCTGATGTAAGCGCTCGTAATCTCCGTGCGCGCAGAACCCGCATCGAGTACCGACTTGACCGGCGAAAGCTGTGAGGCGATCGACGTGTCGGCTTCGGCTTCGACGGTGACTTCTTCTGCCACCGAAGCAACTGCCAGAGCGACAGAAACCTCCGCAGTCTGTCCCGCCGCCACCGCAACCGCATGACGCTCGTCCGTGGCGAAGCCTACGGCAGAAGTCTGAACGGAATAGTTGCCCGCACTCAGACCGGATACCGCAAATCTTCCGTCCGCTCCGGTCACAGCGGTACGCTCCGCCTGCGATGGAGCGACAATGGCGACCGACGCGCCTTGAAGGGGACGGTTCTGCGCGTCCGTCACCACACCTTGAATGCTACCGAGGTTTCCTTGAGCACTCGCTGACAAGGTGCCGATCAGGAGAGCAACGCAAACAAGCACACAACGCCACAGCGGAACAATCGTTCTGTTCATGTCAATGGTCTCCAAAAATTTGGGGTGAAAAACTCGTGAATGGGGAACTGTTTTACGAGCTTAGAGACCAATTGTGAGCGGACGTTAACAGGAATGTTAACCGGAGATGACGTTTGAAACGTTCGAGGAGCTGGCTCTGAATATCTCGGCACTAGACCAGCCATCTTGCAAAAAGGGCGAAACCGCGCCGGCCTCGCCTTTTCCTATCGCGTGGTTGATTTCGTCATCCGCGCGCAGATCGCTGCCCCTCATCTGCCTTCGGCAGTCCAAGCTTCAGCAGATTTAGCAACGTCGCTGAAATGTTCTCAATTCGAGGTTTGCGTGGTCAGGCGCGCGAGATTTGCCTTGGCCTCAGAGTCGTTGGGATCGAGCCGCAGTGCGCGCTCGAAATCCTCGCGCGCCGCGGTGAATCGGCCGCCCCTCGCTTCCAGAACACCCAGATTGTTCCATCCATCCGGGTCATTCTCTATCAGCTTCAGCGCAGCACGCTGCTCCTGCGTAGCCTCTTGAACATTCCCCTTGGCGGCCAACACCTGCGACAACGCCGAATGAATCGCAGCGTCCTCTGGACTCAATCGTTCCGCAGCGCGAAGTTCATCGAGTGCATGCGGCAGGTCGCCTTTCTGTCCGTAAGCGCGGGCAAGCTCCTTGTGCGCATCGGCCAGTCGCGGCTCCGCACTGGCCGCCCGCGTCAAAAGCCCAATTGCCTCATCGTCTTCGTTCGCTTCCATTTTCATCTGTGCCAGGCCGAACAGTGACGTCAGGTTGTCCGGCGCAAGCTCCAGACTCTTGCGAAACTCGGCTTCCGCGGCAGAAGATTCGCTCTCTGCCTGCAAGGCCACACCCAGTCCGGCGTGCGTCTCCGCGCTCTCGTGACATTCGGAAAGCTCAGTCCGGAAATCCGCTTCTGCCGCGGCTGTCTGATTGTGGCGCAGCTCGACCTCGGCAAGATTAAACCGCGCGTCGCACGCCGGAGCATCCCACGCGATCGCGTGGTGGAACGTATCGATTGCATGCTGCCAGTCGCCCTTCCCGTCCTGCGCTGCGCCCAGTGCCGTGAGCGTGCGCTCGTCCCGTGGACTTTGTTTCAGCAATTCTTCGAAATCGATGGCTGCCTCAGCGTATTTCTTTTCCCCTGCCAGGGCAGCGGCAAGGTTGTAGAGGCAAATCGCATCGCTGGGCGTCTTGCGCAGGCGATTGCGCATCCAAACCTCCTCGATCTGCAGGCGCGGATCGGGCCCGTTTGCCGGCACGTGCACTGGCAGCAGTTGCACCCACAGTTGAGCCATCTCATCCTCAGACCGGTTTCCTGCGCGCACGCGTACCGGCGGTACATGAGGATTGTGCGGGTTGGCTGCCGAGTTGTCGTATGTATAGCGCATGTGCAGCACCGTGCCCTTGGCCAGGTACACAGGTTCCTTATAGCGGTAGATCGACTGGCGATCGATATCCCAGTTGCGAATCCAAACCAGCCATTTCTTTTCACCCGACGGCAGAATGGCCCACCCCTCAAGATCGTGCCCCAGATAGTGGGCATGCGGATAGACGCCCAATGCCTCGACGTCCACCGGCAGTGCTAAAGAGTCTTCGACCACAAAGTGGGCATCGCCAGCCGGAATATCCAGCGCATCGTCGCGGTCCAGCGACACCAGCATCGGCTGCTTGGTGGGCGGCTTCGACGCAAAGTACAACCCAACTTCGCCATCCATCGTTTCCGGCTTCCCCGAAGGCTTCAGGTGCATGTTGAGGATCAGATCGTTGCCCGGATCAAGCCGCCAGGGCATGTCCTCCGGTTCGATCAGCGCCGGGGTATCCGGCTTCCAGAAAAGAAAATGGCTGTCGGGATCGAAGCTGTTGCCGGCATCTATATACAGATTCATTCCGCCAACTCCATCCTGCCAACGATCGCCCAGCTTATGCCGCATGCTCGCGAGCCGGTCGATGGCGATGTTCGCATGATGCACCACCTGCGGCGAACCCGGTCGAATCTCCATCGCGCGGATATAGTGACTCTGCGCCAAGGGGTAAGGCAGAATGAAATTCCAGAAAACGTCGGTTCCCCCCGCGGGCACCGTCAGCGACCGCGGAAACTTCAGAACGAGATTGGGTTTGCCCAGGACCCAGCTGCCTTCATAGTGAGGGGCGGCGGGTGCGGTGGCGGCATCCCCCTCAGGCATCTTGTCGGCGACCCACTGCTTGATCAGCGCCCGCTCGCGATCGCCCAACCGACGTACATCGGCAAAATTCCCATATCCCGGTTCCGGCAGCCACGGCGGCATGAAACGCGATTGTGTCACCACTGCCAGTTGCGGTCCCCACCGCCGCGCCTCGGCATATGTAAGCAGGCTGAACGGCCCGGCGCCCCCCGGATGATGGCATGCGGTGCAGTTGTGATACAGAATGCCCGCGATGTCGTGGCTCCAGGTGGGCGTCCGATCGCTGGCAACGGCGCCGTCCGATCGAGGCGCGCCATCCGTTTGCGGCCTCGCCGCGGCCCGGACCACGGGTCTCGGCGCACCTTTTAACCCAAGCCACAGGGCCGCGTACGCTGTTGCCACCGCGATTGCCGGAAAGATCCTCATCGCGCGAGAAATTCGACCGAACATCCCACCGGAGGCCCGCCAGGACGCGGAACGGCACGGCCGGCCAGCGCTGCATCGATTGCGGCCTCGAGATCATGATGGCTCGGACGCGGGCGTTCCTGCCCGATCGCCAGATACCGGTCGTCGATGCGGCCGCGATAGATCTCGTCTAATCCGCTGCCGTGGACAGCGAACACAGCTGCCTCCGGCGTAATGGTCGCATGCGCAAGACGAACCAGATTCTGCGCCGGATCGAGTACAGTATCTTCCCTGATCGCAAAATCGCGATCGTGTTGCGTGACCAGCGCCGCAGTGTCGTCAGCGTTCGGAAAGACCCACCAGATTCGCACGCCTCGGGAGGCAAACTCCCCATTAAGGCGCGCAATCTCCGGTACATAGCGGTTCGAGATCGGACAATCGCTGGCCGCAAAAATCAGCACGACCAACCGAACGCCCGGTCCTCCCAGCTCGTTCACGGGGCGGCCGTTCAGATCCACACCTACCGGCTGCGCGGCGCCAACGCGTGCAAAGGTCAGCGCAATCGTCAGCGTAACGACAGAACAAAAGAAGCGACTGCACATAGTTCGCGTGTCGACTAGGCGAAATTATAGCAACCCGTTTCTCCATTTGTACGGGGCAGGGAACTAGTGTGGTGTCCGAGAAGTTGTTGACGGAATCCAGAATGGTGAAAAAGCAGATTCTTCGGCTCACCACCCCCGAACTCTGCCCCAAGAAGCAAAGATCGCTTCCTGGGGACCCCATGAAGGACGTTCGGGGCCCCGTTCGCTCAGAATGACACCTTTACTATGTTGTGTATTTCAGAGACAGCACACTAGTGCACCGCCACCCGCAAATCCCCTCCCGTCATCTCCTTCGGCAGCCCCAGCTTCAACAGATTCAGCAGCGTCGGCGAAATGTCTCTCAAAGATCCATCCGTCCGCAGCCGATAATGGCTCGCCTCTTCGCTCACATAAATCATCGGCACAGGGTTCGTCGTATGCGCCGTGTGCGGTCCGCCGCTCACAGGATCGACCATCAGCTCCGCGTTTCCATGATCGGCCGTGATCAGCCAGCTCCCATTCTTTTCCTTGATCGCCTTGTAAATCCGGCCCAGCTGCGCATCCACCGCTTCGCACGCCTTGATCGTCGGCTCCAGCCTGCCCGAGTGGCCCACCATATCCGCATTGGCGAAGTTCGCCACAACAAGGTCGAACGCCGTATCGTCGATCGCCTTTACAATCGTGTCGCCGATCGCTTCGGCCTTCATCTCCGGCGCCAGATCGTAGGTCGCCACCTTCAGCGAAGGAATCATCGCGCGGTCCTCACCGGGGAACGGCTTCTCAATCCCGCCGTTAAAGAAATACGTCACATGCGCAAACTTCTCCGTCTCCGCCACCCGCAGGTTGCGCAGCTGATGCGCCGACAGAATGTTTGCCAGAATGTTGTCCATCGACTCCGGCAGAATCACCAGCGGCAGTTCATACAGCTTGTCGTACTGCGTCATGCACACGTAGTGCAGGTTCTTCGGAATCTCCGTGCGCGGAATCGTCTCATCCAGAGATTCCCAGCCTTCGAGATCGCGCCCGCCCTTCTTGTTCAATCCGCTCTCCCGCGCCAGCACCCGCGTAATCTGCCGCGCTCGATCCGCGCGAAAATTGAAATTGAGGCACACATCTTCGTCGCGAATCTGCCCCACCGGCTTGCCCGCCGCATCCACCACCACGAACGGAATCAAAAACTCATCCGTCACGTTGTTGTTGTAGCTCTCCTTGATACGAGCCACTGGATTGGCGTGCGCACCGCCCTCGGCCTTCCCGTGCACCATCGCGTCGAACGCCTTCTTCTCGCGCTCCCAGCGCTTGTCGCGGTCCATCGCGTAGTAGCGGCCATTGATCGTGGCCACTTTGCCCACCCCGTACTCGCGCATCTTCTGTTCCAGACCCGCAATGTAGCCGGCGCCCGACGTCGGCAGCGTGTCCCGCCCATCCATAAAGGCGTGCACAAACACCCGCTCCAGGCCGTACTCCTTTGCCGTCCGCAGCAGTGCGTAGAGATGCTCCTGGTGCGAGTGCACGCCGCCGTCCGAAACCAGCCCGAACAGATGCAGTTGCCGCCCGCCCTCCCGCGCCCGCTGCATCGCCTGCACGATCGTCGGGTTCTTCTGGAACTCACCCGACGCGATCTGTGCATCGATGCGCGTGATGTCCATCTGCACAATGCGTCCGGCGCCGATATTCAGGTGACCGACTTCGCTGTTACCCATCTGGCCGTCGGGCAGCCCGACAAAATGTTCCGACGCGCGAATCAGCGTGTTGGGGAACTCGCGCAGCAGTTTGTCATACGTAGGCTTGCGCGCGAGTGCAATGGCGTTGTTCGCGGTTTCGGCGCGGTAGCCCCATCCGTCCAGGATGGTCAGAACCAGTGGATGCTTGGGCACGAAGAAAATACCTCGATATCGATAGAGATGTCCTGTCCCAAGAATAAAGGACCGACCAGCAGCCTCCTTTGTGCCCCTGCGCACCGATGTTGGGCGGGTGATTGAACGCCCCTGCCGGCAATTCCTGAGTCGCAATGCCTGAGCCGCAATTCCCGATCGCAATTCATGGTGGCAATTGCCGAGTCACCGCGGCCTGCGGCCCCAGCCACTCAGCAATTGCCCGCGGGGCCCGTTCGCCACTCCTTGCCAGCAGCGGCCAACAGGCCCCGCTATCATCAAAGGCGCGGCTCTGCGAGCCGCGCCTTCGGTCTCGGGTCTGGAGAACCCCGCATCAGCCCGTTGGGCCGCTGCGGGATTCTCCAGACCCGAACCAATAAAAGGAGAAGAAAAAATGGAAATCAAGCGCGCAGGTTCTCGCCCCTCCGCCAAAGGACCGGCAGACTGGTTCACCGGCACGGTCCGCATCGATCCGCTCTTTGAAGCGCCCGAGCCCGCGCGTGTCGTCGGCGCGCAGGTCACCTTCGAGCCCGGAGCGCGCACGGCGTGGCACACCCATCCGCTCGGCCAGACCCTCATCGTCACCTCCGGCTGCGGCCGCGTCCAGCGCTGGGGCTCGCCCATCGAGGAGATCCGGCCCGGCGATGTCGTCGGTTTTGCGCCCGGAGAAAAGCACTGGCATGGAGCGGCGTCCACCACAGCCATGACCCACATCGCTGTCCAGGAGAAGCTCGACGGCAAAACGGTCGACTGGCTCGAGCACGTCACCGACGAGCAGTATCAGGCGTAGAGCTGGTTACATCAATTGAGCCGTGAGACGGCCACGGCTTCATGGCGTGCGGGAGAAAGCTTGTTGTGCTGCTGTTCTGTAACAGGGCACGAGTTCACTCGTGCCGCAAAGAGAGCCAAATGAATTTGGGCTTTAGCCCCTGCGGAGCTGCGGAGGGAGCATGGGCCTTCAGGCCCCTTAAACCATCACCACCGCCGTGTCATCCCGAGAACCCGCACGTCTGGGGCCCCAATCGAACAGCAGGCGATTGGGGTCAGCGGGGCGAGGGATCTGCTTTTCGGTTCTTTCATGCAAGGCCGTCCCACGATTTCGGATGCAAGAGCCCTATCCTGCCAAAGAGCGGTCTTTGCTCTTGGGGGCAGAGCTCGGGGGTGGTGAGCCGAAGAATCTGCATGCAAGAGCGGTCGTCGTTCGACACCCCCACCAGATCGCTTGGCGCGAGCCGACATCCCGGTACTAATCTGCCGTCGACGAGTAATGCGATTTCTCATTCGCCGAGAACATTGAGGTGTCCGGAAGACGATCTCATCGCAACACAGCCGCTCTCCCTCATGGATCTGAAATCTGTCAGTTCCAGGAGTTGGCGACACTTTCCGTTTTCGGCAATGCACCTGTAATAAAGTCAGCCATATTGGTGGCCATTCGCGGGTCGCGGTTGGTGAGCGCCACAAGTGTGTAACTGCTGCGCGGCAGGATGCGCATTTCTCCGTTGATACCGGGCGCACCGCCTCCGTGACCGTACCCGCCTTCAGGCAGCACGTAGAATCCAAGCCCATAGTCGGGTCGCAGAGCGCTTCCTCGTGTGGCTTCGCTGAGGAGATCGGGACTGAGCAGTTTTCCCGATTGCAGTGCCTGAGAAAAGAGATACAAATCGCCGACGGTTGAGTAACCGCCACCGGCAGAGGTTCCGGACCAGGGCATGGTATCGGTATTCGGAACCAGCCCTCCCGGCCCATGCGTATAACCGACGGCGCGACCCGCCAAATGGTCTGACTCCGGACGCGATTCGGTATGGAACATACCTGCCGGTTCGTAGATGTGTTTGAGAACGTAGGTCTGATACGGCTCACCGCTCACAATCTCGATGATCCGTCCCAAGAGGATGAATCCATAGTTCGAATACTCCATGCGGGTTCCGGGCTCGAACGCAACCTCCCGGTCTCCGAACAGCTTCACATAATCCGCGAGCGTTCGCGTTTCGAGGCGATGCGCCTCATACTCTGGAGTAAAGATGTCACCGGTGCCGCCTGTGTGGTTGAGCAATTCGCGGATGGTGACCTTGGCGGCGACATCGTGGTTCGGGTAGTCGGGCCACCAGGCAGCAATAGGCTTATCGAGGGCAAGCTTACCCTCTTGTAGAAGTTGAAGAATGGCCACTGCGGTGAACATCTTGTTCATGGATCCGATACAGAACTGTGTATCACTTGTATTTCGAATCTGACGGGCGGCGTCGGCCATGCCCCAAGCCTGCTCCAGCACGACGTGTCCATGATGAGCGATGAGAATCGCCCCGGAAAAGGCGTCTGTTCCGCTGATGCCGTTCACGTGTTCGCGGACACGAGCGGCAAGATCCTCATCATTTTCAGCGGGATTCTCAGAACCTTCCGGCGGCGAAACCGGGCGCCCCATCATTCCCGCAATAATCGGAGGATCGGTAGATGCCAGGTCCAGAGTGGATTCTGACCAGGCGTTGCGGTTCTCCTTCATTAACACGACGACGTGTGTTTCTGTATCTTGCAAAACGCGGAAGATCGTCATTCCGCCGGTCATGTTGCGCAGGCGCAGGTCTCCTTCTACACGATCCCCAGGACCATGGCTTCCATATTTCTGCCAGAACGCCGAGATGCGGGATGCATCGCCTGAGTTAAAAGCATCCAGCCACTGTTTGAAAACGGTTAAGGCGGGAGTTTCGGAGATCGGCGCAGCCGGCAAGGAGGCCACAAACAGGAGCAGGCTGAAAATGACAGAGGCGCGCTTCAACATGCTTCCTGTATATCCGATGAATTTCGCATTTGTGCAATCGATAATCAGAATTAATATTATTCACACTGTGAATATCAGCGGTATCGATCTCAATCTGCTGCTTGCCTTTGAGGCGCTCATGGACGAGCGCAACGTCGGACGAGCCGCAAAACGTGTTGGACTCAGCCAGCCGGCTTTCAGCAACGCGATGGGACGACTGCGTGCCCGTCTCGGGGACTCGCTGTTCGTCCGTACGGCTCAGGGAATGGTCCCGACGTCCCGGGCGGAGCGGCTCGCCAGTCCCATACGGTCTGCTCTCGCCCAGCTCCGCCTGACCTTCGAAGCGCCTTACTCTTTTGATCCCTCGGTGAGCGCACAGCGCTTCCGGGTTGGACTCAGCGATGACGTGGAGTTGCGTCTTGTCCCTCTGTTTGCCCGCGCCATGCTGTCGGGAGAAATGCAGATGCAAACACGCCGGCTCGATTGGCTTTTCACGGTGCCTGAGGCGGAACTTCGCAACGGAACGCTTGACCTCGCCATCGGCTATTTCCCCGACGCCCGTTATCTTGCGCCGGGTCTCGTGATGGAATCACTCTCCGAGGAAAACAATGTCGTAATTGCGCGTCGCAGACATCCCTGTGGAAGGGCAGGCTGACCCTCGACCGCTTTACTAGGCTGGATCATGCCGCGGTCATTTACCGCAACCAGCTTGGGGACTGATCGACAACGAACTCGCCTCGCGAGGACTGCGACGCCGATTGAGGCTGGCGCTTCCGCACTGTCTTTCTGTCCTGCATGCAGTCGCATCGAGCGACCTTGTAGCCTGCATTCAGGAGTCGGTAGTAGAGAGGTTTGGCAAAGGCCTCAATCTGACCTCCTGTCCCGAGCCGCTTGGCTTGCCTCCGTTCGTCCTGCGAATGGTTTGGCATCCCCAGAGCGATAACGACCCATCGCACTTGTGGCTCCGCAAACTGATCGCAACCGAACTCTGTGAAGCAAAACTCAAATGCTCCTCACCTAAACCATCCAGAAGCATCCGAAACTAATCCCCAACCGTTGACCAAAGTATCAAATCACTCATCCAGCATAGGTTCCGGGATCTTTATCGCATTAGTACCCTGAAACGCGGTTCAGTCCCGCGTTCCCGCAGTCGTCG